>NZ_JBXWNA010000001.1:0-1380345 GCF_059610125.1 Ruegeria sp. YTSA144
CGGTTGTAGCTCAGTTGGTTAGAGTACCGGCCTGTCACGCCGGGGGTCGCGGGTTCGAGCCCCGTCAACCGCGCCATCGCTGCCAACCTTGGTCCAGGATAAAGGCCATGAAATAGATGCGCGGTTGTAGCTCAGTTGGTTAGAGTACCGGCCTGTCACGCCGGGGGTCGCGGGTTCGAGCCCCGTCAACCGCGCCATTTTCTTCTCAAAACCGTCGGTCCGCCAGATAGCCAGGCATTGCGCTGTACGATTCCATGCCCATGGTTTGATTTGGTCGGCGAAAACCTGTACGTTCACTAAATGTTCTAACTTTTCTGTTGGAGACTCGGGCAAGCTCGCCTATCTCTAAACCACTTGTTTGTTGGGGGCCGGAAATGGCTGAGCTGAAGAATATAGAGGTGCGCGGCGCGCGCGAGCATAACCTCAAGGGCATTGATGTCGATATCCCTCGGGATCAGTTGGTGGTGATCACCGGGCTGTCCGGTTCGGGCAAGTCGTCGCTGGCGTTCGACACGATTTATGCCGAAGGTCAGCGCCGTTATGTCGAAAGCCTGTCTGCCTATGCGCGGCAGTTTCTCGACATGATGGAAAAGCCCGATGTTGACCATATCAGTGGACTGTCTCCGGCGATCTCCATTGAACAGAAAACGACCTCGAAGAACCCACGTTCGACTGTGGGGACCGTTACCGAAATTTATGATTACCTGCGCCTGCTGTTCGCGCGCGCAGGTACGCCGTACAGCCCGGCCACCGGCCAGCCGATCGAGGCGCAGCAGGTGCAGGACATGGTCGACCGCATCATGACGATGGAGGAGGGCACGCGGGGTTATCTGCTGGCTCCAATCGTGCGCGACCGGAAAGGTGAGTACCGGAAGGAATTTCTGGAACTGCGCAAGCAGGGGTTCCAGCGCGTGAAGGTGGATGGCCAATTCTACGAACTGGACGAGCCCCCGACATTGGACAAGAAGTTCCGCCATGACATTGACGTGGTCGTTGACCGGATCGTCGTGCGCGAGGGGATGGAGACCCGCCTTGCCGACAGCCTGCGCACCGCGTTGGACCTGGCCGATGGCATCGCGATTCTGGAAACGGCCCCACGGGAAGGGGAGCCGGAACGTATTACCTTCAGCGAAAACTTTGCCTGCCCGGTCAGCGGTTTCACTATCCCCGAGATTGAACCACGCCTGTTTTCGTTCAATGCGCCATTCGGAGCCTGCCCGGATTGTGATGGGTTGGGGGTCGAGCTGTTCTTTGACGAGCGACTCGTGGTGCCGGATCAGACGCTGAAACTGTATGACGGGGCCCTGGCGCCATGGAGGAAAGGCAAGTCGCCGTATTTCCTTCAGACCATCGAAGCCATCGCGCGCCATTATGAGTTTGACAAGAACACGCCCTGGAAAGACCTGCCCGGCAAAGTGCAGCAGGTGTTCCTGCGGGGCTCTGGCGATGAGGAAATCCAGTTCCGCTATGACGAGGGCGGACGGGTGTACCAGGTTACGCGCAGTTTCGAAGGCGTGATTCCGAATATGGAACGGCGATATCGCGAAACTGACAGCGCGTGGATCCGTGAGGAATTCGAGCGGTACCAAAACAACCGTCCATGCGGCACCTGCGAAGGGTATCGTCTGCGCGCCGAAGCCTTGGCCGTGAAAATCGCCGGGCTGCATGTCGGTCAGGTGGTGCAAATGTCCATCCGCGAAGCGCTTGCCTGGATCGAGGATGCTCCGAACCATCTGAGCGCTCAGAAGAACGAGATCGCCCGGGCCATTCTGAAGGAAATCCGCGAGCGGTTGGGCTTCCTGAATAACGTTGGGTTGGAATACCTTACGCTGTCTCGTTCAAGTGGAACGCTGTCTGGCGGCGAAAGCCAGCGTATTCGTCTGGCCAGCCAGATCGGCTCGGGCCTGACCGGGGTTCTTTACGTGTTGGACGAGCCCTCGATCGGCTTGCACCAGCGTGACAATGACCGGTTGCTTGGTACGCTCAAGAATCTGCGGGATCAGGGCAACACCGTGATTGTTGTCGAACATGACGAGGAAGCCATCCGCGAAGCCGATTATGTGTTCGACATTGGTCCCGGTGCAGGCGTGCATGGCGGGCAGGTGGTCAGCCACGGCACGCCCGAGCAGATCGCGGCCGATGCGGCCTCGATCACGGGGCAGTATCTGTCGGGCGTACGCGAGATTCCAGTGCCTGCCGAGCGGCGCAAGGGGAACAAGAAAAAGGTAACGGTGGTAAAGGCTTCGGGCAACAACCTCAAGGACGTGACGGCCGAATTTCCTTTGGGCAAGTTTGTTTGCGTCACGGGTGTATCTGGCGGCGGCAAGTCGACCCTGACGATTGAGACGTTGTTCAAGACCGCCTCGATGCGCCTGAATGGCGCGCGTCAAACGCCTGCGCCGTGTGAGACAATCAAGGGTTTGGAGCATCTGGACAAGGTCATCGATATCGACCAGCGCCCGATCGGGCGGACTCCGCGTTCGAATCCGGCAACCTATACCGGCGCCTTCACCCCGATCCGCGACTGGTTCGCCGGGCTGCCCGAGGCCAAGGCGCGGGGATACAAGCCGGGTCGTTTCAGCTTCAACGTCAAGGGCGGCCGCTGTGAGGCCTGTCAGGGCGACGGCGTCATCAAGATCGAGATGCACTTCCTTCCCGACGTCTATGTCACCTGCGAAACCTGCAAAGGCGCGCGGTACAATCGCGAAACGCTCGAGATCAAGTTCAAGGGCAAGTCCATTGCGGATGTGCTTGATATGACGGTGGAAGACGCGCAGGAGTTCTTCAAGGCCGTTCCATCAATCCGCGACAAGATGGATGCGCTGGCCCGCGTTGGTCTTGGCTATATCAAGGTGGGTCAACAGGCGACCACGCTGTCGGGTGGTGAGGCGCAGCGTGTAAAACTGTCCAAGGAACTGTCGAAACGGTCAACCGGGCGGACGCTTTATATCCTGGACGAACCGACCACGGGTCTGCATTTCGAAGATGTGCGCAAGCTGTTGGAAGTGCTTCATGAATTGGTCGATCAGGGCAATACCGTCGTGGTGATCGAGCATAATCTCGACGTGGTGAAAACCGCCGACCATATCATCGACATCGGGCCTGAAGGCGGCGACGGCGGTGGTGAGATCGTAGCCGTCGGAGCACCTGAAGAAATCGCTCAAGTCGAACGCAGCCATACCGGTAGGTATCTGAAAACCATGCTCAACCCGGATCGGGTGGCGGCGGAGTAGGCGGCTTCAGGCTGTCTTCGCTCCACCGCCTGTCCAATCTAGTTTTTCTTGGTTGGGCAGGTGCTGATGCCCAACACCGAGTATATCGGGCATGTATTCAGCAGACCCGTGACCAACGGCACGATGCCGATCCACATCCAGGTTCCGTATCCCAACAGAGCGCCCAGAATAAGCGCGATGCCTATTGCGATCCGAAGCGTTTTGTCGAGTCCACCCATGTTTTTGGTCATCACGTAAGAATCCTTTCCAATAGGTTGCACCCTTTGGATATCAAACATTCCGTGGGTGGAATATGACTTGGATCAACTTCGCCCACGCTTTTCAAACCGAGGCAGCATGGCGCTGAAATCGCGGCCCAGACCGTCCTCGTTTTCGACGAATTGCTCGTAAAGTGCAGTCGCGGCCTGTCCCATCGGTGTATCCGCATCCGCACTGGATGCGGCTTGTTGGCTGAGGCGCAGGTCCTTCAGCATCAACTCGGCTGCAAATCCAGGAGTATAGTCATTGTCGGCAGGGCTTTGCGGGCCAACGCCTGGGGCAGGGCAATAGGCGTTCATTGTCCAGCTGTACCCCGATGAGGTGCTGACCACATCGAACATCTTTTGGCGGTCCAAACCCAGTTTGTCGGCCAGGGCAAAGGCCTCGCACGTGGCGATCATGGTGACGCCGAGGATCATGTTGTTGCAAATCTTGGCGGCCTGGCCTGCTCCGGCTTCGCCGCAGTGAACCGCTTTCTGCCCCATGATGTCGAACAGAGGAGCAGCCTTTGCAAATGCGTCGTCTGACCCACCGGCCATGAAAGTCAGGGTGCCACCTGCCGCGCCGCCGACACCCCCCGAAACCGGAGCGTCGACGAACAGCAGACCAGCGCCGCTGGCCTGTTCCGCGACTGCGCGCGCGCTGTCCACGTCAACTGTCGAGCAATCGATCAGCACAGCACCCTTCGCCATGGCGGGAATGATCTGATCCGCAACTGACCGCAGGATGGCGCCATTCGGCAGCATGGTAATGACTGCATCGGCAGAGGCGACGGCTTCGGTCGCAGTACCGGCCTGCGTCACCCCGTCAACGGCAACGCCTGCCGTGTCGAATCCGAGAACCTGATGGCCGGCCTTTGCCAGATTGGCCGCCATGGGTGCCCCCATGTTTCCCAGCCCTATGAACCCGATCTGCATCTCTCAGTCCTCCTCGAATGTCAGGGTGTCCGCACCCAATGGCTGCAATATTTTCGAGACGGCCACCAGGGGGACGTCCATATCGGGAAACTGCCAGTTCGGGTTGCGGTCTTTGTCTATGATCTGCGCGCGGATGCCTTCCAGAAAGTCACCATGCTCCATCGCCCGGTGGGTAAAGCGGTATTCCATCTCCAACGCGCGCCGCATGGTCAGCGAGGGGCCACGCAGACGGTGCAGCATCTCGATCGTGCAGGCCACGGAAAGCGGCGCGTTTTTCGTTATTTTTTCCAGAGTTTTGTCTGCAAATTCCTGATCGTCATTGCGCATGCTGATCAGGATGTCGCCCAGAGTTTCACCGGAAAAATGCTTGTCGATTTCGGTTTGCAACTCTGCCAATTCGCCCTTGGGTGGTGTTTCGGCATGATCGGCCACCAGTTCCGCATTTCCAGACGCTTCCAGCAATTCGATCAGATCAGACCATTGCGATTGCGGTATGAAATGGTCGGCAAACCCCGCAAAGATCGCGTCCGCAGGCCCCATTCTGAAGCCCGTGGTCCCAAGGAATTCACCCAGTCGCCCCGGTGCAAGGGCCAGCATCAAAGACCCGCCGACATCCGGAACCAAGCCAATCGAGCATTCCGGCATTGCAATCCTGGAGCTTTCTCCGACGACGCGGTGGCTGCCATGGCAGCCGATTCCGACACCTCCGCCCATGGTAAACCCCTGAAGAAAACTGATGACCGGTTTGGGATATTCGAAGATCAGGGCATTCAGACGATATTCATCGCGCCAGAACTTCTGACCATAGGCATAATCGCCCTTGGTGCCCGTTTCATAAAGTTCGGCGATGTCACCCCCCGCACAAAAGGCTTTTTCCCCCTCGGCGTCCAGAACGATCAGGTCAACGGCATCGTCTTCCCGCCAGTTGCGCATCGCCGTGTCGATGGCCATGCACATGTCATAGCTCAGCGCGTTCAGCGCGTGAGGACGGGTCAGGGTGATGCGACCGGCACGGCCTGTGGTGCGGATTTCAATATCTGACATCGGGGCCTCAGCGATTGGCGAGCAACTGGCGTGAAACGATCACGCGCATAATCTCATTCGTGCCTTCCAAAATCTGATGCACGCGAAGATCGCGCACAAGCTTTTCGATGCCGTAATCCGCAAGATATCCGTACCCGCCATGCAGTTGCAGGCACTGATCCACCACCTTCGATCCGGTTTCGGTCACGAATTTCTTGGCCATGGCGCAGAATTTCGTGGCATCGGGCGCGCCGTTGTCCAGTTTCCACGCCGCCTGACGCAGGAAGGTGCGGGCGGCCTGCAATTCGATCTCCATATCCGCCAGACGGAACTGAAGCGCCTGGAACTGATCGATGGATTGGCCGAACGCCTTGCGCTCGGACATGTATTGCAGGGTCATATCAAGCCCGGCTTGGGCAGCCCCAAGAGAACAGGCCGCGATATTGAGCCGCCCGCCATCGAGGCCCATCATCGCGTATTTGAAGCCGTCGCCTTCGGTGCCCACGAGGTTGCCTGCGGGAATTTTGCAGTCGTCGAACTGAACCTGCGCGGTGGGTTGGCTTTTCCAGCCCATTTTCTGTTCCAGCGCCCCAAAACTCAGCCCCGGCGTGCCGTCTTCGACATATACGGTCGAGATCCCCTTGGGCCCATCCTGACCGGTGCGTACCATGCAAACATAGGCATCCGAATAGCCACCGCCCGAGATGAACGCCTTGGTGCCATTCAACGTATAACCTTCGTTGGTCCGTTCGGCGCGGGTTTTCAGCGCCGCCGCGTCAGAGCCGGAACCGGGTTCCGTCAGGCAATAGCTCAGAACCGTATTCAGGCTCAGAACATCCGGCATGATGCGTGCCTTGAGGTCGTCATCCGCGAAATTGTCCAACATCTTGGCGCACATGTTGTGGATCGACAGGAAGGCAGCGACCGAAGGACAGGCCATCGACAGGGCCTCGAAAACCAGCGTGGCATCCAGGCGGGTCAGGTTTGAGCCTCCGCTTTCCTCGGATACGTAAAGCGCGCCGAAACCAAGTTCGCCTATCTGGGGCCACAAGGTTTTGGGAATGGTTCCGTCTGCCTCCCACTGGCGCGCAAAGGGGGCGATGTTTTCCTGCCCGAACGCGTGCGCCATGTCGAATATGGCTGTTTGCTCCTCGCTGAGTGCGAAATCCATGACGCTCCCTCCCGTCGGCAATGAATTGAACGGTTGTTTATTTCTGAATTCTTACAGAAATTTTGCAGGCGCAACAATGAGTCGGTTGAAACGGATCACAAGCCGGAAACGTTCAGAGATCGGCGTGAAACTCCTCGATCAGGTGGCGCACGACGGCTTGCCCCGGATCGTCCCCCCGCGCTGTTGCCTCGGCATGAGTACGGCGTTGGCGCGTGGCAGAGGTGCCGTTTTCAGCAATCTGCCTGAGCCGTGCGAGTTCAGTCATCGTGCCAAGCGCTTCGGTGTCTTCAGCCAACAACCCCATGAGGTCGCCGATCAGTTCAGACATGGGCTTGACCGACCGGTCGCCGAAATCAATCAGCCCTTCACCCACTCCGTATCGTTGAGCGCGCCAGCGGTTTTCGCCGATCAGGAAACGATCATATTGCCGCCAGCGCAGGTTGCGGTCTTTCAGGCGGCACAGCATCCGGGTCAAGGCCTGGACCAGCGCCGCCAACGACAACGTGTGCTCCAGCCGGGGCTGAACATCCATGATCCGTGTTTCCAAAGTCGGGAAACGATGCGAAGGGCGCAGATCCCACCAGATCTTGGTGGTGTCTTCTATGACGCCAAGCTCGACCAGAATACCCGTGGTCCGTTCATACTCGCTCCAACTGGCAAAAACTGGCGGCAGCCCGGTGCGGGGCAGGTTGTCGAACACCGTCAGCCGGTATGAAGACAGGCCGGTATCCTCGCCGTTCCAGTAAGGCGAAGATGTGGACAGCGCCAGGAGATGCGGCAGAAAGTATGACAGTTGCGGCATAAGGTCGGCCCGAAGCGCAGGGTCTTCGACCCCAACATGAACATGCATCCCGCAGATCAGCATCCGCCGGGCAACGCCGCCGAGTGCGTGTTGCAACGCGTCGTACCGTTCTTTCCGGGTGTGGTGTTGATCTTTCCAGTTGGCGAAGGGATGGCAAGAGACGGCGATAGGGGACAGGTTGTATTCACCCGCCCGTTTCGACACGCATGACCGCAGCCGCTTCAGATCTTCGCGCGCTGAAGCGACCGTGGTGTGTGGTCTGGTTCCAACCTCTATCTGGCATTGCAGGAACTCGGGGCTGACCTGACCTTCGAAATCGCTTTGGCAGGCCGCCATCAACGCTTCGGGGGCTTCGGACAATTGCAGGCTGTCACGATCCACCAACAGGTATTCTTCTTCGATCCCGAGTGTAAATTCCTGCTGCATGGGGCCCCTCGCAGTTGTCAGCTCCATCAGTGAATACGGAAATTTTCGTTTTGCCAAGGGTTTGCCCGGCTTGCCCTTGCAGTGAAACGGTTTGCAACGGTAAGGAACATTGCATCACAGATCGCGGAGCCAGCGCCTTGAAACCCAGAAAATTCCCGAAGATCAACGCAGCCCTTGAAGAATTGGGGGTGAAACTGGTCGACAGAGTTACGGAACAGGATGAACGGGCGCGGCTGGAAGCCTTCGAAGCGGCAGGAGGGTTGACGCGCCCCGCCTATGCGTTGTCGCCGGGGATGGAGGGGTTCGACATCTCTCAACTTGTGGCGGAATACGAGCGTCACAAAGCAGCCCTTGAGGCGCTGAAAGATCCCGCACGCAACCAGACCGGTTATCGTACCGGCAATGGTTACTATGACAGCCCGGATGCGGATGCGTTGTATCTGATGATCCGCCGCTTTCAGCCCAAGCGCGTGATCGAGGTCGGATGCGGCAATTCCACCCGTGTGACCCGTCAGGCAATCATCGACGGCAATCTGGATACCACCATTACCGCGGTTGATCCGTACCCACGCGCCGATATCGCCCATGTGGTCGACCGGTTCGAGCAGAAACGTCTTGAAGATACAGACCCGGCCCTGTTCGCAGAGCTGGAGGCCGGAGACATTCTGTTCATCGATTCCAGCCATGTTGTGCGGATGAGCAACGATGTCGCCCATCTGTTCTGCCGCATCATACCTTCGCTCAACACCGGCGTGGTGATCCACGTTCACGACGTGTTTTTGCCCTATGAATACCCCAAGCGCTTCTTCTATGACTGCCCAGGTTGGGGAGAGCAGTACGTGTTGCACAGCTTGCTTCAATCTGGCGCGTATTCAATGCTTTGGCCGGGATATTACCTGCAACAGGATCGGCCCGATGCCGTTGCCGCCTTGCCCTTTCTGACCGAGGGGCGGGCGCAGAGCATTTGGGTGCAGCTCAAGGAAAACTGAAACCAGAGTGATCCATTGCGGCAAAAGCCCCGTACCCCTTTCCATAACAAGCTGGAGAGGAGAAGACAGCCATGTTCCGTCGTACATTCATGGGCGCAGCCGCCGCACTTGCATTCGCCATGCCGCTCAAGGCTCAGGCCGCTGATATCGTCGACACCGCCGTTGCCGCCGGGTCGTTCAACACTTTGGTTGCCGCCGTTCAGGCCGCAGGTTTGGTTGATACACTGAAAGGGGAAGGTCCGTTCACCGTATTTGCACCCACGGACGAAGCCTTTGCCGCGCTTCCTGAAGGCACTGTCGAGACGCTTTTGAAACCCGAAAACAAGGATCAACTGGTCGCCATCCTGACCTATCACGTGGTTCCGGCCAAGGTTATGTCCGGTGATATCGCAGGCAAACGCGCCAAGGTTCTGACCGTTCAGGGCGATCGATTGAGCGTCAATGCCAAAAACGGCGTGAAAGTGAACGACGCCAAAGTCGTGCAGGCAGACATTGAAGCCAGCAATGGAGTGATCCACGTCGTCGACGCGGTGATCCTGCCGGAATAAACGCCGGGTTCCGAAAACAACAAAGCCCCGGCGATCGACCGGGGCTTTGGCTTGTCAGAAGGGGGGATCAGACCAGGCGAACCTGTGTTCCGACCTTGACCAGCGGATACAGTTCTTCGACATGCTGGTTGTACAGGCCGATGCAACCTGATGAGCTTTGACGACCGATCTTTCGCGTGTCGTGCGTTCCGTGAACCAGATATGCAGGCCAACCCAGATACATGGCGCGGGTTCCCAGTGGGTTGCCGGGGTCGCCACCTTCCATCCGAAGCGGCAGCGATGGGTCCCGTTCGCGCATCGATGCCGTGGGGGTCCAGCTTGGGAATTCGGTTTTGCGCACGACTTTCGTGTACCCGCGTTTGGTAAGCTCTTCGCTCATGGGTACGGAGCTTGGGTACAGTTTGTAGGTGCCGTCAGGCCCCCAGTAATGGACGGCGCGGCTGGTGATATCGGCCAACAGGCACCCGACGCCCAATTCATCGAAATGGTCCTGCCAGTTCTGCTGCGAGAAGGACGATATGTTGCGCCGGACCGGCAATTGCGTACTGATCGCGTCTTCCGTTTCCGGGAAAGCATCCGTGCTTTGCGCCCGAACAAGGGCAGGTGTTGCCACCAAAGAGGCCACGCCCAGCAAGGCAGAGCGACGGGTCATACGGGATTGGGACAAGTTTGCCTCCGATAAGTTCACTGCTCGGTAATCTGTTGGCGCCAAAATATGGGCATTGGTTGTTTTTTTCCAGAGTGAACCACTTGAATTTCCTGTGACCGGGCGGACGAAAGCAGGTTTTTCGGCGGAAAGATGCAAAAAGCCCGACCGTTGAACGGGCCGGGCTTCAAGCGTCAGGAAGCTGTGGGATCAGTCCATGGCCTTGAAGTTGAACTCGCCACCTTCCTTGATGCCCGACGGCCAGCGTGCGGTCACGGTTTTGGTGCGGGTGTAGAACTTGAAGCTGTCCGGACCATGCTGATTCAGGTCTCCGAACATGGATTTCTTCCAGCCGCCAAAGGTGTGATAGGCCAGCGGAACCGGGATCGGAACGTTGATGCCCACCATGCCGATATTGACCCGGCTGGCAAAGTCACGTGCGGTGTCGCCGTCACGGGTAAAGATCGCGGTGCCGTTGCCGTATTCGTGATCCATCGCCAGTTTAAGGGCCTCTTCGTACGAACCCGCGCGCACGGTGGACAGAACCGGGCCAAAGATTTCCTGTTTGTAGATGTCCATCTCGGGGGTCACGTTGTCGAACAGGTGCGGGCCGACAAAGAAGCCGTCCTCATAGCCTTGCAGGCTGAAGTCGCGGTTGTCGACAACCAGTTTCGCACCCTGTTCGACGCCTGAGTTGATCAGGCCCAGAATGCGCTGTTTCGCGGCGGCGGTCACAACCGGGCCCATGTCGACATCATCGCCGGCAGTGTAGGGACCAACCTTCAGCTTTTCGATGCGCGGCACCAGTTTTTCGATCAGTGCGTCCGCGGTCTCTTCGCCCACGGGAACAGCCACCGAAACGGCCATGCAGCGTTCGCCTGCCGCACCGAAACCGGCACCGACCAGCGCGTCAGCGGCCTGATCCAGATCAGCGTCGGGCATGACGATCATGTGGTTCTTGGCGCCGCCGAAGCACTGGGCGCGTTTTCCGTTCGCCGTTGCGCGGCTGTAGATATACTGCGCGATCGGGGTTGAGCCGACAAAACTGACGCCCTGAATGATCTCGCTGTCGAGAATGGTATCAACCGCTTCCTTGTCGCCGTTTACGACCTGGAAAACGCCTTTGGGCAGGCCGGCTTCGACGAACAGTTCAGCCAGCATCAGGGGCACGGACGGGTCGCGTTCGGACGGTTTCAGAACAACGGCGTTACCGCAGGCCAGCGCGGGGCCGACGTGCCAGAGCGGCATCATGGCCGGAAAGTTGAACGGCATGATCGAGCCGACAACACCCAAAGGCTGACGCATGGAATACATGTCAATTCCGGGACCCGCGCTGTCGGTAAACTCACCCTTCAGCATCTGTGGCGCACCAATGCAGTATTCGATCACTTCCAGACCACGCTGCAAATCACCCTTGGCGTCTGGAATGGTTTTGCCGTGCTCGCGGCTCAGCGCTTCGGCCAGTTTGTCCATGTCGCGGTTCATCAGGCCGACCATGGCCATCATGACGCGCGCACGTTTTTGCGGGTTGGTTGCGCCCCATGCGGGCTGGGCGGCGGCGGCGGCCTCGATCGCGGCGGTGGTTTCCGCTGCACTGGCCATCGGGCACTTGTATTGAACTTCGCCCGTTGCCGGGTTGTAGACGTCGTCGAAACGACCGGACGTTCCGGCGACCATTTCGCCGTTCAGGAAATGGGTCAGGTCTTGCATCAATAGCTCCTCCGATAGATTTGCGCGCAGAATAGGCTTGCAGAAATCCGGCGAACAGAGGCAATGTCTCAAAAGAGTTTTGCAAAAATGCAAAAGGGATCAAAATGACCCCAAATTGGGATGATATGCGGATTTTCCTGGCGGTCGCGCGCGAGGAAAGCCTGTCTTCCGCTGGTCGCATCCTGAAGATCGACCCTGCCACCGCCGGTCGGCGCATAGCACGCTTGGAGGCAACGCTTGATTCCACATTGTTTACCAAGTCGCAGCAAGGCTATGTTCTGACCCCGGCGGGACAGCGGCTATTGGAACACGGGCTGCACGCAGAAGAAGCGATGCGCGCGGCGGCCGGGGCGGTAACAGGACCGACGAAAACGCTAAGCGGGCAAATCAGGATTGGTGCGCCGGACGGCAGTGCCAACTATCTGCTGCCGCAGGTGTGTGCCAAAATCAGCGACGCAAACCCTGATCTGGACATTCAGATCCTTGCGCTTCCGCGCGTGATCAACCTGTCCCGTCGCGAGGCGGATATGGCGGTTACGGTCAGTGCGCCGACCGCCGGTCAGCTGCTGGTGAAGAAAATCAGCGACTACAAGCTGCACATGGTCGCGACCGAAGAGTATCTGAAACGACATGATCCGATCCGGAGCATCGCTGACCTGAAGGGCCACAGGTTGATCGGCTATATCCCCGACATGATCTTTGACCGGGAACTGGATTACCTGAATGATATTGGCGTTGACCGTGTCGCTCTTGCATCGAATTCGGTGTCGGTTCAACTGCGGCAGGTCTGCCTGGGAACTGGCGTTTGCGTGGCACATGATTTCACCTTGCCGTTCCACCCGGGGCTTCGGAAAATCCTGACGGATCAAGTGAGTTTGACGCGCAGCTTCTATCTGGTCCGGCATCAGGGAGACCAGCGCAACGAGCGGTTGAACCGCTTTGCTGATGCCCTGACACGCGGCATTCGCGATGAAGTGCTTCGTTTGGAAGCAGGCCCCGACGCTTGACAGGTCGCGGCAATCGCGCAACGCTTTGGAATAAGTGTTATTATTCCGGAGGTATTCTTCATGCTAGTTCAGGCCATCCTGAAGTCCAAAGCGACAGATGGTGTCGTGACCGTGGCGTCAACGGCGACAATCTCAGAGGCCTCGAAGATTCTTGCGGACAAGCGCATCGGTACGGTCGTTGTTTCCGACGACGGTGGCGAAACCGCGGCCGGCATATTGTCGGAACGTGACATCGTCCGGGAACTGGCGGCCAGCGGCAGTGGTTGTCTGAACCAACCGGTAAAGTCGTACATGACGCAGAACCTTGTCACGGCGACGCGCCAGACCACCGTGGAAGACATCATGTCCCGCATGACAGAGGGGCGCTTTCGCCACATGCCGGTGGTTGAAGACGGAAAACTCGTAGGCATTGTCACTTTGGGTGATGTGGTGAAGGCCCAGCTTGCCGAACTTGCGATGGAAAAAGATGCCCTCGAGGGCATGATAATGGGGCACTGACGCCAAGGCTTGCCCAAGCAATCACTTGCACCCGCAGCAAAGTTATGTTTGCTTGCGCAGAAATTTTGTTGCGCAGGAGGGCGCGATGCGGGTTGGATTGTATCCTGGAACCTTTGATCCCATCACGATGGGGCATATCGATATCATCCGTCGGGCGGCAGCTTTGGTGGACAAACTGGTTATCGGTGTGGCCATCAACCGGGACAAGGGCCCTCTGTTCTCGCTGGAAGAGCGCGTGGCCATGATCGAGGCGGAATGCGCCCGGCTTTCGGAACAGACCGGAACCGAAATCATCGCGCATCCCTTCGAAAACCTTCTGATTGACTGCGCGCGGGATGTAGGCGCGCAAATCATCGTACGGGGCCTGCGGGCGGTCGCCGATTTCGAATACGAGTTTCAGATGGTCGGCATGAACCGGGCTCTGGACGATTCGATCGAGACCGTCTTTTTGATGGCCGAAGCGCGCCATCAGGCAATTGCGTCCAAGCTGGTGAAGGAAATCGCCCGGTTGAACGGGGACGTGTCGAAATTCGTCACGCCCCGAGTCAATGAAGCGCTGAAACAGCGGTTAGGCTAGGGCACCCATTGCGGCCGCCGTATCCAGCATCCGGTTCGAAAAGCCCCATTCGTTGTCATACCACGCCAGCACACGAACCAATGTGCCATCAGTGACTTTGGTTTCAGCCAGTGAAACGGTCGAGCTGTGCGGATCGTGATTGAAGTCAATGGAGACCAGAGGGCGGCTTTCCGCGGCAAGCACGCCGGGGATTTTGGCAGCCGCATCGACGAACAGCTGGTTGACCTCTTCTTCGGTCGTGGGGCGTGAAACCTCGGCCACAAGATCAACGACCGAGACATTCGGGGTTGGAACACGGATGGCCTGACCGGTCAGTTTCCCTTTGAGTTGCGGCAGCACCAGGCCCACGGCAGCGGCCGCACCGGTTGTCGTGGGGATCATCGACAGCGCCGCCGCTCGGGACAGGTAGGGATCTTTTCCAACTGTATCATGCACCGGCTGGCTGGCAGTGTAAGCGTGAACAGTGGTCATGTTGCCGTGCTTGATACCAAGGCCGGCATCCAGAGCCGCAGCAACAGGAGACAGACAGTTGGTGGTGCAGGACGCGTTTGAGACCACCAGATCCTCGGCGGTCAGTTCGCTATCGTTGACACCAAAGACGATGGTTTTCACACCGCCGTCGCCCTTTGCAGGGGCAGAGATCAGAACTTTCCGGGATCCGTTTTTGAAGTGACGTTCCGCCGCCTCGCGCGTACGAAACACACCCGTGCATTCCAGAACGACGTCAATATCCGACCAGGGCAGATCCTCGGGGTTGCGCTCGCTGCTCAGCCGAATTGGACCACGACCCACGTCCAGACCTGCATCGCTGAGCGTGACCGGGTTGGGGTAGCGGCCGTGAACGCTGTCAAATTCAAAGAGATGCGCGTTCATGTCGCGTTTGCCAAGATCGTTGATCGCGACGATCTCAACGTCCGTACGTCCGCTTTCCATCACCGCGCGCAGAACCCCGCGCCCGATCCGTCCAAATCCGTTGATCGCCAGTTTCAAGGTCATGGTCTGCTCCGTCCAAATGTCTCAGCAAGATGAGTTAGCGCTAACAAAGCCAAATCAAGCGAAATGTCAAGGAAAACCTCAGTCACCGCCAGAAAGCGAGCCAGTCCAGGAAGTCGTAAAGCTTCTTTCCGAGGAAAAGCAGATCTTCGGTGCCATACAGCGCCACATCCAGCATGATACCGCCGAGCAGAAGAAGGCCGAGCCAGATAGCGATTTGGTTGGTCATGGCTGTCCCGAACGTAAAATGCCCGCTCAGATAACCTGAGCGGGCATCAAGGTACAAGCGAAGTCCGAAGGGTCAGTTAAGGCGGCCCATCGCAACAGCAACGTCGGCCATACGGACCGAGAAGCCCCATTCATTGTCATACCAGGCCAGAACGCGGACCATGCGGTCATCGACAACGCGGGTCTGATCCGGTGCAAAGATCGAGCTTTCCTCGGTGTGGTTGAAGTCGGTCGACACCAGCGGAGCGGGCTCATATCCCAGAACGCGCTGCATCGGGCCTTTGGCGGCCTCTTCGACGATCGCGTTGATTTCCGCCGTCGAGGTGTCGCGTGAGGCACGGAACGTCAGGTCTACCGCCGAAACATTCGGGGTCGGAACGCGAATGGCGGAACCGTCCAGACGGCCTTTCAGGTTTGGCAGAACTTCACCCAGCGCCTTGGCCGCGCCGGTCGAGGTCGGGATCATCGACATTGCCGCAGCGCGGGCCCGGTAGAGGTCGCTGTGGCGACGGTCCAGCGTAGGCTGGTCGCCTGTATAGGCGTGGATGGTGGTCATGATGCCGTGTTCGATGCCGACGCCTTCGTCCAGTACCTTGGCCAGCGGGGCGAGGCAGTTGGTCGTGCACGAACCGTTCGAGACCATGTTGTCATTGGCGGCCAGCGTGTTGTGATTGACGCCGAAAACAATGGTCTTGTCCACGTTCTTGCCCGGAGCAGACAGCAGAACCTTGCCAGCGCCACGTTCCAGATGCGTTTTGGCCTTCAGGCCATCGTTGAACTTGCCGGTGCATTCGAGAACGACGTCACAGCCTTCCCAGTCCAACTCGGTCATGTCGTAGGTCGAGAACATCTGCATCGGGCCGCGACCCAGATCCATGGTGTTGCCGTCAATGTTGACGTCGCGCGGAAACCGCCCGTGAACACTGTCATATTTCAGCAGATGCGCCGAGGTTTCCAACGGGCCAGTTGCGTTGACTTTGATCACTTCGATGTCGTTGCGCCCGGACGCGGCGATGTGCGACAGGGTGCAGCGGCCAATACGGCCAAAACCATTGATACCGACCTTGATGGTCATATGACGTCTCCAGATGCGCTTGCTTTCAGGGCCATATAGCGGCGAAAAGGGAATCTCAAAAGGGCAAAAACGGCATATTTTTAAGGTGTTAGCGCAAACCTGCGCCGGTTGCGCTAACGCTTGCGCTAGCCGTTGGATCAGGTAGGGTCCGGTTTGCAGCAGCAGATGTGAAGGGAAACGCGATGAGTGGTCTTTTGGCCCTGTTGGACGATGTGGCGGGCATTGCCAAAGTTGCGGCGGCATCAGTGGATGATGTGGTTGCGGCAGCGGGCAAGGCGGGGGCCAAAACCGCTGGTGTGATCATTGATGACGCGGCGGTGACACCGAAATACGTGCAGGGCTTTGCCCCGGCGCGGGAATTGCCGATCATCTGGCGCATCGCGCGCGGTTCGGTCTTCAACAAGATCATACTCTTGCTGCCTGTGGCTTTGTTGCTGGCCAATTTTGCGCCGTGGTTGATCACGCCTTTGTTGATGCTTGGCGGGTCATATTTGTGTTTCGAAGGGGCCGAGAAGATTTTTCACGTTCTGTTTCCTCATGGCAGCCATGTCATTGAGGAAGACATGAAGAACCGCGATCCGGGCCATCTGGAGGAACAAAAGGTCAAGGGCGCCATCAAAACTGATTTCATTCTGTCTGCCGAGATCATGACCATTGCATTGGCGGCCATCGAAGCCCCGAACCTGTGGATGCAGGCCGCGACGCTGGCCGTTGTGGGGATCGGCGTGACGGTGGCCGTCTATGGGTCGGTGGCGTTGATCGTGAAGATGGATGACGTGGGGCTGTTTCTGGCGAATAACGCTCCAACTCCCGTTGGTCGTGGCATGGGGCGCGGCTTGGTCAAAGCGATGCCCGGGGTGATGAAAACCCTGTCGATTGTGGGAACCGCGGCGATGCTGTGGGTCGGCGGCTCGATTGTGATCCACGGGATGGAGGTGCTTGGATTTGGCTGGTTGCAGCATCAGATCTACGATTTGGCCAAGGTGATTGCGTATTCCGCACCTGAGGGCTGGACGGCTGCGGTGAAATGGTTGTCCAAGGCGACGATGGATGGGGTTCTCGGTCTGGCCTGGGGATTGGTTTTGATCCCGGTGGCAACCCGGATCATTTCACCACTGTTAAACAAGAAGGCGATACACTGAGTTGACCCGTTATCGTCTGGCCGCAATGATTGATGGCCCTCTGGTTCGGCAAGTCGGTAAGCGCGGATCAACCGGCGGAGCTTCATTTCTATCGGCTTTGAGTGTTGCGGCCGACGAAGTCCCATTCGATGAAACTGAGCTGTATGGTTTCTTGCATTTCCGTATTGATACCGCGTTGAAGGCGCAGAAGCGTAGTAATTGGTTCGGGGGACGCTTCTACAACGCTTTGGTGGGGCAATCGGCCACCTATGTTCCGCTGTCCGGAACACATCTTCGCCAGGCGTTGGCATGCCTCGGTTTGCAAGCCCCTGAGAAAGTGGTGGTGCAAGGACGGTATGAGTTGCGTTTGGATTACGCTCTGAAAGCCTACGAAGAACTTGCACTTCGGGTTAACGCTGAACCCAATTGAAAAGGGCGGCCAGGGCCGCCCTTTGCTCGATCAGATGGGACTGATTTACTGCCCCAACAATTCCTTGACTTTGGCAACGGTTGCTTCGGTCGTGATGCCGAAATGCTTGTACAGCTCACCGGCAGGGGCCGAGGCGCCAAAGCTGGACATGCCGATGAAGCCTGCCTTGGCTTCGCGGCCACGCTCGCCCAACAGCCAGCGATCCCAGCCACCGGCGCGCACGGCGGCCTCGATACCGACGCGAACCGGACCGGCGGGCAGCACGCGCTTGCGATAGGCTTCGTCCTGCTGTGCGAACAGCTCCATGCAGGGCATGGAGACGACGCGGGTACCGATGCCTTCGGCCTCGAGCATCGCCTTGGCTTCCATTGCCAGCGAAACCTCTGAACCTGTTGCAATCAGGATCGCCTGACGCTTGCCCTCGGCCTCGGCCAGAACATAGGCGCCTTGTGCGGTCAGGTTCTTGGTCTTGTGATCCTTGCGAACGGTCGGCACGCCCTGGCGGGTCAGCGACAGCACCGAGGGGCTGTCTTTGAAGGTCAGTGCCAGTTCCCAGGCTTCTGCGGTTTCGATTGTATCGGCGGGGCGGAACACATAGGTGTTCGGCGTCGCGCGCGAGATGGCCAGGTGTTCCACCGGCTGGTGGGTCGGGCCGTCTTCGCCCAGACCGATCGAATCGTGGGTCATCACGAAAACCGACGGGATCTTCATCAGTGCCGCCAGCCGCATGGATGGGCGGGCATAATCGGTGAAGGCCATGAACGTGCCGCCATAGGGGCGGATGCCACCATGCAGGGCCATACCGTTCATCGCTGCGGCCATGCCGTGCTCGCGGATACCGTAATGAATATAGCGGCCCTTGCGGTTTTCCGGCAGGAAGACACCCATATCAGCCGACTTGGTGTTGTTCGATCCGGTCAGGTCAGCCGAACCCCCAACGGTTTCGGTCATGATCGGGTTCACGACGTTCAGAACCTTCTCAGAAGAGGCGCGGGTGGCCAGCTTCGGCTGTTCTTCGGACATCTGCTTTTTGAACGCACGAATGGCACCAGCCAGTCGCTTGGGGGCCTCAAACGCATAGGCGCGTTTGAATTCGGCCTGCTTGCGCTCGGACAATTGTGCGAAACGTTCTTCCCAAGCGGCACGCTCGACTGCGCCACGTGCGCCAATGGCTTCCCAAGCGGATTTGACGTTGCCAGGAACTTCGAAAGCGCCGTGGGGCCAGCCATAGGCCTCTTTCGCGGCTTTCAGCTGATCCTGATCTGTCAGTGCGCCATGACCTTTCGAAGTGTCCTGCGCAGCATGACCCAAAGCGATATGCGTTTCACAGGCGATCATGGTTGGTTTCCTGGACTTTTTCGCCTGAACAATGGCCGCATCGATGGCTTTGGGGTCATGGCCGTCGATTTCAATCACATGCCAGCCAGAGGCCGCAAACCGGCGGACCTGATCGGTGCGATCGGCAATATCGACAGTGCCGTCGATGGTGATGTTGTTGTTGTCCCAGAAGACGATCAGTTTGCTCAGCTCGTGGCGGCCGGCCAATGTGATCGCTTCCTGACTGACGCCTTCCATCAGACAGCCGTCGCCCGCGATCACGTAAGTATAGTGATCCACGACTTTCTTGCCGTAATGCGCGCGCTGGATTTCCTCGGCCATGGCAAAGCCCACCGCGTTGGAAATGCCCTGACCAAGAGGCCCGGTGGTGGTTTCAACACCGTCGATCAGAAAGTTTTCGGGGTGACCCGCGGTCTTTGCGCCCAACTGGCGGAAATTCTTGATCTCGTCCAGCGTCACATCGGCGTGACCGGTGAGATAGAGCAGCGAATAGACCAGCATCGAACCATGGCCAGCCGACAGGATGAACCGGTCGCGGTCCGGCCAGTTCGGGGCCGAGGCATCAAATTTCAGGTGCTTTTCGAACAGAACGGTCGCAACATCGGCCATGCCCATGGGCATTCCGGAATGGCCGGAATTTGCGGCGGCGACGGCGTCAAGGGTCAGGGTGCGGATTGCCGCAGCTTTGTCCCAGTGTTCGGGGTTGGCTTTGCGCAGCGCAGTCAGGTCCACGGGCGTTGTTCCTTTGGATAAAAAGCAGATTGCGGGCTCAATACCATTCAGCACCCAAAGTGCAAGCGGAACTGGGCTTTGATTGCACTGGGCGGGTGAAGAGTGCGGCCCAAGTGGTTGAAACCAAACAGTGGGTATTTTCTGTCGCATTCCGTTAGACTGTCAGCAGGCGGGATTCGGTTTTGATTCGGATCACTTCGCGACAGAATGAATCTTGATAAAGAGGTGACAGGGGCATGAGCCAGTTAGAGGAACTACAGCACCGCATTGTTGCGGCGATGGACCGTATCAGTGCGGGCGTCGAGGGGTTGGGCGGTGCGTCCCGGAATGCTGAGGCAAGTGAGAGGCTTCAAGCCGAACTTGAAGACGAAAGAGTCGCCAATGCACAGCTTCAGGAACGCCTGAAAACCCTGAAGGAGCAGCACGAACAGCAAGTGGACGGGCTGCGTGCCGATCTGGAAGAGTTGAGGACAGCCCCAGCCGACTCTGACGAAACAGATGCGTTGCGCGCAGAGTTGGAAGAAGCCAGAGCAAAAATCACGTCTGTTGAAGCAGCCCGCGCCGAGCTGGCCGAGGCCAAGGCGGCGTTGGACAACAGTGCTGAACTGGAAGCGTTGAAGGCCGAGAACGAAAGGCTGCGTGCCGAACTTGACGGCATCGAAGATCCTTCGGCGTTGAAGGCCGAGCTTGAGCAAATGCGTGAATTGCTTGCTCAGGCAAAAGAAGTTGAGGCGGAAAACAGCCGCCTCAAGGCCGAACTTGAAGATACGGAACGGGTCAATGAACTGAGCGCAGAGCTTGAGATGCTGCGGGCCGAACGGGCCAGCCATGGCGCTGCGATGTCCCGGCTGGATGACGATCTGCAACGTATGCGCAAGGCGAACGAACAGTTGCGGAATTCGGTCGAAGAATTGCGTTCTGCGGCCGCAGAAGGGCTGACGGATGCTGAATTGCTGAACCGCGCCACCGTCGCCGAGTTGGAGGCGACACGTGCCGCGCAGGCTTCGGATGCCGCCGAAGCGCAGGCCGTGTTGGCACGGTTGGAACCTCTGCTGTCGCAGGCAAAACTTGTAGAAGGTGAGGTAGAGTAATGCCCGAGGTAACAATTCATATCGGCGGGCGCGGTTTTGACGTGTCCTGCCGGGACGGGGAAGAGCCCTTTCTGCACGCGGCTGCCAAAATGCTGGATGACGAAGCGCAGGTACTGTCCGATCAGATCGGGCGGATGCCGGAAGCGCGCATGTTGCTGATGGCGGGGTTGCTGCTGGCCGACAAAACGGCGGCAACGGAAGATAAGGTCAAGGCGTTAGAGGCCAAGCTGGCCGAGGCCGAGGCCGAGCTTCAATCGCTGAGGAACGCGCCTGCGCCGGAGCCCGAGCGCATTGAAGTCGCGGTCGTCCCGCCATCCGTCACGGATACGCTGGCAGAACTGGCGGCACGTGCAGAAGCGCTGGCTTCGGTGGTTGAGGAGAAAACAGCACAATGACGCACCTGCGCAATCTCTTCTGCGGTGCTCTGCTTGTTTTCCCGGCAACGGCGGCGCTCGCCGAAATCGACATTCTGTCTGTCACCTTTACCTGTGAGAACGGAGTTCCGTTGCCGGTGACCTATTTCAACGCGCCCGACGGTTCAGGCGCGGCGGCGACGATGGTGGACAACACTCTGGTTGCGATGCGCCAGGTCGAAAGCGGGTCGGGCATCCGCTATGAGTCTCTCGGAGCCGAAGGAACCTATATCCTGCGCTCAAAAGGCTGGAACGCATCAATCAGCTATTTGGCGGCAGGCGCCGCCAATGAGCAGGTGATTTATCAGGACTGTTCCAGCCGGTAGGCCGGATTACGCGTTTGCTTCGCGGATTTTGTCGGCTGCTTCCTTGTTGTAGCCGACACCGTTTTCGTCAAACAACGTGTCCAGTTCACCCGAAAGGGTCATTTCGGTGATAATGTCGCAACCGCCTACGAATTCGCCCTTGACATACAGCTGCGGCACGGTCGGCCAGTCGGAATAATCCTTGATGCCCTGACGCACATCTTCGTCGGCCAGCACGTTCACGTCGGTGTATTCGACGCCCATATAGTTCAGAACGCCGGCCACGCGCGAGGAAAACCCGCATTGCGGCATTTCCTTGGTACCTTTCATGTACAGCACCACGTCATTGGCTTTGACGGTTTCGTCGATCTGGGTTTTCACATCGGTCATTTTGCGTTTCCTGTTCGTTTCTCCAAAGGGAGAGTCATATGTTCGCCTCGAAAGAAGCCGAGAAGCTTATTCCGGCACTTTGGTGGTCAGCGCCAGCGCGTGCAATTCTCCGTCCGGGCCATCCATCTTGCCTTTCAGCGCGGCATAAACGGCACGCTGCTGTTGTACCCGGTTCTTTCCGCGAAAGCTTTCATCCACCACCATGGCAGACATATGAACACCATCCTGGCCGCCGACCTGAATCTCGGCATCAGGAAAGGCTTCGCGCAGCAGGTGTTCGATTTCGTGGGCGCTCATCGGCATGTAGGTAACTCCAGAAGGTCTTTCCCAAGATGTAGAGCGCATGAACCGGGCGTGCAAGGGCACCGGCACATGCAATAACAACGAAACCCGCACCGGTTCACAGCGCGGGTTTTGATTGGTTTTCGTGTCGCGTTGTCAGGCCACGGCCTCGGCAAAGCTGTTGCGGTAAATCGCGGCAAGTTCATCAAGCGAGGCTTCCGAGCTGCCGATCCTGACCGTTTCGCCGGTGAAACGACCAACCGCATTCAGCGGAACACCGGCCTGACCGGCCGCAATCATCAATGCCTCGGCCTGATCGAAGTTGCAGGCAACAAGATAGCGGGCCTGATCTTCACCGAACAGGAATTCAGTCGGGGCGTCGTCCAGACATACGCCAACGCCGGCGGCTTCTGCCAGTTCGAAGGCAGCCAGAGCGATACCGCCATCGCTGAGGTCGGTGCAGGCCTTGATCATCTCGCGGTTGGCGCGGATGAAATCACCGTTGCGCTTTTCGGCATCCAGATCGACATGAGGTGCATCGCCGTCTTCGCGGTTGAAGACCTCTGCCAACAGGGCGGACTGACCCAGATGTCCCTTGGTTTCACCGATCACCAGCGCGACATGACCTTCGCGCACCTCGTTGCCGATGACTTCGTCCGAGTGCTGCAACAGGCCGACTGCACCAATGGTGGGGGTCGGCAGAATGGCCTGTCCGTCGGTCTCATTGTACAGAGAGACGTTGCCCGACACGATCGGCATATCCAACGCGCCGACTGCGGCGCCGATGCCCTGAATGGCGCCGACAAACTGGCCCATGATCTCGGGCTTTTCGGGGTTGCCGAAGTTCAGGTTGTCCGTGGTGGCCAGCGGCTTGGCTCCGACGGCGGTGAGGTTGCGATAGGCCTCAGCCACGGCTTGTTTGCCGCCCTCAAAAGGGTTTGCGCGCACATAGCGCGGGGTCACGTCGGATGTGAAGGCAAGCACCTTGTCGGTCCCGTGGACGCGGACCATGCCCGCACCCAGACCCGGCGTGCGGACGGAATCCGCCATCACCATGGTGTCGTACTGTTCATAGACCCACTGCTTGCCTGCGTAGTTGGGCGAAGCGAGCAGGGCGCGCAGCCCGTCAATCGGGTCGATCTGAGGCACTTCGGCCAGTTCTTCTGCCTCTGGCGTAGGCTCCCATGGGCGGTCATACTCCGGCGCGGTAGAAGACAATTTGGACAGAACCAGATCGGCTTTGACTTCACCGTTATGCATGATCAGGAAGCGGTCTTCGGCAATGGTTTCGCCGACGATCGCGAAATCGAGATCCCATTTTTCGAACACGGCGCGGGCCTCGGCTTCAAGCTCGGGCTTGAGGACCATCAGCATACGCTCCTGAGATTCGGACAGCATCATTTCATAGGCTGTCATGTTTTCTTCGCGCTGTGGGACGTTTTCCAGATCAAGGCGCACGCCAAGGCCACCCTTGTCGCCCATTTCAACGGCCGAGCAGGTCAGGCCCGCCGCGCCCATGTCCTGGATCGAGATCACCGCACCGGTCTGCATCAGTTCCAGCGTCGCCTCCATCAGGCGTTTTTCGGTAAAGGGGTCGCCGACCTGAACGGTGGGACGCTTTTCTTCGATGGTGTCGTCGAACTCGGCGGATGCCATGGTTGCGCCGCCCACGCCGTCGCGACCGGTTTTTGCACCCAGGTAGACGACGGGCATACCCACGCCCGAGGCTGCCGAGTAGAAGATCTTGTCACTGTCGGCCAGACCGGCTGCAAATGCATTCACCAGGCAGTTACCGTTGTAGGCAGGGTGGAAGCGGACTTCGCCACCGACGCAAGGCACGCCGAAGCAGTTGCCATAGCCGCCGATACCCTCGACCACGCCGTTGACCAGT
This sequence comes from Ruegeria sp. YTSA144, assembly GCF_059610125.1. Classification (NCBI taxonomy): domain Bacteria; kingdom Pseudomonadati; phylum Pseudomonadota; class Alphaproteobacteria; order Rhodobacterales; family Roseobacteraceae; genus Ruegeria; species Ruegeria sp. YTSA144. The sequence goes on from NZ_JBXWNA010000001.1 coordinate 24,095, forward strand.
TGACGGGTCTTGTGGTGGCCGGGTTCGCCAAAGGACAATGCGTTCATGGACGCGATGGGGCGTGCGCCCATGGTGAAGACGTCGCGCAGGATGCCCCCCACGCCGGTTGCCGCACCCTGATAGGGTTCGATGTAAGACGGGTGATTGTGGCTTTCCATCTTGAAGACCACAGCCTGACCGTCGCCAATATCGACCACGCCTGCGTTTTCACCGGGTCCGCAAATCACCTGAGGCCCAGAGGTGGGCAGGGTGCGCAGCCATTTCTTCGAAGATTTGTAGGAACAGTGCTCGTTCCACATGGCCGAGAAAATGCCAAGCTCGGTGAAAGTAGGTTCACGCCCGATGATCTCGAGGATCATGTCATATTCCTCGGGCTTGAGCCCATGTGCGGCAATCAGATCGGGTGTGATGGCGGGCTCTTGCATCTTCTGTCCTGTGTCCAAGTGGGCCGAGATTGCGCGCCTTGTAGGGCAAGCGCGCGCGTGTGGAAAGGGTCAAGACGGCGCAGGTTGCGTCTTTCAAAGAAAAACGGAACCGGCATCACTGCCGGTTCCGAAGGAATGCACCACTGTACTGGCGCAAAATCCAAGGCGTAAACCGTGACGGTTACGCTGACCCCTGGTCTTTGTTGAGTTGAGCTGCGGCTGCGGCGCCTACAGCGGCCTTCTGTTCCGGGGTAAGGTTTTCGGCCTCTTCCTGCCCCGGTATCGCCACGCGCACCTCTCGGCGGGCAAAGTCGATGCCGTTTTCCTTGAAGGCCGCCTTGACCCGGTTGAAGATCTCTTTGCGCAGGGTGAACTGCTTGCCGGGTTTGGCCATGAACTTGCCACGGATGATCATGCCGACATCGTCGAAGTCGAACACGCCCTGCGATTTGAACGGTTGCAGGAAGCCATCCTTGTGGGTTTCGTCCTCCATCATTTCGGCGCCGATCTTTTTGAAGATCTTCTTGACCTTGTTGGGGTCGGTATCGAACGGCACGGTGAACTTCAGCTTCATGATGACCCAGTCGCGGCTGAAGTTTGTCAGCTTCTGAATCTCACCATACGGGATCGTATGCACGGCACCTCGGTGGTGACGCAGCTGCATCGAGCGAACCGAGATCTTCTCGACCGTTCCCATCGTGCCGCCGACGTCGACATATTCTCCGACGCGGAAGGCATCGTCTATCAGGAAGAAAACGCCGCCCACGATGTCAGCAACCAGTTTTTGCGCACCAAAACCGATCGCCAGACCCAGAACACCGGCACCGGCCAAAAGCGGTGTGATATTGATGCCCAATGCGCCCAGCGCCAACAGGCCAAAAATCACGGCAATCGTGATCTGGGCCGTGATACGCATCAGGGGCAGAACCGTCGCCAGACGAGAACCGCCGGCTCCGCCGCCTTCACCGCCTGCTTCTTCGTCCAGCGCCTCGGCCGCAGTCTGTTCCCTGGCCAATCGGCGGTTGATCCACAGCGAGACGACCTCGTTCAGGATATAGCCAACGGCGATGATCAGCAGGAATTCGATCACGGCACCGCCAACTTCGGCACTGACACCGGCCGACGCGACATTGCGCAGGTCAAGGTGCCACGCGCGTGCAATCATGAAGACCACGACCAAGCCCGCGATAACGCGACCAATCCGGATATAGCTGCGTTTCGCGGAACGGTAGGCGCGTTCGGCAAGAGGGCCTTCGCCCGACATGGGCGGTTGCAAATGCCGCACGAGACCACGGATCAGCGTATCCAGCGCAGGGGCAATCAACAACCAGAACATCGTCGTGAAATGCGCGCCGCCGGTCAGCAATCTCAATGTCGCTGGATCACGCTGTGCGACCAGAAATTCGACCAGCAGCCAGATTGCCACCGAAACGCCGATGGCAAAATAGGGGTAATAGTGCGCAACTTCTTCATCGAATTTTGTGTGATCCGGGTCCGTCCCCAGCATCATCTGCGACAGACCTTCACGCGCGGTCCAGGCGATTACGGCGATATAGACGTGAATTGCCGCGTTCAGCCAGAAGCCAATGCGGGTATCGTCACCCGTGATGCCATTGAGCGCGTTGAACCGAACGACGAACAGCGTGAATCCGATCAGGATCAACAATCCGATCAGGTTGCGATGCAGGTACTTGGCCCAGTGGTCGTCGATATTGACCAACCGGAATTGCGGCTTCTCCGGCGCCAGAACAAACCGTGACGCAGCCGCGCCCAAACGCGGCACCCAGATAAGATAGAATACAAACGGTGCAGCATAGGTGATCTGTTCCGTGGTCAGAAGACCGCGGCCAACCGCGCGGATCACGACATAGAATACGATCAGACCGGCGATTTCGCGGCAGAACCGGCGAAACAGGTAACTGACGGCGCCCCAAAGGTCGGCCTCGCCCGCCGCTTCAGTTGCTTCATGCCAGCGACGGGTCAGGAAGATGAACAGCTTTTCCGCTATGAACCCGACGACAAGCACTGAGAGGACAAGCCCAAACAGAGTAAAGACACCAGTCGTTCCGAACGTATCGCTAAAATTGCTGAACGCGGTTATCTGTGCCGTGATGATGTTGGGAGCGGTGGTCAGAACATGCGTCCAGGACGTGACCATGGCTGCCCAGATATCGCTTATCTCAGTCAACGGGTCTTCTACGTTCGCTTTCTCGGCAGCTTGTTTTTCCGCCACGGCATCAAGGCGTTCCAATAGAATGGCGCGAACCTGGTCATCGGACATGCGCGCGACCAGATCGTCGACCTGTTCGGGTGTCAGGTCTTCCGGAATGGTCACAGTAGAAGTTGAACCGGTGTCTTGTGCGTATAGCGGCACCGCCAAGAATATTGCGGAGATGATCGCCAGAACGAGGCGGGGTAGGTGGAACATGTATTTTCCCTCAAACACGAATTTGTATCGTTTTTTGGGGATCATATGCCTATGCGTGTATTTTTCCCAGAGCTTTCGCTGACTTAATGCAGGGTCAGGCCAAAAAAAAGGGCCGAGCTATAAGCTCGGCCGTAGTCCAACAGGGAGGTATGAAGATGATGAGCGTTTCAGCATCACCGCCTTCGAGTGCTCATTTAGGGGTCAGTTTGTTAACGTTCAAGACAATTAACCCTGTGATCTATTCATGTCCGATATGCTGTTTGCGCATAGCTACAATTTTCCCATCTGTTTCAATTGCTTGCGCTGCGCGATGATTTCGTCTTGAACAAAGTCACGAAACGCGCCAACTCGCTTTGAGTGTCGCAATTCTTCCGGGTAGGCCAGATAGACCGGAACATCTGCGGCTTCGATGTCTGACAGAATGGGCACGAGGTGCGGAAAATCCTGTGTTACGTAATCGGGCAGAACACCGATGCCCAGATTGTGCAAAACGCCCTGAAGCACGCCAAAATAGTTGTTTACCGTCAACAAGGATGCCGGATTGTAGGTCATCAGGTGGCGCACCATGGCTGCGCCGGCCCCAACCTGCGGTGCCGCAGGGGTCTGGCAGATCAGACGGTGGTTCTTGATCTCTTCCAGGGACTGCAACATGCCGCCGTGGCTTTCGATATAGTCCTGGGTTGCATATAGTACCATCTGAACTGTCATCAGGCGCTTGCGCACCAGATCGGCCTGGCTGGGCTCTTTCATGCGGATGGCGACGTCCGCTTCGCGCATCGGAAGATCCAGAACGCGTTCTTCAAGCATCAGGTCGATGTTCAGATCAGGGTATTGCTCGTACAGTTTGGGCAAACGCGGTGCCAGCCAGAGTGTGCCAAAGCCGAAGGTCGTCGTGACCCGCAAAACACCAAAGACTTCTTCCTCGCTGTCCCGAATGCGCGCCGCTGCTGCATCCAGCCGTTTCGACATGGCGGATGTGGCGTCGAACAACAACTCGCCCTGTTCGGTGAGAATCAGCCCCCGTGCATGGCGGTGGAACAGTGTGGCATCCAGAGACTCTTCCAATGCGCGGATCTGTCGGCTTACGGCGGATTGAGACAGATTAAGCTTGTCTCCGGCGTGCGTGAGGCTGCCGGCATCGGCCACCGCGTGAAATATTCTAAGCTTGTCCCAATCCATCGCCGCAACTTTCGTTATCTTTCAGAAGCCCTATATGAAATAGGTAACAAGTTCTACATTCAAAGGACGAAATCGTTACATATCAGTGGATAAATTCTATACAGGTCAGAATTTATGACCTAAAATGAACCCAAGTAAAGCACACTGATCTGACGAGGGGAGACGTCTGATGAGCCAGCCACAGATAACGCTGAACGACCGGTTCGATCTTGAAAAAAGCCCGGTTCTTCTGAACGGAACACAGGCGCTTGTGCGCTTGATGCTGATGCAAAAGGCCAGAGACCGGCAAGCGGGTCTTAACACCGCTGGATTGGTCACTGGATACCGCGGGTCTCCTTTGGGGGCCGTAGATCAGCAAATGATGCGGGCCCAGAAGCCGCTGGCCGAAAGCGATGTCACGTTTCAGTTCGGTTTGAACGAAGATCTGGCAGCCACCGCGCTTTGGGGCAGCCAGCAGGCGGGGCTGCGCGGCGACGGCAAATTCGATGGGGTATTCGGGCTTTGGTATGGCAAGGGTCCGGGCGTCGACAGGTCCGGTGACGTCATGCGCCATGCAAACATGGCGGGTACAGCCAAACATGGCGGTGTGCTCATGGCGATGGGGGATGACCATACCGGCGAAAGCTCGACGGTGCTGCATCAATCCGAATGGTCGCTGGTCGACATGTATATGCCGATCGTCAGCCCTGCCGGCGTTCAGGAAATCCTCGACTATGGCATTTATGGATTTGCCCTCAGCCGATTCGCGGGTGTCTGGGTCGGCCTGAAGACGATGAAGGACACGATCGAAGTCACCTCGGTCGTGGATGGCAGTCCGGACCGGATGCAGGTGGTCATCCCTGAATTCGATATGCCGGATGGCGGATTGAACATCCGGTTGGGGGACACGCCGCACATGCAGGAAACGCGTGTCATCGACTACAAGAGGTTCGCGGCCGAGACGTTTTCGCACGCCAACAAGCTGGACAGGCGGATGTGGGGCAAACCCGGCGCCAAGATCGGCTTTGTCGCGGCGGGCAAGAACTGGCTGGACCTGACACATGCGCTTTCGCTTCTGAATATCGACGAAACCGAGGCCGAGCGTCTGGGCATTACCACCTACAAGGTGGGGCAGACCTTCCCGCTGGATATGGCCGGATTCCACGACTGGGCCGAGGGGCTGGATCTGATCGTGATCGTCGAGGAAAAGCGCAAGCTGATCGAGGTTCAGGTCAAGGAGGCCATCTTTGACGACCGGCGCGGACGCCGGGTCTATGGCTGGTACAAAGGCGGGGCCGGGGCGTTGCACCGGGAAGAACTGTTCCCGACGCGCGGTGCGCTTGACCCGATCATGATCGCTGAAAAGCTGGGCGAAATCCTGATTGAAGAGGGTCGAGAGACCGATGGTATCCGGGCCGGGCTGGCATCTTTGTCAGAAGCGCGCCGGGCTGACAACGCGCAGGAAATTGCGACACGGCTTCCGTATTTCTGTTCCGGCTGTCCGCACAACAGCTCGACCAAGGTACCGGAAGGCAGCCGCGCCTATGCCGGCATCGGCTGTCACTACATGGTACAATGGATGGATCGCGAGACGACCGGATTTACGCAAATGGGTGGGGAAGGCGCCAACTGGATCGGCGAGGCGCCGTTTTCGACGACCAAGCACGTGTTCCAGAACCTTGGCGATGGCACGTACAACCACTCGGGCGTTCAGGCGATCCGGGCTGCGTTGTCCGCAGGAACGAACATCACCTTCAAGATCCTGTTCAACGACGCGGTCGCCATGACCGGCGGGCAGGAGAATGAGGGCGGCCTGACGGCCGAACGGATCGTTGCCGAGGTCAAGGCAATGGGTGTCCGAGAGGTGGCCCTGGTTTATGACGAAAAGGAAGACGTCAACTTCAAGGCTCTGCCCGACAGCGTCCAGACATACGAGCGTGCCGACCTCATGCAGGTGCAGGAGAAGTTTCGCGAGATCGAGGGCGTATCGGTCATCGTTTATGTTCAAACCTGTGCCGCCGAAAAGCGCCGCCGGCGCAAGCGCGGTACATTCCCCGATCCCGACAAGCGGGTGTTCATCAACACCGATGTCTGTGAAGGCTGCGGCGATTGCGGTGTACAGTCAAACTGCGTGTCGATCGTTCCCAAACAGACTGAGCTGGGCCGCAAGCGAGCCATTGATCAATCGAGCTGCAACAAGGATTACTCGTGCTTGAACGGTTTCTGCCCGTCTTTCGTGACGCTTGAGGGCGCGAAAATTCGCAAAGAGGCGACGACCGAAATTGATCTGCCGGATTTGCCGATGCCGGATCTGCCGAAGATCACCGGTACGCACAACGTCGTGATTACCGGCGTTGGCGGTACGGGGGTCGTCACCATTGGCGCGATCCTTGCGCAGGCGGCGCAGATCGACGGAAAAGGCGCGGGCATGATGGAGATGGCGGGCCTGGCGCAGAAAGGCGGCGCAGTCCACATCCACTGTAGATTGGCCAACCGCCCCGAGGACATTAGCGCGATACGCGTCGCCACAGGCGAGGCCCATGCGCTGATCGGCGGTGATCTGGTGGTCTCGGCCGGCGCCAAGACGCTGGGCCTGACGCGCACCGGACGTACGGGGGCCGTCGTGAACAGCCACGAAACGGTGACGGGCGATTTCACGCGTGATACCGAGTTCCGCATTCCGGTGGATCAGCTGGAACTGGCCCTGCAAGCGCGGCTGAAAGAAGATGTTTCGCTGTTTGATGCGACCGAACTGGCGCGCGCGGTGATGGGGGATTCAATCTATTCCAACATGATGATCTTCGGCGCGACCTGGCAGCGCGGACTGTTGCCGGTCAGCCGTCAGGCGATATTCGAGGCCATCGAGTTGAACGGCACAGCAGTCGAACGCAACAAGCGCGCGTTTGATGTCGGCCGTTGGGCGGTTCTGCATCCAGACGAAGTACAATCCATCCTTTCGCCAACCGTGGCCGAGATGCCTAAGACACTGGACCAGATCATCGCGTTTCGCGCGCAGCACCTGACGGACTATCAAGGTGCACGGCTGGCCAGGCGGTACCGCAAGCTGGTGGACAGTGTAGAGGACGCGGATGTGCGCGAAGCGGTGGCAAAAGGCTATCACAAGCTGTTGTCGTACAAGGACGAATACGAAGTTGCGCGCCTTCTTCTGACCAGTCGGGAAAAAGCGGCGGCCGAGTTTGATGGTGACTTCAAGATGACCTTTCACCTTGCCCCGCCGATATTCGGCGGATCGGGCAGCAATGGCAGGCCGAAAAAGCGTGCCTTCAGCGAATCCATCATGACTGCGTTGAAACTGTTGACCAAACTAAAGGCATTGCGCGGCACACCACTTGACCTTTTCGGGTATTCATCCGAACGCAAGATGGAGCGCGCCCTGATCCGACAGTATGAAAAGGATATGCGCGAGGTTCTGCCCCTGGTGTCGCAGGACACCCGTGATGCGATTGCCGCCCTGGCCTGCTTGCCGCTGGATATCCGCGGATTTGGGCCGGTACTGCGGGAAAACGAGGCCAAGGCTGCCAAACGGCGAGAGGAGCTGCTGGCGGTCATCCGCAGCGGTGGGCCTGAATTGCAAGCCGCGGCAGAGTAATTCGTCACAAGGGTGTCACGATAGCTGGTCAAACCTGTTGCTTGCATTTATTTTGCGCGCAGCAAAACGGAGCCCTACATGTCTTCTCGCCGTCATGTCGTTCGTGACATCTCGTATGCGCATTCCGCCGAAACCAAGGGGGGGCGGCTGGTCATCAGGCTGATGGAGAACACCACGGGACGGTTGCGTCTGATCAAACGGGCGGACGGCTACGAACAAGAAGTTGCAAAGGGTCGGGATTTCTGGTCGGTCATGGTCGATCGCTATGGATTGACATTGGATGTCGTTGGTGGCGCACTGGAGAATATCCCCAAAGAGGGTCCGCTTATCCTGATTGCAAACCATCCGTATGGAATTCTGGATGGGCTGATGATGGGGCATATATTGTCGCAGACCCGTGGTGATTTCCGGATTCTCGCAAATCGCGTTTTCCGCAAGGCCGAAGACCTGAACCGTATCGTTTTGCCTGTTTCGTTTGATGAAACCAAAGAAGCGGTGAAACTGAATCTGGATACGCGGAAAACCGCATTGAATTACCTCGGCGATGGCGGCGCGATCGGGATTTTCCCTGGGGGTACGGTCAGCACCGGCGTCAATCCGTTCGCGCATCCCATGGATCCGGGGTGGCGCGGTTTCACGGCCCGCATGGTGGCGAAATCCAATGCCACCGTCGTTCCGGTGTTCTTCGACGGGCACACGTCACGTTTGTTTCAGATAGCAAGCCATATGCACAACACCCTGCGCATGGGCTTGCTGATCAAGGAGTTCAAAAAGCGTGTCGATACCCCGGTCAAAGTGGTGATTGGCACGCCTATCGGGCGCGACATTCTGGATCCGCTGGGCAAGGATACGCGCAAGATGATGGATTTCCTGCGCAAAGCGACGTATGAGCTGTCTCCGACACCGCTGAAGTCATATGACTATGGCTATGAATTTGAGGAACGGCATCGCGCCTGAAGGGGCTAATGGCAGTAGGTATCTTTGATTCCGGATTGGGCGGTCTGACCGTCCTGAGCGCCGCGCAGACACGTCTGCCTGACGTTGATTTCCTGTATTACGCGGACAGCACGCATGCCCCGTACGGTGTGCGCGATGCCGAGGACATCTATCAGCTGACCCGAAAGGCCGTGCAGGACCTTTGGGATCGCGGCTGCAATCTGGTGATTCTGGCTTGCAACACCGCCAGCGCGGCGGCGCTGCGTCGGATGCAGGAAGAAGGCGTGCCCGACGGCAAAAGGGTTCTTGGTGTCTTTGTCCCATTGATCGAAGCCCTGACCGAACGGCAATGGGGCGACAACTCCCCACCACGCGAAGTGGCGGTCAAGCATGTCGCCTTGTTCGCCACGCCCGCCACTGTGTCCAGCCGTGCCTTTCAGCGCGAGCTGGCGTTCCGGGCAATTGGCGTGGATGTCGAGGCGCAGGCATGTGGTGGTGTCGTGGATGCCATCGAAGACGGTGACATGATCCTTGCCGAGGCGTTGGTGCGCAGCCATGTGGAAGCCCTCAAGCGCAAGATGCCCGAACCGCAGGCCGCCATTCTGGGCTGTACGCATTACCCGCTCATGGCCGAAGCATTTCAGGCGGCATTGGGACCTGACGTGCAGGTCTACAGCCAGGGAGAGCTGGTTGCTGAAAGCCTTGCGGATTACCTGCATCGCCACCCCAACATGCTGGGTACCGGCCCGGGAGGCTTCCTGACGACGGGGAAACCCAATGTGGTGAGCGATCGGGCGACCCAGTTCCTCCGACGAAAAATCACATTCGAGGCCGCCTGACTTAGGTCAAGGACGCGGCCGTTCTGCTTTCATTATTCCAAGACCGTCGCATCGGCGGTCGTAACATGTGACACACGTTGAGAAGAGGTCTGACATGACCCATAAAATCGCAATTCTGGGCGCCTCGGGCTATACCGGTGCGGAACTGGTGCGGCTGATCGCCGAGCACCCGAACATGGAAATCGTCGCGCTGGCCGCCGAACGCAAGGCGGGGATGACCATGGCGCAGGTTTTCCCCCATCTGCGCCACATGAACCTGCCGGATCTGTGCAAGATTTCCGAGATCGATTTTTCCCGGATCGATCTGTGTTTTTGTGCCCTTCCGCACAAGACCAGCCAGGAAGTGATCAGTGCGCTGCCCAAGGATCTGAAGATCATCGACCTGTCTGCTGACTTCCGGCTGACTGACCCGGACGAATATGAAAAGTGGTACGGCAACCCGCATACCGCGATCGCGCAGCAGGAAGAGGCCGTTTATGGCCTGACCGAGTTCTACCGCGACGAAATCCGGGACGCGCGGCTGGTGGCGGGCACAGGGTGCAACGCGGCAACCGGTCAATACGTTCTGCGGCCGCTTGTTTCTGCCGGGGTGATTGATCTGGACGATATCGTGCTGGATCTGAAATGCGCTGTTTCCGGGGCAGGGCGGTCGCTGAAGGAAAACCTGCTGCATGCCGAACTGAGTGAGGGCACCAACGGCTATGCCGTCGGCGGGACCCACAGGCATCTGGGTGAGTTCGATCAGGAGTTTTCCAAACTGGCCGGGCGTACGGTTCATGTGCAGTTCACCCCGCACCTGATCCCTGCAAACCGGGGCATTCTGGCCACGACCTACGTAAAAGGTGACCCGCTGAGCATCTATGAAACGCTTGCAAAAGCTTATGCGGATGAGCCTTTCATTCAGATGCTGCCGATGGGCGAGACACCGTCGACCCACCATGTGCGCGGGTCCAACTTCTGTCATATCGGTGTTGTGGCAGATCGGATCGAACGGCGTGCGATCGTGATCGCGGCGCTGGATAACCTGACAAAAGGTAGCAGCGGCCAAGCCTTGCAGAACGCCAACCTGATGTTAGGTGAGATTGAAACCCGGGGCCTGATGATGGCACCGTTATTCCCGTGAGGATGGTATGAAAACGCTCAAGAAACGTCGCCGAGTACAAGTCATTCTGGTAGCTATCGTTGCCTTGGTGGCATCGACGGCGTTGATTGGCTATGCCATGCGCGACGGGATCAACTTTTTCCGCTCGCCAAGCCAGGTGATTGCCGAACCGCCCAAGCCGACCGAGGTCTTTCGGATTGGCGGCCTGGTCGAAGAAGGTTCGATCATCCGTGGGCAGGGCGAAACCGTACATTTTGTCGTCACCGACGGCGGCGAAAGCGTCAAGGTTTCTTTCACCGGGGTCCTGCCTGATCTGTTTTCGGAAAATCAGGGCATGGTCGGCACCGGGCGTTACGTGAACGGTGTGTTTGAAGCCACTGAAATTCTTGCCAAACATGATGAAACCTATATGCCGAAGGAAGTCGTGGACGCGTTGAAAGAGCAGGGCGTCTACAAAGAGGCTGAAGAAAGCTGACCTGACCAATATCCATGTTGAGGGCGTTGCGCGCGGGATGCGGGCAGCGCCCTTGGTCGTTCAGGCTTGTTAATTCTTTTTCGGGATCGTCAGTGCCATTCAACGAAATGAGGGCGCTATGCAAACGGTTCGGCAGATTGCCAAGGAAATTGTGCTTCGGGAAGGCGGATTCGTGAATGATCCGGACGATCCGGGCGGGGCAACCAAATATGGTGTCACGATCCACACGATGCGCAGGCTTGGACTGGATCTGACCGGGGATGGGCTGGTTGACGTGGCGGATGTCCGGGCGCTTACTCAGCGCGAGGCGGTCGATATCTTTGTTCAGCACTACTTTGAAAAGCCACGCATCGCGCTGTTGCCGGATATTCTGCACGCCCCTGTCTTTGACATGTACGTCAATGCCGGTGCGCAAGCAGTAACAATCCTGCAACGGCTTTTGCGTGAAATGGGGTTTGACGTCGTGGTAGATGGCGTGATCGGCACGCAAACGGCGCAGGCGTGCGAAGACGCGGCCCGACCAGATCCCGACGCGTTGCGCGATGCGTACGGCGTGGCGCGGCGGAACTATTATTTTCGGCTCGCCGACAAACGCCCGGCATCCAGAAAATACGCGCGCACCCGATCTGGTGGCAAAGGAGGCTGGATCAAACGGGCCGAAGAGTTTCTGTCGCCACGCTATCGTCTGACGGAAAGTGAATTCAAGGAAAGGGTTGCGGCATGGGGTTGATCTCGGGGGTATTGGCACTGCTGTTCGGGGGCGGTCGCAACGCTGTGCGTGAGACGGTTGAAATATACCGGGAAAACGCCGAGTCCCGTGCTGAGAGAGCAACAGCGTTGCAAAGCCAGGCAATGATGCAGTTCGGCGGAGAGTTCGTGGTTCCTCAAAAAGGCCTGTTCGACCGCGTCATGGATGGTGTGAACCGGTTGCCGCGCCCGGCATTGGCGCTTGGAACGCTGGGATTGTTTGTTGCCGCAATGGTGGATCCGCTGTGGTTCGCCGAACGCATGCAGGGCATTGCACTGGTGCCGGAACCTCTTTGGTGGTTGCTGGGCGCGATTGTGTCTTTCTATTTTGGCGCGCGCCATCAGAGCAAAATGCAGGATTTTCAGCGGGATATAGGCGCAGCCATGCAACGCCTGCCGACGGTCATGGAGAACATAGAAACGGTGCGGGCCATGCGCAGCTACAGCCCGGGCGTCGCCGACCCCGGCCCCGATGCCAACCTGATACAGAACGCCTCGATTCCTGACGCGAATCCAGCGTTGACCGATTGGCGCAAGCTTCGGGGGCTTTGACCCGCGACACTATGTGCCCCCGGATCATGCGAAAGTTAATGGCCCCCGGTTCGGCCTCGGAGTATATTCCGGGGCATGATTACAGAGCTTGGCCACTTCGCCCTTATCCTCGCCTTTTTCGTCGCCATCGTGCAAAGCGTGGTGCCTCTGATCGGTGCGTCAAAAAACTGGACCGGCTGGATGGCTTTTGCCGAGCCTGCTGCCATCGTCCAGTTCCTGCTGACTGCATTTTCCTTCGGTGCGCTGATCTGGGCTTTCATCGTGTCGGACTTTTCGCTGCGGATCGTGGTCGAAAACAGTCATTCGGCCAAGCCGATGATCTACAAGATCAGCGGGACGTGGGGGAACCACGAGGGGTCGATGCTGCTGTGGGTGCTGATTGTCACTCTGTTCGGAGCGATGGCAGCTTTCTTCGGGGGCGGGTTGCCCCCAAGCCTGAAGGCGCGTGTGCTGGCGGTACAATCATCCATCGCGGTCGCGTTTTTCGCATTCATTCTGCTGACTTCGAACCCGTTTGACCGGCTGGCAATTGCGCCGTTTGACGGGCGGGATCTGAACCCGCTGTTGCAGGATCCCGGTTTGGCCTTCCACCCGCCATTTCTGTATCTCGGCTATGTGGGGCTGAGCATGGCGTTCAGTTTTGCCATCGCCGCGCTGATCGAAGGGCGTATCGATGCGGCATGGGGCCGCTGGGTTCGCCCATGGACACTTGCTGCCTGGGTGTTTTTGACCATCGGTATCGCGCTGGGGTCCTGGTGGGCCTATTATGAGCTGGGCTGGGGCGGTTTCTGGTTCTGGGACCCGGTTGAGAACGCTTCGTTCATGCCGTGGCTTCTGGCGGCAGCACTGCTGCATTCGGCAATCGTTGTCGAGAAGCGCGAGGCGCTGAAAAGCTGGACCATCCTGCTGGCAATCATTGCCTTCGGGTTTTCGCTGATCGGGACATTCATCGTTCGTTCGGGGTTGCTGACCTCGGTTCACGCCTTTGCCAATGACCCGGAACGCGGGGTGTTCATCCTGTTCATTCTGGTGGTTTTCATCGGTGGGGCGCTGACTTTGTTTGCCGCGCGGGCGCAGGCGATGGAGGCCAAGGGTGTCTTCGGCATGGTCAGCCGCGAAAGCGCGCTGATCGTAAACAATGTCCTGCTGGCGGTCAGCTGTTTCGTGGTCTTTGTCGGCACCATGTGGCCGATGGTGGCCGAGATGATGTTTGATCGCAAACTCTCGGTCGGGGCGCCGTTTTTCAACGCAGCATTCTCTCCTTTCATGGTTTTGTTGGGATTGATCCTTCCCATTGGGGCCATGTTGCCGTGGAAACGGGGACGGATTGGAAAAACGGCCTGGTCGCTGCGCTATGCCTTTGGTCTGGCCTTGGCGATTGCTTTGCTGGTTTGGGCGATGCAGACCGGCCGCAGCGCTTTGGGGCCGGTGGGTCTGTTCCTTGGGGCGTGGATTACGTTTGGCGCCATCGTTGATCTGTGGAGCCGTACGGGGCGCAACGGCAGCCTGAAACGCTTGCTCCGTCTGCCGGGGGCGGATTGGGGTAAAGCCGTCGCTCATACCGGGCTGGGAGTTACCATCTTTGCCATCGCAGGTCTGACTGCGTGGGAGGACGAGGATATTCGCGTCGCCCAACTCAACCAACCTTTCGAAGTCGGACAGTTCACGCTGACATTGCAAGACGTCCGTCAGGTTGAAGGGCCGAACTATTTCTCGACCACGGCGGATGTTCTGATTGAAAAGAATGGCCGCCCGATCGGGACATTGCATCCCGAAAAGCGGGATTACCCCGTTGCGCGGATGCCCACGACCGAAGCGGCGATCGATTATCGTTTCCTCGGGGACCTTTACGTCGTGATCGGCGATCGACAGGCAGATGGTGGCTGGGTGATGCGAACCTATATCAAGCCGCTGGCAAACTGGATCTGGGGCGGCTGTATCCTGATGGCGCTTGGCGGTGTCCTGAGCCTGTGTGACAGGCGCTTCCGTGTGGCCGCAGGCGCAAGAAAAACCCCGGTCGGCGGAGTACCTGCGGAATGAAACGGTTTGTTCTGATTGTGATGATGCTCGCAACCCCTGTCTTTGCGGTGCAGCCTGACGAGGTTCTGGATGATCCGGTTCTGGAACAGCGGGCGCGGGATCTCAGCGCCGGGCTGCGCTGCCTTGTGTGCCGCAATGAGAGCATCGACGAAAGCAACGCGGATCTGGCGCGTGATCTGCGCGTGTTGTTGCGGGAACGGTTGGTGGCTGGGGATACGGATGAACAGGCGATCGCATTTATCGTTGACCGGTATGGCGAATACGTGCTCCTGAAACCGACTGCCAGCGGCTCGAACCTGTTTTTGTGGCTGGCCGGGCCAATCATGCTGTTGATCGCTGCCGCGGTTGGGCTGAACTTTCTCCGCACCCGGGCCAAGGCCCGTGCTTCGGTGGACTCTGTCGCGTTGAGTGAGGACGAAAAAGAACGTCTGCGTCAAATTCTTGAAGACTGACGCGTGGTTCTGCTTTTCCCGTCCCGTCCGGGCCAGTAAGTGTGCAAAAACACATGGCGCGACGGGAGGGTTTTCATGAATTACGAAACGGTTGCTCTGGAGATTGCAGACGGTCTGGCGGTTCTGACGCTGAACAGGCCGGACAAGATGAACGCCCTGACCACTCAGATGCGGGCAGAGATTACGCACGCCATGAAAGATGCAGCGGTCAAGGCGCGCTGTGTCGTCATCACCGGTGCTGGTCCCGCGTTTTGTTCGGGGCAGGATCTGGGTGATGCGTCTTCAACCGGCAAGATCGATCTGGAACGGTCGCTGCGCGATGAATACGAACCGATGTTGGAAGCGATCCACAATTGCCCGGTACCCACGATTGCCGCGGTGAACGGACCGGCGGCCGGGGCAGGCGCGAACCTTGCCCTTTGTGCCGATGTGGTGATTGCCACGGAAAGCGCCTATTTTCTTCAGGCATTTGCCCGTATCGGTCTGCTTCCCGATGCCGGGGGAACATGGTTCATGCCCCGTCAGATGGGGTTGGCCAAAGCGATGGGCGCGGCCTTGTTTGCCGACAAGATCACTGCAAAGCAGGCGGATGAATGGGGCATGATCTGGGAAGCCGTGCCGGATGACGCTTTCGCCGATCATTGGCGCAAAAGGGCGGGGTATCTGGCAAAAGGACCCACGGCCGCCTATGGCGCGATCAAGCGGGCCATTCGCGGAACGTATGAAAACACCCTGCAACAGCAGCTTGCGACCGAGGCGCACCTGCAAGGCGAATGTGGCCGCTCCAGGGATTTTGCCGAAGGTGTCGTGGCCTTCATGGAAAAACGCCCTCCGAAATTCGAAGGGCGCTGATCAGGTTGGCATCATGCGCGGCGGCGGCGGCGTGTGCGGCGTTCCGGCGCCGCATCGTCATCCGTCCCGTCCGAGGCGGATGTGAACGGACCCAGCGCATCAGTGATCTGATCGAGCGTCGGGCGTTCACCACGCGGCGTGCTGTCCAGCGCCTCACGCATCTTGCGCAGGTGGTCGGGCATGGTTCCGCAGCACCCGCCAATAATCGTCGCGCCGGCATCCCGCGCCATGGCGGCATACTGCCCCATCAGTTCGGGTGTTCCGTCATAATGGATGTGACCATCCACGTATTTCGGAATGCCTGCGTTGCCCTTCGAGATCAGCGGGCGTTCAGTGCCTTGCGCGGCAAAACCCAGCACGGTGCGCAGAATGTCGGACGCGCCGGTGCCGCAATTTGCACCAAAGGCGATGGGAGGATTCGGCAGAGTTTCGACCAGCTGGGCCAGATCGGCCGAGGTGACACCCATCATCGTGCGTCCGGCCGTGTCAAAGCTCATTGTGCCGCACCAGGGCATGTCGGTCAGGGCAAAGGCTTCGGCGGCGGCGCGAAACTCTTCGGGGGCGCTGATGGTTTCCACCCACAGAACATCCACGCCACCTTCTTTCAGCGCTTCCGCCTGTTCGTGGAACATTTCCACGGCTTCCGCGTGCGACAGGCTGCCGACCGGTTCCATGATTTCCCCGGTTGGGCCGACCGATCCTGCAACGACGACTGGTCGTCCGGCCTTGTCGGCGATTTCGCGTCCCAGCTCTGCGCCGATGCGGTTCAGTTCGCCCACGCGGTTGTGGGCGTCATGCAATTTCAACCGTGCCGCCGTGCCGCCGAATGTGTTGGTCAGGAACAGGTCGCTGCCTGCATCAACCGACCCCTGATACAGAGCCCGGATCTTGTCCGGGGCATCCACGTTCCAGAGTTCGGGAGCGTCACCAGATTGCAGGCCCATGTTGAACAGATTCGTCCCCGTGGCACCATCGGCCAGAATGGCGTCATTGGATTCCAGAAGCTTGCTCAGCGCGTTTGTCATAGGGTTGTTCCAGGAAAAGGCGCAAAACGCCGTTAAAAAAAGAGACGCCCCGTGTCTCATGACCAAGGCGTCAAATCAAATTCATAAAACTCATGAAGATCATGAGTCAGACGCCGAAGGCTCAGTTGGTCTCGCTCAGGACCTGTGCCTTGGCCTCCGGCAGTAGCTCGGCCATTTTTGCGCGGATTTCCTCGTCCGAGGACAGGTTGCCCAGATCGCCCGAAACCTTGCGAACGACATCTTCGTGCCCGGCTTCCTCGAAGTCGGAAATCACGACCGTCTTTGCATATTCCTCGGCGTCGGCACCGGATTTACCCAGTTTTTCAGCAGCCCACAGACCCAAAAGCTTGTTGCAGCGGGCTTGTGCCTTGAACTGCATCTCTTCATCATGGGCAAATTTGGCTTCAAAGGCGTTTTCGCGTTCGTCGAACGTGGTCATAGGGTAAGGACCTCTTGGGTTACATCTTCTTTCCTGATGATATGACTATACGACGTCTCTTGCGCAAGGGATTTGCGCTGCGTCAAAGCCTCTCGGGTACATGAACTTGCGGGAAATGGGTGCTTGGACTATGAGGACGCCAACGTGAGGGGACTCATTCCCTCTGTGCAGAGTGGAAAGGTCGCTTATGGCGCGTCGCAAGAAAATCTATGAAGGCAAGGCCAAGATTCTGTACGAAGGCCCCGAACCGGGCACGATCGTCCAGTATTTCAAGGATGACGCCACCGCCTTCAACGCGGAAAAGAAGGACGTGATCGACGGCAAGGGTGTGCTCAACAATCGCCTGTCCGAATTCTTCATGACCGGCCTGACCCAGATCGGCATTCCGAACCACTTCATTCGCCGCCTGAACATGCGTGAACAGCTGGTTCGCAACTGCGAAATCGTTCCGCTGGAAGTGATCGTGCGCAACTATGCCGCCGGATCGATGTCCAAGCGCCTGGGCATTGCAGAAGGCACGCAACTGCCGCGTCCGATCGTCGAGTACTGCTACAAGGACGATTCGCTGGGTGATCCGCTTGTCACCGAAGAACACATCGCCGCCTTTGGCTGGGCCAGCCAGCAGGACATGGACGATATCCTCAGCCTCGCCCTGCGGGTGAACGATTTCATGAGCGGTGTGATGCTGGCGGTGGGCATTCGTCTGGTCGACTTCAAGATCGAGATCGGCCGCGTGTTTGAAGGCGACTATCAGCGACTGATCGTTGCTGACGAAATCAGCCCTGACAGCTGCCGCCTGTGGGATATCGAAACCGGCCAGAAACTGGACAAGGACGTCTTCCGCCGCGATTTGGGCAGTTTGACCGACGCCTATTCCGAAGTTGCACGCCGACTGGGTGTCCTGCCCAGCAACAATGTCACCAAACCGACATTGATCAACTGAGCAGGGTTGGGTCGGAACCTCGCCAAAGCGCCGCAACCGTGTTTGCGGCGCCTTTTCGTTCGCGGTTGAATTTGACAGCTTCCCGTTTCCCAAGCATGTTTGCCACGGGCAGGCGCAAAAGGTTCAGGATGGGTGTCAAATGGCGGAACTGTTTGATCAGACAGTATTTCTGAAGTTTCTGGCCGCCGTGCTTGCAATCTTCAATCCGCTTTACAACATCCCGATTTTTCTGAGCATGACGAAGAACTGCTCGGCGGCTGAACGCCGCCACGTTGCGGTTGTTGTCATGATCTCGGTTACCGTCATTGCTCTGACCGCTGTCGTGATCGGGGAAGAAGTGCTTGGGGTGTTCGGCATTGATGTGCCGGCTTTCCGGATTGCCGGGGGGATCATCATTTTCGGTATCGGGATGTCGATGTTGAAGGCCGAAGACCGGCCACCGGGCGATCAGGCCGCGATGGAAGACGGGCACGAGCGGAAACTGAATTTCGCCGTCGTACCGCTGGCGATACCTTTGACCATCGGGCCGGGCACGATTGCCATCACGATCGTTTTTTCGCACCAACTGTCGAACGGCGCCGAAATCGTGACGCTGGGTTCGGCGATCCTGATTGCCTGCGCGATCGTGGGGCTGGGATTGTTGTTCGCAGATCAGATCTCGCGCCTGTTGGGTGAGACATTGATCAATGTCCTGACCCGGATCATGGCAATCCTTCTGGTCGCCGTCGCGGTCGAGATGGTTCTGACCGGCACGTTCCATGCGATTGACGCGCATTATCCGGGATTGGCCAAAGAAGGCGGATAGTTGGATTGCTGCGGCAAACTGCTTTGCAAACAGGGTTGTCGAAAGCCATTTGGCGCGCTATCCCCCGCGCAACGAAATGGGCCTCGGATTGCGGGCCGCAGGTGGAGTTGCCAAAATGAAAGCACGGGTTCATGTGATGCTCAAGAACGGGGTGCTGGACCCGCAGGGCGAAGCAGTTCGGCACGCATTGGGTGCAATGGGCTTTGATCAGGTCGAAGGTGTCCGCCAGGGCAAGGTGATCGACCTTGAACTGGCCGACGGCGCGACCGAAGCAGATGTGACCGAGATGTGCGAAAAGCTGTTGGCCAACACGGTTATCGAACGCTACGAGATCGAACTGGTCTGATGGAATGCGGGCCGCGCGTCTGATCACCTCCCGACAGCCGCTCGAGGTAACGACGATCCCGGACCCCGCACCCGCGGAGGACGGCGTGGTCGTGCGGGTGCTGGCCTGCGGCGTGTGCCGGTCAGACTGGCACGCGTGGTCTGGTTCGGATCCGGACGTCGTCTTGCCCATCACCCCCGGGCATGAGTATTGCGGAGAGGTGGTTTCCGTCGGCGCGCGCGTCACCCGGTGGCGTGTCGGGGATCGGGTGATCGCACCTTTCATTCTGGCTTGCGGCCGGTGTCCGGATTGTGCGCAGGGTCATCAGACGATCTGCCCCGATCAGGTTGTACCGGGGTTCACCTGTGACGGCGCTTTTGCGGAATATGTCGCGGTGGCCCATGCCGATGCGAACCTGACGCCCTTGCCGGACAGCATAGCGCCGGACATTGCGGCCGCGTTGGGATGCCGCGTGACGACAGCCTGGCAGGCATTGGTCGGACGGGCACAGGTGCAGGGCGGTGAATGGATTGCCGTCTTCGGCGGCGGTGGTGTCGGGATTTCCACTTTGCTGCTGGGCAAGGCGCTTGGCGCACGTGTCGTGGTTGTCGACATCACGGATGATAAACTGAATTATGCCAAGGCTCTGGGCGCTGACGCGGTGGTCAATGCGGCAACCTGCGATGCGCCGCAGGCGGTGAAGGATCTCACCGGTGGCGGTGCCCATGTCGCGATCGAGGCGCTTGGCGTTGAAGTGACGACCGTTTCCGCAATGCGTTCCCTGCGTAAAATGGGGCGCATGGTGCAGATCGGGATGCCAGCCGGGGATCACACGCAGATGGCGTTACCGATGGATGTTCTTTATTCCGGTCAGCTTTCCGTCTTCGGAACGCGCGGCATGCCAAGTTGGCGCTATCCGTCTTTGTTGTCGCTGATCGCGGGCGGCGGAATTGACCTGAGCCCGTTGGTCACGCGAAAAATATCTCTCAACCAGGTGAGCGCCGAGCTTGCCGCCTTTGACCATCCAACCCCTCCGGGCGTTGCGGTCGTCACCGATTTTGTCTCGTAGGAGGGCCCGCCATGCGCGCAGCCGTAATCGTATTCCCCGGATCAAACTGTGACCGAGACCTTGCGGTCGCCTTTGAGCAGGCCGGTTTTCAGGTCGACATGGTCTGGCACAAGGATGCCGCGCTGCCGGAAGGCATTGATATCGTGGGCGTCCCAGGTGGTTTTTCCTATGGCGACTATTTGCGCTGTGGTGCAATTGCCGCGAAATCTCCGATCTGCAAGGCCGTGATCAATCACACCGAACGCGGCGGTTACGCCTTGGGGATTTGCAACGGATTTCAGGTTCTGACGGAAACGGGGATCCTGCCGGGGGCGCTGTTGCGCAATGCCGGGTTGAAATACATCTGCAAGACTGTGGGCCTGAAAGTTGAAACCAGCGACAGCGTCTTTACCGGCGGCTACAATGCGGGCGACGTGATCGGTATTCCGATCGCGCATCACGACGGCAACTATTTCGCGGATGACGCAACGCTGGCGGTATTGAAAGATCAGGACAGGATCGCATTCACCTATACCGAGAACCCCAATGGCTCGGTCGGTGATATCGCGGGGATCCTTTCCGAAAACCGTCGTGTTCTTGGTATGATGCCGCACCCCGAACGCGCGGCCGATCAAGGGCATGGCGGCACCGACGGGGCGGCGCTGTTCCGCGCATTGTCAGGTGTGTTTGAAGCGGCGTGACTTGAGGTCACGCGCGCCCGCGCGTAACGTCTGATCATGAACTCGGACGTGCGATCAGGCTGGTCAAAGCTGCTGAAACCGTTTCGCGGCGCCCCGTTGGGGTGGCGGCTGCGGCTGGCTGTTCTTGTTTTGATGGTGGCAACAATCGCAACGGTTTGGACCACCAACCGCTTGTTGACTGACAGGTTCACCGAATCCACCCGCAACCGGGCCGAGCTGCGCCTTGCGCTGTATTCCGGCAATTTGCTGAGCGAACTGCGCCGCAACTCGATCGTGCCCCAGTTGCTGGCGCGGGACCCGACCCTGATTTCGGCACTGCAATCCAGGGACTATTCGCTGTCGACGCAGCGTTTGATTTCGTTCGTAGAGGAAATCGGTGCGGCGTCGTTGATGCTGTTGGATGGAGACGGGCGAACGGTTGCGGCGACGGACCGGAACAGGCTGGGTGAGGCGCACCGGAATATTCCTTATTTTGTGGACGCGATCCGGTCAAATGCGACGATCTTTTCCGTTATTCCCAAGGAATCCGGCGGATACAGCTTTGTCTATTCCCGACGGCTTGAAAACAGCGCGGAAATACTTGGCGTGATCGTTGTCGAAGTTGATCTGCAAAAGTTTGAACAGGCATGGGCCGGTATTTCGGATGCGGTGATGGTCACTGACAGCACCGGAACCATCATTCTGTCCACCGAACCGCGCTGGCGGGGTCTGGATGAGGGGGCGGCCCTGCTGCGTCAACCGCCGCAAGGGGCGATCCAGCGGGCCATTCGCGCAACGACCGACTGGACCGCTTTGCCGCCTGACGCCTACCTTCAAGGCGAGGCGGTAATGCGTCTGGAAACGCGCATCCCGTTCCGCGGCTGGCAAATGACATCATTCACGACCTATGCCTCGATCCGCGAGAAAGTGAACAGCGTTCTGGCGCTCGAGATCATGGGCTTTGCGATTCTTCTGGCACTGGCGTTCTACGCGCTGAGCCGACGCGCGACGTTGCGCATGACCTTGTTTCAGCGCGAGTCGGCAGAGCTTCGCGCATTGAACGCCAGGCTACAGCGGGAAATCGCTGAGCGCGAACGGGTTGAAAAGACGTTGGATTTGGCCGAACAGACCCTTGCCCAAAGCTCGAAACTTGCTGCTCTGGGTGAGATGTCAGCGGCCGTCAGTCACGAGCTGAATCAACCGCTGGCTGCAATGAAAACCTATCTGGCCGGTGCCCGTCTGCTGTTGCGTCGAAACCGGCCGGAAGAAGCGTTGGCAAGTTTCGGGCGCATCGATGGTCTGATTGAACGGATGGGGGCGATTACGCGGCAGCTCAAATCTTACGCCCGCAAGGGGGCAGATGCGTTTTCACCTGTAAATCTTGGCGAAGCGCTGGCCTCGGCCTTGTCGATGATGGAACCGCAGTTGCGCCAGCGCCATGTGAAGATCACCCAGATCCTGCCGGAAGAACCGGTGGTGGTGATGGGGGACCGGATGCGGATCGAGCAGGTGATGGTCAACCTCTTGCGCAATGCGCTGGACGCCACCAAATCAGTGGCAGAGCCGGATGTGGAAATCATCCTGGCGGCGGGTGACACGGCTGTGCTGACCGTGCGCGACAACGGGCATGGGATCGAAGATATCGAGAACCTGTTCGAACCGTTCTATACCACCAAACAACCCGGAGATGGAGTTGGGCTGGGGCTTGCCATCTCGTCGGGGATCGTGAACGACCATGGGGGACGGCTGACTGCGCGCAACGGCCAATACGGCGGTGCGGTGTTTGAAATGCAGTTGCCAGCACTGGGAAGCGACGGCCTCGAGGCCGCGGAATAACGAGGAATGACTATGGCACAGGCCATGAAAATTGCCATTGTGGATGACGAACAGGACATGCGCCAATCGATCAGCCAATGGCTTGCTTTGTCCGGATATGACACGGAAACCTTTGCCAGCGCGGAAGATGCGCTCAAGGTTCTGGGTCCGGATTATCCTGGGATTGTTATTTCGGACATCAAGATGCCCGGAATGGACGGCATTCAGCTTCTGAAAAAGCTGATGGGGGCCGACAGCACCCTGCCGGTGATCATGATCACCGGTCACGGCGATGTTCCGATGGCGGTCGAGGCGATGCGGGTTGGCGCGTTTGACTTCCTTGAAAAACCGTTCAATCCAGACCGTATGTCCGAGCTGGCCAAACGCGCCAGCAATGCGCGCCGACTGACACTGGACAACCGTGCGCTGCGGCGCGAGCTGTCCGGTGGCACGCAGATCATGAACAAGCTGATCGGTGCCAGCCCGGTCATGGAGCGGCTGCGCGAGGATATTCTGGATCTCGGCCAGGCCGACGGCCATGTGTTGATCGACGGTGAAACCGGTACCGGGAAAACGCTTGTGGCTCACGCGCTTCATGCCGTTGGCAGCCGTGCAGGCAAGAAATTTGTCCTGGTGTCCTGCGCCGCGCTTGAAGAGGATGCACTGGCTAAGCGTCTCTTTGGCCCCATGATGCCCGAGGATGCGCAACTGCCTGCCATCGAAGAGGCGCGGGGTGGAACGCTGGTTCTGGAAGATGTGGAAGCGTTGAGCGATACGTTGCAGGCCAAGCTGCTGAGCGTGATGAACGAGCAGGGCACACCTGCGGAAACCCGGATCGTAGCCATCTCGAACCTGCAGGAGGCGGGCAAGACGTCTGAAGACGTGCTGCGCCCGGACCTGTTCTATCGCCTGGCGGCGCTGCGCATCACCATGCCGCCGTTGCGGCAGAGGGGCGAAGATATCCTGACCCTGTTCACCCGCCTCAGTGAGCAGTTTGCCGAGGAATACGGTTGCGATGCACCCCAGGTGAGCGCGCAGGAGGCTGCGCAACTGTTGCAGGCCCCTTGGCCCGGCAATGTGCGTCAGTTGATCAACATTGCCGAACGGGCGGTGCTTCAGTCGCGCCGTGGCTCGGGCACCATCGCGTCTCTGTTGATGTCCGATCACGAAGAGATGCAGCCGGTGATGACGACCGAGGGCAAGCCGTTGAAGGAATATGTCGAAGCGTTCGAGCGAATGCTGATCGACAACACGATGCGCAGGCACAAAGGCTCGATTGCGTCCGTCATGGACGAGCTTTGCCTTCCTCGCCGGACGCTGAACGAGAAGATGGCCAAATACGGCCTTCAGCGTTCGGACTATCTGTAAGCGATGCGATTTGGGGGCTCTGCCCCCGTCGCCTGTGGCGCCTTCCCCGGGATATTTTTGGCCAGATGAAGGGGGCTGCACCGTTGGTTTGGGGGCGGAATGCAGTTTGCCCATTGTCTTTTCCACAGGGTTGCTTTTATTGTGGCGGAACGGGCCGGGCGAATTTGACGCCTGCAAGTCCCGAATCTTTGAGTTTCGCTGCTGATCCGTTGGTGAGGGTCAAGACCTCGCGGTTCAGCAGACCGATTATGCCCCTGAAGGGGCAGTGGAGTACCTGAGCCCGGGATCCCCGGGCGAAAGGAATAAATGGGCAGGCAGCGTTCAGACGCACCTGTCGGAGAAGAACCGCGATGACGCGCGCGCAACGATTGAGAGAACGGGCAGGGGGCCACAGCGCCAGACCCTGCCGCGCGCCGTCTGATATCGCCCTGACAAGACACCTCCCCAAAAGCGCCTGTCCGCCTGGACAGGTCAGGACAACGCGTTTGGCGCGGTGCACCAAGGACAAATGGCTAAGAAAATGCTTATCGATGCCACCCACGCGGAGGAAACCCGTGTCGTGGTGGTTGACGGAAACAAGGTCGAGGAGTTCGATTTTGAATCCGAAAACAAACGCCAGCTTGCCGGCAACATCTATCTTGCAAAAGTAACTCGGGTTGAGCCATCGCTTCAGGCGGCCTTTGTAGACTATGGCGGGAACCGGCATGGTTTCCTGGCATTCTCGGAAATCCATCCGGACTATTACCAGATCCCCGTCGCCGACCGTGAGGCGCTGATGGAGGAAGAGCGCGCCTATGCCGAGGCAATTGCCGAGGCAATGAAGGCGCGCGATGAGGCAGAAGAGGCCAAATCCAAGAAGCGGCGGTCTCGGTCTCGCTCGAAGGCTGCTGACGTGAAATCGGATGATCCGGTTGAAACGATGGAGGTTTCGACCGAACCAACCGGCATGGAAACCATCGATCTGGACGAGGGTGAAGAAGCAGGTGTTGAGGTTCCGGAAGGAACGTCGCCGATGGAAGTCGTCGCTGAAACTCCGGTAGAGGAGCCAGTTGACGATGACGCGCCGGCCACTGATGACGCAACCGAAACCGCGTCGGATGAGGCTGCGTTAGACGACGTAGCCGAGGAAGCCACTGAACAGGCTGTCGAGGCGTCGGACGACGACGCGGAGGACCAGGCCGAAGAGGCAGTGGAAACCGGTGAAGAGGTTCAATCGGAAGGGGAAGAAGCCCAATCCGAGCCCGAGCAAACAGAAGAACTTGTTGAAGCTGCGGATGATGAACTGGACGCGGATGAGGACGGTAGCGACAGCCAAAGCACGGACGCTGCATCTAAAGACGCATCGATTGAATCGGTTGCCGATGAGGATGACAGCGAAGACATTCGGCCGCCGCGCAAACCGCGTCCGCGTCGTTACAAGATACAGGAAGTCATCAAAGTACGTCAGGTTCTGCTGGTGCAGGTTGTCAAGGAAGAGCGCGGAAACAAGGGTGCTGCGCTGACGACCTATCTTTCGCTGGCAGGACGGTATTGTGTTTTGATGCCCAATACCGCACGTGGCGGTGGCATCAGCCGCAAGATTACCAATGCGGCGGACCGGAAAAAACTGAAAGAGATCGCAACGGATATCGATGTGCCGACCGGGGCGGGTTTGATCATTCGAACCGCCGGGGCCAAGCGAACCAAGTCCGAGATCAAGCGCGACTATGAATACCTTCAGCGCTTGTGGGAGCAGATCCGGGCGCTGACACTGGAATCCATCGCGCCGGCAAAGATTTATGAAGAAGGCGATCTGATCAAACGGTCGATCCGAGATCTTTACAACCGCGATATCGACGAAGTCTTGGTCGAAGGCGAGGGCGGGTACCGCATCGCCAAGGATTTCATGAAGATGATCATGCCGTCTCACGCCAAGAACGTGAAACGGTATGAAGATGCGCTGCCGCTGTTCGCGCGCTATCAGGTGGAAAGCTATCTGGCGGGGATGTTCAACCCGACCGTACAGTTGAAATCCGGTGGTTATATCGTGATCGGCGTGACGGAAGCGCTGGTGGCGATCGACGTGAACTCGGGCCGTGCCACCAAGGAAGGGTCGATCGAGGAAACCGCACTCAAGACCAACCTTGAGGCCGCTGAAGAGGTTGCACGCCAGTTGCGCCTGCGCGATCTGGCCGGTCTTATCGTGATCGATTTCATCGATATGGATGAGCGCAAGAATAATGCGGCCGTTGAAAAGCGCATGAAAGAGCGGTTGAAAACCGATCGAGCGCGCATCCAGGTGGGTCGTATTTCGGGCTTTGGCTTGATGGAAATGAGCCGTCAGCGTCTGCGCCCCGGCATGATCGAGGCAACGACACAGCCGTGTCCGGCCTGTCACGGCACCGGCCTGATCCGCTCGGACGACAACATGGCCTTGTCGATCCTGCGTCAGATCGAAGAGGAAGGTACCCGTCGCCGTTCGCGCGAAGTTTTGGTGCGCTGCCCTGTCAGCATCGCCAACTTCCTGATGAACCAGAAACGAGAACATATTGCGCAGATCGAAGCGCGGTATGGGCTTTCGGTGAGGATTGAAGGGGATATCCATTTGGTCAGCCCGGACTTCTCGATGGAGAAGTTCAAGACGGCCAGCCGGATCGTTCCCGAGGCCACGGCGCCCGTTGTTTCTGTTGATGCGTCACTGATGGATCTTGTCGATTCATCGGACGCGGAAGAGGCCGAAGAGGAAACCGTTCAGACCGAAGAAGAGGCAAAGCCCAAGCGCAAGCGCCGCCGTCGTCGCCGCAAGAAAGGCTCGGGCAATGGCGATGCGCCCGAGCAGATCGCTGAAGAGGGTGAAGCGCCCGCACAAGAAGACGCAGAGGGCGATACGCCTGTCGTTGAAAATGCTGAACCGGCTGAAGCTGAGGCTTCGGAGGAAGAAAAACCGGCCAAGCCCAAGCGCAAACGCGCCCCGCGTCGTCGCAAGAAAGACGTGGTTGCCGAAGAAGTTGCGGAACAGTCTGAAGAACCAGCCGTCATGACAGCGGAGGCCGTGACCGAAGAACCGGCAGCCGAGGAAACCGGTGAGCTCATCGAGGGCGAAAGCGCCGAGGACGTGGCGGAGCAGGTCGAGGTGGCCGCCGAACCAGCCGAAGTACAGGCTGATGCTCCGCTGCCGGCAGAGCAACCTGCAAACGGTGTGGATGCGGCACCAGCGGTTGAAGAAGCGGATGAGGCGGAAAAGCCGTCCGCGGAAGCTGTAGAAGCCTCTGAAATTACGGAAACCGACGATCCTGCCGAAGACGGGCCAGCGGAAGCAACGCCCGAGCCAGTGCTTGAAGGCGTAGCGGAAGAGCCTGAGCCTGTACCGGCCAAGCCCAAACGACGCGGTTGGTGGTCGCTGGGAAGTTAACGAAAAAGGCGGGCTGATTGGCCCGCCTTTTTTTGACCTGAAACAAAGATCAGCTGGATTTTTGGATCAGATAGATCTGATGTGCGCCGTCAGTGTCCTGCGAAAGCAGTCTATGCCCGGCCTCGGCACAAAAATGCGGAACATCCACGATGGCCGCAGGATCATCGGCCAGAACCCGCAGAACGGCGCCGTCCGGCATGGATTTCAGTCGTTTGCGGGCTTTCAGGACGGGCAAGGGGCACAACAGGCCCAAGGCGTCCAGGGTATCTGAAATTTCTGACATGATTTTCGGGATAGGGTGAAGTTGTAATATTGTCCAGATTCCGTGCACGAGGATGTGACCGTTTGGCCCCGTGACGGATCGCTCTTCATCACATATGTGCAGAAACATGTTCGGAATCGAAATCATAGACGCGGGACTTCTGCCCGCCATGTTCGTCGCGCTACTGGGTGGCTTGATCAGCTTTCTGTCGCCTTGCGTATTGCCCATCGTACCGCCTTATCTGGCGTATATGAGCGGCGTTACCATACATGAGATGCAGGACGAGGCCCGCGCGCGGCGCAAGGCGACCATGTCGGCGCTGTTCTTTGTCATGGGCCTGTCGACCGTCTTTCTGCTGCTTGGCTTTACCGCATCGGCCTTTGGTGCGTTTGTGCTGCAAAATCAGGTGCTGTTCGCCAAGCTGTCCGGTGCCGTCGTCATCGTCTTTGGCCTTCACTTTCTGAATGTCTTCCGGATTCCTTTTCTGGATCGCGAAGCACGGATTGAAACCGGCGATTCCGGTGGGTCGGTCTTTGGTGCCTATATCCTTGGCCTTGCTTTTGCATTCGGCTGGACCCCGTGCATTGGGCCACAACTGGGGGCGATCCTGTCACTGGCGGCGAACGAAGCGTCGGTCGCGCGTGGCACGTTTCTGCTGGGGGTTTACGCTGCGGGTTTGGGTATTCCGTTCTTGTTGGCAGCCATGTTCCTGAATCGCTCGATGACCGTGATGAACCGGATCAAACCGTATATGGGCACGATCGAAAAGGTCATGGGCGGGCTGTTGCTGTTTGTGGGCATCATGCTGATAACCGGGCTTTTCACCCGCTTCAGCTGGTGGTTGCTGGAGACTTTTCCGGCGTTGGCAAACTTCGGGTGATCAACTGACGCACTTACCTTGACCTCAAGCCTGCGTTAACCTGCGCATCAGAAGGTAAGGGCATGAGCAGTCACAAAAATCAGCGGCAAGTGCGCAGACGTCGGGTGTTCTATATTCCCGGCTATGATCCGATGCCGCCCCGGCGATATCGCGAGCTGTATCGCACCGAGTCTCAGAAACAGGCCCGGATCTCGGGGTACGAGATCGCAATCGCCCAAAAGACAACGGACGGACGTTTTGGCTGGCGCGTGACCTCGGAACAAGATGGCCTGACCGTTGAAACGGAATTCGAGGTTCTGGTGTGGTCCGACATCGTGCGCGACAGCATGTCGGTCTCGATCCCGGCGACCTATTGGCAATTGGCCCGCACGGCGTGGATTTACATATCAACCGGTACGTTGTGGCGTCTGATGCGATTGCGCAAGGGCCCGGTGATCGCGGCGTTGTATCCAGTGGCGATGTTGGTGTCTCAGCTGCTGATCGCGCTTGCGGTGGCATGGGCATGCATAGCCATGGCCGGTTGGTGGGGGCTGTTCCCGGGAGCGGCCGCAGCCGTTGCGCTGTTGTTATGGTTTCGCAAGGTCGACAACCGGCTGTTTGCGTATTACCTGATGCATGATTACGCCTATTCAGCGCAGTTGAACGGGCAAATGCCGGTCGAGCTAAGGGACAGGTTGGCTTCGTTCCGAGAGACGATCGAAGCTGCGCTGAAGTCCGATGTGGATGAGGTGCTGGTCGTTGGCCACAGCTCGGGCGCGCATCTTGGGGCGTCTGTTCTGGCCGGGCTGATCCGAAAAATGAACGTGCAGGAGCGGCGGGCAGCACTGTCTTTCCTCAGCTTGGGGCAGGTGGTTCCGATGGTTTCGTTTCTGCCTCGGGCATACGATTTGCGGTCCGATCTGCATTTCCTGTCCACGCGGTCCGAACTCACCTGGATCGATGTCTCGGCCCCAGGTGATGGCTGCGCCTTTGCGCTTTGCGATCCGGTTGCGGTCACGGGCGTGGCCGACGCCGACAAACGTTGGCCGCTGGTCCTGTCGGCGGCTTTCACGCAAACCTTGTCTCCGGAACGCTGGAAGGTTTTGCGATGGCGGTTTTTTCGCCTGCACTTTCAGTACCTTTGCGCGTTCGACAAGCCGGGAAGCTATGACTATTTCCGGATAACGGCTGGCCCTTTGACGCTGAAGCAAAGGTTTGCGGATCGTGAGGCTTCGCGCAGCCGCATC
This sequence comes from Ruegeria sp. YTSA144, assembly GCF_059610125.1. Lineage (NCBI taxonomy): Bacteria > Pseudomonadati > Pseudomonadota > Alphaproteobacteria > Rhodobacterales > Roseobacteraceae > Ruegeria > Ruegeria sp. YTSA144. Next base: position 53,918 of record NZ_JBXWNA010000001.1, read on the forward strand.
GAGACGCCTGTGTCCAAGTTCACCTCGGTACGCCCATGACCCCGCCCAAGCCAGACCCGCGCCCTGATAAGGTTTCTTTGCTTCGCTATGTGAAACTGTTCAGACATGACCTGCTGTCGGCGCAGCCAGCCCGGTTGTATCGCGCGTGGATGGCAGAATTCAAAACCCCGTTCTTCCGATCGTTCCTGATCAATCAACCGGACCTGATTCAAACCGTTCTCAGGAAACGGCCTGACGATTTCCCCAAATCCGGCAGGATCAGCGAAGGCCTGCGGCCGTTGCTTGGCAATTCGGTGTTTCTGACCAATGGCGAGGTCTGGAAACGACAGCGGCGGATTATCGATCCGGCGTTCGAAGGCGGGCGTCTGAAGGATACATTCCCGGCCATGCTGGCCGCTGCCGAGGCGTGTGTGGAACGGCTGCGACCTTGTGTCGGCGGGGAACTCGAATTCGAAGAACAGACAAGCCACGCCGCGGCGGACGTCATATTCCGCACCCTGTTTTCCGTTCCCATCGAAAACGCTATCGCCAGCCAGGTGTTTGAAAAGTTCCGAGCCTATCAACGCGCGCAACCTTTGCTGAATCTCGCGGCTTTTGTTCCATTGCCAAAGTGGCTGCCCCGGTTTCATTCCAGGGCGACCAAACAAAACGCGCGGGATATCAGGGCGCTGATTGCCGAACTGACCAGAACACGCGCAAAGGCCATCAAGGACGGAACGGCACCTGATGATCTTGCGACCAAGATCATGACGACGGCTGATCCCGAAACCGGACAGTTCTTCGACCCCGACGAGATGGTTGATCAGGTAGCGATCTTTTTTCTTGCCGGGCATGAAACCAGTGCGTCGGCCTTGGCCTGGACGCTGTACCTGATGGCCCTTTACCCGGAATGGCAACAGAAGGTTGCAGATGAGGCCGCCGTTCTGGATGATCCTTCATTTGGCTGTGTTTCAAAACTCCGGATCAGCCGGGATGTGTTTCGCGAAGCGCTGCGTCTTTATCCTCCGGTGCCCATGATGGTTCGCGAGGCCACGTGCCCCGAACGGTTCCGTAACCGGGATGTGCCGGTTGGCGCGCAAATCGTGATCAGCCCGTGGCATTTGCACCGTCAGGCGCGTTTGTGGGACGATCCGGATGGTTTTGATCCTATGCGTTGGGGCACGGAAAACGGCAAGCGCTGCCAGCGCGACGCTTACATCCCGTTCTCTGCGGGCCCCCGAGTGTGCACCGGGGCCGGGTTTGCAATGGTCGAAGGGCCGCTGATCCTGTCGATGCTCTTGCGCCGTTTCAGGTTCGAAACAATCCCGGGAAAAACACCTGTTCCGGTCGCGCATCTGACGGTTCGATCCAAAGATGGCATATGGTTGCGCCTGTTTGAGCGCTAACAACCTACCATCGGTTCACGCCCTGTTGTATGCGGGGAGGAACATCGGAATCATCATTGAACGGGAAAACAATATGTCCAAAGCAGAACAGCGCGCGCAGATGATCAACGGCACGGGCTTTATCGCGGCACTGGATCAAAGCGGCGGATCAACCCCGAAAGCGCTTGCGTTGTATGGTGTCGAGGCATCCGACTACAACTCAGACGAAGAGATGTTCGGTGAAATCCAGAAGATGCGTGCCCGCATCATTCTGGCCGACGATTTCACAAAGGACAAAGTGATTGGTGCAATCCTGTTCGAGCGTACCCTGGGCGAAGAGATCGAAGGCCGCAAGGTTGCCGATTACCTGTGGTCGGTCAAAGGTATCGTGCCTTTCCTGAAGATCGACAAAGGCTTGGAAGAACAGGCAAATGGCGTTCAGATGATGAAACCGATCCCCGGTCTGGCCGAGACCCTGGCCAAGGCCGATGGTGTGTTCGGCACCAAGGAACGCTCGGTCATTCACGAAGCGAATGCCGACGGCATCGCGGCGGTGGTTGCGCAACAGTTCGACGTCGCCCGCGAAGTCACCGATGCCGGTATGGTTCCGATCGTGGAACCCGAAGTGAACATCCATTCGGAAACCAAGGCCGAAGCAGAAGACATCCTGAAGGCTGAAATCCTCAAGAACCTCGATCAACTGGCCGAGGGTCAGGAAGTGATGCTGAAGCTGACGATCCCGACAAAGGCAAACCTGTATGACGCGCTGGCAGACCACCCGCGGGTATTGCGGGTTGTGGCCCTGTCGGGCGGTTATTCGACGGAAGAAGCCTGCGACCTGTTGAGCCGAAACGGCAAAATGATCGCATCCTTCTCGCGGGCTTTGACCGAAGGTCTGTCGAAGCAGCAGTCAGATGCCGAATTCAACGCGGCTCTGGGTGGCAACATCGACAAGATTTACAAAGCCTCGGTCTGATCCGTCAGGCAGGTTTGATGAAAGAGCGGCGCATCTGTGCCGCTTTTTTTCTGCCGATGCAGCCCTCGGCGTGGTCATTGACCAACCCCATGGCCTGCATGAACGCAAACACGGTTGTAGGGCCGACAAACTTCCACCCCCGTTTCTTGAGATCCTTCGACATGGCCACGGATTCGGGTGACGTGGATGCTGTTTGCGGGGGCGGAGGCGTTTCAGCCTCATAACGCCAGACATAAGCCGCCAGAGATCCTTCGGCGGCCACAAGGTCCTGCGCGCAACGCGCATTGTTGATCACCGCTTCAATCTTGCCGCGATGACGGATGATCCCGGCGTCCTGTAGCAGGCGTTCCACATCTGCATCAGAAAACGCGGCCATCTTGTTGAAATCAAATCCGCAGAAGGCTTTCCTGAAGTTTTCGCGCTTGTTCAGGATTGTCCGCCAGCTGAGGCCTGACTGAAAGCTCTCGAGGCACAGTTTTTCAAACAACCGTCGGTCATCGTCGACAGGGTAACCCCATTCATTGTCGTGATATTCAAAGAATTCAGGCGCGGCCTGACACCATGTGCATCTTTGCTGCCCATCCGGCCCGGTAATGGTGTCGCTCATGGTTGTACCCTTTTTGTTCCAGCTCACGTTACACGTCGAGGCGACGGCGTGACAAGTCTCAATCAGGGTTTCGGAACCAGTTCAGCACAAAGACGCGTATGGCCGATGCAAGACCCGTTTCCGGGTCGCGCTCCACATCAATCTCAGCCGCCAAGACATTGATTGGCTTATCTTGTTCCTGAGCGATCTCGCGAAAAGCACGCCAGAATTCATCCTCGAGTGATACCGAGGTTCGATGCCCTTTCAGGGTCAAAGAGCGTTTGACAGGGCGGCCGCTCATTCGTCCAGCTCATGATTGTCGAGGTCGCGCTTTTGTTTTTTCTGTTGAAGCTTCACGACTTCTTTTTCAGCTTTCGTTCGCCCAAACGCGACGGCGTTCCGGTCGGCGCGGGCCTTTTTCACGGCCCGCGCTTTTTCTTTTCGATACCGGTTCAGATTGACCGGCTTGCCCATCAGTCTTTCGGGCCGATCATCTGTTCGGGACGGACGACGGCATCAAAGGTCGCTTCGTCCACGAAGCCCAGTGCGATGGCTTCTTCCTTGAGGGTGGTGCCGTTCTTATGAGCGGTTTTCGCAACGGTGGTCGCATTGTCATAACCGATTGTAGGGGCAAGCGCCGTGACCAGCATCAGCGATTCCTTCATCAGTTTGTCGATGCGCGGCTCGTTCGCTTTGATGCCCAGCAGCATCCGCTCGGTAAAGCTGTCGGTGGCATCCCCTAGCAACTGGATCGATTGCAGCAGGTTGTAGGACATCATCGGATTGTAGACGTTCAATTCGAAATGACCTTGCGACCCGGCAAAATTCATCGCCGCGTTGTTGCCCATCACATGCGCGGCGACCTGCGTCAGCGCTTCGGCCTGCGTCGGGTTTACCTTGCCGGGCATGATCGACGAGCCGGGCTCATTTTCCGGCAGAATCAGCTCACCCAGGCCGGAACGAGGCCCGGAGCCCAGGAAACGAATGTCGTTTGCAATCTTGTAGCAGCTGCCGGCAATCGTCGCCAAAGCGCCCGACAGGAAGACCATGGCATCATGGGCGGCCAGCGCCTCGAACTTGTTCGGCGCCGTCACGAAGGGCAGGTCGGTGATCTGGGCCATATGGCCTGCGACGGCTTTGTCCCAGCCGTGCTGGGTGTTCAGGCCGGTGCCAACGGCCGTTCCGCCCTGGGCTAGTTCATAAATCCCCGGCATCGCCGCATGTACGCGTGCGATCCCCTGACGAATCTGGTGTGCATAGCCACTGAACTCCTGACCCAGTGTCAGCGGTGTCGCGTCCTGCGTATGGGTTCGGCCGATCTTGATGATGTCCTTGAATTCCTCGGCCTTCTGCTCGAGCCCGGACGCCAGTTTCTCAAGCCCCGGAAGCAGCACGTCACGCACGCTCATCGCCGTTGCGATATGCATGGCGGTTGGGAAGGTGTCGTTCGACGACTGTCCCATGTTGCAGTGGTCATTCGGGTGTACCGGGTCTTTGGATCCGATCTTGCCGCCCAGAATCTCGATGGCTCGGTTGGCGATGACCTCGTTCGCATTCATGTTCGACTGGGTGCCCGAACCCGTCTGCCACACGACCAACGGGAAGTTGTCGTCGAACTTGCCCTCGATCACCTCGCCTGCGGCCTGAATGATCGCATCTGCTATCTTTGCGTCCAGTTTGCCCGTTGCCTTGTTTTCCATGGCGCAGGCTTTCTTGATCACGCCCAGCGCGCGCACGATGGCGACCGGCTGCTTTTCCCAGCCGATGGGAAAATTCATGATCGAGCGCTGCGTCTGCGCGCCCCAATATTTGTCGGCAGGAACCTCGAGCGGGCCAAAGCTGTCGGATTCTGTGCGGGTTTGAGACATCGGTCACTCCGTCTGGTATGCAGTTGTATGCCGTTTAGCCGCAGCCACGCCGTGACGCAATCGGCCAGTTGCGCGCACCTTAAACTCAAGGACGTCAAAGGTATAGGCGCGGGGTGCGTCACTTTAATCGTTATTGGCGGGGAATGTGCATTGTTTGCGGACACCTCTGGGCTACAATAGAGAAATGACCGCCCAGGAGGATAAAATGCCAAATTTACATCGCCTTAAGCTTGAGAAAGCTGCCGCGATACTTGCAGTTTGCGCTTTGTGGCTGTCGATTCTGAGTTTGCAGGCCCGCGCGGCAGAGATTACACCGTTCATAGGAGATTATGTCGGTTCAGCCGAAGTAGTGGACGCGGATGGCACGACAACGCCCCGCGACATGAGCGTTTCCATTGTCGAGACCAAGAACGGCTTCAACGTCAGTTGGCGGACGACGACATACAAGCCGGACGGACGTGTTAAGGACCAGAAATTCTCGATAGATTTTGTTCCGTCAGACCGCCCTGATGTGTTTTCGGCGGCGATGAAGCGCAATGTCTTTGGTCACGAAGTGCCATTGGACCCGATGAAGGGCGAGCCGTTTGTATGGGGCCGCATTGTCGGCGACACGCTGACTGTGTTTTCGTTGTTTATAGATGAGGACGGAGGATATGAGTTGCAGCAATTCGACCGTACGCTGGCCGAGGGCGGGCTGAACCTTGCGTTTTCACGATTCATAGATGGTCAAAAATCCCGGTCGGTCGAGACTTTTCTGATGAAACGATAAACCCCGCGCCGGGCGGGGTTTGAAGGTTCATTTCCTGAAGCTGTCCAGCGACACGATATCCGCATCGTGATGAATTTCTTCTTCTTCGACTTCGATGTCGTCTTCGATGATCTGATCTTCTTCGATTTCGTCTTCCGGGCTTTCAAAGCGAAGGCCGAATTCCACGGATGGGTCCACGAAAGTCTTGATTGCGGAATAGGGGACGTACAGCGGTTCCGGGGCGTCGCCAAAGTTCAAAGTGATGGAAAAGCCGACGTCTCCGACTTCGAGGTTCTCGAACCAGTGCTGCATGACGATGGTCATTTCTTCGGGATAGCGTTCACGCAGCCAGTCGGCGATTTCTACACCATCTTCACGTGTGTCGAAGGTGATGAAAAAGTGATGCGCCCCGGGTAGGCCGGTTTCAGAAACTTCCTTCAGCACTGTTTTGATCAAGCCGCGCATGGCGGTGTGCATCAGGTTTCCATAATCGATGCCTTGCGACATGTGTGATCCTCAAAAGTGGTTATGCTCAGCATAGGGGTTTTGTTCGGAAACGAAAGGGCGGGTATGACCGGATTGATCAGATATTGTGTGCAACCAGCCCGGCCACCGACATCAGAACCAATACAGTTCCCATCCCTAATTTCAGTCGAAAAATCAAGGCCCCAGCAAGAATAGTTAGACTTACTGCGGTAATATCCAACGCGGATAACTGCGGCGTGGGGATTGCCACAGGACCCCATGATTTTTCAGTCACCGATTCGAAAAGAACATTCAGGGCGAACCACACGGAAAGGTTGAGAATCACTCCGACGACGGCCGCGGTGATTCCATGCAGGGCCGCGGACAGGCGGGGATGCGCGGCCAGACGGTCGAGATATGGGGCCGCAAGAAAAATCCAAAGAAAGCACGGAACGAACGTCGCCCACAATGCAACCGCGCCAGCGGCAAGTGCCAAGGTGAACCCGCCGGTCAGTTGCCCGGTCAGCATGGCGACAAATTGAGTGACAAGTATGAGCGGCCCCGGAGTCGTTTCCGCCAGACCCAGCCCATCAATCATCTGATCCGTGCTGATCCAGTGGTACTGGTCGACAACGGTTTGGGTCATATAGGCCAATACGGCATATGCGCCGCCAAAGGTCACAACGGCGAGTCGGGCAAAAAACCAGCCCAACTCGCTCAGCAGTTGATGGCCTGTGACGCTCAGAGCGACAAGCGGGCCCAACCAAAGGGGCAACCAGACAGCAATCGTTCGCAGAGACCGCGCCAGTTGTGGTGTTCCTTCTCGTTTCGGCGTTTCAACGGATCCTTTGAAGGTCACATAGCCCCAGAAAGCGGCAGCGAAAATGATCGCCGGAAACGGGAGGTTCAGCAGAAAAATGGACAGGAAAGACAGAATTGCGATTGTCCGATGCTCTCGATCGTTCAATGCCTTGCGCGAAAGGTTGCGAAGCGCCTGCAAAACGATCACGATGACGGTTGCCTTGATGCCCGTAAAGGCCGACTGCACCAAGGGAATATCGCCAAACGCTGAATAGAGCGCGACCAGAACCGCAATCACCACCGCGCCGGGCAACACGAACAAGCTGCCGGCAATCAGCCCGCCGGCAACACCGCGCAGACGCCACCCCGCATAGGTTGCCAGCTGCATCGCCTCGGGACCCGGTAGCAGCATGCACAAAGACAGGGCGCGCAGGTACGTCTGTTCATCCAGCCAGGGTCGACGCTCGACCAATTCCTGATGCATCAAGGAGATCTGAGCCGCAGGACCGCCGAAAGACAGCAGGCCGATCCTGCCGAAGACCTTGGTAATCTCGGCCAGTGTCGGTGTCATGACGTTCGCCCGGTGGGCCAGTCATGGCTTTCGTCAAACCCATCGCGCGCCCAGCGATACAGCGCGTCGTAAAGGGTTATCCCGGCCTCCAGGTTTTCATGGTCATCGCGATACTGCCTTGAAAGCCCGACCGAAACCGCCAACAATCCCGCCGCTTCGGGCGCAAGCATGTGCCGGTTCGTGTCCGCTGCCCGGATGACCGTCGCCAACCGGTCCAGTGCAGGAGAGTGAAGATCGAATTCATCCAACATGGTGTCAAACGTGCAATTGTCGCCCCGGTGGCTCCAGAACGTGTTCTCGATATCAAATGGTGACGCCCCGAAAGCAGTCGAAACGCTTTCGACTTCGCCGGGTGCCACAAACAGGAATTTGGCGTCGGGATCAACAAACCTGCGTATCAGCCAGGGACATGCGATTCTGTCGATCTTTGGTCGGTGGCGCGTGACCCACAGCGTATGGCCTCCAATCCGTTCAGGAATGCGGGCTGCGGGTACACGTGGCGCGTCGGTCAATTCGCGCCAAGCATACATACCACCTTCCAGATATTCGGCTTGATGCCCTTCGCTGCGCAACCAGGATACAACGCCCTGGCTCAGCTTTTTGCCCTTTTGACAGATAATCACAGCCGAGCGGCCGGAGGTCTTGCATTTCAGCCCCTGAAGATCTGTGACCGGGTGCCGGATTGACGCGGGGATCAGATAGGGATCTTCTTCAAAATCGTCATTCAGGCAGACGTCGAATAGAACGGGCGCATTCGGAGTGCCAATCAGACGCAGGAGTTGCTTGGGAGAAATAGAGCTGGGCGATGCCATGGCATGTTTCCTTGTAACCGCGGATACATGCGAAACTTGGGCTGTCGCCTCACGGGGCGTTCGCAATCTTACCCCATGGCACTTGCTACCGCGCAAGGGTCATGGGGGTCAAGATTGCGTTGTATTCACGCCCAGTCCAGGCGCTGCCCTGTCATGCATACGGGCAGGGTGTCCGATGGAAACTGGCCCAGTTCTTCAAAAAACGAGATGAAGTCAAAATGATTGTAAGCCTCGACCATCTTTTCGTCTTTGAACCGTGCCATGACCTGGCCCGTGACTTCCAGTGGCGCGCCATTGTCGGCCCGAAAAGTACGAACATGCAGAATGGCAGACACCCAGTCGCCGTTTTCGATGATCTTGGGCAACTCGACCTTGATGTCCCCCAGAATATGGCGGAACGCCATGACCAGATCCCGGAAATCGTCCGCACCGACCTGCATTTCCGGAATCAGCCCCTCGGCCATCGTTTCGGGCGCGAAGAACTGATCAATCGCTTCGGTGTTTCCATTTTCCCAAACTTCGGAGTACCACTTTCTGAGTATCTCTGAATTCGTCATCCCAGTTCTCCTGTCCAAGTGCTAGCACGATGGCAAAAAGGAATGAATAAACTCTGAATCCGCCAAGGGACGGGTAAATAAATTCAGACATGTGGGGGATTAATGCAGGTTTCTGTTGCCAGGTACCTGCGAACCCCGCCTTACGCGGCTAGGCGCAAGGGCTTAAGTTTCGGTCTTGCTACTGCTTACGCAGCAACTGCAACCGGAGCACGATTGTCGTTTGCAATTGTACTGTTTTCGCCGGTAACGGTGGCAGACAGCCGAGACAAAGCTAACCCCTTTAGACGTTCGTCGATCCTATTTCGGCCCCCCGGTTCTGAAAGTGATCCCCAAACGAAGGATACCCCCAGAAGGTGTATGGTGGAGCCGCCGGGTACCGCCCCCGGGTCCGATCCGCTTATTACGAGCGCGTTTATGTCCATAGTCCCGAAGGACATCTCTTATATAGGTGAGGTGATGGATGGATGCAAACTCAGAATGAAGTCTGCCGTATCCTATATTTCCAATCCGTTAGGTGGCTTTGTTGAAGTTTGCAGAGATAAGCCAAACCGCCAGAACCAGTTCGATTCCCCCAAAGATCAACGCCTTGGCCAAGGGGGGATTGTCCAGCGCGACCGACACAAATCGGCCCAGCGCTGCACCGGAATAGACAATGCCCAGCATGACATAGGCCATTGGGTTGTTCAGCCAGATAACGGCGATCCCGGTCACAACAAACAAACCACCGACCGAGGCGCGCATCTCGGACAACCCCATCGTGCTGTTGGTCGGGGCCAGATCCAGGGCCGACGCGGTGTGGGCCGGGGCTAGAAACCCGAACGCGCCGAACCCGATGGTCAGCAATGCTGCAATGACGTTCAGAGTTGCGACCATGGCGGCCTCCTGGGTTCAGGCCGCGTAGGCGGCGTCAAAGAAATCACGTTCCAGCTCGATGGCGCGATGAAACAGTCGCGTGACCTCGGCCTGTTCAGCCGCATCCAGCGTCGGCCAGACGTTGTCCAACTGACTGCGCAGATATTCCACGACGCTTTCGAACCCTTCGCCCGCATGTAGCGTGATCCATTCCGCAAACCAGAACGGCAAGCCGTCTTTGGGCGGGTTTTCCGGGCTGGCCCAGCTCAGGTAAACCCATTCCGCCACGACGAGAACCGCCAGCATGTTCTGATAACGGCCAGAGGCTGCGGCTTCGGCCATCAGATCCTGAAACGCCCGTGTGGCGGGCGCGGGCTCGGTGCTGGGCTCAGTGCCCAAAGCGTCCATCGCGCGCAGGAAGTAAGTGTTCTCGGGGCCTGTGATCACCGCCAGAAACTGCGCGGCCGGGACGCTGTCTGCAAGGGTCGGCGCATGCGCGATGGCGCTGGCCAAAAGACGCACGAAGCCGTCGACGAACTGATAATCCTGTTGCAGGTACCAGCGCATTTTATCCTCGGGCAGGGTGCCGTCAGACAGTTCGCGGGTGAAGGCATGGGTCGTGGCGGCCGTCCAGTCGTCGATTTTACCCTGACGCAGCACATCGGTTGGGCGGGTTTGGTCCTGCATTCGGAAGCTCCGTTTTGTCTTGATGCAGACAAAGCGCGTTTCAAAACAAAGTACAAGGTCAGCCGAGTGCGGACCAAAGACCCAGACCACCGACCAGAATGAGGCTCAGGGCCCAGATGAGCTCCAGGTTGAACCAGCTGCGCGACAGGAATTGCAGGCCAAGCCAACGATAGACCGCAAAGGCCAACAGCCCGCCACCCAGAACCATGGCGGCCGTATGCAGCGCGGCGACGCCCAGAACCAAAAGGGTGTTCGTCGTCATGATCTGGGAAATCGCTTGATGTCCCGCGTCCAGTTCATCCACGGCACAAAGGCCCAGATAGATTGGAACCAGCATCAGGGCGGCCCCGTGGGCAAGCGCCACCAGAAAAGACCAAAGCGCAAGCCTGCTTGGCGGGATCCGCGAAAGAAAGCGGGGATGACGGCGGGTTATCGCGATGTACAGGCCCATGCCAATGACGACCAGGGCCGCGCCGATACGGATTTCATTTTGATAATCGACCAGTACGGCCATCAGGGCAAAAGGCAGAAGTACGCCCAGCATGGCCACGAAATGCCCGCCAGCCAAAGCCGCGAGTGCGCTCCACAGGGCGGATTGGCGTTGTTCCATCAAAGCCGAAGACACCGCCAGCGGCCAGCCCATGCCGGGGTTCAGGCCGTGATAGGCGCCGCTCAGAACAACGGCCAGCCACAGGCCAGCCGTTGATGACATCAAAAATTCCAACTCAGACCGACGGATAGCAGAAGCTGTCGGTTGAACAGTCTCCGCCCTCCAACCGGATCTGGTGGCTGCGATACCCTTTGGGGAACTCCACCCAGAACTTCGGATCCAGTGTCAGCCCGCCATTCTCGCCGACATCAGCTTTGACCATGGCCGCACCGCCTTCCTCGGGGTAGAACTGGTCGTCCCACGTGGAATAGAGCGAATTGGTCCAGTAGACGCGTTTGCCGTCGCGGCTGATTTCGACCATCTGTGGACCATAGCCGAACGTCTGGCCGTTGGGATGTTTGGTCTTTTTTACAATCCCTCCAATTTCGACCTTGCCGGCAAGGGTGGGGTTCATCGGGTCGGAAACATCGTATTGATGCATCTCGCCGGTACCCCAGCAGGCGACGTAGAGGTACTTGTCGTCCAGGCTCAGGTCGATATCGGTAACCAGCGGCGGAACGGCAGAGAAGCCCTTCAGAAGCTCGGGAAGATCATCGGGATCAGCGGGTTGCGGATCGATTGTTATGGTCTTCTTGGCTTCGAACGTGCCGTCTTCATTGCGCCACCAGGTGAAGATTGCACCTTGCAGGTTCGTTGTATCGACGACAACGCCGCAGAACCCGTATTGCTTTACGGGATCATGAGCGGGGCGGATTTCCAAGGCCATCTGATGGTTTTCACCCAGATCGATGGTTTGAATATTCGTCCGGTTTCGAAGGTTCCAGAAATGGATGCGGTGGCCGTATTTATTGGACAACAGGTCTTCGGCCACCAGCCCGTTTTCGAATTGCGGTGGCAGGCCCCATTCGGAACTGACCATGTAGTCACGCGGCAGGTTCCACCAGAAATCATAATGCTTGTCCTGTACGCCGCGCTCGATCTCATAGCGCCCGATGATGTCGAAGGTTTCGCAATCCATGATGAAAATGCCCGGAGGGCCATTTGTGCCGTCAGGACCGCCACCGCCAAGGGTGCTGACATAGATGCCTTCAGGCCCGCAATGGATCGTGTGCGGACGGGAATACCCTGTCTTTGCAAAGACTTCTTCGGGTTCGATGATCTTGTGAATCTTGGCTTCGAGCGGGTTTTTGACATCGATGACATAAATCCGGCTGGACCGGATGCCCGGGATGATCAGATAGCGCCGCTCCAGAAACGCGTGACCGCTGAGCGGCGACAGGGCCGAAGAACAGGCGTTCCAACCGAAATGGTGAAACTCGTCGCCCTTTTCGGGCATGATCACCTGATGCACGATCTTTCCGAAATCGTCCGAGCTTGGATCGACATTCACAACCGCCAGTCCGTCGGGTTGTGAAAAGTCAGGGCTGAGCATCAGCGTGAATGCAAGTGTCTCAGCGGGGCCCTCCATCGCCAGTTTTGCGGATGGATAAAAACTTGGGTCCGGTCTTTGGTTCATAACGTCCTCCCGTAAGTCATTGATCTTCAATTCATATTGAGAGTTCCGGTCTTGGCGCCGGATGACAATCTGCCTGCTCGTGTGCCCCTTGTTCTGATCTTGTTTCGAATGCCGCCCTCAGTTGGGTTTACGTTTGCTCTTGGCCACGTCATGGGCCAGCCGTCGTGTGTAACGTTCCAGACCGATCAGGGCGGAGTCTACGGTGTCCGCGTCTTTTGCCTCTAGCGCGTCCACTATTCTGCTGTGCAGTCCGATGATCTCTTCGCGGGACCGCGCCGTGAAGGTGATCATATTCATCAAGGGCTGCATCGCTTCCACGGCGCCCGCCAGCTGATAAGACAGGACCGGGTTTCCAGCCCCATCCACCAGCGCGCGATGGAAAGTCACGTCCGAGGCGCAAAAGGCTTCGTCCGTCAGGCCCGGTTGGGACTGGCGGAATATTTCCGCCCGCATGGTCGCCAGGTGATCTGCCGTGCGCCGCTGCGCGGACAAGGGCGCACAGGCCCTTTCCAGGGCATATCGCGCCTCGCATGCGGTATCGAAGCTGACCGCATTCATCGACAGCAGCAATGTCGAAGTCGTGACTTGCTGAGAATAGGCATCCTCAAAGCTCAGGCGATTGACAAACGCCCCGCCGGAAGCGCCGCGTTGGGTGCGGATCAGCGACTGCGCTGCCAGTCGTTTCAGCGCCTCGCGCACTGTGGGGCGAGAGACCTGGAACTGATCCGACAGTTCGGCTTCAGAGGGCAGGCGCGCGTCCACGATCAGCTCACCCGAAACGATCGCATCCCGAATGGCCTGGGCGATCTGGGCAGACAGGTCTGCGGTTTTTCGGGGCGCGGTTTTCATCTTCAGACGACCTTGGGCAAATTTTTATTTGTCTGACATTTAAAAGTCTGACATTTGAAAAGCAAGGGAGTTGAGTCGGGAGGCCGAAGTGAGTCGTACGTGGCTGCGCAGCGGAATGTGGCTGGGCTTTTATGTTCTGATCCTGTGGGCGTGGTGGGTCATGTTCTCGATGAGCCGGGACATGGACCTCGATCTGATCGGCCGTCCGGGGCCGATGGGGCAGGCGATGGCCGCGATGGATCCGCGCATGGATATGTATATGCCGATGGCCGAGTTCGGTCCGCTGTTTTCAATGTGGGCGATCATGATGGCGGCCATGATGCTGCCCACCCTGATCCCGACCCTGCGCAGTTACGATGACCTGATCCGCAGTGCAAATGGCAGCCGCGCCGGCTGGCTGGGGGTTCTGGCCGGGTATTCCGTCGTCTGGGTCGGGTTTGCGGCTCTGATCGCAGGAATTCAGCTGGTTCTGCTGTTTGGCGGCGTTGTCGATATGCTGGGAATTGCCAAATCCGGCTGGGTCGCGGGCGGTCTGATGATTGCCGTGGGCGCCTTCCAGTTTTCCCGCGCCAAAGAGGTTTGCCACGGTGTCTGCCATGCCCCGATGACCTATTTCCTGGGGCATTGGAGAACCGGTTTTGCAGGTGGCGTGCGCATGGGCCTGGGTCTTGGCGCCTTTTGCGTCGGCTGTTGCTGGGGCTTCATGGCACTTGGCTTTGTTGGCGGTGTCATGAGCCTGTTGTGGATGGGGCTCGCGACCCTGTTCATGGTTTTGGAGAAACTTCCTCAGATCGGGCACGCCGTGACCCGTCCGATGGGGTTTGTGCTGATTGCGGGCGGTCTTATCCTGCTCGTGTATCCAATTAGCTACGGAGGATAAACCAATGGCTAAAAACAGAAAACCAGACGCCGATCGGCTGCCCGTCAGTCAGCGCATCGACAGCCGCATGCCCAATCCCAAGCGGCGAGAGATGAGCCCGACGGAATGGGCCATCAAGGGCGAGTTGATCCTGAACTGTTCATGTGACGTGTTCTGCCCCTGCGTGGTGTCACTGGGCGCGCATCCTCCGACGGAAGGTCATTGTCATGCGTGGATGGGTATCATCGTTGATGAGGGCCACTATGAAGGCGAGGATCTGTCGGGTCTGAATGTCGGGTTGCTGGTCGATATTCCGGGCCGGATGGGTGAAGGCCAGTGGAAAGTCGCCGCTTATGTCGACGAGCGCGCAAGCGGCAAGGCTTATAACGGTTTGTTGCAAATCTTCAGCGGTCAGGCGGGCGGCACCACCGGTCTGTTTACCATGCTGGTCAGCGAGATCATTGGCGCGGAACGAGCTCCGGTCCAGATTGAGCGTGACGGAAACAAACGTCGGATCGCGATTGGTCGCAAAATCCAGGGCGAGATCGAGATGCTTGCGGGCAAGGATCCGGAGCATCCGGTGATGGTTTCAAACTCCAAATACTGGATGGGACCTGACATCATCGTGGCGCGTGGCACCAAATCGAAGGTGCGCGACTATGGCCGGGTCTGGGACTTTGGCGGCAAGTCCGCTGAAATCTGCCCCATCGACTGGCACGGGCCAAAATGATGATCACGGGCGCGTATGCGCAGGAAATGGCGCGGTACAATCACTGGCAGAACAAGCAGTTGGCAGAGTTTTTGCAATCTCTGACATCCAAGGAACTGACCCTCGAACGCGGGGCGTTCTTTGGCTCGATCATGGGCACGGTAAACCATTTGTTGTGGGGCGACTGGATGTGGATGTCGCGTTTCGAAAAGCGCGACGGGCCCGGCGGCACTATTCACAAGGCCGGCGGGGGTATCCATGAAAGTGTATACCTGTGCCCGGACCTGCAAAGCTGGTTGGCGTTACGCGAAAAGATCGACGCGCGTATCCTGAACTGGGCCGAAGGGTTGGGGGACGATCCGCTGACCGGCTCGTTCACGTGGTATTCCGCCGCGAAAGAGGCTGATGTCACAATGTCTTACGCGTTGTGCGTGATCCATTTCTTCAATCACCAGACCCACCACAGGGGGCAAGTGCATAAAATGCTGACCGAGACGGGCTCGGAAGCGCCTGTGAGTGATATCGTCTTTATGCCTCAGGAGGTATGAATGCCACAGATTTCCGCGTCACGCCGCTTGCGGCGCACTCCGTTCTCTGAAGGGGTCGAAGCTGCCGGGGTCAAGGGCTATACGGTCTACAACCGTATGTTGTTGCCGACGGTTTTTGAAAGCGTTGAAGCCGATTACCGGCACCTGAAGAACCATGTGCAGGTCTGGGATGTGTCGTGCGAGCGGCAGGTTGAATTGCGTGGCCCTGATGCTGCGCGCCTGATGCAGATGCTGACCCCGCGTGATCTGCGCGGTATGCTTCCGGGGCAGTGTTTCTATGTGCCTATCGTTGATGAGACCGGCGGCATGTTGAACGACCCGGTCGCGGTGAAGCTGTCTGAAGACCGCTGGTGGATCTCGATTGCAGACAGCGATCTGTTGCTCTGGGTCAAGGGTATCGCCGTTGGCTACCGTCTGGATGTGCTGGTGGACGAACCGGACGTGTCGCCGCTTGCCGTTCAGGGCCCGAAGGCGGACGAGCTGATGGCCCGTGTCTTCGGGGACCGCGTGCGGGACATCCGTTTCTTCAAATTCGACCTGTTCGAGTTCGAGGGGCGCGATCTGGCCGTCGCGCGATCCGGTTATTCGAAACAGGGTGGTTTCGAGATATACGTGGAAGGTGGCGATATCGGCATGCCTTTGTGGAACGCCCTGTTTGCCGCCGGCGAAGACCTGCACGTGCGCGCGGGTTGCCCGAACCTGATCGAACGCATTGAGGGCGGTTTGTTGTCCTATGGGAACGACATGACCGATGACAACACCCCGCATGAATGCGGTCTGGGAAAGTTCTGCAACACGCACACAGCGATCGGCTGCATCGGTCGGGACGCTCTGTTGCGTGTCGCCAAGGAAGGGCCGGTGCAGCAAATCCGACCTATCGCCATTGATGGTGATCCGGTGCCGGGTTGCGATCGTCCCTGGGGTATGTTTGCGGACGGAAAGCGTGTGGGGCAGGTGACTTCGGCGGCCTGGTCTCCGGATTTTGAAACCAATGTGGCGATCGGTATGGTGCGCCTGAGCCATTGGGATGCCGGGACGGAACTGGAAGTGGAAACACCGGCCGGGATGCGCCGCGCGACCGTGCAATCGCATTTCTGGATCTAGCAGAATCATGGGCGCTGCCGCGTCGACCTCGGGATACTTTGAACCAGCTGCCGACATGGGCTGGTCACTGAACACGAAAGGAATGACAGATGTTCAATGCACTTGTGATGGACAAGGATGAAGAGAGCGGAATTGCCACCGGCTCGATCAAACAATTGTCGGTGGATGACCTGCCACATGGTGATGTCACGGTTGCGGTCGAATATTCCACGGTGAACTACAAGGACGGCCTGTGCCTGTCTCCGAAAGGGGGCGGGCTGGTGCGAGCCTATCCACATGTCCCCGGCATTGATTACGCCGGCACGGTCGAAGCCTCATCGGATGACCGCTACAAACCCGGTGACAAGGTTGTTCTGACCGGATGGCGCGTGGGCGAAGCTCACTGGGGCGGCTATTCGCAAAAAGCCAACGCGCGGGCCGATTGGCTGGTGCCGCTGCCCAATGGGTTGACAACGCGTCAGGCAATGGCCGTGGGCACCGCCGGGTTCACTGCGATGCTGGCGGTCATGGCGCTGGAGGATCATGGGCTGACCCCGGATCGTGGACCGGTATTGGTGACCGGGGCCGCGGGTGGTGTCGGGTCGGTGGCCACGGCCATTCTTGGCAATTTGGGCTATGAGGTCGCCGCGGTCACCGGACGGCCTGAAACCGGGGACTATCTGAAATCACTTGGTGCGACGACCATTGTGCCGCGCGACGACCTGAACGAGACCACAAAACGCCCCCTTGAAAGCGAAACCTGGGCGGGCTGCGTTGATGCTGTGGGCGGTGCCATGCTGGCGCGTGTTCTGGGCCAGATGAAATACGGATGCTCCGTTGCCGCGGTTGGTTTGGCAGGGGGCGCTGCTTTGCCTGCGACAGTGATTCCGTTCCTTCTGCGCGGTGTGAACCTTTTGGGTATCGACAGCGTGATGCAGCCCTATGACAACAGGGTGCGCGCGTGGAAACGGATCGCCACGGATCTGCCGATGGACAAGCTTGAAGCGATGGTTCAACCGGCCGGTCTGTCCGATCTGCCGCAATTGGGCGCCGACATTCTGAAGGGCCAGGTCAAGGGGCGTGTCGTGGTGGACGTGAACGCCTGAGGCTGACCCGTGAACTCGACCTGGCCGGAGGAACTCGGCCAGGTTCCGGAAAACGATGTTTGTCCGAATTGGTCGCAACACCTCTGGCCATTGATACAATTCCCGATCATGATTGCTATACATCCCAATTGCGATGGCGTAAGACCCATCCAAAGAGTACCTGAAGACGGGGAGTGAGCAGAATGTCTGACGACTTCGAACTGGACACCGATGATCTGCAGCGCCGCATGGATGGCGCAATGGCCAATCTGAAAACCGAATTTGCATCATTGCGAACAGGGCGTGCATCGGCCTCGATGCTGGAACCTGTCATGGTTGACGCTTACGGCTCGATGACACCGATCAACCAGGTGGGCACCGTGAACGTGCCCGAACCGCGTATGGTTACTGTAAACGTCTGGGACAAGTCACTGGTCGGTAAGGTGGAAAAGGCCATCCGCGAAAGCGGCCTTGGGATCAATCCGCAATTGAACGGCACCATCATAATGCTGCCGATACCCGAATTGAACGAAGAACGCCGCCGCGAATTGAGCAAGGTCGCGGGTCAGTACGCGGAAAGCGCGCGCATTGCGATCCGCAACGTGCGTCGCGATGGCATGGATCAGATCAAGAAGGCCAAAGCGGACGGCATGTCGGAAGATGACCAGAAGCTTTGGGAAAGTGAAGTTCAGGACATGACGGATGAGATGATCAAGGCCGTGGATACTGCGCTTGAAACCAAGCAAACCGAAATCATGCAGGTCTGAGCCGGACTGATGCCAAAAGACCCGCAAACCGAGCTGGAGTCCGGCCCGCGCCATGTGGCCATCATCATGGATGGCAATGGTCGTTGGGCGCAGGCGCGCGGCCGTCCCCGGCTGTTCGGCCACCATGCCGGGGCGCGGCGCGTGCGTGAGGTTGTCGAGGCCTGCCCGGGATTGGGAATCAAGTACCTGACGGTGTTCGCGTTTTCGACTGAAAACTGGAAGCGGACCCAGGTCGAGGTGGCTGGTCTGATGAACCTGTTCCGCCGCTATATCATCAAGGAAACCCGGACACTCGCGGATAATGGCATCCGGGTTCGGTTCATCGGAGACCGGGTCCGGCTGGATTCCAAGTTGATCGAGTTGATGGACTCGCTGGAAGAAGAAACCAAAAACAACGATCTGGTTCATTTGACCGTCGCGCTGAATTACGGTGGGCGCGACGAGGTCGCGCGCGCCACCAAGCGTCTGGCGCGGGATGTGGCTGAAGGGCGGCTGAAACCCGAAGAGGTGGATGAAGAAACCCTTCCCAAGTATCTGGATACGCGTGTTCTTCCTGATCCCGACCTTGTGATTCGAACCAGCGGTGAAGCGCGGATTTCAAATTTTCTTCTGTGGCAGTCGGCTTACTCGGAATACGAATTCATCGATACGCTCTGGCCGGACTTCACTGCTGATGAACTGGCCCGTCTGTGCCAGAATTACGGCTCAAGAGATCGGCGGTTCGGAGCGGTTCTGGCATGAGAGACGGCCGATGGTCTGACCTGACAACACGGGTTCTTTCTGCTGCTGTTCTGGTCGTGATCGGATCAATCGAGGTCTGGCTTGGCGGGTGGTGGTTCGAAACCTTCATCGCCGCAGCCTGTGGTCTGATGACGTGGGAATTGGTTCGGATGATCGACCCGCAGGCCCGCGGCGTGGCCGTTCAATTGGGAATTCTGACAAGCGTCACCGTGGTTCTCAGCTATCATCTGCCGCCGATTTATACTTTGCCGGTCGTACTCGCGCCAGCGCTTGTGGGTGTGGGGCAGATCAGTCGCTCGAAGGTTCTGTTCGGGCTGTTTGTGGTCTGGATCGTCGGGGCCGGGCTGGGTTTCATTTCTATCCGGGAAAGCTTCGGTTTTGGCTGGATGGTTTGGCTGATCGCGGTCGTGGTCGCCACGGATGTCGCGGGCTATTTCGTGGGCAAGGCGGTTGGCGGCCCGAAGTTCTGGCCCAAAGTCAGCCCGAAGAAGACGTGGTCGGGAACCGCCGGCGGGTGGGCCGCCGCGGCATGTGTCGGCGCGGTTTTTGCAAGCATGGCCGGCTTTGGATTCGCTTTTGTCGTTGTTTCCGTTTTGGCCTCAATGGCAAGCCAGGCCGGTGATATTGTTGAAAGCGCAGTCAAACGTAAGTTCGGCGTCAAAGACAGTTCGAACCTGATACCGGGTCATGGCGGCTTTCTGGATCGGTTTGATGGCATGATGGGCGCCGCGCTGTTTGTTCTGATCGCAGGGCTGATCTATTCGCCGGGTGAAATGTAATGCGAAAGGTATCTGTTTTCGGGGCCACCGGGTCGATCGGGCAGAATACGATTGATCTGATTTCGCGCGCACCGTCCGAGTATGACGTCGTGGCTTTGACCGGTGGCGCCAATATTCAAAAACTTGCGGATGATGCGCGTCGGTTGGGTGCCGATATTGCCGTCACCGCTCATGAAGACCGGCTTGATGACCTGCGTTCCGCTTTGGCCGGCAGTGGCGTCGAGGCGGCTGCGGGCCCCGGCGCCATCGTCGAAGCTGCTGCGCGTCCGGCGGATTGGACTATGTCGGCCATTGTCGGCTCGGCCGGGTTGGCACCGGGAATCGAAGCGTTGAAACAGGGAACGACCCTGGCACTGGCCAACAAAGAGACATTGGTCTGCGCCGGGTCATTGGTTCTGGAAACGGCCAAACAGCATGGTGCGCGATTGCTGCCGGTCGACAGCGAACATTCGGCGGTGTTTCAGGCTCTGGTCGGTGAAGACGTTGAAACAGTCGAGCGTGTGATCATCACCGCCAGTGGCGGGGCGTTCCGTGATTGGCACCTGAGTGAACTGGTAAACGCGACTGTGGAACAGGCCTCCAGCCATCCGAATTGGGATATGGGGCAGCGTATCACCATCGACAGCGCCTCCATGTTCAACAAAGCGTTGGAAGTCATAGAAACAAAAGAATATTTCGGTGTCGAGCCGGATCAAATCGAAGTGCTGGTGCATCCGGAATCCATAGTACACGCCCTTGTCGGGTATCGTGATGGTGCGATGATGGCCCATATGGGGGCACCCGATATGCGCCACGCAATCGGTTACGCGCTGCATTGGCCCGAAAGACGGGACTTGCCAATACAGCGGCTTGACTTGGCCCAGCTGGGGCAATTGCGTTTCAATGAACCGGATTTGGCGCGGTATCCGGCCCTGAAGCTCGCGCGGGACGTGATGGAGCGTGGCGGCCTTGCAGGCGCTGTTTTCAATGCCGCCAAGGAACGCGCGCTGGATCATTTTATCGCACGCCGGATCGGGTTTCTGGATATGGCTGATGCCGTCGCCGCGGTCCTGGACAGGTTTGACGTGTCAGACAGCCTTATTGATGCCCCGATGACCCTTGATAACGTACAGCAAACCGACCATCTGGCACGTCAGTGGGTCGATGACACTGTGGTGGAACGAGCAGGATAGAATTTTGGACGTACTTTCGCTAATCCCCCAATTTGGCAATCTTCTCTGGACGATTGTCGCGTTTGTCATCGCGTTGTCGGTCATCGTCGCGGTGCACGAATACGGACATTACATTGTGGGGCGCTGGTCCGGTATCCATGCCGAGGTCTTCTCGATCGGGTTTGGCCCGGTTCTGTGGAGCCGTATCGACAAGCGGGGAACCAGATGGCAGATCGCGTTGCTGCCGTTTGGGGGCTATGTAAAGTTCCTGGGCGATGCCAATGCCGCATCCGGCAAGGATGAAGAGGCGATGGAAGGCATCGCAACCCAAAGCCCGGAAGAACTGCGCCGCACCATGCACGGCGCCCCTTTGTGGGCGCGTGCCGCCACGGTCGCGGCCGGGCCTGTCTTCAATTTTGCAATGTCCATTCTGGTTTTCGGTCTGATCTTCTGGTCACAGGGCGTATCGAAAGAGCCGCTGACAGTCGGATCGTTGCAACCCTTGCCCGGCACCGTGCAGGAACTGAGAGAAGGTGACGTGATCACGGCCATCGCCGGTATTCCGACACCTGACTATGATGAAGAGGGGGCCTGGCAGGACTTTATCGAGGCGCTGCCTGTGGAACCGGTTCTGGACTACACGGTGATCCGGGACGGTGAAACCCTGGATGTTCAAGCACCATGGATGTTTCCACCCCTGATCCGCCAAGTGGCCCCACGCAGCGCGGCGATGGATATTCAACTGAAACAAGGCGATGTCATCACGGCGGTGAACGGGGAACCGATCTTTGCCTTCGAGCAGCTGAAGGATTTTGTCGAAGGGTCCGACGGCCGGGTTCTGCTGTTGGACGTCTGGCGGGATGGATCCGAGCTGGAATTCGCATTGGCCCCCCGACGCACGGATGAACCTCAGCCGGAAGGCGGTTTCGTCACCCATTGGCGGATTGGGATCATCGGGGGCATGATGTTGGAGCCGGCAACTGAACCAGCTGGTATTCTGGATTCACTGACCGGCGGTGTCAGGCAGACGGGTCGCATTATCGAAGGGTCGCTATCGGGCATGTGGCACATGGTGACGGGTGCAATCAGCACCTGCAACATCTCGGGGCCGATCGGAATCGCCGAAACCTCGGGGGCAATGGCCAGCCAGGGGGCGCAGAACTTCATTTTCTTCATCGCGGTTCTGTCGACGGCGGTCGGATTGCTGAACCTGTTTCCGATCCCGGCATTGGATGGCGGGCATCTCGTGTTCTACGCCTATGAAGCCATTGCAGGGAAACCACCCAGTGACGGGGCCTTGCGGGTGCTCATGGGGCTAGGGATCACGATAATCCTCACCCTCATGCTGTTTTCAGTAAGCAACGATCTGTTCTGCTGATTGTGGCGCTCGGTGCAAAATTGAGCCGCATTATCGCCTTAATTGGGCGCTATTCTCTTTGCGTCTGAGGGAAAAGCCATGACCAAAACGCTGAAAAGATCGTATCAGAGCTTTAGCTTCCTGTTCGTGTTGAATTGGGATGTTCTGCTGAGCTTTGCGGTTACGGCTTTGGCTATGGCAGGTGCCGCCTATTTGGCGGCCATGTGATTCTTGCTGAAATCAACGTCGACAAATTGACTGGCAGTCTGCGCGGTTGCTTCGATTTCGCCTTTTGACAAGCTCATTCAATCCCGCTACTCAGCATTAAAGTCTTAAATTCTGGGTAGAGCATAAAATGACTGACAGGCGAGGGGCGGGCACATCCTGCGGGCAGCAAATGCCAACAAACAATATTTTGTGGCAGGCGCTAGCGGTTCTTTTCCTTTTTGTTGCTGCAAGCTTAATTACTTTTCCGCATGCAGCACAGGCGCAAAACTATACGATCAATTCGTTTGATGTTGAGGGCAATCGCCGGATTGAAACCGGTACGATCATCGCCCGGACGGGAATCGAACCTGGCCAAACCGTAACTGCGGGTCAGCTCAATGATGCCTATCAGCGTTTGCTTGACAGTGGTGTATTTGAAACAGTCGAACTGACGCCGCGCGGCTCGACGCTGGTCATCTCGGTTCAGGAATATCCGACGATCAACCAGATCAGCATCGAGGGCAACGCCCGTGTCAAGGACGACGTTCTGCTGGACGTCATCGAATCTCAGCCGCGCCGCGTCTTTACCCCGCAGGTGGCCGAGTCTGACGCCGATATGATTGCTGAAGTGTATTCAGCCCAAGGCCGTGTTGCCGCGACCGTGATCCCTCGGATTATCCGCCGCAGCGACAACCGGGTTGATCTGGTTTTTGAAGTGGCCGAAGGCACGACCATCGAGGTGGAACGTGTCAGCTTTGTCGGCAACCGTGCCTTTTCCGACCGACGCTTGCGCCGCGTTCTGGAAACCAAGCAGGCAACGTTTCTGCGGACGTTCTTCCGGAACGACACGTTCATCGGCGATCGTATCGAGTTCGACAAGCAGGTCATCCGGGACTTCTACCTGTCACGAGGCTATGTCGACTTCCGCGTGAACAGCGCCAACGTCGAATTTACCCGTGAACGGGATGCGTTTTTCCTGGTGATGAATGTAACCGAAGGCCAGAAATTCTCGTTCGGTAAGATCACGACCGTCAGTGAGATTCCGGGCGTGGATCCGGCCCCTTATCAGGACGCGCTGAAGATCAAACCCGGCGTAACCTATACACCGTCTCTGGTTGAAAACTCCATTACACGCCAGGAACGTCTGGGTCTGAAACAAGGCGTGGATTTCCTTCGGGTGGAACCACGTGTCACACGCAATGACCGCGATCTGACTTTGGATATCGAATTTGTCCTGACAAAAGGTCCTCGGATTTTTGTCGAGCGGATCGATATTGAAGGCAACACAACCACCCTGGACCGGGTGATCCGCCGTCAGTTCGACACCGTCGAAGGAGACCCGTTCAATCCCCGCGAAATCCGTCAGGCCGCCGAGCGCATCAATGCCCTGGGTTTCTTCGCTGTCGCGGAAGTCGAACCGCGCGAAGGATCGTCGCCCAGCCAGGTCATTCTGGATGTGGACGTTGAAGAACAACCTACCGGCTCGCTGAGCCTTGGCGGCAGCTACTCGGTTACGGACGGTTTCGGGATTGCGGTCGGTCTGAACGAATCCAACTTCCTGGGTCGTGGCCAGAACCTCGGTGTGTCGATCTCGACCGCGCAGGACTCGGAACAATACACGCTCAGCTTCACCGAGCCTTACCTGCTGGGCCGCAAGCTGCGCTTTGACATTGGTCTGGGGCTGTCGGCCACCAATTCCGGGTTTGCAAGTTACGACACAAGCAGTCTTTTCTTTGCACCACAGCTGACCTATGCGATTGGTGAATTGTCGGCGCTGCGGCTCCGTTATCGCTGGGACCGCAGCGAGATGACGCAGCAGGACAACGAAGTTAACGGTGCGGTGATTGCTTCTGAAATCGCGCAGGGCAAACGGACGTCCAGCTCTTTGGGACTGTCTTACATTTATGACAGCCGTCTCGGCGGTCTGGACCCCAATACCGGCTTTCTGTTCGAGATTGGCGTTGATGCCGCCGGACTTGGTGGGGACAACAAATACTTCAAGACCACGGCGCGTGGTATCGCGCAAACCCGAGTATGGAACGAAGAGGTGGTGCTTCGGGCAACGATGGAGCTGGGCGCTCTGCACTGGCGCGGAAGCGATTTCAGCCGTACTGTGGACCGGTTCGTGCTGGGCCCCAATACCTTCCGGGGTTTCGAACCAGCGGGTATCGGACCGCGTGACCTGTCCAACGGTCAGGATGACGCAATCGGGGGCAACTATTACTGGGTTGCTCGGTTCGAAACCGATTTCCCGCTGGGACTGCCCGAGGAACTGGGGCTGCGTGGTGGCCTGTTCTATGATGTCGGCAACCTCTACAACATCGACAACGTCAATACGGCAGGTTCAACTATTGTCGGTGCAAACGGATCGATCCGCCACGTGATCGGCATTTCGGTGCTGTGGGAAACTCCGTTCGGGCCGTTGCAGTTCAACTTTTCGCAGCCTCTCAAGAAAGAATCTTTCGACAAGGAGCAGAACTTTGACTTTACGATCCAGGCCCGGTTCTGATCCGCGATGCTGAACAGATTGCTTGGCAGAACACGGGGCCCGCTTTGGGCCCTGTGTGCATTTTTGACGATGGTCCTGGCGCCTTTGGCAGATGCTCAGCAGCTTGGTGTGCCTCAAGCCAGTGTGGTCACCCTGTCCAGTGAAGAGCTGTTTGCCAAGTCTGCCTTCGGTCAGCGCGTTTTGCGCGAAATCGAAAAGGAAAGCGCGTTACTGGCCGAAGAAAACCAACGGATTGTCGCGGAACTGAGCCGCGAAGAAAAGGAACTCACCGAGCAGCGCGCCATCATGACGGCCGACGAGTTCCGCCCCCTGGCCGAGGCGTTTGATCTCAAGGTTCAGTCCCATCGCGAGGGGCAAAGGGCAAAGCTGGACGTTCTGGCCCGTCGCAGCGAAGAAGCCCAGCAGACCTTTTCCGAGATCGTGCGCCCTGTACTTGTCGATCTGTTGCGCGAAATTGGGGCCAGCGTGATGATCGAGCGATCCAATGTCGTCGTCAGCACGTCCGACATCACCGAAGCCGCGATCCTCCGAATAAACGCCGCGATTGGTGATGGAAGCGATTTGCAAGAGGGGCAGGGCGAATAGGTTCGCTTGCCCTTGCAGTGCTGTATTGCTAACCACGCAAAAAAAGAAACATCCAAAACGGGATATCTGCACCATGAGCACAGAAACCAAAAGCGCAGACATTCAGCTGATCCAGAGGATTCTGCCGCACCGCTATCCGTTTTTGCTTGTCGACAAGGTGGTAGATATTTCGGGCTATCAGTCGGCGCGCGGAATCAAGAATGTCACCATGAATGAACCGCATTTTCAGGGGCATTTCCCCGGTACGCCGATCATGCCGGGCGTCACCATTGTCGAGGCAATGGCACAGACCGCCGGTGTGATGCTGGGTGTTGGAATGGACGTCATCGACACCGAGCTGTTGATTTACTTCATGAGCATCGACAAGTGCAAATTCCGTCGCAAGGTCGTGCCCGGTGATGTGCTGGAAATGCATGTGGAAACCGTGCGCGGGAAAAAAGGCGGCAAGCTGTTCAAGTTCAGCGGCCGTGCCACCGTCGAAGGTGACGTGGCCGCCGAGGCGGAATTCTCGGCCTATGTCGACTGGGATATGGAAAAAACAACATGAACGGAGTCCATCCCAGCGCAATTATCGAAGACGGTGCGCAGATTGGACAGGATTGCATCATCGGTCCCTTCTGCCATGTGGGCGCACAGGTGAAACTGGCCGATCGGGTCGAGTTGAAATCGCACGTGGTCGTGACGGGTGACACCTCGATCGGCGAAGATACCGTTGTGTTCAATTTCTCGGTGATTGGTGAGATCCCTCAGGATTTGAAGTTCAGTGGCGAAAACACCCGTCTTGAGATTGGCAAACGCAATCGCATTCGCGAGCATGTGACAATCAATACCGGAACCCAAGGTGGCGGTGGTGTCACGCGGATCGGTGACGACTGCCTGCTGATGGCGGGGGTTCACGTGGCCCATGATGTTCAGATCGGCAACCGTGTGATCATGGTCAACCATGCAGGCGCGGCGGGGCATTGCATCGTCGAAGACGACGTGATCGTCGGCGGCATTTCGGGGCTGCATCAATGGGTGCGCGTTGGACGCGGGGCCATTATTGGCGCGCTGACCATGGTGCCCAAGGATGTTATTCCTTATGGCCTGGTACAGGCGTCGCGAGGTGAGCTGGATGGCTTGAACCTTGTCGGTCTCAAGCGCAAGGGTGTATCACGCGAAGATATCTCGGCGCTGCGCGCGGCCTTCAAGGAATTGTCCGACGGCGAAGGCACCTTTATGGATCGCGCCAGCCGGATCGGTGAAGGCAACGAAAGCGACTATGTGCAGCAGATCGTGGATTTCGTCACCGGCCATAGTGACCGATCATTCCTGACCCCGAGGAAATAGGGTCATGCTTGCGTTGATTGCGGGAACCGGGGCGCTGCCGACCGAAGTTGTTGCGCAGTTGGCAGAACGTCCCCTGATCTGCGCGATGGAGGGGTTTCTGCCGGACACCCTGAGCGCAGATGTCGTGTTTCCTCTGGAACAGCTGGGCAGTTTCATCGCTGACCTGAAGGCGCGGGGCGTGACTGAAATCTGTCTGGCCGGCGCTGTTCGGCGCCCGCCAATCGACCCCTCGCGCATCGACGCCGCGACGCTGCCACTGGTTCCGATCATCCAAAAGGCCATCCTGTCCGGGGATGACGGAGCTTTGCGCGCCGTGATCGGAATTCTCGAGGGGGCCGGTCTACACTTGCGGGCCGCGCATGAGATCGCGCCCGGTTTGTTGCCGCCTGTGGGATGTCTGACCGAGGCCCAGCCCTCGGATGCCGACATGGCCGACGCTGACCGCGCCGCGGGGATTCTTCGGGCAATGGGGGCAGCGGATACGGGGCAGGCCTGCGCCGTATCCAAAGGGCAGGCGCTGGCCATCGAGGGGGTGTTCGGTACCGCGTGGATGCTGCACTCCCTGACGCAACGCCCCGACGCAGGCGGCGGCATTCTGTTCAAAGGTCCCAAACCCGATCAGGATCGGCGCGCCGATTTGCCCGCTATCGGGCCGGAAACCGTCACCGATACGGTTGCGGCAGGTTTGTCCGGGATCGTATTGGAAAAAGGCGGTGTGCTGGTTCTGGAAAAAGATCGCGTCATCGCTGAATGCAATCGCCTGGGTCTGTTCCTTTATATCCGCGAGCGGGCGGTCTGATGCGTGTCTTTCTGGTCGCTGGTGAACCTTCGGGTGACCGGTTGGGCGGCGCGCTGATGGAGGGGTTGAAAACCCTGGTGCCTGATGTTGAATTCGACGGGGTCGGTGGCCCGTTGATGCAAGCGCAGGGTCTGAGCAGCCGGTTTCCAATGTCCGAGCTTTCGGTCATGGGGCTTGTTGAAGTTCTGCCGAAGTTTTTCCACCTGAAACGGCGTATTTCCGAGACAGCACAGGCGGTGCTGGACACGAAACCGGATGTATTGATCACCATAGACAGCCCTGATTTCAGCTTGCGCGTCGCCAAGATCGTCAAAGCCAACAGCAAAATCCGAACCGTGCATTATGTCGCGCCCAGTGTCTGGGCCTGGCGCCCCGGGCGTGCAGACAAGATGGCAAAGGTCATCGATCATGTGCTGGCGCTTCTTCCTTTTGAACCTCCGTACATGGAGCGGGCAGGGATGGACTGCGACTTTGTCGGTCATCCTGTGGCCAGCGAGCCGATTGCCACACCAGACGAGATCTCGGCCTTTCGGAACCGCTTCGATCTGGCTGACGCCCCAATCCTGCTGGCTTTGCCCGGGTCACGGCGGGGTGAGATCGAACGCCTTGCAGAGTCTTTCGGCGGCGCGTTACGGTTGTTCGTCGATGCCCACCCGAATTACCGCGTGGTGATCCCGACCGTTGGTGCGACAACCGATCTGGTAAATGACGTGGTTCGAAAATGGCCCGGCACCCCCGTGGTGCTGGACCCTCGCAATGCAGGCGCAGAGCAAGCCACAGCCGACAAACGTGCAGCCTTTGGCGCCGCAGATCTTGCCCTGGCGGCCTCGGGGACGGTTTCGCTGGAACTTGCGGCGCAGAATACGCCGATGGTGATTGCGTACAAACTCAACTGGCTGACGCAGAAGGTGGCAGAACGGATGGTCAATCTGGACACCGTTACTCTGGTCAATCTGGTCTCGGACACGCGCGCCGTGCCGGAATGCCTGCTGGATGATTGTCAGCCTGAAAAGATCGCCGAAGCCTTGCGAAAGGTAGCCGACGCACCCGACGCTCAACAGCACGCCATGAACCTGACAATGGACAGGTTGGGGCGAGGGGGCGAAGCACCTGGTTTGCGCGCGGCGCGGGCGGTATTGAACAGAATGCAGCCACGCAATGCTTGATCACGCGCTGTTTGCAGTCTCTGCGGGGATCGCGATGATCTCTACCAATCTGGACAATCTTGCTGTCTTGTTGGGCTTGATTCTGGTGATGGAACAGCGCCGTGCGATCGTGGGCTTTGCCGTCGCTCAGACGATCGTACTTTCCCTGGCCATGACCGTGGCCGTGGGCCTGAACCAGAGCGGCCTTCCGTTTTGGATCGGCTACCTTGGCCTTGTCCCATTGGTGTTTGGCTTGCGCGGAATCTGGCATCAGTTTCGCGAGGCGGACAACGAAGGTGCTGTGTCAAAAGGGGCCGTGACTTCGGTGGTGACGCTTTTCCTGAGCCTCTCGATAGACAGTTTTGCGGTAATGACCCCTCTGCTTGCGGATTCGGCGCCGTCCTATCGGGTCGTGGCGTTGATCGGTGCCGCCAGCGCGGCCGCCTTGCTGGTTGTTGTTGCGGCATGGGGGGCACCCCACGCCAAAAGCCTTGGCCCGCGCGTTGCCCGGCTGGATCGGATTGCGCCATATATCATGGTCTGCGTCGGGCTCTATATTCTCTTCAACTCTCCCACCGACATGCTGTGACCCGGCAAAGAGAGCGCTTCGTCTCGCATATGTGACCTGCAAAGGTCTGTTGCAGTGATGCAGGTCCAAGGTATCGTGATCCAGATAAAGGAGCTTTCGACATGACCCGCATTCCCCCTTTGTCGGATCAGGACATGACCGCCGACGCGCGCGCATCCCACGCAGCATTGGGCGCGTATGGTCCGTTTGACAACTGGGCCCGCGTTGCGGCGTATTGCCCTCCGGTTCTGAACCATGTCATGGGAATGCTGACAACCTTGCGAGAGCAGGAGAACCTGCCGCGCCGTGCGTTGGAACTGGCCATGGTGACGGTTTCGAAACTGAATGCCTGCGATTATTGCGTCTCGCATCACACACCGCTGCTGGCCGTGGCGGGGCTGAGCCCCGAAGGTGCGGCGCGTCTGCCAGACGTCGAGGATCATCCGGAACTGGATGCCTGTGACAAGGCGGTTGTCCGCTATGCCGAAGCCGTGACGATCCGGTCGGGCCGCATGAAGGATGCCGACGTGGCGGAGCTGAGGGAATGGTTCACGGATGCTCAGATCGTCGAACTGACCTGGCGCATCGCCTTGTGCGGTGCGTTCAATCGGTTCAACGATGCATTGCAGATTCAGATCGAACCCGAGGTCAAACCGGTTTCAGCTTAATACCCGCGCCAGATCCAGCCGCCGCCGAATACGCGGCTGCCCTCGTTCGCGTAAAACACACAGGCCTGCCCTGGCGAGATACCTTCCTCGGGGGTCAGCAGTTCGACCTCGGCCGTGGTGTCCGACAGCGGCCGAATGATCGCCTCGCGCGGCGGGCGGGTCGAGCGGACCTTGACGGACAGGTGCCATTCATCGCGTGACGTGAAGGGTTCATCGCCCAGCCAGTTGATCTCGCGCACCGGAACGACGCGCGTTGCCAGCATCTCTTTCGGGCCGACAACGACCTGCTTTTTGTCGACGTCCAGTTTGACGACGTAAAGCGGCTCGCTGAGGCCGCCGATGCCAAGACCGCGACGCTGCCCGATCGTATAGTGGATTACACCGTTGTGCTGCGCCAGAACGCGGCCATCGGCGTGAACGATCTCGCCGGGTTCCGCAGCTCCGGGGCGCAGTTTTTCGATGACGCTGGCATAGTTGCCGTCAGGTACGAAGCAGATATCCTGACTGTCGGGCTTGTCCGCCACGGACAGCCCATACTGCGCCGCCATCTCACGGGTTGCGTCTTTTGACGGCAGGTGGCCCAGCGGGAAACGCAGGAAGTTCAGTTGCTCGGGTGTGGTCGAGAACAGGAAATAGGACTGATCGCGATTGGCGTCTTCGGCGCTGTGCAGTTCCGGACCGTTGGCGCCCATCTTGCGCTGAATGTAGTGGCCGGTAGCCATGCAGTCTGCCTCGAGATCCTTGGCGGTTTCCAGAAGATCCTTGAATTTCACGCGCTCGTTGCAGCGGATGCAGGGAACCGGCGTCGCGCCTGCCAGATAGCTGTCTGCGAACTCGTCGATCACGGCATCCTTGAAGATGTTCTCGTAATCCAGAACGTAATGTGGAAATCCACGCTCTTCCGCCACGCGGCGCGCATCATGAATATCGATGCCAGCGCAACAGGCACCTTTCTTGGCCAACGCCGCGCCGTGGTCATAAAGCTGCAACGTCACACCGACCACATCATAGCCCTGATCGGCCAGATAGGCCGCGACAACGGAACTGTCGACGCCTCCCGACATCGCCACAACGACCCGCGTTTCCGAGGGCGGTTTGGCAAAGCCAAGCGAGTTCAGAGGGGTCTCGGTATCGAGGGCCATTGCAGATTCCAGTCCGGGTTAAGAAAGACCGGCAGAATATAAGAAAATTCTACACACTCTCAAGGGGCGGTTTCACGCGACTTTAAGTAGGCTGAGGTCAGCTTTGGTGCAGCAAGAAGGGTAAAGCGATGTATTTGCACAAAGTTGAAGGGCCAAGGTCTGTTGCTCTGCCGGATGGATCCATTTTGACGCATGCGGATTTACCGCCGGCGAACACAAGGCGATGGGTGGCGTCACGCAAAATTCTTGTCGTGCGCGGCGTGCTTTACGGGCTGATCAGCCTGTCTGACGCAAAAAAGAAATACGGCCTGAGCGACGAAGAATTCAACGGTTGGGTTTCCTTGGTCGCGGAACACGGCGTCGAGGCGTTGAAAGCGACGGCGCTAAAAAAGTATCGACAACCTAAAGGAGAGCGTGAATAAATGATTCAACGGTAACGTCAGATTAACCATTCTTGGTCAGGTTTAATTTCAATTGGAATTATTGACCCGAATTGGAGCAGTGAAAAATGCGCATACTTCTAGTCGAGGATGATCCGACCACGTCCAAAAGCATCGAATTGATGCTGACGCATGCGAACCTGAACGTCTATGCGACGGATCTTGGCGAAGAAGGAATCGATCTGGCGAAACTCTATGATTACGACCTGATCTTGCTGGATCTGAACCTGCCGGACATGAACGGGCATGAGGTTCTGCGCCAGTTGCGGATCGCAAGGGTGGAAACGCCGATTCTGATTCTGTCCGGCGCTGATGATACTGAAAGCAAGATCAAAGGCTTTGGATTTGGTGCGGATGATTATCTGACCAAGCCCTTCCATCGCGAAGAATTGGTGGCGCGCATCCATGCCATTATCCGCCGTTCCAAAGGGCATTCGCAGTCGATCATTCATACAGGGCGTATTGCGGTGAACCTTGATGCAAAAACCGTGGAAGTGGATGGCAAGACCGTTCATTTGACCGGCAAGGAATACCAGATGCTCGAGCTGCTCAGCCTGCGCAAGGGGACGACTCTGACCAAGGAAATGTTTCTGAATCACCTCTATGGCGGCATGGATGAACCCGAGCTGAAAATTATCGATGTGTTCATCTGCAAACTGCGCAAAAAGCTCAGCAATGCGACCGGCGGTGAGAACTATATCGAAACCGTCTGGGGCCGTGGCTATGTGCTGCGAGATCCGCAAAGCAACACGCTGGACGAAACACGGATGGCAGTCGGTCTCTGATTTGAAACACCAGTGCCGCCGGTGGTCCAGGGCGGCACATTGCACTCACGGCTCAGCACGTCTGGACCTGGCCATGGCCTCGCCCTATCACTGAGGTCCAAGTACGCGTGACAGGGCGAGGCCATGAGTAAACCGATTTCCATATCCGAGCTGACAGAAGATGAGGCACGTGCCGAACTTGCACGTCTGGCCGAACTATTGTCGAAAGCGAACACGCTGTATCACACGGCTGACGCGCCTGACATGTCGGATGCCGACTATGATGCTCTCAAACGCAGCAATGCCGAGATAGAAGCGCGCTTCCCTCATCTCAAACGTCCCGACAGCCCGACGGATCAAGTGGGTGCAAAGCCTGCTGATGGTTTTTCGAAAGTCACGCACGCCGTGCGCATGATGTCGCTGGGCAACGCTTTCGATGATGAGGACGTGGCAGATTTCGACAGATCGATCCGGAAATACCTGGGCCTTGGCTCTGGGGAAAGCCTTGCCTACACGGCCGAACCCAAGATTGATGGCCTGTCCCTGTCATTGCGGTATGAAAACGGACAGCTTGTTCAGGCTGCGACGCGTGGAGATGGTGAAGTCGGTGAAAATGTAACGGCCAATGCCCGCACCGTATCCGATATACCACAGCACCTGCAAAACGCGCCCGAGGTTCTGGAAGTCAGGGGTGAGGTTTACATGTCTCATGCGGATTTCGAGGCGTTGAACGCGCGGCAGGCCGAGCGAGGCGGCAAACCCTTTGCCAATCCGCGCAACGCGGCGGCGGGGTCTTTGCGACAACTGGATCCGGAAATCACGCGCTCGCGCCCGCTGCGTTTCTTTGCTTACGCCTGGGGAGAGGTTTCGGAACCATTGTCCGACTCGCAGATGGGGGCGATCGAGCGGCTTAAATCACTTGGTTTTTCGACGAATCCGCTGACCCGTCTGTGCGCAACGACGCAAGAGATGTTGGAGCATTACCGGGATATCGAAGCGCAACGTTCCACCTTGGGCTATGACATCGACGGGGTTGTCTACAAGGTGAATGATCTGTCGCTTCAGGCGCGTTTGGGGTTTCGCTCAACCACGCCGCGGTGGGCGATCGCACACAAGTTTCCGGCCGAACTGGCCTGGACGAGGCTGGAGGCGATCGACATTCAGGTCGGTCGCACAGGCGCGCTTAGCCCGGTTGCCCGGTTGCATCCAGTGACTGTGGGTGGTGTTGTCGTGTCCAACGCCACATTGCACAACGAAGACTATATCGCGGGACGTGATGCCAAGGGTGGCACGATCCGCGATGGCAAGGATATACGTGTCGGTGACTGGGTTCAGGTATATCGCGCCGGGGATGTGATCCCGAAGCTGTCTGATGTTGATCTGTCCAAACGCCCGCCTGGGTCGCAGCCATTTGTCTTTCCGACACGGTGTCCGGAATGTCAAAGCGAGGCGATCCGTGAAGAAGGCGATGCGGTCCGCCGCTGCACCGGTGGCTTGATTTGCCCCGCGCAGGCCGTTGAAAAACTGAAACATTTCGTCTCGCGCAAAGCGTTTGACATTGAAGGCCTTGGCGCGAAACAGATCGAGATGTTCTATGATGATCCGATCCTTCCGATAAAGACTCCGGCGGATATCTTTACATTGGAACAGCGTGACAGGGCCAATCTGGCTCGGCTGAAAAACCGGGATGGGTGGGGGGAAACCTCGGCCAGAAATCTGTTTGCCGCGATCAACGAAAAGCGGACCATTCCGTTTGCGCGCCTGTTGTTTGCTTTGGGTATTCGACATGTAGGTGAAGTCGGAGCACGCGATCTGGCGCTGTATTACCGCGATTGGGAGACCCTGACACAAGCCCTGGACACCGCTCGCCCGGCAGCTCTGGCGCAGCGGCAAGCGGATGCGGCGGAAGATGCCGAACGGGCGGCCGCGCTGGCAGAAGGTCGTCGGGCGCGTGTCAAGGAAGCGCGGGATGCTGCCATCGCTGCGGCGTGTGTTCCGCCGGATGCCAATGCCGCCTGGGCGGAATTGATCGGAATTGACGGGATCGGCGCAACGCTGGGTCTGTCTCTCTCCGATGCGTTTTCGAACGTGGAAGAGAGGCGCGCGTTCGATACGTTGCGCAAGGAATTGAAAATAATCGCACCTGATGCGCCCGCCTCAGACAGCCCGGTGGCTGGCAAGACGGTTGTGTTCACCGGGACGTTGGAAAAGATGACCCGCGCCGAGGCCAAGGCCCGGGCCGAGGCGTTGGGTGCGAAGGTTTCCGGTTCCGTCAGCAAGAAAACCGATATTCTGGTCGCCGGGCCCGGTGCAGGTTCGAAAGCCAGGAAAGCGGCAGAGCTGGGTATCGAAACCCTGGATGAGGATGGCTGGTTGCAGCTGATCGAAGGCGCATGAGCGGGAGGCCGGAACAGCTGTTCCCGCTGTTTGCGGGGCTGGAGACACTCGAGGGCGTCGGCCCCAAGACCGCGCAAGTCCTGCAACAGGCCGGCGTTGAGAGCCCACGCGACGTTCTGTTCGGCCTGCCTTATGCCGTCGTCGACCGACGTCGGCGAGAGACGATTCAGGGCGTCGATCTGCCTGCGACGTTGACGGTCGAAGTGACGGTCGGCCCACACAGGCCGCCGCGCAACAAGGGGGGCGCTTACCGCGTGCATGTCGAAGATAGTCAGGCCGATTTTCAGCTGGTGTTCTTTCACGCGCGCGGGGATTATCTGAAGAAAGTGCTGCCTCAGGGCGCGCGCCGTGTGATCTCGGGCAAGCTGGAGCTGTTCGACGGCATGGCTCAGATGGTGCATCCGGATCATATGTTGCCGGTCGAGCAAGCCGGTGAGATTCCGGAATTTGAACCGGTATACCATCTGACACATGGGTTGACCCAGAAGACGGCGTTCAAGGTCAGCCGCAGCGCGTTGGCGCGTGCGC
The DNA here is from genome assembly GCF_059610125.1 of Ruegeria sp. YTSA144. Taxonomy (NCBI): domain Bacteria; kingdom Pseudomonadati; phylum Pseudomonadota; class Alphaproteobacteria; order Rhodobacterales; family Roseobacteraceae; genus Ruegeria; species Ruegeria sp. YTSA144. Next base: position 89,340 of record NZ_JBXWNA010000001.1, read on the forward strand.
CTGAGCTGGCGGAATGGATCGACCCTGCGCAGATGGCACAGCAAAACTGGCCGGATTGGATTTCGGCAATTCGAGCCGGTCACAATCCTCAAGGGGCTGATGATGTCTCAGCGTTTGCGCCCGCGCGTCAGCGTCTGGCCTATGACGAGCTGTTCGCGCATCAGATGACGTTGGCTCTGGCGCGTCAGCGAGAGCGGAAATCCCGTGGTGTCGTCAGCGTAGGGACAGGCGCGTTGCAATCCAGGGTGTTGGCCAGTCTTCCTTATCGTCCGACCGGCGCGCAAAGCCGCGCGATCGAGGAAATCGCGGCCGATATGGCATCGGACGCCCGCATGAACCGATTGTTGCAGGGTGACGTGGGGGCCGGCAAGACATTGGTGGCCTTCATGGCCCTTCTGATCGCGGTCGAGGCAGGCGGACAGGGTGTGATGATGGCCCCGACCGAGATCCTTGCGCGCCAACATCTGGAAGGGTTGCGCCCGTTGGCGGAAGAGGCCGGAGTGGTGCTTGAACTGCTCACCGGGCGTGACAAGGGCGCAGAGCGGCGCGCCAAGCTTGAGGCTTTGAAAAATGGCAATATCCAAATTCTGGTCGGCACCCACGCCGTGTTTCAGAGTGATGTTGAATTCAAGGCGCTGCGCTTGGCCATAGTTGATGAACAGCACCGGTTTGGCGTGCGTCAGAGGATGGAGTTTTCGGAAAAAGGGCAGGGCGCGGATGTATTGGTGATGACTGCCACACCTATTCCACGCAGTCTGGCGCTGGCGCAATATGGCGACATGGATGTGTCGGTGCTGGACGAAAAGCCGCCGGGGCGCAAACCGATCAAGACGGCGATAGTCAGCACGCAGCGCATGGACGAGGTCGTATCCCACCTGCGTCGCGCGATTGATGAGGGGCGGCAGTGCTATTGGGTCTGCCCCTTGGTCGATGAATCAGAGGTTTCGGACCTGACGGCCGCTGAAGAACGTTTCAAACGCTTGCGTGCCATATTGGGTGAAGGTGTGGTCGGGCTGGTTCATGGGCAGATGCCGCCGGCCGAAAAAGACGCGGCAATGTCTGCATTCCAGAATGGGGCCACCAAGGTTCTTGTGGCCACGACCGTCATTGAAGTGGGGGTCAACGTGCCCAATGCCACGATCATGGTCATCGAACGGGCCGAAATCTTTGGTCTGGCCCAACTGCATCAATTGCGCGGTCGCGTGGGCCGTGGTGATGCGGAATCGACGTGTTTGTTGATGTATCAACCACCGCTCAGCGAGGGGGGACGTAAGCGGTTGGAGGTTCTGCGCGAAACCGAAGACGGGTTCCGTATCTCGGAAACCGATCTGGAAATGCGTGGTGCTGGGGATCTGATCGGAACCGCTCAGTCCGGTCTGCCGAAGTTCCGCATTGCGGATCTGGAGCGTCAGGCCGGCTTGATGGCCGTGGCCCAATCCGATGCCCGGGCATTGCTGAATGCGGATCCCAAGCTGACCTCGGACCGGGGCCGCGCGGCGCGCGTAGTTTTGTGGCTGATGAAACAGGATCAGGCGATCCGTTTGATTTCAGTAGGTTAGGCAGGAAGTTCCAAAAAGTTCACAAATGTTCTCAAAAAGTTCTTTACCGACTCGGGTAAATATGAGAACAAAAGGTCAACAAAAGATTAAAACTCTGACCGGAGGTGACCCTATGCTGACCCAGATCAAGACCGTATTCAGCCGCTCGCAATCGACAATCCTACAGGATGCCGTGGGCGTGATGTCTCTGGTCGTGATCCTGATGGTCGCCCTGCACCTTCCGGTTGGATTCTAAGCCTTTCTGCCTGCGATCTCGTGCCGAAAAAACCGCGCTGTCATCCCCATTTCAGTCAAGGGTGACCTGCCTGTCCCAAACCCCTTGAGGGGCCATGCCTCGGCCCCGTGCGGTAATCCGGACCCCACGCGAGACACGCAATGCCTGCCGCCGCCCTTTCGCCCGGAAGGTGCGGCGGCTTTTTTACAGCTGGCCGGTTTTGAAAATCTCAAGCAATGCGGACAGGACCGAATTGACCGCGACCGAGGCCAGGATCATCCCCATGATACGGCTGATGATCGCTGCTCCTGAGTGACCAATCAGGCGAATGATCGGTTCCGCCAGAAGCATGAGAATAAAGGCAATAACCAGAACCGAGAGCATGACCAACGCGGTAATTCCTTGATCTACCGCACTGTATCGATGGTTGTCCGTCAGGATGACGACCGCCAGCATCGCACCGGGTGAAGCCAGAGATGGAACGGCAAGAGGAAATATCGCGGGATTCTGCTTGTGGTACTTGTCTTCCTGATCCTCTTCTGCCTGACGCTGTTCTATTTCCTGTTTGCTTTCGCCAAAGATCATGGTCAGAGCGAACAGAAACAGGATGATACCGCCTGCGACCTGAAATGAATTCAAACCGATATCCAGCGCTTCGATCAGCAGTTGCCCAAACACTAGGAAGAACAAAAGAACACCGGCACTTATTATCGATGCCAACAAAGCTGTCTTGCGACGCGCGGCGGCCTCCAGCCCCGCAGTGACGGCAATGAAAACGGGAATTGTACCAATCGGGTCAATGACGACCCAAAGGGTCACGAAATGCTCAAGCAGATTATTCAATACCCATCCCTCCTTAAATCTGTGCGGAAGGTAAACGGGTTTGTCTCAAATAGCTACAATCAGGCGCAATGGGCCTGTTCCGCCTTCGCCATGGCTTCCGCAGTGGCGTCCAGTGCCAGCAGTATTGACGCGTGGCGGTTCTTGTAGTCCCGCGCCGGCATCAGGACCTCAAGACCGTCAAAGGGCGCGTCCGGGGCGGGGCCATCCTTTTTCAACATCGCAGCAAGCTGATCGCGCGCCGCTTCGACCTGAGCACGCGTTGCGCCAATGATTGCGTCGCCAACCAACGAAGCGGATGCCTGACCCAACGCACAGGCCTTCACGTCCTGTCCAAAGGCACTGACGCGACCATCCTGAACCTTCAGATCAACCGTCACGGTAGAGCCGCAAAGAGGCGCGCGTTTCTTGACCGTTGCATCCGGGTTTTCCAACCGGTTCAGATGCGGGATGTCCGCCGCCAGCGCCAGAATGCGTCCGGAATACAGCTTGATCAGGTCGTTCTCGCCGCTCATGGCTTTCCCTCGTCGTGTGTTCCTCATACATAGTGGCCAGCCCAACGGATGCAAAAGGTTTTTGTCATGTCTCACCCCGTCGCGTTTGATCCATCGACTCTGAAATATAACGAAGCGGGACTGATTCCGGCAATTGCGCAGGACGAGGTGTCGGGTGAAGTTCTGATGATGGCATGGATGAATGCGCAGGCCGTTGAAAAGACACTGGAAACGGGCAGGGTGACCTACTGGTCACGCTCGCGTCAGTCCTTCTGGATCAAGGGCGAAACCTCGGGCCATGTGCAGGAACTGGTGGACTTCCGCATCGATTGTGACCGCGATTGCCTGTTGGTTCTGGTGCGTCAAACCGGTGCTGCCTGTCACACCAACCGCCGGACGTGCTTTTATACTGCGGTGCGGGACGGAGCCGAGACCGAACTGATGGCCCCAATGGAGTAACCGAGCCAGATCAAAGCCCCACCATGTGCCGGATGTCTGCCGGGCTGGCATCTTCGGCCCGGTATTTCGCGATCGCACGCGCATCGTCGCGTTTCGCCAGCCGTTTGCCGGCGTCATCGCGGACCAGATCGTGGTGGAAATACTCGGGTGTAGGCAAATCCAACAGCACCTGAAGCAGAACATGGATGCGGGTGGCTTCGAACAGATCCTGACCGCGAACCACACGGGTGATCCCCTGGGCCGCGTCGTCAAGAACGACGGACAAATGGTAGGACGTGCCCATGTCTCGGCGAGCCAGAACGATATCGCCCACACTGGCTTCCATCTCATCCGGGGAAAAAGCAATTGTTCCTGTTTCGCCACCGGGGCCGGAGCCCAGTTCTAAGAATTGGAACCTGGCCGGATCGCGGATTGTTCGACAGGCTTTGGCAACGTCCAGTCGCAACACTTGGTCTCTTGGATGAGGTTTCTGGCGTAAGTCTATACCCTGGTTTTCTTTTCGGCACGTACCGGGATAGATAATTCCGTCTGGCCCAAGCAAGGGCGCGCCTTCCTGGGGCGCGCTTGCGGCGGCGGCAATATCTTTGCGATTGCACAGGCAAGGATACAGAAGACCCTTTTTCCACAACCGATCCAACGCGCGATCATAGATACTCAGCCGATCTGATTGACGCAGAACCGGTTCCGGCCAGGTCAGCCCCAACCAATTGAGGTCATCGTAGATCTGATCCTCCCAGTGCGGACGCGAGCGGGACCGATCGATATCTTCGATGCGCAGCAAGAACTGTCCATTTTCGGATCTGGCCATGTCGCTGGCGATCATCGCAGAATAGGCGTGCCCAAGGTGAAGCGGGCCAGTCGGGGATGGCGCGAAACGCGTTACGAAAGTCACGCTTTTTCTAATACATACACGTCAGAGTTAAGGTTGATGCCGGGCAAGTGCGGCCCGTGTTCACGAAATAGCAAACGTGCGGCACCCATGTCGACCCAATCCGTCACTCGGCAGGTGAATTTGTGATCTGACAGCGCATGGTCGTTCAGGGAAAACGCCAACAACCCACCATTTGGCAAGGCATGCATCAACAGGTCGAATGTCTCGGGCGGCGCCGCGCCCTGACCGATGACACCGATGGCCGTGATCACCGAATACGCTCCGGGCCTGAGCGGGGCTGGCTTGGCGATGTCAAACCCGGTAAGGGTTCGGTAAACACCCTTGGCCTCTGCCTCTTCCAGCATTTTTGGTGTGGGGTCGATACCATCGATGACCTCAAATCCCGCCGCCCGCAGGGCGAGACCGGAAAGCCCCGTTCCGCAGCCGAAGTCCAGAATCGGCGTTTGGGGGTGAGGGTGGAATTGCCACAAAGCCGCGGCCACCCGTCCCGGGGTTGCATATCCCTGTTCCGCGACCTCTTTTTCATAGGTCGCGGCCCAATTCTGATAATGCGTTTCAGTGTCTTCAGGCGTGTCGAGATTGTAGGTGCTGTTCAGGAACTTGTCGCTCATCCCGGCATGCTAGGCCGAGATCACGCCGCGCGTCCAGTCAGCATTGATCCAACCAGGTTTGCCATTCTGCCTTGGCGCGATCGGTATAGGCCTTGTACCTGTCCTTCCGGCCGCGCCGCCCGCCTTTCAGGCCGTCCACGGGGCGGAACAGGCCGAAGTTTACGTTCATCGGTTGAAACGTCTTGGCTTCGGCCCCGCCGGTAATGTGATGGATCAACGCACCCATTGCACTGTCCTTGGGCACTTCGGGCAAGTCACGACCCAGTATTTCCGCGGCGGCCATGCGACCGGCAAGCAATCCCATCGCGGCACTTTCAACATAGCCTTCGACGCCCGTAATCTGCCCGGCAAAGCGGATGTTGGGCTTGGATTTCAACCTCATCTGCGCATCAAGCAGGGTGGGAGAGTTGATGAACGTGTTGCGGTGGATGCCACCCAGCCGGGCAAAGCTGGCGTTTTCCAGACCGGGGATCATGCGGAACACGTCGGTCTGGGCTCCGTATTTCATCTTGGTCTGGAACCCTACGATGTTGAACAATGTGCCCAATGCGTTATCGCGCCGCAACTGAACAACGGCATGAGGTTTAACGTCAGGCGCATGAGGGTTTGTCAACCCAACCGGCTTCATCGGACCGTGGCGCAGAGTCTCGCGTCCGCGTTCGGCCATGACTTCAATCGGAAGACAGCCATCAAAATAGCCTGCGGTCTCACCTTCGTGAAACTCGGTTTTGTCCGCAGCCAGAAGGGCGTCGATGAAAGCCTCGTATTGATCACGGTCCATCGGGCAGTTCAGGTAAGCCGTGCGCTCTTCCTCGGTCTCGCCTTTGTCGTACCGGGATTGCATCCACGCTTTGCTCATGTCGATGCTGTCGGCGTAGACAATGGGCGCGATCGCATCGAAAAACGCCAGCGCGTCCGATCCCGTTTCCGCCCGGATGGCTTCCCCCAGTGCAGGTGAGGTCAACGGACCGGTCGCGAAGATCCACTGCCCATCATCGGGAAGGGTGGTCACTTCTTCGTCTGTTACCGTCACACGCGGATGTGCGCGGAGTTTTGCGGTGACATCTTCGGCAAAGGGATCGCGATCCACGGCGAGCGCACCACCGGCCGGCAGGCGATGTTCATGGGCTGTGGTCATGATCAACCCATTGGCTGCCCGCATTTCCCAATGCAGCAGACCGACGGCATTCTGTTCATCGTCATCCGATCGGAATGAGTTTGAACACACCATTTCCGCCAGGTTTCCTGTCTGATGTGCGAAGGTGCCAACGGTGGGACGCATTTCATGAATGATCACGTCAACGCCCATTTCAGCGGCTTGCCAGGCCGCTTCGGACCCGGCCATTCCACCGCCCACGATATGCAAAACTTGTGTCATGTGCAGCCACATAGGGCACCGCACAGACAGGCGCAACTGCCGTATTTTTTGTGACCGATCTGGTGGAGGGGTCTTGGGGTCGCCGCTGCGGGAATGTCAGCGCTGGTGAGAGAGACCAGCTGGAGGGACCTTCCGCCCACGGCGACCCAAAAGTGTACTGAGGCCTTAGCCTCGACCCAGCTTTGCCACAGAGTTGCCCTTTTGGAAAGTGCTAAAATGAAAACAGTGGCAAAAAATGTTCAAAACAATTGCGTCATTGGGTCCAATTCGGGGGGCGCTTTTCAATAAAGGCGGAAATGCCTTCTTCTGTATCGCGGTACAACATATTCTGCGCCATTGCGTCTCCGGTATAGGCATAAGCCTGATCCAAAGGCATTTGCAGCTGTTGATAGAACGCTTCCTTGCCGATCTTCACGGCCACGCCAAGCTTGGATGCGACCAGTTCCGCCAGCCCGTTGGCTTCTTGTTCCAGCGCCTCTTCAGGAACGACACGGTTTACCAGGCCCAGATCAGCGGCGCGTTCCGCTGAAATGAACTCGCCGGTGGTCAGCATTTCAAAAGCCTGCTTTCTGGGGATGTTGCGGCTGAGAGCCACCATCGGCGTGGAACAGAACAGGCCGATATTGACCCCGTTGACGCCAAACCGTGTACCTTCGGCGGCCACCGCCATGTCGCAGGTTGCAACCAGCTGACACCCGGCGGCGGTCGCAATGCCATGGACTTGCGCGATAACGGGTTGCGGCAGGGATTGGATCGACATCATCATCCGGGCGCAACGGGAAAAGAGATCTTGAAAGTAGGCCTTGCCGCCATCTTCCGACTGGCGTCCGGCGGTCATCTGTTTCAAATCATGCCCGGCACAAAACGCCTTTCCTGCCCCCGACAGGACCACGGCCCGGATCGCGCTGTCGTCGCGCAGTGCATCAAGCTCGGCTTGCAGCGCAGCCAGCATCTCGTCACTCAATGCGTTCAGCCGGTCCGGCGCGTTCATCGTAAGCCTTGCAACCGCGCCAGTGTCGTTACGTTCCAGAATTGTCATCTTGCCCTCCGATCCCAAGTTGGGCCAACTCTAGGTCGGCAAGAGCAGGAGGGGAAGTATGGCTTTGGAAATGAACCGGGACGAACTGTCACAATACCTCAAAGAGGTGTTCCCTCAGGTACACAAGGATTTCGTTGTCGAAGACTTGACCGAAGACACGATCACCATGCGCCTTGTGGTTCAGGACCAACACCTGCGCCCCGGAGGCACGGTGTCAGGCCCGTCGATGTTCGGGCTTGCCGATGTCAGTGTCTATGCGATGGTTCTGGCACGAAAAGGGCGTCAGTCATTGGCCGTCACCACCAACAGTTCTTTTGATTTCCTGCGCAAACCGGATGGTGGCGCCGATATGATTGCGGCCTGTCGTCTGTTGAAGCTGGGAAGAACACTGGCCGTTGGGGATGTGCTTTTGTACTCGGAAGGCAGTGATCTTCCGGTTGCGCGGGCAACGATGACCTATTCCCTGCCGCCGGCAGGGTCTGCTGCCGCGAATTTCGGATAAAAAAGGCCGGGGACAGGCCCCGGCCCAGGAAGAGGTCCCAATAAATTGGGACTGGGGATCAGTCAGGGCTGCCAGAAAAAGCGCTTTGTTTCCCGGCCAGCCTGATGGCGGGTCAGCCCGACGTCCTGAAGCAGACGGTCATCCAGATAGCTCAGATTGACGCGACTGCGGCGGCGGCGTTCCCATTGAGTGACCGCCGCCGCAAACCGCACGGCCAGAGCAGCGAGCAGAGGCAGCCGTGGGCTGTCGTTCAGCAGCAGAAGGGCGGGGGTGTGCATTGTGCGTGTCATCTCGGAATTCCTTTCAAATTGTATTGACACAAAACAGTATTGCTTGGTACATAAGTTTGATACATTTGAAATTGTGTCTAAGGCAAAGGAAGAATTGTAATGGATACAATTTGGCCAAGCGCGCTGCCAAAGTCCAAGGGGCCAAAGTATACTTTGGTTGCCGACACAATACGAAAAGCTATTGATAACAAAACTTTGGATATCGGCACCAAACTGCCACCGGTGCGGGAGCTAGCGTATCGATTGCAAATTACACCCGGCACTGTCGCGCGCGCCTATACGATTCTCACCGATGAGGGGTTGCTACAAGCCGAGGTCGGACGTGGTACATTCGTAGCCCCGCCAAAATCTCCGATTCTGGATGATGTCTGGTCCCGGCAGCTTCATCTGGCCGAGGCGCAGAACACCCACCATGTCAGCCTGTTCAGCCCCAGGCTGGTGGATATGGGGCAGGTGTCCTTGATCCGCGAGTGCTTGCAGAAAGTCTCTCAATCCGATCCCGCATTATTCATGAACTACCCCACACGCGATGCGTACCAGCCCATGCGACAGGCTGTGGTTGACTGGCTGTCGGATCTTCCGCTGGGGCCACTGAACGATGATGACATTGTCCTGACCCATGGGGGGCAGAATGGGCTATGCTTGGTGTTTCAAACCATCCTGCAAGGGCCCAAGCCGGTCGTTTTGGTTGAAGACCTGTCTTACGCCGGTTTTCGTCGTGCCGGAGAGTTGATGCGCGCCGAGGTGGTCGGAATTCGGATGGACAAATGGGGTATCGATCCCGAAGCAATGGAACATGTTCTGCGCCAAACCCCGGCGCAGGCGGTATGCGTGTCACCCGAAGTTCAAAACCCGACCGCAACACACACGCCTTTGGAAAGACGCAAAGAAATCGTTGAGATCGCACGGAAATTTGATGTCCAGATCGTTGAGGATGATTGCTATCGAATGGGGGACGCCAAAGAACCCAGCTTTCGCGCCCTTGCACCCGAGCGAGGGTGGCACGTGTCGTCCATTTCAAAGATACTCACACCGGCGCTGCGCGTGGGTTTCGCCATTGCTCCAAAGGATCGCAGTGTCGATCTGCGTCGATCTGCCGAATATGGGTATTTTGGCTTGGCTCAACCCCTGGCCGAACTCACGCGGTTGCTGCTGTCGGACCCGCGTACCCGCCAAATTGCCCAGGATGTGCGCAAGCGGATGGGTGACTATGTCCGGATTGCCGTCAATGCGCTGGGGGGGTTCGATCTGAACTGGGCTCCTGACGTGCCTTTTGTCTGGCTGAACCTGCCATCGGGGTGGCGCTCTGCCGCGTTCAGCCGCGCGGCCGAACGAGAAGGCATTCAACTCAGATCAGCGGATGAATTTGCCCTGCGCGATGGGCGCGCGCCGAATGCAGTACGCATCGCCATGAATGGTCACGTTTCTTTGGAACGGTTCGAAGACGCAATGCTGAGGCTGCGCGCGTTGCTGGACAATCCACCGGAACAGATCAGCGTCTAGCATTCAGGTCAGCGGGGGCGGATCGCCAAAAAATCCGGCCAGATGAGCGATCTTTCCATCTTCGTCCAATCGAATGAAATCATGCCCGGCCACCATGATTGCGCCGTCGGGCGCCACCATATGCCAAGTGAAGTGAACGACATCGTGGTGCGAAACCGGACTGCTGGTGATTTCAACGCGCCCATTCGAGCTTTCAAGAATCTCTCCAATATGAGCATTCAAACGCTCACGCCCCGAAACATCAGCTGTTGGATCCACATATCGACCGTTTTCCGCAAAACAATGCGCCAAGAACTCAATCCGTTTTCCTGAGGACTTTTCCTGCCAGGCGGCACCGTAACTTTCAATTGTGTACATCAAATCCTGCATGCAACTCTCCGTGGCTGGACGCGATCAATTCCTATCTAGTGTATCAGAGTGTTGAATTTGGGAGAATTCCACATCAGAAATATGGGGTAAAATAATACCTATTTTGTAAGTTATTGTTTTAAATCTATTTAATTAGCATTGGGTCGCTTGACGTGGCAATCGTGGGTGTCTAGATACGCATCCATCGAATTCGGGCCGCCTCGCTTGGGGCGGTCTTTCACATCAAACAGGACTATCCTGCCATGAAAACCTTCTCTGCAACACCTGCAGACATCGACAAGAAATGGATCCTGATCGACGCCGAGGGCGTTGTTCTGGGCCGTCTTGCCTCGATCGTCGCCATGCGTCTGCGTGGCAAGCACAAAGCGTCGTTCACCCCGAACATGGACATGGGCGACAACGTCATCGTGATCAACGCTGACAAGATCCAGATGACCGGCAAGAAGCGCGAAGAGAACTTCTACTGGCACACTGGCCACCCGGGCGGCATCAAGTCGCGCACCAAACAGCAGATTCTGGAAGGTGCACATCCCGAACGCGTCGTGACCCAAGCGGTCAAGCGCATGCTGCCGGGCAACCGCCTGTCGCGCAAGCAGATGACCAACCTGCGCGTTTATGCCGGTGCCGAGCATCCCCACGAGGCGCAAGCGCCCGAAGTTCTGGACGTCAAGTCCATGAACAAGAAAAACACCCGGAGCTAATGACCGATGGCTGATCAGATCAATACTCTCGAAGAGCTGAGCGCCGTCGCAGGCGTTGAAACCGTGGCCGAAGAAGTCATCGTGCGTGAACCCGTACGTGACGAGCTGGGCCGTTCCTACGCCACCGGCAAGCGTAAAGACGCTGTTGCCCGCGTCTGGATCAAGCCGGGTTCCGGCAAGGTCACCGTGAACGGCAAGGATCAGGACGTCTATTTCGCACGTCCCGTTCTGCAACTGATCCTGCGCCAGCCGTTCCAGGTTGCTGGTGTCGAAGGCGAGTTCGACGTTGTCGCCACCGTCAAAGGTGGTGGCCTGACCGGTCAGGCCGGTGCGGTCAAGCACGGCATCTCGAAAGCGCTGCAACTGTACGATCCCAACCTGCGCGGCGCCCTGAAAGCCGCTGGCTTCCTGACCCGCGACAGCCGCGTTGTGGAACGTAAGAAATTCGGTAAGCGCAAAGCCCGCCGTTCGTTCCAGTTCTCCAAGCGTTAATTCGCCGGGAAAACCCAACAAAGAAAGGGCTCGCAATTGCGAGCCCTTTTGCATTGTTTTTGCGGGAAATCTTATTCTTCGTAAACCAGCTTCCACGCGCCGTTTTCAACCACGTTGACGAAAACCGTATCCGCCCCCTGGTGATCGTCCGGGCCATAGGAAATATGGTTGCCGACCAGATCATCCTGATAGTCCAGTGACTCCATCGCCTCGATAAAGCTGTCATGCGTCAGGTCAGGGCCCGCGGCCTCAAGCGCTTTAACCATCATTTCGGCGGCGGAATAGCCCAACATGGCGAATCCAACCGGGTCTTCGCCCGTGGCGGCCTTGTATTCTTCGATAAACGCCGCCGGGGCAGGTTGATCTGCACGCGCCCACAGATCCTGCCACGAGGCTGCCGCATAGAACCCGTCAGTCACCCCTCCGGGAACCTGTGCCACGACAGTCAGGAAACTGGCCGAAGTGCCGAGGAACTTCATGTCCGTCAGGCCCATCTTCTTGGCGGTGCCAACTACGGTGATCGCCTGACGCACCCCAAGCGCCATGGTGACGATATCGCAGCCTTCTTCCTTGAGCTTGCTGAGAGATCCGACAAAATCCGTCTCATCCGGCTTGTGGGTCGTTTCAGATCCAAAACCGATCCCGGCCTCTTCGGCGCCGGCCTTGCTGCCTTCAAGAATTTCTTCACCGAAATCTGTTGGCAGATACATGGTGCAGACCGTCTTTGATCCAAATTCGCCGGCCAGATATTTCACACCGACACGCGCCTGATCATAGTAGGTCGAGAAAGACGTGAACTTGTTCCGCATCGGCTCCTGCAACATCTGACGCGCGGCGGTCAGAGGTGCAACGTTGGGAATACCCTTGGGATCCAACAGCTTGAACCCGGCCATGTTCATCGGCGTGCCAAGCGATTGCAGCATGGCGAACACCTTGTCGCGGTTCAGCAGCTTGTTGTAGCCCTGCATCGCACGCGGCATCTGATAGCCGTTGTCCTCGACCACATAGCGGATTTTGCGCCCGTGTATGCCACCGGCTTCGTTCACGCGGTCGAATACCACGTTGGCACCTTTGGTTGCCGGAACACCCACTGCGGCAAAGATGCCGCTCAGGTCGTTGACGGACCCAATGACTATCTCTTCGTCCGTAACGCCCTGTGTCTGAGCCGAACCGATGCTTGCCGAGGCGGTCAACGCCGTGGCTGCGGCCAGCCATTTGAGTGACTTCTTCATCTTTCTCCTCCCGAAAATTCTTTGGCTAAGTGTACATGTCTTCAATCAGATGTCCGTGTTTCTTTTCGACCAGGCCGCGTTTCAGCTTCATCGTGGCGGTAAGCTCGTCATCCTCGGCGGTCAGCAGAACGTCGATCAGGCGAAAACCCTTGATCTGTTCGACCCGTGCGAATTCCTTGTTCACCGCGGCCACTTCGGCGCCGATCAGTTCGCGCACCTCGGCCGCGGCGCAGAGCGAAGCAAAGTTCGAGAACGGGATTTTCTGGTCCTGCGCATATTTCTCGACATTTTCCTGATCGATCATGATCAGCGCCGTGAGGTATTTGCGCCGGTCGCCGATGATCACCGCGTCCGAGATGTAATGGCTGAACTTCAGCCGGCTTTCGATTTCGGCCGGGGTGATGTTCTTGCCGCCGGCGGTGATGATGATGTCTTTCAACCTGCCGGTGATGGTGACAAAACCGTCCTCGTCGATATGCCCCATATCGCCGGTGCGCAGCCAGCCGTCGGCGGTAAAGCTTTCCGCCGTCTTGGCGTTGTTGCGCCAATAGCCCTGAAAGATGTTCATGCCCTTGAGCTGAATTTCACCTTCGTCCGAGATACGGATATCGCACCCCGGGACGACCTTGCCGATGGTTCCGATCTTGTTGCTTTCCACGGTGTTGAGTGTGGCAAGGCCGGACGTTTCGGTCATGCCGAAGCCCTCGACGATCGGCACTCCGATGGCCCAGTACCATTTCAACAAATCCGCCGAGATAGGCGCGGCACCCGTGCCACCCCGGCGCAGCTTGTCCAAGCCCAGCATCCGACGCAAATTCTTCAGAACCAACTGATCCCAGAACCAGAACCGGGCCGCGATGGCGGCGGGAACGGGTTTTCCCGAACTCACGTATTCGGCCCGGCGCGCGCCGGCCTTCAGGGCAAGACCGTATGCCATTCGACCCAGCGCCGTTGCATCCTGCGCCAGGATTTGCACCTGCGCATGGATCTTTTCCCAAACTCTCGGCACTGCCGTGAAGGTCGAGGGCGAGACCTCTTGCAGATTTGCAAACACCGTCTCGGGGCTTTCCGCGAAATTCACGGTGCAGCGGGCGGCCAGAGGGTAATAGACAGACACGTCGCGTTCCAGAATGTGGCAGAGCGGCAGAAAACACAGCTGTTCGTCACTGGCCTGTGTTGGCAGTGACCAGGCACCGGCCTCGATGCCGGCCAGGATGTTTTCATGGCTCAACATCGCACCCTTGGGTTGGCCGGTGGTGCCGGATGTGTAAACGAGCAAAGCTGTGTCCTGAGGTTTGGCCTGTGCGATTTCGGCTTCGAACCGTTCCGGATCTTCCTGTTCGGCCTGCTGGCCCAAAGCGTAAAGATCGTCGACCATCATGCAGCGTGGATGGGTCAGGTCATGCAAGCCCTCGCCCTCCAGAATGATCACCTTGACCAGATCCGGAACTTGATTTTCGACTTCCAGAAACTTGTCCAGATGCTCTTCGTCCTCGACGATCAGGAACTTGCTGCCACTGTCGTTGACCAGATATTGCAGCTGATTGGCGGAATCCGTGGTGTAGACGCCAGAAGAAATGCCCCCGACGCACTGAATGCCCATGTCGAACCACATCCATTCCTTGCGGTCCTCGGACAGGATCGAAACAACGTCTCCGCGCTTCAAACCCAGCTTTCGCAGGGCAAGCCCGATCCATTTGGCGTGCTGCCAGTAGTCGGCCCAGGAATATGACTTCCAGATGCCCAAGTCCTTTTCACGATGGGCCGTTCGATCCCCCATTTCCGCACAACGGCTTTGAAACAGCGCACTGATGGTGGTGCACCCATCCACGCGCAACGGGCGTTGTCCGGGTGTTGCATTAAGCTCAATGCCGTTGATCCTGATCTGCGGGGCGAGGGGCGTCGCATCCATCTTGCTTACCTCCACGTCTTCTTGCGCTTCCAACGGCGGTTTTCGCGCGCGCCTTCTTCCCGCACGCCTAGATAGAAGTTCTGGATGTCCTCGGACTTCAGCAACGTATCCGCAGCGCCGTCCATGACGATGCGTCCAACCTCCATCACGTAACCATGATGCGCCAGTTCCAATGCAGCATTGGCGTTCTGTTCGACCAGCAGCATTGTCATATGCTGTTCTTCGTTCAGACGTTTCAGAATGGCGAATATTTCCTGCACCAAAAGCGGTGACAGACCCAGTGACGGTTCATCCAGCAGCATGATGCGGGGGCGGGCCATCAGCCCACGTCCGATTGCCAGCATCTGTTGCTGCCCACCTGACAGGGTGCCGGCCTCTTGCGTGCGGCGATCTTTCAGAACGGGAAAGTAACTGAAAACCAGCTCGCGATCCTGGTCGATCTGCGCCTTGTCCGATCGCGTATACGCGCCGAGGCTCAGGTTTTCATCGACGGTGAGCAGGGGAAACACCTCGCGCCCTTCGGGCACATGCACAATCCCGCGCTGGACGACGGTATGCGGCTCGGCCCCCTGAATGTCGTCTCCATCAAAGGTGATCGTGCCTTTTTCCGGGTCCATCACACCCGAGACGGTTTTCATCAACGTCGTCTTGCCGGCACCGTTTGCGCCAAGGATCGAGACAATCGCACCTTCGTGAACATCCAGAGAAACGCCACGAATGGCCATTATCGGGCCGTAGAAGCTTTCGACATTTCGGATTTTCAGGATTGGCGCGCTCATGAGGCTTTCCCCAGATAAGCTTCGATCACCGCCGGGTGCGATTGAACTTCGGCCGGGGTTCCAAGCGCCAGTTTGGCACCATCTGCCATGGCCAGAACCCGGTCTGACACGCCCGAGACCAGGCCCATGTCATGTTCTACCATCAAAACGGTGATGCCCATCTGCCGTCGGATATCATCGATCCACCAACGCATGTCCGTTGTCTCTTCGACGGACAACCCCGAGGCCGGCTCATCCAGTAGCAGCAATTTGGGGTCGGTTGCCAAAGCGCGAGCAACTTCAACCACTTTGCGTACGCCGTAGGGCAGCCCGGATATCATCTTGTCGCGATAGGCTTGCAGGTCGAGAAAGTCGATGATCCGTTCCACTTTCTCGCGGTTTTCCAGTTCCTGTTGCTTTGCGGACGGGGTGAACAGAATCTCGGAAATCAGGTTTGTCCTGCGGTGGCGGTGCCGCCCGACCAGCAGGTTTTGCAGAACGGTGGCGTGTTCGAACAGCTCGATGTTCTGAAAGGTCCGCGCCACGCCATAGGCGGCGACGCCGGACGATTTGACCTGAAGCAGATCATGCCCGTCAAACCGGATCGCCCCGTCAACGGGATCGTAGAACCGGGAAATCAGGTTGAAAACAGTGGACTTGCCCGCACCGTTTGGACCGACGATGGCGAAAACCTC
Source organism: Ruegeria sp. YTSA144 (assembly GCF_059610125.1). Lineage (NCBI taxonomy): Bacteria > Pseudomonadati > Pseudomonadota > Alphaproteobacteria > Rhodobacterales > Roseobacteraceae > Ruegeria > Ruegeria sp. YTSA144. Next base: position 105,280 of record NZ_JBXWNA010000001.1, read on the forward strand.
ACCTTCCCGAACATCGAATGACAGGTCATCCACCGCCGTCAGGCCGCCGAACTTGAGGGTGACATTTTCGAACTCCAGCAAGCTCATCTCAGACGCTCCGTCTTGAGATAAGACTTCTGCCGTTTGAACATGTCCTTTCGATAGAAGGGGAACAGCTCGAACCAGGTGCGGATTTTCAGCCAGCGGCCATAGATGCCCATGGGTTCGAACAGGATGAAGGCAATCAGGATCATGCCGAAGATGCCGAACTCCAATCCCGGAATGGCCACCGTACTGCCACCGAACAGAGCGCCGGCATATTCTTTTGAGATCGACAGAAACTGCGGCAGGAACCCGATCACGATCGCGCCCAGAAACGCGCCGTGGATCGACCCAAGCCCACCGATCACGATCATCATCAACAATTGGATCGAGATCAGAACACTGAAGGTTTCGTTGTTGAACGCTCCGGCGAACAACCCCATCAGCGCCCCGGCCCAGCCCGTCACCGCGCAGGACAAGGCGAAAGAGATCATCTTTGTCCGCGCGATATCGATTCCCATCGCCTGGGCCGAAACCTCAGAGTCGCGCACAGCGATGAAGCTGCGGCCCAAAGGCGCGCGCAGCAGGTTGATATATCCCAGTGTGACCAGAACGGCGACGGTCAGGACCAGCCAGAAGAACTGATCGGGCGTTCCCCAGCGGTCTACCAGATGGCCGAAGATTTCGACCCCGCCGACATACTTGCCCGCAACACCGCCGGTGATGGGTTCGGACAGAACGATGATGTCGTCCATCAGGATCGAAAGCGCCATGGTGAAGATGGCCAGATAGATGCCATGCAGGCGCAGGGCAGGGATCGCGACCGTCACGCCCGCTATCCCGGTCAGAATGCCCGCCAGCGGGAAAGCAACCAGAAAGGGCACCCCGGCTTCTATCAGGGCGACGTTGGCATAGCAGCCAAAGGCCAGAAAGGCCGCGTGGCCCAGACTGACTTGCCCTGTATGCCCGGTCAGGATCATCAGGCCCAACCCGGCAATGGCCCAGATCAGGACGTTGGTCAGTTCACCCAGATAGAACTCGTCAAGCCACCAGGGGGCTACGGCAACAACCGTCAGAAGGATCAGATACAGGACAAGCTGATAGCGGTCTTTCCACGGGCGGATATCCTGCATGTAGTCGGTTTTGAAGACGATCCGCATGGCTCAGACCTTTTTGACCCGAACCTGACTGAACAACCCGTTGGGGCGAAAGATCAGCACGGCAAGCAGCAGGGCGTATGGCGCGATCTGGCTGTAACCCGCCGCGATATAGCGGCTGGCAAAAGGTTCGATCACGCCGACGATAAGTCCACCGGCCAACGCACCGGGCAGGCTTCCGAAACCTCCGATAACGGCGGCGGCAAATGCCTTGATGCCCAGCAATCCGGTTGTCGGATCCACCGCGCCCTTGGCGGCGAACAGAATGCCCGCAATCCCCGCAACGACACCGGCCAGCGCCCAGATGAACCCCTGAACCCGCTTGACAGGTACGCCCATGTAATACGCTGCCAGCTGGTTTTGCGACGCCCCCTGCATCGCCAGCCCAAGTTTGGAGCGTTTGAAAAAGGCGTAAAGGCCCCATGTCAGCAGGATGGTCACGACGATCACGGCGACATCCTCCAGCCCCAGCACAAGGCCGCCAAAGCGCAGATCTTTCCCCGCCAGCGGGTTTTGCAGTGTTTGCGGTTCGTGCCCCCAGATCAATCCGGCCACGAAACGGATCACAAAGCCCAGGGCGATGGTCAGGATAACAACGGCTGTCTGACTTTCGCCAAACAGGCGACGGATGATCAGGCGATCCAGAAGATATCCCAATGCCCCCATGATCCCCAGTGATATCGGCAGGGCCAGCCAGAACGGCAGACCCATGTACTCGGTATTGGTCAGGCCGATGGTGACAAAGGCCCCCAGCATCATGAAATCGCCCTGCGCGAAATTTACCGCTTCGGTCGCCTTGTAGATCAGAACAAAGCCAAGCGCGATCAGGCCATAGACACACCCGTTTGCCAGTCCGCTGATCAGCAGCTGTGCGTTATCCAAACTGTCCTCCCTCGACCGGTTTGCCGGTGTCGCGTTCTGCCCGCGCGTATCCTGCGGTGACGCGGGTTTGTTCTACTATGGCGTGATAATCACCTTGCCGTCACTCTTTTTCAGCGCATCCGCCAGATTTGGCACAAGATTTTTCAGCCTAAGATGTTCCGAAACATCCGTTTTCCAGCGCCCGTCGGCAAACCGGGCCTGAACCTCGGCCACGACGCGCATCTGATCGGCGGGCGGGGTCGACATCATCCAGTTTGTCAGCCAGAAGCCTTCGATCCGCTTGCTCATGAAGATCAGTTGACCGGTCTGCGTCAGCGTCGGCGCCTCGGTAGACAGCTTGCCATAACTGATCCAGCGCGCCCGGTTGGGCATGGCGCAGAACAGTTGTTCAGACAACCGGTCCGTCACGGCATCCAGAAACACGCGCGGTTTCAGCTGCGCGCTCAGATCCGCAAACTTGGCGACAACGTCTTCATCGGTTGTCACCAGCACTTCGGCCGCGCCAATGTCTTTCAACATCCCTGTCGTCTCGGCCCGGCGCACCAAAGCGATCGGCTTCAACCCCAGGTCGCGGCCAAGGCTGCACATCAGCTTGCCCAATTGGCTGGTCGCGGCTGATACGACAAAGGCATCGCCATCAGCCTTGGCCATATCCACCATGGCCATCGCCGTCATTGGATTGACGATCTGAGCAGCCCCATCATCGTCCGAGATATCAGGGCGCAGCGGGATGCACATCTGCATCTGCGTAACGACATATTCCGCCCAGGCCCCCGATCCGGCGGCAACAAACGCGACGCGTTGCCCTTGCAGGGCTTCGGCGCCCTTGCCGGCGGCCACGACGTCTCCGCATCCTTCAAAGCCGGCGGGGGATCCCTTGACCCTCGGCTGCCCGTATTCACCCTTGATGAAATGCAGATCTGACGGATTGACCGAAGCCGCGCGCAACCGGATCAGCACCTGACCCGGGCCGGGTTCCGGCGTGGGAACTTCGGCTTCTTCCAACCAGTCGGCGGCGTTTTCAATGGCCGGTCCGGTGGCCGTGCCGGAATACCCGTCATGCTTCAGGATTGCGGCGAACATAGTCTGGGGCAGGTCGGTCATCGGGTCATCCTTGAAATGGCTAAAGCACAGCGCGCACCATATCTGGAAAGCCCCCGATAGTACGGGCAAGGTGCAGGCTGTTTGTCAGGCACAGCCAATCAAAAGCCGCGAAGGAGGTCAATTCAACGACGCCCTAACGTAGGGGCAGCGCAGATGCGCTCTGGGGCAAAGGCCGACCCGTGGATCGGCCTTCAAAACTCTACTGTTGGGTCAGCAGGTTGGTCAGTTCCTGAATTTTCTGAACAATCGTTTCAGGCGAGTCCCTGATATCATTCACAGTCTTGATCGCCTGATCCTTCAGATCGGTGGCCAGAGTGCTGTCCTGAAGGGATGCCATAATGCCATCATAGTCGAAGTTGGTCGGGTCCAGCTTGCCTTCCTGAATCCATGAGTTCAGCAACTCCTGCCCCTGACCGGCCAGCGCGGCCACCTGATCGCTGGCCTCCTGGGCGGTGTCAGAGGCCTGATCCGCAACCGATGACGCCGCTTCGCTTGCCTGATCCGCCAACGACGAAGCTGCTTCGGCGGCTTGTTCGGTCGCGGCATCAACAGCGTCAGAGGCAGCGTCCTGTGCGGATGAAGCCGCGTCTGTCACCGCTTCGGCGGCTTCTTCTGCCGCCGTTTCCAAACGCTCAGCGGGTGTGGGTTCGGGTTGATTCAGATAGAAATACCCGCCAGCGCCAATTGCGGCGATGACGATGGCAAGAATGAGAGTACGCGACATGTGTGTCTCCTTTGGAAAATGTGTCGCCGGGATGCGCCAAAAATAACTCAGGTACAAAGGGGAATTCCCAATAATTCTCAGCAGAATAGAGTATAAGCCGGGCTATGCTCATTGCCCCTGGAAACGCGGCAAGAACACGCCTGCACAAAGGTGACGCGCCCTGTTTTGGCAGCGATCCGCCGGGAAAGGACCGCAGGCGCAACCAATTTTCAGGCGTTTATCGTGAACCCAAAAGGCAGCATTGAGCCAGCATTGGAAAAGTGGCGGAGAGACAGGGATTCGAACCCTGGGTGGGCTTGCACCCACAACGGTTTTCGAGACCGCCCCGTTCGACCACTCCGGCACCTCTCCGCGGGGGTCTGTGAGGGGGGGATTTAGTGAGGAACGGGCAGGGGTGCAAGCAGAAAATTCGGGATTTTGCGAAACCGGGGATTTTCCGTTGCCTGCCAGCGCAAAACTCCTAGTCTGATAGGTATGACACAGTTTCTACGCCGCTCTGCCTTTTGGTTTCTGGCCCCGCTCTTTGCGCTTGTTCTGATCCCTTTGGAACTTTCCGCCGCCAGCCGCGATCGGATAGAGGCCTTTCTGACCACAACCGGGTTTGACGTCGCCCTGGACAGCATCGCGCTGAGCTCGAGGTCCGCCCCACAGATGCTGGGGATCGACCCTGAGGGATTTGGCTCGGACTGGGCCCGCCTGGCGGACGAAGTTTTTGATGTTGGGGCCATGCACGAGACTGCGGTTTCCATCCTGGAACAAACCCTGAGTGATGAGGCGCTGACGCACGCGGTAGACTTTTATGCATCCGACCTGGGTCAGCGCCTGGTCGAGGCCGAAAACGCCTCGCATATGCTTGAGGACGATGAAGCCAAGCAGTTGGAAGGTCAAAAAATCATTTCAGACCTGATCAAGGACGGATCGCAACGGGTCGAAAGTTTCAAGCGCATGAACAACGCGATCGATTCGACCGGTACCGCGGTGCGGGCCCTGCAAGAAATTCAGGTGCGTTTTCTTCTGGCAGCCAGCGCATCAGGTGTCATCGAACTGCAACTGGATGCCGATGAATTGCGTGCGCTGATGAAGCGGAACGAAGCCGGTATGCGCCAGTCGCTGCAACTGTCCAGCCTTGCGGGCGCAGCTTATACCTATCAGGACTTTTCCGATGCGGATGTCGACTCGTATGTCGAGGCGCTGGAACAACCCCTGATGCAGGAAGTGTATGAATTGCTGAACGCGATCCAATACGAGATCATGGCCATGCGGTTCGAAGTTCTTGCGGCCCGAATGGCCGAGCTGCATCCCGCACAGGATATTTGATGCACCGCGTTTTTCTGACGATTGCGTTTGTTCTGTGGGGCGCTCAATTGCTGGCCGATCAAAGGGTCGACCGGCTGGCGCAGGCCATGCACCTTTCGCATGTGATGGAAATTCTCGTACAGGAAGGGCAGGGGCACCGCGAGGAACTTGACGAAACGCTGTTGGACAATACCGGCGGCGCATATTTTGAAGCGCAGGTCAAAGATATCTACGACCCGGTCTGGATGCAGCAATTCCTGACGGATGCCTTTGAGGCAGGTCTTTCAGTTGCGCAGCTCGATCAGGCGATCCTGTTTTTCGAAAGCGACCTTGGTCAGACGATCGTGTCGCTGGAAAACTCGGCCCGGCAGGCGATGTCGGACCAGGCCATCGAGGACATGGCCCGAGAATCTTATGAGTCCGTTGAACGCGACTCGACTCGGTTCGAGTTGGTCGATGAGTACATCCAGGCCAATGACCTTGTCGAAAAGAACGTTCAGGGGTCGCTGAGTTCAGATTACAGCTTCTTTCAGGGTCTTGATATCGACGCGCAAGGCGACGATCAGGAATTGCTGGCCGAACTTCTGTCACAGAAAGAGAGCCGCGCAGCTGAAACCGAGGCGTGGCTTTATTCTTTTCTTCTGATGGCCTATCGGCCTCTGGACGAGACCCAGATGCGCGAGAATATTGCGTTTTCCAGAACCGAAACCGGGCGCGCCCTGAATGAGGCGCTGTTCGACGGCTTTGACCGCATGTTCAACGATATATCTTTCCGGTTGGGACGGGCGATCGCACAGACGCTCAGGGCGTCTGATCTCTGACGACGCTTTGGTGTTGACTTTTCCCGGCGATCCATGGATAAGCGCGCATCCCGGCCGGTATTCCGCGCCGGGTATCGTTATTATTTGACCCTTGGGATGTCCTGATGGTCATTCACACAGCCCGAAAAGGGCGCGCTGTTCGAGGTGGCTTTCAAGTGTCTTGGAGCCGGAAACTCCCGTAAGGGGACCACAGAACGCGGTTAGACAAAGGAAAGACGCATGTTTGCGGTCCTCAAGACTGGCGGCAAGCAGTACAAGGTTCAGGCGGGTGATATCCTCCGCGTTGAAAAGCTGGCTGCCGACGCAGGTGAAAAAGTTCAATTCAACGATGTTCTGATGCTGGGTGGCGACGCTCCGGTCGTTGGCGCACCGTTCATCGAAGGCGCAGGCGTTCAGGCCGAAGTGATCGAACAGATCAAAGGTGACAAGGTCATCAAGTTCGTCAAGCGTCGTCGTAAGCACAGCTCGAAGCGTACCGTTGGCCACCGTCAGAAGCTGACACTGGTCAAAATCACCGACATCCTGTCGTCGGGCGCTGACAAGTCGGGCATCAAGGCTGCAACCGGTTCGGCTCCGGCTGGCGAAGCGGCACCTGCTGCAAAGCCTGCCAAGAAAGCCGAAGCCAAGGCAGAGGCACCTGCCGCTGCTGCTGCGGACGATCTGACCAAGCTGAACGGCGTCGGCCCTGCCGCTGCCAAGAAGCTTGCCGAAGCCGGAATCGAGAGCTTTGCCGCTCTGGCCGCCTTGTCGGACGAGCAGATTGCTGCTATCGAAACGGTCAAAGTGAAACCCGAATGGGTTGAGCAGGCCAAAGAGCTGGCCAAAGGCTAAGGAGAGAGAGAATGGCACATAAAAAAGCTGGCGGTTCCTCCCGTAACGGCCGCGACTCAGCGGGTCGTCGCCTTGGCGTGAAACTGTATGGTGGCCAAGCTGCCATCGCAGGCAACATCATCGTGCGTCAGCGCGGCACCAAGTTCTGGCCGGGCGAAGGCGTCGGTATGGGCAAGGATCACACCATCTTTGCAACCACCGATGGCGCCGTGAAGTTCCACAAGGGACTGAAAAACCGCACCTTCATTTCGGTCCTGCCAGTGGCGGAGGCCGCAGAGTAAGCCGAAACCCAGAAGGTTTAAGAAAAATTCATGGGGGACCGGCACAAAGTGCCGGTCCCTTTTTCGTTTTAACGCAGTCGTGATCAAACAAACCGATGACAGTCGCAACCACCAGTTTCCTGATTTTTGCCGCCAGCCAGGTCGGCACGCCGGGACCGGCCAACATGGTCCTGCTGGGTACTGGTGCGCGTTTTGGCTTTCGCGCCGCGTTGCCTTTTGTCGGGGGTGTTATCCTTGGGAAGCAGTTGATCATTTGGCCGGTCGGTTTTGGGTTGCTGCATCTCGCGGATCAGGCGCCCGCGGTGTTTGCGGTACTTAAATACGCGTCAGCGGCCTATATTTTTTGGCTGGCGTGGAAGATTGCCAACACGCGGTTGTCGCGACAGCAGGCTGAGGGGAACGCCCCCGGCTTTCTGGCCGGGCTGATTGTTCATCCGCTCAACCCCAAGGCCTGGGCCATGATCATTGCCGGGTTCACCGGGTTCGTGGCTGCGGGCACCCCCAGTTTCGAAGCGACGGTTACGATTGCTCTGTGTTTGTTGTTTTGCCAGGTGATCCTTCATCCGATCTGGACTTTTGCGGGCGATAGAATTGCCCACGCGGTTGAAGGACGACCCGTTGAAAAATATCTGATGTGGACATTGGCAGGCCTTACGGTTGCGTCCGTACTTTTCGTGTTGTTCGGAGGAGGAACACACCCATGAAACTTGAAACAATAATAAATCAGCCGGTCATAGAAACCGAGCGGTTCGATCTGCGTCCTCTGCGTCGGTCGGATATGGGGCTGATCGAGCACTATGCCGGCGATGAGCGTGTGGCACGTATGACAACCAGTATCGCACATCCTTTGGCCCCCGGCTCGACCGAGGCCTTTGTGACGCGCTCGATGGCCGAGGACCGGGACGAGGACGTCTGGGTCATGGATGCCACCAAGGACGGCGGTCCGGAACTGATTGGTCTGATCACGCTGAAACGGCTGGATCGGAATCAGTCCGAAGTCGGCTATTGGGTTGCGCCGATCTATTGGAATACCGGCATTGCCTCTATGGCTGTCGAAGCACTGGTAAATGCCAACCCGCTGAAAAACGCGACGATGTTTGCCAGTGTGTTTCAGGACAATCCGGCCTCGGCCCGGGTCCTGACTCATTGCGGGTTCCAGTATCTTGGCGATGCAGAAAGCTATTCGGTAGCGCGTGATGCGAATGTGCCCACCTGGACGTACAGCAAAAAACTCTGACTTGTGGCCGATGGTGCCTTTGCAGTAGGGGACAGACCATGAAATTTCTCGATCTTGCAAAGGTCTACATCCGGTCCGGGGCCGGCGGTAGCGGCTGCGTCAGCTTCCGACGCGAAAAGTACATCGAATACGGCGGCCCTGATGGCGGGGACGGCGGTAAGGGCGGTTCCGTCTGGGTCGAGGTCGTGGACGGGCTGAACACCCTGATCGACTTCCGCTATCAACAGCATTTCTTTGCCAAGAACGGCCAGCCGGGCAGGGGGCAGCAACGTACCGGCAAGGACGGTGATGACATTGTCCTGCGCGTGCCCGTCGGCACCGAGATTCTGGACGAAGACGAGGAAACCGTCATCTGCGATCTGACCGAAGTGGGCCAGCGCGTTCTGCTGGCCAAGGGCGGCAATGGCGGTTTCGGCAACCTGCACTTCAAATCGGCCACCAACCAGGCCCCCCGGCGTGCAAATCCGGGGCAGGCAGGCATTGACCGTACGATTTGGCTGCGTCTGAAACTGATCGCCGATGTAGGACTGCTGGGCATGCCGAATGCAGGCAAATCGACCTTTCTTGCAGCCACGTCCAACGCGCGGCCCAAGATCGCGGATTATCCGTTTACCACGCTGCACCCAAATCTGGGTGTCGTGGGGGTCGACAACGTGGAATTCGTGGTGGCCGACATCCCCGGCCTGATCGAAGGCGCCCATGAAGGGCGCGGGATCGGAGATCGCTTCCTTGGTCATGTCGAGCGCTGCGCCGTGCTGCTGCATCTTGTCGATGGTACCTCGGAAACGGTTGCCGATGACTACCGCACGATTATTCACGAGCTTGAGGCCTATGGCGGCGAACTGGCCCAGCAACCCCGGATCACCGTTCTGAACAAGGTTGATGCGTTGGATGATGAAGAACGTGATCTGGCCAAAGCCGAACTGGAAGAGGCCGTTGGCGGCCCCGTGATGACGATGTCCGGCGTTGCTCATCAAGGTGTAACCGAGGTTCTGCGCGCGTTGCGCGGCCAGATCGATGACAATCGTGTTCGTCAGAAACCCGCTGAGGAGGCGCAGCCTTGGCAACCCTGACTTCTGCGCGCCGATTGGTTGTCAAAATCGGGTCAGCTTTGCTGGTTGATCGCGAAACCGGCCAGTTGCGCAATGAATGGTTGTTTTCGTTGGCGCAGGATGTCGCGTGGCTCAAGGGGCAGGGGACAGATGTGATCCTTGTCTCGTCCGGATCTATTGCACTGGGACGCGGCGTTTTGGGGCTGTCCATGGCGACATTGCCATTGGAAAAGTCGCAAGCTGCCGCTGCCGTCGGGCAAATTCGTCTGGCGCGCGCATATGAAGAGGCATTGACGCCTCATGGGATTACCACGGCTCAGGTTTTGGTGACATTGGAAGACAGCGAGGATCGTCGCCGCTATCTGAATTCACGGGCGACCCTGGAAACTCTGCTGGGCTTGGGTGTCGTGCCGATCGTCAACGAAAACGACACCGTGGCAACGGATGAGATCCGGTATGGCGACAACGATCGTCTGGCCGCGCAAATCGCGGTAACGGTCGGGGCGGATCAGTTGATCCTGCTGTCAGATGTCGATGGCTTCTATTCGGGCAACCCCAACGAGGACGCCTCGGCCACGCGTTTCGAAACGATCGACATGATCACGCCCGAGATCGAAGCCATGGCGGGCGATGCGGGCTCTGGCCTGTCAAAGGGCGGAATGAAGACAAAGCTGCTGGCCGCCAAGATGGCCACCGCGGGCGGTTGTGCGATGGCGATCACGGAAGGATCGGTTCTGAACCCTCTGAAAACGCTGGAAGATGGAGCGAATTCGACGTGGTTTACCGCAACGCTGGACCCGCATGCTGCGCGCAAACGCTGGATTTCAGCAATGAAACCGCGTGGCGAAATCACCATCGATGAAGGGGCTGCCAACGCGCTGGCAAATGGCAAAAGCCTGTTGCCCGCAGGTATTGTCGAAGTGACCGGCGATTTCGGGCGCGGCGACCCCGTCGCGATCCTTGACCCCAAAGCTCGCCGGCTGGCGCAGGGAATCAGCCGTTACACCGCGCAGGAGGCTGACGCGATCAAGGGGCGCAAGTCGTCCGAGATCGAGGCGACCCTTGGATATCCCGGCCGTGCGGCCTTGATCCACCGGGATGATCTGGCCCTGTAGATACTGAAAAAGACGACCTGAAAGGCACGCGACATGAAAGATTTCGACAGCATTCCGGCTCTGATGGCTGATCTTGGAAAACGTGCCAAAGCGGCATCGCGCGATCTGGCTTTTGCAAGCTCTGAACGCAAACATGCCGCCCTGATTGCGGCAGCCGACGCGGTTTGGGCCAATCGGGCGCAGATCATCGAAGCCAACCGGAAGGATCTGGAGTTCGGCCGCGAGAAGGGCCTTAGCCCGGCGATGATGGACCGCCTTATGCTGGATGAGGCGCGTGTTCAGGGCATGGTCGATGGTTTGCGGGCGGTGGCTGATCAGACCGATCCGGTGGGCGAAGTGCTGGCCGAATGGGACCGTCCGACTGGATTGAATATTCAGCGCGTACGCACCCCGCTGGGTGTGATCGGCGTGATCTATGAAAGCCGCCCGAATGTCACCGCTGACGCAGGCGCGCTGTGTCTGAAATCCGGAAATGCCGTTATCCTGCGCGGAGGGTCCGAGAGTTTTCATTCTTCGACCGCGATTCATGCCTGCCTGGTTGAAGGGCTGAAGGCCGCCAATCTGCCGGAAGATGCGATTCAACTGGTGCCGACACGTGACCGCGCGGCGGTTCAGGAATTGCTGACCCTGACCGACTATGTCGACGTCATCGTTCCGCGCGGCGGCAAGGGGTTGGTCGGGCTGGTCCAGCGTGAGGCCCGTGTGCCTGTCTTTGCGCATCTTGAAGGCATCGTGCACATCTATGTCGACAAGGGTGCTGATCCGCAGAAAACACTGGACGTGGTGCTGAACGCCAAGACGCGCCGTACCGGCATCTGCGGCGCTGCCGAATGTCTGCTGATTCATCAGGACATCGCCGAAACGCTGGGGCGAGACGTGATCGCCGCACTGCTGAAAGCAGGGGTCGAAGTTCACGCCGAAGGCACACTTGCGGTCGAGGGCACAGTTTCCGCGACGGCGGAGGATTGGGGAAAAGAGTTTCTGGACAGCGTGATCGCGGCCAAGACCGTCGCCGACATCGACGCCGCCATTGCGCATATCCGGCGATACGGATCAAACCATACCGATTGTATCATGACCGAGGATGACACGGCCGTAGCCCGTTTCTTTGAGCGCCTCGATAGCGCGATCCTGATGCACAACGCTTCGACTCAGTTCGCCGATGGTGGCGAGTTCGGGATGGGCGCCGAGATCGGTATCGCCACGGGCAAAATGCATGCCCGCGGCCCGGTGGGGGCCGCCCAGTTGACCAGTTTCAAATATCTGGTGCGCGGAAACGGAACGATTCGGGATTAAAAACGCAGCGCTACGCGGGTTGCGGCGGTTTCCGCCGCAACGCGCCGACCCATCGCATTTGCGGTTTCGGGCAGCAGAGCGAACTGGACCTGCGCGGGTGTAATCTTGTTGGGAAACCGGCCGGTTGCAACGTGTTTCCACAGTTCAGTGTCCACGTTCAGCTTGTCCGCTGTCCCGATGACCGACCATTTTCCATCCTGGGTCGTGATTTCGACTGTGCCGCCCAGTGGCATGGCGCTTTCGAAACACATGATTGCCAAAAAGGCCAGTTTGACCTGATTTCGGGGCACGGGTTCCTTCAGATTCCAGATAACCCTCACCCGTCCGGTGCGTTCGATGTCCTTGAGCAGCTCGGCCACTTCGGCACGGCCCAGCGGCTGTTCTCCTGCTGATCCGAAGGCAACCCGGAAAAACCGGATACGCGCGCCCGCACTGCCGACACTGCCCGAGATCAACTCCATCTCGGGGCCCTGGACAGCGCCAACCATGTCCAACAGTTCCAGCCCGTTGGTGATCGCCCCGATCGGGCTGATCAGATCGTGGCAGATCCGTGAGCCGATCAATTCAGCCAGGTTGACGTTCGTGTTGCCCATGCGTACCTCCTGCGGTATCTGCCGCAGGAACCGGAAGCCCCAAATGACAGACATGAATGCTATTCTTGCACCGGGCATGTTTGTTCGCCACCCGGATTTCCCCGAATGGGGCGTCGGACAGGTTCAGTCCAACATCGCAGGCAAGATCACCGTGAACTTTCGCGAGCAGGGGAAAGTGGTAATCGACGGAACGCGCATCGCCCTGATGCCGGTCTTTGATCCGTGAAACTGGTTTAAGAAGAGTTAACAGAAAAGGCCAGATGCCCACTTGTTGCCTTCCCCTCAAGAACTGGGGTATCAGCCGCGTTGATAAAACAGGATCGATAAGTCTTACATGCCGGACGCTGGCCCCTCGTTCACGATCAAATTGGCAGAAACCCAGGACGAACTGCGCGCCGCGCAGCGGTTGCGCTATGACGTGTTTGTGCGTGAACTCGGCGGCGGGGGTGAGCTGATCGATCATGTGACCGGGCTGGAACGGGACCGGTTTGATCCCTATTTCGATCACATGCTGGCCATCGATGATGCGACCGGAGAAGTTGTCGGCGTTTACAGGCTGTTACCGGGGGATCGCGCCGCTGACTTGGGGCAGTTTTATTCCGAAGACGAATACGATCTGAGCGTTCTCAAGCAAAGTGGCCGCAAGTTGCTGGAACTGGGCCGGTCCTGCCTGCACAGGGACTACCGGGGCGGTACGGCCATGTATCATCTCTGGAATGGTCTCTCTCGGTATGTGGCCGAACGTCAGATCGAAGTTCTGTTCGGCGTCGCCAGTTTTCATGGCACGGATGTGCAGGAACTGGCCCAGCCGTTGTCCATGCTGCATCACAATCATCTGGCACCGCCAGACCTGCGGGTGAGGGCTCAGCCGAGCGTGTTTCAGACCATGGATCTTGTCGCACCGGACGGGCTGGATCGCCGCCGCGCCATGGTGCAGGTTCCGGCCCTGATCAAAGCCTATCTGAGGCTTGGCGGTTTTGTGGGTGAAGGGGCGTTCATCGATCATACCTTCAATACCACCGACGTGTGCCTGATCCTGGATACGACCCGTATGAACGAGCGGCAGAAGCGCATCTATGGCGGGGCTTGATCCGGTGAATGATCCGCTTTGGAACAGTGAGGATGCGCCGGATCCGATGGAACTGGGTTTTGTCGGCTGGATTCTTGTGATCCTGAGGGGCTTGCCCCTGGCCATCCTTGTGTTCGGTGGGCTGCTTGTTCTGTTGGCCATTCGACTGATCGAGCTGCCGCTTTGTGGCGTTCGACGCCCTGTCACACCGTTCATCAGCCAGTTCGTGTGCCGAAACGCGTTCCGAATCCTGGGAATCGGATTCCGCTGCTCGGGCGCGTTGATGAAGGAACACGGCGCAGTTGTTGCCAACCACACATCCTGGCTGGATATCTTTGCCCTGAACGCCCGCAAAAGGGTCTACTTCGTGTCCAAGGCAGAAGTCGCAAACTGGCCGGGTATCGGATGGTTGGCACGGGCCACCGGAACCGTATTCATCGAGCGGGATCGCAAAAAGGCGCGCGAGCAGACGGCGATCTTCGAAGAACGTCTGAAGGCCGGACATAAACTGTTGTTTTTCCCCGAGGGCACCTCGACCGACGGATTGCGTGTTTTGCCATTCAAAACAACGCTCTTTGCCGCTTTCTTCGCGGATGAATTGCGGGATTTCATGTATGTGCAACCGGTCTCGGTGATTTTCCACGCGCCGAAAGGTCAGCCTGACCGGTTCTATGGCTGGTGGGGCGATATGGATTTCGCGCCGCACCTGCTCAAGACTTTGGGTGCGCGCAGACAAGGATCCGTTGAACTGATCTATCATTCGCCGGCCCGGGTCAGGGACTTCGCCAATCGCAAGGAACTGGCGGCCCATTGCGAAGCGGCGGTGCGCCACGCGCATGCATTGGCGCGGCTTGAAAAATAAGGGCATTGACCCTTGCACTGCGTCCAAACCTGCCGTATACGCGCGCCATTCAAACCCGCAGGTGGGGTTTGGGCCTTGTAGGGGAGACATCCCTATCCGGCCCGCCGGTTGGAGCATCCGCTTCTTTCACCCCCGCCGAGGCGTAAACCGGAAAAGGAAAACAAAGCATGGCTCTTCCCGAGTTCACCATGCGTCAGCTGCTGGAAGCTGGCGTGCACTTCGGTCACCAGACACAGCGTTGGAATCCCCGCATGGGCCCGTTCATCTACGGCTCGCGCAATGGCATCCACATCATGGACCTGACCCAGACCGTTCCGATGCTGGACCAGGCGCTGCAAGCCGTTCGTGACACCGTCGCAAAAGGTGGCCGCGTTCTGTTCGTCGGCACCAAGCGTCAGGCTGCCGGCCCGATCGCAGAAGCGGCTGAAAAATCGGCTCAGTACTACATGAACCACCGCTGGCTGGGCGGCACCCTGACCAACTGGAAAACCGTTTCCCAGTCGATCAACCGTCTGAACCAGATCGACGAAGCGATGGAATCGGGCGCCGAAGGCCTGACCAAGAAAGAGCGTCTGGGCATGGAGCGTGACCAGGCCAAGCTGCAAGCTTCGCTGGGCGGTATCCGCGAGATGGGCGGCGTTCCGGATCTGCTGTTCGTCATCGACGTCAAGAAAGAAGCACTGGCCATCGCAGAAGCCAACAAGCTGGGTATCCCGGTCGTGGCTGTTGTCGACACCAACTGCTCGCCCGATGGCGTTGACTACATCATCCCCGGCAACGACGACGCAGCGCGTGCAATCGCACTGTACTGCGACCTGGCCGCACGTGCCGCACTGGACGGCATGACCGCTCAGCTGGGTGCCGCAGGCGTTGACCTGGGCGCGTTCGAAGAAGCACCGGTTGAAGAAGCCGTTGCGGAAGAAGCACCCGCTGAAGAAGCTGCTCCGGAAGCCAAAGCCGAAGCGTAAGCTGCCCGTCACGTAAATGACATATGGGGCAGGGTAGACCTGCCCCAATTCCATTTGAATTGAGGAGAGCCTAAAGATGGCAATCACAGCAGCAATGGTTAAAGAACTGCGCGACTCGACCGGCGCAGGCATGATGGACGCGAAAAAAGCGCTGACTGAAACCGGCGGCAACATGGATGAAGCCGTTGACTGGCTGCGCACCAAAGGTCTGGCCAAGGCGGCCAAGAAATCGGGCCGTACCGCAGCAGAAGGTCTGGTTGCAGTCCACGTCGATGGCGGCAACGGTGTAGCTGTTGAAGTGAACTCGGAAACCGACTTTGTCGCAAAAAACGCCGAGTTCCAGGAAATGGTCGGCAAGATTGCTTACGCGGCTGAAGGCGTAGACAACGTAGAAGAGCTGCTGGCAGCTGATCTGGGCGGCAAATCCGTCGCCGACACCCTGACCGACAAGATCGCCACGATTGGTGAGAACATGTCGGTGCGCCGCATGGCGAAACTGTCGGGCGACACCGTCGTGTCCTACGTCCACAATGCGGCCACCAACGGCATGGGCAAAATCGGCGTTCTGGTTGCTTTGACCGGTGGCGACGAGGCAATCGGCAAGCAAGTTGCAATGCACATCGCGGCCGTGAACCCGGCGGCCCTGTCCGAAGCAGACATGGACCCGGCCGTTGTCGAGAAAGAAAAGCAGGTCCAGATGGACATCGCCCGCGAATCCGGCAAGCCGGAGCAGGTGATCGAAAAGATGATCGAAGGCCGCATGAAGAAATTCGTCGCGGAATCGACCCTGCTGAACCAGCAGTTTGTCGTGAACCCTGACCTGACCGTCGAAGCAGCGGCCAAGGAAGCGGGCGCGACCATCACCGGTTTCATCCGTCTGGAAGTTGGCGAAGGCATCGTGGTTGAAAAAGAAGATTTCGCCGCCGAAGTCGCCAAAGCCGCGCAAGGCTAAAAGGGCACAGGGAAAGTGCCGGCAACGGCCTTTCCCAACAAAATTGAAGGGTTGCGCGCCGCGTAACCCTTTTTTTTCTGCCACCGGCGGACTTGAAAGCACTGTAGAGAAGAATTGGAGGGCCCCGCATGATGGGGATGGTCGAGGCCCCCCAAAATTCCGACACCGGCACGCGGACAAATAGGCGCCCCCTTGTCAGATTGATCGGAGAGCTTTGTTATTGCAAAGATCCAATCCAATGTTCCCTGGCTAAAGCCACCACTCACGGAACACTCTCACTTTGCAACTTTTAGGATTGTTTTGAAAAGTAGTGATTTCCTTACCTAGGGTAAACTGACGCGGGATAGCGTCAAGATATTGCGGTTATGCTTCCATAATGAACATCTGGTTGTGCAGTGACGCCTTGAGAACCGCTTGCGCCGTCGTTTCGACCGAAAGAGCTTCGCGCGCGAGTCGCAGGTGCTTTTCTACCGTTGCCGATGTCAGTCCCATCAACAGCGCGATATC
This sequence comes from Ruegeria sp. YTSA144, assembly GCF_059610125.1. Taxonomy (NCBI): domain Bacteria; kingdom Pseudomonadati; phylum Pseudomonadota; class Alphaproteobacteria; order Rhodobacterales; family Roseobacteraceae; genus Ruegeria; species Ruegeria sp. YTSA144. Next base: position 122,048 of record NZ_JBXWNA010000001.1, read on the forward strand.
CTGAGTGGTTTTCCCGTCACCAACCCATTGCAGAGCTTCGCGTTGACGTTTGGTCAGTGCCCGGTTCGGCGGATGGAACGGCAATGTCAGGATTTTCAGGTGGACGACATTGTTCATGAGCAAAATGTCGTCGCCGTGCTCTTCCCAGACCGCATCCACATCTTCCTGGCTGAGCCCATTGGCGGCCGACAGAGAAATCGCCCCTTTCGAGCGCATGGAAACCGAGTTGAAGCTGACGGTATAGCCGGAAACCACGCCCATGGATTTGTTGAACTCGAAAACTTCGCGCTCCTTGGCGGTCATTGTTCCGCCCGAGTTCATCTCCTGCAACATTTTCCAGCTGGCGGCGCCTTCGTTGTCCAATGCCCACTTCAACATCGGAGCGTGAAAATACAGACCATCCTTGAGGAATCCGTCCACATAAGCCCGTTTGTGGTTCGTCAGGATTACGAAATCTTCCGGATCACCCAGAGACGTCTCTGTCCGGTATTGCGTGTACCCATAGATCAGGCGGGTAAATCCGAACTCGGCCATTTTGCGGCAATGAGCATCCCAAAGGTCTTCCAGGGTTTTGGTGTAGCTGACAAACCGAAGATATTCCTTGAGCTTCATGTCGTGTTGCCCGCTTTCAGATGAGCCGCGAGCGCGTCCAGCGCGAGGATATAGCTTTGGGCACCGAAGCCACAGATCTGACCCAATGCGACAGGGGCTACGTAGGACCTGTGCCGGAAGGCTTCTCGGGCATGAATGTTGGAAAGATGCACTTCGACAACCGGTAACTCTACTGATGCAATGGCATCCATGAGGGCAATCGACGTATGCGTGAACGCCCCTGCGTTCAGTACCAGCCCGCTTTGCACACCACGGGCCGCATGAATGGCGTCAAGCAGCACACCTTCGTGATTGGATTGCAGATGCGTTACATCCAGCCCTATGGACGCCCCATGCTGAACGCAGCGGTCCTCGATCATGTGCAATGTTGTGTCGCCGTAAACCTCGGGCTGCCGTGTACCAAGCAGATTGAGGTTAGGGCCATTCAATACCAAGACGTTATGCATGTTTTCACGATCCCCATACTATGGTTCATAGACGCGAAAAGGCCGGGTTGTCTACCTGACATTAACGGATTGAATACAGACAGGTGCCAGGAAAACAGAACTTGTGATGGAAGAGAAAACCATCTTCAGTCATTCGGCATGACGATACCGCACGTCCGTTTGGAATTGGGCCGTATATTTACGTCCGTTTTTCGTTTTTGGGAAAACAGGATTTCAGGCGCATTGCCGTCGAGTTCACGATCTGAAAACAGGAACTGTCCGGGGTTTTCGGTCGGCCCCTTGCGACGCTGAGTAATACTTGCAAACCGTCTCTGATGCGATTGTAGATTGTCGTGTGAAGTTTTGGTGCAACCCGGGTTCGTGTCAACGCAGCGGGCGGCTGATTGCCGCAAAGACGATAAGGCTTTGAACCGGGTCGGAATGCAAACGAAATCAGATTTGGCAGAGGAACACGACAATGACCCCGGATACCCTTTTCTCGCTGCCCGGCAAAACCGCATTGGTAACAGGCGGCGCCACGGGTATCGGTCGAATGGCCGCTGAAGCGCTGGTCAGGGCCGGTGCGCGTGTTTTGATTGCCTCCCGAAACGGGGACGCCTGTGTCGCGGCCGCCGCCGAGTTGAATGCGCTGGAGGCACCGGGAAGTGCCGAGGGGTTTGCCGGAGACATCGGCAGCGAGGCAAGTATCGCCAAACTGGTTTCAGACATTCAGGACCGAACGGAAAGGCTTGATATTCTTATGAATAACTCTGGCGTGACCTGGGGCGCGCCCTTGGGGCAGTTTCCGTATGACGCGTGGGACAAGGTGATGTCGGTCAACGTGGCAGGGGTTTTCGAGCTTACCCAGAGGCTGCTGCCGATGTTGATGCAATCCGGAACCGCAGACGATCCGGCCAGGGTCGTGAATGTCGGGTCCGTGATGGGAGAGGTTCCCATGGGGGATGGCGCCTACAGCTATTCAGCCTCGAAGGCTGCGGTTCTGCATCTGACGAAAATCATGGCCAAGGAACTGTCGCCTTACCACGTGACGGTCAACGCGCTGGCTCCGGGGCCGTTCGTATCGCGGATGACGGCCTTTGCTACGGCGGATGAGGACAAGCGTGAAAAGGTCGGCAAGTCAGTGCCGCTTGGGCGCGTCGGCTGTGATGAAGATATAGCGGGATGTGTGCTGTTTCTGTGCGGACGCGGCGGCAGTTACGTAACCGGTTCGATTATCCCGGTTTCCGGTGGGATCAACGTAGTTACGTCGGGCAATATCTTTGCCGAAGCCTTCTAAGCCACGCAGCGGTCAGAGCTGATCCCGTTCACAACGTGTTGGATTTGTGCCGTTTCTTGTGTTTCGACAGCTCAATTTCCAGGTTCGGCAAGCTGTTCTTGCCAAAGAACATTTCAGACCCGTAAAACAGGCTGGGAACGCCGAAAACGCCGCGCCGCACGAACGATTTGGTCTGATCCTTCAGATCCTGTTTGATTTCAGGGCTTGTCATTGCCTCGCGCAGCTTGCGAACCGGCAGTTCGTTTTCTTGCAGAATATCGACGAGAACAGCCAACTCGTCAGCTTTTTGTCCATGCACCCAAATCGCATCAAAAACGGCGCTTATATATCTATTTTCCCATGATTTTCCTCTGGCAAAGTGGGCGCCACGCATCGCAAATTTTGTATTTATCGGAAAATGCGGGCTCATGTGAAAGCTCAGCCCGCGACGTCGCGCGAACCGATGCAAGTCATGGGTAAGATAGGCGGTTTTCTGGCGGTTTTCGGAAAACGCCTGAAACGGGCTCTGGTTGTGCGTTGCCTTGAAAACAACAGGCAGAAGGACAGGGGAATACGTGATCCTGGCATTATGCCGCGCAGCGAGCTCTGGCAGCATCTTGTGAGCCAGAAAGGCATTTGGGCTGCAAAAATCGTAAACGAAATCTATGTTTTGCGTCATGATGTTCCTCCAGGCCGGTCCGACATGACCCCATCCAACAATTTACAAGCGAATCTGTATCGGATTCATTGTATCACTTGGTTGAAAGGCGTGCCTCTTGGCTCTGCTTGTATAACCATTCATTTCAGCCCGGGTTTTGCTGTTGTTTCAGGCCCCACGCACGCACGATATTAGTCAACTTCTGGTGGAACTCAAAAAATGCTTCGAAAACAAGCCATGTTCGATGAAACGCGTCTGAACCGGATTCGCATCTGGATGGACCGCTATGTTGATCAGCGTAAATACGCGGGCTCGTCCTTTTTGCTGAAGCACAAAGGGGATGAGGTTTTTTTCCACTCCAGCGGTTTTCGAAACCTGGAAGAGGCTCTGCCGTTCCAACGCGACACGCTGGCGCGCATCTACTCGATGACCAAACCCGTCACCTCTGTTGCCTTGATGACGTTGGCGGAACGCGGACTGTTTCAACTTGACGCGCCTCTGTCCGATTTCCTGCCCGAATTCAATCAGATGCAGGCTCTGGTACCCGGCGCGGAAAGGCTGGATCAAACCGAAGACGCAGCCCCCCCAACTCTACATCAGTTACTCACCCACACCAGTGGTCTCAGCTATCCGTTCAACCCCGGGATACTGCCGGAGGCGATGGATGAAAAGGGTCTTATCTTCAAACCGGATCAAGGGCCTCTGAAAGATCGCGTACGTGACCTGGCAGAGTTTCCTTTGGCATTCCAACCCGGAACACGGTGGGAATACTCTGTCGGAACCGACGTGCTTGGACGCGTTGTCGAGGTCGTCTCGGGACAGACCCTGGAACAATTTTTCCGGCAGGAAATCTTGGCGCCCCTCGAGATGGGCGAAACCGGGTTTTCAGTACCAGCCGGGGCAGGGGACCGGTTCGCATCCCTTTACACGCCGCTGGCCGGCGATGCGATGGCGTTGAACTCGCTTGACCAAGGAAGTGATCCACTACGATTGATCGATTCTTACGAGGGCTCGCCATTCGAGAACGCGACGACCTTTTCAGGCGGCGGCGGGCTGGTGTCCACAATCGACGACTATGCCAAATTCGTCGAGATGCTACGTAATCGAGGGGCCGGAAATGGCCATCAACTGCTTGGCCCGAAAACGGTGGACTTCATGATGCGCAACCACTTGCCGGGTGATATCGCTTCGATGGGTCCAAAGAGCTTTGCAGAACAGCCGATGGAAGGCATGGGGTTTGGCCTTGCCGGATCGATTGTTCTGAATCCGGGTCGGGTGCGTGTGCCCGGTTCCGTTGGTGATTTCAGTTGGGGTGGCATGGCCTCGACCTATTTCTGGATCGACTGGCAGAACGACCTGACGGCTGTGTTCTTCACGCAACTGTCGCCGTCCAGTTCTTATCCATCCCGGGCTGAACTCAAGGCATTGGTGCACGCCGCCATGATTGAATGATCTTGCTCAGGCTGATACCCGGGTTTCAAATAATCAGCCTGAGAGCAAACAATGACCGAAGCGGAACGCATCTTACTGGATCTTCTGGATATCGAACGGCTTGAAGTCGATCTTTTCCGCGGCACAGGATCAGGTGGAGAAACACCAACCCGGATTTTCGGCGGTCAGGTCATTGCGCAGGCCTTGGCCGCGGCGTACAGAACCGTGGAAGACCGGTTGTGCCATTCCCTGCACGCCTATTTCATCCGACCCGGAGACCCAGATAAACCCGTTATTTATCAAGTTGATAGGGCGCGTGACGGGGGGTCGTTCACTACCCGCCGCGTCGTTGCCATTCAAAATGGCAAACAGATCCTGAACATGTCGGCATCCTTTCACGTTCAGGATGAAGGTTGGGATCATCAGCATCCGATGCCAACCGTGAATCCACCCCAGACATACCCATCCCGCTCCGAGCTTCGACAAGCATATGTAGATCGCGTGCCCGAAGGTTTTCGCGGTGAACTTCTGCGTGAACGCCCGATCGAAGTCCGGGAGGTGGATCATCTGGATCCGTTCAACCCCGAAGTGTCAGACGACCGCAACCAGACATGGTTTCGCATGGCGGCCGCCGCGTCTGCGGATGCGAAAACTCAACATCTTCTGTTGGCCTATGCGTCGGATATGAACCTCATGTCGTCGGGCTTGCGACCTCACGGGCTGAGTTGGTTTTCCGGAGAGTTCAACGGCGCCAGCCTGGACCATGCTCTGTGGTTTCATGCACCCGTTAAATTTCAGAACTGGCATCTGTATGTGATGGATTCTCCGTGGACAGGGCAGGGACGCAGCTTCAATCGTGGATCGATTTATTCAGAAGACGGAACCCTTGTCGCGTCGGTGGCTCAGGAAGGTCTTATGCGGAAGGCGCAGGGAAAACGTTAAATATCTGGCGTAAAGCGTTGATTAAACTTGCGCATTCCGCCCAGCCAGCGATCATAATCGGCCGCTTTGAGTTGCAGATAATCCAGAACCTGCGGATGTGGAAGAACAAGAAACCGTTCTTCCCGGATGGCTTGTACGCAGGCTTCAGCGACGTCTTCGGGCTCCAGCATTCCGTCGATCGATGCCACTGAAACCTCGTGTCCTTCAGTCATCTGCGACCGAACCGCCTGAGGACAAAGAACCGAGACCCGCAGACCTTTGGTGCCATATGTCAGCGACAGCCACTCGGCAAATCCGACCGCCGCGTGTTTCGTGACGCCGTATGGCGCCGCACCGGGTTGGTTCAGCAAACCCGCCGCAGAGGCCGTCGTCAAAATATAACCGCCGCCGCGACCGATCATGCGAGGCACCAGATGTCGCGCTGTCCACACGTGCGACATCACGTTGATTTTCCAAATTTTCTCCCATTGATCGTCCGGAACATCCAGACCGCCAAGCGTCAGGATGCCGGCATTTGCGCAGAACAGATCAATTGGGCCGACAGTGTTTTCGGTGTAATCAATCAACGCCTTGATCTGATCCTCATCCGAGACGTCACATGTGAAGGCAACGCCGCCAGTTTGGGTTGCGACTTCACGGGCTCCGGCTGCGTCAATATCCGAACAGATGACGCGCGCACCTTCCTGAGCAAAGCGTTCCGCCAAACCCCGGCCAATGCCATCTGCGGCTCCGGTCACGATGACAGTTCTATCTCTGAGCTCCATAGCGCATCCCAAAACAAATCTTGTGTGTCCTGGTCAACGTGTTCACTTTGCGGTCAAGTTACAAGCGGACATTATTCACCATAATACCAATTATGCGTCCATTAGGTGAGCATGGTGGATTCACATCCGAAGTGCGACCCCTGTTTAAGTTCACATGGTTTGCACGTTACAAGCCCACACCAAATAGCTACCCCAACGCGTATCCTGCGCCGCGGACGGTTCGCACTGGATCGGTTCCGCCATATTGCGTCAGAGCTTTGCGCAGACGTCCGATATGCACATCGACCGTTCGAGTATCGACATAGATGTCGCGGCCCCAAACCCGGTCCAGCAATTGCTCGCGGCTCCAGACCCTGCCCGGCTTTTCCATGAACGTGCTGAGAAGCCGGAACTCGGTCGGCCCGAGCTTGAGTGGTTTGTTGTCCCGGCTGACTTTGTGCGTCTCGGAATCAAGAATAATGTCATCGAATTCCAGGCGCAAACCAACTGTCGAAGGACGGACGCGGCGCAATTGCGTGCGCACGCGCGCCATCAGCTCGACAACGGAGTATGGCTTGACCACGTAGTCATCCGCCCCGGTTTCAAGACCGCGAACCTTGTCCACTTCCTCGGACCGGGCCGACAGCATGATTATCGGGATTGAACGCGTGTCCGGGCGGCTTTTCAGACGACGACAGACCTCGATACCGCTCAGATTGGGCATCATCCAGTCCAGGACGATGATGTCCGGACTGTCTTCATCCACCAACAACATGGCTTCTTCACCGTTGGCAGCCTTTGAAACCCGAAATCCTTCTGCTTCAAGATTGTAGGCCAGAACTTCGCGCTGAGCCATTTCATCCTCTACAACCAGAACGGTAGGCTGATCTGCGGACATCTCGCTCGCCTCCTACACGGTTTGCGACGTGTTGTCGGCCTTGGGCCGAGCCTCGGTCGGGCGGTCGCCGGTGACCAGGTACACAACCTGTTCGGCGATCGAGGTTACGTGATCGCCCATGCGTTCGATATTCTTGGCGATGAAATGCAGGTGCATGCAGGCCGAAATATTGCGCGGGTCTTCGGCCATGAAGGTCAGAAATTCCCGGAACAGGCCGTTATACATCTGGTCAACTTCTTCATCGCGGTTGATGACGTCTGTGGCCAGTTCCGCATCGCGCTGAATATAGGCATCCAGCGCATCACGCAGCATCCGTTCGACCTCGCGTGCCATCCGGCGCAAGGCCGCAGCGCTTCCGGAGATCTCGCTGGCATTGACCAGAACCGTGGTTCGTTTGGCGATATTCTTGGCATAGTCGCCAATGCGCTCAAGGTTGCCAGATACCTTCAGAACCGACAGGATCAGCCGCAAGTCACCGGCCGTGGGTGCACGCAGCGCAATCAACCTGGCGGTTTCTTCATTGATCAGTTCTTCAAGCGCGTCGATGGCTTTGTCGCCTTTTCGCACCTCTTGCGCCAACTCTTCATCGCGGGTTTCCAGCGAGCGGGCCGCACCTATGATGGCGGCCTCGACCAGCCCGCCCATCTTCATGATATGCGCTTGGATCGCCTCGAGGTCGCGGTCAAAAGCAGTTGCAATATGTTGTTCGCTCATTGTCAGATACCTGTGCTTAGCCGATGCGGCCGGTAATGTAGCTTTCCGTGCGCGGATCTATCGGATTGGTAAAAATCTGCCCGGTTTCACCGAATTCAACCAGATTGCCCAAGTGGAAAAAGGCCGTTTTCTGACTGACCCGCGCCGCCTGCTGCATCGAGTGGGTGACGATCACAACGGAAAACCGCGACCTCAGTTCATCGATCAACTCTTCGACCTGTGCTGTCGCAATCGGGTCAAGGGCCGAGCACGGCTCGTCCATCAACAGAACTTCGGGTTCGGTGGCGACGGCCCGGGCGATGCACAAACGCTGTTGCTGGCCGCCGGACAGGCCGGTGCCAGGTGCATCCAGACGATCCTTGACCTCATCCCAGATTGCACCTCGGCGCAAGGATTTTTCTACTATTTCATCCAGTTCCGCCTTGTTGCGGGCCATGCCGTGAATGCGCGGGCCATAGGCCACGTTGTCGTAGATCGATTTCGGGAACGGGTTGGGTTTTTGGAACACCATCCCGACCTTGGCGCGCAACTGGACCGGATCGACACGCTTGTCATAGATATCTTCACCATCCAGCAGGATGTCGCCTTCGACGCGGCAGATATCGATGGTGTCGTTCATCCGGTTCAGGCAGCGCAGGAAGGTGGACTTGCCACAACCAGATGGCCCGATAAAGGCCGTGACGGTCTTGTCTTCGATCTCAACGCTCACGTCCTTGATGGCATGGGTCTCACCGTAGAAAACCTGTACGTTCTTGGCGTTGATCTTGATGTCTTTGGAGTCCACGGTTCTCTCCACTCGTGTCATGTCGTTCATTCCAGCCCCCATTTACCAGCGGCGTTCAAAGCGGCGGCGCAAGATGATTGCGATGATATTCATGGTCAGCAGGAACATCAAAAGTATGATGATCCCACCCCACGCCTTCTCGTAAAAGCCCGCGTCAGCGCGTGCGGCCCATGTATAGATCTGGGCGGGCATGGCCGAGTTCGGCTCGGTAAAGCCTGCAAGAAAGCCGTCGGGATATCCGCGCGCGACAAATCCAACCATGCCGATCAGCAGGAGGGGCGCGGTTTCTCCCAAGGCTTGCGCCAGACCGATGATGGTACCTGTCAGAATGCCCGGCGCAGCCAGTGGCAGCACGTGGTGAAACACCGCCTGCATTTTCGACGCCCCTACCCCCAATGCCGCATCGCGGATCGACGGAGGCACGGCCTTCAAAGACGCACGGGTCGAGATGATGATCGTCGGAAGCGTCATCAGGGTCAGAACCAGACCGCCGACCAGCGGTGCCGATTGCGGCAGGTGCATGAACTGAATGAAAACGGCCAGGCCCAGAATGCCGAAGACGATGGACGGAACCGCGGCCAGGTTCGAAATGTTCACTTCGATCAGGTCAGTCAGCTTGTTCTGCGGCGCAAATTCTTCGAGGTAGATCGAAGCTGCAACGCCAATCGGAAGCGACAGACACAGAACGACCAGCATCATGAAGAATGAACCCACAACCGAGACACCGATACCTGCGCCGCCGGGGTTGTCCACGCCTGCGTCCGCGCCGGTGATGAAGGGCCAGTTGAATGCCTGCCTGATGATGCCTGCCTGTTCCAGCGCATCGACCAGATCCAGATCGCTTTTTTGCAGAAACCGGCTGTCCTGTATCGTGTCGCGGGATACGCGGCCTTTGAAATACCCGTCCACCCGGCTGGATGCCGCCAGATCGAAACTGACCGCCTCACCCAGCTTGTCTGGATTTTCGGTATAGAAGGTCCGGATCGTCCCGCCGACTTTTCCCAAAAGACGCTCGATCGCGGCCTCATCAAAATCAACGCTGATTCCGCGTTCGGCAAGTTCACTGTTCAACTGGGCGACGAACAGGTTGGAATAGACTTTTGTCTTGAAAAGGGCCCCTTCGGCCTCGTCCCGCTGCGGTTCGGTCAGTGTGAAATCAATGCTGACGACCGTGCGTTGGAAGGCCGGAATCCCCTGCGACAGGATCGAAGCAAACAGAACAACCAGAAAGAACAGACCGGTTGCGATTGCGGCGATGCCATAAGCACGGAACCGTTTCTCGGCCTTGGCGCGTTTTTTCGTGCGTTCATCCGAAGCCGTAAGCGAGATCGTATGGCGACCGGATTGGGGGCTTTGCATACTGGTGTCGGTCATTCGTACTGCTCCCGGTACTTGCGCACGATATAAAGGGCACACACGTTGAGCCCCAAGGTGAGAATGAAAAGGGTCATGCCAAGTGCGAAGGCGACCAGCGCCTCGGGTGAGGCAAAGTCGGCGTCCCCCGTCAACTGGCTGACGATCTTGGCTGTCACGGTTGTCATGGCTTCGAAAGGGTTCAGGCTGAGGCGGGCCGCGGCCCCTGCCCCGAGAACCACGATCATGGTCTCGCCGATGGCGCGCGATGCCGCCAGAAGGATCGCGCCGACGATACCGGGCAACGCGGCGGGCAGAACGACCTGACGGATGGTTTCGGATTGCGTGGCGCCAAGGCCATAAGAACCGTCGCGCATGGCCTGCGGCACCGCGTTGATGATGTCGTCAGACAGCGATGAGACAAACGGGATCAACATGATCCCCATCACCAGGCCCGCAGTCATGACGGCAGTGCCCGCTTTCATCCAGCCCAGGCCACTTTCACCAAATACGTCCAACAGCAGCGGGCCAACGGTCAACAAGGCGAAGAGACCGTAAACGATGGTCGGAATCCCGGCCAGCACCTCAAGCAGCGGCTTGGCGACAGACCGCAAGCGGGACGAAGCGTATTCGCTGAGATAGATCGCGGCGAACAATCCGATCGGCACTGCAACCAGCAGCGCCACGACAGAGATGTAGAGCGTCCCCCACAGCAGCGGCAAGATACCGAGTTCGGACAACCCGCCGCGGCCCGAAAAGCTGGGTGCCCAAGTCATGCCGAAAAAGAAATCTGACGCCGGGTACAGTTTGAAGAATTCCCAGGTGTTGAACACAAGGGACAGGACAATGCCCACCGTTGTTAGAATGGCAACCGACGCGGCCGCCAGAAGCAGGACACGAACCCCCTGTTCCACAACGTTGCGCGCACGGTATTCGGCGTTGGTTTGCAACCAGCCCGCTACGGCACCGATCAAGGCAACCGCGACAACGGCAACGGACATGATTGCGTACCCGGTCGAACTCATGGCGCGATAGCTCTGCGCAGCGCGCAGTACCGGTTGAGTGATGTCCGAGGTCACCACCTGCCCCGCGTCCTTCAAAAGCTGGGTGATCTCGGCGACATTTGCATCGGCATCACTGGCGGCGTTCTGGGTCAGAGTGCCTTGCGCAACCGCGTTGTCCAGCCCGGCGGCGGTGCGGCGTATTTCGGCCATCACCAGGCTGCGGGAGGAACCTTCCTTTATCACGGAGTCCGGTATCATGTCCGACACCTGCGCATTGAGGAAGAAAGGCTGCGCCAACAGCCATACAATCAAGAGACCGAAGGCCGGCACAAGTGTCTTCAGTGCAACGTTTGCACCGTAAAAAGATGGCAGGGAATGCAGGTTCCGACTGTCACCCCCTGCGTTTTGCAGTGCGCGCGTACGTCCCAACAGATAGCCGACAGCCGCGATCGCCGAAACGATCAGAAAGAGCCAAAGTATCGGCATGACACCCCCATTGCCTTCGATTGCGAGTAGTAAAAAGACAGTGAAGGGGCGACTGATCCGTCGCCCCCATTTGCGTTACACTGACGTCAGGCTCAGCTGCCCGAACCCATGGTGACTTCGTTGGCGATTGCGTCCTGAGTTTTTGCCAGCTCAGGATCGGCGACCAGGCCATAGTTGGCAAGCGGGCCCGACGGACCGGCGATTTCGTCATGGGTGAAGAACTGCGCGTATTCCTTCAAACCGGGGATTACGCCGATATGAGCTTTCTTCACGTAGAAGAACAGCGGGCGGGAAACCGGATATTCGCCGGTCGAGATCGTTTCGGTCGACGGTGCGACACCCGACATGGTGGCAACCTTCAACTTGTCGGTGTTGTTCTCGTAGAACGCCAGACCAAACACGCCGATACCGTTGGGGTTGGTGTCGATACGCGCCAGGGTTTCGGTATAGTCACCGTCGATATCGACCGATTTGCCATCGGTGCGAACCGCCAGACAGGCATCTTCGGCATCGTCTTCGCTCATGCCGCCAGCAATCATGGCTTCCATGGCGCCGGTTTCTTCACAACCGATCAGCAGAACTTTTTCTTCGAACACTTCGCGGGTGCCGTGCTTGGTGCCCGGGATGAAGCCAGCGATTTCAACATCGGGCAGGTCCGGGTTGAACTCGGCCCAGGTGTTGTACGGGTTGTCAACGATCTGACCGTCTTTCAGAACTTTTGCGCCCAGAGCGTTGAAAATGTCGGACGGCTCGAACGCGGTGAAGTCAGGCCCGGTCTGCTGGCTTGCGAATACGATGCCGTCATAACCGATGCGGATTTCCATGATGTCGGTCACACCGTTTTCGGCGCAGGCTTTGATCTCTTTTTCACGGATCGCGCGCGACGCGTTTGCAACGTCGATGGTGTTTTCGCCAACGCCTTCGCAGAAACGCTTCAGACCAGCCGACGACCCGCCGGATTCAACAACCGGAGTTGGAAAGTCTGTGTTTTCACCGAACAGTTCGGCTACGATCGAGGCATAAGGCAGAACGGTCGACGAACCGGCGATCTGAACGTTGTCACGCGCCGCAGCAGTGGTCGCCGAGACGGCAGCGATAGCCAGCGCAGATGCCGACAGTTTTACAAAGGACATTTCAGTCTCCCTGAAAAGGTATGCTTGATCACCACCATGATGATCCTGCGGGGACCCTTATGGCGCGTGCGTAAGCCTTTTGTGACACATGCGTAACGGTTTTATGACAGCAGGCGTTTTTTTGCGTTTTATTCAAAGAAACGCCAATGCCCCAAAGGGTCAGAATAAAAGCAGACTTGCATTCCAAGTTGTTTCAACGAGGTAAAACAACTGTAAAAACAGAGCCTTTTCCCAATTCGCTTTCGACGCGAAGTCTTCCACGATGGCGATTGACGATGTGCTTCACAATCGCAAGACCAAGCCCCGTTCCGCCCAGTTGCCGCGACCTGTGGCTGTCGGCGCGATAGAATCGCTCAGTCAGGCGCGGCAGGTGAACGGCATCTATGCCGGGCCCCTTGTCTATGAACTGGATTCGGACAGCCGGGCCGCGCATCGCCGGATCCCTGTCCACAGGCAAGACACGTACGGTGACGCTGCCGCCACTGGCGCCATATTTGATCCCGTTCTCGATGAGATTGGTGAAAACCTGTCGCAATTGATCACCGTCGCCGGTGACTGAAAGCGGACCGTTTTTCACGTCCAGCGACAGAACCACGCCAGCGTCTTCCGCAAGGGGCCGCAAAGAGTTTATCGTGGATTGAAGAAGACCGGTAAGCTCCAGCTGTTGCCTGGGTCGAACACGTTCTTCGCTTTCGACCCGGTTCAACGACAACAGATCCCCGACCAGACGATTCATCCTGTTGGCTTCATCGGCCATGATCTTGAGGAACCGATCCCGTGCCGCGGGGTCTTCGCGTGCCGGACCACGCAAGGTTTCAATGAAACCCATCAAGGCGGTCAACGGCGTGCGCAATTCATGACTGACATTGGCTACGAAATCCCGTCGCATCTGGCTGGCGTGTTCCAGATGGGTGGTATCCTGAAACGTGACCATGACGGCCCCTTCGGAAGCGACACCGTTCATGTATCTGCATTCGACTGTGTATGTTGTGTCCTGCGCGCCGTCATTGGACAGATGACGTGCTTTCTTTGCGCTTCTGCTTGTCAGGCTTTGCTCGATGGCGTCCAGAACCTGCGGCTGTCGCAATATGGTCGCAAAATGACGTCCAACAATGTTCTGGCCCAGAAGAGACGTTGCATCCGTGTTCGCCGCAATGATCCGTTCGGTCTGATCCACCATCAGCGCCGGCAACGGGATCGCAAGAACAATGTCCTCAAGAACGTCTTCGGTCATGGTTCAAAACCCACTCATTCCGCCGCGTCAAAGCGCAGGTTTCAGGGTTTCGCGGAATTTGCGCATGTTTTCCTGATAGTGCAGCGCACTGAAGGTGATCCTTTGGGCCGCGGCCTCATCCAGCTGGCGCACGACCTTACCCGGCGATCCCATGACAAGCGAATTGTCGGGAATTTCCTTGCCCTCGGTGATCAGGGCCCCTGCTCCGATCAGACAGTTCCGGCCGATCTTCGCGCCGTTCAGAACGATTGCGCCCATTCCGACCAAGGTGTTTTCGCCTATGGTGCAGCCATGCAGCATCACCTTGTGCCCGATGGTGCAGTTTCGACCAATCGTCAGGGGAAAACCGGCATCGATATGCATCACGCAGTTTTCCTGAACGTTGCTGCCCTCGCCGATCCGGATTTCTTCGTGATCCGCGCGAATCGTGCAGCCGAACCAGACCGAGGCCCCCTTCTCGAGCACAACCTTGCCAATCAGATTGGCATCCGGCGCGACCCAGGTGTCCTCGTGAATGTGCGGAGCGTGCTCGCCCAAAGCGTAAATGGTCATGACAGTCCCTCGAATTCTCTCTGCAACTTGCGGACGTGCTGTTGCAACCTGGGTTGCTGAATGCGGCGCATCCGTTCAGCGCTGACGATGGTTTTCAGCTTTTCTTCGGTTGCCTCGAGGTCATCGTTGATCAGGACGTAATCGTAATAGCCCCAGTGGCTGATTTCATCCCAGCTTTTGAGCATACGGCGGCCGATGACGTCATCACTGTCCTGTCCGCGCGTTTCCAGCCGGCGGCGCAGCTCGGGGATGGACGGCGGCAGAATGAAGATCGACAACGCGTGCTTGCCCAGATCCGAATTTCGGATCTGCACTTCACCCTGCCAGTCGACGTCGAACAGCACGTCCTTGCCGGCATTGATCGAATTTTTGACCGGCTCGGCAGGCGAGCCATAGAAGTTTCCGAATACATGGGCATGTTCCAGCATCTGCCCATCAGCGACCTGCTGTTTGAATTCGTCCTCGGACAGGAAGAAATACTCGCGCCCATGCTCTTCGCCGGGGCGCGGAGCCCGGGTCGTCGCCGAGATCGAGAATTTCAGATCCGTATCCCAGGCCATCAGCCGTCTGGCCAAGGTCGATTTGCCCGCTCCGGACGGAGAAGACAGGATGATTAGTAGGCCTCGGCGGTCCGCCATGTCAGTCGTTCCCATTCTTATTCCACATTCTGCACTTGCTCGCGCATCTGATCGATCACCGCTTTCAGTTCCAGCCCGACCGATGTCAGGTCCGAGCTTTGCGCCTTGGAACACAGCGTGTTGGCTTCGCGATTGAACTCCTGCATCAGGAAATCCAGCTTGCGGCCCACGGCCCCTTCCTGTGCCAACAACTCACGCGCGGCCCCTACATGCGCGGTCAGGCGGTCGATTTCTTCGGTGATATCCGCCTTGACCGCGATCATCGCCAGCTCTTGCGCGACACGATCAGGATCCGCGCCTTGCGTGTTCTCCAGCACCCGCGCGAGATTCTCACGCAGCCCCTCGGTCATCTCGTCCTTGCGTTGCTCGGCAATGGCCGCGGCTTGCGTCGTCAGTTCCGCGACCCGTCCCAGTTGCGTGTTCAAGACCACCGCCAAAGCTGCCCCTTCGGTTTTGCGCATATCTATGAACGCCGCCAGAAGATCTTTGAACTCGGACGTCAGATGAGCAACAAGCGGAGCCGGATCGTCGGCCTCGGTTCCTGCATCCATCATCCCCTTGAGCGCCAAAAGATCTGACGCACGCGACGGCGCAAGCGTGATGCCGCGCGCAGCTGCCAGCGCTTCCGTTCGTTCAAGAGCGGTCAGGGCCGCAGCCATCGCGGTTTCGTTCAAGGCCAGGTCCGGGGCAGAATCCTCGCGGTTCAAGCGCATCGACAGGGTCACGTTTCCCCGGCTCAGGGATTTGGACAGCGACGCCCGCAACGCGACTTCGAGACCGGTCAACCAGTCGGGCACGCGCAGTCGCATGTCCAGCCCTTTGCCGTTTACGCTGCGAAGTTCCCACGACCAGCTGTGCGGTCCGAAAGTTCCCTTCCCCGAGGCAAATCCGGTCATGGATCTGATCATGATGGCCCTTTCCTGTTCCCTTGCTGTTTCGAGCATGTGCCGCACCTAATGCTATTGACTGGTGCAGAGCAAGAGTTTGCTGAAGACGCATTTGTTTGGCGCAAGTTAACCATTCGTTAAAGAATTGCTCCAAAATTGAATTAACCCGAGTCAAACTGCCCATAGCAATGGTTTGCGGGCCGTGGATGCTTCCAATGTGTTGCATTTTATGAAAAAGGCGGCCAATTGACGTTAGGGTGATGAAAATGAAAACCTTTTTCGGGATAGGTTCCGGGTCAGAATTTGGAAAGATCGTCGCAATGGATCGCTTTGACAGTGGGCGCAGCCTATCGCCGATCCGCCAGGCCGAGGCGTATTGGATCGCGTTGTTGAGCGGTGACAGCGTACCAATGCGGTCTCAAATCGACCCGCGCGGTCTTGAGAATGTTCTTGAATATACTTTCATCCTGGAACGCATCGCACCCGGCCTGGCACGATTTCGTCTGGCAGGCAGCCATCTGAACGCACTAGCAGGGATGGAAGTGCGAGGGATGCCGTTGACCGCGTTCTTTCAACCGGATGCCCGTGCGCAGACCAAGGATGTTCTGGAGCAGGTATTTGCATCCCCCGCTGTTGCCGAATTGAGTCTGACCTCGGGCGGGGTGTTGGGACGTACCCGGATGCAGGCCCGGATGATCCTTTTGCCACTGAAAAGCGACCTTGGGGATGTCAGTCGTGTTTTGGGGGTCATGATCGCCGATGGCGCAATCGGCAAGACACCGCGCCGGTTTTCACTGGCCGATACGCGGATCAAACCGGTTTCTGAAATTCAGGTGCCCGCGCCCAATCTGCGCCGTCCTGTGGAAGGTTTTGCCGAGGAACAACGCGAATTCAAACGCTCTGCCGGCCATCTTCATCTGGTGGTGTCTCGCGACGATTGAAACACGTAAGATAGCCGTGAACAAAAAACAGCGGACCGATAGCCCGCTGTTGTCAGTGTTACAATTGCGCTTAGCTTACCGCGCGTTTCGAGCCGTTGCGGCGCAGGTTGGTCAGCTCTTCCGCCACCAGGAACGCAAGTTCCAGCGATTGCGACGCGTTCAAGCGCGGATCGCAGGCGGTGTGGTAGCGATCCGACAGATCCTCTTCGGTCACGGCGCGTACACCACCGGTACATTCGGTCACATCCAGGCCGGTCATTTCGAAATGCACGCCGCCGGGGATGGTGCCCTCGGCCTGATGCACACCAAAGAAGTCACGCACCTCGCGCAGAACTGAATCAAACGGGCGGGTTTTGTAACCCGTGGCCGATTTGATCGTGTTGCCGTGCATCGGGTCGCAGACCCAGGTCACCTTGGCGCCCTCTTCCTTGACCGCCTTGATCAGACGCGGCAGGTGCTCGCCCGCCTTGCCCGCGCCAAAGCGCGCGATCAGGGTCAGACGCCCCTCTTCGTTGTCGGGGTTCAGCTTGGACATCAGAACCTTCAGGTCTTCGGCCGTGGTGGTCGGGCCGCATTTCAGACCGATCGGGTTCAGAACCCCGCGGCAGAACTCGACATGCGCGCCATCGGGCTGACGGGTTCGGTCGCCGATCCAGATCATGTGACCAGAGCCGGCCAGCCAGTTGCCCGAGGTCGAATCCAGACGCGTCAGCGCCTCTTCATATTCCAGCAACAGCCCTTCGTGGCTGGTGTAGAATTCAACGGTCGAGAACTCATGGGTCGTTTCCGCAGTGATGCCAGCGGCTTCCATGAAGTCGATGGTGTCCTGAATACGGTCCGCTACCTCGGAGTATTTCTGAACGTCCTGTTCATCCGCAAAACCCAGAGTCCAGGCATGCACGCGGCTCATATCCGCGAATCCACCGGTTGAGAAAGCGCGCAGCAAGTTAAGTGTCGCCGCCGCTTGCGTATAGGCCTGCAACATCTTGTTGGGATTCGGAATCCTGGCTTCGGGTGTGAAGGCCAATTCGTTGATGATGTCGCCGCGGTAGCTGGGCAGTTCCACACCATCCACAACTTCGGTCGGGGCACTGCGTGGCTTGGCAAATTGTCCGGCCATACGACCGACCTTGACCACCGGCACCTTGGCGCCATAAGTCAGAACCATCGCCATTTGCAGCATCACCTTGAACGTGTCACGGATCGCATCAGCGCTGAATTGTTCAAAGCTTTCAGCGCAATCCCCGCCTTGCAGAAGGAAGGCCTCGCCGCGCCCGGCGGCACCCAGATGCTGTTTGAGACGCCGCGCCTCGCCGGCAAAGACCAGCGGGGGATACTTTGAAAGCTGAGCCTCGACCTTGGCCAGCGCGGCCGCGTCGGTATAATCTGGCATCTGAACCCGGGGCTTGTTGCGCCAGTTCGTTTTTTGCCATTCGGTCATAGCTTTGGTCTCCGCTGAAGTTTTCAGGTGGTCTCTATACAAAATGCAATGAAGAGTGACCATATCCCATTTGCGCCTCTTGACGACGTAAACAAGCTTTGATCATGGTGGCTGTCAAATCTGCTGCTGGATAATAAACTGACCAGCAGCGAAGCAAGGACATCTCGCCATGCAAGAGCAACGCCAAGTTGTCACGGTGGAAGACACTGCGGCCCCACCCCGGAATTTCGTTTTTGTCCTTTTGGACAAATTCTCGCTGCTGTCCTTTGCTTCGGCGCTTGACAGTCTGCGCATCGCCAACCGCATGGCGAACAGACAGCTTTATACCTGGAAGCTGATGGGAGAAGGCGGGGAAACGGTAACCTGCTCGGCCGGGACCGAGTTCAAGCTGGACAGTGATCTGGTAGAGCTACAGCGCGACGACGTCGTTTTGATCTGCGGTGGTGTGGACGTTCAGGCGGCCACCACCAAGCGCGTGCTGAACTGGCTGCGGCGCGAAGCCCGAAGGGGCTTGCGGATCGGGGGCCTCTGCACGGCGGCCTATACTCTGGCAAAGGCCGGGTTGCTGGACAACAAGAAAGCGACGATCCACTGGGAGAACTCTGACAGTTTCATCGAGGAATTCGATGAGGTCGAACTGACCAAAGCCGTCTTTCAGATCGATGGCAGCCGCATGACGACCGCGGGCGGCACCTCGTCGATCGACCTGATGCTCAAGCTGATTGCGGATGACTATGGCGAGGATCTGGCCAACGCGGTGGCGGATCAGATGATCTATTCCTCGATCCGAACCGACCAGGACACGCAGCGCCTGTCAACTCCGACCCGAATCGGTGTGCGGCATCCGAAGTTGAGCCAGGTTATCCTGATGATGGAAAAGAACATCGAAGAGCCGATCTCGCCCTCGATTCTGGCCAAGGACGTGGGTATGTCGACCCGCCAGTTGGAGCGTCTTTTCCGCCGGTACCTCAGCCGTTCCCCCAAGCGCTATTACATGGAGCTGCGCCTGCACAAGGCCCGGAACCTGCTGATGCAGACCGATATGAGCGTCATCAACGTGGCGCTGGCCTGTGGGTTCGCCTCGCCCAGCCATTTCTCGAAATGCTATCGGGCGCATTACAACACCACGCCCTATCGCGAGCGTGGTGCGCAGAGCGGACGGCTGTCGGTCTAAAGCCCAGCGTCAAAGCTCTTTGACGAAATAGTGCAAGTACGGTCGGAGCATGGGCTGATCTTTGTAGGTTGTTGTCTTGATCGGAGAGTCCAGTTCAACAAACCCAAGCTTGGGATACAAAGATCGCATTTCCACATTTGGGGTGAGTGTATCTGCGATTAACCGCTTCAGCCCCATGGCTCTGGCGGCTTTTTCTCGTGCTTGAATCAATGCGCGCCCCACTCCGGAGCCCCGAGCGTCTTCGGTTACAAATACACGTTTCAACTCGCCGGTATACTGATCAAACCGTTTCATCATTCCACACCCCACGATTTTGCCACCGCGGTTTCTTGCGACGATCAGGCATCCGTTCGGAGGCATGTAGTCATCCGTATTTGCCCAGAATTCCGCAAGTGCGCTTTGCGGTGCGGACGGATCCAATTCAAACCCCATATCCTGCATTCTTTGAGCGATAAGAGCATAATATTGCATCAAAATCTTATTCAGCTCGGTTCTTGGCGGGATACTTGTGCACAATTCAATGTCGAAATCACTCATTGATATCCCCTTAACCGTGTAACCTGTTGGACAGAGTGACTGCGACGATGGAAACGCGCAAATGGAATTGTAGAATCTGCTGGCATGCCTCGTATGTCACTGTTTCACAGACATCCTGTAAACCGCGCCCTGCCCGACTGAAATGAACCAGATCGCCCCATCCGGGGCCTGCACGATGTCACGGACCCGTTCGGTCTCGGGGCCCTTGATCTGCTCGACCTCGCGCAGCGGGTCTCCGGACAGCCGCGCGACATAGTCGAATTTCAGCGAGCCCACAAAAATGTCGCCCCGCCATTCAGGAAACATGTCGCCCGAATAGACCATCAACCCCGACGGCGCGATCGACGGGTCCCAATACAGGCGCGGCTGTTCCATGCCGGGCTTGCTGGTGCCTTCGCCGATCTTCTCTCCGGAATAATGTTTGCCGTACGAGATGACCGGCCAGCCGTAATTGGCGCCGGGTTTGACAAGGTTCACCTCGTCGCCGCCGCGCGCACCGTGTTCCGACACCCACAATTGGCCGCGCGTATCCAGATCGGCCCCCTGTGGGTTGCGGTGCCCATAGGACCAGATTTCAGGTCGGATCTCTGCCTGTCCGATGAAAGGATTGTCTGACGGCACCGAGCCGTCGCGGTTGATACGGATCACGGACCCTATGACGTTCGAGCGATCCTGCGCCTGCGGCCCATCCCCTCGATCTCCAATGGTTACAAAAAGCGTGCCGTCATTGGCTTCTACTACGCGAGAGCCGAAATGCCGCCCGCCTGATCCGCCGGGAGAAGCCTCGAAAATGACCCGCAGATTCGTCAGGCGCGTGCCGTTCTCGGACAGGCGTGCGACTGCGACAGCCGTGCCTGCGCCACCCTTTTGCGGTTTTGAAAAGGTCAGAAAAACCTCGCGGCTTTTATTGAAATCGCGCGGGATCGTGACGTCCAGCAATCCGCCCTGCCCCGAAGCTGCAACCTTGGGAGCCCCGGATACGGCATTCGCCTCTCCGTCCTGAACATACAGCAGGTTTCCGTCCCGTTCGGTGACAAGAAAACTGCCGTCTGGCAGGATGCCGACGGCCCAGGGCGTATCCAACCCGCCTGCCATTTCGGTGATTTCAGTATTCCCGACCGAGGTCGACAACACCTGTGCCAAGGCACTTTCGGTGCAAAAAGTGACGAACAGAATCGCGGCAGCTCTGAGCATGTTGATCCTTCTCCGGACAATCCAAGGCAAACCCTAACAAAACAGATAGATTTCCGATCGATAAAAACACGATTGCGTTAGGACTTTTCTTTTCCGGGCAGCTTGCCTAGGTTCGTGGCCAGAACGAACACGTTCACAATAGGGAGTAACCATATGAAAAAGCTGCTTACAGCAACTGCAGCATCCGCTTTGCTGGCCGGACCTGCGTTGGCCGAAGACATCACGCTTGGTGTTTTGTTCGGATTCACCGGCCCAATTGAATCGCTGGCACCTGCAATGGGTTCGGGCGCTGAACTGGCGATGGCGGAAGTCACCGAATCCGGAAAACTGCTGGATGGATCCAAAGTGACCGCATCGCGCGCTGACACCGGCTGCATTGATAACGGTCTGGCGACTTCGAACGGCGAACGCATGATTGCGGACGGTGTTGCCGGCATCATCGGCGGCGATTGCTCGGGCGTGACCGGTGCGATCCTTCAGAATGTCGCGATTCCGAATGGCATGGTCATGATCTCGCCCTCGGCGACCTCGCCGGGCTTGTCGACCATGGAAGACAACGGCCTGTTCTTCCGCACCGCGCCGTCAGATGCGCGCGAAGGTCAGGTGATGGCGGATATCCTGAAAGATCGCGGCATCAACTCGATTGCTCTGACCTACACCAACAATGACTACGGCAAGGGTCTGGCGGACGCGATCCAAACCTCTTTCGAGGCAGCAGGTGGTGAAGTGACCATCGTTGCAGCGCACGAGGACGGCAAAGCCGACTACTCGGCCGAAGTTGGTGCTCTGGCCTCGGCCGGTGGCGACATTCTGGTTGTTGCGGGCTATCTGGATCAGGGCGGCCTGGGCATCATCCAGTCGGCGCTGGACAGCGGTGCGTTTGACACCTTTGGCCTGCCGGGCGGCATGATCGGTGACTCGCTGCCGGCCAATGTCGGCCCCGACCTGAACGGCTCGTTCGGTCAGATCGCCGGTTCGGGTGGTGAAGGCGCCGAGAAGTATTTCGCCATGGCCGAAGCCGCAGGCTTCGACGGTTCGTCGCCCTATTCGCCCGAATCCTATGACGCTGCGGCTTTGTTCATGCTGGCCATGCAGGCTGCCGGATCGACCAATCCGGCCGACTATGGCGGCAAGATCATGGACGTTGCCAACGCTCCGGGTGAAAAGATCTATCCCGGCGAACTGGCCAAGGGTCTGGAATTGCTGGCAAACGGTCAGGACATCGACTATGTCGGTGCGTCCGGTGTCGAACTGATCGGCCCCGGCGAAAGCGCTGGTTCCTATCGTGAGATCGAAGTGACCGACGGTGAAAACAAGACCGTCAACTTCCGTTGATTGATCTTCAAAGGCTATGAATGAAAGCAGCCCGGGCCTTGTGTCCGGGCTGTTTCAATGAAAAAAGACCGCACCCGATCAACGGGGTCGAGACAACAGCGCCGGACAGGCGGCAAGGGGAAAAGATGATCGTCGTCGAGGACGTGCACAAGCATTTCGGCGGATTTCATGCGGTGGACGGGGCATCGCTGGAAATCCAGAAAGGGTCGATCACCGGCCTGATCGGGCCCAACGGGGCAGGAAAAACCACTCTGTTCAATGTGATCGCGGGTGTTTTGCCGCCGACCAGCGGCAAGGTGGTGATGGACGGCGAGGATATCACCGGCCTGCCCCCTCATGAGCTGTTCCACAAGGGGCTGTTGCGCACGTTTCAGATTGCACATGAATTCCCGTCGATGACCTGCCGTGAAAACCTGATGATGGTGCCTGGCGCGCAATCAGGCGAGTCGCTGTGGAACACGTGGTTCGGCCGCAAACGCATCGCTGACGAAGAACGCGCACTGAAGGCCAAGGCCGATGAGGTGCTGGAGTTTCTGACGATTGAACATCTGGCCGATCACAAGGCGGGTCAGGTCTCGGGTGGTCAGAAAAAGTTGCTGGAGCTTGGCCGCACCATGATGGTCGACGCCAAGATCGTGTTTCTGGACGAGGTCGGCGCAGGTGTGAACCGCACCCTTCTGATGACCATTGCCGACACGATCCTGCGTCTGAACAAGGAGCGTGGATACACCTTCGTCGTCATCGAGCACGACATGGATTTCATCGGCAAGATCTGTGATCCGGTCATCTGCATGGCCGAAGGCAAGGTACTGGCCGAGGGTACCTTGGACGAGATCAAGGCGAACGAGCACGTGATCGAAGCCTATCTGGGCACCGGCCTGAAGAACAAAGACAAACTGGAGGCAGGCGCGTGAGCGACAACCCCTATCAGGATGACAAGGGCAACAAGGACGCCTCGATCACCAATCCGCACGGTGTCGGCACCATGACCCCGGCCCATCGCAAAAGTGGTGCGACCCATAAGGTCGAAGGTGGCCCGTTTCTGATCGGCGACACCATGACGGGTGGTTACGGCAAAGGGCCGGACATTCTGCATGATTGCACCAT
This sequence comes from Ruegeria sp. YTSA144, assembly GCF_059610125.1. Classification (NCBI taxonomy): domain Bacteria; kingdom Pseudomonadati; phylum Pseudomonadota; class Alphaproteobacteria; order Rhodobacterales; family Roseobacteraceae; genus Ruegeria; species Ruegeria sp. YTSA144. The sequence continues at coordinate 145,547 of NZ_JBXWNA010000001.1, forward strand.
CGCCGTGGACAAGGGTGAAATCGCAGTCATCGTCGGCCCCAACGGTGCGGGCAAGTCGACGGCGATGAAAGCTGTGTTCGGGATGCTGGATGTCCGTTCAGGGTCCGTGCGTCTGGATGGCGAGGATATCACCAATCTCAGCCCGCAAGACCGGGTCATGCGTGGCATGGGTTTCGTGCCGCAGACACAGAACATCTTTACCTCGATGACGGTGGAAGAGAACCTTGAAATGGGTGCCTTCATCCGCCGCGACGACATCAGCCAGACGATGGAGCAGGTCTATGACCTCTTCCCGATCCTCCGCGACAAGCGCAACCAGCCCGCCGGAGAGTTGTCGGGCGGACAACGCCAACAGGTCGCAGTTGGCCGCGCGCTGATGACCCAGCCCAAGGTGCTGATGCTGGACGAACCGACTGCGGGCGTTTCGCCGATCGTGATGGATGAACTGTTCGACCGGATCATCGAAGTGTCCCGCACCGGCCTGCCGATCCTGATGGTCGAACAGAACGCCCGCCAGGCTTTGGAGATTGCCGACAAGGGATACGTTCTGGTTCAGGGGCGCAATGCCTATACCGGCACGGGCAAGGAACTGCTGGCCGATCCGGAGGTTCGGAAGAGTTTCTTGGGTGGGTGAGGATGAAACACTTTGCTAAATTCGTCGCGGTTTCCACTTTCTTTCTTATGCCCGGAAACGGGTTCGCAGAAATTCTGCGTTTGAAGGCGAACGGTGCTGAGATGCACTGCACCGCAAAACACGATTGCAACCCGCCTCTTGATTGCGGTGGAGATGATTTCAAGGACTGCAAACCGCGCAAGGGGTATTGCAAGGATTCCCTGAGCTTCGCTTTTCAGCCTCTTAAGGCGGAAGATACTAACGATCAAAAACAGTATGGCATGTTCGCTCTTGCTGGCCATGAAAAGTTCGTTTTATCAGGCGCAAAGATTGCTCTGGAAAACCAACAGAATGAAGTTTTGGTACTGTTGAAAGGTCAGCCGCCTTTGGATGATTTTGAGAATTGGGACGTCATGTTGTCAGATAGCGGACGAATCAGTGTTCACGTGAAACTCACGAGCGGCGTACCGTCCGTAGCTTCTTTTCGTGGCGCTTGTCAGGTGGCCAACTAATGGCCTCCTCACTATTCCCGTTGTTGTTTGAGCCAACGGGCTGAGACTGGGCACGTATTCTCCCCACGCTCAAATTATTCCGCCATCCCAAGATTTCCATGCGTCGGCTGCAATCCGGTCACATTGTGCGTTTAGCGCCGGGCGCTGTGAAGGAAACGGTTTCCCGGCCAAACAAATCAAGTTCCGTGAAATCAAGCGAACCTTCTGAATGAAAAACTCTGTTCAGGACCCAAAAATGAAAAAATGGATGTGTGTGGCCGTCGCCACATTGTTCGCAACCGCCGCAATTGCCGAAGAACGCCACTTTGTCTGCATCTCGGATCGTGACGGCAGCGAAGTGCGCCTCAACCGGGCACCGGAAGGAGACAAGGGCAATATCGAAACTGCGAACATCTCCGGCGACGCGATGGTGTTCAAAGGCGTTGGCAACATGACGTTTGTCCATATTGAAGGCGAAGATGTCATGACCTTTGTCGTGCATTATGACGACATGTCCTTTGACCTCTCGGTCAAGGGTCCTCACGCGGGAACCGATCATGGCACCTGCACCGAGACGGACGCCTGATCCCGCTTCTTACCATCTCAGTCACCCACCGGAATTGGCCGGTGCGTGACTGAGCCAGGCCAAAACTGAATAGTCTTGCCTGCTTCCGGTTTTCTCGTGGATTTTTTTTCACAACCAGCAGAAAAATATGACGCAAAACAGCGCAGGAAACATTGTGCCTGCGCGGACCGTCATGCCATAAGACCGCACCCGGACAGTGAGAAGAAATAATGGATCTACTCAACGCGCTTGTTGCGCTTGCGAATTTTGTGTTGGTGCCTGCGGTCGCTTATGGCAGCCAACTGGCGTTGGGCGCGCTTGGCGTGACCCTGATCTACGGCATTCTGCGGTTTTCGAACTTTGCCCATGGCGACACAATGGCCTTTGGCGCGATGATCGCCGTGCTGGTCACATGGGGGTTGCAGGCCGCCGGGATCAGCTTTGGACCGTTGCCAACCGCCCTGCTCGCCCTGCCCTTTGCCATCCTGGGCTGTATCGTGCTGGTGCTGATCACCGACAGGCTGGTCTACAAATTCTACCGTGAACAGAAGGCGAAGCCCGTCATTTTGGTGATCGTCTCCATGGGCGTGATGTTCATCATGAACGGCCTTGTCCGGTTCATCATCGGGCCAGACGACCAAAGGTTTTCGGACGGTGCTCGGTTCATTGTGTCGGCGCGCGATTTCAAGGCGATGACCGGTCTGCGCGAGGGGCTGGCCATCAAGACGTCGCAAGGTATCACGGTGATCGTCGCCGTTGTTGCCGTGGCGCTGCTGTTCTGGTTTCTCAACAAAACGCGCACCGGCAAGTCGATGCGGGCCTATTCGGACAACGAGGATCTGGCGCTATTGTCAGGCATCAACCCGGAACGTGTGGTGATGATCACATGGATCATCGTTGCGGCGCTGGCCACAACTGCCGGCGTTCTTTACGGGCTGGACAAAAGCTTCAAACCCTTCGTCTATTTCCAGCTTCTGCTTCCAATCTTTGCCTCGGCCATCGTGGGTGGTTTGGGGAACCCACTGGGCGCCATCGCAGGCGGGTTTATCATCGCGTTTTCCGAGGTGACGATAACATACGCCTGGAAGAAGGTGCTGACATATCTTGCGCCGGAAAACCTTGAGCCGTCAGGATTGGTGCAACTCCTCTCGACCGATTACAAATTCGCCGTCAGCTTTGTCATCCTGCTGATCGTGCTTCTGTTCAAGCCCACGGGCCTTTTCAAGGGGAAAGCAGTATGACCGACGCTGTCAAAAATTCGCTGCTCTTCGCAATTGTCGGCGGCCTGATCCTGTTGACCGGTTTCACGCAAAGCTGGAACACCGCGATCCTGATCCTGAATATGGGGCTGATTTCCGCCATCATGGCAATCGGTGTAAACCTGCAATGGGGTTTTGCCGGTCTGTTCAATGTGGGCGTCATGGGCTTTGTCGCCCTGGGCGGTCTGGCCGTCGTGCTGGTTTCAACACCGCCTACGCCCGGTGCATGGGCTGCGGGCGGCTATGGTATCGTTCTGGCTTTGCTGCTGGGCGCCGCGACAGTGGTGGCGGCTGTTCTGGTAGCAACGAGAATACCGAAAGGTCGAGTGCAAACCCTGACGATCATCGCCGTTCTTGTCGTCGGCTTTTTCGTCTATCGCGCAGTTTTCGACCCCAGCATTTCAGCGGTCGAGGCAATCGACCCGGCGATTTCCGGCAATATCGGAGGTCTTAACCTACCCGTTCTGCTGGCCTGGCCGGCGGGCGGTTTGCTGGCGGCGGGCGCTGCGTGGCTGATCGGTAAAACGGCGCTGGGCCTTCGTTCGGATTATCTGGCGATTGCCACATTGGGTATCGCCGAAATCATCATTGCAGTCATGAAAAACGAAGACTGGCTGGCCCGAGGCGTCAAGAACGTCTACGGCATCCCACGCCCGTCCCCTGTTGTGGGCTACGAAGTGGATTTGCAGAACGACCCGGCCTTTCTTGCGCGGGCTGAATGGTTGGGATTGGATCCCGTCACCGCGTCCACCCTTTCGGTCAAACTCGGTTATTCGCTGCTGTTCATGATCGTGCTTCTGGTGCTGCTCTGGATGGCTCAGATGGCGCTGAAAAGCCCGTGGGGCCGGATGATGCGCGCAATCCGTGACAATGAAGTCGCGGCCGAGGCCATGGGCAAGGATGTCACCCGTCGTCATCTGCAAATCTTCGTACTTGGTTCGGCCGTTTGCGGTATCGCTGGGGCAATGATGACAACGCTGGACGGCCAGCTGACGCCAAGCGCCTACCAACCGCTGCGCTTTACCTTTCTGGTCTGGGTGATGGTGATCGTGGGTGGTTCGGGCAACAACTTCGGGGCAGTTCTGGGTGCATTCCTGATCTGGTTCCTGTGGGTTCAGGTTGAACCGATCGGGTTGTGGCTGATGAATGTCGTTACCGCGGGCATGCCGGACGGAAGCGCACTGAAAGCCCACCTGTTGGACAGTGCTGCACATATGCGCCTGTTCACGATGGGCCTGATCCTGTTGATTGTTCTCAGATTCAGCCCAAGAGGGCTGATCCCGGAGAAATAGATCGCTTCCCCCTTCAATAAGCGAAACCGTGCCTTTACTTCGGCACGGTTTCTTGATTCTTAACGATTTTCTGAATAAACGGACCCACCGCAGTGTTTTCTTTTTGCGGTATGTTGCCGGCACTCACACCCGTCTACACCGATCTGTAACGATCACTCACACGTTTTGAAAAGAGTCAAAAATGAAAGCACCACGGTTCAAGACACTGCTTCTGTTTCCGGTTGTTGCCGTTGTAACAGCTGCCTGTATTCCGTCTCCGGAAGACCTTGAGACGACCCCCGTCAAGGTCCAGACGCCCAAGGGTGTCGTAACCTGTCAGCTGTATCGTCACGATCGGGTGACCTGGGACCGGGCGATTGACCTGCCAGCTACGAAAATGTCCGTGTCAGAGGCTGACGCCTATTGCCGTCAGGAAGGCCAGCGCCGTCTGAAGTGAACATTACGGCGCCCGTGATGGGCGCCGTTCCGTCATCTGTTGCGGAACAAACCGCCAAGAATACCTCGAACGATCCGGCGTCCGGTCGTTCCCTTCAATTCCTTGATCACCGCGTCGGTCATCGCCGAAGCAAACGTGTCTTTCCGGCGTTGCACCCGGGACGAGGATCTGCCGACCCGGCTTCCCGAATATCTGCGAGCCGAAGAATATTCTCGCTCCATCGGTGATTGTGCCTCCAGCACTTCATCGGCCTCTGCCTGTTCAGCGGCCTTGGCGGCAGCCTCAGCCCGAGCCTGAAGGATTTCAAAGGCCGACTGTCGATCAATACCATTGTCATATTTCGACGCCATCGGAGAGGCATCGAGAATGGCCCGCCGCTGGGCATCGGAAATAGGCCCCAACTGGGACCCCGGCGGACGAATCAATGTGCGCTCGACGATTCCTGGAACGCCTTTTTTCTGAAGCATCGACGTGACAGCCTCACCGACGCCCACCTCGCGGATTGCGGCTTCGGTGTCGAAGGCGGGGTTCTCGCGATAGGTTTCCGCCGCCAGACGCAGGTTCTTTCGGTCACGCGCCGTGAACGCCCGCAAAGCGTGCTGAACGCGATTGCCCAACTGTCCCAGAATATCCTCGGGTATATCGGCGGGATTCTGGGTGATGAAATAGACCCCCACCCCTTTGGACCGGATCAGGCGGGCAACCTGTTCGACCTTGTCCACCAGCACTTTCGGAGCGCCGTCAAACAGCAGATGCGCCTCGTCAAAGAAGAACACCAGCTTGGGTTTTTCAGGATCACCGACTTCGGGAAGCTCTTCAAACAATTCGCTCAGCAGCCACAGCAGGAACGTCGCATACAGCCGTGGCGCGGCCATCAGTTTGTCCGAGGCAAGGATGTTCACCATCCCCTGCCCGTTTTCATCGGTGCGCATCAGATCGGACAGATCCAGCGCGGGTTCGCCAAACAGCTTTGTTCCACCCTGGTTTTCCAACACCAGCAAACGCCGCTGGATCGCACCGACCGAAGATGTCGATACATTGCCATATCGCAATGAAAGCTGGGCCCGGTTCTCGCCGATCCAGACCAGCAGCGCCTGAAGATCCTTGAGATCCAGAAGCGGCATTCCCTCTTCATCGGCCACGCGGAACGCGATGTTCAAAATACCTTCCTGCGCTTCGCTCAATTCCATCAACCGGGACAGCAGCAAAGGGCCCATTTCAGTGACCGTCGTCCGCACCGGATGGCCCTGTTCGCCAAAAAGATCCCAGAACGCAACCGGACAGGCAGAATAGGAAAAATCGTCGAACCCAATGCGTTTGGCACGATCCATAAATGCCTGATGCAGTTTGTGCGCGTCGCTTCCGGGCAAAGCCAGGCCCGACAGATCACCTTTGACATCGGACAAAAACACCGGAACCCCGGCTTGGGAAAAGCCTTCCGCGAGGATTTGCAAAGTTACGGTCTTACCGGTCCCGGTGGCGCCGGCAATCAGCCCGTGGCGGTTCGCATATTTCAGCGCCAGTTCCTGCGGTTGGCCATAGCCTTCGCCTCCGCCACCCAAAAATACATTCTTGCCCATTAACACTGCCTTATGTTTCACCGATCCGTGACCAGCATACAAAGTTAACCTTTGACTGCGATAGTCAATTTGCCCCGCGCTTGTTTCCCTCACGTGGGGCAGACTTCCTCCCTGTCGACTGGCCGTGCCTTCGGGCACGGCTTTTTTGCAGGTTCAAAAATGGTTTCAAAGCTCTGACCGCAGTATTAAAATTTGAGGATAGCTGTTGACCCGTCTGCGACCCTCTCGTAGGGTTTGCGCATAAATAAGTCGGCCAGTCCGACGGGGAGAACCTTTTGGAGAAGAGAGCTGGTTTATACAGCTCTCTTTTTCTGTCTCAGTGCAGGTCGTTTCTGGTGTTCTGGCAAGAATCCGTTCACGTTCAGACCTGCCGTTCTGTTAGTGCCTGACACCAGTTCAGAAGAGTGTTAAACGAAGCAAAAAGCTCAAGCATCAAATCGAGGCACTCATGATCAAGCAACTTCTAACCGCAAATGCAATGGCCGTCGCCTTTCTAAGCAGCGCAGTCTACGCCCAGGAGGCCAACGACGAAAGCCAGCAGCAGGACGAGTCGGCCCAAACCGAAGCTGCACAGGAACTGGATCTGGGAGAAACCGGCCCACGTATAGGCGAACAATACGTCAAAGAAACAAGTGGTGCCTGGAGCATAACCTGTCTACGGACCGAAGAGGGCGATGATCCTTGCCTGCTGCGTCAAGTTCTTTCCGGTGCCGAAGGCCAGCCGATTGCGGAAATCTCGATAAACAAGCTTCCCGAAGGTACAGAGGCCGTTGCCGGAGCTAGGTTGACTGTGCCGTTGGAGACCATGCTGCAAGCGCAAATTGCTGTGTCCATAGACGGCGCACCGGGCAAAAGATACAACTATCATCACTGCAACCCGGTAGGCTGCGTCGCGCAATTGGGCTTTACGCAAGGCGATATAGACGCCATGAAAGCAGGCAGTAAGGCAACGATTTCGCTGGTGTCCATTCTGGCCCCCAGCCAACTGTTGCAAATCGAAATGTCGCTGGATGGATTCACCGTTGGTTACGATCAGTTGGAAGTCCTGCAAAACTGACACATCGCAGACAAAGGCCGCTCTGAATGCGGCGGCCTTGTTTTGAGCGTTGTTCTTTAAACTCGCTTCAGCGCCAAAACCGCGTTCAGCCCGCCAAAGGCGAAGGCATTGCTGAGCGCGACGTCGACTTTGGCTTCCCGAGCTTCGTTCGGCACAACATCAAGTGCGCATTCCGGATCCGGTTCCTCGTATCCGATGGTGGGTGCAATCACTCCGTCCCGCAGCGCCATGATACATGCCAACAGTTCCACCGCACCGGTTCCACCAATCAAGTGACCATGCATGGATTTGGTCGACGATATCATCAGATCGTCGGCATGGGGTCCAAATACATCCGCCACTGCGGCACATTCGGTTTTGTCATTCGCGGCCGTTCCGGTGCCATGCGCGTTGATGTAGCCCACATCGCTTGCATTCAACCTGGCATCGGCCAAAGCACCTGACATGGCCCGCGAAGCCCCTTGTTTGCTGGGCATCACGATATCGGCCGCGTCTGACGACATAGCGAAACCGACGACTTCGCACATTATCTCGGCGCCCCGGGCATGGGCGTGTTCGTATTCTTCGAAAACAAAGATACCGGCCCCTTCCCCCTGTACCATTCCGTTGCGGTTGGCACTGAACGGTCGGCATGCGTCCTTCGACATCACGCGCAGCCCTTCCCAGGCTTTGACGCCACCGAAACACAACATGGATTCGGACCCGCCTGTGACCATGACCGGTGCAATACCGCTGCGGACCATCTGAAAGGCCTGAGCCATGGCATGGTTCGACGATGCACAGGCGGTCGACACGGTGAAGCTGGGGCCCTTGAGGTTGTGTTCCATGGAAACATGGCTGGCCGCCGCGTTGTTCATGAGTTTGGGAACAACAAAAGGGTGTACCCTGTTCTTGCCATCCTCATAGACCGATCGGTAATTGTCGTCCCACGTCGACACGCCACCCCCGGCGGTCCCCAGGACAACACCTGACTTTGCAGCAAGCTCTCCGTGAAACTCGATGCCGGACTGGTCAATGGCCTCTTTGGCGGCGGTCAGAGTGAACTGGGTGAACCGGTCATACAGCGACATCTGTTGACGGTTGAACCGCCCTTCGGCCTCAAAGTCACGAACCTGCCCGCCGATCTTGATGGCCAACCGGTCAACGTCCCGGAACTTCAGTTCCGAGATCCCACAGCGACCTTCTCGCATGGCTTCCAGCGTGTCAGGAACCGAATGGCCCAGTGAATTGATCGTACCTGCGCCGGTAATGACAACACGTTTCATGAGCGTTTGTCAGACCTTTTCCGACACGAGCTTTTCGATCCCGGCAATGATCGCAGCAACATTCGAGATATCAAAATCGTTGGCCTCGGGTTCATTGGCGTTGAACGGAATTGAAATGTCGAACTCTTCCTCGATGGCGAATATGCTTTCGACCAGACCAAGGCTGTCGATTCCCAGATCTTCCAGCGTGCTTTCGGGCGTCACGTCCGATGGCTCCAGCACGGCCTGCTCTGCAATGATTGCGATGACGCGGTCGCTGATGCTCATGTCGATCCCCTGATTTTCAGTTTGACGATGATTTAATCGCTTGGGGTCTGTTTGAAAACAGCCTTTTTCAATGCCTCAACGTCGCGTGCCATGCGGGGCAGTCGCCGCTGCGCCTTGTAGACATCGGTATGGGTCTCCATTTTGATGCCCGGATACCCCATGATGACGCGCCCGGCGGGCACATTTGACAGAATCTTCGTGCCCCCGCCCGAAATGACGCCGTCCCCTATGAAAATATTGTCGACCACTCCGGTCTGACCACCCAGAACAACGTTGTTGCCGATCTCGACCGAGCCGGACACACCCGTCTGACCGCACAGCAGACAATCCTGCCCGACGCGGGTGTTGTGCCCGACATGGACCAGATTATCCAGCTTGGTGCCGTCACCGATCCGCGTGTTGCGGATGGTTCCATTGTCGACGGTGCAATTGGCGCCAACTTCGACATCGTCCCCGATCTCAACCGCGCCCAAAGAATGGATGCGAAGCCAGCTTTGGGCCTTGGCGCCGCCCTGGTCGCCCAACGTTTTTCGGGCGTTCTCGGCGCCAGAGACCTCGGGCGTTACGAAACTGAATCCGTCACCGCCAATCCTTGCGCCGGGCTGCGCGATGAACCGATCCCCGATTTGGGCCCGCGCGCCAATGCTGACCATTTCCCGCAGCAGGGCCTGTTCGCCTAGAACGGCGTCGATACCCACCACGCAGTGTGCTCCGATGACCGAGCCCGAACCAATTCGCGCCCGCGCACCAACAACGGTCAGCGGTCCTATGGCCACGTCAGATCCGATTTCAGCCGTTGGATCGATTACCGCGGAAGGGTGAATGCCCGGTTCAATCCCTTGCCCGCGATCCAGCATTGCAGTGATCCCCGCCATCGCCATGCGCGGACGTTTCACGAAAACGGCCGCCCGCAAGCCCATGGCCTGCCAATCCGCGCCTTCCCATAGAACGGCGGCGCGCGCGTCCCCTTTCGAAAGCGCTTCGGCGTATTTCGGAGACATGGCCATGGCCAGATCGGTTGGGCCGGCATCGCCCGGTTCGGCCGCCCGCACGATCGTCAGGCCGCCATCACCTTGGCACTCGGCACCCAAAGCGTCGGCGATTTGCTGAATGGTAAACTGCATCTCGGGCTTCCTTTTGGCAGGATTTGCCCTGTGCTTAACCCTGAACGTCCGGCAGGGCCACCCCTGCCTTTTGCAGGGCCTCCCAAATCTTGCGGTCCCGGCCATAGACATCACGGCGATACTGCACGTCGCCCTTTGGTCCGACATAGGCTGTTCGATAGATCAGGTGGACCGGAACTTTTTGTTCCAAATCGACCTTGGTTTCCTTTCCCGTGCTCAGAACACGATGAAAGAAGGCCTTGGGATCCTCTTCCTGTTTGGCCAGCAATGCATAGGCAAACTCGAAAGGCTGCGCCAGCCGGATGCAGCCGTGCGAGAACGCCCGCACCTCACGCGCGAACAGGCTTTTCTGAGGCGTATCATGCAGATAGATATTGTACTTGTTGGGGAACATGAACTTGACCAGCCCCAAAGCATTGCTTTTGCTGGGCGGCTGGCGCATCGCAAATGGAAAGCTCCGGGCGGTGAACTGATTGAAATCAACCGCCCCGCGATTGACCTGCCGCCCCCTGCTGTCCGTGATCTGGATATGACCGACCGCGTTTGGGTTCGCTTTCAGCTTCGGCAGGTATTCCTTGGTGATGATCGAGCGGGGAACATACCAGCTGGGGTTTATCACCATATGCTCCATCACATCCGAGAACTCCGGGCTGCGGCGATCATGCGTGTTCTTGCCGATCACCGCACGGGTTTCAAAAGTGACTTGACCGTCATCCACGATCTTTGCCGAAAAATCTGTCTGGTTGACAAGAATATGACGTGCGCCGCGATCCCGAGGCAGCCAGCGTTCCCGTTCCAGAGCGACATATACAGCCTTGAGCCGGTCCACGGCCGGGCGATTCAACTCGGCAATCGTGCCCTTGCCTGCAACGCCATCAGGTTCCAATCCATGCGCGATTTGAAAGGCCCTGACCCCTTCCAGCAGCGCGGCGTCGAAGGAGGGGCTGGCCGATGGCTTCATGTAGCCCATCAACACCAGCCGATTGCGAAGCTTCACGACATTGGGCCCGGTATCACCGTATTCCAGCTTGGTTTCCGGGACAGTTGCCCCCCAACCGCCTTGATCTATCAAGGCCTGAAGCGCCAGCTTCTGTTTCATCAAAGCCCGGTACTGACGGCTTTGAGGAGCAAGCTGCGTAAAATACCCGGCGCCATGTATGTTCAGGCCGTTCAGATGCTCGGCCGCGCTGCGACGATCCACCGACCGAACAAGTCCGTCGTCGATGCTTCCCGGTCGCAGAACACCCGAGTACAATGCGTCGGCAAATTTCACGAAAACCCGGGTCAGCTCCGCTTCGACGGCGCCAAGGTCACGTGTCGAGCGTGCATCCTGCATTTTCTGCATCAAGGATGAAACTGTCGCATCGGCCTGCGGCAGACCGTGCAGATGCGCATGTGACAGTGCCTGGATCAATGCCGCCCGGCGTTGCATATGCTCATCGGATTCACCCACCCAAATCGGCGAAAACCCGTTTGTCCGATAAAACTCTGCGATCTGGGAGTCCCGTGGAGTATGTTCTGCGACGGCCATCTGAAACGCCGTGTTGTGCGTGGGTTCAGAGGTGGTATTCGCCACACTGGCCGTGGCCGCAAAACAGGCGGCAAACAGGATACTGGTACTGGCTCGGAAAACAGAAAGCATTGGATGGCCTTGGAATCAATGACTTGGTTGGTGATACATGCGCCGAACAACTATGAATTCCACTGCGCAGACTTGTCTATTCACAAATTCCTTACCAAATTGCTTCTGTTGTCGTCTGATGCGCGTTTGCATCGACCCGGTGGCGCGCAGCCGACACCTGCCAATATTCTGCGCCCGCCTGTGACATTTGCGCAAAAAACTGCCGAAAATTCCCCCTTGAAAAGATGACTGTGAATCACTTCTTGGCCGCCGAATCCGATTGTGTCATAAATTCCGCATCTGGGATGGGAAAAAATTAAGACAGCGCGCGTAACATCGTGCGCAGGCAGGAACAGTACGGGACGAACCAAAATGACCAAGAGCAGTTCCTCGGGCTTGACCCGGCGTGCCCTTTTGGGGGCGTTTGCAGCAACCGCAGTCGCAGCCGCACCCACCTACTCCAATGCAGCAGGCTTTTTGCGCGGCGGCGGCGATATCCGTCGCATTCGCATGTATTCCGGTCGCACAGGCGAACGGTTGGACATGATTTATTGGGTCGATGGTAAGTATATCAAGGACGCTGTCAAAGAAGTGAACCATTTCATGCGGGATTGGCGCACGGATCAGGTAAAATCCATCGATTTACGCACGATTGATATCATGGCGGCATCACACAACCTTCTGGATGTCAATGAACCTTATATGTTGCTGTCGGGCTATCGCTCTCCACAGACCAACGCCATGCTCCGCGCCCGCTCTCGTGGCGTCGCCCGGAAATCGCTTCATATGCAGGGACAAGCCGCAGACTTGCGCCTGGCGTCCCGCTCTGTCTCGCAGATGGCCAAAGCAGCTATGTCATGCCGGGCCGGTGGTGTCGGCCAATACTACGGGTCCAATTTCGTGCATATGGACTGCGGCGTCGTGCGCACCTGGCGCGGCTAAGACGGCGCCTTCGCAATCTCGGCCGGTCTGACAGGGGCTTGCCGGGAGGGCCGGCTACATCCCTGCGTCTCCACCTCCGCCGCCGACATCCCCGCCACCGCTATCATTGCTGGAAGCCGTTTCCGTGGTGGCGCTGGTCTCACGGGACTTTTCATCCCCGGTATCAGAGGCAGCATTGGAGCTGGAAGCATTGTCGCCTTCTGAATCCTCGTCGCTGTCGGGTTCTTCGTTGTCGGTCAGCTTGCCAAGGATGAACGCCAGAATTACGGCGACCACGATCCAACCCAAAAGGTTTAAGAGTGAAAGGCCCATAATTGTGCCGCCCAACACCAACAGGGCCACAATCACGACGGCCATCAACATTTTTTTTGAAGAGATGACTTTCACGTTCTTTCCTCCGTTAAAGTTGACGCAAGCCAGCCTTGTTCGGAAAGTGTACATCAAGAAACCACTGACAGAGAGGTCAAGCCTCGAAAGCAATCGTCAACTGCGATCAGCATGGCGGCGCTGGCAATTTTGAAAAGGCCGCCTGCGCAGCGATAAGACGGAAAGGCGCTGACATGATCAATGCGAGAGGTCGTGTCTCGAGATGCAGTTGCCGAACTCAATCAATCTTACATCTCCCAGACGCATATTCATGGAACAATCGCGGCAACCCTGTCTCGATCTTGTTCGGGGCTTGCGAAAAGGATTGCAGCCCGGAACACCGCACGCACCCCTGAACACGATCCTCCAAACATTGACCTAGGGCCTCAAGGGTGCTGCCTGAATCAAAAAGGATGCTTTATTGACCCGAGATCTGTTCTTCCAAAGCGCAAGGCGCTGCTGATCGCGTTTTTCATACTCGGCAAGGCGGCATGTTCTCGGAGCAGAGCAGGCCCCTCTTCCTTCACAGCGAAACGAGCCTGAAAGAATTCCAGTCCGGTGATCTGAGCAACGTCCTTAGGGAACCTTCGTTTGAACCTGAAGCCTTCCTTGAGTTTGTCGAGATATTTGATCTTCATCACGATAGCCATGTGGTACTTAAACTCCTGCAAATGTGGTACAGAAGCGGCTGTTTTTCCCAACAAACCTTAGAAATATGGCGATGGTGGCGCACCTGAGAGGATTCGAACCTCTGGCCTCTGCCTTCGGAGGGCAGCGCTCTATCCAGCTGAGCTACAGGTGCCTTGGCCGTTAGCTAACCTTGTTCCAATCCGGGTGCAACTGAAAATCGTGATTGTTGCACCCTCTTTGAAACCAAAATCAGGCGAAAAGATCATGCGCCAATTCAAGCGCTTCGATCAGCGTGTCGACCTCATCCGTCGTGTTATACAGACCAAAGCTGGCACGACAGGTCGCCGTGACGCCCAGGTGATCCATAAGCGGGCCTGCGCAGTGATGCCCGGCGCGGACTGCAACGCCTTTTTTGTCCAGAATGGTGGATACATCATGCGCATGGCCGGCCCCGTCCAGCGTAAAGCTGAAGATGGCTGCCTTGTCTGGCCGCGTGCCCTGAACCTGAAGCCAGTTGAGACCGTTCAGGCGCTGCATCGCATAGTCCCGCAAGCCGGATTCATGGGCGGCAATGTTTTCCATTCCCAAATCCATCATGTATTCCAGCGCAACGCCCAGGCCGATGGTTTGGACAATGCCGGGTGTTCCGGCCTCGAACTTCATAGGCGGATCGTTGTAGATCACCTGATCCTTGCTGACCTCTTTGATCATGTCACCGCCACCGATAAAGGGGCGCATCTCGGCCATGCGTTCGGACTTGATGTAGATCGCACCCGACCCCGACGGGCCATACAGCTTGTGGCCGGTGATGGCGTAAAAGTCGCAACCGATGTCCTGCACGTTCACCGGCATATGCACCGCGCCCTGACTGCCATCAACCAGCACCGGAACGCCCCTGGCATGTGCACCTTCGGTGATGGCTTTGACATCAACGACAGTACCCAGAACATTGGAACATTGCGTCACGGCCACAAGTTTGGTTTTTGGGCCGATCGCATCGATCACCGCCTGGGGATCCAGCCCTCCGTCAGCGTCCACATCCACCCACTTCAGAACGACGCCCTGCCGTTCCCGCAGGAAATGCCAGGGCACGATGTTGGCGTGATGCTCCATGACGCTCAGGACGATCTCATCCCCGGCTTCGAGGCGCGGCATGGCCCAGCCATAGGCAACAAGATTGATCCCTTCGGTCGTTCCGGAATTCAGAACGATCTCATCCTCGGTCGATGCCCCCAGGAAACGGGCGATGATGCCGCGAACGGCTTCGTATTTCTCGGTCGACAGATTGGACAGATAGTGCAATCCACGGTGAACATTCGAATACTCTTCGGAATAGGCACGGGTCACCGCATCGATGACGACCTGAGGCTTTTGAGCCGACGCACCGTTGTCCAGATAGGTCAGCGGCTTGCCATTCACCTGACGTGACAGGATCGGAAAGTCAGAGCGAATTTTCTGCACATCATACATGATACGGTTTTCCTAGACAGGCGCGGCCGGTGTTAAATACAGGACGAAGGGAACCGCAATCAGGGCTGACAACAGAATTACGGCGAAGGATTTCCAAAGGGATCCGAATTGATGCGCTTCGTTCAGGAAATGAAGCGTGATGTAAAGGCTCAGGATCGCCGTCGCGAACAGCATCATCATCATCAGAAACGGCATCGTCAGGCTTAGAACAAGGGTCATGACCAGGGCAACGATTTGCAGGAACTGCAACCACACTGTCAGGACCATCAGATCGTCAAAGCTTGCTTTGCCGCCTATCGCTTTTCCGACGACGAAGAACGCGAGGATGCTCAGCAGCATTGCTCCGGCGGACCGCAGCAAAACAACGGGGATACTTTCGGGTGGCGGTGCGATTTGACCCTGCGGCACGGGGACCGACAAATCGATGCCCAACTGCACGAGACAGTTCAGAACCACTGCCAGCGCAAAGGCCAACCACAAACCTTCCCGCCCCGGCTTCAGGGACAACAGCTGGCGGGCGGCTTGGTCGGGGCTTCTGATCGTCAGAACCGCCAGAGCGCCAAGGGAATTGATCGTCATGCAGCGGACCTTTGCACTTGTCTCAGACCGGATAACCAGAACCAGACAAAAACAGCAACCCAGGCGACACCCACAATTGTCAAAGCGGGCCCGGGCCCGATGAACCCGGCAACCAGACCATTCAACAAGACCAGGGGGGCGGATGCCAACAACGCCCAGAACAGGGCCAGTCGTGCGCCATAGGCTGTGCCCTGCCCGCCCGCCATCCGCGCCGCCCAATAGGAAACCAGCGCCAGCGTATAGAAAAACAACGGCAATATGAACACCGACCCCAGCAAGGCGCCGCCCAGAAGCATGTTCAGCTCGACGCCTTCAATATGCGCTTTGCGGGCAAGGCTGGGCATTTGCGCAACAAAGGCCACCACGCAAAAGGCCATGACAAACACCAGCGCCCTGTCTTCCCGCTGACCCATTTCTAGAAGCCGGTGCACCACGCGCCCCG
This sequence comes from Ruegeria sp. YTSA144, assembly GCF_059610125.1. Lineage (NCBI taxonomy): Bacteria > Pseudomonadati > Pseudomonadota > Alphaproteobacteria > Rhodobacterales > Roseobacteraceae > Ruegeria > Ruegeria sp. YTSA144. Next base: position 161,546 of record NZ_JBXWNA010000001.1, read on the forward strand.
GCCCCCGGTATGTGGCCAGTATGTCAGACGAGACAGCCATCAGCCACGACGCGCCAGCCACCCTTCCAGACGGCTTACGATCTCGTCCGTCAAGGCGCTGTCTTCGATCTCATCCACCGCTTCGGCAAGAAAGGCCAAAGTCAGCATGTTGGTCGCGTCCTTGACCGGCACGCCACGGGACCGCAGATAGAACAGCGCGGTTTCGTCTATCGCACCCGAGGTCGAACCATGCGAACACGCCACGTCATCAGCATAGATCTCAAGCTCGGGCTTGGCGAGGAACTGGCTGTCACCGTCCAGAAGCAGCGATTGGCTGATCTGGTAACCGTCGGTCTTCTGGGCGCCTTCCTTGACCAGGATCTTGCCCTGGAACACGCCGGTCGCCCCGTTGCGCAGCACTTTCTTGAACACCTGCCGGCTTTCGCAGTTTACCGCGTCATGGGTGATGAAGACCGTGTCGTCATGATGGAAGTCGCCATCGCCAACACAGGCCCCGGCCACATGGGCGACCGCGTCATCGCCGGTCAGCTCGACGACCTGCTCATTGCGGGTCAGCACGCCGTTCACGGTCAAAGTGAAGGACTTGTAGACCGATTCCGTGCCCAGACGGGTGAACATGTGGGTCGCGGCCCGACGTTCATGGTCCCTGCCCTGCGCGCGCACATGATGCAGCGTGCCCTTGTCGGCAATGTCGATCTCCATGCACTTGTTGAAGCGTGACGCAGCCGGGCCGGTTTCCAGAATGGTGGCCTCGGCCCCGCTTTCCACACGAACGACATGGTGCAGGATCGCATCCGAGGTCGGCGACGCATGACGATAGATCAGGTTGATCGGTTTGGACGGTTTGCCAGTAACGTGAATCGCCACACCATCCGACGCAAAGGCCGTGTTCAACGCCGCCAACGGGCGCTGGACCGGGGACTGACCGCGCGCTTCAAGTACGCCATACAGGTCTTTCGCCCAATGAATGTCCTTGCAGCAGATATCCTCGAGCCGGTCGATGGTCACGCCTTCCAGCGACAGGTCGTCCGACTCTTCGGCACTGAATTCACCGTCCACGAAGACGATGTTCAGCCGGTCGAGCTCGCTGAACATCAACGGCTCATCATCGGCAAACACCGCCGCCGGAGGCGCGTCTGGCGAGACAAGCGTATCCGGTTGAGTGTATTTCCAATATTCGTCACGCCGTCCGGGCAGACCGGTTTCCAGAACACGCGCCAGCGCGTCTTCGCGCGCGACGCGGGTGCAGCCCGCATCGGGCATGGTCAAGGCAGACAGCCGGGCCTCGGTTGCGGATTGTTTGACTTCGGGCAAGGCCATCAGTTCACCTCGGCAAGAATGTCGGCATAACCGTTGTTTTCAACCTCAAGCGCCAGTTCGGGGCCTCCGGTCTTGACAATACGGCCATCGGCCATGATGTGCACGACGTCGGGTTTGATGTGATCCAGCAGGCGCTGGTAATGGGTGATGACCAGGAACCCACGACCTTCATCGCGCAGGGCATTCACACCTTCGGCTACCAGCTTCATCGCGTCCACATCCAGACCCGAGTCGGTTTCGTCCATGATGCACATCTTGGGTTCCAGCATGGCCATTTGCAGGATTTCATTGCGCTTTTTCTCACCACCCGAGAAGCCCACATTGACCGGACGCTTGAGCATGTCCGCGTCGATCTTCAACGCCTTGGCTTTGGCACGCACTTCCTTGAGGAAATCCGCCGCGGACAGCTCGTCCTCACCACGCGCCTTGCGCTGAGCATTTACGGCGGTGCGCAGGAAAGTCATGTTGCCCACGCCCGGAATTTCCACGGGGTACTGGAACGCCAGAAATACGCCAGCAGCGGCGCGCTCTTCCGGTTCCATCTCCAGCAGGTCCTCGCCATCCAGCGTGGCAGAACCCTCGGTCACTTCGTACCCGTCGCGGCCCGACAGCACATAGCTCAGTGTTGACTTGCCTGACCCGTTCGGCCCCATGATCGCGTGTACCTTGCCGGCCTCAACCGTCAGGTCCACACCCTTGAGGATCTGCTTGTCTTCTTCTTCAAGCTTCACGTGCAGATTCTTGATTTCCAGCATTTTTTATCCTTTTGCGTATCGCAAGGGGCACCGTGGCCCCGAAACCTTCCTATCCCAGAAACTTGCGGATCAGCCGCGCGACGATCCAACCCAGGATCGCCCCTCCGCCAACCGCCCAAACCGGGTTGATGAATTCCATGTGGTTGATGTTGACGTAAGCCATACCCAGCAGACCGCCCAGAACCGGCAACGCGTACCCCAGCCAGGTCAGCACGTCCTCTTTCCGGATGCCGTTTCGTGACGCCCGCGTCATCAGCCAACCGACCCTTCCAGCGAGATTGCCACCAATTGCTGCGCTTCCATGGCGAACTCCATCGGCAGTGCTTGCAGAACGTCTTTGCAGAACCCGTTGACCACCAAGGCCACGGCCTCTTCTTCGTCCATGCCGCGCTGACGGCAGTAGAACAGCTGATCGTCATCCACCTTGGATGTCGTCGCCTCATGCTCAACCCGGGACGAGTTGTTCTTGACCTCGATATACGGAACCGTATGCGCGCCGCATTTGTCGCCGATCAGCAAGCTGTCGCATTGGGTATAGTTGCGGCTGTCCTTGGCCTTCGGATGCATCGAAACCAGACCGCGATAGGTGTTCTGCGCCTTGCCTGCGCTGATGCCCTTGGACACGATGCGCGACTTGGTGTTCTTGCCCAGATGGACCATCTTGGTGCCGGTATCGGCCTGCTGATAGTTGTTGGCAATCGCGATCGAATAGAACTCACCCTGGCTTTCGTTGCCGCGCAGAATGCAGGACGGGTATTTCCACGTCACGGCCGAGCCGGTTTCGACCTGCGTCCACATCACCTTGGACCTGTCGCCCCGGCAGTCGGCACGTTTGGTCACGAAGTTGTAGATGCCGCCCTTGCCGTTCTCATCCCCGGGGAACCAGTTCTGGACGGTCGAGTATTTCACCTCGGCGTCTTCCTCGACGATGATTTCGACCACGGCTGCGTGCAACTGCGCGGTGTCGCGCTGGGGCGCTGTGCAGCCTTCCAGATAGGACACGTACGAGCCTTTGTCCGCGATGATCAATGTTCGTTCGAACTGGCCGGTGTTTTCGGCGTTGATGCGGAAATAGGTGCTCAGCTCCATCGGGCAGCGGACACCGGGCGGAATGTAGACGAAAGACCCATCCGAAAACACGGCTGAATTCAGTGTCGCATAAAAGTTGTCCGACACCGGAACTACAGTGCCCAGATACTTCTTGACCAGTTCAGGATGTTCCTTGATCGCTTCTGAAATCGAACAGAAGATCACGCCGGCTTTCTTCAGTTCGGCCTGAAAAGTCGTGCCAACCGAAACCGAGTCAAAAACCGCGTCGACAGCAACCTTGCGACCCTCGGCCGGTGTGTCTTCAGCACCTTCGACGCCAGCCAAAATCATCTGTTCTTTCAGTGGGATACCCAGCTTTTCGTATGTGGCCAACAGCTTGGGATCGACCTCATCCAAGGACTTTGGCTTTTCTTCCATCGATTTCGGACGGGCATAGTAATACTGGTTCTGAAAATCGATCTCGGGATAGGTGACCATGGCCCATTTCGGTTCTTCCATCTTGGTCCAGCGCTCAAACGCGGCCAGACGCCATTCGGTCATCCATTCCGGTTCTTCATTCTTTTCCGAGATCAGTCGGACGATGTCAGGGTTCACACCTTTCGGCGCGTACTCCATCTCAATGTCAGTTTCCCAGCCGTATTTGTAGGTTCCGGCCTCGCGCACCGCATCCACGGTTTCCTGATCGACACCTTCTTTAACCTGGGTCTGGTCCAAAGCGGCCATGACTTGCCCTCCGTCAGATCACGCGGCCCGCGCGCGATGCTTTTTCTCTTTCTCAAGCCACGTCTCGGCGAAACGCAGCACATCTTCTTCCGTTGTCCGAGGTCCCAGCGACACGCGGATTGCGCTGCTGGCAGTTTCCTCGTCAAATCCCATTGCGGTAAGCACCGCGCTGGCACGAACCTTGCCGCTGGAACAGGCAGAGCCCGCACTGACGGCAAAACCCGACAGGTCCATCTGCATGACCTGGGTTTCCCCCTTCCAACCGGGCACAGCAAAACACAGGGTGTTCGGCAGGCGTTGCCGCCCTTTCCCGACAAAAATAGGTGATTTTACAGCAGCCTCAAGAGCGTTTTCTAGAATATTTCTAAATTCTTCGATCTGCTCCCAAACGCCATTGGCCAGATCCCGTGCAGCAGCTTCAGCTGCGGCGCCGAACCCCGCGATACCAATGACATTTTCTGTTCCTGACCTGCGGCCCATTTCCTGACCACCCCCCTTGATCTGCGCCGCCAGATCTGTTCCGCGATGCATCACAACAGCACCGACACCCTTTGGGCCGCCCAGCTTATGGGCGGAAATCAAGGCCATCTGCGCATTCATCCAGTTGAACGCGACGGGCAGCTTGCCAAAAGCCTGTGTGGCGTCTGTCACGGCCAGACCGGGCGGCAGTGTTTGAACAATCCCCGTCTCAGAGTTTGCCAGTTGCAACGTCGACGTTTCAGGTGCGGCCACCTGCACGTCTCCGGCCTCGGAAACCGAAAGATCCTCTTTGATCCAGGCTCTTACCGCGTCATGCTCAATCGCTGCGCCGTGCAATTTGCGCCCCGACAATGTCAGCGCCGCGCCTTCGGTTGAACCAGATGTAAAGACGATATCCGCTCCATCCGCCCCAAAGGCCGATGCAACCTGAGCCCTAGCACGCTCGATCAGAGCCTTGGCGGCCCGACCTTCCGCATGAACCGACGAGGGGTTGCCGCAGACATCCATCGCCGCAATCATCGCGTCCCTTGCTTCGGGGCGCAGCGGCGTTGTTGCATTGTGATCCAGATAAACACGTTTCATGGATACATCTTTTTGCCGACAGACTTCATTTCTTACCTCGCCCGCTCAGATCATTCATCTACGACAGAGAACAGGCTCGGCACGGCCGGGCATGGGGCGAGGTCGTTCTTGATCACATCCGACAACCGGGTTTGATGCAGGAACACATAGACATGCGCGCTGAGACTTTCCCAAAGCCGATTGGTCAACGATTGTGCGCGGCTACCGGACGAAGCCCCGGACGCTCCTGCCCCTTTTTGCAGCGCATCAACGGTTTCGTCCACGGCCGCCAGAATCTCGACAACGCGAATTTCGGACGCCGGGCGCGCCAGTCGATACCCGCCGCCGGGCCCACGCACGGAGGACACCAAGTTCGCCCGGCGCAGTTTGACGAAGAGCTGCTCGAGATATGGCAACGAGATGTCCTGCCTCTCGGAGATTTCCCCGAGCGTTACCAGTCGTTCCGTCGGCTGAAGCGCAATATCCGCCAGAGCGACCATTGCGTAACGCCCTTTGGTCGACAGCTTCATTCCATGTCCCCTTTCAGCAGGATTTGCGCGAAATCATTGACGCCGACGTTGCCAGTGCGTATCTCCGACTGACAGCGCAGAAAAGCGCCATGCAATGCAATTAGAACCGTTCTAAGGTGCCCGACGATTATCGTCAAGTATATCCGGGCATCTGTACGAAAAAGACAGGACCAAAGCACACATGCCCGAGGTGATTTTTCCCGGACCCGAAGGCCGCCTGGAAGGCCGCTACCACCCGCAAAAGGAAAAAGACGCACCGATCGCCATCGTGCTTCACCCGCACCCTCAGTTCGGCGGGACCATGAACAACAAGGTGGTCTACAACCTGCACTATGCCTTCTACAACATGGGCTTCACCGTGTTGCGCTTCAACTTTCGCGGCGTCGGTCGCAGCCAGGGCGAATACGATCAGGGCGTGGGCGAGCTGAGCGATGCGGCGTCGGCGCTGGACTACCTGCAATCGATGAACAACAATTCGAAACACTGCTGGGTCGCAGGTTTCTCGTTCGGTGCGTGGATCGGTATGCAACTGCTGATGCGCCGCCCTGAAATCACGGGATTCATCAGTGTATCGCCCCCTGCAAACATGTACGACTTTTCGTTCCTTGCCCCCTGCCCGTCTTCCGGCCTGATCATCAACGGCACGGCTGACAGGGTGGCGCCTCCGGCTGACACGACCTCGCTGGTGAACAAGCTGCACGAGCAAAAGGGAATCACCATCACGCACACCGAAGTGGAAGGTGCGGACCACTTCTTTCAGGATCGTCACATGGACACGCTGATCACCAATGTCAGCGACTATGTGAAACGCCGCCTGACCGAGAACACCCGCTGATGTCCGACACCATCACATCTCTTGCCGCCAAACTGGCCGAAGATACGATGAAGGTTATGGATGAGACAGGCGAAGACAGGTTCTTCGTCGAAGTTGGAGAAGTGCTCGGGGCTGCGTCTCAGTCTCTGGAAGAGGCGTTTCTGACGGAAATTCGTGTTCGGTTGGCGGAACGGAAAGCCAGGCAGTTCGTGATCAAACGCTTGTCTGCGCATCGTGCGAAGCAGAAAGCGATCGAAAAACAATGACCGACCGTTTGTCGGCGCAAATCGCATTTCTGAAACGGGCCGACGAACTGAAAATGGTCGAGCGGGCAAATGTCCTGCTTGACCAGTCCAGACCCGAGAATTCCGCGGAGCACAGCTGGCATCTGGCCTTGTGGGCCCTGGTCATGGCCCCGTTGGCAGGGTCGGATGTCTCGATTGATCGGGTCATCCGTATGCTGTTGCTGCATGACCTGGTTGAGATCATCGTCGGCGACCACCCCATTCATCTTGAAACCGATTGGAACTCGGTTGCCGAGGCTGAGCAAGCCGCAGCCAAAGATCTGTTTGGGCTGTTGCCAGGGGATCAGGCTGATGCCCTCCACGCTTTGTGGCGTGAATTCGAGGAGGATCAGACCGCCGACGCCCGGTTTGCAAAAGTTCTGGATCGGTGTCAGCCGCTGTTTCAGGTTCTGTGTGCCCCGAACCCCGATCCGGACCACGTGGACATAGCGCGTTCAAATCTCGAAGGCGGTCGCGCCGCCTATCTGGCACAGGTTTTTCCACTGGCCTACGAGCACGCCGCAAACCTGCTGGCTGGTGCAGATACGAAGGCCAACGCGTTTACGACACGGCTGGCGTTTCTGACCGAAGCCGATCAGTTGAAATCCGTTCTCCGCGCCTCGCGGTTGATGGCGGGAGATCGTTTCGAAAACTCGGCAGAACACTCGTGGCACATCATGCTCTACGCCTGGGTTCTGGCTGAAAATGCGCCCTCAGAGATCAGTGTTGATCGGGTCCTTCAAATGCTGCTGCTGCACGATATCGTTGAAATCGACGCGGGCGACAATCCGATCCACGGGCAGGTCGACCACGCAGCGCAAGCAGCCAAGGAACAAGCGGCGGCCAAGCGTTTGTTCGGGCTGCTGCCCGACACGCAATGCAGCACCTTCACGACACTGTGGCAGGAGTTTGAAGCGGCAGACAGCCCGGAAGCCAGGTTCGCCAAAGCCGTTGATCGTTTTCAGACACCTGTCGCCAATCTGGAAACCGGTGGCGGGTCGTGGGTCGATTACAAGGTTACATATGCCCAGCTTGAGGCACGCGTTCAGCCTGCGATTGCAGCAGGTTCTCCTCGGCTTTGGGATTGGCTGCAACCGCAACTGGCAGCACATTTCCAAAGCGTCGAGGCTGTACATCACTAGACGGAAAAGAAAAAAGGAGCCCGACGGCTCCTTTTTCCCTGCTAAGCTCTACGTGGCGCTTAAAAAACACTACTACCATCAAACCGTTCAACCATGTTGGCTGCTTCAACTTCGACGGACCCCCCGTCAGCAAGCCACCCAATCGCCACTATCAGACCCGCAGCAAATATCACGGATTTCGAAAATGTCGTCATAACTCAATACTCAATAACAAATCCTAAAATACGCTGAGAACATTACACTAATTCGATTCTCTGAATAGTCAGGTATACCTGACCTCAGGTGGTTTTCTTCCATCTTCAGACCCAAAATTGCCTTGCCCACTCCTTCGGTTTCATGCTCAACGCGAGGTATCTTTCCTGTTTCGAGGATCAAAATGCCCCAAGCCTATCTGTATCTGATGCTGGCTGTTGTTGCGGAAACCATTGGCACCACGGCCTTGCAGGCCAGTCAACAATTCACGCGGTTCTGGCCGTCCGTCCTTGTGGTCATGGGGTACGGAGTCGCGTTTTACCTCATGGCGCTGACGCTGAAATTCATGCCTGTCGGTATCGTTTATGCAATCTGGTCAGGTCTGGGCATCTTTCTGATCGCCGTGATCGGATTCATCGCGTTCGGCCAAAGGCTGGATTGGCCTGCGATCCTGGGGTTGACGTTGATCTTGTCCGGAATCCTGATCATTCACCTCTTTTCCAAGACTGCCGGCCACTGATCCACGGTTAGGGCTGGTATATTTTGTCGCGCCGCGCTATGCGCGCGGCAACTTCCCGTTCAAAGGCTGACCTCTCATGGACCTGCGCAATATCGCAATCATCGCTCACGTGGACCACGGCAAGACGACCCTGGTGGATGAGCTGCTCAAACAATCCGGCGCGTTCCGGGAAAACCAGGCCGTGGCGGAACGCGCCATGGACAGCAACGACCTGGAACGCGAACGTGGCATCACCATTCTGGCCAAGGCAACTTCTGTCGAATGGAAAGACACGCGCATCAACATCGTCGACACGCCGGGCCACGCCGATTTCGGTGGTGAGGTCGAGCGTATCCTCAGCATGGTCGATGGCGTTGTCCTGCTGGTTGACGCCGCCGAAGGCCCGATGCCGCAGACCAAATTCGTGACGTCGAAAGCCTTGGCGCTGGGCCTGCGCCCGATCGTGGTTCTGAACAAGGTCGACAAGCCGGATGCGGAGCCTGATCGCGCACTGGATGAATGCTTTGATCTGTTTGCCAACCTCGGTGCCGATGATGATCAATTGGATTTCCCGGCCATGTATGCCTCGGGCCGCTCCGGCTGGGCGGATATGGAGCTGGACGGCCCGCGCAAGGACCTGAGCGCCCTGTTTGATCTGATCGTCGATCACGTTCCTGCCCCGAAACAGATCGCGCATAAGGGTGAGCCGTTCCGGATGCTGGCCACCACTTTGGGCAGCGATCCTTTCATCGGCCGCATTCTGACCGGTCGTGTGGAAAGCGGCACATTGAAGGCTGGCGACAGCCTGAAAGCCCTGAGCCGTGACGGATCGTTGATCGAAAACTTTCGCGCCTCAAAAATATTGGCATTCCGTGGGCTGGCACAGCAACCTATCGATGTGGCCGAAGCCGGTGACATCGTCACCATCGCCGGCATGAGCAAAGCCACCGTGGCGGATTCTCTGGTTGCTCCGCAGGTCGAAGAAGCCCTGCCTGCACAGCCCATCGACCCGCCGACGATCACCGTAACTTTTGGCATCAATGATTCTCCGCTGGCCGGTCGTGACGGCAAGAAGGTTCAGTCGCGCGTCATCCGTGATCGCCTGATGAAAGAAGCCGAATCGAATGTCGCTATCCGCGTCACCGACACACCCGGCGGCGAGGCTTTCGAGGTCGCCGGCCGAGGCGAATTGCAGATGGGTGTTCTGATCGAGAACATGCGTCGCGAAGGGTTCGAGCTCAGCATTTCGCGCCCCCAGGTTCTGTTCCGCGAAGAAAACGGACAGCGTCTGGAACCCATCGAAGAAGTCACCATCGACGTGGATGATGAATACTCGGGCTCGGTGATCGAAAAGATCACAGGGGCGCGCAAAGGTGAGTTGGTCGAGATGCGCCCCGCTGGGGCCGGCAAGACCCGCATCATCGCACATGTACCGTCCCGTGGTCTGATCGGCTATCACGGCGAATTCCTGACTGACACCCGCGGCACAGGCGTTCTGAACCGCGTGTTCCATGGCTGGGCGCCGCACAAAGGCTCGATCCCGGGCCGCCGGGCCGGCGTTCTGATCTCGATGGAGAACGGTCAGGCCGTCGCTTACGCCCTGTGGAACCTGGAGGAGCGGGGCCGGATGTTTGTCGGCCCTCAAACGGATGTCTATCAAGGCATGGTGATTGGCGAGCATTCTCGTGACAATGATCTGGAAGTGAACCCGCTGAAGGGCAAGAAACTGACAAACGTACGCGCCAGTGGCTCGGACGATGCGGTTCGCCTGACGCCGCATGTTCAATTCTCGCTGGAAGAGGCAATTGCCTATATTGACGACGATGAACTGGTCGAAGTCACCCCGAATGCGGTGCGCTTGCGCAAGCGTTATCTTGATCCGCACGAGCGCAAGCGGATGGCCAAGTCGGCCTGATTTTCCGGGCAGACCACCGTCGCGATCAGAAACAATTGCCCAAGTGTGGCAATTTTGCGTCCAAACGGACAAAAGACGAAAAATGGACAACCGGGCACTTCGCCCGGTTTTCTTTTGATAACAGGCGGCTTTCTGCTTCAGGTTGCATTAATTCTTCACCACTCCCCCGGCCCACATATTGTGATTGAGACCCGTTTAAGGTGAAAATATGCCAGTTGTGTGACGTCGTTCATAAACACCCTCGCTTCGGTGGTTCATATGAACACGTAGTAAAGTATCGAGTTTCGAGGAGTTCCAAATGGGTATCCGGTCCCGCAATATCCCGCTGTTTTTTGTTGCTACGACGTTTTTGTTTTCGCCTGCGGGTGAAGCTTTCGCAGCCGGGACATGTACCGTTCAAACAGCCAGACAATCCGCAGCTTCCGCACAGGTGTTATGTGAGTGCGACGCGGTGACATCGGGTATGATCCGGTACATTCAACGCCGGCACGATTTCGATCAAATTCTGGCGCGAGTCGGAGCTGAATGCACACCACTTGCAGATTTGCTTTCTGATTTTCCCACGGCATCGATCGGCGCAAGTGATCAACGGTCCGGAGATGGTCCGTCTGATGAGACTGTCGACAGCAGCCCGGCTTTCGGTGGCGGCGGTGGTTCAGGTGGTGGAACTGGCACCACAGGCGCTGGAGGCGGTGGCACTGGCGGTGAAGGTGGCGGCACTGGTGGTGAAAACGAAGGCGGTGGTGAAACCGAAGGCGGCGGCGAAGGCGAAGGTGGCGGCGAAGGCGGCGGCGAAGGCGGCGGAGAAGGTGAAGGCGGCGGCGAAGGTGAAAGTGAAGGTGAAGGTGAAGGTGAAGGTGAAGGTGAAGGTGAAGGTGAAGGTGAAGGCGAAACCTTCTGATTTGGAAGCAAAAATACCGGTGCAAGATTCGATTGCACCGGTTTTCACTTTCTCAAAAAAGTTTTCAGTTTTCCTCAGCTATGCCCGTAAACACCAACCCAACGTCCGGGCCGGTTCGGGTCTTGCATGCGAAGAAACAGGTACCGCGTCGCTGTCCAGGGTTTGATACGGTTTGTGAGGTTGTCCAAAACCAAATCACCGTTTGAAGAGCGGTACACCAGCACCGCATGAGGCACTCGGCGCGTGTCCAGAACAGTAGCGATCAAGAGTTTGCTTGGATCGACGCCGGCATGGATCAAATCCCTTTTCTTCAACAGCACGAAGTCTTCGCAATCGCCGCCCCTGGCCGTCGGAAGCGCCCAACGCTCGGTCGTTTTATACTGAGATTGATCGGTGACTTCACGCGTCGATCTGTTCACACGCCGGTTTATCTGTTCGACAACCTTCAGTTCTTGCTGGCTGGACATGGACACGGATCGCTTTCCTGCACAGGCCCAATTGTATTGAGCGCACAAGTTGGCGGCTCCGGACGGAGGCGGTGAAGACGCAACACTTGGGATAAACCCGTTCCCAGACGCATGCGCAACAGGGGTCATGGTAATGGCACAGATGCTCAAAACACTGATGCCAGCGACCCGCGCTGAAACTGGCAGAAGTTTGGCGCCAAGCTGCCTGGCCAGAATTATAAAGTGCTTCATGCCTGTACCCCAATCCGATGTTTTTCGCACGATTGCACGTCAAACAGGGTCGCATTCCGATTCGTGAAACTATCCGCGAACAAACCCACCTAGGCAATCACCTAAAAAGATGAAGGGGAAAAAGGGCGGAAATTCGTCCGTCAATCTGACCTTTTTGCGCAAGAATTTGGGTGGCGCAGCCACAATTCAGGCGCAAACCGCGCATATCCGCAACAGCGCGGCCTGATAAGCAATTGAAATTATAAAATAATAAACTCAGCCCATATTTGCGGGCTGAGTTTCCCTGACCGATCGTGGCATAAGCCAATGATTGCCTATTCGCTGCCCGTTTACCGGGTAAACCGCGCTACAAGCCGTGAAACCTGACGTTCACTCCGTGATTTCAACCACGACCAACTCACGTTCACTGGCGTCGCGCGCATGACTCAATGCTTGCTGATAATCATCCGAGTTGTAGCATTCGACGGCTGCTTCGAGCGACGGGAAACGGGCAACCACGTTGCGTGGCCGTTCCTTGCCTTCCAACTGAACGTAACGCGCCGCACGGGCGATGAAAGTACCCCCGTGCTTGGCAATGGCTGGCCCGGCCAGTTCCGCATATTTTCCATACGCCTCGGCATCGGTCACCGTCACATGCGCAATCCAGAGTGCAGCCATCTTATCCTCCCAAAACCTGTTCTGCGGCCTTGATCGCCGAATCCGCGTTCGACGCATCCCGACCACCGCCCTGGGCCATGTCCGGGCGGCCGCCGCCGCCCTTGCCGCCCAATTCCACCACGGCGGCCTTGACCAGGTCGACCGCCGAAACGGTTCCTGTCAGGTCTTCGGTGACGCCAGCCGCAACCGCGGCCTTGCCGCCGGTATCCGCGATGAGCAGTACCGCCCCCGACCCAAGACGCGCCTTGTGTTCGTCGATCAATGCCGGAAGATCCTTGCCGGACACGCCGCTGAGGGCCTGCGCTATGAACTTCACGCCGTTCACATCACGCGCTTCGGCACCGCCGCCCTGCCCGCTCCCGCCGGCCATCGCCAGATCTCGACGCAGTTGCGCCACTTCGTTCTGCAATGACTTGCGTTCCTCCAGCAGGCTTTTCACGCGTGCCACCACATCATCCGGCTGCGCCTTCAGTTCCGACGCCACCTGCGCAAGACGGTGATCCTGTGCCGAAAGGTAACGGAACGCTTCATCCCCGGTCAGTGCCTCGATGCGGCGCACGCCGGCACTGCTTGCGCTGTCGCCCAGGATGACAAAGGTGCCGATGTCACCCGTCTGACGCACATGAGTACCGCCGCACAGTTCGATCGACCAGGTTTCGCCATCATGGCCCTTGCCCGTCGGTGCCTTGCCCATCGAGACAACACGCACCTCGTCACCGTATTTCTCGCCGAACAGTGCCTGCGCGCCCAGTTTGCGCGCGTCATCTGGTGTCATGACCCGTGTCTCGACGGCCGAGTTCTGGCGGATGAAGTCGTTCACCTCACGTTCGATCTTCTGGATTTCCTCCAGGCTCAGCGCTTTGGAATGGCTGAAGTCGAACCGCAGACGATCCGCCGCATTCAGCGAACCGCGCTGCGCCACATGGTCGCCCAGCGTTTCCCGCAGCGCTTCATGCAGCAGGTGCGTGGCCGAGTGGTTGGCACGGATTGCAGTGCGGCGTGCGTGATCGACTTCCAGCTCGACAGCATCGCCTTTTGACACGGCACCGCTGACAACCGTCACCTTATGTGCATAGACCTTCCCATCGGCGAATTTTCTGGTGTCCTCCACCCGGCTGAGGTGATCGCGATCTTCAAGGCGCCGCATCTCGCCAGTATCGCCCACCTGGCCACCAGCTTCGCCGTAGAACGGCGTCTGGTTCACCACGACCCAGCCGGTGCTGCCCGCGTCGATCTTGTCAACCAAGGCACCGTCGACAACCAGTGCCGCAACCTGAGCTTCGGCTTTCTCGGTGTCATAACCAAGGAAGTCGGTCGCCCCGGCGCTGTCCAGAACATCGAACCAAACCGCCTGATCCGCGGCTTCACCTGACCCGGCCCAGGCAGCCCGCGCCTTGGCCTTTTGTTCGGCCATCGCCGTTTCAAAGCCTTCGGTGTCTACTGTCCGGCCTTTTTCACGCAGCGCATCCTGCGTCAGGTCCAGTGGGAAACCGTAAGTGTCATACAGTTTGAAGGCCGCTTCACCGGACAAAGGCGCACCCTCGGAAAGGCCGGACACCTCATCGTCCAGCAGCCTCAACCCCCGGTCCAGCGTCTGCTTGAAGCGGGTTTCTTCAAGCAACAAGGTTTCTTCGATCAATGGCTGTGCCTGGGTCAACTCGGCATAGTGACCGCCCATCTGTTGTACCAATGACGGGACAAGACGGTGCATGACCGGATCCTTGGCACCCAACAGATGCGCATGACGCATGGCACGACGCATGATGCGGCGCAGAACATAACCGCGGCCATCATTGCTGGGCATCACGCCATCCGCAATCAGGAACGAAGTCGAACGCAGGTGGTCCGCGATCACACGGTGGTGTACGTTCTGATCCCCGTAAGGATCCACGCCAGTCGCATCGGCCGAGGCCTCGATCAGTGCCTTGAACAGATCGGTGTCATAGTTGTCATGGCTGCCCTGCAACAATGCGCCGATCCGCTCGAGCCCCATGCCCGTATCGATCGACTGCATGTCGAGTTCCACCATCGAGCCGTCTTCGAACTGCTCGTTTTGCATGAAGACGACGTTCCAGATTTCAATGAACCGATCGCCGTCCTCTTCGGCAGAGCCCGGAGGACCACCCCAGATGTGGTCGCCATGATCATAAAAGATTTCGGTACACGGGCCGCAGGGGCCGGTCGGACCCATCTGCCAGAAATTGTCGCTGGTGGCGATGCGGATGATCCGGTCTTCGGGAACACCGACCTTTTTCCAGATTTCAAACGCCTCGTCATCGGTATGATAGACCGTTGTCAGCAGGCGGTTCTTGTCGATCCCGAATTCCCTGGTGATCAATTCCCACGCGAACGGGATCGCTTCGCGTTTGAAGTAATCACCGAACGAGAAGTTCCCCAACATCTCGAAGAATGTATGGTGGCGCGCGGTGTAACCCACATTGTCGAGATCGTTGTGCTTGCCGCCGGCACGTACACATTTCTGCGCCGTGGTGGCGCGCTTGTAGTCACGTGTTTCCAGGCCGGTGAACAGGTTCTTGAACTGCACCATGCCCGAATTGACGAACATCAGCGTCGGGTCGTTGCGCGGCACCAGCGGGCTGGACGCCACGACCTCATGCCCCTGTTTTTCAAAGTAGTTCAGAAAGGTCGATCGGATGTCGTTCAGGGTTGGCATGGGGCTCTCTCGGCGCACAAAAAAATTGGTCCCCGCAGGTTTATCCCCCTGTCAAACGAGTGTCCACAGCAGAGGCGTATCCGAACGAAACAAGGCGGCCCGGGGGACCGCCTTGTTCATGGTATTTTCAACACAACACGTCGGACCGGAAACGTAACGCCCCCCGTCAGCGACCGTCAGGCTTCAAGGATGTCATCATCTTCGGCTGCGCCCGGAGGCATGTCGAAATCCAATCCGTGAGCCGCCCGAATCTTGTCTTCGATCTCAAAGGCAATGCGGCTGTTGTCGCGCAGATACTGTTTGGCGTTCTCACGCCCCTGCCCGATCCGTTCGTCGCCGTAACTGAACCATGACCCTGACTTTTCGACCACACCGGCTTTGACACCCAGATCCAGCAGTTCGCCCATCTTGCTGATGCCCTCGCCGTACATGATGTCGAATTCCACCTGCTTGAAAGGCGGCGCAACCTTGTTCTTGACGACCTTGACGCGCGTCTGGTTGCCGACAACTTCGTCCCGGTCCTTGATCGCGCCGATGCGGCGAATATCCAGACGGACCGAGCTGTAGAATTTCAGAGCATTCCCGCCGGTGGTGGTTTCGGGGCTGCCGAACATCACGCCGATTTTCATCCTGATCTGGTTGATGAAGATCACCATACAGTTCGAGCGGCTGATCGAGCCGGTCAGTTTCCGCATCGCCTGGCTCATCAGACGGGCCTGAACGCCAACATTGCTGTCACCCATATCGCCTTCCAGTTCGGATTTCGGCGTAAGCGCCGCAACCGAATCGACCACGACCATGTTGACCGCGCCCGAACGCACCAGCGTATCGGTGATCTCAAGCGCCTGCTCTCCGGTATCGGGCTGCGAGATCAGAAGCTCATCCAGATCAACGCCCAGCTTTCGCGCATATTGCGGGTCCAGCGCGTGCTCGGCGTCGACAAAGGCGCAGACGCCGCCGCGTTTCTGCTGTTCTGCAATGCAATGCAGCGTCAGCGTCGTCTTCCCCGAGCTTTCGGGGCCGTAAATCTCAACGATCCGCCCCATCGGCAGACCACCAATTCCCAGCGCTATGTCCAGCCCGAGCGAGCCTGTCGAACTTGCGTCGATGTCCTGTTTGGCGCCTTCGCCCAGCTTCATGATGGAGCCCTTACCGAACTGCCGTTCGATCTGGGCCAGCGCGCTGTCGAGCGCCTTTTGCTTGTCTGCGTTTTTCTTGTCGCTCATTGTCAGAAGATCCGCCATTGTCCTGTCGCCTTCCCTTTTGTCACACCCTTGATCGGGCGGCAATCGCTGCTTTGTTCGCCTCTTGTTCCTTATGGGACCAAAAAGAGAACATTTCAATAAAAACTTACAGGGTTTACTCTTCTTCAATTGTATTAAGGAGTCGTTTACGACAATCTGCGCGCATAGCCGGGTGACAATTGGAGCAATTAAATGCTTGTTTTCTATGAGGAACGCCTTGCCTTCCTTGCCGTTCCGAAAACCGGCAGCACGGCTTATCACACAGCGTTGCGGGATCGCGCTGATATCGTCGTCACTCATCCGCCCGAGCTCAAACATGCTCCGGTGCGCAGGTATGATCGGTTTTTCCAGAACATTTTTCGCAAGATGTACGATACCGAGATGGAGATCCTGGCAGTTGTTCGCGAACCCGTTGACTGGCTGGGCAGCTGGTATCGATTTCGCAGCCGCGCCGACCTGATCGGTCACGTCCATTCGACCCGAGACATGAGTTTCGACGCGTTTGTGCAGGCCTATATGACAAACCCGCGCCCGGATTTTGCCGATGTTGGCAGCCAAAGCCAGTTTTTCCGTACCCGCAGCAATGGTCGCGGTGCCACTCATATCTTCAAATACGAAAACCAGGACAAAATTCTCGACTTCCTGCAAGCGCGACTGAACATGCAGATCGACCTGCCGCAAGAGAATGTATCACCATCGGGTGATCTGACGCTGACGCCCGAGACACGGCAGAAATTTCATAAAAGACACGCAGAGGAATTCGCGCTCCACGATGCAGCATTGTAGGATGTTCAGTTCAGTTGTTGGAAAACCGCCTCGGTCAACTGGTTGAGAGAAAACGGCTTGGGCAGGAAGGTCGAATTGGCGATCTCGGGTTCTGAGTCGCCAAAGGCACCTTCCGTATAACCCGATACGAAGACCACGCGGGCGTCCGGGCGTGTTTCCCGAGCTTTGCGCACCCAGGTCGGCCCATCCATGCCGGGCATGACCACATCCGTCACAAATACGTCGACGTTCAAAGACGGATCCTCCAGAAGCCGCAGTGCTTCCTCGGCCGAATCCGCCTCCAGCACGGTATAGCCCTTGAGCCGCAGAGCCCTGGTTGCGAAGGCGCGGACCGGCGCTTCGTCTTCAACCAAAAGCACGACGCCCTCTCCTTGCCGGGCACTTTGGGATTCGGGTTGCGCCGGAGAATGCTGTTCCGCCTCTGCCACTGTGGCGCAAACCGGTAGAAAAACGGTGAATTCAGTGCCTCGGCCCACCGTGCTGTCGACAAAGATGAAACCGCCCGTCTGCTTGACGATGCCATAGGCCGTTGAAAGCCCAAGCCCTGTACCCTCGCCCGTACGCTTTGTCGTATAGAACGGCTCGAAGACCTTTTGCAGTTTGTCGGCAGGTATTCCCACGCCGCTGTCCATGACCCTGACCGTAACATATTCGCCTGGCTGGACGGTCGCCCTGTCCCTGCTGAGCGGTTGCGTCAGGTTCAACACTTCGGTCTCGATACGTATTTCGCCCCCGTCCGGCATGGCGTCGCGCGCGTTGACGACCAAGTTCATCAACACCTGTTCCAACTGCCGTTTGTCCGCCCGAACCGGCTTTAATACCGGATCATGGCTGAGAGTCAGCAGAACTTTCTCGCCCACCAACCGGTTCAACAAGTGAATGAGGTCCGAGATCGTGTCACGCAAATCCAGAACTTCGGGCCTGAGAGTCTGTTTGCGCGAGAATGCCAGAAGCTGGCTGACCAGCGCAGCGGCCCGGTTGGCGTTCTGATTGATCTGCACCAGATCCCCGTAGTCCGGGTCATTCTGATCGTGGCGCAACAACAGCAGATCGCAGTGCCCGGAAATGGCCGTCAGCAGGTTGTTGAAATCATGCGCGACTCCGCCAGCCAACTGGCCCACAGCTTGCATTTTCTGTCCTTGGACAAATTGAGCTTCCAGAGTTTTCAACTCGGTCGCATCATTCAGGACCGCGATAAGACAGATCTTGCCATCGACAACGACACGGCTCAGCGTGACCTGTACGAAGACCTCCTTGTCTTTTCGGGTCAACTGAAGAAACTCGGATCGTTGCGCGTCTTCTTGCGCGGCTGTCCGCGCCAGCCAATCAAGAATGGGGTGCCCCATACCCCGCATGATGTCGGCTATGTTGGTGCCTTCCAGGTTTTCATTTCCCAGCAACTTGTTCGCCAACCTGTTGGCATTCAGAATGGCCCCCGCCGGAGACAGGGTGAGAACCGGAACCGGAAGATCTGCAAAAGACGTGCTGGCCCCGGGCGCCTGAGTGTCAATGAGCGGCACCAACCCAAGGCTTCGTTCCTTGCTGGATCGGGAAAGCTCCGTCACAGCCACCGGAATCATCCCGTCCTGTGACTTGATAATGTTTGAGGCTCCGACCTGGGGGTCAGCATCACCGAAGATGTCGCGAACCCGTCCGGGACGCGGCCCAAGCATCTTTTTCGCCGCCGGATTCGGGCGCACCACCTCATCCGCGCATCCGATGGTCAGAACCGGCAGGTTGAGAGACTGCCAGCTTTCCTGTTCTGACTGTTGAAACCGCCAGCAAAAAATGTCGGGAGCCAATTGAAACACGGTTACACTGTTTGTGTTTCCCCTGATCACGCAGTCTTCGCGGGCCCGACCGAAGGATCGGGCCTGAGATTGCAACCTCAACATAATCACCTGAGGGGTCGAGAACGTCGAACCGAGGCAGCTTTCAAGGCTGGCTCCTTTCGCCGCGCCGAACTGTTCCCGCGCTGATGCGTTGGACGCCAGAATGTCGCCATAGGCATTTGCGATCAGGAAGGGTGACTCTTCCTGTTCTGCAAAAGCGGCCATGACGGCAGTGGTTTGTTGCGCGTGTCTGGCAGCGACCTGGCCTTTGATCACGACGCACAATGCCACAATCAAAAGCGAAATCCCCGCGACCATCATGCCCGTGGTCCAATCCGGTGGCAGCAACCCGACCAAGGGCGCAATGCCGATCAACAATGCCACCGCCACCAACGACCAAAGACGAGATGCCGGGGGCGTGTGGGCAAGAGATGGGTCGCTGAAAAATTCTGCTGTGTCAGACATAAACGGCTCGGGCGCAAAGTTATCGGCTATAACGGCCAAAATTGGTTAATTCCCGCTTAACGGCGTTTGGAAAGCGTCAATCTACCCAAGGTTGTTATTTGCCAAAAGCTCAGCGCGTCAAGTGCGACGTAAAGAACCCGTCAGATTCGTGTGTAACGTGCCACGTTTTCCGGTAGGTTTCCCGCCACTGGGAAAAATGATCCAGAAAACCGTCTATGATCGCGCCGTTTTCATCGTTCAGAACCGAACAGGTTGCGTAAGCCAGCAGGCCGCCCGGATGCACCAAAGGAACAATGTCGGATAGAATACGGGCCTGAATGGTGGTGAGGTCCCGCAAGCGATCCTCGGTCAAGGCCCATTTTCCGGCTGGCGCCCTTCGCCAAGATCCGCTGCCAGAGCACGGCGCATCAACCAAAACCACATCAAACGGATCAACACCTGAAAGGTCATCGGAGTTGAGGATGGTTATCTTTGCGCCTGCTCGTTCCGCCCGCGTCGGAATATCTTTCATGCGGCCGGAATTCACATCATGTGCGTACACTTCGACGCCCTCGTGCGCTGCAAGAGCCAGCGCCTTGCCACCGCCACCCGCGCAATAATCCAGAACGCGCATTCCCGGCCGCAGATCCAGCGCGGCCACAACCGCCTGGCTTGCAGCGTCCTGAAGCTCGACCAGGCCCCGGGCATAGGCCTGGCTTTGGGCAATGCGCCGGGCCTCCTCTGTCACTTCAAGGGCGGTTTGGCATACCTGAACCGGATGGGAGACAATACCCTCGGACTTCAAGGCGTCGATGGCCCCGCCCAGATCGGTTTTAAGGAAGTTGACCCGCAGATGAACGGGCGCCCGGTTCTGCAATGACATCGCGCAAGGAACCAAGGCGTCCTTCAGAGAGTCAACGAACCGAGGCCACAGCCACTCCGGAATGTCATATCTCTCGGCCTCGGACGCGAAATCCCGCGCCGTTTCCGTTTCCTCAACCGGCATCGGAGCGTGACGATCGCCGGTAAACAACTCGGCCAGATCACCGCCTGACGCACGGGTCGCACCGATCATCAAACCGCGCCCGGTGTCGGACCCTCCCAACGCAGCGTACGAGCGCTTGTGTCGCAACGCGTCGAATACGTGATCGCGAATGGCCGCCCGATCCTTGGACCCTGCGAAACGACTGCGCCGCGCCCAGCCGGTGAGTGCTTTTTCGACCGGCGCGCCAGCCAGAATATCATCCAGAATTTCGATCGAGGCCTGAACACGGGCGGCGGGTGTCATGGTGGAATACCTCGGCGGAAATGGGCCCGGCTGGCCGATCCAATTGGTAAAATGGCACCCGCTCGTGGGTGCCTTGTGTCTTGCTGGATGGCTTACATGACCCGGTAGTTCGGGCTTTCGCGCGTGATCTGAACGTCATGCACGTGGCTTTCTTTCAGACCGGCGCCGGTAATTTTCACGAAATTGCAGTTCTTGCGCATCTCTTCGATGGTGGCGCAGCCGGTATACCCCATCGCCGCGCGCAAACCACCAACCAGCTGGTGGATCACGGCACTGGCCGAGCCTTTGTAGGGCACCTGACCTTCGATGCCTTCGGGCACCAGTTTGTCATTGGCTGCATCTTTCTGGAAATAGCGGTCGGCTGATCCACGCGCCATTGCGCCCAGGCTGCCCATCCCGCGATAAGATTTGAACGAACGACCCTGATACAGGATCACCTCGCCCGGGCTTTCGTCGGTGCCCGCAATCATCGACCCGACCATGGCACAGGATGCCCCGGCGGCAATCGCCTTTGCAAAGTCACCCGAGAACTTGATACCACCATCCGCGATGACCGGAACGTCGCCCGCTGCTGCCGCACAATCGCTGATCGCGGTCAACTGAGGAACACCAACCCCCGCCACCATCCGTGTGGTACAGATCGACCCCGGGCCAATACCCACCTTGATCGCGTCGGCTCCAGCATCGATCAGCGCTTTGGTCGCCTCGCCGGTTGCAACGTTCCCGGCAATGATCTGAACCTCGTTCGACAGGGTCTTGACCCGCCTCACAGCGTCCAGCACGCCCTGCGAATGACCATGCGCCGTATCGACGACGATGATGTCGACACCCGAATCCACCAATTGTTCGGACCGTTCGAACCCGGCATCCCCGACCGACGTCGCCGCAGCGACCCGCAGGCGACCCAGACGGTCCTTGCAGGCGGTTGGGTTCAAAACGGCCTGTTCCGTATCCTTCAGCGTCAGAAGACCGGTCAGCTTGCCTTCGCCATCGACAACCAGCAGCTTTTCGATACGGCGCGCCCGCATCAGGCTTTTGGCTTCTTCCAGATCGGCCGGTTCCTGTAGCATCGCCAGATTTTCCGAAGTCATCATCGCGTGTACCGGCGTATCGTCCGAGTTCGCAAAGCGCATGTCGCGGTTGGTCAGGATACCCACCACGCGGCCCTGCTCGTCGACGACTGGAAAACCGGTGAAGTTGTAGCGCTGTACCAGCGCGTTGGCGTCGGCCAATGTCTGATCCACCCGCAACGTCACGGGGTTATAGACAATACCGGATTCGAACCGCTTGACCCGGCGGACCTCGCGGGCCTGTTCTTCCACCGAAAGGTTCTTGTGTACCACACCGATGCCGCCCGCCTGCGCCATGGCAATGGCCATTCGCGCCTCGGTCACGGTGTCCATGGCCGAACTCAGCAGCGGGATGTTCATGGTGATCTCGCGCGTCACACGCGTGGTCGTATCCGCCGTTGCCGGCAGCACGGAAGATGCGCCCGGAACCAGGAGAACGTCGTCAAAGGTAAGTGCCTCACGAATCTGCATCTGAATACCCCATGCAAAAGCCCGTTTGGCGGTGACCCTATTACACGGATTGAACCAAAGGAAAAGCCCTTGGGGGCAACTCTTTGGCTCTGGCTGTCGATGCAGTGGAAGAAAACGACGCTCGTTGTGCAGATCGTGCCGCTGATGGCCTTTCCCTTTTCGCTCAAACCCATATCTTGCCCGGCATACGCGCGAATATGAAAAGGTATGTCACTGATGACCACCGACCCTCTTGTCGTCTTTACCCCGTCCGGCAAACGCGGGCACTTCCCCGTCGGCACCCCAATACTGACGGCGGCCCGTCAATTGGGGGTGGATCTGGATTCGGTCTGTGGGGGCCGCGGCATCTGTTCAAAGTGCCAGATCACACCCAGCTATGGCGAATTTCCCAAGCACGGCGTCACGGTGTCCGAGGGCGCGCTGAGCGAATGGAACGCCGTCGAACAGCGTTATGACGACAAGCGCGGGTTGAAACCGGGCCGCCGTCTTGGCTGTCAGGCCTCGGTTCAGGGCGACGTGGTGATCGACGTACCGCCGGAAAGCCAGGTACACCGGCAGGTCGTGCGCAAGGCGGCCGCCGCGCGTGCCATCACGATGGACCCGGCCACGCGCCTTTATTTCGTTGTGGTGGAAGAACCCGACATGCATTCGCCCACCGGCGATCTGGAACGGCTCGAGCGCGCGTTGCGCGAACAGTGGGGCATCGAAGCCGTCACGGCGGACCTGTCGTTGATGTCCAAACTTCAACCAGTTCTGCGCAAGGGCAAATGGGAAGTCACCGTGGCGGTTCACAAAGGTCACAAGGACAGCGTAGCGCGTATCGTCGAAATCTGGCCCGGCCTGCATGAAGGCGGGCTGTATGGTCTGGCCATCGACCTCGGATCGACCACCATCGCCGCGCATCTGACCGATCTGGAAACCGGCGAGGTCAAGGCATCCTCCGGCCTCATGAATCCCCAGATCCGTTTTGGTGAAGACCTGATGAGCCGTGTTTCGTATTCCATGATGAACCCCGGCGGTGATCAGGAGATGACCAGGGCCGTGCGCGAGGCGATCAATGACCTGGCCACGTCGATTGCCGAAGAGGCGGGCATCGATGCCTCTCTGATCGTGGAAACGGTATTCGTCTGCAACCCGGTCATGCATCACTTGCTGCTGGGGCTGGACCCGGTGGAACTGGGTCAGGCGCCGTTTGCACTGGCAACGTCGGAAAGCATCTCCCTGCCCGCGCGCGAGATGGATCTGACCACTATGAACCCACGCGCGCAGGTCTATATCCTGCCCTGTATCGCGGGCCATGTGGGCGCGGACTGCGCGGCGGTGGCCCTGTCCGAAGAACCCGGCAAGTCCGAAGATCTGGTTCTGATCGTCGACGTGGGCACCAACGCTGAAATCCTGCTGGGCAATACCAGCCGCGTGCTCGCCTGTTCCTCGCCCACCGGGCCTGCCTTCGAAGGCGCTCAGATCAGTTCTGGCCAGCGCGCCGCACCCGGCGCAATCGAAAGAATTGAGATAGACCCCGTCACCAAGGAACCCCGGTTCCGCGTCATCGGGTCCGATAAATGGTCCGACGAAGACGGCTTTGATCTGGATATCGCCACGACCGGGATCACCGGCATCTGCGGTTCGGGTATAATCGAGGCAGTGGCCGAGATGCGTATCGCTGGCCTGCTGGACGAAGGCGGCCTGATCGGATCGGCGGAACAGACCGGTACGGCCCGCTGCGTGCCCGAAGGTCGCACACACGCCTATCTGATCCACGACGCCAGCGCCGAAGGCGGCCCCCGCATCACCGTCACGCAGGGTGACATCCGTGCCATTCAGCTTGCGAAATCCGCATTGTACGCAGGCGCACGCCTGCTGATGGACGAAATGGGCGTCGAAAAGGTGGATCGCGTGGTTTTGGCCGGTGCGTTCGGCGCGCATATCTCGACCAAACACGCCATGGTGCTGGGGATGATACCCGATGCGCCGCTGGAGAAAGTCTCGAGCGCGGGCAACGCCGCAGGTACCGGCGCGCGTATCGCGCTGTGCAATATCGGATCGCGCGCCGAGATCGAACGCGTCGTGCGCGAGATCACCAAGATCGAAACCGCCATCGAGCCGAAGTTTCAGGATCATTTCGTGGCCGCCAATGCGATCCCGCACAAGACCGACCCGTTCCCGGAACTGGCCCAGGTTGTCACACTGCCCAACCCAAGCTTCAACACCGGCGGCGAGACCGAAGCAGGTGGCGGACGTCGTCGCAGGCGTCGCGGTTAAACCGACAGTTCAGTGACCCGTGGGAAACCTCGGGTCATTGTCCTCACCCATAACAGGCGTTGCGTCGGACCTCGTCCAGCGACGTGACGCCTAGTTGGGCCATGGCGATGCTCATTTCTTCGCTGAGTACCGACCATAGCTGTTCAAGGCCCGCTTCGCCTTCGGCCGCTATTGCAAACTGAAGGATGCGACCGAAAAAGGCAAAGTCCGCCCCGTTCGCAAGTGCCTTGAGGACGTCTTCACCCGAGCGCAGCCCGCTGTCGTAGAAAAGCGGAAAATCCGGACCGACGGCCTTGCGTATCTCGGGCAGAACCGTGATTGGCGCGGGCGCACTTTCCAACTGGCGTGCACCATGGCTTGAGACCTGAATGGCGTCCACGCCCGCTGACTTGAGCCTTTGCGCGTCGTCTGCATCCAATACGCCTTTGACTACCAGATTCCCGGCCCACTGGTCGCGCAGGCGGGCCAATGTCTCCCATGTGGCCTTGGCGCGGCTTTCGGTTCGGTCGAAATCGTAGCCATCCATCAGGAAATTCGCCATTTCCGGCTTGCCTTTCAGCAGCACCGGCAAGGACCACCGCGGGTGCAAGGCAAAATCCATCACCTGCTTGGGACCCATTTTGAAGGGCATCTTGAACCCATGGCGCAACTCGCGCGGGCGTCGTCCAACCTCGGGCACATCCACGGTCAGCACCAGTGTTTCATACCCCGCTGCCTTGGCGCGATCGACAAGCTTGAACGTGCCGCTGCCATCGCCGCTGAAATACAGCTGGAACCAGGCATGGCCTTCAGCTTCGACGATCAGATCCTCCATCGCGGTCGAGGCGACAGTCGAAACACCAAGCGGCACTTCATGGCGTGCTGCGATGCGGGCCAGCATCAAGTCGGCCCCCGGCGCGGACAAATTGCACATGCCCATCGGCGCGATACCAAACGGGCGTTTCGCGGGCCGGTCGAACAGGGAACTTGCCAGAGATCTTTCACTGACGTCGCGCAGGATACGCGGGCGCAAGGTCATTGCATCCAAAGCGGACCGATTGCGACCGGCACCCATCTCGGCCCCGGCTGCACCATCAATATAGTCGAACACCATCCACGGAAGACGCCGCCGCGCCAGGCGGCGGGCGTCCTCGGCACTGTGGATGGCGCTTGCGCCCATCAGGCCTGAACGGCCTTCATGAAGCGGTCGCGGATGACGACTGGATCCATCGTGATCGGCGGCATCTTGGCGTTGCCGCTTTCACATTTGCTGACGATGATTGTCATCTGTTTGGCGTCCAGCGCCTCTTGCAGCACGCGTCCGGTGTCTTCGGCGGCACATTCGATCACGCGCTCACACCCGGCTGCTTCGGCCATTTTGGCCAGAGAGGTCTTTTGCCCGGCATAGGTCGGCTGATCGCCGGTCGAACCGTACGAACCATTGTCAACAATCAGCAGGATATAATTGTCTGCCACGTTGTTGGCGATGGTCGGCAACGTCCCCAGATTGGTCAGGATCGAGCCATCCCCATCAATGACGATCACCGGTTTAGGCTGGGCCAGCGCAAGCCCCAGACCGATCGAGGACGCCAGGCCCATTGTCCCCAGCATGTAGAAATTGGTTGGCTGGTCGTCGATGGCGTGCAGTTCCTGGCTGGGAATGCCGATGTTGCAGACAACCAGTTGATCACGCAGGATCGGGGCGATTTCTTTTAGTATTTCAGAACGGATCATTGGTCGCCATAGCCTCCCCAGAAATTGGCGTCGGTCAGGATGGCGACCGGCTTGTTGCACATGAATGTGTATTTCAGGATCGCGTCGAGCTCCTCGACATCCGCCTGATGGTGGAAGTGGTAGGTGGGGATGTTCAACTGGGCCAACAGCGCCTTGGTGTGAACCGCCATTTCAACCTGGCAGGCAATGGGCTCGCGCAGTTCGCCCCGGTACGAGATCAGCATCGGCAGCGGCATCCGGTAATACTGGATCAGCGTCGCCAGCGTGTTGATCGTCACGCCAATGGCCGTGTTCTGCATGATGATCGCGGGACGCTTGCCGCCCATCCACGCCCCTGCACACAGGCCCATCCCTTCGTCTTCCTTGTTGGACGGAATGTGATAGATGCCATCACGCTCATCGATTTCCGCGATGACACCTGCCAATTGCTTGCACGGGACAGTGGTGACAAACGAGATATCGTTCGCCACCAGATCGTCGGTGATCTTCTTGTCTATGTTCATGATCCAGCTTTTGGTCCTGTTTGGGGCGCTAGACGCGCGATTGAGGAATTCACGCCCTTCGGTGCACGTGCACGGCACAGGGGGCATGGCGGACGACGCGCGAAGCGGTCGATCCCAGGAAGTAGTCGCTCAGGTCCGGTTTGTGCGAGCCGATTACGATACAGTCGACATCTTTGCTGCTGGCATAATCGATGATGGACCGTGCGGTATGGCCTTTGACGATTTCGGCCGTCACCCCTTCAAGCCCCTCGATTTTTTGCAGCAATTGCAAACGGGCCCTTTCGAAACCTTCGGCGACAACCGATTTGTCCAGATAGGCGCTGACCGATCCCTGAGGCATCTCGTAGACATGCAGCGCAATTATTTCCGCGCCCTTTCCTGACAAGGCCCGTGCGATTTCCAGAGTGTGTTGCGATATGCCGTGATCCAAAGCCAACGGGACCAGTATTTTCGTGTACATGAAGGTCTCCAGTTCTGTCAGTTCTATCCCCAGGGTTTCAGGATAATCTTGGGTGCGGCCACGGCGCCAGATCGGATATCGCAAAACGCCTGCGCGCCGTCGGCCAGGGCGCGTTCTTCGATCCAGTCCAGAGCCCCCAGCCGCCCGTCAAAGATCGCCTGAGCCGTCTGGCGAAAGTCCTTGGCGGTGTAGGTGTAAGTCCCGATGAATGTGATTTCCTGCAAGGTCATCCGGCGAATATCCAGGCCACCGGCATCCTCTCCCAACCCCACATGCGCGATCACGCCCCCCGGTTCGGCCATGGCCGAGGCAACCGACCGCGTCGCGGCATAGCCCACGGCATCTATGACCAACGGGTAAGTCCCCTTGGCTGAACCCACCAGCGCAAAGCTTTCGATTTTCGCCAGGTAAGTCCGACGCAGCTCATTTGGTTCCGCGATTGTCACGTCATCGACGCCCATTGCCCGCAAGGCCAAGGCCGCCGCAAGGCCGATGGCCCCGCCGCCGATCACCAGTGCGCGACGGTCCATCGCCGGATGCAGCGCCTCGATCCCCAACCGGACCGTATGCCAGCTTACCGCCAGCGGTTCCGCCAGCGCGGCTTTGGCAAACGATATATCTTCCGGAACTTCGACAAGATTGCTGGCAGGCATGGTGACGTATTGCGCGAACGCCCCTTCGCGCGGCGGCATCGAGATGATCTGGCGATCCGGGCACAGGTTTTCCCGGCCGGCAAGGCAGGCCGCGCATTGACCGCAGCTGACCAGCGGGTTGATCGTCACACGATCACCGGCGCGTTTCCCGTCAACAATCACACCGGCCGCCTCGTGCCCAAGGATCAGCGGTGCCGGACGACGCGCATCGTGTCCCAGATAGGCATGCATGTCCGATCCACAGATGCCGACCGCCTCGATCCGGATCAAATGTTCGGATGGACCGGCCTCGGCATCCGGCACCTCACCGAACACCATCTGTTCCACACCTTGGTAAACCAGCGCCTTCATTTGGCCGTGAACCCTCCATCAACCATAAGAACCTGCCCCGTGACATAGCCGGACGCGTTCGAGCACAAAAACAGGATCGGTCCATCGATGTCCTGCATCTGTCCATTGCGCCCAATGCAGGTTTGAGCGGCGTTCCGCTCTGCGCGCTCGGGGTCGTCGAACACGGCCTGCGTCAGTTCAGTGGGAAAGAACCCCGGACCGATCGCGTTGGCGGTAATGCCAAAGGGCGACCAGGCCTCGGCCATCGCGCGGGTCAGTTGCCCGATCCCGGCCTTGGTGGCCCCATAGGCAATGCCGCCCGGAAACGCGCGCGTTGTTTGCAGCGAGGCGAAATTGACGATACGCCCCCACCCCTTCCTTTTCATTTCGGGCACCATGGCCTGACTGAGGAAAAACGGCGCGCTGAGGTTCAGTGCAAGCGTGGCATCCCATCCTTCAGGAGTAACATCGTCGGCAGCCTCGCGTGTGTTGACCCCAGCCGCATGTACAATGATGTCCGGTGCTCCAAACTTCGAATTGATCGTCTGCACCAGCTCGCTCATTCCGTCACGATCCGAAACATCGGCGACCACCGCTTCTGCGTTGTTGCCGATTTCGGCCTGCATCTGCGCCAACGCGTCGCTGCGCCGGGCCACGCCGACAACACGCGCGCCGGCTGCGGCAAGTGTCCGCGCCACCTGCCGCCCCAGCCCCGAACTGGCGCCGGTGATGCAGGCCACCCGGCCCGTCAGGTCAAACAATGCGCGCGGGTCATCCATCGGCGGTCAGGTCGAACGTTTCATCCGGGAAATACTTGGCCAGACGCACATCCGCTGCACGGGCGTGACCCTCCATTCCTTCCAGTCGGGAAATCCGGGCGGTTGCTTCGGCGATCGATTTGGAACCTTCACGCGTGGCCCGCTGCCAGGTGACGATCTTCATGTATTTGTGAACACTCAAACCGCCGGTATAGCTGGCCGCACCGGACGTTGGCAGAACATGGTTCGTCCCGGTCGCCTTGTCTCCGTAGGACACGGTGGTTTCCTCACCCAGGAACAGCGAGCCATAACACGTTAGCCGATCCAGCCACCAATCCAGATCCTCGGCCTGAACCGTCAGGTGCTCGGGCGCATATTCATCGGAACAGGCGGCCATCTCTTCGCGGTCGGAACAGACGATGACTTCGGCATAGTCGCGCCACGCGGCCGAGGCATTTTCGCGGTTCAGCTCTGGCAGATCGTCGATCAAAACCGGAACCAGCTCCATCACTTTCCGCGCAAGGTCGCGATCATCCGTTACCAGCCAAACGGGCGAATTGTACCCGTGCTCTGCCTGACTGACCAGATCGGTTGCCACCACATGGGCGTCCGCGGAACTGTCGGCAAGGATCAGGCTGTCGGTCGGACCCGCGATCATGTCGATGCCAACCTTGCCGTACAGGATGCGCTTGGCTTCGGCTACGAACTGGTTGCCCGGCCCCACAAGGATATTGGCGCGCGGCAAACCGAACAAACCATAGGTCATGGCAGCCACGCCCTGTACACCGCCCATGGCCAGAATGCTGTCGGCTCCGCAGATATGCGCGGCATAGACAATCGCGGGCGCAACACCTTCGCCCGGTCGCGGAGGAGAACAGGCGGTGATATGACGGCACCCGGCGACCTTGGCCGTTGTCACCGTCATGATCGCGCTGGCGATATGGCTGTAGCGCCCACCGGGAACATAGCATCCTGCCGCATCCACCGGGATCGCCTTTTGCCCCGCAACGAAACCGGGAACGATCTCCATCTGTACGTCCGACACGGTAGCCTTCTGCGTCTCGGCAAAGCGTCGGACGTTGTCATGGGCAAAGCGTATATCGGCCTTCAGTTTTTCCGGCACCAGCGCGATGGCGGCATCAATCTCGTCCTGCGTCATCAGGACGTTTCCTTCGAACTTGTCGAACTTGACGGCGTATTCCAGCGCCTTGGCATCGCCACCGGCCTCGATATCGGCAAGGATGGTCTTGACCGTATCATGCACCTCTGAGGCATGTGATTGAGCGGTTAAAGTCGCCTTTTTCAAATATTCACGAGGCATGTTCAGCAGGTCCTATTGGTAGATTTCAGGAAGCAGTGTGGTCGACACAGCAGGCACGTAGGCGATCAGGATCACCACGATCAGCATGGTCAATACGAAAGGAATGGCCCGGGCAGCAATCTTCAGAATGGACTCACCGGTAATGCCAGATACGACGAACAGGTTCAGACCCAGCGGCGGCGTGATGAAGCCCACACCCAGCGCGGTGATCATCATGATGCAGAACTGGATTTCATTCATGCCGATATTGTCGGCCAGCGGTTTCAGGATCGGCGCCAGGATCACGATGTTCGGCGTTGTCTCCATGACGCAGCCCGCTGCGATCAGGATGCCGATCATCAGCAAGATCAACAGATACGGATCATCGGTAAGCGACGTGACCGAGGCCACGAAGCCCTGTGGCACGCCCATGATCGCCAGTGCTTCGGCCAAGGGTGCCGAGAAGGCGATGATCGGCAGGATGACTCCGTTCACCTTGGCCGAACTGACCAGCATCGATGGAAAGTCCGCCAGCGTCAGTGTGCGCAGGATGAAGCCCATGATGATGGTGACGATCACGGCGGTTGCGCCGGCTTCGGTCGGGGTCAGGCGACCTGAGAAGATGCCGTAGAAAATGATCCCCGGCACGATGAAGGCGTACCAGCCCGATTTCAGCGCCTTGCCCAGATTGGCCAGCCATTCCCCCATGGTCATCATGCCGCCGCCCTCATAGGCGTAAAGACGGTTCATGATGATGTTGGTGATCAGGATCGACACCAGAATGGCCAGACCCGGGATCAAGGCTGCTAGAAACAGGGTCGAGGCGGAAATACCCAGCACGAGGCCGATGATGATATAGGCGATCGAAGGCGGGATCAGGATGCCGGTACAGGCACCAGCCGCAACCAGAGCACAGGCATAGGGGCGCGGATATCCGCTTTCCACCAGCCGGTTGATGGTCATCCGACCAACCGCCGCCGCCCCGGCGGCATCCGACCCTGAAATCGCGGCAAACATACCGCAGACCAGAACCGTGGCCGACCCGAACCCGCCCTTGGCGAAGCAGGTCAGCGCCTCGGCTACGTCCAGGAATTTGCGCGACAGACCGGTCCGTACCAGAACGTCCCCGGTCAGGATGAACAAGGGTACCGCGGTCAGGGCAAATGCGTCGATACCTGTGAACAGGCTTTCTCCGACCAGGCTGAGAGGTAGATCACCGGACATGATCAGCATCACGATCGCCGCTGTTCCTATGGCGGCCCAAACGGGCACGGCCAAGGCGATCAGGCCTACGAACAGGATCACCGGCAGGTAAAAATCCCAGCCCAGTTCAACGGTTTGATTGAGGGAATTCCAAAGCATCCGTATTCTCCTCAGTCAAACAGCTTGTCGCCTTCGAAGACGGGGGTGCCGTCACGAAGTGATTTCAGGTCACGCAGGAAGGATTGGATCAGCCGCCATATCATCAGGGCAAATCCAGTAGGCACGGCCATAAGAAACCAGACTTTCGAGACCCGAAGCCCATCCGTGACCGAGCCGAACTTGGCCGAAACATGAACCGCCTCATACGACCAGTAGAGCGCGATGATCGCCACGCCGAACATCACCAGATCGCCAAAAATATAAAGCACCGCTTTGGGTCGTGGCCCGATGTAGTGCATGATCACATCGATCCGTATATGCGCCCGCTCCTTCACCGCAGCGGCAGCACCAATCCAGGCAAGGTAGATGAAGGAATACCGGACAATTTCCTCGCCCCAGATCGACGAATAGGCAAAAATCTCGCGCCGCAGCACCTCGATGGCCATGGTAATCACCAGCATCACGTAGAACACCAGCAGCAACCAGCGCTCTGCATTCCGGTCTATGTTTTGAAGAATGGTCATCTGATCCTCCGACGAAAGGACAGCCAGGCCCGCGCCTGCCGTAGCGGGATGTTGTCGGGCTGACTGAAAGTAAGGTTCGTGGACGCCTGTCAGGCGTCCACGGCTTGGGCCTTAGGCGTCGTGGACGTAATATTTGCCTTGAGTACCGGCGGCTTCGACGAGCTTTTCGAAGTTTTCCATCGATCCGGCCAGTTCCATCTT
The DNA here is from genome assembly GCF_059610125.1 of Ruegeria sp. YTSA144. Classification (NCBI taxonomy): domain Bacteria; kingdom Pseudomonadati; phylum Pseudomonadota; class Alphaproteobacteria; order Rhodobacterales; family Roseobacteraceae; genus Ruegeria; species Ruegeria sp. YTSA144. Next base: position 193,942 of record NZ_JBXWNA010000001.1, read on the forward strand.
GAACGGATCCCAATCGGCGTTCTGATACCCGCCTGCATCCTGCCATTCCGCCAGTTGATCGTCACTGAGCGAATGGAACTGCACCCCGGCCTTGTTCAGCTCGGCCATGGCATAGGCGCGGGCCGACGGAACCTTGGACAGGTTCTGGTGGCTGGTCATTTCCGATCCCCACATGATGCCTTCCTGTACATCGGCAGGCATCGAGTTGAACCATTCCAGGTTACAGGAATAAACCTGGCTGTCCGGCACCGCCTGCGTGAAGGTCACATGGCTGAGGATATCCTTGAAACCGAAGACATAGAGCGCGCCAACCGAAGGATCGAGCGCATCCGCAACGCCCTGCTTGATGGCCGACGGGGTCTCGCCCCAGGCTACCGGCGTCGGGTTCGCGCCGACCATCCGGTAGTATTGTTGCAGCATCTTCGATCCCGGCACGCGGAACTTGATCCCGCTCATGTCACCGGGGGTGAGTACGGCATTGCCGCCCTGACGAACCGCAACCACGCGCGGGTCGATGTTTACATAGAACAGGGCCTTGAATCCTGCGGCCTCGACCTTGGGGTGAACCTCATTTTTCCACGTGTCCGAATGGACAAGGTTGGTGAAACGCTGGTTCGAGCCGCACAGGTACGGCATGTTGATCAGGTCGACTGTCGACGCGAACGGCGCGAAATTCGACAGCGAATGCTGCGCGGCCTGAATGGTGCCGCCCTGCACCTTCTGGACCAGTGCGCCACCCGCACCAAGCTGACCGCCGGGGGCCAGTTTGACATAGACCTTGCCGTTTGTGGCGTTCTGAATGTTTTCTTTCAGGTCCAACTGCATGATCGGATAGCTGCGCGACGCGCCAAGCACATAGGCCGTGGCCACGGTCATCACGTGATCTGCGGCCTTTTCACGCTCGCTCTCTTCCTTCGCGGTCTGCGCAGCGGCCTCGGAAGACCACAAAACGCCCCCTGCCCCAGCCACCATTGCGGCCGTGAACGCGCCACTGGCGCTCAGTTTCAGAAAATTGCGGCGCTCGGCCGATGCCAGTTCGGTCTTGTCGGTTTTCATCAATTGCCCTCCCAAGCAAAAGTTCAGCTGCCGTCTTGTGCGTTCCGGTCAGCTTCCTTTTTCAGAATTGCGACAACGAACAGGATCGAAGCCGCGAACAGAACCAACATCTCTCCAACGTCGCCAAGAAACGCGCTGCTCGCAAAAGCACCCAAAGCGACATTTGCGAAATAGATCGCAAAAACGATGACTGATGCAGCGAGATACATTTCCGGGACTCCCTTCAGAATCGGCTCAAATACCTTTGTAAGCGCTTACATCATAAATGCAAGCGCTTACATAAACGCTTTCATCCTTGGAAGAATGCGACTAACTTAGGCGAACCGGAATTGAGAGTTCGAGAATGTCAAAACATCGGTCCGCACCGACGCTGGATGACGTTGCCAAGGCAGCAGGCGTTTCCACTGCCACCGTGTCACGGTGCCTGAACACCCCGCAACAGGTGGTCGAGGCAACGCGGAAACGTGTTCTGTCTGCCGTGGACTCCCTGGGATACACGCCAAACTTTGCGGCACGCGTGATGGCTGCACGGCGTTCTTTCACGATTGGCGCGATAATCCCGACGATGGAAAATGCAATCTTCGCAAGGGGGTTGCAGGCGTTTCAAGAGGAGATCCACAAACAGGGCTACACCTTGCTGGTCTCCAGCTCGGCCTATCAACCGGCCGCAGAAGAAGAACAGATCCGAACGCTGGTTGCGCGGGGCGCCGACGGGCTGTTGCTGATCGGGCATGACCGTGACGCGCAAATCTACGACTATCTCGAAAGGCGTAAAGTGCCGGCCCTGGTCGCGTGGTCCTTCCTGCCAAACGAACCAATACCGTCCGTCGGGTTTGACAACAGACGGGCGATGGAGGCTTTGACAAGCAAGATCATCGAATTAGGCCATACGCGGTTGGCAACGATTTCAGGCATCAGCAAGGGCAACGACCGTGCGCGCCTACGGATCCAGGGGATAAAAGACGCGATGTCCCGACATGACCTTTCGCAAGACGATCTGGTCGTGATCGAAACCTCGTACGAGATTGAAAACGGTGCCGAGGCATTCAAGCATCTCATGTCGAATGACAACCCGCCGACCGCGGTTTTGTGCGGCAACGACGTTCTGGCCGTCGGTGCGGTGCGGCAAGCTCAGCAGATGGGACTTCGGGTACCCGAAGATGTATCGATCACCGGATTTGATGATATCGAGCTTGCGCGCATCGTCGCCCCTGCCCTGACAACTGTCCATGTTCCTCATCGTGACATGGGACGCAAGGCTGCTTTGGCGTTGATACAGATGATCGAATCCAACGCACCGGGCAAATCTGTCGAACTGCCGACCCGCATCGTAGGCAGAGAGTCTCTGCTTGGCCTCAACAGGTAGCGCCGGCTTTATCAACCCGTTGAGCAGATCCACGGAAACATGCGCCGGTTAGATCCGTAAAGGTGGTGGAAAGCCACGCGGCGTCATCTTTTTGATTGATTAACAGCACTTTACAGATCGTTGCTGGAGCGGGTAGCGGGAATCGAACCCGCGCGTTCAGCTTGGGAAGCTGACAGGCTACCATTACATCATACCCGCCCTGTAAGATGAAATAGCACCAGAACAACCAGACGTTCAACCCGGATCGCAACCAACTTTTTTCGGTTTCTTACTCGGTTCGGGCCCGCAGGCTGTCGATCAGGGACTGGTCGACATCCAAGGCGGCGCCTGCTGCCTCCAAAGTTCGGCGATCGAGATGCTGGGGGTTCAGATCCACCCCTTTTGAAAACGCGTCAACAATGGCCTTCATGGCTGTGATCCGCGCGTATTTCTTGTTGTTGGACGGGATCACGTGCCAAGGCGCAACTTCCGTCGACGTCCGCGCCAGCATTTCGTCCACGGCCACTTCAGCGACATCCCATTTTTCGCGGTTTCTGAAATCTTCGTAAGTCAGCTTCCAGCGTTTCATCGGATTGGTCAGACGCTCGGTAAAACGGCGCATCTGCTCTTCCTGTGAAATGTGGAAGAACAGTTTTACGATTCGAGTCCCGTCATCGACCAGCATTCGTTCGAAATCATTGATTTCCTGATAAGCGGCCCGCCAGCGTGTTTCCGGGGTCAGCTTTTCAATCCGCTCCACCAGAACCCGACCATACCAGCTGCGGTCGAAAGCGGAAATCGCTCCCGAAGGCGGCAGGCGTTCCCAGAACCGCAGCAGATAATGCCGGTTGAGATAATAGTTCCGGGGTGCGCCGATGGGCCAGACCTTGAAGCTGCGCGGGTCCAGGGCCTGACTGATCCTGCGAATGGTTCCGCCTTTTCCGGCAGCGTCCCACCCTTCGAACACCAACACACCTTTGAGCCCATGAAACAGATAGGCTTGCTGAATTCTGGCCAATCTTGTCTGCAATTCGACCAACTGACCAAAGTAGGCTTTTTTGTCCAGTTTCCTGGTCAGATCCGCATCCGAGAGTTTTGGGGGGTGATGTTTACTCATGCTGCCACCTGATCGATGCATCCTGGATCAGGATATCCTGAAGCCTTCTGCAAATTCGACATTGATCAGGGTCAAATGAAAAGGCCGGGCGCTGAGCCCGGCCTTTGCTGTCCGTGTCCTTCAGATCAGGCGCGGCGGCGACGGCCACCACCGCGACGGCCACCGGCGGCCCCAGCGGCGCCCGCCTCGTCCGGTGCTTTGTTGAACCGGATCCACTCACCGCCATGCGGGTCGTTGTTGGTCAGCAGGTTGGCGGCGCGAATGGCCTCCATTTCCTTACCGGCGCGCGGCTTGGTCGAGCCAAGACCGAACAGCTGGCAGAAGGTTTCATCATCCATGTCCGCAGGCAGAATGACACCCTTGGCTTCAATCTCAGCCTTTTTCTCTGCGATCTTCTTGGGCCCTACAGGCAACGCAACAGGGTTCATGATTGCCGAGGTCATGCCCGCACCCATCGCCATTGGAAGGAAAGCGTTGTTGATGCCGTGGCGATTTGGCAGGCCGAACGACACGTTGGACGCACCACAGGTGGTGTTTACGCCCAGCTCTTCGCGCAAGCGACGGACCAGCGCGAATACCTGCAGACCAGCAGTTGCCATCGCACCGATGGGCATGACCAGCGGGTCGACCACGATGTCATGCGCGGGAATGCCGAAATCAGCCGCGCGCTCGACAATCTTCTTGGCCACTTCGAAACGCACATCGGGATCTTCCGAAATACCCGTGTCGTCATTCGAGATCGCCACAACCGGTACGTTGTACTTCTTGACCAGCGGCAGAACCAGCTCCAGACGCTCTTCTTCTCCGGTGACCGAGTTCAGCAGAGGACGCCCTTCAGCCGCCTCAAGACCGGCCTCCAACGCACCCGGCACCGACGAGTCGATGCACAGCGGCACGTCAACCAGGCCCTGAACCAGTTCGACAATCTGGCGCATCAGCGGCGGCTCGGTCTCGTTCGGGTTGGGATTCGAGTTGTAGACAACGCCCGCATTGATATCCAGAACGGTCGCGCCAGCTGCCACCTGAGCCAAGGCGTCCTTTTCGACGGTCGAAAAATCGCCCGCTTCCAGCTCGGCGGCCAGTTTCTTGCGGCCTGTCGGGTTGATCCGCTCACCGATCACGCAGAACGGTTCGTCAAAGCCCAGGACGGCTGTTTTTGTTTTTGATTCTACGACTGTTCGGGTCATGTCCGTTCCTTAGGAGTTTACAGGCTTTGCCGAAGCGCTGCCGTTATTGATCGCCCAGTTGGCGTTGGTCTTGATCCCGCCCAGCGGGAAGAAGTGTACGTTGGTGATGTTGAAATCCGGGTTGGCCGCCTTGTGGTTGGCCAGTTCGGTCACGACATCGGTCGGCTCGTAGGGCAGCAACAGCTTGGAGACATCCATGGCACGCTTTTGCAGAACCTTCAGAGACGGGCCAACGCCACACGCGATGGCGAATTTGATCAGGGTTTGCAGCTTGGCCGGACCCGCGATTCCGATATGGATCGGCAGATCGATACCCGCTTCTTTCAGGCTGTCGGCCCAGGCGATGATCGGCTTGGCGTCAAAGGCGAACTGGGTTGCCAGCGCCATTTCGGCATCCGTGGTCTCGTTGAACTTCTGCTTCCAGCGCAACGCGTCATCGACATTCTTGGTCGAGCCGTCCGGGTCGATGTCCTTGTTGCCTTCGGGGTGGCCCGCCACGTGCAGGCGCTTGAAGCCCGCCTTGTCAAACAGACCGGTTTCAAGCAACTGCATCGAGCTGTCGAAATCGCCGAGCGGGTTGGCGACACCGCCGGCCAGCAACAACGCCTGTTCAACGCCTGCTTCGCCCTGGTACATGGCGATCCAGTTTTCCAACGTCGCCGCATCCTTGATGATCCGTGCCGGGAAGTGCGGCATGACAGGGTAACCTTCCGCCGCAATCCGCTTGGCGGTCTTTACCATGTCTTCGATCGGCGTGCCCTCGATATGGGCGATGTAAACGCGCGTCCCCTCGGGCAACAGCGCGCGGAAGTCATCGACCTTTTCGGCGGTACGCGGCATGACCTCGATCGAATAGCCCTGCAAAAAGGCTTCGACGGTCGGATTTACTGGGCCGTTTTCGACCGCATCACGTTTCTTGAAGTTCAGCAAAGCCATTTCGGCCTCCCATAAAGTCTGGGGCTCATGCCCAACCGTCATTGGCGATCAGCGCTTTGACGCGGTCCTGATCGTATTCCGTTTCCAGACGCACAGCTTCGGCTTCGGCGATCTCGGAAGGATCGCCTTCGACCGCGAAAGGTTCGGCTTTGCGCCATTCGGCCAGATAGGCATCACTGTCCTTGGCGTTCACCTTCATCGCGGCACGGTCGATGGCTTGTTCAAACCGTTCCTCCAACTGCCGCTTTGCGCCACGACGGCCTTTGCCGACGATGACCTGAGCGGGAATGTCGCGCCAATACACGATGGTGACGTCAGGCATTGCTGTGATTCCTCCTAACCCGATGGGCCGGTTCTAAACTTCAATGTAGGCCTGGGTCGGTCGATTTTCGACACACGGCGCTTTTCCAGCGACGTTTTTGCCCACGGTGGTGTATCGGGCTTGTAACCAGTTTTCCGGCAAACGCGCATATCATAATTCTCATCGTCACTATGAAAGCGCTGCATGAAAAAGAAAAACCCCGGACGGGAAAAACCGCCCGAGGCAAGAAGTGATGGATCAAATGGCCTTAGCCGACCAGACCGCCATCTTCGCGGGTAATGGCGACAATGGCCGAACGCGGCACCGAGTCACCGCCTTCAGGCCAGTGGCTGTTGCCTTTTTCGCCCGGGTGCTGAATGCCGACGAACATCGTACGACGGTCCGGCGACCAGCTGAGACCGGTGACCTCGCATCCATTCGGTCCAACCAGAAAGCGGCGGATTTCACCGGTGACAGGGTCACCTGCCAGCATCTGGTTGTTGCCCTGACCGGCAAAGTCACCTTCGTTGCCGTAATTGCCATCGGTCTGGATCCACAACAAGCCATTGCTGTCGAACTTCAAACCGTCGGGCGAGTTGAACATGTTGTCGGCGTTCACGTTCTCGGATCCGGCATAGGCGTCTTCGTGGACCGTGGGATTGCCTGCCAGCACGTACAGATCCCAGCCGAAGCCAGCCGCAGCATGATCGCCGCCATCCGGACGCCAGCGTAGGATCTGACCGTAATGGTTCTTGTCCCGCGGGTTCGGGCCGTTGGTCGAGGTATCGTCGCCCCCTGCATTCGGCTTGACGCCACGGTTCTTGTTGTTGGTCAGGCAACAGTAAACCTCGGGCGCGTTTGGATTGGCCGCGACCCACTCGGGACGATCCATGGTGGTTGCTCCAACCGCCGAACCAGCCTGACGGGTGTGGATGCAAACCTCGGCCTGCGATGCAAGCCCGGTGGTTTCAGGTGTCAGATCGAGCCACTCACCGGTTCCGTCGTCGTTGAACTTGGCAACCGAAAGTGTGCCTTTTTCCAACAGCGCGTTGGTATCCACACCAGCGGCATAAACCCCTTCCGAGACAAAGCGGTAAAGAAACTCGCCGCGTTCATCATCGCCCATGTAAACAACGACACGGCCGTCATTGTTCACTATGACTTCGGCGTTTTCGTGCTTGAAGCGTCCCAGTGCTGTCAGCTTGCGCGGTGTCGATGCCGGATCGGTCGGATCGATCTCGACGACATAACCGGCACGGTTTGGTTCATTGGGATTTTTGGACACGTCGAAACGGTCGTCGATCTTGGCCCAGCCATAGCCCCAATCGCTGGCCGATACGCCATAGCGTTTCAGTTCCGGGCTGGTCTCGTGGTTTTCATCCTCAGCCGAGAAGTAACCATTGAAGTTCTCTTCACAGGCCAGATACGAGCCCCACGGTGTCATGCCGTTTCCGCAATTGTTCCATGTTCCCTTGCACGTCGTGCCGGACGGATCGGCGGCGGTTTTCATCAAGTCATGGCCGGCGGCCGGACCCGTGATGGTCATTTCGGTCTGCGGTGTAACGCGGCGGTTATACGGGCTGTCCTTTACGATGCCCCAGTTGCCATCGGTGTTCGCGATTTCCACGATCGTGACACCATGCGCCATCATGCCCTTTGCGATGTCGTCATCGGATGCTGGCTTGGCGTCCGGATTGTTGCCCCAAAGAATGCCGCGGTTGGTATATTCGTTGTTCACCACCAGCAGAACATGGCCGTCGTGGAAAAACACATCCTGGCCATCCGTGTTGTCACCAAATGCGCGTTCCTGACTGGCCGCCGTGCCTCGGGTGTCATGATCGAATTCCGGAACGTCCGACCACAGCGGATCACCCCAGCGCACCATGACCTCGGCCTTGTAGCCCGAAGGCACAGTCACTTCGTCCGCCGTCGAAACCGGAATCGCCTCGAACGAGAAACGGTCCGCCGCCGCGCGGGCACCTGTCGGCAGAACCGAGCCGCCAACGGCAGCGAAACTGCCCATCGCCAGAACGCCCCCCATAAACCCGCGACGCGACAACGAACGCTCGACAACGCGGTCAAAGTCACATTCTTCGGGTCGTGGGCTTATGATTTCATCGTATTCATCAAAGGAAAGGGTGTGATCGTCTTTCATGGCAATCTCCATACCTGGCTGTAAGCTCGTAAAGAATCCCGCTGAGGGTTCCGTGGATGCCCATCGCACCCCAGTATGAACGGCACGTGACACGCGCGTTAATTTCAAACTTGAAATCACTTGCACGTCGGCGATCCCCCGCCTAGGGTCGGGGTAACTCGAAAATCGGAGGGCGTAACGATGGCGCCCAAGCGTCCCAAAGGTGCGGGCGCGTTCCCGAAAGCGGTCGAAAGCCCCGCGCCGGCAAGACCCGATCCGGATGCTCTTTATGCGGCACTGGATCTGGGGACAAATAGTTGCCGCATGTTGATAGCCCAGCCCAAGGGAAGTGGGTTTCATGTGGTCGACAGCTTCTCCAAATCCGTGCAGTTGGGCGCGGGTCTGGAACGCACCGGACGACTGTCGCGGGCGTCGATGTCGCGCACCGTTCAGGCATTGCGAATCTGTCAGCAAAAGCTGAAACGCAACAAGGTCAAACGGATGCGTCTGATCGCCACCGAGGCGTGCCGCCGCGCCAAGAACTCGCGCGAATTCATCCGGCAGGTGAAGCGCGAAACCGGGCTCACGCTTGAGATCATTCAGCCCGAGGAAGAAGCCCGTCTGGCGGTGATTTCCTGTGCCCCGCTGGTTTCGACCAAGACCGAGCAGTTGCTGGTCGTCGACATTGGAGGCGGTTCGACCGAATTGGTCTGGATCGACATCTCGTCCGTTCCACGCCGCGACCGACCCGCGGCCATCATGCGGCTGCATCACGGGTTTCACACTGTCGACAGCCCTTTTCCCGCGGCCAAGGTCGTTGACTGGATCAGCGTACCGCTGGGCGTCGCCACGCTGCGGGACCAGTTCAATGATGTCGAGGATGACGCCGCCCGTTTCGCGTTGATGAGTTGGTTTTTCGAGGAAAACCTTGCCGATTTTGCGCCCTACAAGGACGAACAGACGCGCGAAGGGTTTCAGATCGTCGGCACCAGCGGCACGGTCACCACTGTGGCGGCCTCGCATCTGGGCCTCAAGCGGTATGACCGGACCAAAGTGGACGGGCTGCGCATGACCAGCGATCAGATTGACAAAGTCATACGCGGGTATTTAGAACTCGGCCCTCATGGGCGGCGCCGGGACCCTCGCATCGGTGAAGACCGGCAAGCCCTGATCATGTCCGGTTCGGCCATATTGCAGGCTTTGCTTCGTTGCTGGCCCACTGACCGCCTTTCGGTGGCGGACCGGGGGCTGCGCGAAGGTCTGCTTTATGCACAGATGAGCGCGGACGGTGTATTAGAAGACGGACCGTTCTGATGGCGAAGACACCAAGTGGAAAAAACAATTCAGGCCGCGGACAGCGCGACCTGAAGGTCAAGGTCAAGACAGCGCGCGGGCGCAAGCTCAGCTCGACCCGCTGGCTCGAGCGGCAGTTGAACGATCCTTATGTAAAACGCGCTCAGGCCGATGGATATCGTGGGCGAGCGGCATATAAAATTCTGGAACTGGACGACAAATTCCGCTTTCTGGTGCCCGGCGCGCGCGTGGTGGATCTGGGTTGCGCGCCCGGTGGCTGGTGTCAGGTCGCCGTCAAGCGGGTGAACGCGCTGGGCGAGAAATCAGGCAAACGGATCGGATCGGTGCTGGGCATTGACCTGCAAGAGGTCGAACCGGTCGCCGGCGCCGAGATCCATGTGCTGGACTTCATGGAAGATGACGCCGACCAGAAGGTCAAAGACTGGCTGGACGGCAAGGCAGACGTCGTGATGTCGGATATGGCCGCGGCATCATCTGGTCACAAGCAGACCGATCACCTGCGAATCATGGCGCTGTGCGAAGCCGCAGCTTATTTCGCGTTTGACGTTCTGGAAGAAGGCGGAACCTTCGTCGCCAAAGTTCTGGCCGGTGGTGCTGAAGGCGATCTGCAAAAACTGCTGAAGCAGAAATTTCAGAAAGTTGCCAACGTCAAACCGCCTGCGTCACGCTCGGACAGTTCGGAAAAATTCGTTGTGGCAACAGGGTTTCGCGGCGATTCTTAATCATCCAACCGAATGCGAATTCCGCTCAGGCGTTGTTCGCGCAACGACGTGGCCGCCATGCCCTGCAACATCAATGTGTCACCATGGGTCAGGTATTCAGGTTCGCGGCTGCGCAACTCTTCAATACGTTGCGCCAACGAAATAGATCGTACACCCGTTGGTCTCTGCTTTGACACTTCAATGGACATCCGTCACCTCTGAACAGCACACCTGAAATGTTGTTAGCGGGGAATTTTGCCGCGAACATGGAGCAAATCGGGCACGTATATGCCGGTTCAGGGGCTGAGTTGTTGCGACAATTGCAGCAGGTTCGGATCATCCGGCAGCCTGTCCAGCGCCTCTTGCAGCACTATGCGCGCAGCTTCCGGACCGCGATTGATCTGCGCCAGTTGTACCAGCATCGGCCACGCCTCGGCCCGCTGCGGGTCCAGCGTCACAACTTCGCGAAAGGCCTGTTCAGCCGCAGGAGCATTGCGAAGCGTCAAAGCCATGCCCCCCAGTACAAGGTGGGTTTCCGGGGCATCCAGCCTATTCGAAATCGACTGCTGCCATTCCGACATGCCCTGCCCAAGCTTGGTCCGTTGCTCGGCCGTCAAACCCTGCGGCGGTATGCTCAGGAACTCTTTGGCGGCAGCGATGCGCACGTTTCGCAGAGGATCAGACAGCAACGGTTCGAGCCTGCGCACCTGATCTGCCGGGCTGGCCTGACGTTGCAGCGCCGCTGCATTCGCTCGTATCAGCGGGTCATCTTCCTGCAAAAGCGACGCTGTGACAGCGGCTATCTCTGGCGAGCCAAACGGCTGCATAAGATATGCGGCGGTTGCTCTTACGATCCCGGGCTGCGACGCATCCATTGCGACGGCAAGCAAACCCTCGGGCGTGTCGAGCTGCCTTTCGGCCGCAGCCTTGAAAACTGTCCCATAATGCGGGCGTCGATTTGGCGATTCCGGAAACCAGCCTTCAATCTGGCTTGCAGCCCAGGCCTGGTCCTGGTCTTGATGGCAGTCAGTGCAGGCATCAACGCCCAACCCAAGATCCGGTCGGGGTATGCGAAAGCTGTGATCGCGTCGACCGTCGACACCCATGTAGGTCCGCTGGATCATATGGCAGCTTTTGCATTGGGCCCCTTCCCCGCCTTCCAGGTGATTGTGATGCGCAGGCGTGTCATAGTCCTTTGCGGCAAGGGTGGCGAATTCCGGATTTCCGGCAGGCGAATGGCACTGGGTGCAAACCCCGTTTCCTTCGGCTTTCAATTCTGCGCTGTGCGGCTCGTGGCAGTTCATGCATCCGACGCCCTGCGCGTACATCTTGGATTGCAGGAACGAGCCGTAGACGTAAACCTCATCCAGTATCTGCCCGTCGGGATGATAGGTCCCGGGGCGCAGCACAGCCAGATTATACGCATCATGGTACGGAGTTCCCGGAACCGGGTTTCCGTTGCCATGCGCTTCGCGCCGGGAATGACATCCGGCGCATTGCTGTATTTCTTCTTCGGTCCGCCCCTTGCCCCAACTCAACAGAAAGCCGGCATTGCCCAGGCCATCTGAAGACCCCTGTTCCCGGACCCAATCGATATGAGCGGACCCCGGCCCGTGGCAGGCCTCGCACCCGACCCCGATTTCGGCCTGCTGAGACGTGTAGGATCTGGTTTGAGGATTGTAGTTCTTCTCAAAACCCGTGGCATGACATTCAGCGCAGCGCGCGTTCCAGTTCTTGTAGGGGCCTGTCCAATGCAACCCGTCATCAGGCGGCAGGTCCTGATCAGGGTACAGGTGATACCAGCGCTTTTGCTCTGTGTCCCAAACCACGTCGAAACTTTGCAAACGGCCCGGTTCGGTCTCGAAAAGGTATTGCTGCAAGGGTTCGATTCCAACGACGGAATGCACGTCATATTCCGTCGTCGCACCGTCTTTTTCCGTTACGCGGGCCGAGTACCTGCCTGCCTCACGTTTGAACTGGACGGACATACCGTCATGATCGAACCGGGTTCCGTCAAAATCGGCCGCAAGAGCGCCGTCAGTGGTATCTGTCCACGCCAGCGCATGATGTGACCCAGCCCAGGCTTCGGCTTCTTGCTGATGACAGTCAGTACACTGATCTGAGCCCACATATTCTGGGGTCTGCGCCTGAACTTCGCCAGCGATTGCAAGGCAGGCCAGTATCAGGGCAAATCTCATGCCGTTTCTCCTTCTGAGGCATTTTGCAGATCAATCAATGCACCATTGTATTCGGCCCCCAGAATCAGGATCGCGGAATAGAGATACAGGAAAATCAATGCCGCCATGGCCCCCGCCAATCCTGCATAGGTGGCGCTGTAGGTGGCGAACTGACTGATATAAATCGAAAACGCCCATCCACCGGCCGCCCACAAGGCCAAAGTCAGCAGGACGCCGGGCAGAATTTGCATCAGGCTGTGCCTGCGGGTCGGCAGCACGAGATGTGCCAGAAGAACGGTGCCCGCAGGAACCGCCACCGTGAACGTCCAGCGCAGGCGATCCACGGAAAACCAGTTGGCCACGGCAACTTCCGTGTGTTCGGCCACCAGTTTCGTATAGACCGGCAAAACCACCTCGACGGCGGCGATGATCAGAATGGCCGACCCACCCAGAATGACCAGCACCAGGCAGAGCAGCCGGGTTTTCCAGAACGGCCAACTGTCTTCGTCATGGTAGGCCTGGTTCATGGCTGCACGTACGGCAGCAACGCCGTTGGAAGCAAAATAGATCGCCAGCAAACCACCCAAGGTGATGACACCCGAACCGGATCCGGCAAGAACGGCCCGCAGTTCGGCCACGATGGGATCTGCGACATCCTTGGGCCACGCTCCGAAAATCAGGTCAATCAACTCATCCGTGACATAGCCTTGCGACAACGCCCCTGCCAGCGCCACGGTGAACAGCACAAAAGGAAACAGCGCCATCATCAGCGACATGGCCACATGGCTGCTCATGACAAAGCCGTTCTTTCTGCTGAACCGACGGATCGACAGCCAAAGCGCCTGAACAGGTCGGCCAAACAGGGGATTCGCGGCAGTGGTCATGCGGCAACCCTAACCTGCCGAAATGGAACACAGAACCCGTCATGAATATCTATTTGGAGAATGAGGGCCAACAAACGCCTGAACGCATTGCATAAACAAGACCTCGCGTGCAGGATTGGGTCGCGCAGGACGGGAAATGCGCCAGACACAGGATACCGAATGACCCCGGATCAAAAAGACATTACGGTTAGTCCCAGGCTTCGACTGTCTGTTGTCCGGGATACATGCATCATCGCGACGCTGATCGTGCTGGGCCTCTATGCCGGGGCAAACTTCCTGATCCCGCTTGCCATGGCGCTGCTGGTCAATGTTCTGATCATCGCGCTGAGCGATCGCGTCGTCGCCCTGACCCGCGCTCCGGTCTGGCTGGCCAATATTGCCGGTGTGACCGTCGTTCTGGCGGGTTTGTTCATGATCATGTACGTGCTGGGCAGTCAGGCGACGCAGTTTGCACGCTCGATCAGCACCTATGAAAACCAGTTTGATGGTGCCGTCGAGCGTGTAACGGGGCTGGTCGGCAACGACGTGACCACCTTCATTCGTGACAATCTGGTCAGTATCGACATGTCCTATGTCGCACGCGTATTGCTGGGCAGCGCCACCTCATTGTTGAACCAGTTCTTCCTGATCAGCCTTTATGTCGCCTTTCTGATGGCCGAACGACTGGCGTTTCGGAAAAAGATCCAACTGGCCGCCGGAGATCCTGTCGCCGCAGCCGAGTTTTCCGCCATGCTCGATGCGATTTCGGTCAGCTTGCAACGCTATGTCGGCGTCAAAACCCTGATCAGCCTGATAACGGCAACCATCAGCTATACGGTTTTCCGCTCGCTTGGTCTGGAATACGCGGAAACATGGGCCGTACTGACCTTTGCCCTGAACTTCATTCCTTCGATCGGTTCGATCATAGCGGTGTTTTTTCCGGCCATGATCGCACTTGTTCAATTCGAAACGATCATCCCCTTCCTGGTCATCGTGCTGGGATGTGGAACGATCCAATTCCTGATCGGCAATTTCCTTGATCCGGCCATGCTTGGCCGATCCCTGAACATGTCGACCTTTCTTGTCATTCTGGCCCTGACCTTCTGGACAACGGTCTGGGGCCTGATCGGAGCGTTTCTGAGTGTGCCTTTGACCGTATGCATCCTGATCGTTTTCAGCCACATCCCGGCCCTTCGGCCGGTTGCCATACTGATGTCTCTGGATGGCAGATTGGGCGAGGACAACAGTCAGGCCGCAGCAAGCTAGGTCATGAAGCGTCCCCTGTTCATCGGATCCGATATCTACCGCAACTCGACCTACGGTTCAAAACACCCGCTGGCCATCCCGCGGGTTTCAACCGTCATCGATCTGTGTCGCGAACTGGGATGGTTGACCTCCGAGAACTACCGCGTCAGCCCCTGCGCAAAGCCAAGTGTATTGGAAAGGTTTCATACGCCGGACTATATCGCCGCCCTGCAAAAGGCGGAAGCGGACCAGCATGTCACGGACGAAACACGGGATAAATACGGTTTGGGGACTCTGTCGAACCCGGTCTTCGCCGAGATGTATCGCCGGCCAGCAACCGCCGCCGGTGGTTCCATGCTGGCCGCCGAACTGATCCGGGATGGAGGGATCGTTTTCAACCCTGCGGGCGGCACCCACCATGGCCTTGCGGACCGGGCGAACGGGTTTTGCTATCTGAACGATCCGGTTCTGGCGATACAGACCCTATTGAACGCTGGCCTGGATCGCGTGGTCTATGTCGACATCGACGCCCATCATTGCGATGGGGTTGAACTTACGTTTCGCGGGTCGGACAGAGTCCGGATGATCTCGGTGCATGAAACGCGGCGGTGGCCGTTCACGGGCCAACTTGAGGAAGACGCCGGTGGCGCGGCCTTCAACCTGCCGGTTCCAAGACATCTGAATGACGAAGAATTCACCGCCATTCTGGATCAATTGATCCTGCCAGCCACCGAGGCGTTCAAACCGCAAGCGATTGTCCTGCAATGCGGGGCCGACGCCGTGGCCGAAGACCCGCTTTCGCGTTTGACCCTGTCCAACAACGCACATTGGCGAACGGTCGCGGCGCTGAAGCAGCTTTCGGCTCGTTTTCTGGTTCTGGGCGGCGGAGGGTACAACCCCTGGTCCGTAGGGCGATTGTGGAGCGGCGTTTGGGCCACCCTGAATGACTTTGAAGTTCCTGACACACTTGACGACGCTCCACAGAAAATCCTGCGGGATCTGACCTGGAGCAGGGCCGCAGGACAGGCGCCTCAACCCCACTGGCTGAACAGTTTGCGAGACGCGCCAAACCCCGGCCCCATACGACAGGAAGTGAAGGACGGTTTACGTCGCCTCACCGCCAGACATTGACAGTAGATCGGCCTTTCAAAGCCTGCTAACATTCCGACATTTCGGGATATTCCTGACCGACCCAACCCCTGTTCCGTCATCAATTCAATTCTTTCAGTTTGGCACCGATTGGACCACCTCCTATGAATGCACTTAATCAGATACTTGATCTCAAGGCCCGCATGAGCCAGTCCATCATCGGGCAAACCGAGGTCATCGACCGACTGCTGATCGGGATGCTGGCCAACGGAAACCTTCTGATCGAAGGTCTGCCCGGATTGGCCAAAACACGTGCAGTCAAGGCGATGGCACGCAATCTGGACGCAGAGTTCAGCAGGATCCAGTTCACGCCTGATCTGCTGCCTTCAGACGTGACGGGAACCGAGGTTTTTCAACAAACTGATGAGGGCGGCACCTTTCGCTTTGAACCCGGGCCGATCTTTGCCAACATCGTCCTCGCTGACGAGATCAACAGGGCACCGGCAAAGGTACAGGCCGCTTTGCTGGAAGCGATGGAAGAACGGCAGGTCACTGTATCCGGAACCACCCACAAGATGGAACCATTGTTCATCGTGATGGCAACCCAGAACCCCATTGAACAAGAAGGCACCTATCCCCTGCCCGAAGCGCAGATGGACCGGTTCCTGATGCATGTTCAGATCACCTATCCGCCGGTCGAAGACGAGGTTGAAGTGATCCGGCTGGTACGGGGCGAAGAGATCGCCGCCGGGAAAGGCGCGTCAAGCGAGCCACCACCGACGATCCCGCAGGACGCCGTTTTTGCAGCGCGTTCGGAAATCGGGCAGATCCATGTTTCGGATGCAATGGACCGGTATATGGCCGATCTGGTTCAGGCGACCCGGACGCCTGCGGCGTTCAGCGCAGAACTGGCCAGCTCGATCGAAATCGGTGCCAGCCCGCGTGCCTCATTGGCATTGGACAAATGCGGTCGGGCGCATGCGTGGATGAACCAGCGTGATTATGTGGACCCTGCGGATATTCGAGCCATAGCACATGACGTGTTCCGTCACCGCATCACGCTGAGCTTCGAGGCGCAGGGGAACGCCAAAACGGCAGATGACGTGATCGCGGAAATCCTGCGTCTCGTCGCGCTGCCCTGACGGTTCGGGTTGGCCGGGTGCATCAATCCTCAGCATATCCCGATGATCCCCGCATTCACGTCACTGCGGATCACCTGTTGCGTCTGGAACTGCATTCCCGTGCCCTGAGCTTTTTGCCACGTCAGCCTGCCCGGTCGATCCTGAATGGAACACACGCATCACGCCTGCGCGGACGCGGCCTGAACTTCGAAGAATTGCGCAACTACCAACCGGGCGACGACATCCGCACCATTGACTGGAAAGTCACGGCGCGAACCGGTGAGCCCCATGTCAGGGTCTATACCGAGGAACGAGACCGCCCTGCCCTGTTGCTGGTCGATCAACGCGTTTCGATGTTTTTCGGAACGGAGGTCTACATGAAATCGGTCATCGCCGCCGAAGCTGCCGCAATCACCGCGCATCGCGTTCTCGGCCAGGGCGATCGTGTCGGTGGTCTGGTCTTCAACGACACGAGCGTTGCGGAACACAGGCCGCAGCGCCGCGCTGCTGCGCTCATGCGGTTTCTGTCATCCATCGGGGCTGCCAATTCGGCCTTGCATGCTGCCTTGAACCCGCAACCAACCGTGGCTTTGAATGACATGTTGTCGGAAGCCGCGCGTATGTCCCAAACCAACGGGCTGGTTTGCCTGTTTTCCGATTGTGACGGGCTTGACGAAAGATCGGAATCCTTGCTGCGCCGCATTGCGGTCTCAAACGATCTGATCGTGTTCAATATTGCGGACAAAACAGCAAAGGGACTGACGCCCAATCTGAAACTCACGGTCTCGGACGGCAGCGACCAGATCGAAATCGACAGCTCCGACCCCGAATTGTCCGGGAAAATTCGCAAGTCCATGGAGGACAGGTTGAACCACCTGCATACATGGTCCCGGCGACACGGTTTTCCCGTTGTTCCTTTGACAACGGCGGAACCCGCCCTGGATCAGTTGCTGTATCTGTTCGGGCATCGCAGGGGGCAGAAATGAGCATCGACACGACAGGGAAATCTCTGGTTGATCTGCTGAATATGCTCGAGCCGGCACCGGAACCCACGCCTATTTCGATGGTTCCACAGACATGGGGATGGTTGGCGCTGGCCGTCATACTGCTTGGGTTTGTTGGACTGGTCAGTGTTCTTTTCGTCCGGCGAAGGCGGGCGAACGCGTATCGACACCAAGCGCTGGCCGAGCTGGCAGACCCGGATATCACGTCGGCAAAGGTTGCCGAAATCCTTCGCCGCACCGCATTGGTCGCATATCCGCGCAAGCAGGTTGCAGGGATTCACGGGGATGATTGGTTGAGCTTCCTTTCGCAAACATCTGATGATTCCACATTTTTATCGAACACAGGACAATCACTGATCGAAGCGCCGTACAAGGACCTGCCGCCAAACCGCGCCTTGACACAACTTGCTCGGCATTGGGTCAAGTCCCATAAACCGCATCGGGGACCGTGATGTTTTCCTTCTCTGCGCCTTGGGTGTTTTTGCTCCTGCCGCTGCCGCTGCTGGTCTACGCCATTGCTCCGCCCCGGCGGGAAACAACCGCGTCCATTCGCATTCCGTTTTTCCGCCGCGTGGCCCAGGCGGCCGGTGTCGAGCCGCAATCCGGGTCAATGATCCGAACCCGGGCCCGGCTGCAAACAGCAAGCGCCGCCTTGATCTGGATACTTCTGGTTCTGGCGCTGGCGCGTCCGGAGCGTCTGGGCGATCCCGTCGTGATGGAAAAGTCAGCCCGCGATGTGGTTTTGGCACTGGATATCTCCGGCTCGATGGATCAGCGCGACTTTCAGACCGGATCCGGTGCCCCGATGCAAAGGCTGGAGGCGGTCAAAGAGGTTCTGAAGCAATTCATCTCTGAAAGAGATGGTGACAGGATGGCGCTGATCATCTTTGGAACACGCGCATTCATTCAAGCGCCCTTCACGGAAGATCTGAACAGTTTGAATGGGTTTCTGGACCAAACTCAAGTTGGCATGGCGGGTCCGAACACCGCTTTGGGCGATGCCATAGGACTTGGCATTCGAACCTTTGAATCCAGCGAGGTTGACCAGCGCCTGATGATTGTCCTCAGCGATGGCGCCGATACGTCCAGTCGCATGACACCGGTCAACGCTTCGGCCATTGCTGCGGAAAAGAACGTGGTTGTCTATACGATTGGTGTCGGAGACCCGAATGCCACGGGCGAAGACCGCGTCGATCTTCAGGCATTGAAGGACATAGCCGATCGCACAGGCGGAGAGTATTTCTTTGCCGACGATGCAACGGCCCTTGAACAGACCTATGAACGCATTGATTCACTGAACCCCAGAATTGTGGAAACGCAAAGCTATCGCCCCAAACAAAGCCTTGCCCATATTCCGTTGCTATTCGCGCTGATCGTCATTTTGGTCAGCATGGCCGGGTTTCATTTCTCACAGCGACACCAGGGGGCCGTTTGACGATGGATCTGGCTGATTTCCATTTTATCCGAGGCTATTACCTGCTGCTTCTCATCCCCATCTTTGCGTTGTGGTGGCGGATCAGACCCAGACCGATGGCAGAAACCAAACGGCCGTCAGGGATCGCCCCGCATCTTGCCGAGGCCTTGCTGTTGGGCAAGGAAGAAAACCGGCGCGTCCAGCCCATTGACGTTGCGATGATCATTGCGGCGCTTGTCACATTGGCAGCCTCGGGCCCGACATGGTCGCGTGCGCCCAACCCGCTGATCGCGGATACAGCTCCGTTGGTGATCGCTCTCAAAGTCACCGACAGCATGGAAAGCTCGGACCTGGCGCCATCCCGACTGGATCGGGCACGGTTCAAGATTTCCGACCTGATCAACGAACGCGCCGGTGCTCGAACCGCCCTGATCGCCTATGCAGGAACCCCGCATCGCGTTGCCCCTTTGACCGAAGATGCGAACATACTTCGTCCGTTGCTTGAGGGGTTGACGCCCGAGGTGATGCCGAAGGACGGCGATGCCGCAGCCGATGCGCTTGCGTTGGCTCTGTCCATTCTGGATGACAGCGACGGCCCGGGGGCTGTGTTGTTCGTGCTGGATGACCTCGATCCATCTCAGGTATCTGGGTTAAGTGCTTCGAATACTGATATTTTCTTTCTCACCATGCTGCCTGACGGTGGTCGTATTGCTCAGTTGGACAACCTCCAGAATGCATCAGTGGTGGCGTTTTCGAACGACGACCGGGACGTCACTCAACTGACGCGCCGTATCCAATCAGCCTATACTGCCGCCCTGGATGACGATGACCGCCTGGACTGGCAGGACAAAGGCTGGATTCTGGCCTGGCCTGCTGCACTGCTGTCCCTGCTATGGTTCCGGAAAGGCTGGGTGGTCCGATGGGCAATTCTGGCTTTGATTGTGTTGCCCGCATCCGGAGCGCGCGCGGAAGGATGGAGAGACTGGTTTTTCACCCCTGACCAACAGGGCCAGATTGCGATGAACCAAAAACGGTTTGGCGACGCGGCCGAGATGTTCGAAGACCCATATCGCAGGGGCTATGCCTATCTCAGGGATGGTCAATACGAAAAGGCGTCGTCCGTCTTTTCCACGCTGGACACGCCGGAAGCTGCGTTTGCCGAAGGAATGGCCCGCATAAGGAACCGCGAGTATCGCCCAGCCATATCGGCGTTCGAAACCGCCTTGGACCGTCGCCCCGACTGGCCCGAAGCCCAGCATAATCTCGAGGTATCCAAAGCCATCCTGGACTATGTCGAAACGACGCGCGAACAGTCCGATACCGGCGAAGAAGCTGGCATCGGTGCAGATGATACGGTGTTTGACAACGACGCAGCACGCGGCAGTGACACCACGGTTCAAGCCGCTGAGGACGGGCCGCAGTCACTGTCCGCCGACCAGTGGATCAGTATGATCGACACCGATATGCAGGACTTTCTGAAAAACCGTTTCCTGTTGGAAAATCAGGAGCAAACAGAATGAGATACCTTGCTGTCTTCATTCTGCTGATGCCGGTTTCCTTGTCCGCACAGGACAGTTCATCCTACCAACCGCAGGTTTCAGTCGACATCCCGAACCAGGCCGTCATCGTCGGCCAGCCCGCCATCGTCCGCATCAAGGTTCTGGTTCCGACCTTCATGCCGCAACCGCCCGTATTCCCATCATTGGAGCAACAAAACATCCTGGTTCGCCTGCCTGAAAGGGCTTCTGGTCCGGTAAGCGAAACGGTGGACGGAGAGACGTGGTCGGGGGTGCAGCGCAGTTATCGCCTGTATCCGTTGGCACCAGGGCCGGTCGCGTATGACGCGCAAGAGGTTGTCGTGACATTTGCCGATCCGCAGTCCAATGACCCGGTTCAGGTTTCGGTAGCGCTTCCCCCCATACAGCTCAATGCAGAAATCCCGGATGGCGCTCAGGGTCTTGACCCGCTGATCATCGCAAGCGGTTTCTCTCTTGATCAGAAACTGGACGGCCCGACCGATATGCAGGCCGGCGATTCCATCACGCGTGAGATAAGCGCGCAGATCTCTGGCACCACGGCCCTGACAATCCCGGCGCTGACGCCGCAGGATCAAAGCCAACTGCTTCGCGCCTATCCCAAGGAACCCCGCTTTTCAGAAACAGAGGACCGGGGCATCCTGTCCGGGCAGCGGGTCGAAGAAACCGTGTACATCGCCCAAGATGGTGGCGACACACAATTGTCGGCCGTTTCGATCGACTGGTTCAATCTGGACACCGGTCAGATCGAAACGGCATCACTTCCCGCGACCACGCTTTCACTGACACCCCCCAAGCGACAGCCACCAGACGCGCAAACCATCATCAAATCAGTTCTTTTCCTTGTCATTGCAGTATTCGCATTGTGGACATTGGGAAGGTTTCTGCGCCCGCGCTATGCAACCTGGAAAACGGAACGGCGCCGCAGGTATCTGGCTTCGGAGAGATATGCCGTCGATGCCTTGCAATCCGCTTTGCACTCACGGGATCTGCGCGCGGTTTATCAGGCATTGGATCTTTGGAAATCACGCAGCGCGCATCCCGAGCGTTCTTTGGATCTTGAGAACAGCCTGATGAAGATCGGTGCTGCGCGGTATTCAGCGACGGCTGGCAACAGCCCGGAAGATTGGCAAGCGGCCATGCAACACCTGGGTGCACTGAACAGCGCAAAAGAACGCAAGGGCGGGTCTTTGCCCCCGCTCAACCCTTAGATTTCAACTTTGACAGTTGCTGATCAGCTTGCGCCGATCGATCAACCGTAGCCGGCCATAGCCCAATTCCACCAGGCCCAGATCCGCCAGGTGGTGCAGATGCCGGTGCAACGTCGGCTGAGATACCGCAACCATTTCAGCAAGCTCTTCCTGAGACACGACAATCCACCCATCCGATTTCAAGGTGCCTTCATCAAGATGCAACAGGCGCAGCGCCAGACGCTTTTCAGACCCCGTAACCGCAAGATTGGCCATGATGCGCAGTGCGGTCTTCATGTTTTCATGCGTCAACGCATAGAAATCACGGATGTATTCCGGATTTTTCCGAACCAATCTTGCCACGCGGGAACCGGGAAAAAACAACGTGCGGGTCTTTTGCGTTGTCACGACGCTGACCAGCCGTTTCGCCCCGGAGAAAAGCGCAAGATCCCCGATCCAGAAACCCGATCCATCCTGATGCAAGACGAATTCCCGTCCGTCATCGGCAGGTGCGGTGATCTGAAGCGCGCCTGAAAGCACCGCGAAAATACCATTGGCCTGATCGCCGTGGTGGTAAAGGGTTTCTCCGGAATCGAAGGTTCTGTGAACTGCGACGGTCATTAGATCATTCTGAAACCTTGAATCGCGCGCGCCAAACCAGTCGGTTTGGGTCAGAATCCGCATATCCTCATCAGAATCAAACATTTGTATCTTTCAAAATAATCATATGATAAGTTTTCGATACGTTTCATCGCTTAAAATAACTGTGTTCACTGCTCGAACAAGTATCTGTTTTTTGTGCGGGCAATCAACAACTTGCTTGCAGCTTCAAAGTATAGGCTCGCGGCTTCAAATTTATTTTTCTTTTCCGGGTCGTTAAGACCCGACTGATCAGGAGCACTTCATGTCATCTCCACGAATGATTGCAGACAATTGGCGCAGAACACTGCGCCGGTTCGCCGTGGCGACCGTTACTGCCGCCCTTGCCGTGCCCGCCTGGGCGCAGGATCAAAAACCCAATATTCTTGTGATATGGGGCGACGACATCGGTCAATCCAACATCTCTGCCTACACCATGGGCCTGATGGGATATCAAACCCCCAATATCGACAGGGTTGCCAAGGAAGGCATGATCTTTACCGACTACTACGGTGAACAATCCTGTACGGCTGGTCGGTCCTCGTTCATCATGGGCCAGTCTGTGTTCCGCACCGGATTGTCCAAAGTTGGTTTGCCGGGCGCAAAAGAGGGCATGCAGGTTGAAGATCCTACGATTGCCGGCCTACTAAAAGCTCAAGGTTATGCAACCGGTCAGTTTGGAAAGAACCACTTGGGCGATCGGGACGAAATGTTGCCGACCAATCATGGGTTTGATGAGTTTTTCGGAAATCTCTACCACCTGAACGCCGAGGAAGAGCCTGAAAACGAAGACTACCCGCAAAGCCCGGAATTCCGCGAACGGTTTGGTCCGCGCGGGGTCATAAAATCCAGTGCTGACGGAATGATCGAAGACACCGGCCCACTGACCAAAAAGCGTATGGAAACGGTGGATGACGAAACGGTTGCGGCCGCGCTCGACTTCATCACGCGCAAAACGGAAGAAGGTGTTCCGTGGTTTGTTTGGTGGTCCGGCACCAGAATGCACTTCCGTACTCATGTCAAAGACGAAATGCGCACGAAAGCCGACGAAATCGCCGGCAAGCATATGGATGAATACCAAGCAGGGATGATCGAGCATGACATGCATGTCGGCCAATTCCTTGCCCTGCTGGATGAACTGGGGATCGCGGACAACACGATCGTTCATTATTCCACCGACAACGGCCCGCACATGAACACCTGGCCGGATGCGGCGATGACACCGTTCCGAGGGGAAAAGAACACAAACTACGAAGGTGGTTGGCGTGTTCCGTCAATGGTACGCTGGCCCGGCAAAATCGACGCCGGCTCGGTCAGCAACGAGATCATGCATCACATGGACTGGTTGCCGACCTATTTGGCGGTTGCAGGTAATCCGAACATCAAGGAACAGCTGCTTGAAGGGATCACCGTGGCTGAAGTTGGCGGCGGACGCGACTACAAAGTGCATTTGGATGGATACAACTTCCTGCCGTACCTGACGGGTGAAACAGATGAAGGCCCACGTCACGAGATTTTCTACTTCTCCGACGATGGTGATCTGACTGCGTTGCGTTACGATGACTGGAAAGCAGTGTTTCTTGAGCACCGCTATCCGCAGACTTTGCGTGCTTGGGCAGAGCCCTGGACCGAACTGCGTATTCCGTTGCTCTTCAACCTGCGCCGCGATCCGTACGAACGGTCCAATGTCACTTCCAACACCTATTGGGATTGGTATATCGACCGTGTTTACCTACTGCTGCCTGCGGCAGAATATGTGGGCCAGTTCCTGGAAACATTCGAAGAGTTCCCGCCGCGTCAGAAGCCGGGCAGCTTTACGATTGGCGACGCCAAGGACAAGATCTTCAGTCAGGTCGGCTCCAAGTAAAATCGCGACACCTGAACCCGCAGCACCTGATCGGCGCTGCGGGTTTTTTGTTTTATCCACGGTATTTCTTACCGAAACATGCGTCGAAGGAATTAGGCCATGACAAGAGAGCCCCTAGCCTTGGCTGTTGCAGTCGTACTGAGCGGACTTGCGAGCTTCACGGCATCCGCAGATCCGCTGCCCTCATGGGCGGACACGGAATCACGGGACCATATCGTTGACTTTGTCGAGGCGGTGACAGACCCTGAAAACAAAAGCTACGTAACCCCGGCAGCCCGGATCGCGGTATTTGACAATGACGGTACGCTCTGGGCTGAACAGCCGGTGTATTTCCAGTTCATTTTCGCCATGGATCGGCTTTCTGAACTGGCCGAACAAGATCCTTCGATCCTGTCCACACCTGCTTTGAAAGCCGCTGCCGAAGGTGATCTTGCGACGGTTCTTCAAGGCGGTCACGATGCGTTGATCGAAGTTGTCAACGCGTCACATTCCGGGACGACTGTCGAGGCGTTTCAGGCCGCAGTCGCGGAATGGCTGGCCGAAGCGCGACACCCGGACACCGGATTGCCTTATGACCAGATGACCTATCAGCCCATGGTCGAGCTGTTGCGCTATCTGCGGGACGAAGGGTTCAAGACCTATATTGTCTCGGGTGGCGGTATTCACTTCATGCGGGTCTTTGCGGAACAAGCCTATGGCATTCCGCCGGAACAGATTCTGGGCACCTATGGAAACTCGACTTTCGAAGATGTCGATGGCGTTCCGACCGTAATCAAGGCCCCCGGGATTGCGTTCATCGACGACAAGGAAGGCAAACCCATCAACATCGAACGCACAATCGGCAAACGCCCCATTCTGGCCGCCGGAAACTCAGACGGCGATTTCGCCATGCTGGATTGGACAACCTCGGGCAATGGGCCACGGCTGGGTGTTCTGATCCACCATACCGATGCCGAGCGGGAATGGGCCTATGATCGGGAAAGCCCGATTGGGCGGTTGGTTGACGGTCTGGATCAGGGGCCGGACAAAGGCTGGGTCATCGTCGATATGGCGAAAGACTGGTCGCGGGTCTACACTGGAGGAAACTGAACGACCCGAAAGACTTACCGCCCATGTGGACATTGCTGGTTTCCACCTTTGTTTTTTTGCTCTATGCAATTGCGATTGTGTTTTCGGTGCGCGCTGCACAAACCGCGCGCACGCCGCAAGGAGCCGTTGGCTGGGTGGTCTTTTTGGTATCGGCACCGATTTTTGCGGTGCCGATGTACCTGTTTCTGGGGCACCACAGGTTTCGCGGCTATCGCATCTCGCGCCAGCAAAGCGAACGGGTCGTCGAAGGAATCAAGACCTTTGCCGACTATTCCCGACCTGATCCGACCACGATGTCGATCAATCCACGACCATTCGAGTTTCTGGCTCACCTTCCGGTCTCCAGTGGCAATGGCGCTCAGCTTCTGATTGATGGTCAGGCAACGTTTGATGCCATTTTCGAGGCGTTGGACGAGGCCAGAAACTATATCCTGATCCAGTTCTACATCGTCCGAGACGACGCGCTGGGCCGCAAGCTTCAGACCAAGCTGATCGAGGCCGCGAAACGTGGGGTGCATGTCCGTTTCATGATCGATGCTGTCGGCAGTTATGGGTTGCCAAGCACCTACCTGGACACGATGCGCGATGCGGGAATTGACGTGGCCGACCCTCGCCGTCAACGCGGCCCGAATTTCCGGTTTCAGCTGAATTACCGAAACCACCGAAAGACTGTCGTTATCGACGGAGAAACAGGCTTTATCGGCGGTCACAACGTGGGCGTTGAATACCTGGGAGAAGACCCGCATTTCGGCCATTGGCGTGACACGCATATCAAGATGACCGGCCACATCGTCCGGCAATTGCAGCTCATCTTCACCGAAGACTGGCACTGGGCCCGCGATGAAGACCTGATTGATGATCTCGACTGGGCAGGCAGCGTGGCCGAGCAAGACATGAATGCCCTATTGGTGGCGACCGGACCCGGAGACGAAACCGAAACCGGCGCCATGATGTTCTTTTCGGCAATCGCCGAGGCGAAAGAAAGACTGTGGATCGCATCGCCCTATTTCGTGCCCGACATCGACGTCATGACCGCCCTGCAACATGCAGCGATGCGCGGGGTGGACGTGCGCATCCTTGTCCCGGATGTGATCGACCATCGGCTACCCTGGCTGGCCGCTTTTGCCTATTTCGACGAAATCCGCGACTGCGGCGTGCGAGTGTTCCGATATACGGATGGATTCATGCACCAGAAGGTGCTGGTGGTTGACGACACGCTGGCCGCGGTCGGCACGACCAATCTGGACAACCGGTCCTTCCGGCTGAACTTCGAGGCGATGGCCCTGTTTTTCGATGCCCGCGCAGCCTTGGCTGTTGATCACATGCTGCGCGCGGATTTCGAGGCGAGCTATGAGTTGACGCGCCGTCTGGCCCAGCAACCCGCGCATATCCGGTTTGGCGCCCCCTTGGCGCGGCTGTTTGCGCCTATCCTCTAGGAAAAGAATTTCTCTTGAAAGACGCGCGTCATCATCGCCACCAGATAAGCGGTCGACAGACCAAAGGCCAGCAGACCAGCAACCGCGGCAAAAGACCCGAAGATACGCAATCCTTCGCCCAAAACGATATCGCCGTATCCCAGAGTCGTGAACGTCACCAGTGAGAAATAGATGGCCGAGTTCCAATCCGGCAGAACCTCAAGCAACACCCAGACGATGGCCCAGATCCAGACCTGAATCGTATGCGTGGCGACGATAAACGCCAAAGATACCGCGATTGGTGTTGCCGTTCCAAAGAACACCCCCTTGGCGGACCATCTTTCATCCCACTTGATGATCGCAACGGTACACCAGGTTAACAAAAGAATCTCGACCAAGAAGCAGAGCGCCAGAAATGTACTGCCCCATATGATCTGATGCAGCAACGTCATGTTTTTCATCCTGATTTACGACAGTGGACCGTCCGGGCAGAATGGCCCTTTGAGGTGCGGGGCACAACCCCGGCGATCGTGCCGCAAGCCTGCGGCGAATGGAACCGGGTACCGGTCCGCACTGGACAGTTTGGAATTCCGTCGCACATCCTTGGAAGAAAAAAGGCCAGATCATGCTGTTGACCATCGACCGTGTTCAGAAAACCTATCCCGGCGGGCGCCCGGTTCTGCGCGATGTGTCGCTGACCCTTGATCACGGGCAAACTCTGGCCCTGACCGGAGAAAGCGGCAGTGGCAAAAGCACTCTGCTGAACCTTGCCGCTGCGCTCGATTGTTTCGACGGCGGTGAAATCACTCTGAACGGTACGCCTCTGTCCCCTTTGGACGATGCCGGGCGGGCCGAGTTGCGGCGCAGGCAGGTCTCGCTGGTGTTTCAGCAGTTCAATCTGATCCCTTCGCTGACCGTTGCGCAGAACCTTTCCTTTCACGCCCGCCTTGCCGGCGTCGAGGATTCCGGTTGGACCGCGCATCTGACCGAACGCTTGGGCCTGTCCGATCTTTTGGACCGATTTCCCGAAAACCTGTCCGGCGGGCAACAGCAGCGGGTCGCGATTGGCCGTGCGATGGCTGCGCGCCCGAAACTGCTGCTGGCGGATGAGCCCACGGGCAATCTGGATGAAACCGCCAGTGCAACAGTACTGGATCTGATGCTGGCACTTGTGGCCGATACCGGCGCAGCGCTTCTGTTGGTCACGCATTCCCAACAGATTGCGGCCCGACTGGATCGCAGCCTCCAGCTCTGCGGTGGTCGTATCCAATGACAGCTGCCGTCATTCAGGCTTTGATGTCACATTGGCGGGTGCACTGGTTGCAGCTTGCAACGCTTTTGACAGGCATCGCGTTGGCCACGGGTCTCTGGTCCGCGGTTCAGGCCATCAATGCCGAAGCTCGTGCCAGCTATGCCCGGGCCAACGCGCAACTCGCCCTTGGCCAGTTCGACGAGTTGCGCGATCCATCCGGTCTGATCCCGGTTTCGCGTTACGTCGATCTGCGTCGTGCTGGCTGGCAGGTGGCGGCCGTTCTGGAGGGCCCCTATCGGATCGCAGGCCGCACTTTGCGTCTGATGGGTGTGGACATGGTTGCCTACCCGGCCCTGCCAGCCGTTACCGAAGCCGACCAAAGCACCGCGCCGACTGAGCCGGCGGACATGCTGACCGCCCCGGGGCGGCTTCTGATCGCGGCAGAACTCGCGCCGCTGTTGCGCGACCAGGACAACCTTCCGCCGTTTTCACTCACCACGGCACTGCCACCAGACGTTATCCTGACGGATATCGGCACAGCCGAAGCCCTGCTGAACCAAACCGGTTTCATCTCGCGCCTCATTGTTTTGCCGGATCAGCCGCGTGATCGCCCCCCCTTGGCCGAAATCGCGCCCGAACTGGAGCGCGCCAGCCCATCCTCGCAAGTCGATACTGCACGGCTGACTGACAGTTTTCACCTGAATCTGTCGGCTTTTGGCCTGTTGTCCTTTGCCGTTGGCCTGTTCATCGTGAACGGCACTGTCGGGCTGGCTTTTGCCCAACGCCGAGGCATGATCCGTACCCTGCGAGCGCTGGGTGTTTCGATGCGGCGGCTGGTCTTCCTGATCCTGACCGAACTGACGGGGCTGGCCCTGATCGGTGGAACCATGGGTCTGCTTCTTGGGTTCTTTCTGGCCGGAGCGTTGTTGCCCGATGTCGCAGCAACCCTTCGCGGCCTGTATGGTGCGCCCGTGACCGGACAGCTGACATTGCACCCCCATTGGGTGTTTGCCGGGATGGCAATGGCTGTCTGCGGCACCTTGTTTGCCAGTGGCCATGCGCTGTGGCGATTGTCTCGTATGCCTCTGCTGGCGGGGCCCGGAGTGCAAGCCTGGCAGGGCAATGCTCGGACACGCCTTGTGACCGGTTTGCTCGGCTTGGCCCTGATCTTCGGCGGTACCATCGCCTATCTCGGCATCGGTGGGCTGGTTGCCGGTTTCGTGCTGTTGGCCGGATTGCTGACCGGTGCCGCGCTTTTGTTGCCGGCGCTTCTGACCTTTGCGCTTTCCGTCTTTGGCAACAGGTCCCGTGGTGCCGTCGCGCAGTGGGTCTGGGCCGACATGCGCGCCCAATTGCCCGGGCTGTCGCTTGCCCTGATGGCCCTGTTGCTTGCGCTTGCGGCAAATATCGGTGTGGGCACGATGGTTTCAAGTTTCCGGCTGACCTTTGTCGGCTGGCTGGACCAACGCCTGACTTCAGAACTCTATCTGACCGTCCGTGACGAAGAACAGGGGCGCGAGATCACGGATTGGCTGCGGCCACAGGTCAAGGCCATCCTTCCAATTCGCAACATGGAACTGCCACATGAAACGGGCCCCCTGTTTCTGTACGGGGTCATTGACGATCCGGTCTATCGGCAACACTGGCCGTTGATATCGGCAACCGCGACCGTATGGGACGACGTCATGGCCGGAGACGCGGTTCTGATCAACGAACAACTGGCACGGCGCGCGAACCTCTGGCCCGGAGATACGCTGACACTGTCCCCGGATCATGCGTTGGCCATAGCCGGGGTGTATTCGGATTACGGAAACCCGACCGGGCAAGCCATTGTCTCGATGGCCCAGCTTGACCGCATCGCGCCGGGGGCAGAGACCCGACGGTTTGGCATCCGTTTGAACCCCGAACAGGCGACTGAAATGGCGCAAACCTTGCGCGAGCGGTTCGCCCTGCCGCGTCAGGCCGTGGTTCAGCAGGCCGCCATGAAGGCGCAATCATTGGCAATCTTCGAAAAGACCTTTGTCGTGACCTCGGCACTCAATGTTCTGACCCTCGGCGTGGCGGGATTTGCCATACTTACCAGCCTGCTGACCCTGTGGACCCAGCGCTTGCCTCAGATTGCTCCGGTTTGGGCACTGGGGCTGAACCGGGCGCAACTGGCGCGGCTGGAACTGCTGCGCAGCGTGCTGCTCGCGGCTCTGACCGCGTGTCTGGCGTTGCCGCTTGGTCTGATCCTCGCCTGGGTTCTGTTGGCAGTGATCAACGTACAGGCCTTTGGCTGGCGATTGCCGATGTTCGTGTTTCCCTGGGATTGGTTGTGGCTGTTCCTGTTGACCCTGCTGGCCGCCCTGGTTGCCGCGGCCCTGCCCGCGCTGCGCATGGTGCGTCTGCCCCCTGCCGATTTGCTGAAGGTGTTCGCCAATGAACGTTAAAGCCCTTTTGGCCGTTCTCGTGTTTTTGTGCCCATCGCCGCTGTGGGCGCAGGGCTATGCTGGCCTTGGAGGATCAGCCGAAGGATTCAAGATTCCGCAGGCGGGGATCGCGTTCGACTTTCCCAAAGACCACGGGCCACATCCCGCCTATCGGATCGAATGGTGGTATCTGACGGCCAACCTCAAAGGCGAGGACGGGCGTGACTATGGTATACAATGGACCCTTTTCCGGTCGGCCCTGAAGCCATTTGAAACAGATGGATGGCAAAGCCCGCAGATCTGGATGGGCCATGCGGCTACCACCACGCCTGACACCCACTATTTTGCCGAACGCCTGTCGCGTGGGGGGATCGGACAGGCAGGTGTTGCGGCGCAACCGTTCGAAGCCTGGATCGACGAATGGCGCATGGCCGGACCGGACATGGACACCCTGACCCTGACGGCAAACGGGGCTGATTTCGGGTATGATCTTGCGCTGACGGCACAAGGCCCGTTGGTGTTTCATGGCCAAGCGGGCTATTCCGTCAAATCCGCCGACGGGCAAGCCAGCTATTACTATTCGCAACCCTTCTATTCAGTTGAAGGCATACTGCACCTGCCGGACGGCGATATGCGCGTCACTGGTCAGGGCTGGCTGGACCGGGAATGGTCATCGCAACCCCTGGCCGAGGATCAAACCGGCTGGGACTGGTTTTCGCTCAGCTTCGAAGGCGGAGACAAACTGATGGCCTTTCGCCTGCGCGGTGGTCGCGGCGATTTCACGTCGGCCACATGGATCAATTCAGACGGCAGCACCGATGCCATCCCCGACGGATCCGTCAGGCTAGAGCCGCTTGCGACCGATCAGGTGGCAGGCCGCGACGTCCCGACGCAATGGCGCGTCGTGCTTGCGGACCGAGGCATCGACGTCAAGGTATCCGCCCTGACGCCAGATGCCTGGATGGGGACGCGTTTCGAATACTGGGAAGGCCCGGTTACAGTCACTGGCAGCCACGAAGGCGTTGGTTATCTGGAAATGACAGGCTACTGAAACAGCTGCCGCACAGATGCTTCCTGAACTATCCGACGGCAGCGGACTGCCGTCGGCGTTTCAACACATTTGCGTACTGGATCTGCTTTTCGCGTCAGCGCACCACGTAGACCGAGACGTTGGAATGTCGCACCACACGTGCCGCATTCGGGCCCAGCAGGTAATCCTTCAAATCCGGCTTGTGGGCTCCGATTACGATCAAATCAGAGCCGGCACTTTCGGCCGTCTTCAAAATCTCCTGATAAGCTGTTCCTGTCGCAACCACATGGCGGATGGTTTCATTGCGCTCGGCCCCCAGGGTCGATACGCACAGCGCCGTCAGCTTGGCCTGCGCTTCCTCCAACGCCTTGTCGTGAAAACCGGATTCAAAAAACCCCGACACCCAGCTTTCCCCGAAATCGGGCAGCACCGTCACCACGTCAAGTTGCGCCCCTTCCATATCCGCCAGCGCGGCTGCTTTTTTCAGAACCGGTGCATCAATCTCGCCGTTGCTGATATCAACGGCACACAGAACAGAGCGTGTCATGCGGGCACTCCTTGTCTTGCGGCACGACCGCGTTGCAGGAAAGCGATAAGGCCGAGAAGGATCATCGCCGGGATATAGACCAGTTGCTTCGGAGGCTGGCTGGACGGCAGGCTGACCGAGCTCAGGCGCACAGCCTCGTCACCGTAATAGTCAAAGTTGGCCAGATCATCGGCAACCGGTGAACCAAACATCGGCTCATCTAGTTTCACAAGACCATCCTCTTCGAGCAACAGCAGCCCCATGGCATCGACGCGCGCGTCACCGCCCTCTTCTGATCCGACTGGCACGACAACCGTGGTGTCCACCATCTTGCCGGTATCAAAATCCGGCCCGCTGATCACCATGCGAACCTCGGTTCCGGGTGAAGTTTGGCCGATGGTTTCGACAAACGCCGCAGGCTCGACCGAAGTGTATGGAGGTGCGATGCGATCCATGAAGAAATCCGGCCTGAACAGCGCGAATGCCACGGCGATCAGCGCGATGCTTTCATAGATCCGGCTGCGGGTCAGGAAATACCCCATGGTGCCTGCCGTGAAGACAAGGATCGCTATGGTCGCGAAAATCGCCACTGTGATCCCTTCGACCCATGTCACATCGATCAGCAGAAGATCGGTGTTGAAAATGAACACGAAGGGCAGCGCCACGGTGCGCAGGCTGTAGAAGAAGGCCGTGAAACCGGTTTTGATCGCATCACCGCCCGACACAGCCGCGGCGGCAAAGCTGGCAAGCCCGACCGGAGGTGTCACGTCGGCCATGATCCCGAAGTAGAAAACGAACAGATGGACGGCGATCAAGGGAACGATCAGCCCGCTTTGCGCACCCAGTTCAACAACCACCCCGGCCATCAACGAGCTGACAACGATATAGTTCGCGGTTGTCGGCAAGCCCATGCCCAGGATCAGGCTGAGCAGCCCGACCATGACCAGCATCAGGATCAGATTGCCGCCCGACAGGAACTCGACCAGATCGGCCATCACCTGACCAACACCCGTCAACGTGACAGTTCCCACGATCACGCCCGCGGTTGCCGTGGCAAGCGCAATGCCGATCATGTTGCGTGCCCCGTCGATCAGCCCTTGCCACAGGTCGGCAACACCATCGATGAAAGTGTTGTACAGGTTGCTCTGCCCCCGGAACATCGCCTTCAGCGGCTTCTGCGTCAGCAGGATGACAAACAGCAGCGATGTCGCCCAGAACGCGGACAGGCCCGGTGACTTCTGTTCAATCATCAGGAAATAGACCAGAACGATGATCGGCAGCAGGTAATGCAGACCTGCCTTGTAGATATCGGCGATGACCGGCAGCGTAACCTCTTTTGCGTTCGGGTCATCCGGTTCCAAATCAGGCACCTGGGCCGCCAGATACAGCAGGGCAACATATACCGCGCAGATAATCAGGCTCAGCACCAGACCGGCCGCCGACGGCACCCAGCTTGTCACGGCATCCACCGGGAATTGTGACCCATAGCAAAGACCTGCAAACACCAGGAAGAATGCAAGCATCCCCACCACGGTCCGCGCCAGATGCACATCGCGGTCGCCCAGCGTGGGCATGTTCCGCTTCACCGCCTCAAGGTGCACGATATAGACCAGCGCGATGTAGGAAATCGCGGCTGGCAGGAAGGCGTGGGTGATCACCTCAACGTAAGAAATGCCCACATATTCCACCATCAGGAAGGCAGCGGCCCCCATCACCGGCGGCATGATCTGCCCGTTCACGGAACTGGCGACCTCGACCGAGCCGGCTTGTTCGCTGCTGAATCCGACGCGCTTCATCAGCGGGATGGTGAATGTACCCGTGGTGACAACATTGGCAATCGACGAGCCCGAGATCAGGCCGGTCGCAGCCGAGCCCACAACAGCCGCCTTGGCCGGACCACCGCGCAGGTGGCCAAGCGCCCCAAAGGCCATCTTGATGAAATAGTTCCCTGCACCGGCTTTATCCAGCAATGCGCCGAACAGCACGAACAGGAAGACGAATTTCGTGGAAACACCCAGTGCGATACCAAACACGCCTTCTGACGTGATCCACATGTGGCTCATCGCCTTTTTCAGGCTCGCGCCCTTCCAGCGGATAACTTCAGGCACCCATTCCGAGGCGCCGAAGAAGACATAGGCCAAAAATATCGTCGCAATGATTGCCATGGCCGGGCCAAGCGCGCGGCGCGCGGCCTCGAACAGCAGGATCAAGCCAAGCAACGCAACCCATTTGTCGGTGTCGTCGGCCAAACCGCCCGCATTGACGATCTTGTCATAGAAGAAATAGCCGTACAGCGCGACGAACGCGCCCACCAATCCCATGATCCAATCCTGAACCGGGATGAAATCCCGCGGGCTGGATTTCAGCGCGGGATAGGCTGCAAAAGCCAGAAACAGGGCAAAAGCCAGGTGGAATTGCCGTGCATTGTTCACGACGCTTCCGGGCAAGACATAATTCGCCAGGGGCGAAGCCAGAACAACTTGAAATATCGACCAGATCGCGGCCACGACCGCCAGGAAAACGCCCACGTTCCCGACCGGGTTGCGCCCTCCTGCGTCAGAAGACGCAACCAGATCCTGAAGCTCTTCTTCGGAAAGCGGACGATTGGATTGAGTGTCGGAATTCATCAAATGTCTCCCCGTCGCGGCCATTTTTCGGCCATCTGAACCCCGTTTCTTACGGGTTTTGTGCAGGGCGCCCTTGGGCACCCTGCGTCAGGTCTGGTTTACTGAATCCAGCCTTTTTCTTTGTAGTACTTCTCGGCACCCGGATGCAGCGGAGCCGACAGGCCGTCCGCAATCATCTCTTCCGGCTTCAGGTTTGCAAATGCCGGGTGCAGCTTTTTGAAATCATCGAAGTTTTCAAAGACCGAGCTGACGACCGCGTAAACCGCATCTTCCGATACATCGGCCGAGGTCACGAAGGTCGCGCCCACACCAAAGGTCGCGGTGTCTTCGTCGGATCCACGGTACATGCCACCGGGAATGGTTGCCTTGCGGTAGAACGAGTTTTCGTTGACCAGCTTGTCCACGGCCTCACCGCTGACGTTCACCAGAACCGAGTCACATGCGGTGGTGGCTTCCTGAATCGAACCCGAGGGGTGGCCAACGGTGTATACCATCGCGTCGATCTGGTTGTCGCACAAGGCTGCCGACTGTTCAGCCGCTTTCAGCTCGGTTGCCAGTTCGAAATCGTCGGTGGTCCAGCCCATTTCGCCCAGCAGGACTTCCATGGTGCCGCGCTGACCGGAACCGGGGTTGCCGATGTTGACGCGCTTGCCCTTCAGGTCTTCAAAGTTGGTGATGCCGGAATCGGCGCGGGCCACGACGGTGAAGGGTTCGGGGTGCACCGAGAACACTGCGCGCAGGCCTTCGAACGGGCCCGCTTCTTCGAATTTCGAGGTGCCGTTATAGGCGTGGTACTGCCAGTCGGACTGGGCCACACCAAACTCCAGTTCGCCTTCGCGGATGGTGTTGATGTTGTAAACCGAACCACCGGTCGATTCGACCGAGCAGCGCACGCCGTGCTCTTTCCGGCCTTTGTTGACCAGACGACAGATCGCGCCGCCGGTCGGATAGTAAACGCCGGTGACACCGCCGGTACCGATTGTAATGAACTCTTCGGCATATGCCGCCGGAGCCAGAAGGGCTGCGGTGACGAAGGCGCCGACGCTCAGTTTGCTGCTGTTTTTCATCTGTTAACTCCCACTTTTTTTGTCTGGCAGTTGGAAATCAAGTTTGATCACCTGCTCAGGGAAGCGTGCCGATAATACAAACCGGCCCGCATCGCAACGGCTACAAATCTTTGAATTTCCCAATTTCTCCCAACCCTTTCGAGGTTTCATTCAGATACCCACAATGTCAAGGCCGGCACCGGTCGGACCTGCGCCAATTCGCATATATGAGCACAAATCACGAACTTTCCCCATCAGTTCACAGCGAACAGTCTGGGGTCACACGATCAATCGAAGCCCAACACTCCGTTTCATCCTCGATGCAATGAACCGGCACGAGTCGGCGGGAAAAAGAGCGATCCGCGTTTTCGAACATGGACGCAGGTCATGTCACGTTTGTGCGTTCGGGCGAATCTGACAAAGGCCCTTCAATACCAACCCGGTTCACGATTCACACCGCCGGGGACCTGATGACCTGACTGCTGATGCAGGCCCGGAACGTTGTGGCATTTGCGGCCCGCTACAGAAGGCCTCGAACAAGACATGAAGACCAAGGTTGCGGGTCAGCACCTTGATCACGGCACCAGCACGGAACCCCGCCATAAGGACGGACGGAATTCTGAATTCGTCGGGAATGTGGTGCCCAAGGAGAGACTCGAACTCTCACGCCCGTGAAGGCGGGGGATTTTGAATCCCCTGCGTCTACCATTCCGCCACTTGGGCCACGAACACTGGATTAGCGCCCATCCGAGCGAAGGTCCAGAGGCAAAAACCATCCAATAATCCATTTGTTTCGCCCTCGACTGTTGACGGTCCGTCAGGCGCATGGTTTGGCTTGGCTTCAGACCGGGAACTGGATTTGAGTGCTTTATGTTACGATCGCTTTATGACTGGACCATTCGTCTGGCCGAACACCCTCACGCGCTGTGGGCGCTGGCCATCGTGGCTTTCATCGAGAGTTCGTTTTTTCCGATTCCCCCGGATGTGTTGATGATTCCGATGATTCTGGCTCGCCCGTCCCGGGCATGGCTGATCGCAACCGTGGCGCTGGTGGCGTCGGTTCTGGGTGGCATGCTGGGCTATGCGATCGGCGCGTTTTTCTATGAAAGCATCGGACAGCCCATTCTGGAATCCATGGGGAAAGCCCATGCCATGGAAGAATTCAATACCCGGTTCAACGACTTCGGGTTCTGGGCCGTTCTGGCCGCAGGTGTGACCCCCTTCCCCTACAAGGTCATCACCATTATGTCCGGCTGGACCGGCATGCCGCTTGGAACTTTCATCGCGACCTCGATTCTGGCCCGCGCGCTGAGGTTCTTCCTGGTTGCCGGCCTGCTCTGGGGATTCGGTGAGCCAATACGCGACTTCATCGAAAAGCGCCTGGGGCTAATGTTCACTTTGTTCATCATCCTCCTGTTTGGCGGATTCCTGGTGGTGAAATACTTATGACGAGACGTTCGCAACTTGTCGCGGTGGCAAGTCTAGGATCATTGGCCCTTCTTCTGGCCGCTTTTGGCTTTCAGCATCTCGGCGGGCTTGCCCCATGCAAGATGTGCATCTGGCAGCGCTATCCACATGCAGTGGCCATCGCGATTGGCGCCGTGGCGCTGGCGCTGCCCAAACTGCGCTTCCTGCCGTTGCTGGGTGCGGCAGCTGCGGCGGCGACTTCGGCTGTGGGTGCATTTCACGCCGGCGTTGAACAAGGCTGGTGGGAAGGCCCAAGCAGTTGCACATCCGGCAGCATCAGCGGTCTGTCCGCTGACGATCTGTTCGATCAAATCATGTCCGCGCCTTTGGTGCGGTGCGATGATATCCCCTGGGAGATGTTCGGCATCTCGATGGCTGGCTGGAACGCTATTGCTTCTGCCATTCTGGTACTGATCTGGCTGGCCGCGTGGAAATCCCGCGCGGCTTAGAACTGATCCAGCTCTGCATCCCAGTACAGGAAATCGATCCAGCTTTCATGCAGGTGGTTCGGCGGGAATTTCCGACCGATATTGCGCAACGCTTCGGCATCGGGTTGGCGCGGCGGCTTGCGCAAGGTCATCCGAGCCTGGCGCAGCGATTTTGAACCTTTGCGCAAATTGCACGGGCTGCACGCCGCCACCACGTTCTGCCAACTGGTCACGCCACCGGCGGCCCGCGGCACCACATGATCAAAGGTCAGGTTGTCCCGGCTGCCGCAGTACTGGCAGCGGAATTCATCCCGCAGAAATAAATTAAAGCGCGTGAAGGCCACGCGCTTTCTGGGTTTTACATAGTCTTTCAAAACAACGACCGAAGGTATTCGGATCTCGGTGCTCGGGCTGCGGACGACCTCGTCATATTCAGCCACGATATCGACCCGATCCAGCCAGGCGGCCTTGATCGCTTCTTGCCAGGGCCACAGTGACAGCGGGTAATAGGACAAGGGGCGATAATCGGCGTTCAAAACCAGGGCCGGGTGTTGTTTGAGCGCACCCGGCTCCCTTACAAATTCGGTCCTGAAGTCTCCGTCCATCACAGAATCGCTCCTCGCTCTCAGCTGCCCGTTTGTGACACCAGAGCGGGGAGCACCCGCCCCGGTCTTTTGATAACTATATATCGTGTTAAAACTCTGACAAGCCCTGAGTTTCCACAATATGTCGCAGACGGGGTAACGCGAATCGGTAACAGGCACGTGACAGTTATCCACAGCTTGCACCGGGGGCGCCGTTCGGGCTATGCGCAGGTCATGTCCTGGTTCATCCGCTTCAACAAACCTTATGATGTTCTGCCGCAGTTCACCGACCGCGCCAACGCGGACAGCCCACGCAACACGCTGTCTGATTTCATTGATCTGCCCGGCGTCTATCCGGCGGGCAGGCTGGACCGTGACAGTGAAGGTTTGATGCTGCTGACGGATCATGGAAAGCTGCAATCCCAGATCTCTGACCCAAAGCACAAGATGGCCAAAACCTATTGGGTTCAAGTCGAAGGCACCCCCGACGAGGCTGCCCTGAAAACGCTTCGCAACGGGGTCGAATTGAAGGATGGTCTGACCCGCCCCGCCAAGGCCCGCCAGATCGACGAGCCCGAGGCGCTCTGGCCCCGAACCCCACCGATCCGCGAACGCAAGTCAGTCCCGGACAGTTGGCTTGAACTGACCATACGTGAAGGCAAAAACCGACAGGTGCGCCGGATGACTGCTGCCGTGGGCCTGCCGACGCTGCGCCTGATCCGGTACCGCATCGGAGACTGGACCCTGGATGATCTGGAGCCCGGGCACTGGGACAGTCTGCCAATGCCGACACTGAACGCGTCCCCCCAACGCAAGCGCGACCGTCGCCCGCGACGGTGACAGACCCTGCCCCGATCTGCTAAACTGGCGTCATGAAGAAAACGCCTGACATCCCGGCCCCTTCGGCCATTCTGGAAGCGGCGCTCTATGTTGATGACCTGGACGCGGCAGAACAGTTTTACGGCGAAGTTCTTGGGCTCGAACGGATACAACGTGTCGCTGACCGCCATGTTTTCTATCGCATCGGCGGATCGGTCCTGCTGATTTTCAATCCCGACCAGACCGAACAACCGTCGCTTGACCCCGACATGCCGGTTCCGCCTCATGGTGCGCGCGGCCCCGGACATGTGTGTCTTGTGCTGTCACGAGAGGACATCGCGGCGATGCGCAAACACCTTCTGGACTGGAATATTCCGGTAGATG
Organism: Ruegeria sp. YTSA144; assembly: GCF_059610125.1. NCBI lineage: Bacteria > Pseudomonadati > Pseudomonadota > Alphaproteobacteria > Rhodobacterales > Roseobacteraceae > Ruegeria > Ruegeria sp. YTSA144. The sequence continues at coordinate 233,255 of NZ_JBXWNA010000001.1, forward strand.
CCGAGTTTGACTGGCCCGGAGGCGCTCGGTCTTTGTATGTGCGCGACCCGGCCGGAAACTCGGTCGAGTTCGCCGAAGGTCACTTGTGGGATTGAACCGGTGCGGAACGCATGGGCGCTCCGCAGGTTCCAAACACTAAAGACTCAGCTTGTCGCGCATGAAGGCCAGCGCAACGCTCAGCCCATCCGGGGCGATACCGTGCCCCGTGCCTTTCATGACATGGGCATAGACCTCTTTGAAACCGGCAGCTTGCAAGGCTTCGGCCGCTTCCGGCAGGGATTGTGGCGGGACAACGTCATCAGCGTCGCCATGCACCAGCAAGACAGGCATCCGGCTGACGGTTTCATCCACCAGCAGATCGGGTTCCAGCAAACGGCCTGAAAAGGCTACGATCCCGGCCACGGGATCTTCCCGGCGTGGTGCGACATGCAGGCTCATCATCGTGCCCTGGCTGAAACCAAACAGAACAACCTGTTCGGGCAGGACATCTTCGTCCACCATCAGCGCGTCCAGAAAGGCGTTGAAGTCCTCAACCGCCATTTCCATGCCCCGGCGGGCCTCTTCCTCGGAAGATCCATCGATCCACGGAATCGGGAACCACTGATACCCGTTGGGCATTCCGGGGATCTGCTCGGGGGCGTCGGGGGCCACGAACAACGTGTCAGGCAGGTGTTCGCCCAGCGGATCGGCCAATCCCAGCAGATCGGCACCGTTTGCGCCATAGCCATGCACGAACACCACGACCGAGCGCGTGTCGCCCGAAACAGGCTCTTTCCGGAGCGCATTCAAAACCCGTGTCATCTGATCCCTTCTCTTTGCTTTGCAACCCGGTAATAGGCCCACAGAACCCGCGCCGCAACCGAACGCCAGGGCGACCAGGCCTCGGCCATTTTGCGCAGTTCCTTGTCTGTCGGACGTTCAGGCAGGTCATAGAGGATGCGCGCCGCCTCTTGCAGGGCCAGATCACCGGGTGCGATGACATCTGCGCGACCCAGCGAGAACATGGCATAGATTTCGGCTGTCCAGACACCGATTCCCGATACTTGCGTCAAAGTAGCGACGACATCTGCGTCAGTTGCATCGCGCAACGCCTTATAGTCGATGCGTGCCTCGGCCAGAGCCCGCGCATATCGGATCTTCTGACGGCTCAGGCCAACGGCCCGAAGATCATCATCCGTTGCCCACAGGATCTTGCGCGGACCGGTCAACCTGGCATCCTGAAGCCGTTTCCAGATCGCATTGGCCGAAGCCACGCTCACCTGCTGGCTGACAATTGCACTCAATAATTGCGCAAACCCATCGGGGCGGCGGCGCAGCGGCAAGGGGCCGGTCTGATCCATCGCATACGCCATGCGTGGACAGGTTTGGGCCAGCCATTCGGCCCCTTCGGCAACACAGTCCGGTGTTTCGATGATGCGGCCTGCGGACATGCGGCCTCCCTGCTCTGCTATCTCGGGCACGTTAGGCGCATGTGACGCAGATGCAACCCGGTTGTGCCTCAAACACTTAGCCGATAACCATTCGCCCATGACCATGATTTCAACCCTTCCGGACGACCGACGGGCCAAACGCAATGTGGCCGTGCTGGTGGCTGCCCAAGCCATTCTGGGCGCGCAGATGCCGATGATGTTCATCGTTGGCGGACTTGCAGGTCAGTCGCTGGCCTCGAACCCCTGTTTGGCGACCCTGCCGATATCCCTGATCGTTCTGGGATCGATGCTGGCGGCCACGCCGATCTCGGCCATCATGCAAAAATGGGGCCGACGCGTGGGGTTTCTTGTCGGGGCAACCGCCGGCGCTTTGGGCGGATTGATCGGAGCTTATGGCCTGTTCCTTGGTTCCTTCCCCATCTTTCTAGTGGGCAGCCTGCTGACCGGCATCTATATGAGCGCACACGGGTTCTATCGCTTTGCAGCAGCAGACACCGCTTCAGACGATTTCCGTCCCAAGGCGATTTCTTATGTCATGGCGGGCGGATTGGCGGCCGCCATCATTGGGCCTCAGATCGTGAAGCTGACGTCTGAAGCTTACGTCATCCCTTTTCTGGGTACATATATGGCCGTAATCGGCATCAACGTTCTGGGTTCGGTGCTGTTCTTCTTTCTCGACATTCCGACGCCTGCGAAACCTGCGGCTGATGAACCCAAGGGGCGGTCACGGATCGAGCTGTTGAAAACGCCCCGCATTGCCGTCGCGATCATCTGTGCCATGGTGTCTTATGCGCTGATGAATCTTGTCATGACCTCGACACCGCTTGCGGTTGTCGGATGTGGGTTTTCGGCCAATGACGCGGCGGATATCGTGACAAGTCACGTGCTGGCAATGTATGTTCCCAGCTTCTTCACCGGGCACCTGATCGCCCGGTTTGGCGTTGAAAAGATCGTCGCTCTGGGCCTGGCCATACTTGCCGCATCAGGAGTGGTTGCGCTGCAAGGCGTTGAATTGGGGAACTTTTTTGTTGCCCTCGTCCTTCTGGGCATTGGTTGGAATTTCGGCTTCATCGGCGCGACCACAATGCTGGCCGCATCTCATGAACCGCAAGAGCGTGGTCGGATGCAGGGCCTAAATGACCTGCTGGTGTTTGGCGGTGTGACACTTGCATCGCTGGCCTCGGGCGGGTTGATGAACTGCTCGGGCGGATCCGCGATCGAGGGGTGGAATGCCGTTAACCTTGCCATGATCCCCTTGCTGACACTGGCAGGTGGCGCATTGCTGTGGCTGGTTCTGCGCCCGGCCGATCCCGAAAGCGTCTGATCACCAGCGCCCGCTGCCGACGGTCCACATCAGGGACAGTCGCTGACGCATTTCGCCTGGGTCAAGCGTTCCTGCCGCCACCCGCTGGGGCTGGGCGATGGCCTGCTTCAGAGCCCGTTCCGCCAGCCAGCCCGCATACAGCGCGGGACGCGCCTCAGGCGCTATCTCGCCTCGGTTTGATCGTGCGTTGCGCAATCGATCCAAGGCGGTTTGTGCCAATTGCTGAACGCCACCCGTCGTGCCATCAAGCAAAGGTACACGACCCCGCTTTTCCAGTTCGGGAATGGCGCGGAACCAATTTGCCACACCGACTCCGTACCCGAAATCGCGCAGCACGCTTTCCTCCGCCGCACCCAACGCCTGCGCTGAGGCCACGAAAAGCGACCCGGAACTGTGTTGGATATAGGCGTCAAAATGCTCCTGATCCTCAAACGGGTCCTTATATATATCCCAACGCCTTACGGCGACAAATTCATCCAGAATACCTGCCAGATGCGGCGACAGGACCCGAGACAGAGGCGTCACCACCTCATGCCGCCGAACAGGGGCGCCTTCTGCAATCTCCTGCAACGCGTCGCGCCACCATTGCAGCCGCATTTCAGCAATCATGGGCTCTTGCGTCACCCACGGAGCGCGGGCGACTTCAACATTCAGCGCATAGACCGGAAACAACACCGACCGAGCCGACACCGGAGCCGCCATCGTCGCGCGGAATCGGTCAGGATCAGCCCGCTGCACCAGCGCGGCGCAGGCTTTGACATCGTCATCAAAAACCACGCTCACTCGGCCGCTGCCTTTTGCGGATCACAATCACGGACCAGTTTCCACTGGATCGCATCCAGCAGCGCCTCAAAGGACGCATCAACTATGTTCGCGCTCACGCCAACGGTCGACCAGCGCCGCCCCTGACCGTCTTCGCTGTCGATGATGACGCGGGTCACCGCCTCGGTCCCGCCCTGGGTGATACGGACCTTGAAATCGACAAGGCGCATGTCCGACAGGACCTGCGAATATTGACCCAGATCCTTCGCCAACGCTTTGGCCAGCGCGTTCACAGGCCCCCTGTCGTTGCCGGACTCGTCCATGGATTCGCTGACCGACAGTTTCTTTTCACCGTCCACTTTCACCACGACGACAGCCTCGGACAGGCTGACCATCTTGTTGTATTTGTTCTTCCGACGCTCAACAGTGACCTTGTAGCGCTTGACCTCGAAGAATTCTGGCAGTTGCCCCAGTTCATCCCGCGCCAACAGTTCGAAACTGGCCTGTGCGGTGTCATAGGAATACCCTTCAGCTTCACGGAGCTTGATCCGTTCAAGGATGCGGCCCAATGCGGGATCGCCGGATTCAACGCTCAGCCCTGCTTCGGTCAGACGTTTGCGCAGGTTCGACTGGCCAGCCTGGTTCGACATCGGAATGATGCGTTCATTGCCAACGCTCGCCGGGTCCACGTGTTCATAAGTCGACGGGTCCTTGAGGATCGCGCTGGCGTGCAACCCAGCCTTATGCGCGAAGGCCGATGCGCCTACATAAGCCGCCTGCTTGCTGGGCACCCGGTTCAGAACATCATCCAACATGCGGCTGGTTCGGGTCAGCCCGGCCAACGCATCAAGGCTGACGCCTGTTGCAAACTGCGAGGCGTAGGGTTCTTTCAGCAGCAATGTCGGGATCAGCGCCGTCAGGTTTGCGTTGCCACAACGTTCACCCAGACCATTCAGCGTTCCCTGAATTTGCCGCGCACCTGCTTCGACAGCCGCCAGAGAACAGGCCACTGCGTTCTCGGTGTCGTTATGGGTGTGGATACCCAACCGTTCACCCGGCAGGCCTGCCGCGATCACTTCGGACACGATCCGCCCGACCTCGGACGGCAACGCGCCACCGTTGGTATCGCATAGCACAACCCATCTCGCACCCGCCTCCAGTGCCGCACGGCAAACTTCGGTCGCGTATTCCGGGTTGTCCTTGTACCCGTCAAAGAAATGTTCCGCATCGAACAGCGCCTCGCGCCCTTGCGCAACGATATGTGCCACCGAAGCACGAACGTTTTCCGTGTTCTCTTCAAGCGAAATACCAAGCGCATCGGTCACGTGATAATCATGAGACTTGCCAACCAGACAAACGGCCTGCGTTCCCGCATTCATCACCGCAGCCAGCACATCGTCATTCTCGGCCGAGCGCCCCGCCCGCTTGGTCATGCCAAAGGCCGTCAACCGGGCCGCGGTCTTTGGGGCGGCGTCAAAGAACGCGCTGTCGGTGGGGTTGGCGCCGGGCCAACCGCCTTCGATGTAATCCACCCCCAATGCGTCCAGCGCCTGTGCGATCTGCACCTTTTCAGCGGTCGAGAACTGCACGCCCTGCGTCTGCTGCCCGTCACGCAGCGTCGTGTCATAAAGGTAGAGGCGTTCCCTGGTCATCAAACCTCCTCCAGCTTGGCGGCATCAAACCCCGCGCCCGGCACCAGTTCGACACCTTCCTTGCTCATTCGAACCTCAAGCCCTGCCGCTACATACGCAGCCTTGAGTCGATCGACCTCCGAGAAATCCTTGTTTTGCATTGCAGCTACGCGCGCCTTCGCCAAGCGATCTTCATGGGCGCTCAGGTCTACGGACGCGGTGTCCGCCCACCCTCCCATCTGGGGCAGCAGCAAACCCAGCAGTTGCGCGCTTGCCAGCAATCCCGCAGCGTCTCCATCTGACGCCAGGCGGTAAAGCTCGGCCATGGCACCTGCCGTGTTCAGGTCGTCGCTCAGCGCCGCGATCACCTCAGGTGCCGCGCTGGCGGCGGGCTCGATGCCCGCTGTCAGCGCCCGCCACTTTCGCAGCGTCGCCTCTGCCTCACGGGCCTTCTTCTCGGTCCAGTCCATCGGCTTGCGATAATGCGTCTGCAAGAAGACAAAGCGGATCACTTCGCCCGGAACGCCCTGTTCCAGCAGATCATGCACGGTAAAGAAATTGCCCAGCGATTTGGACATCTTCTTGCCTTCGACCTGCAACATCTCGTTATGCAGCCAGACCCGCGCGAATTCACCCTGCGGGTGCGCGCATTTGCTCTGGGCGATCTCGTTTTCGTGGTGCGGGAACATCAGGTCGTTGCCGCCACCGTGGATATCAAAACTCTCACCCAGCAATTCATAGCTCATAGCCGAGCATTCGATGTGCCAGCCCGGACGTCCCCGCCCCCATGGGCTGTCCCAGCCCGGCAGTTCATCGGTTGAAGGCTTCCACAAGACGAAATCCATCGGGTTCTTCTTGTAGGGCGCCACCTCGACCCTCGCGCCCGCGATCATGTCATCGACCGAGCGCCCCGACAGCTTGCCGTAGCTCTGTTTCCAGCTGTCCACCGCAAACAGAACATGGCCTTCGGCGGCATAGGCATGGCCCTTGGCGATCAGATCCTCGATCATTGCGATCATCTGAGCGATATACTGGGTCGCACGCGGCATCTCGTTCGGCTCCAACGTGCCCAAAGCACCCATATCATGCAGGTACCAGCCGATGGTTTCATCCGACCGTTCCTGCACCAATTGTTCCAGCGTACCTTCCGCACCCGCCTGTTTGCGGGCCAGCGCCGTGGCGTTGATCTTGTCGTCTACGTCGGTGAAGTTGCGCACATAGGTCACGTGCTCTGCGCCATAGACATGGCGCAACAGACGATACAGCACATCGAACACCACCACCGGCCGTGCGTTGCCCAGATGCGCGCGGTCATAGACCGTCGGACCACAGACATACATCCGCACGTTATCAGGGTCGATCGGTACGAAATCTTCCTTCGTCCGCGTCCGCGTGTTGTGCAGCTTGATCGTCGTCATCGGTCGGGCTCCTAGAAAACAGCAAAGGCTTGCGCGTTGGCGCGGGCTTAGCAACTTGTCTCAGGGATGAAAACGAAAGAAACCGGCCCGCTTGATAAATCAGCAGGTAATGCAGCAGATAATGATGCAGGTCACCGGGTTCATGCCTCTCGGTTAGCACGGGAACCCCGCCAAGCCAAGCGTTGAGTTTGCTCACCCGGTCCGGCAGAGTGCCAGTCATGGATCGAGACTTCATCAATTCCATCTGCAAGGAATTTCCCGGAGCCGAGCTGTCAGACCCGTGGGGCGGCGATCATGACGCGTGGAAGGTTGGCGGCAAGATGTTTGCCTGTATCGGAACTGCAAATGACGGCGTGTCGGTCAAAACACCCGACGTGGAAACGGCTCCGATGGTGATTGATGCCGGTGTCGCGGTGAAAGCCCCCTATTTTCACCGCAGCTGGGTCCGCCTGCCGTTTGATGCCGAGACCGAGGAGCTGCGCCATCGTTTGACGGTTTCCTATGATCTCGTTCGCGCTTCGTTGACTAAAAAGCTTCAGGCGACGCTGCCACCGCGAAGCTGATTGACAAACCGTTTCCGCTCTGCCCCATTCAGCGCAAGGCAAGCAGGGGCGATGGGATGAAACTGTCTGAACGCATCACGCAGATCACCGGCGGCGGCAGCGATGGCTGGGACGTGTTCTATCGCGCGCGCCGGATGCAGAGCGCAGGACAAGCCGTAACCGAATTGACGATCGGTGAACATGACACCCGAACCGACCCTTCGATTCTTCAGGCGATGGAGCTGTCGGCCCGCAACGGCCACACAGGGTACGCGATGGTGCCCGGCACGGACCTGCTGCGCGACACGGTCGCCGCTCGGGTTCAGACCCGCACTGGCGTTCCGACCTCTCGGAACAATGTTCTGATCACCCCCGGCGGGCAAGCTGCCCTGTTCGCGGCACATATGGCCGTGTGCGACCCCGGTGATGTGGGATTGTATCTCGACCCCTACTACGCCACCTATCCCGGCACGATTCGGGGCGTTGGCGCCGTGGCCCGCGCGGTTCAAACCACCGCTGAAGGCGCTTTCCAGCCCCAGGCCGAGCGGATCGATGCCGCCGCTGAAGGCGCGGTTTCGCTGTTGATCAACACGCCGAACAATCCGACCGGCGTGGTCTATTCCCGTCAATCGCTCGAGGCGGTCGCTGATGTTTGCCAGCGGCGTGATCTCTGGCTGATCTCGGATGAGGTGTACGACACCCAAGTCTGGGACGGCGAGCACATTTCGCCGCGTACGCTGCCCGACATGGCAGAGCGAACGCTTGTGGTTGGATCCATGTCCAAGTCCCACGCCATGACCGGGTCTCGGTGTGGATGGGTCGTCGGCCCCGAGGATGTCATCGCCCATCTGATCAATCTGGCGACCCACACCACCTACGGCGTTCCCGGGTTCGTACAGGACGCCTCCAGCTTTGCGCTGACCGCGGGTGTTGAACTGGAAGAAAAAATCGCCGCCCCGTTCCGCCGCCGGCGTGCCCTGGCAATGGTCATTCTGGCCTCGCAAAACATCGTCGGCCTCGTCCCCGCGCAGGGTGCCATGTATCTGATGCTGGATATCCGCGCGACCGGGTTGTCGGGGGACGAATTTGCCAACGCGCTGCTGGACGCACACAGAATAGCCGTCATGCCCGGCGAAAGCTTCGGCAAGGCCGCTGCCGGGCACGTACGGGTGGCCATGACCGTGGCGGATGAACGCTTTGCGGATGCGCTGAAAACTCTGTGCAAATTCGCGTCGCAACTTGCGAGGAAGCACGCAGCTGAATAAGCCTGTTGTCAGAAACGGAACGTTGTACGCAGGTTGAATACGTTGGATTCCAGACCACCGGTGGATCGGGTCACATCATCGAAGTCTTGCCGCAGCGCTTCACCGCTGATGACAAAATTCTCGCCAATCGGATAAGCGATGCCGATTCCGTAAACGGCGGCGGTATCGCTGTCGACGGATGTTTCGGCCCGTGCCGCGCCAACGACGACATACCCCAGCGCACTGCCGAAATCGTACCCGCCACGCAGTTTCAAACGCGTCATGCTGTCCAAGCTTCCCTGAGATTGGCTGAGGTTCAGGGACAGGCGGTTGTATTCAAGTTCACCGCCCAGAACGAAAGCCCCGAAATCCTGGTCATAGCCTACATGCGCACCAAAGGCGGTGTCGTCCCCGCTTGATCCACCCGGTCCATCCGCATCCGCGTACCCAAAGCTGAGCCCAACGTAACCCCCTGTCCAATCCTCTGCCATAACCGGACTGGCGCTGGCCGTCAGAGCCACGACAATCAGGACAGAAAAAAGTTCAAAAGTCTGTTTCAACGCGATTTCACTCGGGATTCAGATCATGTCTAGCTTTGAATTCAACTGGGATCGCTTTTGTCAGAGTTCAATTCCTTGCACGCAAAGCTCAAGAGTAAGTGAATGCAGTATAACAGATTTCTGTCACCGCGGGAGAAAATCTGCCTCAGAATTCCGTCAGTGGACCGTTGGGCAGATATTTGCTGAAGTTAATTCCGTTGAGGTCGCAAACAGAACAGATTGCGTCGCCGTGTTTTGGAACTCTTGCGCCAAAGGTTGAGAGGCGGAATGACTGACCACGACTGGAAAATCAGCCTGATCAGCCGCACCATTGGTGCGGACCGGGGGCGTGCAGCGAGAGGGCGGCCGTAAGCGGCCATTTGCCAGTTCCCCAAACATCTCTCACAGATCGGAAAGACAAATGAACGACCAATCCCGCAACACATCGCGCAGCGGCGGTCGCGCTGCGCGTCGCGCTGCCCGTGCAACCGCATTGCCTGAACATCTGCGCCCCGTGCGCCCCGGTATGGAAGGCGGTGTCCTGAATGTCCTGACCCAGGCACAGATCGAACGTATCCACGAGGCCGCCCTGACCGCATTGGAAACCATTGGTCTGGCAGACGCGCCGCAAAGCGGAATCGACTATCTGGTCGGTGCAGGCTGCATACTGGGCGACGATGGCCGCATCCGCTTTCCCCGTGCCCTTGTCGAAGACACGATCGCAAAAGCGAACCGCAAGGTCACATTGTACAGCCGCGATGGAAAAACCGATCTGGACCTGACCGGTACCAAAGTACATTACGGCACGGCTGGTGCCGCCGTTTCCATGGTCGACGTGCATGGTCGCGAGTATCGCGATTCAACCGTTCAGGATTTGCACGATGCCGCACGCATCTGCCAACAGCTTGACAATATTCACTTTGTTCAACGCCCCATGGTCTGTCGCGATATCGCCGACAACCTGGAAATGGACCTGAACACGATCTACGCAAGTTGTTCGGGAACGTTCAAACATATCGGCACGTCCTTCACGGAACCCAGCCACGTCGCCCCCGCAATGGAGATGATCTACATGATCGCGGGCGGCGAGGACAAATATCGCGCGCGACCTTTCGTGTCGAACTCGAACTGCTTCGTCGTCCCTCCGATGAAATTCGCCACAGAAAGCTGCGAAGTGATGGAGGAGTGCATCAAGGCCGGGATGCCGGTGCTGTTGCTGTCAGCCGGGATGGCCGGTGCCACCGCGCCATCGACAACCGCCGGAGCAATCACCCAAGCCACGGCGGAATGCCTTGCGGGATTGGTTTATGTAAACGCCGTAAGTCCCGGCGCACCCGCAGTTTTCGGCACCTGGCCTTTTGGTCTTGATCTGCGGACCGGCGCAATGTCCATCGGTTCCGGAGAACAAGCCCTGCTGACGGCAGGCTGCGCCCAGATGCACCGTTTCTACGACTTGCCTGGGGGTGCGGCGGCCGGTGCTTCAGATTCGAAGCTGCCCGACATGCAGGCCGGGTGGGAACAGATGTGCTCGAACGTGATGGCGGGGCTGTCCGGGTTGAACATGGTTTATGAAGCCGCTGGCATGCACGCCTCGCTGCTGGGTTTCTGCTTTGAAAGCCTCATCCTCAGCGACGACCTGATCGGTCAGGCACTGCGCTGTGTGCGCGGGATCGAAGTGACCGATGAAACCCTGGCATTGGATCAGATCGCATCCGTATGCATGGGCGGCCCCGGTCATTATCTGGGCACCGATGCGACCCTCAGCCGGATGCAGGCCGACTATGTCTATCCGACCTTTGGTGACCGCTCGTCCCCCAAGGAGTGGGTGGAGCTTGGCAAACCGGATCTGGTTGAAAAGGCAGTGGCCCGAAAGAATGAAATCCTGTCCACCCCGTCGGCGGCCCGGTTCGACCCGCTTCTGGACGCAGAGATTCGGGAAAAATTCAACATTCACTTGCCGTTATAGCATCTGAAAAAGCGGCCCGATGAGTGTCGGGCCGCCCTTTCTTGTTTACCCGTTGCTGGGTGGAAGCAAACCTGCCTCTTGTGCAACGGCCACTTCATCAGCATCCAGCGCCCCGTCGCCGTTTGCGTCCATCGCCGAGAAAGTGTCGGCGTCGACGTCGGGCAACACGGCCTGGATTTCTTCGATGGTCAGAACGCCATCGCCATTGGCATCGGTTGAGGACTGCGCCGAGAGCACTCCCGGCAGGGTCAGAGCAGCGATGGAAATCCCAATCAAGTACTGCGGTTTCATTTTGGTGCCTCCTGGATAGGTTGATTATGTCTTCGTCCGGACAGGCCCCAGAAACACCGCAACAGCCGCAGGCGTCACCCGTTTTGCGCGATCGGGAGGAAATCGCGCCAATCCTTGCGTGTTTGACCGAGTCGGAGTCGCGAAGCGCCGCCGGGCAAAACCTTGCCAGACCCATTTCGGCGGGACATGCCCGAAAGGCCTTGTCTGATCCGGCAAGACTGCGCTTATCCGGGCAACCACGCGAAAAAAGAAAGGGGGCCGAAGCCCCCTGTCAGTTTCGCCATCCAGGCTCATTTCGTTGACCGCCCGGTGTTTTTTTGCCTGCGGCCTGGACGTCGCATGGAACGAGCGCACCCGTTCCGTGAAAGAGTGGGAGGGAGCAAATATTCCGCCCCACCCTGTTCCCGGCCAACACGGGCATGTCGGCCGAGTGAAGAAAGGACATCCGGTAAGTCTTGTGTCCTTTCTTCGTATTCGTCGGGGTCGGTTACCTAGGGCAGCGTCCGACCCCTACGCCCCGGGGTGCCGGGGCGCTGTCCTTAGCTACACCCGCTTGTCGCGCCACAGGTGTTGCATTTCATGCAGGTGCCGTTGCGCACCAGCGTGTAGTTTCCGCATTCGCCGCAGGGATCGCCCTCGTACCCCTGCATCTTGGCCTTCGTGCGGGCGTCCATGCCGGTGGCCACCGCCGTTTCGGCTGCCGGTGCTTCGAAGGAAGCTGCCGGTTCAGCCATGCCGTTCACCTCGACCTGACCGGCGTTGAACACCGCCAGATCTTGCGGCAAGCGCTTGCGCAGATAACCGGTGGAGCTGATTTGTTTCAGCACTTCCAACGACCTGGACGCGGCTGTTTCGCTGATTTCCGAAACGTTCGAGACACTCTCGTCTTCGCCCCGGCCCAGATCATCGAAGGTTGCGCCTTCGGGTTTCACATGGGCCAGATCGGTACGATCCAGATAAGACACGGCCAATTCGCGGAAGATGTAATCCAGGATCGACGTCGCGTTCTTGATCGAGTCGTTGCCCTGCACCATCCCCGCGGGTTCGAACTTGGTGAAGGTGAAGGCGTCCACGAATTCTTCCAGCGGCACGCCGTATTGCAGACCAACCGACACGGCGATGGCAAAGTTGTTCATCATCGCCCGGAAGCCAGCGCCTTCCTTGTGCATGTCGATGAAAATCTCGCCCAACTGGCCGTCTTCGAACTCACCGGTGCGCAGATAGACCTTGTGGCCACCGACGATTGCCTTCTGGGTATAGCCCTTGCGGCGATGCGGCAGTTTCTCGCGATGGCTGCGGATGATCTCTTTGACCACAACCTTCTCGATCACCTTCTCGGCCAGAACGACGGCCTTTTCCTGCGCCGAGCCGCTTTCCAGCACCTCTGCCGCCTCGTCGTCATCCTCGACCAGTGCTGCCGCCAGGGGTTGCGACAGTTTCGAACCGTCACGATAAAGCGCGTTGGCCTTCACACCCAGCGACCAGCTGAGTTCATAGGCTTTCTGACAGTCTTCGATGGTCGCGTCATTCGGCATGTTGATCGTCTTCGAGATCGCACCCGAAATGAAGCTCTGTGCCGCCGCCATCATGGTGATATGACTGTCAACACCAAGGAAACGCTTGCCTTTTTTTCCGCACGGGTTGGCGCAATCAAAGATCGAATAATGCTCTTCCTTCAGATGCGGCGCACCTTCCAGTGTCATGGTTCCACAGACGTGATCGTTGGCCGCGTCGATATCCGCCTTGGTAAAGCCCAGATGGCGCAGCAGGTCGAATGTCGGGTCATTCAGCTTGGTCGCCGGGATGCCAAGAACGCCGGTGCAGAAATCCTCGCCCAGCGTCCACTGGTTGAAGACGAACCGGATATCGAAGGCGCTTTCCAGCGCCGCGTCCACCTTTGCCAGTTCATTCGGGCCAAAGCCGTGACCGGTCAGCGAGGTGTGGTTGATCCCCGGCGCGTTGCCGATGGTGCCGTGACCAACGGCATAGGACACGATCTCTTCGATCTGCGACGAGGAATAGCCCAGCTTTTCCAGCGCCGATGGCACCGAGCGGTTGATGATCTTGAAGTAACCGCCACCGGCCAGCTTCTTGAACTTTACCAGCGCAAAGTCAGGCTCGATCCCGGTGGTGTCGCAATCCATCACCAGACCGATGGTGCCGGTTGGCGCGATCACGGTGGCCTGCGCGTTGCGATAGCCGTTTTTCTCACCAAGGCTCAGCGCCTCATCCCAGGCCGACATGGCCAGATCGACCAGACGCTTGTCCGGGCAGTTGCCGTGATCCAGCGGCACCGGCTTGACCGCCAGTTTCTCGTAGCCGTCAGTCACGCCCTGCGCCGCACGGCGGTGGTTGCGGATGACGCGCAGCATATGCTCGTCGTTGCGTTCATAGCCTTTGAACGGGCCAAGCTCTCCGGCAATCTCAGCCGATGTCGCATAGGCCACGCCGGTCATGATCGCGGTCAGCGCGCCACAGATCGCCCGGCCTTCGTCCGAGTCATAGCTGTATCCCATGTTCATCAGCAGACCGCCGATATTGGCATAACCCAGTCCCAGGGTGCGGAAGTCATAGGACAACTGCGCGATTTCCTTCGATGGGAATTGCGCCATCGTTACCGAGATTTCCAGCGTCAGGGTCCACAGGCGCGAGGCATGCATGTAATCCGCCGCCTGGAACTCACCATCCTTGAGGAAGGTCAGCAGGTTCATCGAGGCCAGGTTACAGGCCGTGTCATCCAGGAACATGTATTCCGAGCACGGGTTCGAGCCGCGGATCTCGCCATCTTCGGGGCATGTGTGCCACTCGTTGACCGTATCATGGAACTGGATGCCCGGATCGGCGCAGGCCCATGCCGCATGACCGACCTTTTCCCACAGATCACGCGCCTTGACCACCTTGGCCACCTTGCCGTCGGTGCGGTTGATCAACTCCCAATCGGCATCCTTTTCAACCGCCTTGAGGAACGCATTGGTCACGCGGATCGAGTTGTTCGAGTTCTGGCCCGAAACCGAGCTGTACGCCTCTGAATCCCAGTCTGTATCATAGGTCGGGAACTCGATGCTGTCGTGGCCCTGCTTGGCATAATCCAAGACGCGCTTGATGTAAGTTTCTGGGATCGCGACCTTTTTCGCTTCACGAACCGCCTTCTTCAGCGCGTCGTTCTTGTTCGGATCATAGGCGTCATCGGCAGATCCATCCCAAGATCGGATGGCCTCGAAAATGCCGTTCAGCATCTTCTCGTGCATCTTCGATCCGGCAACGATCGAGGCCACCTTCTGTTCTTCGATCACCTTCCATTGGATGAATTGCTCGATGTCCGGGTGATCCGCATCGACGATGACCATCTTTGCTGCCCGACGGGTCGTTCCGCCTGATTTGATCGCGCCGGCGGCGCGGTCGCCGATCTTGAGAAAGCCCATGAGGCCCGAGGACTTGCCGCCGCCCGACAGCGCCTCGCCCTCTGCGCGCAGATGGCTGAAATTGGTCCCGGTTCCCGAGCCGTATTTGAACAGGCGCGCCTCGCGCACCCACAGATCCATGATGCCGCCTTCGTTCACCAGATCATCATCGACCGACTGGATGAAGCAGGCATGCGGTTGCGGATGTTCGTAGGCCGATTTGGATTTGGTCAGCTTGCCGGTCTTGTAATCGACATAGTGGTGCCCCTGCGCCGGGCCATCGATTCCATAAGCCCAGTGCAGGCCCGTGTTGAACCACTGCGGTGAGTTCGGCGCCGCGCGCTGGGTCGCCAGCATAAAGCGCATCTCGTCGAAATAGGCGCGCGCATCTTCCTCGGTCGAGAAATAGCCGCCCTTCCAGCCCCAATAGGCCCAGGCTCCGGCCAGACGGTCGAACACTTGCTTCGACGATGTTTCTCCTACGAACTCGGCGCCTTCTGCGGGAACCGAGCGCCACAGAAACTCGGGAACATCTTTTTCCTTCACTTTCTTGAGCTTGGTGGGCACGCCCGCCTTGCGAAAGTATTTCTGCGCAATCACATCACTTGCGACCTGCGACCAGCTGGAGGGGACTTCGATGTCATCCAGACGAAAAACGATTGTGCCGTCCGGATTTCTGATTTCAGACGTTGCAGACACAAAATTCAGTTCCGCATAGGCGTCCTGATCCGGTTTGGTGAATTTTCTTTCAATCTTCATGTCCGCAGCCCTGGTTAATACAGCTCAATTTCCGATTCCCGACACCAAATCTTGTGTTGCGGGGTGTCGCCCACAACGCCCTGAGACGCGCGCAAAAAGGTACTGTTCGCTGTCTGAGACAGCGCAAAGCCGCAAATGCGACCGCACGTAAAACGATTGTGCTTTTCCGACCCTCGCCCGCTGCCTTTTCCGGATTATACACCAGATATTGTGGCAATCTCGTTGGCCCATACAATTTGACGTATGTTCCCATAGAAGGTCAACGCCCTTTTTCGGTCATTTTCCAAATCTTTTTTGTTGACCTGATGGTTGCGTAAAGTCTTCTGCGCGCAGGCCGCGATTCCTCCACAGCTTCATCCACGGCGTATTTCCGCCGATGTTTTGAATTCTCAAAATGAATTCCCGTTTTTACCAGCATAGTTATCGGTATTTGATCAACCAATGACATGCTGGTTACCCTGAAGGGGAATCAATACCGCCCAGGCAAACTGTCCCGCACCGTGTGCCGAACGGTCTACCGACGAGCGAGGGAGCTCAAGCGAATGAAGTTGTTTCATTTTGTCCCGGCCACAGCCTTCATCGTGGCGTGCGCACCACAGGATGTGCCCATCCCGTCACGCAGCGCACAGTTCGACTCCTTCCCTCAACGACTGTTCGATACGTTCGAGACCAGCTGCTCGGGCCCAGGCGAGTCTTTCAGGAAAACCGGGAACCAAATCTTTGAATGCAGTGAGTTCCTGCCCCCAAAGGCCACAGCTTATTTGATTCTGAACTATGACGGTCATCCGCAGGACCTGCCCCAAAGCGTCATGCGCCTGACGTCGACGAAGACAAGCGCAGGGTATCGCGTGGACGCGCGTGTTTTCTTCCACGTCCCGCAAAAAACCGGTGCGGCCGTCGAAGTTCCGGTTGAAAGCAAGCTTCTGAACCAAGCCATCAGCGAGCTCTACCAGTCAATGGGTGGCTCGCCGAATTAGCTTGATGGAAATGGTCGGGGCGGCAGGATTCGAACCTACGACCCCCTGTACCCAAAACAGGTGCGCTACCAGACTGCGCCACGCCCCGGACCGTGCGCCTTCCTAACGATGCCGTTCTGATTTGAAAAGCCCTAACAGGGCCAAATTGCAGGTCCTTGCGAAAAAATTTCGTGCTTCATCTGTGTCCCGGGCCCGATGGAGTAGCGCGCGGACAATCCTGCATTGATTTCCAGCACCGCAAATACGGAATCGCCCCCTTCAATCGCCGTAAGATCACCCGGAATCGCCCCTTCATGCACACGAGTCACCAAACCGGTGCGATCCAGAAAAATCATATCCAGCGGGATCAGGGTGTTCTTCATCCAGAAGGCAACAGGCTGCGGCGGGTCAAACACGAACAGCATGCCGGATCGGGTCGGCAACGATTCGCGAAACATCAAACCGCGGGATCGCTCTTGCGGTGTAACGGCGATTTCCACGTCAAATTGCACCGTCGCACTGTCATTTCTGAGCGTGACACGGTCGGATCTGCATGCGGCAGCGGCAACTCCTGCCCACAACGTCAAGAATATGGTCAAGAGTATCCGAAGCCGTTTCATCCGGTTCAGCTGTCCAAAGCCGCTTCCCAGGCCAGAACCTGCGCGGCCATCCGACCCCGCTTGCCGTCGATCACCCTCATGGCCAGTGCTTCACCTGGTTGCAGATCGGCAAGCCCCGAACGGCGCAACACCTCGATATGAAGGAATACGTCTTCGCCGCGCCCGAAGACATTTGCAAATCCGAAACCTTTGCCCTTGTCGAACCATTTCACCCGTGCGGCTTCCAGCGGCGCTTCTGCGATGACCTCCGGATCCAGCTCGGCGAAATCAGCAAGCATCATCGAGTCGGTCCGCGCCGGCGGATCAATCGCGATGACCTCGACCGCCTGAACCCCCCGGTCCGTGCGGTGCGTCATGATTTCAATGCTGGCACCGTCTGCGACCGAGCTCTGGCCGTAGTTGCGCAGAACATTCACATGCAACAGAATATCCGGGCCGCCCTCTTCGGACACAACAAAGCCGTACCCCTTGGCAGGGTCGAACCATTTTACGTGTCCACGGACGCGGTACATGTTGTTCAGGTCTTCTGGCACGGTTTTCCCATCGCGAATATCAACAGTTCGTTAAGGGTTTGTTGTTTAGGGGAATGGCAGGCAAATTCAAGCTGAAAAAATCGTTTGTTTTCTGCTTGTTGCATTTCACGACACGTGAACGTCATGGATTCAACCTTTCAACATGCCATGCCGATCCCGGCTCAATTCGTTGCCATCTGAACCGATCATGCAAGCGGAACGCTCCATCGGCCCAGAACTCAATCTCGGTGGGCGTCAATCTGTACCCGCCCCAAAATGGCGGACGCGGCGGATTTGGCCCTAGTTTCGCCGTCACTTTCGCGACTTCTGCCATCAAAGCTGTCCGGCTCGAAAGCGGTTGCGACTGCTTTGAAGCCCACGCGCCCAGCCGGCTTTTCAATGACCTTGATGCATAATACTCATCTGCCTGGGGCCCGTTTTCACGACTTATTGTACCACGAACACGAAGTTGACGCCGCAAAGATTTCCAATGCATCACAAATGCAGCTTTTCCGGCGGTGTCCAGTTCTCTGGCCTTGGCGCTTTCGTAGTTTGTATAGAAAACAAACGAGTCCGCTTCGATTTCCTTTAGCAACACCATGCGTGCATTGGGCAAGCCATCCGGGTCAACGGTTGCAAGCGCAATCGCGTTCGGGTCGTTCATTTCGGTTTCTTCAGCCTCAGCCAACCACCGGGCCGCTATTTCAAACGGATCGGAGCCAGCAAAGATGCCATCACGCTCGGTCATTTCCATCCCCTGGAAAGTATTAACGACGAACCTAAGGCGAGAACCCGCTGCGGGCAAGAGCGCACGGCCTTGATGCAACGCAACCAATGGCATAAACCAACTCAACATAACGCGAAGACAGGCGGAGAACCGAACATGTCAAATCAGTTGATGGCCGGCAAACGCGGCCTCATCATGGGACTGGCCAATGACAAATCAATCGCATGGGGAATCGCCCGCGCCTTGTCGAATGCCGGGGCCGAGCTGGCCTTTTCCTATCAGGGCGAGGCTTTGAAAAAGCGTGTCGACCCGCTGGCGGCGCAATTGGGCAGCGAAATCGTTCTGCCCTGCGACGTCAGTGACGAAGCATCCATCGACGCGCTCTTTGCAGCGCTGGAAGAGAAATGGGGCAAGCTGGACTTCATCGTCCACGCCATCGGCTTTTCCGACAAGAACGAGCTGCGCGGTCGCTATGTCGACACCAGTCGCGCGAATTTCAAACTGACGATGGATGTGTCGGTCTATTCTTTCACGGCCGTGATGCAGCGTGCTGAAAAGATGATGTCCGAGGGCGGCAGCGCTGTAACCCTGACCTATTACGGCGCTGAACAGGTCATGCCGCATTACAATGTCATGGGCGTCGCCAAGGCCGCGCTCGAGGCCTCGGTCAAATACCTGGCTGAGGATCTGGGCAAGGATGGCATCCGCGTGAACTCGATCTCGGCCGGTCCGATCAAAACCCTGGCCGCCAGCGGCATCGGCGATTTCCGCTATATCATGAAGTGGAACGAATATAACTCGCCACTGCGTCGGAACGTGACCATTGACGATGTCGGAAACTCGGCGCTGTATCTTCTGTCGGATCTGTCCAGCGGCGTAACCGGTGAAAACCTGCATGTGGATTCCGGGTATCATATCGTCGGCATGAAGGCCGTTGACGCCCCGGACATGGAAAAAGGTTAAGAACATGAGCGCCAAGGACCGCCTGCCCCACGAAAAAGGCTTTCACATCAGCTGGGACCAGATTCATCGCGATTCGCGTGCACTGGCCTGGCGTCTTGACGGGCAAGGGCCCGATGATGGCAACTGGCGGGGTGTTGTCGCGATCACCCGCGGCGGCATGGCGCCTGCGATGATCGTCAGCCGCGAACTGGACATCCGTACGGTGGATACGATCAGCGTGCGTTCGTACCACCATCAGGAACAGGGTGAAGCAGAGGTGTTGAAATCTCCGGACGCCGACCTGATGGGCGACGGAACCGGTATTCTGATCATCGACGATCTGGTCGACAGTGGAAAGACGCTGGAACTGGTGCGGGAAATGTACCCGAACGCGCATTTCGCAACGGTTTACGCCAAACCCAAGGGCCGTCCGATGGTGGATACCTTCATCACCGAGGTCAGCCAGGACACATGGATCTTCTTCCCATGGGATATGGCCCTTCAATATGTCGAGCCGTATCGCGGCACCGATTGATTCCAGAACAGTAGACCGCACATGACGCTCAGCCGTACCGCCGCAACGTTCGCACCTCCGGTGATGGAGGCGCGCCGATGGGTCGAGGGCGTTTCCTTCCCATCCGACCGCCCGTTGATCAACGTAAGCCAGGCGGCCCCGGTCGATCCGCCGCCGCTGGCCTTGCGGCAGGCCATGGCCGAGTTCGCCGTTCGCGAAGACAGCGCACATCTTTATGGCCCGGTTTTGGGCAATGACGATCTGCGCGCTGAACTGGCGGCGCAGATCAGTTCTCACTATGCAGCGCAGGTAGATTCACCCCGGATCGCCATCACTTCAGGCTGCAATCAGGCGTTTTCGGCCGTGATATCGGCGATCACCGGCGAAGCCGATGAGGTCATTCTGCCAACCCCTTGGTATTTCAACCATAAAATGTGGCTGGACATGGCAGGAGTACTGGCCGTGGACCTGCCGACCGGCGATGACCTTCTACCCGATCCAGAGCGTGCGCGCGGTTTGATTACGGACAAGACCCGCGCCATTGCGCTGGTCACGCCCAACAATCCGGGCGGCATCGAATACCCTGCCGAACTTGTCAGGGCCTTTTACAACCTGGCCCGTGAAACCGGGATTCGCCTGATCGTCGATGAAACCTATCGCGATTTCGACAGACGCAGCGGCCCTCCGCATGATCTGTTTCAACAACCCGGATGGGACGAAACGCTTGTCCACCTGTACTCTTTTTCCAAGGCTTATCGTCTGACGGGCCACAGGGTTGGCGCCATCGCGACAAGCCCGGAGCTGTTGTCCGAGGTCGAGAAATTTCTGGATACGGTCGCCATTTGCCCCGGCCAGATCGGCCAGTTCGCTGCGTTGTGGGGTATGCAAAACCTGTCGCAATGGCTGGCAGGCGAGCGCGATGAAATTCTTGACCGCCGCGCAGCCATTGCAGAAGGGATGCCGGCGCTTGAAACCCGGGGTTGGCGGCTTTTGGGACTTGGCGCCTATTTTGCCTATCTCGAACATCCGTTCGACCTGTCGTCAGACGAGCTTGCGCGCCGTCTGGTCAGCGAAGCCGGTGTGCTGCTGTTGCCCGGAACCATGTTCATGCCCGATCATGACCCGGCTGGAAAACGGCAGGTACGCATTGCTTTTGCCAATCTGGATCGGGCCGGGCTGGGCCAATTGTTCGACCGGTTGCAGGACCTGTCCTTCTAAGCTTGCCCCTCGGCGGTGTGCGTCGTATTCAGGGCCGCAACCGACAGGGCAGAACTCTGCCAAAAAAACAAGAGGGCATCATGGCCGCAGGCGCTAAAAGTCTTTCGAAAACCTTTGTCTGGATTCTGATGGGCCTGCTGATGCTGGGCCTTGCGGGATTTGGCGCGGTCAACCTCAGCGGGACGATCCGCACAGTTGCGCAAGTCGGCGACGAAAGCATCTCGGTCGATGACTATGTGCGCGAATTGCAGCGCGAAATCCGAGCGGTCGAAGCACAATCCGGGCAGCCTTTGCAGATGTCGCAAGCGCGCGAGCTGGGTCTGGATCGAAACGCCCTTGCCCGCCTGACCGCTTTGGCAGCGCTGGACAACGAGGTCCGTCAGCTTGGGATTTCCATCGGCGATGAGAACCTTCAGCAAGAGATCATCTCGATCCCGGCATTTCAGGGTGTCAACGGAACTTTTGACCGAGAATCCTATCGCTTTCAGCTGGAACAGGTCGGCATGACCGATTCCGAATTCGAATCCGATCTGCGCAAGGAATCCGCCCGAACCATCGTGCAGGGCGCTATCATGGGCGGCGTGAAAATGCCCGCAACGATGACGGACACGATGGTCGACTACATCGGCGCGCGGCGCAGCTTTACGGTCGCAACTGTCGGGGCGGAAGCACTGGACACACCTGTGGCCGAACCAACGGACGCGCAGATCCAGGCATTCTACGATGACAATGGAGATCAGTTTACCCTGCCCCGCACCAAGCAGCTGACTTATGCGGTTCTGTCGCCTGCAATGTTGGTGGACACGGTCGAAATCGACGAAGACGCGTTGCGGAAGCTTTATGAAGAACGGTCCGACGAATACAACCAACCCGAACGCCGTCTGGTTGAACGTCTGAACTTCCCAAGCGAACAGGCCGCCAAGGACGCTTTGGCGCAGCTCGAGGTTGGCGGCACGACCTTTGAACAGTTGGTTCGGGATCGCGATCTGGAACTGAACGACATCGATCTGGGCGACGTGACGCGTGAGGATCTGGGCGAAGCTGCGGACGCCGTTTTTGCGGCCGAGCTTGACGCTGTCGTGGGCCCGTTGCCTTCGGTGTTCGGTCCGGCCCTGTTCCGTGTCAACGGATCACTGGCCGCGAACAGTGTTCCATATGACGAGGCCGAGCCGGCACTTCGGGAAGAGTTGGCGACTGAACGCGCCCGCCGCCTGATCGAGGCGCAATCCGAAGATATCAACGACATGCTGGCGGGCGGTGCCACTCTGGAAGAACTGGCGGAAGAAACCGAAATGGAACTGGGTCAGATCGACTGGACCCGTGACAGCGACGAAGGCGTTGCGGCCTATGACGGGTTCCGAGCGGCCGCAGAAGCCGTGCAGGAAGGGGATTTCCCTGAAATCGCCTTCCTCGAAGACGGGTCAATTTTTGCCCTGCGCCTGGACGAGGTTCTGCCGCGCCGCCCGGAACCGCTGGAGAGCGCGCGCGACCGTGTCGCCGCGGCCTGGCAACAGGCCGAGACCAACAAAGCCCTGCGGGAAAAGGCGGATGCCATTCTGAACCAACTGGCCACTGACGGTGATTTTGCCGCGACCGGCCTGCCCTTCCGCGTCGAAAACGCCCTGACCCGCACCGCGTTTCTGGATGACGTTCCCGCCGATTTCATGACCGAAGTATTCGCCATGGAACCGGGCGAGTTGCGCGTTATTGGCGGCAATGGTGCGGCCTGGATTGTGCGTCTGGACGAA
Source organism: Ruegeria sp. YTSA144 (assembly GCF_059610125.1). Taxonomy (NCBI): domain Bacteria; kingdom Pseudomonadati; phylum Pseudomonadota; class Alphaproteobacteria; order Rhodobacterales; family Roseobacteraceae; genus Ruegeria; species Ruegeria sp. YTSA144. The sequence continues at coordinate 255,799 of NZ_JBXWNA010000001.1, forward strand.
ATCCTGCCGCCGGCGGATACGGATGAACTGCGCCAGTTGCATGATGCCCTGAGCACACAGATGGATCAGGCTCTGGCACAGAATATTTTCAACGCCTACGTACGTGATGCCCAGACCCGGGCGCGCCCCGTCGTGGATCAGCAGGCTCTGAACGCCGTGCAGGCGAGCTTTTAAACGAGACCGATATGGCCCTGACACCCGATTTCGAAACCTTCGCGCGCGCCTATGAAGCGGGCGAAAACCAGGTTGTTTACACACGTCTGGCCGCCGATCTGGACACACCTGTGTCATTGATGCTCAAGCTGACGGGCGCGCAGAAAGACGCGTTCATGCTGGAATCGGTGACGGGCGGTGAGGTGCGTGGCCGCTATTCGATCATCGGTATGAAACCTGATCTGGTCTGGCGCTGTCGCGGCGAAACATCTGAGCTGAACCGCTCGGCCCGTTTCGATTCCGAGGCGTTCTCGCCTCAGGATGGTAACCCGATGGACAACCTGCGGGCGCTTCTGGCCGAAAGCCGTATAGAATTGCCCGATGACTTGCCGCAGGCCGCTGCCGGGCTGTTCGGGTATCTGGGATATGACATGGTTCGGCTGGTGGAACACCTTCCGAATGTGAACCCCGATCCCCTGGGTCTGCCCGATGCGATCATGCTGCGCCCGTCTGTCATCGCGGTGCTGGATGGGGTCAAGGGTGAGGTAACGGTGGTGTCACCCGCCTGGGCCAGTGACGGTCAATCGGCCAAAGCCGCGTATGCGCAGGCGGCTGAGCGTGTAATGGATGCGGTCCGCGATCTGGAACGTGCCATGCCCGCAGAAACCCGCGATCTGGGTGACGCGCGCGAAGTCGCCGCACCGGTGTCGAACTTCACCAAGTCCGGCTATATGAAGGCGGTTGAAAAGGCCAAGGAATACATCCGCGCGGGTGACATTTTCCAAGTTGTTCCGGCTCAGCGCTGGACGCAGGATTTTCCGCTGCCGCCATTTGCTCTCTACCGGTCCTTGCGGCGCACGAATCCGTCACCCTTCATGTTCTATTTCAACTTCGGCGGTTTCCAGGTCGTGGGCGCAAGCCCCGAGATTTTGGTGCGTGTGTTCGGCAATGAAGTCACCATTCGTCCCATCGCAGGCACCCGCCCCCGTGGCGCGACGCCAGAAGAAGACAAGGCGAATGAGCTTGATCTGCTGGCCGACAAGAAAGAACTGGCCGAGCATCTGATGCTGCTGGATCTGGGTCGCAACGATACCGGTCGCGTATCAAAGATCGGAACAGTACGCCCGACCGAAGAGTTCATCATCGAACGCTACAGCCACGTGATGCACATTGTGTCGAACGTGGTGGGCGAACTGGCCGAAGACAAAGACGCGCTGGACGCTTTCTTTGCCGGGATGCCTGCGGGCACCGTCTCGGGCGCGCCCAAAGTGCGCGCGATGGAGATCATCGACGAGTTGGAGCCTGAAAAACGCGGCGTTTATGGCGGCGGCGTCGGCTATTTCAGCGCGGGCGGCGACATGGACATGTGTATCGCCCTGCGCACGGCCATCGTGAAAGATCAGAAACTCTATATCCAAGCCGGCGGTGGCGTCGTCTATGACAGCGATCCCGAAGCCGAGTTTATGGAAACCGTTCATAAATCCAACGCCATACGGCGCGCAGCAGCTGACGCCGCCCGGTTCACCGGGAACGGAAACGGCTAAAAAAACAGGGGCGGCCGATCAGATGATCACCGCCCCTTTTCGTTGCTTTCTGCACTGGTCACTGCACGTTTTTCATCATGACTGCCGAGATCGGAGCCATTGCCACGCGGTTGCCCCGGTCTTCCAGCCCCCACAGCAACAGGGCTGAAATTGTCTCGGGACGCACGCGCCCCAGCATGACCACTGTCCCTTCCTGACCGGCACGGAAAGCGGCCTGATCCAGGAACCTGCGCATGATTTTGGGGTCCTGCCGTGCGCCGTCTATATCGCGGAAAACGACACTGGACGGAATTCCGTTTCGCGCCGCCAGTTTCTGTACGGTGTTGAGCCCATTGTCCTGCGTAATCAGCCCACGACCGGTTCCCGCAGCAATCGCGGCGACCTGATCGGCCAGTTTGCGATTGCCCTGAATCCCGCTGTTCACACCTTCCAGAATACCAACCGTTTCCGGCAGGGTATCCAGCCAAACCGACAGCGACACCTCGGCGTCCTGTGCACTTGCCGCCTCGGGCAGATCCGCCAGTGCCAGCACCTCGAACCCGGCCTTGCGATGGCGTGCCATCTTTTCTGCCGCATCAGGGTCCGATGGGTTCACGGCGAAGCTGATCGGATACGGAAAGTCCTGCAACGCTTCGGACCCGAATGAACCCTCGTCATCAATCAGAATGATCGACATCAGCGGTTTGGATTCGGGGTTTTCGAAATTTGCCGCAAAACGTTCGATCGGCTTGGCCGATTTCGGCTGTTCAGCCGAGGCCTGTTCCACGACGGGTTCATCATCGCGTTCCGTCAACGGTACGACGCGTTTCCCGATGATCGAGCTGGCACTTGCTTTCTGCTCGCCCCCGATCTGGGGCAGCGCAGCGATGCGCGGCAGTTCACGTGGCATGGTGTCTTCATCGCCTTCCACCGCAATCGGGCTGTTTTCAAAGGGGTTCTGTTCTTCGGCCTCTGTCGACTCTGCCTCCGGTTCTGGCGCTGCCTGTGGCAGAGGGTCCGGTTCGGGCGCAAGCGCGGCCATCTCGGTGTTTTCGGGCTCGGCTGGCGGGGCCGGTGTTTCATCAATGACCGCAGGCAGCACATCGTCTGGCTGAATCGCGGGAACCTGACTTGGCTCTGGCAGGGCGGCGGGTGCTTCGATCACGAATGACACTTCATTTGCATCTGCTGATTCCGGTTGGATCAATTCGTCCGTTGCGGCGCCGACAACTGGCTGGGAATCGACTGATGTTTCCAGACCCGACAGATCGGCAAGATCCTCGCTGGCGTCATCGGCGGCTTCTGGCGCACGCGGGGCCAGTTCCACCAGATCGGCGTCAGAACCGGCCTCAGCCACTTCAGCCGGAGCTTCGGGCGTTTCAGAAATCGTCGGTGCCGGTGCTTCGGTTGCGACAACCGGGGTATTCACCATCGGCGTCTTGAGAGACACGACCGCGCCCAAGATCAAAACAACGATCGCGCCCGCGACCATTCCTCCGAAAAATCCGCCCATTTTCCTGCCTTTCGCCTCTTTCCTCTGCCTCGTCCAGCTCTGCGCCATCTGGTGTGTCGCTCGGCCAATTGAACGCGTCAGAAACGGTATGTCCTCTTGACGCTGCCGCTCAAGCCTGAGCATGTATGTGCGGACATTATACCGTGGCCCGGGGCTGCATCGCCAGCCCGAAATGCCCAAGCGAAGATAAGTGCCCAAATGCTGCTGCTGATCGACAACTACGACTCGTTTACCTACAATTTGGTACATTATTTAGGCGAACTTGGTGCCGAAATGGTCATTCGCCGAAATGATGCGCTGGATGTGCAGGAAGCGATGGCCATGAACCCTGCCGGCATCCTGCTGAGCCCTGGCCCCTGCGATCCGGATCAGGCGGGGATTTGCCTGGCACTGACACAAGCTGCGGCCGAAACCAAAACGCCGCTTTTGGGGGTTTGCCTGGGCCATCAGACCATAGGTCAGGTGTTTGGCGGCAAGGTGGTTCGATGCCATGAGATCGTTCATGGCAAGATGGGCACGGTGAAGCACACCGGCAAAGGCCTGTTTGCCGGACTGCCCTCACCCTTTGAAGCAACCCGATACCATTCGCTGGTGGTCGAGCGCGAGACCCTGCCCGATTGCCTCGAGATCACGGCCGAGCTGGACGACGGCACCATCATGGGGCTGCAACACAAGGAATTGCCGATCCACGGTGTGCAGTTCCATCCGGAATCCATCGCATCCGAGCACGGCCACGCCCTTCTCAAGAACTTCCTGCAAGAACTGAAAGTCCCGGCATGAGCGACGCGCTTAAACCGCTGATCGGAGCTGCTGCCGATCGTCCTTTGACACGTGCCGAGGCCGAAAAGGCCTTTGCCATATTGTTCGATGGTGAAGCCACGCCCAGCCAGATCGGCGGTTTGCTCATGGCCATGCGGACACGCGGCGAGACGGTCGATGAATACGCCGCGGCGGCGGCCGTGATGCGCGCGAAATGCAATGCCGTGAACGCACCCGAGGGGGCGATGGATATCGTCGGCACCGGTGGCGATGGCAAAGGCACCCTGAATATTTCGACCGCGACCGCTTTTGTCGTGGCCGGTGCCGGAGTCACGGTCGCGAAACACGGCAATCGCAACCTGAGCTCCAAATCCGGCGCGGCGGATGCATTGGGCCAGATGGGCATCAACGTCATGGTTGGCCCGCAAGTCGTTGAAAATGCGCTGAAAGACGTTGGAATCGGCTTCATGATGGCGCCAATGCACCACCCTGCCATCGCCCATGTGATGCCGTCCCGGCAAGAACTGGGAACGCGCACGATCTTCAATATTCTCGGCCCCCTGACCAACCCTGCTGGCGTCAAACGGCAATTGACCGGTGCCTTCAGCCGCGACCTGATCCGCCCGATGGCCGAAACGCTTGGCCTGCTGGGCTCGGACCGGGCCTGGCTGGTGCATGGCTCGGACGGGACGGACGAGCTCACGATTACCGGCATCAGCTGGGTCGCCGCTCTGGAAGACGAGATGGTGAAAGAGGTCGAACTGCACCCAGAAGACGCTGGTCTTCCCGTGCATCCTTTCGAGGACATCATCGGAGGCACGCCCGAGGAAAACGCCGTTGCGTTCCGGGCTTTGCTGGACGGTGCCCCGTCAGCGTATCGTGACGCGGTGCTGCTGAATTCGGCCGCCGCTCTGGTCGTCGCCGAAGCGGCAAATGATCTGCGCGAAGGCGTGGCCATGGCTGCTGAAAGCATCGACAGTGGCAATGCCAAAAACAAAATCACGGCCTTGGCCGCCAAGACACAGGAAGCCGCATGACCGAAACCGTTCTGGACAGAATCAAAGCCTACAAACTGGAAGAGGTCGCGGCCGACAAGGCCCGGAAATCTTTGGAAACTCTGGAAGGTGAGGCACGGGCCGCCTCGGAGCCCCGTGGCTTTGCCGATGCGCTGCAACACGCCTCGCGGCAAGGCTATGGCCTGATCGCCGAGATCAAGAAAGCCAGCCCGTCCAAGGGGCTGATCCGGCCGGATTTCGACCCGCCCGTTCTTGCAAAGGCTTATGAAGATGGTGGCGCGACATGTTTGTCCGTCCTGACCGACACCCCCAGTTTTCAGGGCAAGAAAGAGTATTTGACGCAAGCACGCGAGGCGACATCCCTGCCCGCTTTGCGCAAGGATTTCATGTACGACCCGTATCAGGTGGTCGAAGCTCGCGCCCTGGGGGCGGACTGTATTCTGATCATCATGGCCTCGGTCAGTGATGATCAGGCGGCTGAACTGGAAAACACTGCATTCGATTGGGAGATGGACGTTCTGATCGAAGTCCACGACGAAGCAGAGCTTGAACGCGCGGCACAGCTGAAAAGCCCGCTGATCGGTATCAACAACCGCAATCTGAAGACCTTCGAGACAACGCTCGACACGACGCGCCGCCTGTCCAAGCTGGTGCCTGCCGATCGCACCATCATTTGCGAAAGCGGATTGGGCACGCCAGACGATCTGAGGGACATAGCGCGGTATGGGGCCCGCTGCTTCTTGATCGGAGAAAGCCTGATGCGCCAGGACGATGTCGAAGCCGCAACGCGCCATATCCTGTCCAACCCGCTGATCCCCGGAGTGATGTGATGCCACTGACCCATTTCGATGCCCAAGGTCAGGCACATATGGTCGATGTCTCGGGCAAGGAGGTAACAGATCGCGTTGCCGTTGCCGAAGGTCACATCAGGATGGCGCCCGAAACCTTTGAAATCATTTCCGAAGGTCGCGCCAAGAAGGGCGATGTTCTGGGTATTGCCCGTTTGGCCGGCATCATGGGTGCAAAGAAAACGCCGGACCTCATTCCGCTGTGTCATCCTTTGCCGGTGACCAAAGTGGCGGTCGAGCTTACACTTGACCCCGACCTGCCGGGTGTTCGGATCCAGGCCACCGTCAAGACCTCGGGCCAGACCGGGGTCGAGATGGAAGCGCTGACCGCCGTATCGACAGCCGCGTTGACGGTATACGACATGACCAAGGCCGTAGATAAGGCGATGGAGATAGGCGGCATTCGCGTTCTGCTTAAAGATGGCGGAAAATCAGGGCGTTACGAGGCGAAATGATTACTGTCGAAGAGGCGCGCGCCCTGTTGTTCGATCTTGTGGGGCCATTGCCGGCGGAAGAGGTTCCACTGGCCCAGTCCGCAGGGCGCGTTCTGTCGCGGGACGTCACGGCCACGCGGGATCAACCGCCTTTTGCCGCCTCTTCCATGGATGGCTATGCGGTCAAATCTGACGAGGTCGAACTGCACGCCATGTTCAAAATCGTGGGCGAGTCAGCGGCCGGGCGTCGTTTTGAGGGCGCTGTAGGCCCCGGGCAGGCCGTTCGCATCTATACCGGCGCCCCTGTACCCGAGGGTGCGGATTTCGTTGTGATTCAAGAAGATACGGACCGCCGCGGCGATCTTCTGACAATCACGGACACACCCGGCGCCAAAACCAACATTCGGCCCGCTGGCGTGGATTTCAAGGCTGGCACGTCCATATCGGCCCCGCGTTTGATCCGCGCGGAAGATGTGGCCTTGATGGCCGCTATGAACATCCCCCGCGTCCCGGTTTCGCGCAAACCCGTGATCGCCCTCATCTCGACAGGAGACGAGTTGGTCATGCCCGGGGAAGAACCCGGCCCGGATCAGATCATTGCCTCGAACACGTTTGGCCTGAAGGCAATGCTCGAAGGATTGGGGGCTGTGGTGCGCGTGCTTCCGATCGCGCGGGACACTGTTTCGTCGCTCGAAACGGCCTTTGGCCTTGCGCAGGGGGCGGATCTGGTCGTGACGATCGGCGGGGCGTCGGTTGGCGATTATGACCTCGTGTCGGACGTCTCGCAGGGGTTGGGAATGAAACAATCCTTCTACAAGATCCGAATGCGCCCCGGAAAACCCCTGATGGCCGGTCGTCTCGGCAACGCGGCCATGGTCGGGTTACCGGGCAATCCGGTCAGCGCCATGGTCTGCGGCTATCTGTTTCTGGCTCCGATGGTGCGCCGGATGCTGGGGCTTGAACAGGTGCTGCCCCCCTTCCGCACGGCCCGGCTGAGTGGTCCTTTGCCCGAGAATGGCCCGCGCGAACACTATATGCGCGCCGTGGTGACGGATGCCGGTATCGAGGCTTGCGCAGATCAGGACAGTTCGCTTCTCAGTGTACTGGCCCAGTCCAACGCGCTGTTGGTCCGCGCCCCACACGATCCGGCGCGCGACATCGGGGAGATGGTCGAATACCTGCCGATCTGACCTGCCCTCAAATTCGTTGACACAAAACGTGAACATGCGTAGAACAAAAGAAAACGCATGAGCGACGAGGTGTGAGCGATGCTGACCAAGAAGCAATTGGATTTGCTGGAATTCATCCACAAACGCGTGCAGGCGGACGGTGTTCCGCCCAGTTTTGATGAAATGAAGGCTGCTCTCGACCTGCGGTCGAAATCCGGCATTCACAGGTTGATCACCGCATTGGAGGAACGCGGGTTTATCCGCCGCCTTGCCCATCGCGCTCGGGCCATTGAGATTGTGAAACTGCCCGAAAGCCTTGGCGGCGAGCCAACGGCCGGCTTTACACCCCGCGTTATCGAAGGTGACAGGCCCAAGGGTCCCCGCCCTGCGAACGTGGAGCCTGTATCGGTGGACGCGCTGGAGCTGCCAGTCATGGGCCGGATCGCAGCCGGTGTTCCCATCGAAGCAATCAGCCATGTTTCGCATCACGTGGCCGTCCCCGGCCCCATGGTTTCGGGACAGGGTCAGCATTATGCATTGGAAGTTCGCGGAGACTCGATGATCGATGCCGGCATCAATGACGGTGATGTGGTCGTCATCCGGGAAACCTCGACCGCGGATAACGGCGACATCGTGGTTGCTCTGGTCGAAGATCAGGAAGCGACCCTCAAGCGGTACTTCCGTCGCGGCAATGCAATCGCGCTGGAGGCTGCAAACCCGGCTTATGAAACGCGCGTCCTGCCCGAAGAGAAGGTCAAGGTTCAGGGCCGGTTGGTCGGACTGATCCGCACCTATTGAGCCTGCTTGGAATGACGGTCCCCGGCAGGTTTCGGGGACCAAAGCCGATGACCGGTCATGTCTGCGCTTGAGGTCAGCTTTCCGTTCGAAACCGACAGGCTGCCGGTTTCGTACAACCGTTCCGGATCGAACACCCCGCACGGACCTTGCAGGGCAAGCGCAACAGCCGAGATGATGATCTGGTTGTCCCGACATTCGTCAAACGCGCGCGCCGCCCTTTTTCCGGTGATATGGATGATCTCATAGTCCTTCAGCGGGTAACGTTGAACGATGCTGCCGTCCGGCCATCTGAGCGCCGCCTCGATCTGATCAACGCCGTCTCCGTCATTTTCAAGCCAGACACCGGCGACAAACCCACTGCCTTTGCTTTTGCTGAGAGCCCTGCCCTTGTCGGTCATCACGCCGACCAACCCGCCGTTTTCAGCGATCAGAACATCCGGTCTGTGACCCGAGTTCCAAAGCATAAATGCCAGGGCAACAGGTACTGCTCCGGCCCATCGTGCTTGTCCCTGCCACAAGGCCATCCACAAGGCGCCGAATGCGACCAGTGGCAGGATGTACCATGGCGGGCTGACCACAAAACCCTGCGCCCCCTCAAGGTGCGACACCCAGTCGGAAACCGTAAGGATCCAATGCAATGCCCACCCCATGACGGTCAGGGCAAGTGCCTCCAGTCCAAACGGGGCAAGAAATGCAGCGACGACGGCAGAGGGTACGACGAGAAGCCCCATGACGGGAACGGAAAGCAGGTTTGCCAGCAGACCGTAATGGGACATCGTATTGAAATGCGCTGCACCAATGGGGGCTGTCGCAAGACCTGCAATTGCCGATGACATCACCACGCCAACGACCGGTTTCAACCAGTTTGGGCCGGGTAACGGGCCTACCTCTCGCAACGCTCCGAAGACGGCGACCAAGGCTGTGGTTGCGGCGAACGACATTTGAAATCCGGGGCTCAGCAGCGACTCGGGTCGAAGAACCAGAACGATCACGGCGGCAACAGCAACCGCACGCAGCGAAATCGCGCGTCGGTCGATCAACACGGCCCCCAACATGACGCTGACCATGACAAAGGCTCGTTCGGTTGCAACGTTCCCCCCGGACAACAACAGATAAAGGGTTGCGGCACAAAGCGCGAGCACAGCGGCCACTTTCCGAACCGGAAGTCGCAACGCCACAGGAGGGCACAGCGACAGACCCAATCGGCAAGCCACGAACACGAAACCGGTCAGAAGCCCCATGTGAAGCCCGGAAATGGCCAACAGATGCGCAAGGTTGGACGCCCGCAAGGATGAAAGCGTCTCCTGCCCCATCCCGCTGCGATCTCCGGTGGTGACGGCCGCGGCAAATCCACCGATTTCTCCGGGCAGGATCTGCCTGACCCGCTGCGAAATGGCCATGCGGATCGCAGTGACCCGAATGCCGGCAATCCCCTCTGTCGCGGGTGCGATGGTCATGACCGGGACGCGGGTATAACCGACCGCGCCCAATCGTTGAAACCAGGCATGGCGGCGAAAGTCGAACCCTCCGGGCTCGACCGGGCCTTGCGGCGGCGAAAGATGACCGGTGGTCATAATGCGCTGCCCCGGTGCGATAGTGCCCGCCGGACCATGAACGGAAAGACGGATGCGCTGCGGCCTGCGCTCCTGAGGCACATCCCCTATGCGTACCTGATCAAGCGTCAACCGCAACGCATCCGAGGCAGACCGATCCATGGCGACGACCCTCCCCTCGACAGGGCCATAATATCGCCACGACAGAACCGGTTCCGCCACCATATGGGCGCGAACGCCTACCAGAATGAAACCGGCAGCGATCAGCGCCCCCCCGATTGCCAACGTTCCCACCCCCGGTGGCAGCCGGCGGCGCAAGGCGACCAGAGCAATTCCAAGACAGACAAGACCGGCATAAACTGACCGATCCGGCTCGACGCGGACGCCGAAATACAGACCAATCCCCGTCGCCAGCAAAACCGGCGTCCAGGGGAAAAGGTAGCCTGTCTGGTGCAGCAGCGCGGCCTCGACCCGTGCAAGAACACGCATGGTTGCCCCCGTCCTTCGGGCTCGTTAGACAGGCGTCAAACTATGCCAGATACGGTTACCAAAAGGTTAATCCTCACCATGACTGAACAGGTCGTCACTCGTTTTGCCCCCTCGCCCACCGGTTTCCTGCATATCGGCGGCGCGCGCACTGCATTGTTCAATTGGCTGTATGCGCGTGGTCGGGGTGGCAAATTCCTGCTGCGGATCGAAGACACCGATCGCGAACGTTCGACACCCGAGGCGACCGCCGCGATCCTTCAGGGCATGGCCTGGCTTGGCCTTGATCACGACGGTGATGTGATCAGCCAGTTCGAAGGGGCCGCCCGTCACGCCGAAGTCGCGCATCAGTTGCTGGCCGAGGGCAAAGCATACAAATGTTTCTCGTCTCAGGAAGAAATCGCGGCTTTCCGGGACCAGGCGCGCAGCGAAGGGAAATCAACCCTGTTCCGCAGCCCATGGCGGGACGCCGATCCCTCGACACATCCGGACACACCTTTTGCCATACGCATCAAGGCACCTCAGGACGGGGTGACCGTGATCCACGATCAGGTTCAGGGCGATGTGAGCATCCGCAACGACCAGTTGGACGACATGATTCTTCTGCGCTCGGACGGAACACCCGTCTACATGCTGGCGGTCGTCGTCGACGATCACGACATGGGCGTCACCCATGTCATCCGCGGCGACGATCACCTCAACAATGCCGCGCGGCAAATGATGATCTACGAAGCCATGGGCTGGGACGTTCCGGTCTGGGCGCATATCCCGCTGATTCACGGGCCTGATGGCAAGAAGCTGTCCAAGCGCCATGGTGCGCTTGGAGCGCAGGAGTATCAGGCCATGGGCTATCCCGCAGCCGGGATGCGCAATTACCTGGCCCGGCTGGGCTGGAGCCATGGCGACGATGAGTTTTTCACGGACGCGCAGGCAAAGGACTGGTTCGATCTGGATGGGATCGGCAAAAGCCCTGCGCGGTTTGATCTGAAGAAGCTTGAAAACCTGTGTGGACAGCATATCGCAATCTCGGACGATGCTGCGCTGCGGCAAGAGATCGAAGCATATCTGGCCGCAGCAGACCTTCCGCCCCTTACTGAGACACAATCCAGTGATCTGGAACGTGCGATGTATTGCCTCAAGGACCGGGCGCGCACCTTCCCTGAACTACTTGAAAAGGCTCATTTTGCACTGACAAGCCGCCCGATCGCTCCGGATGAAAAAGCCGCAAAGGCGCTGGCAACTGTATCCGATGGTATACTGACGGAATTGACGCCGCATCTGCAAAATGTTAGCTGGTCGCGGAACGAACTGGAGGAGGCACTGAATTCCTTTGCCGAGTCAAAGGAGCTCAAGTTCGGCAAGCTGGCCGGTCCGCTGAGGGCCGCTCTGGCGGGTCGTGCCGTTACGCCTTCGGTTTTTGACATGATGCTTGTGCTGGGACGGGAAGAAACCCTGGCGCGGCTTTCTGAAGCAGCGAAATAACCCAAGCTTCATAAACGGGTAACGCTGCTCCGCTAACACCCGGACTGCGCGTTCACGCGCAGTCATTGCCCGTATCACCGGAGGTATCTCTGGCGTGCGCATGAATGAAGAAGGGACAACCATGACTGAAAGCAACAAAACAGCCACTCTGACCGTTCACGGCAAAGAGTACGAGTTGCCTGTTCATTCTCCGACCGCTGGTCCGGATGTCATTGATATCCGCAAGCTTTATGGTCAGGCCGGCGTCTTCACCTACGATCCCGGATTCACTTCGACCGCAAGCTGCGACAGCACCATCACCTATATTGACGGCGAAAAAGGCGAGCTGCTGCACCGGGGCTATCCGATCGACCAACTGGCCGAAAAATCGCATTTCCTCGAGGTTTGCTATCTTCTGCTGTACGGAGAACTGCCGGCGGCAAAGGATCTTGAGAAGTTCGAGACCACGATCACACGCCACACCATGCTGCACGAGCAGATGCAGTATTTCTATCGCGGTTTCCGCCGTGACGCGCACCCGATGGCCATCATGGTCGGCGTTGTCGGCGCGATGTCGGCCTTCTATCACGATTCAACGGATATCTCGGACCCGCAGCAGCGTGAAATCGCATCGCATCGCCTGATCGCCAAGATGCCGACAATTGCTGCATGGGCCTACAAGTACCACACCGGTCAGCCCTTCGTGTATCCGCGCAACGATCTGGACTATGCGTCGAACTTCCTGCGCATGTGTTTCAGCGTCCCTGCCGAGGAATATGAGGTCAACCCGATCCTCAGCCGCGCCATGGACCGTATCTTTACGCTGCATGCGGATCACGAACAGAATGCCTCGACATCGACCGTGCGTCTGGCGTCATCCTCGGGGGCAAACCCGTTTGCCTGTATCGCCGCCGGCATCGCCTGCCTTTGGGGTCCGGCTCATGGCGGCGCAAATCAGGCCTGCCTGGAAATGCTGGAAGAAATCGGCACCGTTGATCGCATTCCCGAGTTTATTGCCCGCGCCAAAGACAAGAACGATCCGTTCCGCCTGATGGGCTTTGGTCACCGCGTTTACAAGAATTTCGATCCGCGCGCCAAAGTGATGAAGCAATCGGCAGACGAAGTTCTTGATCTGCTGGGCGTTGAGGACAACCCGAAATTGCAGGTTGCCAAGGAACTGGAACGCGAAGCGCTGGAAGACCCGTATTTCGCCGAAAAGAAGTTGTTCCCGAATGTCGACTTCTACTCGGGCATCATCCTCGAAGCGATGGGTTTCCCGACTTCGATGTTCACGCCGATCTTCGCCCTGTCGCGCACCGTTGGCTGGGTCAGCCAGTGGAAAGAGATGATCGCCGATCCGCAAAACAAAATCGGCCGCCCGCGTCAGCTGTACTTGGGCGAAACGCTGCGCGATTACGTGGATATCGAAAATCGCTGATACGCGCCTCACGAAGATCTGTTCCGAAGGCCCCGGTACTGCCGGGGTCTTTTTGTTTGGGCTCAAGCAATGAGAGCGCGAAGACCCGGTATTTTCCCGCGCAAGACAGCAGCGGACATGCCGGGGCGCATGACCTCAGAACAGGCTCAGTTGGTCTCCGGGCTGCGGCGGCACCGCAAACAAGTCGCAACGCAACGGGGCCGATCTTACGGACAGCCCCAGACGTTTGCAGGACTTCAAAAACCTTTGAGCGATGATCCCGGCATACTCACCCTCGCCCCGCATTCTGTGCCCCCAACGCGGATCGTAATCCCGCCCCCCATGCATTTCCCGCAGTTTGGACATGACCTTTTCCGCCCGCGAAGGCTCATGATCGGCAAGCCAGCCCTGCCAAAGCTGCGAAACCTCGCGCGGCAGGCGCAACATGATCCAGCTAGCGGCATCCGCGCCAGCCTCTTTCCCGGCTTCCAGCAGGCTTTCAAGTTCATGATCCGTCAGCCCCGGCACGATGGGTGACGTCATAACGCGCACCGGAATGCCCGCTTCCGTCAGCGCTCGGATCACGCGCAGCCGCCGAAGTGGCGACGGTGCCCTTGGTTCCATCCGGCGGGACAAATCCGCATCCAGCGTGGTCAGCGAAATGCCAACCCGTACCAGCCCCCGGCCTGCCATGTCGGCAAGCAACTCCAGATCCCGCTCTATCAGAGTACCCTTGGTGACGATTGCGACCGGGTGATTGAATGCACTCAAAACCTCAAGGCATGACTTTGTAATCATGTGCTTTTTCTCAATCGGCTGATACGGGTCCGTATTCGTGCCCATTGCAATCGGCGCGACTTTGTAGGATCTGGCGGACAATTCCTTGCGCAGAACATGTCCCATGTTGGGTCGTGCGATCAGGCGGGTTTCGAAATCCAACCCTGCCGATAACCCAAGATACGCGTGGCTGGGCCGCGCAAAACAGTAAACGCAGCCATGTTCACATCCCCGGTACGGGTTGATCGACCGATCGAAGGGCAAGTCAGGGGATCGGTTGTAAGCAATAGCGCTGCGCGCAACCTCTTCACGTGTCTCGGTACGCAGCGGCGGCAATTCTTCTTCAATGTCCCACCCGTCTTCGGTTGCCGTGGTGACAAAACGTTCAAACCGACCAGCTTCGTTCGTCGTTGTTCCTCTTGCCTTGATCGTCCGCGCGATGTTCATGTTAGCTTGTTCTTCTTTTGTTCCCTCCCGAACATAGAGGGGGCGCCAATTTGGCGCAAGCCCCGCCAAATCACCAACGGATTGAACCGAGTTGAAAACTCCGCAGGATGATCTTGCAGACTTTTCTATCGAGCCCCCGCTTTTTTTGTCTTATAGGTCGGTCCCGAAACGACCGACGTCGCAATCGTCACAGTCAGGATGCGACGTTTTGGCCAAAACGGAAAAAATGCCACCACGGGCCGATTGCCCGCCCAGCACAGGGAACACCCCATGTCCGACGAAGAAGACATCGTCCTGTCCGAACTGAATGATGACGAACTGGTCGAGCAGATGTTCGACGATCTCTACGATGGCCTGAAGGAAGAGATCGAAGAAGGCACCAACATCCTGCTGGAACGCGGATGGACACCTTATGACATCCTGACCAAGGCTCTGGTTGGCGGTATGACCATCGTGGGCCATGACTTCCGCGACGGCATCCTGTTCGTCCCCGAAGTTCTGCTGGCCGCAAACGCGATGAAGGGCGGCATGTCCATTCTCAAGCCACTGCTGGCCGAAACCGGTGCACCGCGCGTCGGCAAGATGGTCATCGGCACCGTGAAGGGCGACATCCACGACATCGGCAAGAACCTTGTTTCGATGATGATGGAAGGCGCTGGCTTCGAAGTTGTCGATCTGGGCATCAACAACCCGGTCGAAAACTATCTGGAAGCGCTGGAAAACGAACAACCCGACATTTTGGGCATGTCGGCCCTGCTGACCACTACGATGCCTTACATGAAAGTGGTCATCGACACGATGGTCGAACAGGGCGTCCGCGACGATTACATCGTTCTGGTCGGCGGCGCGCCCCTGAATGAAGAGTTCGGCAAGGCCATCGGCGCGGATGCTTATTGCCGCGACGCAGCTGTTGCAGTGGAAACCGCCAAGGAATTCGTGGGCCGCAAGCACAATCAACTGGCTGGCTAGGACCCGGAAAATACTGATAGAAAGGCCGTCCAATCCGGGCGGCCTTTTCGATTCTGAAACGCTTTGTCACCGGAAGATCCGGATTATCCAATTGTAAACCAAAGCAGGTCTAAAAGAACGAGGCATCCACATGGCAAGGGGGTCTCGTGCCGACTACGTTCACAGCCATCTCGCTCGGCAAGCTAGCCGATATCGACAGTTTCGAAGGCAACAACACAGCTGAAAACGCTTCGGCGCTTGTGGGGAAAACCTTTGGCGGGTCCGACGATCCGCTGGCTCACAACAGCGTCACCTGGAGCGCAGTCGGCAATCCGGGTTCGTACTACAACATGAACAACATGTCGGCCAATGATCGGTTTTCGATCGATGGCGGGCCGCCTCAGACATTCGATGGCACTTCGGTCTACAACGCCACGATCACCTATTTTGACGGATCAACTGCCAGGATTACCGCAGTTGTGGCGCAGGATGTGGATGGCAACACCTATCTGATGCCGGAATTCTCGGACAATTCGGACCAAGCCGCTTTGGAGGCTGGCCCTGTCCGCTCGATCACACTCAACAACCTTGCCGGAAACCGGTATTCAGGCCTGACATCCCGTCGTGAGGATTGGGATCTGGTGCCCTGCTTTACCCCCGGAACGATGATCCGCACCGAGCAAGGCGCACGACCGATTGATACCCTGTCCGTTGGCGACCGGATCGAAACCCATGATCATGGGCTGCAAACCCTGCGTTGGATGGGGCGACGAACCGTCAAGGCAACGGGTCCGCATGCGCCTGTTCTTTTCAAAGCGGGCGCCATCGGAAACACGCGCGACCTTATGGTGTCACAACAGCACCGCATGCTGATTGGGGATTGGCGTCTCGAGCTGCACACCGGACATAGCGAAGCCCTGGCGCCTGCCAAACATCTCGTGAACGGGTCCGACATCATGCTGCGGCCCGGAGGGGTGGTGACCTACATCCACCTGCTGTTCGACCGCCACGAGCTGCTCTGGGCCGAAGATTGCCTGAGCGAGAGCTTTCATCCCGGCGCGCAAATCTGGGACAGTCTCGGTTCTGCCGCACGGCAGGAAATCCAGTCGCTGTTTCCGGAACTGACGTTGAATGGGCTTGCCGCGTACGGCCCGCTGGCCCGGCCCCTGTTGACCGTGTTCGAAGCGCATGCGTCGGCAGCCTGACATGAGATGTCGGATCGGGGCTTGCCCAATGGCCGCAATCATCCTCCTATGGGAACAGCCCCGTAGGATACCAAGTGATGTCAAACGAATCCCTGCCAGATGATGCAAGCCTGACCACGAATGGTTATGACGATACAGGCAAGGGAAGCATCCTGTTGATTGCCTGCGGCGCTCTTGCGCGCGAAATACTGGACATCAAAACACGGAATGGCTGGGATCACATGGCTCTGACCTGCCTGCCGGCGATCCTGCACGTTCACCCGGAACGGATCACCCAGGCCGTGGAAGACGCAGTGGCCAGGCATCAGGGCAATTTTGACAAGATCTACATCGTTTACGCCGATTGCGGGACCGGGGGGCTGCTTCAGGCCGCCTGCGAAAAACTTGGGGTCGAAATGGTGAAGGGCCCCCATTGCTATTCCTTCTTCGAAGGAAACCAGGCCTTTGAGGACCGCAGAGAAGACGAAACAACCGCGTTCTATCTGACAGATTTCCTGGCCCGGCAATTCGACGCTTTTGTCTGGAAGCCCCTTGGCCTGGACCGCCACCCGGAACTGCGTGACATGTATTTCGGCAATTACACCAAACTTGTCTATCAGGCCCAGATCGACAGCCCAGAGCTTACGGAACGCGCGCGCGAATGCGCAGACCGAATGGGGCTTGAATTCGAACGCCGGTTCACCGGTTACGGCGATCTGGAAAACACGCTGTCGGACTGGGCAAACCGCCCAAAATGAGGTCAGGCGTTCTCCTGTGCGACCTGTCGGATGCGTTCGATCATCGACCGCAGGCCGTTTGAGCGCTGAGCGGACAGGTGATCGTTCAGCCCAAGGCGTGCCAGTTCAGCCCCCGCATCGACTTTGGGAACTTCGGCCACGGGCAAACCGTTGTACAAGGACCGAAGAACAGCGATCAGGCCACGCACGATCAGTGCATCGCTGTCACCATCGAACTTGAAGACGCCGGATTCAATCATCGGATGCAGCCAGACCTGACTGGCGCATCCATGCACTTTTGTCGCCGGAACCTTGAATGCATCGTCCAGCGGCTCCATCGCCTTGCCCTGCTCGATGACATGGCGATACCGGTCTTCCCAATCCTCGAGAAACTCGAAATCCTCGACAATCTCTTCAAAGGCGGGCGTGGCCATGATGCGGTGATCCTTTGGTTGCATTCACAATTGTGACCTAAGCCGGTCGCTGGCCACTGTCCAGCCCCCGCGGTGGCTTTTCAACGCGAAGAAATTGCGCTAACCCATTGCCTGAACTCGTGTGAAAGTCTGTGGGTCCATGCAAAAACCTCTGTCCGTTCTCATCATCGCCACGCTGACTCTGACTGCATGCAGCAGCTGGCGTGACTCTCGGGTGAACCCGTCAAACTGGTTCGGATCCAGCAGATCTGTCGAAGCCGAAACACCGCCCGACCCAAATGCCGCCGACGCGCTGGTTCCGAAGCAAAGCGAAGGTACCGGTCTGTTTTCACGCCCCGATGCCGAAGACACCAGCATTCCAATTGGTCAGATCGACGAATTGCGCATCGACCCGACCCCCTCCGGCGCGATCATCTATGCGTCCGGCACGGCTGTCCGACAGGGGGCGTACAATGCGCGTCTGGTTCCTGTTGAAAAGGAAGAAAACCAGAAGAACGGAACTTTGGAATTTGTGTTCCGCGTGAACTACCCCAGCTATGAGACACCGCAAGGGTCGGAACGTACTCGGATGGTATCGGACGCCATCAATATCTCGAATCAGGAACTGCAAGGTATTCGGCTGGTCCGCGTGGTCGGACAGCAAAACGCACTGGAATCACGGCGCCGGTAAGCGCCGTTACAGGGACACGACCTTGACCGACTGTCCTTTGGCCGCCAGGGCAATCTTTCCTTCGCACAGTTTGAGAGCATCCTCGCCAAAGACCTCGAACCGCCATCCCGACAAGGCTGGAACATCCCGCTCGCCGGCCGCAATCTGATCCAGGTCCGAGCTTGTGGCGATCAATTTCGCCGCCACACCTGAACTTTCGGTCTTGGACTTCAGCAGAACCCTCAGCAGGTCAGCCAGCGCCGGATTGACCTTGAGCTTGTCGCGCGAAGTGTCGACCTTGGGCAATTTGTCGGGCGGGCAATTCACGCCACGCTGGACTGCGGCCAGAATACCTTCGGCGATCGCCCCTTTGCGGGCTTCGCGCAACAACAGGCGGGATCCGCCCAAATCCGAATGTGTTTTGGGTTTGGTCGATGCCAGCTCGATCAGCGCGTCGTCTTTGAATACGCGGTTCCGTGGCACGTTGTTTTCCTGCGCATAGGCTTCGCGAAACTGCGCCAATTCCCGCACTACGGCCAGAAACTTGGCTGAGTTCGTACGCGTCTTTACCCGCTTCCATGCGTCCTCAGGGCGGATGTCATATGTGGCAGGCTGTGTCAGCGTCCGCAATTCTTCGGCAACCCAATGGCTGCGCTGCGTCTTTTCAAGTTCTGCGGCCAGGTATTCATAGATCCCGCGCAGATGCGTCACGTCTGCCAGAGCATAGTTTTTTTGAGCATCGGTGAGAGGACGACGGGACCAGTCGGTGAACCGAGAAGTCTTATCAACGCCTTGTTTGCAGATTTTCCGGACCAGAGTTTCATAGCCAACCTGTTCGCCAAACCCGCACACCATCGCTGCGACCTGTGTGTCAAACAGCGGCTTGGGAAAGACGCCGGCCTCGACCCAGAAAATCTCAAGGTCCTGGCGGGCGGCATGGAACACCTTGACCACGCTTTCATTCCGGAAAAGATCGTAAAGCGGGTCAAGCGACAAGCCATCGGCAAGCGGATCAACCAGAACAGCGCTGTCTTCATCCTCGGACGGAACCGCCAGCTGCACCAGGCACAGCTTGGAGTAATACGTCCGCTCGCGCAGGAATTCGGTGTCGACCGTAATATAGGGATAGCCTTCGGCGGCCTTGCAGAAATCGGCCAGCTCTTGCGTCGTCGTCAGGGTTTTCATGCGCCGTACTAGTATCGCTCTTGTTTTTGTGCCTGCCCGTTTTTGTCCTCGTCCCGAGCGTTGTCGACGACCATAGGCCGATTATTGCACGGGTGTAAATCACCCACCGAGCGTTCACGGCAACAGGACGGGCGACCTGTTGCCTTCTGCAAAGCGCCGCAGCACCTCGGGGTAGAGTTTGTGTTCCCACACCAGCACCCGCGCAGCCAGCGATTCCGGTGTATCATCGGCTTGGATCGGAACCCGTGCCTGGCCCAGAATCGGGCCGTCATCCAGTGCCGCCGTCACTTCGTGCACCGAGCAGCCGTGTTCGGAATCTCCGGCCTCAATCGCGCGAGCATGAGTGTGTAACCCTTTGTATTTTGGCAATAATGAAGGATGGATATTCAGCATCCGACCTTGAAACCGAGACACGAAATCCGCTGTCAGCACCCGCATGAAACCAGCCAGACAGACAATGTCGGGTTGCGCCTCTTGCAGGGGCTTCAAAAGCTCGGCCTCAAAGGCGGCGCGGTCCCCCTTGAAGGGGCGATGATCAACCACTGCGGTCGGAATGCCACGGTCCGCAGCTTTTTTCAGCCCGCCTGCCTGCGCATCATTGGACAGCACCAAACAGGGCCGCGCCGGATGATCTTTGGTCATGCTGTCAACCAGCGACACCATGTTCGATCCGCCCCCGGAGATCAGGATCGCGACGCGCTTGTGACTCACAGCAGTTTGCCCGAATAAGCAACGCCGGGCGTTTCCGTGACGGTACCGATCCGAGCGACGGTTTCACCGGCATCCGCCAGCAGGGCCGACAGGTCATCCGCCTTGTCTGCGGCGCACACGACGATAAGGCCGATTCCGCAATTGAAGGTCTTGAGCATTTCCGCCTCAACGATACTGCCGGTCTTCGCCATCCAGCCAAAGACAGGGGGCAGCTTCCAGCTGTCCAGATCGATCCGGGCCCCCAGCCCTTGGGGCAGCACGCGCGGAAGATTTTCGGTCAACCCACCACCGGTGATATGCGCCAGCGCGTGCACACCACCCGCACGAACCGCTGCCAAAGCCGGTTTCACGTAGAGGCGTGTGGGCGTCAGCAACGCCTCACCCAGGTTGCTCTCACCAAAGGGTGATGGCGCGTCCCAGCCCAGACCGGACAGTTCGACCAGCTTGCGCACAAGCGAATAGCCGTTGGAATGCACCCCGTTCGAGGCCAGACCCAAAAGGACGTCGCCGCCTTGAACGCCCGCGGGCAGTTCTGCGCCGCGTTCCATCGCACCGACCGCAAAACCGGCCAGATCAAAATCGCCATCGGGATACATTCCCGGCATCTCGGCGGTTTCACCACCGATCAGGGCGCAGCCAGACTGCGCACAGCCTTCGGCAATCCCTTCGATGATCCGTGCCGCCGTATCGGTATCCAGCCTGCCGGTCGCGAAATAGTCGAGGAAGAACAGCGGCTCGGCCCCCTGGCAGATCAGGTCATTGACGCACATGGCCACCAGATCGACCCCGACTCCGTCCACGACACCGGTATCAATCGCGATCCGCAGCTTGGTGCCTACACCATCCGTCGCACCGACCAGGATCGGGTCCTGGTACCCGGCAGCCTTCAGATCGAACAGCGCGCCGAATCCACCCAGGCCGCTCATCACACCGGGGCGGTTGGTCCGCTTGGCGGCGGGTTTGATCCGATCGACCAGGGCGTTGCCCGCGTCGATATCCACACCTGCATCGGCATAGGTGATTCCGTTTTTACCCGCTGTCATGTTCGATCCCTCAAGAAAGCTTTGCGGGCGGGTTAGTCGATTGTGGCGTTTGTTGCAACGGTCAGGCTTGACGCGGCTGTTCACCGTGATACCCAAGGCGCCGAGGCGGGCCTGTAGCTCAATTGGTTAGAGCAGAGCGCTCATAACGCTTTGGTTGGGGGTTCGAGTCCCTCCGGGCCTACCATTTCGCCGAAACATCCGGGTGGGTTGTTGCCGTCTGGACGTTGATGCGCTGGCTTATCCGTCCGAATCTTCCAACCCAAAATAGGCGTCGAGCTCCTCTTGGGTTACTTGCCATTCATAGGAATAGCCGTCGCGCCCACCAAAGCTGTAATCCTCGTAACTGCCGGACAGGCCCGGATCTTGATGCACCGCCTCCAAATACGTCTCGAATTCAGCAGGATCGACCCAGAACGAAGCATCCATGATCATCATGTAATAATCATAGGCGAGAGGCTCATCGAACTTGCCGAAGTCATTCTGCAAATAGTCCAGCATTTCAGCGCAAAATATCGCCATATTGGCACGCACCTGAACCGGAAGAGGTGCCAGATCCTCGTCGCCATCCACCACGTCTTGCTGCGACGCATGCCACAACTCGGATGCCAACGACTCGATCAGGTCGGACCGCAACCATTTCAGACATGTATCGCCTGCCCCGATAAAACCGGTCAGACGCTCCACCCGTCTTTCATCGGTTTCGTCATACCACTGCCAAAGAGGCAGAAGGGCCGCAAGTGTCGCGCACCCGACAAACCCCCTTTCGGCCAATTTCACGAATCCTGCGATAACCATCCTATGCGCCCCCCAAAAAGCAAAAAACTATGGGGACAGGATGCCATGGTCAGACAAATTAACAAAATTGAACCCAATGCGCAGACATAACAGGGGGTCTATCGTCCGATAATAATGTCCGCGCAGAGCCCGCCGAGACGTTCGCTTTTGCCCAGACGCAAAGTACCGCCATGCGCGCGCGCGACATCCGCCACGATCGCAAGGCCCAAGCCCACGCCACTGCCCTTGTTCTGATTGCGTGCCGGGTCGAGTCGCGTGAAAGGCTTTACCGCCTCGGCGCGTTGGTCGACAGGTATTCCGGGGCCGTCATCCTCAACGCGGATGCGCATCGATTTCGCGTTCAGAAACAGGCTCAGCTCGGCCCGGCTGCCATAGCGCATGGCATTACCAATCAGGTTTTCCACCGCCCGGCGTACAGCCATGGGGCGTATCATGACCGTCCCCTGCCCCTCGACCGCGATCAGCTCTGCCTGATGACCGGCCCGTTTTGCGTCATCCACGATCTGGCGGAGAAATTCATCCGGCTGGACCTCTTCCGCCGATCCTTCGGCAGCCCCACGCGAAAAATCCAGAAACGCATCCAGCAAGGACTGCATTTCCGTGACATCCTTTTGCAACGGTGCGGCCTCGTCTTCCGGCAACATCGACAGCCCAAGCTTCAGACGCGTCAGCGGGGTGCGCAGATCGTGGCTGACACCCGACAGCATCAACGTCCGCTGCTCGATCTGGCGTTCGATCCGGGACCGCATGTCCAGAAACGCATTTCCCGCCGCGCGCACCTCGATGGCTCCACCGGGTGAATACGGAACGATTCGTCCCCGCCCGAATGCCTGGGCCGCATCAGCAAGGCGCGTGATGGGGCGCAATTGATTCCGCATGTAAAGAAACGAGATCGTCGTCATGATGACCGCAAAGAACACCATGGTGACGATCAATTGATGCGGGGCCGCGGGCGACAACCTGCGCCGATCGAACGTCAATTGCAGCAGCCCCAGATGCGTCTTCAGATAGACCCGCGCCTCTTTGCTGCTGGGCAAAGCCACGGCGTCAAGATTGGGCAATCTGGCATACAATTCGGATTCGACCTGCGGCGCGATGAAATCATACCATCGCCGCGCGCCGATCTCGGGCCGTTCGTTGACGCCCAGAAACCTGGCCTTTATTTCAAGGGCCTGCAAATCCGGACGAATCGACGCCAGCGCCTGTTGTTGCGTTTCCGCGTCCTCGATCATTGTCGTGATCAGCATCACCTCGCGGGATGCCGCGCGCGTCATTTGGCCGGTGACATCCTCAAGATGCCTTTGAAGGAAAGCGTTTCCCACGACCAGCAACAGCACGATCACAGGTAAAACCAGGATCAGCGCTGCCCGGGCGTAGAGACTGCGAGGCATATAAGGTTTGAGCCAGTGCGAAGACATGCGCTAAACCTAACGGGCTGCCCGGACAAGAGAAAGAGCACAGAATGCAGGCATCAGATGATTTCGATCCGCCCGTCGGCAAGCCAGAGGAACTGCATCCGGGTTTGCGGCGTATTCTGGCTCCGAATCCCTCTCCGATGACCTATCGTGGCACCAACACGTACCTGCTGGGTGATCACGACCTTGCCGTCATCGATCCAGGCCCCGCAAGCGAGGCACATCTGAACGCAATTCTGGAGTCGTTGGCGCCGGATCAAAGGATCAGCCATATCATTGTCACGCATACGCATGTGGACCATTCACCTTTGGCGGCTCCGCTGGCGGCGCGCACAGGGGCAACGATTTATGCTTATGGTGGGCCTGAGGCGGGGCGCAGCGCCGTCATGACCGATCTTGCCGCGCAGGGGCTGACCGACGGCGGCGAAGGCATCGACACCACGTTTCGCCCTGATGTCGAAGTGGTGGATGGTGAGTTTATCAATGGCGACGGGTGGAAGCTTGAGGTCATTCACACTCCGGGCCATCTGGGCAATCACATTGCTCTGGCCTGGCAGAACATCTGTTTCACGGCGGATCATGTCATGGGTTGGGCCAGCTCGTTGGTGTCTCCTCCGGATGGTGATCTGACCGACTTCATGGCTGCCTGCCATCGGCTGCGTGCGCGAGACTGGTCGGTTTTCCACGCCGGCCATGGCGCACCGATCACCAGCCCTGCAGAACGTTTGGACTGGCTGATTGCACATCGCCAGACCCGCGAGGCCCAGATCCTGAGCGCACTGGAAGATGCAGACGGCACGGCACGGCATCTGGCTGAGCGCATCTATACGGATACGCCATCGGCATTGCTGCCTGCGGCCGAGCGGAATGTTTTCGCTCATCTCGTTGATCTGACAGGAAAAAACAAAGTGGCGCCCATTGGCCCACTGTCAGTTTCATCTGTTTTTCGACGGGTTTGCTAAAACAGCAAAAAATTTTGATGGTTCTCGTACTTAACCACTGGACGTCCGGAATCGGGGTTGCTATATGCGCCTCAGTTCCGGCGTAGCTCAGCGGTAGAGCAGTTGACTGTTAATCAATTGGTCGTAGGTTCGATCCCTACCGCCGGAGCCAAACATCTTGCCCCTGTCACCATCGCAATGGGCAAGATGTTGGTTATATCCTCATAAAATCAAAACACTACCTGATACTTCCGGTTGAGTTGTCTACCGACAACGACCGACAACATCGCTGACCAGCCGGTCAAAATTCGGTCAAAGCGATGGAGACGGCCATGCCGCACCAGAAGATCACCCAGGCCCTCGTTGACGGCCTGCCCTTTCAGGATTCCGGGACGCACTGGGTCCACGACACCGACCTTGCAGGGTTCAACCTGTCAGTCGGGCGACGCACCAAGACATACTATGCCGCTGGCGAAGCAGGCGGGCGCTTCATCCGCGTGAAGATCGGGCGCGCCGACGTGACCAAGGCGAACGAGGCCCGCGCCGTTGCGCGCGACATTCTGCTGCCCGAAATCCGTCGCGGTGTTGATCCCCGCGCGAAGCAACTCGGAGACGATGACCGCACCTATACCCGTATCATGGCAGGCATCCGCGAGGCGCGTCCCGATGACCTCTCCGACCAAGCCGCGCGCCGGATCATCAAGGGCAAGGCGAAGCGCCGCGCCGATGAACTGACCGTCGGTCAGGTTTGGAAAATGTATGAAGAGCACAAGCGCGCGTCGATCCTGGAAGAGAAAGGCCCGGAGAAGGCGCGTCGCGCGGAGCAGCACATTGTCCAGCAATGCCGCTACCTCGGCGGTGCGGAATCCTACGGCAAAGATGGTCCATATGCGGCCACCCGCGAGTGGCCGGGCGGCTGGTGGAATCGTCCGATCACGAGCATCACCCCGGAACTGTGTTCGCAGACATGGCGCAACCTGACCCGCACGCGCGGGCGGCGCACAGCGCAGATGTTCTTCATGGCCGTCCAGGTGCTGTTCAACTACGCGGTTGCCAAGAAGGAGGTGCCCGTCACGGCGCACCCGATGGTGATCGACGCCGCAGGCGACGGGATCGGATTGCCGAAGGGATGGCAGAGCCTGCGCGCGCAGAACGCCGTCGAGCGCATTTCCGACATTCGGGCATGGTGGCGGCAGGTGGACAAGCTAACCGTGATCCCGAAGTCGGCGCTCAAGGTCGCGCTGTTGACCGGGATGCGCCCGAGCGAGGTGCTCGCGATGCGCTGGGACCAAGTAGACCTCGACGCGGGCAAGGTTTGGTTCGGGATGACCAAGACCACCGACTACCGCGAGGTTGCCTTGTCGTCTTGGTCCGTGGCGCAGTTGAAGCGCCTGGAGTCGATGACCGGACGGCACGAGTTTGTCTTCACCGGCCCGACCGGCGGGCGTCTGACGACGCTGCCGACGATCACGCGCGGCGCGGATCGCTGGACCCCGAAGCAATGCCGGAAGGAGTGGCAAACCGTCGCCGTCGAATTGGGCGTGAGCGACACGCAGCGCCTGACTCAGGTCGGCAAAGGCCTTGGCGGGACGGATGGTCATTACGTCGTCACCCCCGACCTGCGCTCGACGGTTCAGCAGGTCGCGGACGAGATCATGCGGCGAGTTGAGGGTGCCGCAACCTGAGCCGTGCCGTCACGGCGTCGGACGAGTAGCTGACCGGGTTGCCGTCCGCGTCGAGATAGAGAAGGTCCACGTTCAACATCGACGCCGCCTGCCGCAGAGAATCCAGGTTGTAACGGGTGTGGTGTGCCAGGACGAAACCGTGTTCCGAGCACGCAGCGGCAACCGCCCTGCCCATCGAGTTCGACTTGCTCGGCAGCAACGTCCCAAGGAAAGTGCAATAGGTGCCGGGTTCCCAGGGATCGTCGATGCGCAGCAGGTGCCCGAGCGGTATTCCTTCCCTCTCGACGTATTCTGCCTTCGCCACCTTGCGCCGCTGCTGCGGGCGTAGGCCTGCCTCGGTTTCAGCCGCCTTCAAGCGTTGCTCGAAGATGCGCCGCTCCTCTTCCAGTTCTTCGCGCGCCTGTCTGTCCATCGCTTCCTGTATCACTGCTTCCCGTTCTCGACGTTCGCGGGCGCGTTCGGCCTGAACGCGCGCTGCTGCCCTTGCCGCTTCTTCCTGCTGCCGCACAACGGCCAGATTCTTCCGCCCATGTTCCGCGTCCAGCGTGGGGATGCCGCGCCGCGTCAAGCTGGACACATCGCGATTGCCGTTCAGGATGTCCCAGATACGGGCGCGCATCAGGTCGGGGTCGAGATCGACGAGCCAGCAGAGGTGTGCCCGACTTTCTGCCCAAGAACCCGTGTCGGCGGTTAGAAAGACGAAGGCGTCCGCACGATCCGTTTCCGGGACATTGGCCGAGAACAGGTCTGTGACTGCCTTGAGGATCACGGCATTGACCAGGGCGGCGCGGGAGCCTGGAACGAACTGCTCGTCGTCCCAGGCCTCGTCTTCGATGGTGGCAAGCGCGTTCATGCGGCGGAGTGGGCCTTGAGCGCGTGGATCACGGGTTCCGGCGCATCATCCCAGGAGCGCAGCGGCACGACCCGTTTCAGGGCCTGCCGCGCGTTGGTCGTCAGGCGCTGGTAGTCGCGCGGACTGACCTTGCCCGAGATGATGTAAAGCGCATCGTCCGTTTCGAGATGGTTCGCACCGGTCAGCGCCACCGGCGGTTCGTTCGCGTCGCCCTCGGGGTCTGCGAACGTGACGGTGGTGCCCAGCACCTCGGCGCAGCGTTTCGCCTCGCGGTATGCGGCGGGATCGCGCCGCTTGTCGAGACCGACGACGGCATCCTCGGGTTTGACGTGTTTCAGGTCCACGCCGAGTTCATCTGCCTTTCGGACGGCTTCTTGGAATGCGCGCGAGTTGGCTTGGGCCTCCTTCGCGTCGATGTAGATGGGTTCTGCCATTGGGGTTCCTTCGTGCAGGTGGCGGGCGCGCTACCATGCCCAGGATCACGCGCCCGCCGTTGGTCGGGTCGTCGCGACGTTGGACCCTTCTCCGGGGGCGGTTGAAGATGGATAATCAGGTGCTGAGGTGCTGGACCTGAAACTGCCGGTCAAAGCGCCATCAAAACGACGCGCCCGAATTGCTAACCGCCCAGGATCGCAGGCGTCCGGGCCTGATAGAAAATCAGTTGCCCCCGAAACTCGCAGAGCGCGTCAGCGAAGGCGGTTGTTGGGGCGTGCCCTATCAGGGTGGGGGCGTGGTCGGAGAACCGCACGCAGCGCCTCGCTCTGGGCGTCAGCGAAACAGGATCAGGGCACCGACGCCCACGGTTGCGGCGACCATCGCAAGTTCGACCCAGGTCAATCGTTGTCCTCCGGGCCTGCGATGGCCGGGATGGCGACGACGTTCGGCAGAACCTCAACGCCTGTTTCCTGCTCGACGACCAGGGCGGCTTCTTCGTAGGTGATGCCGTCGCGCTCCATGACCTCCTGCACGAGGTGGGACGCGTCGCTTGCCTCGACCTTGACCCCCATGCGGGAGAATGCGCCCAGGATGCGCGTTCGGCTGTGCGGCTGCGGCACTTCCTTGTGCTCGATGGTCGTCGCGGCCAGCTTCGGACGGACGTACTGCGAAACCTCCTTGAACGCGACGAGCGCAAGGTGCTTGTCGCCCTCGTCGTAGGCCTCAGCACCAATCAGCGCCATCATCTCGACCGGATCGAATTCTGCGTGCCCCGCGTGAAGGTGCATCGCGCGCAGCTTGCGGTCGATGCGTTCGGCCAGCTCCTTCTTGTTCTTGTGCGGTTTGCCGAGGCGGGAGGAATACGGGGTGACAGGCATCAGATAGGCCTCCCCGACGTATCGAGAAGGCCCACTGACGATGCACAAGGAGTATCCCGATGGGACTTGCCCATCATCGCACGGTCAGGGCCTACACGCGACCAGGATTGCGGGTCTTGGTGATTGATCATCATGCCGGAATGCCCCTCGCTATAACTCGGTTATGCCGCTGGCCGGTCGGTTTTGATGGCTTCTTGACCGAGGAACGTGAACGCCACCCGGTTCGAGGATGCGGCGGCGGGCAGATCGTCCAGAAGGATGCGCCACGGCCAGCCGGGAAGGTCACAGGCGCGCAGGGGGTCGTTGCCGCCTACGGAGGCGTTGTGCAAGGCGACGAGTTCGTTCCGGGTCGAGGCGTAGACCAGCAGCAGCGTGCCGTCGTCGGCGATCCAGGGGGTCAAGCTGTCCTCGCCGGAGGAATAGATGTGCGCCTCATGACCGGGATCGACCTCCCAAGCATGGGTGTTGGCGAGGAAGAAGTCGGCGTAGGGCTTCGGATGCTTCATGCGGGTGGCACCTCCTTGATGGCTTGCAGGACGCGCTCCATGCTCTCGGTCAGGCAGGCGCGGGACCGGGTGAACTCGTTGCCGCCCAGGATCAAAGTGACGACGTTCGGATCTTCGTGACCGAACACCGAGAAGGAAAAGGACCGGTTGTCGTAATCGACGGTTTCGCTCTCGATCACATGGGCGACGGGGCGGTCCTGAAAGGTCTTGACGTGGCGCTTGACCGCGCGCTCAGAAAGCATGGGCGGCACCTTCGACCAACGTCCCGGACAGGAGGATGTCCGCGTCTGTCGGCTCATTGCGCCACTGCGCGGTCAGTTGTCCGCTTGGGTTCCGGGTCACGCGCTTGATGCCAAGGCCTGCACCTTGCAGGATCGCCGTCGCCTCGTCGTCGGTGACGGTCACGGCGTCCGTGGAATCGTTCTCGTTGTAGGCTGGCCGCCCGTGGTTGCGGGGTCGTGTCGTCATGGGGTTGCTCCGTGCTATCGTCGCCATGACGATAAGACCTCGCCCCGGCGCGGTTACACCGCGAAAGCAGGTGGCGAACCGCGAAGTGATGCGCCATCACCCCGAGACGCGTTTCCGCTCAAGCAGTTGGGCAAACGCGGACGCCGTTTTGACCGAATCTTGATTGCTACCTCCGGCGGTTTGGCTGGGATCGACGACGGACGACGGCGGGCATGGGCGAGCAATGCCGTCAGAGCGCGGCGCTGCTTGGGCGCAAGGCGGCGTCTCGCGTTTTTAGGCGTCGTGGTAGGGGTGCGACCGAAACTGCCTTCACGCCCGCGCTCTGCGAGGATGACTAGGGGTCGGTTTCGATAGGCGGTCGCCCTCTGCACAGAGAACCGCGTGTGCCAGGGGCAAAGACGGTGTTACGCGTGCGCTTGCCCAGGAAGCGGGTGAACCAGAGTGAGGCGCGTTTTACGTGCGCGCACGCGCGCGAACCGTGGTGATCGTTTCTGGTAGATCATACAGGACTGCCGGTTCCCTGCACGCGCCCTGCACAGGATTTCCGACGAAACCACTGGTTTCATTGACCACCCTGCACGCCCTGCACCCTGCAAGGCAACCTCCCACATCGCGCCGCAGGATAATCATCGAGATCACCGATACAGGGTTGATGATTATTCTGCGTACGCGCGCGCACGCAGGCGCGCACGAATACCGGCGCAGGGCACCGCCTTCCGCATAACCAAGTTATCAGAATCCACCTCCTTTCCCGGTCGAGCCAACCCGGTGGCGGATCGTATGTTGATCGAAACCACCCAACGGAGACCCGACCATGACCCAACTTGCCGTTGCCTCGCCCGCTGCTTTCGCACCCAAGGCCCGCCTGACCGGCGCGCCGTCTGAACCGTCCTTCGTGGAATGGGCGCTCGGATGCCTGCACCGCATGGGGGCACTGAACGACCGCGCCAAAGCGAACCGCTGGTTCATGACCGCCGTGGACGACGAGCAGCGCCGCATTGCCATGAGCGCCCTGTTCCCCGGCCAGAACCCCTGGGATCACGCATGACCCCGGTCATCGAGCAGGAGGTGCGTCGCGCCCTCAGAGAGCAAGCTCGCCACCTCCCGCGCATCCGCCGGGAGGTTGTTGCATCACTGACGGCAGACGACACCGCCGCGACGATCCTGCAACGCACAACCCGCGCCTGTTGTGACGCGGGCCTGCGGATGACGCAGAAGCAATTCTCTGATTTCTTCGCGACAGTGTTCGAGGCGAGGCAGGAGCGGTTCCCGCATCGCCTGATCTTCAACGTCGCCGGTCTCTAGGATTTATTGCGCTCGATCTTGTCCAGGAGCGCAACTTTCCACTCGTAACCTTCCAATTTTCGCTGCACTTCGCGATCCAGCACCTTTTCGGCTTCGCTCTTGGGCGAGTTGGGTCGATGACTTTCTACCACCTCCGACGTGTAGTTCTGGCCGTTCCAGGTGTGCCGCACGACGTTCGGTTTCAGCCCAGGATTACACAGCGGGTGGTGATACATCGAGAACACCGGAACATCCCAGGTGTCGCCTTGGGCAAACTTGGGTGCCATCGCATCGACGAACCCGGAAAGAAGCGCCTGATCGACTATCGCCTGCGCCGCCTCATAGTCGTCCTCGTCCGGGTTGACCTCGTAGGACAGCTTGCACTCCTGAACGTCAGGCAGGAGCATGTCCACGTCCTGCAATGCGCTCGCCCGCGCCGTGAGTTCGATGAGTTCATCTGAGGTTTTGTTGGTCGCGGCGAAGTCCCGGAGAACAGTGTGCATCCCCTCTGGCGCGCGGCGTCGTTTGGTCTTCTCGATCTTCTTGGTCGCGGTCGCCCGACCGTGCAGAACCCATTCCTCGTCGAGGTCGAGCAAGGCCCAGGGGTTTTGGGTGTAGTTCAGCGGCAAGCCATCAACCTCCACCCAATCGTCATAGCCAGGATGCACGACGTCCGCCGCCCACGCCATCTTGAGACGGGCGTCCGCCGCGTGCATGTCGCAGACGGCCTTGAGCCGCGCGCGATACTCGTCGAGCAGGCCTTGCGCCTTCGCGCGGCGATCCTCGGACAATGGCCGCTTCCGCATCAGGTTCCAGGTGTTGAGCGGCACGTCCGGCTTGAGCGTTTCATGCCACCACGGCAACCCCGTCAATTCCTCGACCGTCTCAGGCGGCGCACACCATTTCCACGGATCGCGCATCGCCTCGGAATGCAGGCCGTCCAGAGCATCGGTCAATCGGTGATCGAATTGCTCGCCCCGCAATGCCCGAGAAACTGTGCCGTCATTCACCTTTTCGGTCAGGCCGTATTTCTCGCCGTTCTCGTGCAGCCATTCGACAACCCGTTTCACCTGGACGAGGAATTGGCGCAGGTTCTCGCCATCAGCGAATTCTGATTTCTCGCTCACGCCTGCGCCTCCATCCAATCGTCGAGGTCCGCTTTCCGATAGCGCACCATCCGCTTGCCCACGCGTTTAAACGTAGGCCCTTTTCCCTTGAAACGCCAGTCAGCGAGGGTGCTTGCCGACGTGTCGAGGTAGCAAGCGGCCACCTCGGGACTCATCCATTCCGGCCATTCAGGCATCGTGTTCTCCTTTCGCAATCGCCTTCGTTGCGACGTTATTGGACAACCACCGGTTCTGTCAGCGCGAGAACAAGGTGGAACCTGGAATATTCAAGGTGCTGGCCAGCGACGTGGACGGTTGGCAGAGTCGCGCGTTGATGCGATGATGGGCAAAAACAAAGGAAGAACAGTTGCTCCTCGAATCCATCGACCAGACCCGCCTCGAAGTATCGCCCACCCTCGACCCCAAGCGGCGGTCGAAACTCGGCCAGTTCATGACGCCCGGTCGCATCGCGTCCTTCATGGCTGGAATGTTCGATACGCTGCCGCCGGACGTTCGGCTCCTCGATGCAGGTGCAGGAATGGGGGCGCTGACAGCCGCCTTTGTCGCTGAGGCACTTGGGCGCGACGTGCGCCCTGCGTCGATTGACGTGACCTGCTACGAGGTGGACGAGCAACTTGCTTCGATCCTCGACGGCACACTCGCCGCGTGCGCGGATCAATGCGCGAGCGCAGGCGTCGCTTTCACGAGCCGGGTCATCCGAGACGACTATATCCTGCATTCCGCAGAGCCGCTGCTACGCGAGCAGCGCGCCTATAACTGCGCCATCCTCAACCCGCCCTACGGCAAGATCAACCAGACCTCGGAATGGCGGCTAGGCCTGCGCTCCCTTGGGATTGAAACGGTTAACCTCTACACCGCCTTCGTCGCCGTTGCCCTCGGACAGATGGAAGATGGTGGCGAGATTGTCGCCATCACGCCGCGCTCCTTCTGCAACGGGTCCTACTACGAGCCGTTCCGCCGCATCCTGCTTTCGGGGTCCGCAATCGCCAACCTGCATGTCTTCGAGTCCCGGCGATCCTCGTTCAAGGACGACGACGTGTTGCAGGAGAACATGATCTTCCGCGTGCGCAAGGGCGCTGAACAAGGTGACGTTGCCCTATCGACGGACGAGACAGAGGCGCGCAACGTGCCCTTCTCGGACATTGTGCGCCCGTCTGATCGCCATGCCTTCATCCGCCTGCCTGTGTCGGGCAACGATCTTGCCGACAGCGTTCAGGCGCTCCCCTGCGTGCTGGCTGATCTGGGTATCAAGGTCTCGACCGGGCGCGTCGTCGATTTCCGAACGCGCGACAACCTGCGCAAGGAGCCGGGTGCCGATACCGTGCCGCTGATCTACCCCCAGCACTTCCACGATGGGGGCATCCAATGGCCGATCCCAAACTTCCGCAAGCACAACGCACTGGCCGACAACGACGACACGGCGAAGCTGATCACCCCTGCGGGTATCTTCGTCCTGACGAAACGGTTCACGGCCAAGGAAGAGAAGCGCCGCCTTGTAGCGACGATCTACGATGGCGAACGCGCCGGATTCGAGAACCACCTGAACTACTTCCACGAGAACGGCGAAGGACTGCCGCTCGACCTTGCCAAGGGACTTGCGGCCTTCCTGAACTCGGACGCCGTGGATCAGTATTTCCGCATCTTTTCGGGGCATACGCAGGTCAACGCTACCGACCTGCGCAACTTGCACTACCCGAGCCGCGACCAGCTGGAGGCGCTTGGGCGCGGTGACACGACAATGGACGACCTGCTCTAGCCAGTCACCTTGAACTGCTTTGCCGGGTCGCCCTGAATCCAGATGAAAGTGTCGTAGGCGATGTTCTGGTGCTTGCCTTGGCGCGCTGCTGCCTCTTTCCATGTCCGGTAGGTCGTCGTGAACCCGACGCCCGCCTTGCCGCAACGCTCGGCCAGTCGGTTCATCTGCGCGACCTTGTGGGCATCAACTTCGCCGTCGCTCGTCACCGCCTCGATCACCCACAGGTGATCCGTTTCCGGGTTCCAGAGCAGCGCGTCGGGCATCGCGTCCTCTAAGGTCAGCGCGACGCCTGCCTCGGCCATCTTGGCGCGCTCGGCGTCCGATATGCGGTCGCAGTCCGCATCATCGACGTAGAGCAGTTGGTAGCCAGGTAGGAAGCGCGGCGCGTAATTCTCGACGCTCGCCTTGATCAGGTGGGCGTGCCCGGAGTCGACCAGCTTGCGCGCGGCTTCTGCCATCTCAGCTTGGAACGCTCGCCGTTCGCGCGACACGTCGTCCCGCGCCCACTCGGCCAGCATGTCCCGCCACGCATCGTCAGGGGCCTTCAGGACCGCCTTCAGCGCCTCGTCTAGGCGGTAGCAGGAGTTGGGCGACTTCGCCTTGACGTGTCCGGGGATGAACTCGCCATTCTCAAGCGTGATCGCCTCGAACCCGCCCAACTCGCGAAGCGGCTTGATCCAGTAGTCGCGCCCCTCACGATCCAGCTTGCCGCTGTCCCGTTGCAGGATGCCAATGTGGCAGGCGAGGTGCGCCGTCGATGCCCCGTCAGCGATGGTTGCCCCCTTGGGGGCCTTCGTGAACCAGCTTGCCGTCTGATCGTCGAGCATGGCGAAGGTGCAATCGACCAAGTCGGCGTTCGACCCAAGGTCGAGGTATTGCAGGACTGCGCGAATCCGGTCCTTCGTCACGCCTTGCAGCGCATCGGGCATCGGCCCCCGCTTGGCTCGTAGTTGCGCCACCTTGTCATGCAGTAGTGCCATCCGCCTGTTTCCCCTCAACAATTCGTTTTAGGGCACCCTACTGCGCGCCTGCTCAGGAGTCGATTGGCAAGTCTGGTGTCTCAAACAAACAACAGGAAGCGCCTCAATCTCCGGTTGAGCAGCGCCGGGGACAGGTCCGATAACTCAGTTATGCCCGGAACGTTTCGGGAACGCATCAACGGAGTGACAGACATGACCGACCTCAACACCCTGACCAAGCCTGCCCTCAACGACATGCTGGCAAAGCCGCTGACCGCTTCCGCGCTCAAAAAGGTCGCCAAAGCCGACCTCGTCGCGATGATCGAGGCGCAGCCGCCGAAGCTGACCGCGATGGAGAAGCGCGTCCTCGTCGCCTACCTGGACGGCGGGATCGACGCGAATGGTGCAGAGACCCTGAACGCAATGCTGGCCGACAACATGACGTGGGGCGACGTGCCCGAGATCGCGCAGCGCACGGGCCTGACCCAGAAGCAGGTGCAAGGCGTCGTCGCGTCCCTCTCGAAGAAGGCGCTGCTCGTGATCACGGACGAAGGCGTCAACGGCGAAGGCCCGGTGCAACAGGTGCTGGCCGACGACGGCATCCGCGTTGCGTTCGATCTGATGGCCGAAGGCATCGAGGCAAAAGTGGAACCCAAGGCCCGGAAGCCGCGCGAACTGCCCGACCGCGTGATGCTCGAACCCGGCAAGCCGGAAGACGTCAAAGCCACGAAGGCAGGCAGCAAGCGGCACCTTATGGCTGAGGCGCTGGCGAAGGGCGCGACCATCGAGGAACTGATGGAAACGCTCGGCTGGAACAAGGACACCGTTTCGTCCGCGCTGCGCACCGACATGGGCGCGCTTGGGCTGGGCGTCGAGCGCAAGGCGGGCAAATACTTCCTGCTGATGCCCAAGGGCGTGAAGCGCATCCCGGCGCATGACGCGGACACCACCCGCGCGGACGCGCTCGTCGCCGCCTGCAAGTGATCGAACCCGCGCGGCCCGGAGGCCGCGCCCCATCATCAACGGAGACATGACCATGACCATTTCTGACCTGATCACTGCCTTTGAGGAACTGCGCGAACTGCACGGTGAGGATGCGGAGGTGCGCCTTGCGCAGCAGCCGTCCTGGCCGTTCGAATATGGCCTTTCCGAGATCGTCGCACTCGACATGCACGCCGACGAGCGCGAGGAGATCGACGAGTTTCTGGCCGAGGCGGTGGAGGACACCGACGACGTGGTGGAGGCGCGACTTCGGCTGGCCGAACTCGACGCGCAGTCCCGCGTCGTCATCTATCTGAGCGAAGGCAGCCAGATCGGCTATCTGCCCGGTGCCGTTGCGAGTGCCCTCGGATGGCGCTGAACGTGATCGAACCGGGTTGGCTGTATGTCCTGACCAACCCGGCGATGCCCGGTCTCTGCAAGATCGGCATAACGACGAGGACGCCAGAGGAACGCGCAGCCGAGTTGCACGACACGGGGTCGCCAGCGCCCTACGCTGTTGCGGCGGCGTGGCCGGTTGACGACGTGCGGGCGGCAGAGCGCGACGCTCACGCGGCACTTGCCCGCTACCGTGTCAGCGATCAGCGCGAGTGGTTCCGCGTGTCCGTGCCCGCAGCCGTCGCCGCTCTCGGTCGAGACAAGCAGACGCCTGCGCACCTGTCATGGCTGCGCCGCCTCTGGCGCGTGTTCCGAGGCATCGTCGAAGGCGTCGGGTGGCTGACGCTCCTCCTGCTCGCGGCAACCTGACTACCCCTCATTCAACCAGACCCAAGGCCCGCCACTCGGCGGGCCTTCTGATTCTAGCAACGGAGAACCCACATGACTTTTCGCATCCTGATTTCTGACGCCATCTTTGACACTCGCGACTGCCTTGCGGCGGCAACGAAACTCGCCCTGTCCGAAGCATCGACACTCGCACGCGAGACCGACCAGCCTGTCACCGTCAGGGTCTACCGCATCGGCACGCCCATGCGCGATGCGCTCCGGCGCGATTGCACGCCTGCCTTCTACATTGGGCGCGCCGTCGCGACGCCCGCAGGCGTCTAATGGCAGGTGGGCGTCGCTCGACGCACCGCCAGCCGCTGGAGGGTCGCCGCATGACCTGGTTCGTCAACATGCAGGACACGTTCCTGTCCGGCTGGGGCGAGGCGAGAAACGGTCGCGCCCTCTACTGCATCCGTTGCACCTCCTACTCTCAGGCCCTCCAGATCGCCGCACGGGCGCGCACGCGGTCAGAGATGAAGCGCGTTGCCGTGTCATCCCGCCCACGCCGGATGCGTCCCGGCGATCAGCGCACCATCCGCGACGTGTCCGACCTTGGCGAGGTGTGGACAGGATGAAACACCAGACCTTCGAACAGATCGACGAAGCCGCCCACTGGGCGGCTTCTTCCGTTCCAGAGCACCTGTCTGCCCGGTCGATCAAAGAACCTTGGGTTGCCGCGCCGCTGTTCATCGTGGCGGCGTCGCCCCTGATCTATCCGCCCCTTGCTTGGGCACTCGTGCCCTGCTTCCTAGCGGTCCTCATGTTACGCGCAGCCGCCCTCGTTGGGTGGAGGGATCGCGACGACCCAGAACCTGACCGCTGGCCGTCCCTGACGATCCTGCTGCCCGTCTACCGCGAGCCGTCGGTGATTGCAGAACTCGCCCGCGCGATGCGCGCGCTCGACTACCCATCGCCCGAGATCGTGCTGCTTGTCGAGGAAGACGACCAGGAGACACGCGCGGCGCTCGACTTCTGGCCGTATCGCATCCTCGTCGTCCCGGATGGCAAGCCGCGCACGAAGCCGCGCGCCGTGAACTACGGCCTCCTGCATACCAGGGGCGAGGTTGTCGTGGTGTTCGATGCGGAGGACCGTCCAGCTCCTGACCAGCCGAAGCGCGCCGTTGCCCGGCTTCTGGCTGACCCTCGTTGCGCCGTCGTCCAGGGCGTGCTTGCATGTGATCACGCCGGGCCTCTGGTCACGCGGCTATGGGCGCTCGAGTATGCCGTCTTGTTCCGGGGTGTGCTGCCGTTTCTGTCCGGGATGCGGATGCCATTTTTGCTTGGCGGCACGACGCAGTATCTGCGCCGCGAAGCGCTCATGGAGGTCGGTGCGTTCGATGCCCACAACGTCACCGAGGACGCGGATCTTGCAGTTAGGCTGGCCGGTGCCGGTTACACCTCGTCGGTCGTCCTGTCCGTCACGGGCGAGGAAGCGCCGGTATCAATCACCGCATGGGTGAAACAACGATCCAGGTGGATGAAGGGGTTCTGCCAGACGACGTTGGTTCACGGCATCCTGCCTCGCGCGCCGCGCCTGCGTGATCGGATCGCCCTCGCTGTCCAGTTGCCCGTTCAATTGATCTGCATCGCGTCCCACCCGGTGGGCGTGGCCGTCGCCGCGAACGATCCTCACGGGCCGCTCGCCGTCATGCTGTTCTCGGGATACGCCCTGAGCGTCGCTGTCTTCGCCGTTGCGGCACGCCGTGCCGGTCGCCCCGTGCGTGACGCGCTCGCGCTACCCGCCTATTCCTTCCTGCACGCTATCGCTCTCGGCATCGCCGTGGTCGAGTTGGTGGTCGCGCCGTCGCACTGGGCCAAGACGGCCCACGGTCTTGTCGATCCCAGAGCGCGTGGCTTGGGCGTATAACTCGGTTATCGCGCGCTGCCCTACATGCACAGGGGCGCAACGCAGAACACCGCCTTAGCGCCGCGCTCTGCGCGTCTCTCGCGGTGCTGCCTGGGTGATCGCAGGGGCATCGACAACGAGCACCGCGACAATCGAGGTTAAACCGGGATTCCTTCCGAACCATCGTCGTCGTCCTGCCCGAAGGGCGCCTTGCCGTCGTCGTTTTCGACCGGCACCTTCGGATTCTCGTCGGGCGGTTGGTTGACCTCATCCCGCATACTCTGCGGAACCTGTAGGCCATACTTGATGGCATCGAGGATCAGCTTGGTTCGCTTGAGATTCTGCTTTGCCCTCGCCTTTTCAGGCAGCGCGCTTGTTGCGGGGCTGAAAAGCACCCCGTGCCCCTCGGCCTCAAGCAGAGCCTTGAACTCCTTCTGAACCCGCTTGCGCTTCCTATACTCAGGATTGTTGCTTGGTACGTTCGTGTTCCTCATAGGCGAACCTTCTCACCTGGCAGGCAAGTTGGCAAGGGAATCAAGGGTATCGCCTTCGCGCCCAAAGGTGCCTGATCGTTTAAACGGTGGGCGGGAATGCGGGCAGAAGGGCATTGTTTGACGATTTCAGGCCGGTCACATAGCGGTCAAAGCAACCCGGAACCCTCCACTAACCGCTTGAGCGCAGGCGCATCCGGCGGTGCCTGTTAATCAATTGGTCGTAGGTTCGATCCCTACCGCCGGAGCCAAATTCCCCTTTCGTCCAAACCCGCATTGCCGTTCAAAATCGCATCGGTTTCTGCCGGATTTTTTCGTTGAAAAACACACGCACCCTCTGGACGTTGGGAAACCGGATTGCTATACGGCGCGAACCGTTCCGGCGTAGCTCAGCGGTAGAGCAGTTGACTGTTAATCAATTGGTCGTAGGTTCGATCCCTACCGCCGGAGCCATTTTTCCAAGATCCGCACGCGCTACCCTGTCAGGGCGTCTCCGAACTCTGCCCGAAGCTCGCGTTTCAATACCTTTCCGGTCGCGCTCAGTGGCAGCGCATCGACAAAGACAACCTTGTCCGGGATCTGCCACTTGGCGATTTTGCCTTCGAAAAAGGCAAGCAAATCCTCTTCGCCGGGCTCTTCACCGTCGGCTTTCACTGCAACCAGCAAGGGGCGTTCATCCCATTTCGGATGCGGAACACCGACCACGGCGGCCGTCGCAAGCTGGGGGTGGGCCACGGCGATGTTTTCCAGCTCGACCGAACTGATCCATTCCCCACCGGATTTGATGATGTCCTTGGATCTGTCGCGAATGGTCATGTAGCCATCCGGGTCCAAAGTGGCCACATCCCCGGTGGCGAACCAGCCATCCTGCAACAGATTCTGATCCTGCAACTGGAAGTAGCTGTCCAGAACCCAGTGGCCCCGCACCAGCAAGTCACCCTGGGTTTCACCGTCATGCGGCAGATCATTCCCATCTTCGTCCACGATTTTCAACTCGACCCCAAAGGGCGGTCTTCCCTGACTCAGGCGAATCTTGTGCTGTTCTTCCGGTGGCAGCTTCAGGTGTTTGGCCAATGGGTAATTCGTCGTGCCCAGCGGGCTCATCTCGCTCATGCCCCAGGCGTGGACCGTGTCAACGCCATAGGTTTCGCGGAACGTTTCGATCATCGACGGAGGGCACGCAGCGCCGCCAATAACCGTGCGTTCAAGGCTTTTGAGTTCGGTTCCGCATGCCGCGGCATGGGCCAGCAAGCCTTGCCAGATGGTCGGCACGCCCATGGCCAATGTCACGCCATAGGTATCGATCAGGTTGACCAGCGCTTCACCATGTAAATCCGGTCCAGGCAACACAAGCCGCGATCCGGACATGGCACAGGCGTAGGGCGACCCCCAGGCGTTGACGTGGAACATCGGCACAACCGGCATGACAACATCCATCGCTGAATACCCGATCACATCCCGTGTGTTCGATGCGAAACTGTGCAGCAGTGTTGACCGATGGGAATACAACACGCCCTTTGGATTGCCCGTGGTTCCCGACGTATAGCACAGACCGCAGGCCGTCTTTTCATCCAGATCGGGCCATTGGAAACCTGCATCCCCGGTCTCCAGCAACTCGTCATAGAATTTCAGGCCGGGAATCTGAGCCGCAGCCTCTTCATTGCGAGGCCCCATGAGGACAAAATGCTGCACCTCGGTCAAAGCGTCATGCAGCGCGGCGACCAGCGGAATGAACGTCGCATCAAAGAACAACACCCTGTCCTGGGCATGGTTGATGATAAAGGTCAGCTGCTCGGGGAACAGGCGGGGATTGACCGTATGACAGACAAAGCCCGCACCGGAGGTGGCAAAATAGATCTCAAGATGCCGCCGATTGTTCCAGGCCAGTGTCCCGATCCTGTCCTGCGGTTCCAGCCCCAGATTCGTCAAGGCCGACGCCATTCGTCGGGCATTCACGGCAATCTCGGACCAGTTGGTGTCAGTGACCGTTCCGTCCGTTTCGACCGAGACAATCTCGGTCTGGCCGTGACAGCGCTCTGCGTGATCGATCAGCGACGAAACCAGCAAGGGCTGCGTCATCATCTGTCCTAGCATGGACATCCTCCCGTCCTTGGCGAGACCTTGGATGGCCTCTGCCTTATCCATCTTGCATTGACGGCTTGGGGTGTGACCCGACGCGTCAATACAGTCGTTTCCTACGGAAGAACCCTGCCAATCATTTAATTGTCTGACAATAAAAGAATGCAGCCCAACACGGCCGTGGGCGGCATTTTTTCGCTCTTAGTTTCAGTGTTTCAGCGCATAGGCGACCAATGCGGCTGTTGATCCGTCTTTACCTTCAGCGCTCGCAACACCTTCCACGACAGGACCAAGCGAGTTGGCAAGCTCTTTGCCCAACTCCACCCCCCACTGATCAAAGGAATTGATGCCAAGCAGAACGCCTTCGACAAACACGCGATGCTCGTACAGCGCGATAATCTGCCCCAGAACGAACGGTGTAAGTTTCGGATACATCAGCGTTGTAGAGGGGCGGTTGCCCGGGAACACCCGGTGTCGCGCCTGCCGATCAAGTTCGTCGCCATCAAGGCCTTTCTCCGCCATACGCTCACGGGCTTCATCCAAAGAGCGACCACGCATCAAAGCCTCTGACTGGGCCAGACAGTTGGCCAAAAGCAGGCGGTGATGGTGGGTCAACTCGGGTTCGTGCCCTTCGGCGGCGACCATGAATTCGCAGGGAATGAC
This sequence comes from Ruegeria sp. YTSA144, assembly GCF_059610125.1. NCBI lineage: Bacteria > Pseudomonadati > Pseudomonadota > Alphaproteobacteria > Rhodobacterales > Roseobacteraceae > Ruegeria > Ruegeria sp. YTSA144. Next base: position 296,989 of record NZ_JBXWNA010000001.1, read on the forward strand.
ATCCGTGCCCTGATGGATCAGCTGATAAAATGCATGCTGACCGTTGGTGCCCGGCTCACCCCAGACCACCGGCCCCGAAGGGACGGCCAGCGAAGATCCGTCCATCGCTACGGATTTGCCGTTCGATTCCATTTCCAACTGCTGGAGATATGCGGGCAGACGCAACAGACGCTGATCATAGGGCAGCACGGCCCGGCTGGTGCAACCCAGAACCTGACGGTGCCATATACCGACGAGCGCCAGCATCACAGGCATGTTTTCAACCCAATCCGCCGAGCGAAAATGCAGATCCATCGCCTGCCCGCCCCGCAGAAACGCATCAAATGCATTCGAACCGACGGCAATCATGATCGGCAATCCGACCGGCCCCCAGACCGAATAGCGCCCGCCCACCCAATCGGCGAAACCAAAAACATGCGCCTCGGGAATGCCGAAGGCCTGCGTCTTGTCCAGCGCGCTGGATACGGCCGCAAACTGGCGGGACGGATCACCTCCGCCTTCGGACATCCAGGCGCGGGCCGTGCGCGCATTGGTCATCGTTTCGATCGTGGTGAATGTCTTCGACGCGACAATCACCAGCGTCCGTGTCGGGTCCAGCTGGCGCAACGTATCAGCGATATGGGCCCCATCCACGTTCGAGACGTAGTGCACCCGCGGACCATCGTGATAAGGGGCCAGTGCGTGCGTGGCCATCACCGGGCCAAGGTCGGATCCCCCGATGCCGATATTCACCACGTCGGTGAAACTGCCCCCTGCCCCTACAATGGCGCCGCCACGCACCTCCTCGGCAAAGACGCGCATCCGTTGCAGCGTGTCCAGAACCCCGGGCATGACATCCTGACCGTCCACCTCGACGGGCCCGCCATCCAGGTTGCGCAGGGCGGTGTGCAGCACCGCGCGCCCTTCGGTTTCGTTGATCTTTTTCCCGGCAAACATGGCGTCGCGCCGCGTCGCTAGCCCGGCATCTTCGCACAATTGCAGCAGCGCCGCACGCACGTCTTCATCGATCTGCGTTTTCGAATAATCGAACAGCATATCCCCGGTTGACGCTGAAAACGACCCGGCCCGGCTTGCATCCTCTGCGAACAAATCGACGATACGGCGGTCAGCCGCTGCAAGCGCCTTCAAAGCATTCAACTGCATTGCCTCACTCCGCCCAATGAACCGTCATGCCACTGAGAACGGCGGCGATCGGTGCTTCTTCCGGCGGCATCGACATGGCCTTTTCCAAAACGTCTCGTTTTGCCTGCCCGTAGATGACCAAGTGTTTCGACAAAGCCCCGTCCAGAACAGAGGCCGTCAAAGAAATCCGGGGCTCTGGCTGAACATCGGTCCGGGCAACGATCAGGGTCGGCGCCTGGCTGTCGAGGGCCTTATCCAGCCCGTCCATTCCGGGGAACAATGAGGCCGTGTGCATGTCTTCGCCCATCCCGAGGACCAGAACCGACAATGGCAGTACCGGCGCGATCAGCGATTCAACCTCTGGCAAAGCCGCTTCAGGCTCTGCGCCCGGTACATAAAGTGGAATGTACTGCGCCACGGATGCCCGGTTGGTCAGCAGTCTCTCCCGGATCAGCCGTTCGTTCGAACGTTCGTGATCAGCCGGTACGCAGCGCTCATCCGTAGGCAGAACGCGCACGCGGTCCCACTCGAGATCAGCGGCGCACAGACTGTCAAAAATCGGCCCCGGTGTTGTCCCGCCGGGGACAGCCAACGCAACCGTGTCGTTGTGCAACAAAGCGGTCTCAAGCTCACCCGCCAACGCGTTTGCCACATCGATGGCAAGCATTTCCCGATCGGCATATTCCTGAATGTTCATGGCTTTATTCCTTGCCAGCGGCGACCATCGCGTTTCATCAGCAGCTCGGCGTCGCCCGGTCCGGTGCTGCCGCTGTCATAAGGTTTGGGCACGTCCCCACGCGCCAGCCATCCGGCGATGATCGGATCAGTCCAGGCCCATGCGGCCTCGACCTCGTCACCACGCATGAACAGCGTCTGGTTGCCCCGGATCACGTCCATGACGAGGCGTTCGTAAGCATCTGGCGGGTCCTGGTTTTCCGGCCCCAGCGCTTCGGCAAAACTCATGTCCAAAGGCACGTCGATCAACCGCATCCCGCCCGGCCCCGGTTCCTTGATCGTCACTTTCAGTGTGATCCCCTCATTGGGTTGCAACCGGATCGACAGTGCATTGGCGTGACGCCCGGCCTCCTCTCCGAAAATCGAATGCGGTGCGTCCTTGAACATCACATTGATAATCGAAGATCGCGCCACCAGCCGTTTGCCCGTACGCAGATAAAACGGCGTACCCGCCCATCGCCAATTGCTGACATGCGCCTTCAGCGCCACGTAGCTTTCAGTGGTCGAGCGTGGATTGCCGACACATTCGCGGTATCCCGGCCCGTCCGGCCCCTCTGAAAACTGGCCGCGCACGATGTGATGCGGTTCCACCGGATCAAGCGCCCGGATCACCTTGAGCTTTTCATCCCGCACCGCGTCCGGATCGAACTTTGCCGGGGGTTCCATTGCAATCAGGCACAGCAGTTGCATCAGGTGGTTTTGCACCATGTCACGCATCGCACCGGCGCGCTCATAGTATTCTTCGCGCCCTTCGATGCCGACGGTTTCCGCAACCGTGATCTGGATGTGGTCGACATACTGGCTGTTCCATAGCGGTTCGAACAGCATATTGCCAAACCGCACAGCCATCAGGTTCTGGACGGTTTCCTTGCCCAGGTAATGATCGATCCGGTAAATCTGGCTTTCATCAAAATGCGCAGCCAGTGTGGCATTCAGCTCTCGCGCGCTGTTCAGGTCATGCCCGAACGGCTTTTCCACCACGATGCGCGTATCTTCGGTTGCCGGATCATAGGCCCGGACCCGCTCGGCCAGGGGGCCAAACAGACTGGGGCCGACCGAGAAATAGAACGCGCGCACGCGGTTGGGTGACAGTTTTTCACCCAGCAGATCCCATCCTTCGGTTGATACTGCATCCAGCGGGACATAGTCGACCCGCTGTAGAAAACGCGACACCCCCTGGGACTCCGAAGCGCAGACCGCAGCATGCCTGCAAAGCGATTCTGCGACCATCCGTCGGAAATCTTCCGCGGAATGGCCCGCGCGCGCGGCGGCGATAATCCTTGCATCCTCATGCCATTGCCCGGCGCAAAAGCGACGGTAAAGCGCAGGCAGGATCTTGCGCTGCGCCAGATCGCCGGTGCCGCCGAAAATGATCAGATCAAAGGGATCAACTGGTATGACGCGTGAAACCATGAGTTGTCCTTACCTCGCCCCTTCCGGCATGTCCAATGTTAGCGCAACCATTCGGCAAGAAATCACTCTGTTCAAAACTCTGTCAGAACCGCTGCGTCACCCTTACCAAATCCGCGACAAAGGGCTAGATCAGATCGACGACCTCAAAGAACCGGATGCGGGAATGAAAGACAACGCCCCTCAGCTTGCCAATATCGGCAAGTTTCAAAACAAATCGGTGACAGCTGACGGCCAGGCCCGCGCAAAGGTTTCCCTGACACGGCCCGAAACCCTTTGGTTCAATACGGGCACTTTGTGCAATATCGAATGCGTGAACTGCTATATCGCCAGCAGCCCGACCAATGACGCCTTGGTTTACATCACGGCTGACGAGGTCCGGAACTACCTGGATCAGATCGAAGACCGCAACTGGCCCGTGCACGAAATCGGGTTCACGGGCGGTGAGCCGTTCATGAACCCTGACATGATCGACATGACACACGCCGCGCTGGAACGCGGGTACAAGGTTCTGATCCTGACCAACGCAATGGCACCGATGATGCGCCGCAAAATGCGCGAAGGGTTGCTGGGGTTGCAAAAGGAATTCAACCACATGTTGACTCTGCGCATTTCGGTCGATCACTTCCGCCCGGCCCTGCACGACGAAGAACGCGGCGACGGCAGTTTCGACAAAACCCTGGCCGGGATGGAATGGTTGCGCGACCACGGATTCAACATGGCCATCGCCGGGCGCACGGTCTGGGGGGATTCAGATGCGGAAAGCCGTGCGGGCTATGCCAGGTTCTTTGCCGAGCACGGATTTGACATTGACCCGCAGAACCCGGCTCGGACCGTTCTGTTCCCCGAAATGGACGAAACTGTCGAGGTTCCCGAAATCACCTCTGCTTGCTGGGGAATTCTGGACAAATCCCCCAACGACGTCATGTGCGCCAGCGCCCGGATGGTGGTCAAACGCAAGGGGTCCGAAAAACCTGCTGTCCTGGCCTGCACCCTGCTGCCCTACGAGCCCGAGTTCGAGATGGGCCATACCCTGGCCGAGGCCGAGGCGGACGTGCATCTGAACCACCCTCATTGCGCCAAGTTCTGCGTTTTGGGCGGGGCCAGCTGTTCTGGCTGATCAGTTCAACTCGGGCGATTTCCAGAACTTGGTGCCCGACGCGCCAGCCGATACGCGCCAGCCTTTTTTGTTGAGAACGAAGAACGAGCGTCCGTCCGTAAAACGCAGGGTTTCGCCCGTTTTGTCCTCGCCATACATGGCCCCTGTTTCTGCGGTCGCGTCATAGCCCTGGTTTATGAACTTATCCAGATCAGCAGGGGTTTCGAACAGGATCACGAATTTGGTCTCGAAACCGCCGATGCCGATGGCACCGCCAACACCGCCTGTTCCCATGTTCATGTATGTGTGTTGCCCGGTGTCTTTCGACACCGCCACACCCCGGCCATAGCCCGCCGACACAGGGAATACTGTAACCTTACGAGAGTCGAACACCGCATATCCGGCACTGACGTCATAGAGTGGCCGCGCATCGGGGTTTTCCGCCAAAAGCTGATCCAAAATCTCGCCTGCCATCGCGTCAAGCTTTGCGCGCGTCTCTTCGGGCGTTGCCTCGTTGGACAGCAGCTCGGAGGTGGACGTGATCGTATCGTCAACCGCCTCGGCGCCTTTGTCGATCGTCTTCCCGACGCTCTCGGCACCTTTCTTGATCTTGTCCAGAACACCCTCGGCCAAAACAGGGCTGCTTATGCAAAGCGCGGCAACAAAGAGAATGGCTCTGGTCATGGTTTTTCCTGTGATACCATCCGATTGGCAGTCACCATACGCGACTTGCCTCAAATGGGAACAGGAATTCCGACACGCAGTCGGACCTGGCCGGTCACTCAGTTCACGCGAAACTCGCCAACCATGTTGCGCCACTCGCCCGGTGCGATCATCTTGCGGTGCGTGAATTTCACGGAATGCAGCGGCCCTTCGATTTCTCGTTGCCAAAACTCGATGAATTCGAACAGTTTGGGATGATCCGGCGCAAGGTCATATTCCTGCCAGATGAAGGTATTCAGGACGTGGACGTAATCGGGCATGTGATAGAAAAACTCGGCCGTTGTCAGGCCATAGCCCTTGAGCATCAATTCGGTTTCACTTGTCTTCATACAGACCTCCGGTTTGTTGCACGGTATTCTCAGGCTAGCACGAAAACCCCCTAATACTTAGATAACAATATGTTACTTAGGTGTTACCAAGGATTCGGACCTCGGGAAGCGCTGCTTGCTTGCACCTTATGTGCCGGGTCTGATAAGGTGCATCCACAAGATATAGACCCAGCACAAAATACGGGCAGTTTACGTGAGCGATACGCCAGAAATCCCAGAAAACATGGATGAAACCCCGCCCGAGCGCCCTGTCTATGACGGCCCGACGGTCTCGATCGAATCCGAGATGCGCACGTCCTATCTGGACTATGCGATGTCGGTCATCGTGTCCCGCGCGATCCCCGATCTGCGCGATGGTTTGAAACCGGTACATCGGCGCATCCTCTATGCGATGCACGAGACCGGAAACACCCATGACAAACCCTATCGAAAATCGGCCCGTCCGGTGGGTGACGTGATGGGTAAGTATCACCCGCACGGCGACAGCGCGATCTATGACGCGCTGGTGCGGATGGCTCAGGATTTCTCGATGTCGCTGCCGCTGCTGGATGGTCAGGGCAACTTCGGCTCGATGGACGGCGACAACCCGGCGGCCATGCGTTACACCGAGGTCCGCATGGACAAGCCCGCCGCCGCCCTGCTGGCGGATATCGAGAAAGAGACGGTCGATTTCCAGGACAATTATGACGGCAAGGACAAGGAACCTACCGTCCTGCCCGCGCGGTTCCCCAACATGCTGGTCAACGGCGCCGGCGGTATCGCGGTCGGCATGGCCACCAACATCCCGCCGCACAACCTGGGCGAAGTGGTCGACGCGACGCTGGCGCTGATCGACGATCCGGACCTGACCAGCGAACAGCTGATCGAATACGTCCCCGGCCCCGATTTCCCCACAGGCGGCGTGATGCTGGGCCGATCCGGCGCGCGCAAGGCCTATCTGGAAGGCCGCGGCAGCGTCATCATCCGTGCCAAGACCCGCGTCGAGGAGTTGCGCAAGGACCGCTATGCCATCGTCGTGGACGAGATCCCCTATCAGGTGAACAAGGCCTCGATGATCGAGAAGATCGCCGAAGCGGTGCGTGAAAAGCGCATCGAAGGTGTCAGCCATGTTCAGGACGAATCCGACCGCAACGGCGTACGGGTGGTGGTCGAGCTGAAGCGCGACGCGACACCCGAGGTGGTGCTGAATCAGCTGTACCGCTTCACGCCGATGCAGACCTCGTTCGGCTGCAACATGCTGGCGTTGAACGGCGGCCGCCCCGAGCAGCTGACCCTGCGCCGCTTCCTGACCAGCTTCATCGACTTCCGCGAAGATGTCGTTGCCCGCCGCACCGCATACGACCTGCGCAAGGCGCGGGAACGCAGCCATGTCCTGTGCGGTCTGGCCGTTGCGGTCTCGAACGTGGACGAGGTCGTGGCCACGATCCGGTCCTCGGCCGACGCCGCCGAGGCGCGCGAAAAGCTGATGACCCGCCGCTGGCCCGCGGCCGAGATCGAAAGCTATCTGCGCCTGATCGACGACCCGCTGTCCAAGATGAACGACGACGGCACCTACAACCTGACCGAGGTTCAGGCCCGTGCCATCCTTGACCTGCGCCTGCAACGCCTGACGCAACTGGGCGTCAAAGAGGTCACGGACGAGTTGGAAGAGCTGGCCGCCAAGATCAAGGAATACCTGGATATCCTGTCCTCGCGCGAACGCATCATGGGCATCATCGCTGATGAACTGCGCAGCGTCCGCGAACAGTTCGCGGTACCGCGCCGCACCGAGATCGTCGACTGGTCCGGCGACATGGAAGACGAGGATCTGATCGAGCGCGAAGACATGGTCGTGACCGTCACTTCCGGCGGCTATATCAAACGAACCCCGCTGGCCGATTTCCGCGCGCAAAAGCGCGGCGGCAAGGGGCTGTCGGGCATGCAGACCAAGGAAGAGGACGTGGTCACCACCCTCTTCGTGGCCAACACGCACACTCAGCTTCTGTTCTTCACCACCGACGGGATGGTCTACAAGCTCAAGACCTGGCGCCTGCCCCAATCGGGGCGCACCGGCAAGGGCAAGGCGATCGTCAACATCCTGCCGATACCCACGGGTGTTTCGATTGCGGCGATCATGCCGGTCGATGTGCCGGATGAGGAATGGGAAAACCTTCAGATCGTCTTCGCCACCAGCGCCGGCGACGTGCGCCGCAACGCGCTGAGCGACTTCACCAACGTCAAGCGCAACGGCAAGATCGCGATGGACCTGCCCGAGGGCGTGGAACTGGTCAACGCGCGCATCTGCTCGAACGATGACGACGTGATGCTGGTCACCAATTCCGGCCGGGCGATCCGTTTCTCCACAACCGACGTGCGGGTGTTCAAGGGGCGCAAATCGACCGGCGTGCGCGGCATCCGGTTGAACGCGGGCGACCGCGTGGTCTCGATGTCGGTGATCCGCCATTTCGAGGCCACCCCGGACGAGCGCGCCGCCTATCTGAAGATGCGTCGCCTGATGGCCGGCGTGACCGATGACACCGAAACCGACGAGGATGGCGGCAATGCCGACAGCATCCTGCCGCAGGAACGCTATGCCGAGATGTCGGCGGCCGAGAACCTGATCCTGACCATCACGGCCAAAGGATCGGGCAAGCTCAGCTCGTCGCATGACTATCCGGTGCGTGGTCGTGGCGGCATGGGCGTGATGGCGATGGACAAGGCGATGCGGGGCGGCCCGCTGGTGGCCTCGTTCCCGGTCGAAATCGACGACCAGATCATGCTGGCCACCTCCAAGGGTCAGTCGATCCGGGTTCCGGTCGACGGCATCTCGTTCCGGTCCCGCAGTGCCGGCGGGGTCAAGGTGTTCAACACCGGCAAGGGCGAAGAGGTCGTCAGCGTCGCCCGGATCGCCGATCAGGGTGATGAGGAAACCGAAGAATAGCCCTCACGCTCAATTACGGATCTGAAACAAAACGCTCGCCCTGCGGGCGTTTTGTCATTCTGGATCACGATATCGACAACTCTCGGGATGATCTGCTTGCCCGAAGCCATTCTGCCGCCTAGCCTTTTCATATGTGGTCTTTTGCGCATATCCGACCAGCTTACAGTCGCACGGAACGGATCAGCGACGGTGTGGTCCATGTGCTCGGTGTCTCAAGTGCGTTGGTTGCCGTACCCCTGCTGATCACAATGACCATCTATTACCGGTATGATCAATCTGCGGTTCTGGGTGCCTCGGTTTACGGGGTGACGCTGATACTCATGCTCACGTTTTCCGCCTTGTACAACATGGTCGAAAACGAGGAATGGCGCGGGTTTCTGCAGCGCCTCGATCATTCTGGCATCTACGTCAAGATCGCTGGGACCTATACGCCGTTTCTTCTGTTGTCCGGTGCTCAGCCCCCGGGGCTGCTACTCGGATTGTGGTCTTCGGCGACGCTTGGGTCGGTTCTCAAGATGCTGGACCCAAACCGGTTCCGTTGGTTCGGGCTTGCGTTATACCTATTGATGGGTTGGGCGGTGGTCTGGGCCGGGCAATCCATGTTGGCTGACCTGTCCCCCACAATCGTCACGCTGATGATTGCCGGAGGGCTCGTGTACACGGCCGGGGTCGCCTTCTACCTGCTGGACTGGCTGCCGTTCCACAACACGATCTGGCACGTATTTGTGCTGCTGGGCAGCGTATTGTTCTTTGCGGCGGTCGCGGCCCGAATCGAACTGGTTCAGGTCGTTTAGGATAACCTGTTCGTTTTTGTCAGGGAAAAAGTTTGCGCAAAACGAAAATTGGCGTCGCCCAATAAAGGGTTCCGCGTGAAGCCGAAGACAAATTGCGCGGCATGTCCCGCGTCCACCTCTCCATATCCACCAGACCAGTTTTGCGTTGGAAGCCCCCTATTCCAAAGCATTCACCGTCTCAAACCAGTCAAGCATCAGATCGCTCCAGCCACTTGGAACGCCATGCCCGGCCTCATAGCCGATAACCGAAATGGTCGAACCGCTATCACAATCGCTCAGAACGCGCTGATCATGGCTATCTGTCTCAACAACTTCACCCTTTTGGCAGCCTGCTGAAGATGCGAGCCTTAACGTAGCCTCAACTGCACCCATATATCCCGGATCGGACCACGAAGACCCGGAACCGGCGAAAGGAATAACCGTGTCGTCATGACCATGGCTATAGAACATATCGAAATCGAAGTCCGCTGAAGCACAATCCCCAGGCTGGCCACGCACCGGTGTTCCAGCAATAGGGGCGAAGGCTTTTAAACGTGGGTCAATATCTGCACAGGCAAGATACCAAGCGAACGATCCGCCTCGGGAATGGCCAGTGGTTACGATCTGCGCCGGATCAACGGGGAATCGAGCTAACACGTCCTCAAGCATATTGGCAATGAACTCAAAATCATCCCGGCCATAATATGCGTCGTTCCAAACCCACCCTGTGCCCGGGCCGTTTTGGTATTCAATTTCCAGCGCGGTCGGAGCGACGATGGCATACCCGCGCTCCAGTATCGGCTTGACAAGAAATGCACTCTGAATCACCCGCTGCCCCGTTCCGCGCGATCCATGAAGAAAGATCACGGCCGGAAATGGTCCTTCGCCCTTCGGAATCAATACACTGTATTGCCGTCCGGAAACCATACATGGGGCACCCACGCCGCCACATTCCTGTGCTCGGTACAGATGTGAAAAGCTCTCCGCAGGTCGCGCTGGTTTGAGTGCCAAAACCAAAGCCATTGCTGCAATGCAAAGAGCAATGAGCCTTACCGTTCAGTTGCCGCTCCGTGCTTTCACAGCCCATATATCGCGCTGAATTTCTGTTCCAGATATCCCAGCAAAGGTTCGGGACCCGGCTCAATGCCGCTTGCCCGTCGGATAATCTCGCGCGGGGCATAAAGCCCGCCGTGCTGCTGGACGTGTTCGCGCAGCCAAGCAGTTGCGCCGGATGTGTCGCCGTCTGCCAGTTGGGCATCCAGCCCCGGCACCGCCGCTCGCAGGGCCTGATACAGACATCCTGCATAGACATTGCCCAGCGAATAGGTCGGGAAGTACCCGAACAGCCCGACCGACCAGTGCACATCCTGCAAGCAGCCGTTCGACGGTTTGTCGACCGCATAACCGAAGTCAGCCTTGAAGCGGTCATTCCAGGCCGCCTCAAGTTCGTTGACCTGCAAGTCTCCGGCCATCAAAGCGCACTCAAGATCGAAGCGAAGCATGATGTGCAGATTGTATTGCACTTCATCGGCTTCGGTGCGGATATAGCCGTTGTGAACCCGGTTGACGGTGGCATAGAACGCGTCTGCATCGGCAATTCCGAAATCGCCGAATGCGTCTTTCATCTGATCGAACAACCAGCCCGTAAACGCACGCGAACGGCCAAGCTGGTTTTCATAGATCCGACTTTGGCTTTCATGCACACCCATGGATACGCCACGCCCCAGTGGCGTCAGCAGGTAGTCGCGGTCGATCCCCTGTTCGTAAGCGGCGTGGCCGACCTCGTGAATGGTGGAATAAAAGCAGTTGAACGGGTCCGTTTCGCTGGTTCGCGTGGTGATGCGCACATCCAGACCCGAACCCGAGCTGAACGGATGAACCGCCTTGTCCACACGGCCGTTGTTCAGGTCATAGCCGAAGGTAATCGCCAGTTTTTGCGCAAGCTGCATCTGGATCAGCTCATCAAAGCTGCCGCTCAGCGCGGCAGGTTCCGGGCGGTCCAGAACAGCCGCGCGCAAGGCCACCAGACGTGGACGCATCTCATCGAAAATGGCCGCGATCTGAGCGCCGGTCGTATAGGGTTCATAATCCTCGACCATGGCGTCATAGACGTCTCCGCCCTGTGCCAGCGCCTCACCTTCCTGACGCTTCAGCGATACGACCTCTTCCAGCACCGGAAGGAACGCCGAGACATCTTCATCCGCGCGCGCCTGAGCCCATGTTCCCTGTGCGGCGGACGTAATTCGGGCAATCGCCGTAGCCAGATCGGCAGGCACCTTGACCGCCCGATCATAGGCGCGCCGGATTTCCCGAAGCTGCGCCTTACCGACTTCATCCTGTGGGGCGGCCTGATCCAGCCACTCTGCCACGCGTGGATCTGCACGACGCGCATGAAGGACCGCCTCGATAGCGGCCATTTCTTCGGCACGTTGAGGTGCGGACCCGCGCGGCATGACGGTTTCCTGATCCCAGCCAAGCCGACCGGCAATCTGGCCCAATGCCGAGGTGTCACGCTGAAAAGCCATCAGTTCATCGAAAGCGGTCATGTTATTTTGCTCCGCGCACAGATGTTGCGATTGGATATGCAGTCAGGAACCGCGCGCGCAGGATCAGGGTCCAGACAACGACGGCCATGAACTGGTGGAAGATGGCGATCTGCCAGGGCGCTCCGTAGACGACGGTTACGATACCGACGACAACCTGCACCGACAGGGCCGCAAAAGCCGCATTGACGGCGAAGCGCGTCTGAGGATGCGCGCTGCTGCTGCCGCGGCGCCAGACGAAGATGCCAAAGGCGAACAAGGCATAGCCCACGCAGCGGTGGATGAACTGTACCAGCCCCGGGCTTTCGAAGAAATTGCGCCACATCGGTTCAAGTGCGGTGGCGTCCGGCGGCAGCAGCTGCCCGCCGATCAGCGGCCAGTCGGTATAAGACCGTCCGGCGTCGATCCCGGCGACAAGCGCGCCAATGAGTATTTGCAAAAAGGCGAAATGCATCAGGCCCGTGGACAGCGAGAACAGTTTCGCTTCCTTCATGCGACGCGCCTGCATCAGGTCACGTTCTTCCCGGCCGAGCTCGAAAATATACCAAGCGAGGAACCCGAGAATTACGAAGGCCAGTCCCAGATGGGTGGCCAGGCGATAGCTGGCGACGGCGGTCATCCCCTCGCCCTGCGTCACGCCCGAAGCGACCATCCACCAGCCGACAGCACCCTGCACACCGCCCATAAGGCCGGGGATCAGCAGCTTGCCTGTCCAACCCGTGGGTATCTTGCGGGCCACGAGAAAACCCAGAAAACCGGCGGCCCAGACCAGCCCGATCAAGCGGCCCAGTTGGCGATGCCCCCATTCCCACCAGTAGATGGTTTTGAAGTCGCTCAGCTGCATCCACTGGTTCTGAATGCGCCACTGGTCGATCTGCTTGTACTTGTCGAACTCGGCCTGCCAGTCGGCCTCGGACATCGGTGGAACCGCTCCGGTGATCGGGCGCCATTCGGTGATCGAAAGACCGCTGTCAGTCAGACGCGTCAGGCCGCCGACTGCGATCATCACGACGACCAGCGCAAACAGTATCATCAGCCAGGCACGGATTGCCTTGCGCGCGCCGCCACGCCCCCGGTCGATCATACCGGGTTGAACCGCCTGTTGTTTTTCCGTGTCCGAGACCTCTTCGAAGATGCTGCGCTTACCGCTCATGCTGTCCTCATGTCCTGATTTCGTCGCAAGCTAGGGTGTGGTGGAAGATAGGTCCAGCCTCAGCCTTTGTCTTTCCAGCGGACCATCTGCCGCATGATCCCGTGCAGCATCTGCACGTCGGCCCGCGTCATCCGCATCCGCGACCACAGGTTGCGCAGGTTGATCTTCATGCCCTCGGCCTTTTCTGGGGGGTAGAAGAACCCGGCCTCTTCCAGCCGGTCCTCGTAGTGCTCGACCAGTTTTTCGACTTCGATCCCCGTGGCCCAGTCGCCCTTGCCCAGATCGGTGGATTCATGCACCACGTCGCCGGTCTGGCGCATCCACTCGTAAGCGGTCAGCAAGACGCATTGGCCCAGGTTCAGCGACGCGTATTCCGGGTTCACAGGCACCGAGATGATTGCGTTTGCCTTGGCGATGTCTTCGTTCTCCAACCCCGCGCGTTCGGGGCCGAACAGAACCGCAACCTTTTCGCCCGCCGCGACCTTTTCAGCGGCGATCTGCATGGCGCGCTCGGGGCTGTAGACGGGTTTTGTCAGCCCGCGCTGCCGTGCAGTGGTGGCGAAGACAAAAGTGCTGTCGGCCAGCGATCCGGCCAGATCGTCAAACAGCTGCGCTTCGTCCAGCAACCGGCCCGCACCGCTGGACATCGCCACCGCCTTGGGGTTCGGCCAGCCGTCACGGGGCGCCACGATGCGCATCCGGTCCAGCCCAAAATTCCACATCGCCCGGGCTGCGGCACCGATATTCTCACCCATCTGCGGGCGAACAAGCACGAAGGAAGGCTGGGATTTGTCGCTGGGCATGGTTCACCTTATGAAAACTTGGCCTGCTGTAATCGGCAGGCACTTGCAGGGCAAGGCGTTGGGGGTGTTATTTGCGCGGCCTCAGCCATAAAAGTTTGCTTCCCCGCCGCAATCCGCTAAACCGCGCCAAAGACTGAAACCCGAAGGACGCGCCCATGGACACCCCCGAGCAGCCGCAGATTTACCTGATCACGCCTCCGACGATCGAGCTGAGCACGTTCCCCTCCAAACTGGCCTCGGTTCTGGACGGGGCCGAGATCGCCTGCATCCGCCTGGCGCTGGCTGGCAACGACGAAGATACCATCGCCCGTGCTGCTGATGCCTGCCGCGAGGTGGCCCACGCCCGCGACGTGGCCATCGTTATCTCGAACCACGTGCTGCTGGCGCAACGTCTGGGGCTGGACGGGGTGCATCTGGATGACGGCGCGCGCTCGGTCCGTGCCGCGCGCAAGGAACTGGGCGCGGACGCGATCGTCGGAAGCTTCTGCGGCGCGTCCAGCCATGACGGCATGACGGCGGGCGAACACGGCGCGGATTATGTGGCCTTCGGCCCCGTAGGCACTGCCACGTTGGGCGACGGAACCCGCGCCGAAAAGGATCTGTTCCAATGGTGGTCCGAGATGATCGAAGTTCCGGTCGTGGCCGAAGGCGGCCTGACGCCTGAACTGATCGGTGATCTGGCCCCCTGCACCGATTTCTTTGGTATCGGCGACGAGATCTGGGGCGGTGACGACCCGCTGGGTGCGCTGAACAGGCTGCTGGCGGCGATCTCTTAAGCCAGCAACCAGGGTTCAGCCATCCAATACACGCCGATCCCGGCGATCAGAATCGAGGCCAGAACCGAAATCCGGCCTCGTGTTCTGTGTGACCCGCCTGCAACCAAAAGCGCGCAGGCAAAGGCCAGAACAGCCACGAAGACAATCGGCATTATATTTCCGACGCCAAACCCAAAAACAGCCGGGGCCAGATGATCGGGCGGCACCCCGATCCCAGTCAGAGCCGTAGCCAATATCACCCCGTGAAGACTGCCTGCGGCAAGCACAGCCAACAGGCGCCAGACCTGCAAGTGCCGGGCCACCAGGTTCCATAGCGCCAGAATGATGATCGCAGCCACCAAGGCCTGATCCTGCATGTTTTCTGGTACGTCCAGCACGCCGTACATGCCCAACCCGAGCCCGATAAAAACTCCTGCTGCCAAAAACGCCACCTGAGACATCACAGGCCGCAGGCTCAGCGTCAGCATCACGAGTGTCAGAACAAGGATGGATGGCTTGAGGGGGCTTTGAACAAATCGGCTGATCCCCTTTGCGAAATACGTCTGCAATGTCTGCTCGGTCGTCAGCGACGCCCCGCCCTGCAACGGGATCAACGGGCTGATTTCTCCGGCCGTCAGAAACCCTGTATACGGGGCCACAACGTTTTGCTGACGAAGCACGACCGACCCGCTGTGCAGCGGCCAGGTCAGGCGCAGGTTCGATGCCTGATCCGACAAATGAGCGGTCAACAACAATTTGGAAACACGCACTTTTTCCACATCTCCCACCACGGGAATACGCACACCTTCATAAGACAGGTCCAGGCGATCAGGTGCTTCGACAACAAAGTTCTGCTTCCAGACCTGAACAAAATTCCTGATCTGAGGTTCCAGTTCCGACGACACCAATCGTCGCAGAGATCGATACTGTGAATTGCCGGAATAAGCGTCGGGTTGTGTCGGATCGGCACCGGCCAGCATAGCCTCGGCGTTCAGTTTCACCTCAAGAAACAGAGTGTCATCCTTGACCCAGAAATCAATGACCGTCGGCGGGGCCGTTTGCGCCTTTACGGATCCCGGATGCAAGGTCAGAAGAACGAAAAAACTCAGGGCGCAGGTATTGAGGGCTCGGCGGATGGCACGGAAGACAGGGCCATTCATACGAAACGCTCCAACAGGAAAACAAAATCACCAATCATTGCATTTGATTGTTCCCGCGAAGGCCTCGGATCGCAAGCCCAAAGGCGATTTCGGCCCAGGCCGGTCGGGAATCTCTTGTTGCGAAGACGTTCCGGCTTGCACGGGCAACACTGCTGCGGCATGACGTCCCCTATGACTCAGAACACCAATATCCTGTGCATCGGCTCGGTCCTTTGGGACGTGATCGGCCGATCGGCCAGCGCCATGCGACAGGGCTCGGACGTGCCGGGCCGGATCACCCGCCTGCCCGGCGGCGTTGCGATGAACATCGCCATGACACTGGTTCGGTTCGGCATGACACCCACCCTGCTGACCGCCATTGGCCGCGATCCCGAAGGCGACGAGCTTGTCCATGCCTGTTCGCGCCTCGGCATGGTGACGGATCACATCTATCGGTCGCAGGATTTGCCGACTGACCGCTATATGGCCGTCGAAGGTGCGAACGGGTTGATCGCGGCGATTGCCGACGCGCATTCGCTGGAGGCCGCAGGCGCAAAGATACTGCGCCCCTTGATGCACGGGCCTTTGGGCTATGAGAACGCACCGTTTGAGGGCCCGATCGCACTGGATGGCAATCTGACACTGGACCTGCTGGAAGAAATTGCCCAAAGCCCTGCTTTTGCCCGTGCTGATCTGCGCGTGGCCCCGGCCTCGCCCGGCAAGGCCGAACGTCTGCTGCCCTTCCTGAAACACGCCCGTGCCACGCTCTATGTGAACCTCGAAGAGGCTGGCATCCTGTGCCAGCGCGAATTCCCTGATTCCGAATCCGCCGCGAAAGGCCTTCTGGATCGCGGCGCGCTGCGCGTTCTGGTCACCGATGGCGGCAATTCGGCAACCATCGGCAGCGCGACAGAAATCCTGACGCAAAAACCCCCTGCCGTTCTGGTCACCCGCGTGACCGGTGCCGGGGATACCTTCATGGCGGCCCATATCGCCTCAGAATCCCGCGGTGCATCCAGTGACGAGGCTCTGGCCCGCGCCCTGCACGCCGCTGCAACCTACGTTTCCGGAGAAACCCCACTGTGATCGACATTCAATACTCAGACGAGGTCAGCGCCGCCAAGGACGCGGGCCTGCCCATCGTTGCGCTGGAAAGCACCATCATCACCCATGGGATGCCCTACCCGCAGAACATCGAAGTCGCGGCACAGGTCGAACAGGACATCCGCGATGCGGGTGCGGTTCCGGCGACCATGGCCGTGATTGAAGGCAGATTGCATGTGGGGCTGGAGCAGGATCAGCTGCAATGGCTGGGCCAGGCCCAGGGTGTCGCCAAGATCTCGCGCGCGGACATGGCAGCGTGCATCTCGACCGGGGGCACCGGGGCCACCACCGTTGCGGCCACGATGATCGCCGCCCATTATGCCGGGATCGAGGTTTTTGCCACCGGCGGTATCGGCGGCGTGCATCAGGGGGCCGAGACCACCTTCGACATCTCTGCCGATCTGCACGAGCTTGGGCATACTCCGGTGACTGTCGTCGCAGCCGGGGCGAAAGCCATCCTGGACCTCGCCAAAACGCTTGAGGTTCTGGAAACGCTGGGCGTGCCTGTGATCGCACATGGTCAGGACGAGTTTCCTGCGTTCTGGTCGGCAAAGTCGCCCTTAGTCGCACCCCTTCGCATGGACAGTGCCGACGCCATCGCCAAAGCCCACTCCACCCGCCGCGCGCTGGGTCTGCCCGGCGGGCAGTTGGTGGCAAATCCGATCCCGGCCGCTGACCAGATCCCGTCCGAGGAACTGGCCCCTATCATCGCCGAGGCTCAGTCAGATGCGGACGCCCATCGTATCACCGGCAAAGCCGTGACCCCCTATCTGCTGCAACGGATCTTTGAAAAGACCGAAGGCCGGTCCTTGGTCGCCAACATCGCCCTTGTTCGAAACAATGCGCGGTTGGCGGCAAAGATCGCGCAAGCGCTGGTCAAACAGAGGTGACGTTAACCTATTGTACCAAGGCCGTGGATTGACTACCTAATTCCGTGAACCATTCGGAACCACCATGAATACACCGTTCGACGAAGAACCTCACCGCCGCCCAGGCATGCTTTCACGGCTGCGCGCGTCCTTTCTGACGGGCGTCGTGGTCATTGCGCCTGTCTGGTTGACGGTCTGGCTGATCTGGTCGGTGGTCGGCTGGATCGATAGCGCGGTTCTTCCACTGGTGCCACACCAGTTCCAGCCAGAACAGTACGTGGGCATCAACCTGCGCGGTGTGGGCGTGGTCATCTTCCTGATCTTCACCATTCTGGTCGGCTGGATCGCCAAGGGTATTCTGGGCCGATCCCTGATCCACTTCGCCGAAAGCGTTGTTGACCGGATGCCCGTCGTGCGCTCTGTCTATTCCGGGATCAAACAGATTTCGGAAACGGTGTTTGCCCAGACTGAGCGTTCTTTTGAAAAAGCCTGCCTGATCCAGTACCCGCGTCGCGGGATCTGGGCCATCGGCTTTGTCTCAACCAGCGCCAAGGGTGAGGTAAGCGAACGTGCCGAAACCGGCGGAGAGCTGCTGAGCGTATTCGTACCCACGACGCCCAACCCGACGTCGGGGTTTCTGTTGTTCTTCCCCGCGGAAGACGTGATCTTGCTGGATATGAGCATCGAAGACGCAGCAAAACTGGTGATTTCGGCGGGGCTTGTCTATCCGAATGGAAAAGATCCGACCCAGCCGCCCGAGTGATCAGCTGAACATCGCAGGCAGATCAATTGTGCTGGTCTGCCCCAAATCATCCTTGTGTTTGGCAAGAAAACCGTCCGTGGCGTCCCGTCCGGCCTGTTTCAGCTTATGCAGAATGACCGGATTGGGCACGGTCTTGGTTGCAACAGACAGGCTGTTCATCAACTCGTTATCTGCAATCATGTGGACCAGAACGCGGCTCATCTCTCCGGAGGTCAGCTTGCCCTCTTTCAGCAACCGTTGGACAAAGCTGATCGCCCGCAACTCGCGAAACAGGGATGAGTTGAAGCTGATCTCGTTGATCCGATTCTGGATTTGCTGCGGTGTGACCGGAACTTCGTCGCGCTCCAGCGGATTGATGTTCACGATCACCACGTCATCCGGCAAATCATCGTTGAACAGAGGATAGAGAGCCGGATTGCCGGTATACCCGCCGTCCCAATAAGCTTCGGTCCGGTTTGTCTTCGGGTCAAAAATCTCGACCGCCTTGAACAGGGTCGGCAAACAGGCCGAGGCCAGAATAGCATCCGTGCTGATCTCGTCTCCGGTAAAGACGCGGATCTTGCCGCTGCGTACGCAAGTGGCGCACACAAACAGGCGCGGGCCTTCTTCCGCGCATATCTCGTCAAAATTGAACCTGTCCACCACCGGCTTCAAGGGGTTGCTGTAGAACGGTCCGTACGCATAGGGCGACACCATCCGCGACCACGCATCCCCGATCGAAAACGGCACAGAATATTCCACCGCCTGCGCGATGGCCGCCGGTTCCAGGCCGCGAAACCAGTTGGCAAAACGCATGTCGCCAATAGCGCCCATGCGCGTCCACAACCCATCCAGGCGCGCCCGCGCGCCTTCGCGCCCGGAATGAACCATACCAGATTTGTAGGCCGCACCGTTCAGCGCCCCTGCGGAAGTTCCTGTGATGGCAGCGACCTCGATGTCTTCCTCGTCCAAAAGACGATCAAGCACACCCCAGGTGAACGCCCCATGCGCCCCACCTCCCTGCAAAGCCAGATTGATCCGCTTCATACCGCAACCCCTTCATCTTTTTCAAAATACTCCGGGGGTGTGGGGGCAGCGCCCCCACGAAACCTCAAAGCGCTGTCCAGCCGCCATCGACGGAAATCGTGGTTCCGGTGATCTGAGCCGCCGCGTCCGAGCACAGAAAGACAGTCGTTCCACCCAGTTGCTCGACGGTGGCGAACTCCTTGGACGGTTGCCGTTCCAATAGAATGTTCTTCACAACGTCCTCACGGCTCATGTTGTATTCTTTCATCGTATCGGGGATCTGCGACTCGACCAGCGGCGTCAGCACATATCCCGGGCAGATGGCGTTGCAGGTGATCGGCTCCTGCGCGGTTTCCAGCGCTACGGTCTTGGTCATTCCCACCACGCCGTGTTTGGCCGCAACATATGCCGCCTTGTAAGGGGATGCCGTCAGACCGTGGGCCGAGGCGATGTTCACCACCCGTCCCCAACCCGCCTTGCGCATCATCGGCAACGCGGCCGCCGTGGTGTGAAAGGCCGAGTTCATGTTGATTGCGATAATCGCGTCCCATTTGTCTACCGGGAATTTGTCGATCGGTGCGACATGCTGAATCCCGGCATTGTTCACCAGAATGTCACAAGACCCCGCCTGTTCGATCAAGGATCGGCACTCCTCGCCCTTGGACATGTCGGCCTTGATGTAGCGCGCATTGGTTCCGGTCTCTTTCGCAATTTCGGCGGCCAGCGCGTGATCTTCATCGCGATCGGTAAAGGAATTCAGAACCACATCGGCACCGGCCTTGGCCAGCTCGCGCGCGACGCCCAGCCCGATGCCCGAATTTGATCCCGTGATGATTGCCGTTTTGCCGGACAGGCTCATGTCCATTCTCCCTCAAGCGTTGATCAGGCGCACCATGCCATGCTGCACCTGCAAAGAAAACGGGGAAACACTTCAGATTGGAATCCCGGCCTGAGACTTCGCGACGCACAAAAAAACGCCCGCACGAAGCGGGCGTTAAGTTATTGAGGCAGGTTTCATACAGGCAAGAAACCTATCGAGCAGTGCAACCTTTATAAGCAATTCTGCGCCTTGGTCCAAGCTAAAAGTTTGATAATAAGAAAAATCATCACTACGGTGAACACCAACAAAATAAGGCCAGAGCAGGATTGTTTCCAAAATGAGCCCGGATTTTCTCCGTCCGTTTCGATCCCTTTTGGCGGGAATCGCCAGCATTTTCGTGATCTCCGTCGCCCATGCAGAATCGTCTCATGGCATAGCTATGTATGGGGACCCGGCCCTACCACCGGATTTTGTGTCTCTCCCATACGCCAACCCGGATGCGCCCAAAGGCGGCAAAGCCGTGTTCGGAAACACGGGCGGCTTTAACAGCCTGAACCCGTTTTTGCAAAAAGGCACCGCGCCATGGCAGTTGCCTTTCTGGACCCATGAAAGCCTGATGGGGCGATCCTGGGACGAACCTTTCACACTTTACGGGCTGTTAGCCGAATCAGTTGAGACCGATCCAGACCGGTCGTGGGTCGAATTCACCCTGCGGGAGGAGGCGCGTTTTTCCGACGGCAGCCCGGTCACGGTCGATGATGTGATCTGGTCTTACGAGACTTTGGGCACCCAGGGGCATCTGCGCTATCGCGGGCTTTGGGGCAAGATCGACAGTATCGAACAAACCGGCCCGCGTTCGGTACGGATCACGTTCAATGAACCCGACCGAGAGCTTGCGCTGCTGGCCGGGATGCGCCCGATCCTGAAAAAGGCGCAATGGGAGGGCAAGGATTTCGCGGATGCACAACTGCATGATGTGCCGATTGGAACCGGCCCCTATGTGATCGAAAGCTACGAAGCGGGGCGCTTTGTGAATCTGCGACGCAATTCGGACTATTGGGGGACCGACATTCCGTTTCGCCGCGGCACCATGAACCTTGATGAGTTGCGGATCGAATTCTACGGCGACGGCAGCGTCTTGTTCGAAGCTTTCAAAGCCGGAGAGTTGTCGGCCGTTCGTGAATTCAATGCCGACAAATGGGACACGCAATACAACTTTCCCGCCGTGCAGCGCGGCGACGTCATCAAGACTGAAATTCCGCATGGAAAACCGTCGGGAATGACCGGGTTCGTGATGAACACACGAAAGGCTCCGTTCGACGACTGGCGCGTGCGCGAAGCGCTGATGCTTGCCTTCAACTTCGAGTTCATCAACGACACGATAACCGGTGGCGCCCAACCAAGGATCACGTCTTATTTCTCGGGGTCCGACCTTGCCATGCAGCCCGGCCCGGCCCGGGGGCAGGTAAAAGACCTGTTGCTTCCTTACGCTGACATCCTGTTGCCCGGCACGCTGGAAGGGTATGAACTGCCGAAGGGGGACGGATCGGCCCGGAACAGGGCAAACCTTCGCAAGGCCACCAAGCTTTTGAGCGAGGCAGGCTGGACCGTTCAGGACGGCGTACTGCGCAACGGAAATGGTGATGCCTTTCAGGTGACTTTCCTGCTGCAACAGGGCGACAGCGAGATGGCAACCGTGGTCGAGATCTATTCCCGCGCGCTGGAACGTCTTGGCATCCAGGTCACGACGGAACAGGTCGACAATGCCCAATATGTCGGGCGCACGTCTGAACTGGACTTTGACGTCACGACGTTCCGCCGGGCGCTTTCTCTGTCTCCTGGCAACGAACAGCGTCTTTATTGGGGCAGCGAAACTGCTGATGCCCCCGGCACACGCAACCTGATGGGCGTATCCTCGCCCGCAGTTGATGCCATGATCGATGCCATGCTGGCCTCAAAAACCCGCGAGGACTTTACCGCCGCCACCCATGCGCTGGACCGGGTACTGACAGCAGGCCGCTATGTCATCCCGATCTGGAGCTTTGACATCGGACGCATTGCGCATGTCAAAGAACTGAAGCACCCGAAAACCCTGCCCATCTATGGCGACGGTCCGCAATACATGCCAGAAGTGTGGTGGTACGACGCCCGATAGAGGCGTGATCCACAGGCCAGCCGATGGATATGTGATCCCGGCTGGTCCTTCCAAGCGGGCATTCCGAACGTCGGAGGCTCGAAGCTCCACCTGTTCCGTACAATCTCCGGTCAGAAAGTTTCCATCAGTCGGCAAAATTCAGCACATTGCCACGTCATTCAAGATATCGTTTGATCGCACACAAACCGCCATAAAGTGCTGCCAACACCATCATCACCGGGTGATCCCGCAGGAAACGCCCTCGAACAGTTTTACTCATCCATAAAAATCTGTATATAAACGGCATATTTAGCCGTCAGAAACAGCCGGAGACAGCCCAAGATCCCGGACTGCCCGGACAATCTGACGCTGGAAACCAAAGAACAAACGGGCCCGCCACCACTCACACCAAATGTAGGCCCGTCGGCCCGTTGCGGAAACTTCGCAGCGGGCACAAATCCCCCTCGAAAAAGCGTGGTCCAGCGCTGCGACATTTTGTCATGTCTTACCCTGCGGCACCCTATCCGTACTCTGGTATCGGGGGAGAGCAGTCCTAATCGTTGCTAAGGGAAGCTCATTGATGATGAACTGGACCGATCTTACGAACGACTGGAATGCGGCATGCGAACGCGCAAAGCGGCGGTTCCCGAACCTGCGTGACAAGGACATGATGCGCGTGTTGAAGGATCGAAAAGGGTTTGAAGCCTATTTGGCCGAACGTCACCAACTTACGATGAACGAGGCGCATGAAGAGGTCGAAGATTTCCTGTTCACCGAAGGGCTGAACCGGGAATTCAGCCGAACCGCTTTAGGCAAGTGATGTGACCCAAAGGATCGTCGCGTCTTCGTCACTGACGGAAATCACGTTGTGGCCCATGCTGCCGTCGTAATACGCACTGTCCCCTCTGCGCATCTCAACCGGCTCGTAAAACTCGGTGTAAAGCTTGACGACACCGGTCAGCACATACATGAATTCTTCACCGTCATGGCGCACCCAGCCGTCAAATTCATCCATTGATCTTGCACGGACCCGCGCACGATAGGGCAGCATTTGTTTCTTGGTCAGGGTTTCGGCCAGCAGCTCGTGTTCATAGGTTGTGGTGGCATGGGCCGTGCCGTCGCCCACACGGGTGATCGCCATGCGTCCGATCACCTGATCGCGCTGGGGCGGCGTGAACAGTTGCGGCACAGAAATCTCCAGCCCGGTCGCAAGCTTCTTGAGCGCGTCGTAGGTCGGCGACATCTGCCCGTTTTCAATCTTGCTGAGGGTCGAACGTGCCAATCCGGCCTGACTGGCCGCCTGTTCCAATGTCCATTCCCGCGCTTTGCGCAGCTCTCGCACACGTGCGCCAAGGTCCAACGGTTCGACTTCGGTATGGGCGCCAGAGTCGCGGGCAATTCGGATCAGAGATTTGGGATCTTGAGTGCTCATGACCCTTCTATAGGCCCGGCCAGCCACGCTTGCAACGCGACAGGCGGCGCGATAGCCAGAGGCCATGTTGTCAATCTTCGATCAGGGGTCGCCCGCACCCTGCCCCGCGCCATTCAATCTGGCGGCTCATGTTCTTGGCCGCGCCGATCACGCGCCGGACAAAGTGGCCTTGTCGGTATTGCGCCCGAATGGCGGGCAGGACTGGACCTATCGCGATCTGAAAGCAGCCGTGCTGGGCACCGGCGCGGGGTTGCTGCGGGCCGGGTTGAAACCCGGTGATATTGCCCTGATGCGGTTGGGAAACACGGTGGATTTCCCGATTGCCTATCTGGCGGCAATTGCCGTGGGTATCGTACCGGTGCCGACATCGTCGCAGCTGACGGAACCCGAAACCGCCAAAATGATCGACGAGCTTTCTCCGGCGGCCATTCTGCGTGATCCGGGCGTTGCCTGCGCCTTGCATTCCAGGCAGATCGGGCTGGACGCGTTGAAAGCGATGCGAAACCTGCCCCCGGCAGATTTTGACATGGGCGATCCGGAACGTATGGCCTATGTCGTCTACACCTCTGGAACTTCGGGCAAGCCTCGGGCCGTGGCCCATGCCCATCGGGCAATCTGGGCGCGGCAGATGATGGTCGATGGCTGGTATGGTCTGCGCGAGACCGACCGGCTGTGTCACGCGGGGGCTTTCAACTGGACCTATACGCTGGGCACCGGCCTGATGGATCCATGGACCATGGGGGCAACCGCCCTGATCCCGGAACCCGGCACCGAAATCACTGCTTTGCCTGCCTTGCTGCGCCAGCATAGCGCAACGATCTTTGCTGCGGCCCCGGGGGTCTTTCGCAAGTTGGTGCAAGGGCGCAATCGGTTGGAACTGCCAGACCTGCGCCACGGATTGTGCGCGGGTGAGAAACTGTCGCGCGCCCTGCACGAACAGTGGCTGAACGCCACCCGCACCGAGCTGTTCGAAGCCTACGGCATGTCCGAATGCTCTACCTTCATTTCCTCCAGCCCGGATCATCCTGCGCGCGGCGACGCATTGGGACAGCCGCAACCCGGGCGTCGTGTAGCGATCCTTGGTCCGGACGGTCCGGTTCCACAGGGGCAGGAAGGCACCATCGCCATTCACCGGTCTGACCCCGGGTTGATGTTGACCTATCTTAACGCACCCGAGGACGTTGAAACGCGGATGCAGGGTGAATGGTTTCTGACTGGCGATCAGGGGGCCATGGCAGTGGATGGCCAGATCAGCTATCTGGGCCGCGACGACGACATGATGAACGCGGGTGGCTATCGCGTGTCCCCGGTCGAGGTCGAAGCCGCCCTGTCCCGCTTTCCGGGCATCACCCAAGTCGGCGCAGCGGCAGTCGAGGTCAAACCGGACACATTTGTGATTGCGGCCTTCTACACAGGCCCGGAAAAGCTGGACGATGCGGCCTTGCGCGCCTATGTCGAAGCCAACCTGGCGCGGTACAAACAACCCCGCGCCTTCATCCATCTGCCTGCCCTGCCGATCGGCGGAAACGGCAAACTCCTGCGCCGGGCGCTGCCGGCCTATTTCGAGGCACCAACATAATGACCCAGACCGTCAAGCTCGACATCCTGTCCGATCCGATCTGCCCGTGGTGCTATATCGGCAAGACTCAACTGGACAAGGCACTGGCCAACGCGCCCGACCACCCCTTTGTCATTGAATGGCATCCGTTCCAGTTGAACCCTGACATGCCGGATGCGGGAATGGATCGGCGCGAGTATCTCGAGCGCAAGTTCGGCGGCAAGGACGGCGCGGTTCGCGCCTATGCGCCGGTGGTGGAACAGGCCGAAAAGGCAGGTCTGAACATCAACTTCGAGGCCATGGAACGTACCCCCAACACGCTGGACGCCCATCGCCTGATCCATTGGGCTGGCATCGAAGGCAAGCAGAACGAGGTGGTGGATGCGCTGTTCGACGCCTATTTCGTACAGGGTCGCGACATCGGCGACCACGAGGTGCTGGCCGACATCGCAGACAGCACCGGAATGGACGCAGCCGTGGTCATGAAGCTGCTGAAATCAGACGCCGACCGCGAGGAAATCCGCAACCGCGATGCTCATTCCCGCAAAATGGGCGTCAGTTCGGTCCCGACCTTCATCGTCGCCAATCAACACGCAGTTCCCGGCGCCCAACCTCCTGAAATGTGGGAGAAAGTGATCGCTGAAATCATGTCTCAACTTGAGGCTTCCCCTGCAGAATAGCACAGAGGTCTGTGCAATTTTCCAGTCTGGCCTATGCCGACCCGCCGTGATAGCGCGAACGGGTTAGGAGTGCTTCATGGCCAATCGCATGTCGAAGGCGGAATTCATCGCACTGATTGCAATGATGTTCGCCACCATCGCCTTTTCGATCGATTCAATGCTGCCTGCGCTGCCCGAGATCGGCGCGCAGCTCAGCCCCGATGACGTTAACCGTGCCCAACTGATCCTGACGTCATTTGTATTGGGCATGGGGATCGGCACGTTTTTCACCGGCCCTCTTTCGGATGCGCTGGGACGCAAGCCGGTCATTTACGGCGGCGCGGCCCTATACATTGCAGCCTCAGCGGTTGCGTGGGCCAGTTCTTCACTGGAACTGGTCTTGATTGCGCGTGTGGTTCAGGGCCTGGGCGCCGCAGGTCCGCGCGTGGTGGCCATGGCGATCATTCGCGACCTGTATTCGGGCCGCGAAATGGCGCGAATCATCTCGATTGCGATGATGATTTTCACGTTGGTACCCGCAGCGGCACCGATGTTGGGCGCCGGTGTGATCGCCCTGTTTGGCTGGCGCGGGATCTTCGTGTCTTTCATTCTGTTTGCGTTGGTCATCATTTCCTGGATGGGTGTTCGCTTGCCGGAATCTCTGGCCCGGGAAAACCGCCGTCCCTTCCGCATTCCGCTGATGTTCTCGGCCGCGAAGGAAATGTTTTCCCATCCGACCGTGCGCCTTTCGATCATGGTTCAGACCCTGTGCATGGGGGTGCTGTTCACCATGCTGACAATGGTTCAGCCCGTATATGACGTAATCCATGACCGCGCCGAAAGTTTTCCGTTCTGGTTCGGGTTCGTGGCGCTGATGTCCGGGTCGGCCAGTTTGCTGAACGCGGCACTAGTGGTGCGTGTGGGCATGCGCCGGATGGTGACATGGGCGCTGGGGGGGCAAATCCTGATCACCGCTTTTGTCATGACGCTCAACACCATGCACCTTTCGCCGGACGCTTCATTTGCGCTGTTCGTGTTCTGGCAAACCATGGTGTTTTTCATGGCCGGCGTGACGATGGGCAACCTGAACGCCATCGCGATGGAGCCGATGGGGCATATTGCCGGAATGGCAGCCTCGGTCATCGGATCGATTTCGACGGTGCTGGCCGCCGCCATCGCCGCACCGATCGGGCTGTTGTTCGACGGTTCGATCACGCCTTTGACCTTCGGCATCCTGAGCATGTGCATTCTGGCCTTCGGGCTTATGCTGCATATGGGCCGCGTTGAAGAACGCCTGCCAGCCTGATCTGTGCGACTCGTCAGAAACGCGCTACTCTCGACCTGAACCGAGCGGAGGGCTTCTGATGCGTGAATACTATGATCTGGGCAGCTATTCCTGTCCGGTAACGACCTCCGTTCCCGAGGCTCAACTGTGGTTCGACCGCGGCCTGAACTGGACCTATGGGTACAATCACGAAGAAGCCGTGGTTTGTTTCCAGCGCGCAGTCGAACATGACCCCCAATGCGCCATGGCATACTGGGGCGTCGCCTATGCAGCCGGGCCAAATTACAACCTGCCATGGGACTTGCAGGACAAGCAGGGACGCAGCAAGGCGCTGGCGCTGGCTTATGATGCCATGCAAAACGCCCTTCGATTGGCGGACCGCTGTACGCCTGTCGAGCAAGCTCTGATCCGAGCCCTTCCAGCGCGATACCCGCAGCGGGATCCGGCAGAGGACATGCACCGGTGGGATCACGAGTTTGCCGAAGCAATGCGCGCGGCGTTCGCCGCGCACCCCGATCATGCGGACCTGCGCACCATCTACGTCGAGGCGCTTTTGAACCTGACGCCCTGGAAAATGTGGGACCTGCAAACAGGCCAACCGGCAGATGGCGCTGCGACGCTTGAAGCGCAAGGGGCGTTGGAATGGGCCCTGTCCAACGATCCGGCCGCCATGTCTCATCCCGGCCTGCTGCACCTTTATGTTCACCTGATGGAGATGTCGCCCACGCCGGAAAAAGCCCTGAAAGCCGGTGATGTCCTGCGCACATTGGTGCCCGATGCGGGGCACCTGGTGCATATGCCGACGCATATCGACGTGCTGTGCGGCCACTACCACAACGTGGTGCATTGGAACGAAAAAGCCTCGGATGCGGATCTGAAGTATTACGAACGCGAAGGCGCGTTCAATATCTACACCGGCTACCGCCAACACAACTATCACTTCGCCATCTACGGCGCGCTGTTTCTGGGGCAGATCGAACCTGCCCTGCGCGCCAATCAGGGTTTGTGGGAAACGACGCCCGAAGAAATGCTTCGCATCGAAAGCCCCCCCATGGCGGATTACTTCGAAAGCTACATGTCCATGGGGCCGCACATCCTGATCCGCTTTGGCCGCTGGGAAGAGGCCAAGGCGCTGGAGCTGCCCTCCGATCCGGATCTCTACCGCACCCTGACGGCCACGACCCACTACGCCCGCGCCATCGCACATGCCGCAACCGGTGATGTTGTCCATGCCGAAGCGGAAGAGAACCTGTTTCTCGCAGCCAGGGAATGCGTTCCGGAAACGCGCAGGCTGCACAACAATCGTGTGATCGACCTGCTGGAAATCGCGCGGGAGATGCTGCGCGGTGAGATCGAGTACCGAAAGGGCAATTTCGAGATCGCTTTTGCCCATCTGCGCCGCTCGGTCGAACTGGACGACACCCTGCCCTATGACGAGCCCTGGGGCTGGATGCAGCCCACCCGCCACGCGCTTGGCGCATTGCTGTTCGAACAAGGTCATGCGGCAGAAGCAGAGGCTGTCTATCGCGAAGATCTTGGCCTTGGCGGTTCGCTCAGCCGCGCTTCGATCCATCCCGACAACGTGTGGAGCCTGAAGGGGCTGTACGATTGCCTCAAAGCCCGCGGGGAAGATGTTGAAATCCTACAGGTCAAACAACGCCTGGATCTGGCTCTGGCCCGGGCAGATCGGGCGGTTGCGGCGTCCTGTTTCTGTGCGCAGGCTGCAATGCGTGAATAATGTGCGAAGAATCGCGCTGCCGCGCGATGCCTCCGGCGGGGATATTTTTGGCCAGATGAAGCCGGGGTCCGTTACTTCATCTGGCCGCAAATATCCCGGGGGAGATGCGCGGAACGCGCGGCGGGGGCAGAGCCCCATCTTGCCTATCAGCCAGCCTTGGTCTTCTTCTTTTCCGCGACCACCTTTTCAGCAAGGTCACGGGCAATCGCAAAGGCCCCTTTGATCTTGTCGCTGTCTTTCTTCCAATCCCGGCGCACGACGATCTTGTTATCCTTGACCTTGGCCATGCCGCGCTGGTTCTGAATGAACTCGACCAACCCCTGAGGGGATGCGAACTTGTCATTGTGGAACTGGATCGTCGCGCCTTTCGGGCCTCCGTCCAGCTTGGCAATGCCCGCCCGTTTACACATGGCCTTGATGCGCACGACCAGCATCAGAGTGTTAACCTCTTTCGGCAGTTTGCCGAAACGGTCGATCAACTCTGCGGCAAAACCTTCCAGTTCCACCTTGGTCGACAGCGATGACAGGCGCCGATAGAGGCCCAGACGAACATCCAGATCGGGCACGTAGTCCTCGGGAATCAGAACCGGCACGCCCAGATTGATCTGCGGGGCCCACTGGTCATCAGCATCCGACAGCCCCTCCATCTCACCCGCTTTGATCTTGGCGATCGCCTCTTCCAGCATGGACTGGTAGAGTTCATAGCCTACATCGCGCATCTGACCGGACTGTTCTTCGCCCAGTAGATTGCCCGCGCCTCGGATGTCCAAATCCTGCGAGGCCAAAGTGAACCCGGCGCCCAACGTGTCCAGAGAGCCCAGAACCCGCAGGCGTTTCTCGGCAGTGGCGGTCAGCTTCTGCCGTGGTCTGGTGGTCAGGTAGGCATAGGCGCGGGTTTTGGACCGCCCCACCCGGCCCCGGATCTGGTAGAGCTGCGCAAGACCGAACATATCGGCGCGGTGCACGACCATCGTGTTCGCCGTTGGAATGTCCAATCCGCTTTCCACAATGGTCGTGGCCAGCAACACATCATACTTACCGTCATAAAACGCGTTCATACGGTCATCGAGTTCACCCGCCGCCATCTGGCCATGTGCGACCACATAGGACAGTTCCGGCAGTTGGCTTTTCAGGAACTCCTCAATCTCGGGCAGGTCCGAGATGCGAGGGACGACGTAGAAACTCTGCCCGCCGCGATAGTGTTCACGCAGCAGCGCTTCTCGGATCGTGACCGCGTCGAATTCGCTGACATAGGTTCTGATCGCCAGACGGTCGATAGGCGGGGTGCCAATGATCGACAGATCGCGCACTCCGGTCAGCGACAATTGCAAGGTTCGCGGAATCGGGGTTGCGGTCAGGGTAAGAACATGGATGTCCGAGCGCAGTTGCTTCAGCCGTTCCTTATGCCCCACACCGAAATGCTGTTCTTCGTCGATGACCAGCAGACCCAGATTGTGAAACCTTATGTTCTTGGCCAGCAGCGCATGGGTCCCGATCACGATATCCACCGTACCGCGGGCCAAACCTTCGCGGGTTTTCTGGGCCTCTTTCGCCGAGACAAAGCGCGACAATTGCCGAACCTCCAGAGGAAAACCGCGGAACCGTTCCCTGAAGCTTGCGGCATGCTGGCGGGCCAGCAATGTTGTCGGAGCCACGACCGCAACCTGCACGCCGGACATGGCAGCGACAAAGGCGGCGCGCATCGCCACCTCGGTCTTGCCAAAGCCGACGTCACCACAGATCAGCCGGTCCATCGGCGCGCCCGAGTGCATATCCTCCATTACATCCGAGATCGCCCTCAACTGGTCGTCGGTTTCCTGATAAGGGAAACGGGCGCTGAACTCCTCCCACGCGTGCGGCGGAGGGTCCATCACGGGAGCTTTACGCAAGGCACGTTCCGCCGCGATGCGGATCAGCTTGTCGGCCATCTCGCGGATGCGTTCTTTCAGCTTGGCCTTCTTGGCCTGCCAGGCGCCGCCGCCAAGTCGATCCAAAAGCCCTTCGTCATGGCCGTATTTCGACAGCAGTTCGATGTTTTCGACCGGCAGGTACAGCTTTGCCTGCTCGGCATATTCCAGCAGCAGGCATTCATGGGCGGCTCCGGCGGCCGTGACGACCTCCATTCCCATGTAACGACCGATCCCGTGATCCACATGCACCACCAGATCACCGGGGCTGAGGGATTGGGTCTCGGTCAGGAAATTCTCGGCCTTGCGGCGCTTCTTGGGTTGGCGGATCAGCCTGTCGCCCAGAACATCCTGTTCGGCGATCACCGTCAGGTCGGGGGTCTCAAAACCGTGCTCCAGCGCCCAGACGGCAAGATGCAGGCCGCGCTTTCCGATACGCGTGCCATTTGTTATCGGAATCGCTTCGGCCAGACCTTCATCCTCGATCAGGCCGGTCAGACGTTCGCGCGCACCTTCCGAATAGGAGGCGATCAGCACCGGACCTTTGTCGAGCCTGGCGGTGATGTGGCTGGCCAAAGCACCGAACAGGCTGATGCTTTCCTGCTGGCGTTCGGGGGCAAAGTTGCGCCCGATCCGCCCGCCCGCATCGATGACACCCGGGCCCGACGCCTGCGGCAAGGGGCTGAACTGCATGACACGCCGATCCCCGACGGCCGCCTCCCACGCGGCATCATCCAGATACAGCAGCCCCGGAGGAGTGGGTTTGTAGACCGTATCCATACGGGATCGGTTTTCCAGCGCCAGACGCCGGGTCTCATATTGATCGGCAATCGTCTCCCATCGGGCCAGTCTGGCCGGTGTAACCTGATCATCGACAGTGATCGTGGCATCCGGCAGATAATCAAACAACGTTTCAAGCTTCTCGTGGAAGAAGGGCAGCCAATGTTCGACGCCCTGGTGTTTGCGACCGGCGCTTACCGCCTCGTAAAGCGGATCATCGGTTCCGGCAGCGCCGAATTCGATCCGATAGTTCTGTCGGAACCGCGTGATAGCCGCATCATCCAGAATGACCTCGGACACCGGAGCAAGTTCGACCACGTCCAGCTTTTCGGTCGTGCGCTGAGACACGGGATCAAAACGGCGCGCGCCGTCCAGTACATCTCCGAACAGGTCCAGACGGACGGGGCCCGATTCACCCGGAGGGAAGATGTCGATGATACCGCCGCGAATGGCATAATCGCCCGGCTCCATCACGGTGGGGCTTTGCGTGAAGCCCATGCGCACCAGGAAGTTGCGCAGCGCGGTCTCGTCAATGCGCTGATCGACGCGGGCGGTAAACGCCGCCTCGCGCAACACGTCTCGCGCCGGGACGCGTTGGGTAGCCGCATTCAATGTTGTCAACAACACGAATTTCTGCGGCATCTGGTGAACCAGCGCCGCCAGCGTGGCAACGCGGGCCGCCGAGATATCCGCATTGGGGGACACCCGGTCATAGGGCAGACAATCCCAGCCCGGAAACACGAAGACCGGCATGTCGGGGGCAAAGAAAGCCAGCGCGGCGCGCATCGCCTCCATCCGCTTGTCATCTCGCGCGACATGGGCCACCGGCCCGTTGCTGCGGGCGATTTCGTTCAGCACAAGCTGCGCGTCAAACCCTTCGGGGGCGCCGCCAACTGTCACGTGGTTCGGAGCCTTCATCGCCTCGCCTTTCAGATTTTGCTATCCCAGAACGCCAATCGAGATGTTCTGATACATGCCCCAGAACGAAGTGACCAGTATCGAGATCATGCCTATGATCTGGGTATAGAGCCGACAGCGCGCAATGGTTTTCGAAACCGAGTCGAGCGTCAGTTCCTGCCGCCGCAACCGTCGTGCATGCACGATGTTCACCAGCAGAACAAGCGTCAATGGAAACAGAAGAAGGAACACGGCCTGCGCGAACTCGACGCCGTAATAGAACCCCAGCGTGGCCAGTCCGGTGAACAAAAAACTCCCGAACGCCAACAGGATGGTTCCTGACATGTCGACGATCAAAAGTATCCGGTTGGTGTGTATGCGAACGATGTCGAGAAGGTCGATCTCGACCTGCCCGCCAATGCGCCGTGCACGCACCACCAGATCGTAGGGAATGCCCATCACCCAGTGACTGGCTGATGACCAGACAACCGCCAGCACGATCCAGAACCAGAGATTCGAGAAGCTGCGCATGTCGATGACTTCAAAGATCGAAGAGTACCAGTCCAAACCCAACCCTTTATTCAAACCACTCAGAGAGGTTCGGCCACGCTGCCGCGTCCATTGATACCCTTGAGACCTTTGTGAATTCATGCCACCCAATGCACGAATGTTCAAGGAGAACGCGCCATGAAACCGACCATTGCACCCTATCCCATGACCCGCTTTCGGCGTGCCCGTCAATCCCGGGCAATTCGCGGGCTTGTGCGCGAGAACACCTTGACCACGGATGACCTGATCTGGCCCGTTTTCGTACGCGACGGCGAAGGGGTTGAAGAGCCCGTACCCTCGATGCCGGGCGTGGTCCGCCGGTCGGTGGATCTGATTGCAAAAGCGGCCGTCGAAGCGCAGGCGCTTGGAATCCCGGCGATCTGCATCTTTCCCTACACGGATTCTGCGCTGAAAACAGAAGACTGCGCCGAGGCCTGGAACCCCGACAACCTGTCGAACCGGGCCATCCGGGCGATCAAGGCGGCAGCCCCTGACATCGCGGTGATGACGGACGTGGCGCTGGACCCTTACAATATCAACGGTCATGACGGTTACGTCGTCGACGGCGAGATCGTGAATGATCAGACCATCGAAGCGCTGGTCAAGATGACCCTTGCCCAGGCCGACGCCGGAGCCGACATCATCGGACCTTCGGACATGATGGACGGCCGGATCGGGGAAATGCGCCGCGCTTTGGAAGGCGCCGGGCATCACAACGTGATGATCCTCAGCTATGCCGCGAAATACGCCAGCGCTTTTTACGGCCCCTTCCGCGACGCCGTCGGCGCCTCGGGCGCGCTGACCGGTGACAAGAAAACCTATCAGATGGACCCGGCCAACTCGAACGAAGCCCTGCGGCTGATCGAACGCGATCTGACCGAGGGCGCGGACATGGTGATGATCAAACCGGGGATGCCCTATCTGGATATCTGTCGCCGTGTGAAAGACAGCTTTGGCGCACCCACCTATGCCTACCAGGTCTCGGGCGAATACGCGATGATCCAGGCGGCCGCCCAGAATGGCTGGATCGACGCAGAAAAGGCGATGCTGGAAAGCCTGCTGGCCTTCAAGCGCGCCGGGTGCGACGGTATTCTGACCTATTTTTCGCCTCAGGTTGCCCGCATCCTGCAAGGCTAAAACCCCGAAGAGTCGCAATTTTTCGCCGACAAGCCCCCTTGAGCGGGCAGCTTTCCCGTGACACATCGCCCTAATCGGCGTATCCTTGCCGGCAAGATCGGGATGACCCGACACATCAGGCACAGTTACAGAGAAAAAAACCATGAGCAGTTCCAACTCCCCCCGACTGAACCGTCGCGGCTTTGCCTTGGGCATGGCAGGCCTGTCCCTGACCGCCGCCTGCGGCAACGGCGTCGGCAATTCAAACTCGTCCATGATCGACGCCCGCGTCGATGCCACGCTGACCGAAATGTACAGCCGGTATCCCAACACCGTGGAAATCGCGAACAAAGCCAACGGCATGTTGGTTATGCCCCTGATCACCGACGCCGGATTGATCTTCTTTGGCGGTGCCTACGGCCAAGGCGCGCTGCGCATCAACGGCGCTACGGTCGATTACTATTCTGCAATTTCCGGAACCGCAGGTCTGCAAATCGGTGCGCAGCAATATGCGCATATCCTGTTCTTCATGACCGAGGATGCGCTGAACGATTTCCGCCGTTCCAGCGGATGGACAGCCGGTGCCGATATTGGATATGTGGTTGACGCAACAGGGAATTCCTTGTCCACGGACACGACAACACTGCGTTCGCCGGTGCTGGCGGTGGTCTTCGGCCAGGCCGGTCTTAAATTCGGCGCGACCGTCGAAGGTACGAAATATACCCGCATCATTCCATAACCCGGATTACCACTTCCCCCACACATGGCCCCGTCGCAGCACAACACTGCGGCGGGGCATTTGATTTCAACCCTTCCCGCGCAGGTTCTTGCCGCGTTCCTCTTTCGGTCGGACCGACCATCCTCTAGTCTCTGCGCAACATTCGTCTGAACAAGAATTGAGGCAGTAATGGGTCTTGTTTTCCGCTGGCTGGTGCGCATCGCGTCGGGTCTGATCATTTTGATCCTCGCCGCAATGGGCCTTGTCTATTTTCTGGCCAGCCAATCCCTGCCGGACTATGACCAAACGCTTGAGGTCGAAGGTCTGACCGCCCCGGTCGAGATCGTACGCGACACCGCCAACGTACCGCATATTCTGGGCCAGACCGATCCCGATGTGTTCTTTGGGTTGGGATATGCCCATGCACAGGATCGACTGTGGCAGATGACTGTCATGCGCCGTACCGCGCAAGGCCGACTGTCCGAGGTCTTTGGCCCGCGCACGCTTCACATCGACAAGCTGCTGCGCAGGTTGGACCTTTATGGGCTGGCCCACCGCTCGGTCGAGGTGCAGGACGATTATACCAAGGCCGCCTTGCGCGCCTACTCTGCCGGGGTCAATGCCCGCCTGACCGAGATCAACGAAGAGGCGCTGGGTCGCGGCGCACCCGAGATGTTCCTGTTCAACGCCCCGGTCTCGCCCTGGCAACCGGGTGACAGTATCGCAATAATCAAGCTGATGGCGCTGCAACTGTCAGGCCACCTGACCGATGAAGTTCTGCGCGCGCGCACGTCCTTGATGCTGAACAACCCAGAACGTCTGGCCGACATCCTGCCCGACGTTCCCGGACCCGGCATTGCCGCGCTGCCCGAATATGCCACCCTGTTCCCAGAACTTCCGCGTTATGCTGCGGGAACGGACATTCCCGAAACACCTCTTTCACCCCTTCCCAAACGTGGTCTTGCCGGAGCTTCTAACGCCTGGACCGCCGCGCCGTCACGTTCTGCAAGTGGCGGAACCCTGTTGGCCAACGACCCTCATTTGGGTTTCACTGCGCCCGGGATTTGGTACCTGGCACATCTCGGCCTGGAAAAAGGCGGTGTCATCGGGGCCTCGATCCCGGGTGTGCCCGCCATCATGACCGGACGCAGCGACCGGTTGGGATGGGGGCTTACATCCTCGTATCTTGACGATCAGGACGTTCATATCGAGCAGCTTAATCCCGACAACCCCGAGGAATACCTGACCCCGACCGGCTTCAAGAAATTCCGGACCCGCCCTTCGATCATCGAGATCAAGGGGGAAGCTCCGGTTACGCTGACCCTGCGCTGGACCGAGAACGGGCCGGTGCTGCCGGGCACGGACTACAAGCTGGAAACCATCACCCCGCCGGGACATGTGGCATCGCTGTCCTGGACGGCACTCAGCCCGCAGGACACGTCGATGTCGGCGTCCATGGCGCTGATGAACGCCGACAACGTCGAACAGGCCATCGCGGTCGGCGAACAGTTCATCGCGCCGTCTCAGAACCTGTCGCTGGTCGACAAGACGACCATTGGGATGAAGCTGATCGGCGCCATGCCTCGGCGTGATCCGCAAAACCAAAGCCGTGGGCGTATCCCCTCGCCCGGCTGGATCGAGGCCAATCGCTGGCAAGGCCGCCTGCCCTATGCCGACAACCCGGAATTCGTGGCCCCCGTCGGCGGTGTTCTGGGCAACACGAACAACAAGATCATCGATCGCCCGTTCCCGGATCACGTCTCGTATGAATGGGGCGATACGCAGCGCGTGCATCGCTGGGAACGCCTGATGCAATCGCGCGAGGTGCATACCCGCGACAGCTTTATCGAGGCACAGCTGGACACGGTCAGCTTTACCGCGCGGTCCCTGTTGCCGCTGATCGGTGCCGATCTGTGGTTCACCGGGGCTTCGGCCCCCGAAGGAACGCCGGAACGCCAGCGTCAGATCGCGCTGTCGCTGCTGGCGGAGTGGAACGGTGAGATGAACGAACACCTGCCCGAGCCGTTGATCTATGCGGCCTGGCTGCGTGCGCTGCAAATCCGGCTGATCTCGGACGAGCTTGGGCCTCTGGCCAGCGAATACAAACATGTCGAACCGCTGTTCATCGAACGGGTCTATCGCGACATTGACGGGGCGGGTGTCTGGTGCGACGTGGTTCAAAGCGCACCGGTCGAGACATGCACCGAGATGGCGCGGCTTGCGCTGGACGACGCGCTGATCTGGATCTCTGAACGATATGGCAGCGCGCTTGAATCCCTGCGTTGGGGCGACGCGCATCAGGCAACTCATGATCATCCCGTGCTGGGCTCTGTCCCGATATTGCGGTTTTTTGTGAACATTCGCCAATCGACCAGCGGCGGCGACAACACATTGCTGCGAGGCCGCACGTCAGGCGAAGGGCCTGATCCGTTCCAGAACGTGCACGGCGCCGGGTATCGCGGTGTTTATGACTTTGCTGACCCCAACAGCTCGGTTTTCATAACGGCGACCGGGCAATCGGGTCACTTCCTGTCGCGCTACTATGACGATCAGGCGCAGCTGTGGCGGCGCGGCGAATACATCCCCATGTCACTGGACCTTGATCTGGCCCGTGCCGCGGCTGTCGGAACAACCAATCTGATCCCGCGATAATCCGCCTATTCGGCAAGTCCCCGCCCCGATTTTTCGGCCCTCGTGGCGCCCAAGGTCAAATTCGCCTAACATTATCGGACCGATTATGTGGGACCAAAGGGGGGCGAGTATGGCCAGTATTCGGGATGTCCTAAATAATCTTGCGCGCGACTACGCAATCGCATGGAGTTCTGGCGACGCTGACGCAGTTGCCGGTTTCTTTGCACATAACGGGCAGATCACCTTCAACGATAGCGAACCAGCCAAAGGACGCGAAGCAATCGCCAACCTGGTACGCGAATCCTACGCCAGCTTTCCAGATCTGGAAGTGCGCTGTGACATGATGCGATGGGCCGGAACGCATGCCATATTCGTCTGGACCCGCGAAGGGCACCATTCCGTAACCGGCAATCACGTTGTCACACGTGGATGGGAGGAATGGGAACTGACGCCAGATTACCTTGTACAGTCCTCGTTGGGCTGGTTCGACGCGGGTGACCACCAACGGCAGATAGACGGGGCCTGACTCAACGTCCGTTGGATGCGCGTTCTATCCTGTAGTCTCGCGGTATCCCCTGAGTGACCCGAGCCCAGTCAGATGCCCGTGTCCGGGCCTGATGTGCATCGAAAGCCTGCTGATCCGCAAACACTTCTGACACGTTGAACCGACCCGGACAGGTCTGATCCTCGATCACGTCGAAAGATATACAGCCCTGTTCCGCGCGGGTCAGTTTCACATGGTCCGGCAACGCTGCGCGCACCTCCTCCAGCCGGTCCGCAGGCACATCTATATGGCCGTTCAGGAACACTCTTTGGTCCGGCTTGTCAGACATATCCATCCCCAACGCTAATTCTTCAGCGCCTCGAACTGAGCCGCTTGTTTCTCGGTCCACAGAACGGTGATGCGAAACCCGTCCTCGGTCTGTTCTTCGCTGCTTACGACATCCTGGCGGAACAGCCAGGCCCGCTTGTCCCCGTCAGAGAAAGACAGATCCAATACCGCCTCACGCCGTGCACCTTGCAGACGCATCGCGATCTCGGACAGCAAAGGTGCGATGCCTTCGCCGGTGACCGCTGAAATCGCAAAAATCTCGGGATCTCGGTCCGCGCGCGCCAGCGTCGCCTCGCGCTCATCGGCGCTCAGCAGGTCAATCTTGTTCCAAACCTCAAGCCGGGGCCGCTCGTCGTCGACGCCCAGCGAGGTCAGGATCGCCTCGACATCCTGCGCCTGCGCCTCTGTTTCCTCGTGGCTGATATCACGCACATGGACGATCAGATCGGCACCCAAGACCTCTTCCAGCGTCGCCCGGAAGGCTGCCACAAGCTCGGTCGGAAGGTTCGAGATAAAGCCCACCGTGTCCGACAGGATCACTTCGGGGCCATCAGGCAGTTGCACGCGACGCATGGTCGGGTCCAGCGTGGCGAACAGCATGTCCTTGGCCATCACCTCGGCCCCGGTCAAGTGATTGAACAGCGTGGATTTCCCTGCGTTCGTATACCCAACGAGAGCGACGATTGGATAGGGCACCTTGGCCCGGGCGGCACGGTGCAGTGTCCGGGTCTTGACCACCTTCTGCAACTGCCGCCGCAAGCGCACCAGTTGTTCGTCAATGGCGCGGCGGTCGGCTTCGATCTGGGTTTCGCCGGGTCCGCCGACAAATCCCAAACCACCGCGCTGGCGTTCAAGGTGGGTCCACGCCCGTACCAGCCGCGTCCGCTGATAGCTGAGCGCCGCCATCTCGACCTGCAACACGCCTTCCCGCGTACGGGCGCGATCGCTGAAAATCTCAAGGATCAACCCGGTCCTGTCGAGGATCTTGACCTTCCACGCCTTTTCCAGATTGCGTTGCTGCACCGGTGTCACCGGCCCGTCGATCAGAACCAGTTCAACTTCGTTGTCGTGAAAACGCTCACCAAGTTCTTCAATCTTGCCGCTGCCGAA
Source organism: Ruegeria sp. YTSA144 (assembly GCF_059610125.1). NCBI lineage: Bacteria > Pseudomonadati > Pseudomonadota > Alphaproteobacteria > Rhodobacterales > Roseobacteraceae > Ruegeria > Ruegeria sp. YTSA144. The sequence continues at coordinate 336,400 of NZ_JBXWNA010000001.1, forward strand.
CAAATACCCGGCCTGCGCGCGTTGAAGGCGCACGATTTCGGATCCGATCACATCCAGATCGGGCAATGCGGCGGCCAGTGCCACCGCCTCTTCCAGCGCCGGTTCAGGGACACGGCGCTGTTCATCTGATTTGATTTCGGGATGCAGCACCCAAGCCCGGGTGCGCATCCGGTCATGTTCCATCAAGAGGCGTCTTCGCCCTCATACAGGTTGATCGGCTGTGACGGCATGATGGTCGAAATCGCGTGCTTGTATACCAACTGCGACTGTCCGTCGCGGCGCAACAATACGCAGAAATTGTCGAACCAGGTGATAACACCCTGCAATTTCACGCCGTTGATCAGGAAAATCGTGACCGGAACCTTAGCTTTCCGTACATTGTTCAGGAAGGCATCCTGAAGATTCTGTCTGTCCGAAGCCATATTTTTATAATCTCGCCATTGTTCTTGCTACGCGCTGCGGACCAACGCGCTCCCTCCGGCAGAGTATGGAGTGCTACGCACAGATATTCCAGATGAAAAATCAGGCGTTAGCCACCGCAAGTTACACCCGGCTCAATCCCGCCAAAGCGACGGGGTGATCAGGGCGATGATCGCCAGCGTTTCCAGGCGACCTACGACCATCGCCGCGCACAACGTCAGTTTGGCACCCGCGGAGAGGTCGATCAGGCGAATTGGAACGTCCGTGGCCAACTCGATCAACGGCCCCGTCGTGCTGAGCGTGGCCACGCTAAGCACCATGGCCTGTTCGAACCCGGACCCCATCGCCGCCAGCAGAAGGTTGAACACCGCAAGAGTCAGCGCAAAGAGCATCAGAAAGATCCAGGCGATGAACGCCCCATCGCTTTGAATGCGGCGATTGCCACCCCCTGCACTGCTGATGGACGAAGGATAGATCAGGCGATCAATCTCACGCGCGCCGTTCAGATACAGGGCGAAGACCCGCAACAGTTTGACCCCCCCGGCCGTCGTCGCGACGCCTCCGCCGATCAATGCCAGCCCCATCAACAGCAAACCGGGCGTTCCCAAACCCGACAGTTGCTGTGCGTCGTTCCAGTTCGCGCTTTCAAAGCCGGCCGTCGTCAGGAAAGCCAGAACGGTGAACAGCATCCCCCAAATGACCTGCAAAGCCTGCATTGGTTCCATTTGACCACCGATTTCCGTCACGCCCGCAACAACCCGGAAAAACAACAGGATTGCGACAGCCAAGACAATCATCAGACCGATACGAAACTCCGGATCCTTATCCAGACGGGAATAGCCCGTTGTCGCGGTATCCTTCGAAAATGTCAGGCGCGAGAGCGCAAAGAACAGGAACAGAAACAGAATGGCTTCGCCCGTAAACCCGGCCTGCGCCCCTTCCATGCCCCCGACCGGAGAGATGCCGGACGTGGCCATTACTGCCATCGCATGGCACACGGCCGTCAGACCGACTTCACCCGAGATCAACAGAAGAACCCAGATCACGGTCGTCAGCCCGACATAGACTGGCGTCAGGGTCCTGGCCACACGGATCAGACGGCCACGCGGGTCCACGCGTTCGCTCTGTGCCACCCCTGACACCGGGCGCCCCGGCTGGCCTCTGGTGGTGACTTCGAACCCGCCAAGCGACAGCGGCGCAAGGATCGCCGCCGCGGCGATCCACATCAGCAGGCCCCCCATCCAACCGACCATGGCGCGCCACAAATGCAACGGGGCCGTCAGACGGGCCGGATCCGGAAACAGGTCCGCCCCCGTGGTCGTCAGAGAACTGACCATATCGAAATAGGCGTTCAGAAAGGTGGTGGTTCCAAGCGCGTCGTGAAACGGGATCGCAAGAAAGATGGGCAGCAGCGTGAAACAGCCCAGCATCACCGCCAACTGCCCCAACGTGCCGCGCCGGGGTATGCGGTTGGAGGACGCCATCGCGATCGTAGCCACCAGAAACAAGCCCAGTATCCCGGAATACAGAAAGGATCGTGACGTGTCGTGATCATCCAGTGCCAGCGCATAGATCGCCGGAATCCACATGGTCAGGGATGCAATGCCCCAGATCAGCAGGAACAACGGCAACCGCCGCAACAATCCAACCCGTTGTGTCCTTGCATGCGCCATCAGAAGAAATCGATTGAGACCTGCATCAGGCGTTCAACCTCTGGCACGTCCTTGGCCATGGCAAAGATTGCGACCACATCTTTTTCATCGATCCGCAGGCTGCCGGTCGGTCGCAGAACGTCGTCTCCCTTGCGGACTGCGCCCACAAGCACACCCTCGGGGAAGTCGATATCGCGCAGACGTTGCCCGGCCATGGGCGAGGTCGACAGAACCTCGGCCTCGATCACCTCGGCCTCGGCATCCCCGATGGAATAGACCTGACGCACCCGCCCATGACGGATGTGTCGCAGGATCGAGCTGACGGTTGTCGCCCGCGGATTGATATAGGCATCGATCCCCAGAGGCCCCATCAGGGCCACCATGCTGGGGTCGTTGATCAACGCAATCGCCAGAGCACAGCCTTCGGCCTTGGCACGCACCGCGGCCAGCATGTTCGTACGGTCGTCATCCGTAACCGCCAGCATCGCATCGGCCCGCTCGATCCCCGCCTCGCTCAGCAACCCGGCATCCATCCCGTCACCATGCAGCACGATCGTCCGTTCCAGAGCTTCGGCGGCAAGCTCAGCGCGATGGCGGTCGCGCTCGATGATCTTGGCCCGCACACGGCTTTCGCGTTCTTCCAGCGTTCTGGCCACTTCCAGCCCGACATTTCCGCCGCCCACGATCACCACGCGATCCTGCCGCTTCTGCGCCTTACCGAACACTTCCATGGTGCGATCCACGTCCTTGACGTTGGTAAAGACATAGCATTCGTCGCCCACAAACAGCTGATCATCGGATTCGGGGGCAAACAGCGTGCCTTCGCGCCGCACCCCAACCACGATGGAACTGAGGGTCGAGAACAGATCCGTCAGCTGCCGCAACGGTGTATTCACGATCGGGCAATCCTCTTCCACCCGCACCCCAAGCAGCTGCGCCTTGCCGTCCATGAAAATCTCGGTGTCAAAGGCGGATGGGGCAGACAGGCGGCGCATGGCAGCGGCGGCAACTTCGCGTTCGGGACTGATCACCACATCAATCGGCAGATGATCACGACGGTACAGATCCGAGTGGATCGCCTCGAGATAGGATTTCGACCGCAGGCGCGCGATCTTGCGCTGGATCGAAAAGACCGAGTGCGCCATCTGGCAGGTGACCATGTTCACCTCATCCGAATGGGTGGCGGCGATGATCATGTCAGCGTCACGGGCCCCTGCCCGTTCCAGCACGTCCGGGTAACTTGCAAACCCGGCGATCCCCTGCACATCCAGCGTTTCCGTCGCCCGCCGTACAAGGTCGGGGTTGTTGTCCACGACGGTGACATCGTTCAGCTCGCCCGAAAGATGCCGCGCGATCTGCCAGCCGACCTGCCCCGCACCGCAAATAATGACCTTCATGCTTCTGGCCCTTCTGCCTGAAAGGATTGAATGACAGATGCCCCCAGAGCGGTCAATTGAATTGTCATCGCAGCCCGGCTGCGGCAAGATAAGCGCATGAAAACGCTGTTTCCTATACTGCTACCTCTGATGGTGTTGTCCTCATGCGGACCTCTTTCGCTTTACTACCGCGAAGGTGAAACCGTGTCGCGCCTGCAAAAAGAGACCACCCAGTGCCAGCTGAAGGCGGTCAAAGAGGTGCCGGTAGCCAATCAGATCCGCCAAAGCCCGCCAACCTATTGGCCGGGGCGTACCTATTGCGACGGCAGTGGTCGTTGCTATCAATCGCCCGGCTGGTGGCAGCCTGGCAGGGTCTATACCGTGGATGTGAACCAAGGCTTGCGCAACACGGTCGAAGCGCAATGCATGGCCCAGAAAGGGTTTCGACCCGTCAGCCTGCCGCCGTGCAAGCAGAACGTGAAATCACGCGTGCCCGCAACGCGAACGACAACATTGCCACCGCTCAACAGCGCGTCGTGCTTTGTGAAATTCGATGACGGCTCGTTTCAGATCATAACGCCCGGTCAGGCCGGCTGAGGCCCTGCGACCGGCAGGTTATTCTGCCGGTTCGGGTTCATCGATTTGCGCCACGCGCGCGCCGGATTTGTTCGAAGTCACCACGCCCAGCGATTTCAGTTTCCGATGCAGGGCACTGCGTTCCATGCCTACAAAGCTGGCCGTTCGGCTGATATTGCCGCCAAACCGGTTGATCTGTGTCAGCAGATACTCTCGCTCGAACGCCTCGCGGGCTTCGCGCAACGGCAAGGTGGCCAGCGCGCCAGACAACACGACACGACCTGAATCTTCTGCCTTTTCTTCCTCGTTGGGCAACTCACGCGCCTCGATCGGGCCGGAACCATCGCCAAGGATCAGAACCCGCTCGATCAGGTTCTTGAGCTGGCGCACGTTGCCGGGCCAGGTCATCGTCTGCAACAGGGCAACGGCCTCTTCCGACAATTCCCTGATCGGCAAACCCTGAGTTTCGTTGCACATCTCAATAAAGTGCTGCGCCAGAACCGGGATATCTTCGCGCCGATCTTCCAGTGACGGAACGGCAATCGGGACGACGTTCAGACGGTGGTACAGCTCTTCCCGGAACCGTTCAGCCGCGATTTCCTCGTCAAGATCCTTGCTTGTTGACGAGATTACGCGAAGGTCAACGCGCACCTTGTCACTGCCACCGACACGCTGGAACTGCTGATCCACCAGCACCCGCAGGATTTTTGATTGCGTCCCAAGGGGCATGTCGGCAACTTCGTCAAAATAGACCACGCCGCCATGCGCCTCTTCCAGCAAACCCGATTCCACGCCGCGTTCTGCCGATTCCCGGCCAAACAGCACCTCTTCCACACGCTCGGGTTCGATCCCGGCACAGTTTACCGTGACAAATGGCGCATTGGCGCGATTGGAATGGGCATGGATATATCGCGCTGCAATCTCCTTGCCGGACCCCGCAGGGCCGCTGAGCATCACGCGGCCATTCGACTTGGTCACCTTGTCCAACTGCGCCTGCATGGCGCGGAACGCGGCGGATTTGCCGATCATGTCGGAATTGTTGACTTCTTTCCGCTTCAGAGACGCATTCTCGCGACGCAGGCGAGAGGTCTCCATCGCGCGGCGGATCACCACCATCAACTGGTCTATGTTGAACGGCTTTTCGATAAAATCATACGCGCCCTGCTTGATTGCGGCGACGGCAATTTCAATGTTGCCGTGGCCAGAAATGATCACCACCGGCACATCCGGGTTGTCACGTTTCACCGCTTTCAGGATGTCGATGCCATCCATGCGGCTGTCCTTCAGCCAGATATCCAGGATCAACAACCCCGGCGGTTCCGAGTTGATTGACGCCATGCACTCGTCCGAGTTGGCCGCCAGCCGGGTTGAATAGCCTTCGTCCTCCAGAATGTCGGACACCAGCTCGCGAATATCGCGTTCATCATCTACGATCAGAATGTCACTCATCTTTGGCCTGCTTTCAGTTTGTTGGTTCTAATTGCCTGCTTCTGTGGCGCTGCCGTTGGGGACACTGTAACCCCCGGCAATCGGATCACGGCCATCGCGCCAAAATGGTCCTGTCCGTCAAATACGGGCGCATCCTCGAGGGTCAGCGCGCCGCCATGCTCTTCTATGATCTTCTTGACGATGGGCAGGCCCAGCCCGGTCCCTTCGTCACGTGTCGTTACATAGGGTTCAAACAGCCGTGCCCGATCCTCGGGCAGACCTATCCCGTTATCTGCAATGGTGATAACCGTACCCGCGTCATCACTGGTAACCGCCACTTTGATCTGTGGCAGGAGGTTGTCGGGCCCCCCTTTTTCTTTAAGGGTTGCAATGGCTTCCCCGGCATTCTTGATGAGGTTGGTCAGCGCCTGATTCAGCATGGTTGCATCCACATCCGCCATGATAGGCTGTTGCGGCAGATCGGCATCGATCTGCACATCCGGCTGCCCGGCCTGTTGCAGCAGGACCGCCTCATGCACCAGATCAACAAGGTTCTCTTCCCTGCGCTCGGGTTCAGGCATCCGTGCAAACTTCGAGAATTCATCCACGATGCGACGCAGGTCGTTGGTCTGCCGCACAATCACGTTGGTCATCGAATCCAGGCTGCTGCTGTCTTCCTCGTCCAGCTTGCGTGAGAACTTGCGCTTGATCCGTTCCGCGCTCAGCTGGATCGGGGTCAGAGGGTTCTTGATCTCATGCGCGATGCGGCGGGCCACGTCACCCCAGGCCGCCATCCGTTGGGCGCTGACCAGATCGGTGACGTCATCGAAGGCAACCACATATCCTTCCAGGCCCCCGTCTTCTCCGCGCCGGATGGCCATACGGACCAAAAGGTTCTCAAGCCGCCCCTTGCGGGTCACCTTGATTTCTCCCTGAACGGCCTCTTGCCCGCTGTCCTTCAGACTTTCGAACAGGGGCAGAAATTCCGGCACTGCAATGCCGATGGCAAGATGCTGCTCGCCCCTGGTCCAATCCAGCAACCGCTCGGCCGAGCGGTTCACGAAGGTGATGCATCCTTCCGGATCTACGCCAACGACACCGGACGTGACCGAGCTGAGCACCGAGTCGAACAGACGGCGCCGGCTTTCAATCTGCCGCGTGTTCTCCAACAGCGTATCCCGCTGTCCTTTCAACTGCCGGGTCATCTGGTTGAAATACCGGCCCAGCATCGCGATTTCGTCGTCGCTGGCTTCTTCAATCACCTGAACGCTCAGGTCACCGGCCCCAACCCTCTGTGCCGCAGTGGTCAACCGCCCCACGGGACGCGACAGCCGTTCGGCAAACCACATGCCCAGGGACATTGCCGCAAGGATCAGGATCAAGGCAAAGCCCAGATACAACAGGCCGAACTCGAACAGCACCCGGCCCCGTTCACTTTCAAGCTGTTGGTAGAACTGTGCCGTTTCCTTGGTATCGTCCAGCAGCGTCAACAACTGTCCGTCCACCTCGCGGCTGACATAGAGATAGCGATCCAGATAAGCCTTCAGAGGAACCAGCGCACGGAACTCGTTGTTGGGCCAGTCGGCGATGATCAGCAAGCCCTTGTCGGTGGCTTCAGCAATCTGTTCGGGGGTTGGGGCTTCGTAGTTGAACAGGTAGGACCGGTCCCCGCGCGATTTGATTTCGCCACCACCGTCGATGACATAGGCTTCGCGCAGCCCCCGTTGAATCTGAGCCTGCCCCTGCGCCAGAACTTCACGCAGTTCAGCGTCGGAGATATAGAAATCCAGCGATCGTGCATTATCCAGATATCGCGCAAGAACAGACGCGTCTTGTATCAATCCCTGGCGGTGTTCCTGTTCATAGGCTTCTGCTGCCGTCAGCGAAGATCCCACAACCTGACGCACGCGGTCGGAAAACCAGCCCTCAAGGCCGATATTGACGGTCAATCCGGCAAAAATCGCCACGGTCACGGTTGGTACCAGCGCCAGCAGAGTAAACGCCCCGATCAGGCGCAAATGCAGGCGCGAACCCGCCGACTTGGCCCGTCGTGCGGCAATCAAACTGCCAACCTGTCCAAGCACAAGTGCTGCAACAACCAGAACGTAAACAAGGTCGGCCAACAGAATCAGTCGCAAGGTCGGTGCCGTCGCACCAAGATCGAAAGGACCGATGACAAGGTAAGTGGCCAGCGCCAGAACGGGGCCCATGAGGACCAGCCCCAAAGTGCCAAAATTGCGCAGTTTCCGTGATTTACGCCATCGACTGATCGATGGGATCATCCCGCTCTGTGCTCGGGTTGCCACTGTCTGCCCTCATCCTGATGTGCCGCTTGCGCGGCTTACCGCCATATATCGTGATCTTTTCCCAACAGATGCCGGGATGCCACGGTTTGTGTGGCGATATTACATCAGTTTGCGTCGACGTGTCACCTGAATATCGAGATCCGTAATCTTTTTTCGCAGCGTATTTCGGTTGATTCCCAACAGATCGGCACATTTCGCCTGATTTCCGCCGGTTGCATCCAGTGCGATTTCGATCAGTGGGGCCTCAACTTCACGCAATATGCGCTGATACAGACCCGGGGGCGGCAGAATGTTGCCGTGCAAGTCAAAATACCTCCGCAAATGCCGCTCGACCGAAGTCGACAGCTTTTCGCGTTCGCCACCGCTCAGGACCGGTTCTGCCTCTGGTTGGCTGCCCAGCACCATTTCCACTTCGGTTTTCGTGATTTCGTCAGCGCGGCTGGTCAGACCCAGCCGGCGCACGGCATTTTCCAGTTGCCGTACGTTCCCGGGCCACGAATAGCGCCGCACCAGCTCCACCGCCTCGGGGCTGAGCCAGCGCTTGGTGCCGTTCTCCCGCTCTTCCCGCATTAGGAAATGCTCGGCCAGCAACGGAATGTCGTCCACCCTTTCTCGCAATGACGGTACGTGGATCGTGGCCCCGCACAGACGATAATACAGGTCCTGGCGGATACGTCCGTTCTCCATCCCTTCGGTCAGGTCCGACTGGCTGGTGGCCATGAAACGGGGAACGTGATCGCCCGGTGTGTCCATCATGCGGACGATACGCGCCTGAAGCTCATCATCGATATCTGCGATTTCGTCTATCAACAATGTGCCGCCGCGAACCCGCGCCATCACGCGCGCCGGGCCCTCCAGATCGCGCAATTCGGCAGCGGTGACAGTGACAAAGGGCAAGGTTCGACGGTCGGAGAAATCGTGAATGGCCCGCGCAATCAATGACTTGCCCGCGCCGCTTTCGCCGGAGATCATGACCGAGAGATCCGTGTTCATCACCCGCGCAACCAACCGGTACAGGGCCTGCATCACCGGTGTACGCCCGACCAGAGGCAGTTCTTCGGGGCGCTCGCTTGTGCCTTCGGTTGGTACTGGCTGGGCACGTTGTTTCTGATCCAGCGCCCGCGCCGTCCGTTTCATCAGATCCGGCAGGTCGAAGGGTTTTGGCAGATAGTCATAGGCATCCGCCTCTGTCGCCTGAATCGCCGTCATGATGGTGTTTTGTGCGGAAATCACGATCACCGGCAAACCGGGGCGGTCTTCGGCAATCTTCGGCAGCATCTCAAGCCCGTTTCCATCGGGCATGACCACGTCGGAAATCACCACGTCCCCTTTTCCCTCGCCGACCCAGCGCATCAACGTGGTCAGCGACGAGGTCGCGTGCACCTTGCACCCGGCACGCGTCAGGGCCTGCGTCAGAACAGTGCGGATCGTGCGATCGTCGTCCGCGACCAGTACGGTGCCATCCATCAGGTGCTCTCCTTCTTGTCCTCGATTGCGTCTCGCGGCGCGCGGCGCAGTGACAGTTTGAATACCGTTCGCCCGGGCACGGATTCGGCCGAAATCCAGCCGTCATGGTCCGAGATGATCTTGCTGACCAGCGCCAACCCCAGGCCGGTGCCGTTTTCCCTGCCGGATACGAACGGATCGAAAATGTCGCCACGGATGTCTTCAGGCAGCCCCGGACCATCGTCGATGATCTCGATCTGCAAGGGCAGCGAGTGCCCCGACCCGTCACTGCGACGCAGCCGGAAGGAATGTTCGAAATAGGTGCGCAGGCGGATCGTTCCGCCCTGCGGCCCCGCCGCCTCGGACGCATTCTTAAGCAGGTTCAGGACCACTTGCAGAAACTGGTCCGGGTCTCCATAGGCCAGCGGCAGCGACGGGTCATAGTCTTCGATGATCGTCATATCCGCACCAAATCCCAGCAAAGCGGACCGTCTTGCGCGATCCAGCACATCGTGGATGTTGACCGGCTTGAAGTCAGGTTTCTGAAGGTTCCCGAATTGCTCGACCTGTTCCAGCAGTTTTACGATCCGGCGGCTTTCGGCGACAATAAGGTCAGTCAGTTCAAGATCTTGCGGCGGTATATTCATGCTGAGCAACTGCGCCGCACCGGTGATCCCGGCCAGCGGGTTCTTGATCTCGTGCGCCAGCATTTCCGCCATGCCGATGGCGGATTGTGCCGCGGATTTGACCGTATTCCCCCGCGTCATCCGACCTGCCAGTTCACGAGGCGAGATGATCATGATCATGGACCCCGGATGCCCGACCAAAGGCGCAATCTGCAACGCGCATTGCAGCGGCGCCCGGCTGCCCGACCCCACATCCACATCATTCACGAACAAAGGTGTGCCCTGCCAGCGGGCGCGCTCGAACGCCTCTTCCAACGGCGCGTCCACGGCGATCTGATCCCACACCGGATGGCCGATCACCGATTTGCGCGATGCGTTCAGAAACCCCTCACCGGCAGCATTCACATCGGATATCCGGTCCTGTTCATCAATAATGAACGCCGGAACCGGCAGCGAGTTCCAGATGCTGGTGTCAGAATTCATGCCGCCACCTCGTCCGTGACGCTGAGCGCATCCGCCAACAGGCGCAGCACTTCCCCCGGATCGCGTGACGTCAGGACCGCCCGGCGCAGAGGCGCAGGTGTTGCGGCTTCGTCCATGTACCACCCCAGATGCTTGCGGGCGACACGCAGACCCAGATCGGTGCCGTAGAAATCCAGCATCGACTGATAATGCGCACAAACCATATCAATCAGATCATGACCGGTCGGAATGTCAGGTGTCTCGGCCCCGTACAGGTCGTGACAGATTTGCGCCAACAGCCAGGGCTTGCCCTGAGCACCACGACCCACCATCACCCCATCCGCGCCGGACTGGCGCAACGCGGTTCGCGCGGCGTCAGTGTCCACGATATCTCCGTTCGCGATGACCGGGATCGATACGGCCTCTTTCACCGCCCGGATCGCCCGCCAATCAGCGTGACCCTTGTAGAACTGACAGCGTGTGCGGCCATGGATCGTGACCATCTGAATACCTGCGTCCTGCGCGCGGCGCGCCACGTCGGGCGCGTTCAACAGACTATCGTCCCATCCCAGCCGGGTTTTCAGCGTCACCGGCAGATCGACCGCACCCACAACGGCCTCGATCAGTGCCAGCGCGTGATCCGGCGTTTTCAGAAGGGCCGAGCCGGAATAACCGTTTGTCACCTTCTTGGCGGGGCATCCCATGTTGATGTCGATCACGCGCGCGCCACGATCGGCCACCTGACGGGCCGCCTCGGCCATCCAATGGGCCTCGCGCCCTGCCAGTTGTACGGCGGTGTTTTCCACATCCGCGGACAGTTCCGCCCGCTCCCGCACGCCGGGTTTGGCCTGCACCATCTCCTGACTGGCGACCATTTCACTGACCACCATGCCCGCACCAAACCGCATCACCAGATCGCGAAACGGGCGGTCGGTGATTCCGGCCATGGGGGCCAGCAAAACAGGCGGTGCTATTTCCTTGTCGGCAAGGTGCAATGTCAACGCGCTTAATCCTTGGGCAGTTGTGGTTTTGATATCGTTTTCTGCGCATATGAACAACAAAACGGCGCGCAACAAGCCCGCAAAACTATCATCTGCCCATTTTTTGAGCACATGACCATGGGTGATTGCCTCTGCATTCACCGCCGCCTAAACAATGCCCATCACGAGGAGAGCGCACACATATGACAACAGCCGCCATCATAGTCGCCGCCGGTCGCGGGTCGCGCGCCGGGGGGGGCGTGCCAAAGCAATGGCGCAGCCTTGCGGGCCGGCGGGTGGCCGATTGGACGATCGAGCGCTTTCGCGGACAGGTGGATCACATAGTTCTGGTGCTGTCCGACGAAGATAGCGCCGCATGGGAAGACTTCCGTGAAACCGACCTGATCCTGGCTTCGGGCGGAACGGATCGCGCGGGATCGGTGCGCAACGGATTGGCTGCTCTGGCCGACCGGAACGTGCAGCGCGTTTTGATCCACGACGTTGCACGGCCTTGCGTCACGCGCCGCATCATCACCGACGTTCTGAACGCCCTGGAAACATGTCCGGCGGCGGCGCCCGGGCTGGCGGTGACAGATGCGCTGTGGATCGGGCGTGAACAGGTTGTGACCGGCACGCAGGATCGCAGCAACCTGTTCGCCGCGCAAACTCCGCAAGGGTTTCACTATGACGCCATCACCGCCGCTCACGCTGCCCATCCGGGCGGCGCGGCAGATGATGTCGAGGTTGCCCGAGCCGCCGGGCTCGATGTCTGCATCGTACCGGGCGATGCCGACAATCTGAAAATCACCCGCCCCGAGGATTTTGCCCGGGCGGAACGCGTAATGGGAACGGACATGGATGTAAGGCTGGGCAACGGGTACGACGTGCACCGTTTTGGCGATGGGGATCATGTGATCCTTTGCGGTGTGAAGGTGCCACATGACCGCGGGCTGCAAGGCCATTCGGATGCCGATGTCGGGATGCACGCAGTCACCGATGCGATCTATGGCGCACTGGCACAGGGGGATATCGGACAGCATTTCCCACCTTCGGATCCACAATGGAAAGGCGCAGCCAGCGAGGTTTTCCTGCGCCACGCGGTCGAGTTGGCGGAACGGATGGGATACCGTATCTCGAACGTCGATTGCACGTTGGTCTGCGAATATCCGAAAATTGGCCCGCATTCAGAAACCATGCGGGAAAAGATGTCTGAGATCATGGGCCTGCGCGCAGATCAGGTTTCGGTCAAGGCGACAACGTCCGAGCGACTGGGCTTTACCGGCCGCAGCGAGGGCATCGCCTCGCTCGCCACAGCCTGTCTGGTGAAGGCATGAATATCGCACAGATGATCGGTACGGTTGGCGGCGTTGGCTATTTGCGCCCCGCCCCCGGCACCTGGGGATCACTGGTGGCCCTGCCGATGGCCTGGGTATTGCACACGCTGGGTGGTTTCCCGTTGCTGGCGATCGCAACGGTTGCAGTTTTTTTCGGCGGCCTTTGGGCCACGCGGGTGATGACCAGGGGTCAGGATGACCACGACCCGTCCGAAATCGTCATTGACGAAGTCGCAGGCCAGTTCATCGCGCTTTGGGCGATTTCCTATCCGTCCTGGGCACATGGAATCGACATTGCCGCGCTCTGGCCCGGCTGGGTTGCCGGGTTCATCCTGTTCCGTTTGTTCGACATCACCAAACCGGGGCCCATTGGTTGGGCTGATCGCCGCGGAGATCCGATGGGCGTGATGCTGGACGACGTGATTGCAGGCATTTTCGCAGCCATCGGAGTGATGGTTCTGGCCGGTATCGCACACGGAGTTCTGGGGCTATGAACGTCACAGGCCTGCTGGACCGCGCCAAAGCGCAGTGCGTGATGATCGCCACCGCCGAAAGCTGCACCGGTGGCATGGTCGCCGTGGCGCTGACTGACATTCCCGGCAGCTCTGCCGTCGTGGATCGGGGTTTCGTCACCTACACCAACGAAGCCAAACAGGACATGCTGGGCGTTCAGGCCGAAACGCTGAACGCGCACGGTGCGGTTTCCGAAGAGGTTGCCCGCGAAATGGCCGAAGGTGCGCTGAGCAATTCACTGGCGCAACTTGCCGTCTCGATCACTGGTATTGCCGGGCCGGGCGGGTCCGAATTCAAACCCGAAGGGCGTGTGTGTTTCGGGTTGGCCGCCGAGGGGCGGCCGACGCATGTCGAAACCGTCGAATTCGGCGCACCCGGTCGCGATGCCGTGCGTCGCGCGGCGCGTGACCACGCCTTGGCCCTGCTGTATACGGCCCTTTCCGCAGGCGCCTAAACTTTCAGCACAAGACCCCTGAAACCGCTTCTTTTGAAGTCAGTTGAAAAAAGGCCGCCAAAACAGGCGCTTTTTTTCGCCTTGCCTCTTTTTTCTCCAACCGACGGTGGCTTGAAACAGCCCACACCGCTCACACAGCGCCGATCCGTGCCGAATTTCGACGGCCCGGCGCACTCATTCGGAAGGGAGAATGGCCCATGAACGGAGCCGATACAGCCTGGATCATCGTTGCAACCGCGTTGGTCCTATTCATGACATTGCCGGGCCTCGCCCTGTTCTATGGCGGCCTCGTGCGTGCCCGAAATGTCCTCAGCGTGTTCATGCATTGCTTTTCAATTGCCTGTTTGATGAGCGTTCTTTGGCTGGTCGCTGGGTATTCCATCGCGTTCGGCCCCGGTGAAAGCGGGCTTTGGGGTGGTTTGGGCAAGGCCTTCCTAAACGGCGTCGACGTGGACAGCCTTGCGGGAACCCTGCCCGAGATCCTGTTCTTTGCCTTTCAGATGACCTTCGCCATCATCACCCCGGCGTTGATCGTGGGCGCCTATGTCGAACGTGTGGGCTTTGGCTTTGTCCTGACCTTCTCGGCGCTGTGGATGCTGCTGTGCTATGCGCCCGTGGTGCACTGGATCTGGGGCGGCGGGATGCTGGCTGATGGCGGCATTCTGGGCGAGATCGGCGTGCGCGACTTTGCGGGCGGTATCGTGGTGCACGAAACCGCTGGTCTGGCAGCCTTGATCATCGCGGTCATCCTCGGGCCGCGCCGCAACCGCACGACACCACCGCACAACCCCGGTTATGTCATGATCGGTGCCGCAATGCTGTGGGTCGGCTGGTTCGGTTTCAACGGTGGTTCGCAACTGGCCGCTGATGGCGGAGCGGCGATGGCCCTGACCGTCACGCACCTGTCCGCAGCCACCGCTTCGCTGAGCTGGGCCCTGTGGGAACGTATCCGTTTTGGCAAGGCCTCGATGGTCGGTCTTGTCACGGGCACAATCGCGGGTCTGGCCTCGATCACGCCGGCTTCGGGCTTCGTCGGTCCGGTTCAGGCCCTGATCATTGGCGCCGTGGCCGGCGTTCTGTGTCAGGAAGCCGTCAGCGTGGTGCGCAACAAGCTGAATATCGACGACACGCTGGATGTCTTCGCCGTGCATGGCGTCGGCGGTATCTTCGGCACGCTCATGATCGCCCTGTTTGGCCTTGGAACCTGGACCGCGCAGTTGGGTGGGCTGATTATCGTGGGTGTCTTTACGGCAGTTGTCACGTTTGTGTTGGTCAAACTGGTTGCACAGATCACGCCACTTCGCGTAGACGCCGAGACCGAGACAAATGGCCTCGACCTCTCGGTACATGGCGAGCGGGCCTATGACATGAGCAGTTAAGCCCACCTTGGCTGCCCATCGCCCGCAAGGGCAAAAGCGGACCTCTTGGGGGTCCGCTTTTCTTTTGTCCAATCCCTCTCGACTCCGGCCCAAGGGTCGGGCTATCAGCCCGCAACGTGTTTTCAGCCCCGAGGTTTGCACCATGATCCCCAGTTCCTTTCCCGACAGCACCGAAATCGCCCGCCTGACCGCACGGATGTTGCTGGAGATCAAAGCCGTGCATTTCAACTCGCGGGAACCGTTCACGCTGGCCAGCGGTCTGCCCAGCCCGACCTATATCGACTGCCGCAAGCTGATCTCGTATCCGCGCATCCGCTCGACCCTTATGGATTTCCTGACCGTCACGGTGATGCGGGACGCTGGCTTTGAGGCATTCGACAACATCGCAGGCGGGGAAACGGCGGGCATCCCCTTTGCCGCCATGGTCGCCGAGCGCATGGCCCTGCCCATGACTTACGTTCGCAAGAAACCCAAAGGTTATGGCCGCAACGCCCGAATCGAAGGTGCGATGAGCGAAGGTGAACGTGTGTTGCTGGTCGAAGACCTGACAACCGACGGCGGCTCGAAACTGTCCTTTGTCGATGCGATCCGCGAAACCGGCGCCACCTGCGGGCACACCGCCGTCATTTTCTACTACGGCATCTTCCCCGAGACCGAGAAAACGCTGGGTGATCATGGCGTCAAGCTGCACTCGCTCTGCACATGGTGGGATGTTCTGGCCGAGGCCAAGGCTCAGAAAGCCTTTGACGACGAGACCCTTAGCGAAGTCGAGGCCTTTCTGAACGATCCGCGCGGCTGGCAAGAGGCCAATAAACCAGCGTAAACCTGTTGTGGACGGAATGGGGATAAACCCGGAAGAATCGGACGGCTCGCCACGATATATGGTGACTTTCCCCACAATTCCTACATAATAAGGGATGCAGACGCCGGCACCCAAGCGGTCTGGAAAGTTATCCCAAGGCTTTACCCCAAGTTAGCCACAGGTATTTCCAGATAGCTTGCGGTGGTGTTTCATGTGTAGAACCTCGGGACGGGCAGCGGGGACAAAATGAACGAGATCAGCAGTATCGAGCAGGCAGCGGCACAGATTCAGAACGCCGAAACCATGCCGCATTCCATTGAGGCCGAACAACAGCTTCTGGGTGCGATCCTGACCAACAACGACCTGTATGACCGGGTCGCCTCGATCATCGGGGCTGAACATTTCTATGATCCGGTCCATGCCCGGATTTACGAAGTGGCCTCGGCCCGTATTGCAAAGAATGCGCTCGCCTCGCCCGTGACGCTCAAATCGTTCATGGCCGAGGATGAGGGTCTGAAGGAACTGGGCGGTCCCGCCTATCTGGTCAAACTGGCCGGCGCTTCGATCAGCGCATTCGCGGTGCACGACTATGCCCAGATGATCTATGACCTTGCCATCCGGCGCGAGCTGATCCGGCTCGGCCGCGACATCTCGGACAAGGCGGCGCGGGTCGATGTCTCGAGCGAGCCGAAAGAACAGATCGTCGAGGCCGAGCAGCAGCTTTATCAGCTGTCCGAGCAGGGCCAGACCGAACAAGGCTTTCAATCCTTCCTCAAGGCCGTCACCGAAGCCGTCAACGTCACCAACGAGGCCTACCAGCGTGGCGGCGGCATGGCCGGGATTTCCACCGGTCTGGCCGATCTGGACAAGCAATTGGGTGGGTTGCACCCGTCCGACCTGATCATTCTGGCCGGGCGTCCATCCATGGGTAAAACCTCGCTGGCCACCAACATCGCCTTTAACGTTGCCAAGGCCTACAAGCGCGGGACTAAGCCCGACGGCAGCGAAGGCGCGATCGATGGCGGCGTTGTTGGCTTCTTCTCACTCGAGATGAGTGCGGAACAGCTTGCAGGCCGGGTTCTGGCGGAAGCCTCGGAGATCTCGAGCCACAAAATCCGTCAGGGCGACATGACCGAGGCCGAATTCCGCCGTTTCGTCGATGCGGCCAAGGAACTGGAAGCCTGCCCTTTGTTTATTGACGACACCCCTGCCTTGCCGATCTCGCAACTTGCCGCCCGGGCACGACGGTTGAAACGGACCCACGGGCTGGACCTGCTGGTCATCGACTATCTACAGCTGTGCCGCGGCATGTCCGACAACCGGGTGAACGAAATCGCCGAGATCTCGATGGGCATGAAAGCCATCGCCAAAGAACTGAACATCCCGGTCGTTGCGCTTTCACAGCTGTCCCGTCAGGTCGAAAGCCGCGACGACAAGCGCCCGCAACTGTCCGACCTGCGCGAATCCGGCTCGATCGAGCAGGACGCCGACGTGGTGATGTTCGTGTTCCGCGAGGAATATTACAAGGAACGGGAAAAGCCCGGCGATCACGAACTGGAAAAGATGGAAGAGTGGAAGCAGGCGATGGAACGTCTGCACGGCAAGGCCGAAGTCATCGTCGGCAAGCAACGTCACGGGCCCATCGGTACGGTCGAATTGTCGTTCGAGGCACAATTCACCCGCTTTGGCAATCTGGTCAAGCCCTGGCAACAGGGCGGTGAAATCGAGGGTTATTGATCGCGTAAAGAACGCCCGCCCCGTGCTGGACACGCCAAGCGCTTTGGTGTTTTCCCTGCCCGGTGTTAACGTGACGGTGTCGTTCAACCAAAACGTGCCATTTCCGCCCGGAGACCCACAGATTTGCCCGCGATCATATCGGAAATAAGATATCGCAACGGCCCGAACTTTGCTCCGGACGGAGATTACATTGAAATCCGTGTCCCCACCGGAACCGATGTCACCGGGTTGCAGGTCGATGTTTACAACGCCAACGGCTCGGTACGCAGTTCGACGGATGTCGACACCGGAACGATGACCACCGTGGGCGGGTTCGACTATTACGTGATTTCGGCGCGCATCAACCGATTAGGGGCGGTCTCTCTTTCTGACAATGGTTCGGTTCTCAGCTTTGTATCCTTTGACTCTCAGGTGACAGCGACCCAGGGGCCGGCCATTGGCCAGACCTCGACCCAGATCGGCAGCAACGGCACGGACGATACCGCGTCGCTGTCATCGAAGGACGGGGTCAACTTTGTCGAGGATCCCAATCCCAGCCCCGGCGCCCCCTGTTTTGCTTCGGACACCCTGGTCCTGATGGACCGTGGCGAAATCAGGGTTCAGGATATCTGCCCGGGTGACAGGGTGATGACGACCGGAGACAGCTCGGCAACCGTTCGGCTTGTTCTGTCCCGGCACCTGCGCCAGGCCGATCTGTTAAAAACACCCGAACTGCGCCCAGTCCGCATCACGGCCGGCGCCCT
Organism: Ruegeria sp. YTSA144; assembly: GCF_059610125.1. NCBI lineage: Bacteria > Pseudomonadati > Pseudomonadota > Alphaproteobacteria > Rhodobacterales > Roseobacteraceae > Ruegeria > Ruegeria sp. YTSA144. The sequence continues at coordinate 354,634 of NZ_JBXWNA010000001.1, forward strand.
GGGGCACGGCCTGCCCCGCCGGGACCTGACGGTTTCACGACAGCACAGAATGCTGGTCCGTTCGGACATCGCACAGCGCATGTTCGACACAAGGGAGGTTCTGGTCTCGGCCATCCGGCTGACAGACCTACCGGGCGTTTACGTGGATCGGGACGCGACGCAGGTGGTTTACCATCACGTAGTCTGTGACCGTCACGTGGTTCTTTTTGCCGAAGGCGCGCCAAGTGAAAGCCTGTTTACCGGCCCCGAAGCTCTCAAATCCCTTCCGCCCGAAGCGTTGCACGAGCTGTTGCAGATTTTTCCGGGTCTCAGCTACGATAAAGATATGGACCCTGCCTTCTATATCCCCAGTGGCAGGCGGCAGAAAAAGCTGGTGGCCCGACATGTCCGGAACAGCAAGGCGATCATAGATCAGGCCCTGTTCTAGGCTGTGGAACCAAGGCCATCGACCAAAGCGAAAAACCAATCCCACTCACCACAGCGCCGGGTTGTTCAGTGCGGAAACGCATTGCGACGGGCCCTTCAAAGGCTTCAGTTCGTGACCATCCAACGCCTGACCCAACCAGCCATGCGGATCGCTGAGTTTCAGCGGTGGCTGGGCAGTATCCTCGGTGATCTGCACAAATCCCGTTTTGCAATAATAGGCCGGGTCGCCATAGGTCAGTGCCACATCCACACCTGATGCCCGCAAGCGATCCAGACCATAAGAAATCAGCGCCTGTCCAATACCTGTTTTTTGCGAACCAGTTTGCACCGCCATCGGTGAGAGGATGAACACATTGCGCGTATCCTGCGAAAACGTCATCCGGGAGAAGATGGCACAGCCAAGCAGCTCGTGATCGTGATGCGCCGTGCACACCAGAATGTCTTCAGGCGGCGTGCTGTTGACCAATTCACGTACGAACGTACCAATTGCTGCGCCCTCTTCCGGCCCTTCCGATGCGGAAAAAACGTCTGCAAAAAAACTTGTGATCTGTGATGGGTCTACGGCCAATCCGCTAGAAAAATCCATGACTTCCTCATTGGTTGACGGTGCGCCCTCGCCTTCGCCGGGACAGAACGATCCTGTTCACAGGATCGCTTTAACTTGGATGTGAAGACAATCCCCGAACCGGGCAATTACAGCGGCAGGTTGCCGAATCTTCCGATTTTTTGGTGTTTTCCGCCACAACAGACGAAACACCGTCATAAACCGCCAGGTAAATGCGCCATTCCCTCTTGACCTTGGACGGCGCAATGTCATGAACAGTGCCATGAGTACTGCACGTTTAACGATCAATCTTCAGGCGCTCGCCAGCAATTGGCGGGCGCTCGACGCGAAAACCGGGGTCGAAACCGGTGCCGTGGTCAAGGCCGATGCCTACGGGCTGGGTGCCGGGCCCGTCAGCGACACGCTGGCCGAAGAGGGCGTTCGCAAGTTTTTTGTGGCTGCCGCAGAAGAAGGCGCCGCTGTCCGCCAGGCGGTCGGTCCAGGCCCGATGATCTGTGTCTTTTCAGGGCATATGGAAGGCGATACCCAATTGCTGCTCGCCAACGATCTGACACCATTGATCAATTCGCCAGAGCAGTTCCAACTCCACCAACACGCCCTGCCCAACCATCCGTTTGGCATTCAACTGGACAGTGGCATGAACCGGCTGGGCCTTGAACCCGCCGACTGGGCCGAATTGCGCCCAAAGGCCGAGGCGATGTCACCGGTTGTCATCATGTCCCATCTGGCCTGCGCGGACGAGCCGGACCATCCGATGAACCAGCAGCAGCTTAGAACCTTCCGAGAGATGACCGAAGGTGTCGCCGCGCCGCGTTCTCTGGCTGCGACCGGCGGCATGCTTTTGGGTCCCGAGTTCCATTTCGATTTCTGCCGCCCGGGCATCGGTCTGTACGGCGGCCTGCCCTTTGCGGACGCCAAACCCGTTGTCACGGTCGATCTGCCTGTCATCCAGGTGCGCAAGGTGGCCGTGGGCGAAACTGTTGGTTACGGCAACAGCTGGGTTGCGCGCCGACCCTCTCGTATCGCCACAGTCGCGGCGGGGTATGCAGACGGCCTGCATCGCGCCATCGGCGGCGGCATAGACACCTTCGCCGGCAATCAGCCCTGCCCGGTCGTCGGCCGTATCTCGATGGATCTGATCACGGTGGACGTCACGGACCTGCCGAAAGACCCGGAACGCCTGCGTATCCTGAATGGCCATCAGACCGTCGATGATCTGGCCGAAGCTGCCGGGACAATTGGCTATGAGATCCTCACATCAATGGGCAATCGCTATTCGCGGGGCTATGTGGAATGAACCCTCTCACCGCGCTCGGAGGTCTGGGCCGCACGGTTCTGAGCCTGCTTGCGGCCTTTGGCCGGGTGGCACTGTTCGCGCTTGATGCGATCTCGCATATCCTGCGTCCCCCCTTCTATCCGCGCGAATTTGGCATGGCCCTTCTGAACATCGGCTGGCTGTCTTTGCCCGTCGTCGGCCTAACCGCGATTTTCACCGGCGGTGCGCTGGCATTGCAGATCTACGCCGGCGGCGCGCGTTTCAACGCCGAAGCCGTGGTGCCGCAGATCGTGGCCATCGGCATGGTGCGCGAACTTGGCCCGGTTCTGGTCGGGTTGATGATCGCGGCGCGCGTGACATCCTCGATCGCGGCCGAGATCGCCACGATGAAAGTGACCGAACAGATCGACGCGCTGGTCACGCTGTCCACGCATCCGATGAAATACCTCACCGTCCCGCGCGTTCTGGCCGCCCTGATCACAGTGCCTGCTTTGGTGGCCGTGGGTGACATCATCGGAATTGCCGGCGGCTACACCGTGGCCACGCAGAACCTGGGCTTCAACCCGGCGGCCTATCTTAAAAACACCGTGGATTTCCTGGAAACCCGCGACATCGTCTCATCATTGGTCAAAGGCGCGGCCTTCGGCCTGATCGCAGCCACGATGGGCTGCTACTACGGCATGAATTCCGGCCGTGGCGCGCAGGGCGTGGGCCGCGCCACCAAGGGCTCGGTCGAGGCCGCCGCCGTGTTGATCCTGGCTGCAAACTTCGTTCTCACGGGGGTATTCTTCTCGCTATGATCCGGATGGAGAACGTACATAAAGCCTTTGGTGACAACCACGTGTTGCAAGGCATGAACCTTGAGATCCCCAAGGGTACCTCGATGGTCATCATCGGCGGTTCGGGCACCGGAAAATCGGTCGCCCTGAAATGCATTCTGGGCCTGATCAAGCCCGACAGCGGCATGATCTATGTCGACGGCAAAGACGCGAGCAAAGGCGACCGTGACGCGTTTCTGGCCCGGTTCGGGATGCTGTTTCAGGGCGCGGCCCTGTTTGACTCGCTGACCGTCTGGCAAAACGTCGCCTTTCGCCTGCTGCGCGGTTCCCTGAAGCGCCCGACCGAGGAAGCCCGCGAAATCGCCATCGAGAAGCTCCGCCGCGTGGGCCTGAAATCCGACGTCGCCGACCGGTTCCCAGCGGAATTGTCAGGCGGCATGCAAAAACGCGTGGGCCTTGCCCGCGCCATCGCCGCCGAGCCCGAGATCATCTTTTTCGACGAGCCGACCACCGGCCTTGACCCGATCATGTCCGGCGTCATCAATGACCTGATCCGCGAGATCGTGACCGAAATGGGCGCTACCGCGATGACCATCACCCACGACATGAGCTCGGTCCGCGCGATTGCCGACAATGTGGCCATGCTGCACGGAGGCGTCATTCAGTGGACAGGTCCGGTCGGGCAGATGGATGCGTCGGGTGATCCATACGTAGCGCAGTTCATCAGCGGAAGTGCCGAGGGGCCGATTGAGGCGGTGCGCTAGGCCTCTCCTATTGCCAGTTCGTGTTTTAATTTCTCATAGGCTTGGTCAACGTGATCGAAGCGTAGGAGGTACTTTCCGCGCGGAACAACAATGTCGGGCGTTTCAATTCGAACCAAATCAAGGGTCTGCCCAAGATGGGTTCCTGAAAAAAGAACATAATCAGGATCCTGCCCTGTTAGGCGATTATACAACCTCCCTCCGAACCATTTTGCCCGACCTTGGGCTCGCTTTGCTTCGTAAAGGCGCAAGTGAAGCGCTCGAAAAAGCTCTTCTCGATCAAATGGCGTGATATCTGCGGCTATACTTCCCGCCGAAAGAGCGCCCATGAGGCCTATTGTCGTTGCTTCCTTAACACCAGTTTGAGTAGCGGAAGGTCCTTTGACAACTTTCACGATTGGCTTGGTCATTTCAACTCAAAGAGGAATAGAATAAGTTTCGGTCAAGCTAACTCGTACTCCCGAACTTGCAACGAAAAACTTGCAGCTTTTTCCGCTGCTTCATAGATATTCACTGTATTGTCCGAGATTCATAATGACCCTCCGCCTCGCCACCCTCTCTCTTCTGATCCTCTACCCCATCGCATGGTTCGCCCCGCTGATGCGCGCAGGGTTCCTGCCGATCTTCGGCCTCTCAGAGATCAGCGTTATCACCGGGCTGCAATCCTTGTGGAAATCCGATGTCTTCCTCGCGCTGATCGTCACCATCTTCGCGCCTTACATCAATACCATCGGCACCGCGCTGAATGTTCCCGCGCGCGACGAAAAAACTCAAAACTCATCGACGGAATTCCGGAAGCCACGCGTTACACCAATGTAACCCTTGTATTTCTTGGAGCTTCCCCATGCCCACTTCTTATTCCCGCGCGCAAATCGCCCTTCATTGGGCCATTTTCTTACTGATCGCAGTTCAGTTCCTCTTTCACGAGCCGATTTCAGAAGCATGGGATCAAATTGAACGTGGGTTGCCGGTCGCATTTCAAGCCCCGGTTGCTTTGCATGTTTTCGGGGGTTTCCTTATTCTGGCACTCGCGCTTTGGCGGATTGCATTGCGCCTTCGCCGCGGCGCGCCCTCCCTTCCGGAAAAGGAAACTGCTGCGATGAAACTCGCGGCTCATGCGACCCATTTCTCGCTATATGCCTTGATGGTGCTTTTGCCGGTGACCGGTGCTCTGGCTTGGTTCGGAGGGATAGAAGCATCCGCCGAAGTGCATGAAGTCTTGAAAACACTGATGCTTGTTCTGGTTCTTCTGCATATTTTGGCCGCCCTGTTCCATCAGTTCGTCCTGAAAACCAATTTGATGGCCCGTATGAGGCGGGCAGAGTAACCTCCCAAACAAGCATCCTTGCACAGACGATCCAACGACGTACTGTTAGGCGGTCAAACGTAACAGAACTGGCCGCCATGACCCTCCGCCTCGCCACCCTCTCGCTGCTGATCCTCTACCCCATCGCGTGGTTCGCCCCGCTGATGCGTGCAGGGTTCCTGCCGATCTTCGGCCTCAGCGAAATCAGCGTCATCACCGGGCTGCAATCCCTGTGGAAATCCGATGTCTTCCTTGCGCTGATCGTCACCATCTTCGCCCTGTTTGCGCCTTACATCAAAACCATCGGCACCGCGCTGATCCAATGGAATCTGCTGGATGCCCGCGTCCAGCCGGCGCTCAACACCCTCGGCAAGCTGGCCATGGCCGACATCTTCCTGATCGCGCTCTACATCACTTTGGCCAAAGGCATCTCTTACGCGACCGTTGAGACCGCATGGGGTCTCTACCTGTTTACAGCCTGCATTCTGGCCTCCATCGCGCTTGGCCATATTACAGAGATGACATCCACATCACGAAAAGCTCAGACCTAATTGATTGAAAACACAAATCTAAGTATCATCTTTATATTTCGAGCAGCAGTGTTTTGTAGTTTTCGGGTCCGCAGCGGATCGCACTAAGTCGTCAGATCACCTTCCGCTTTGGCCCGGTGTGTTCCGGTTTCAAGAAGGAGTTCGACGATCATGGCCGCCCTCCACAGTATTACAATGCAATTTCAGAATGCCTTTTTAAGACTGACATTTTTCCTGATCTGCCTGGCGGCCTTGTCGGCCGTTTCAGCCACGTTGTTGTCCGCTTTTGGCGTATTGCCCTGGCTCTCGATGCAGGCCGGATTCGGCGAGGCACCACCAACGGATGCCGGCATGTTCATCCAGATCGGCCTGACAGCGCTAATTCTCATGCTGGCGTTTTACCTGCCAGCCAATGCCCGAATGATGGCGCTGGAAAACAGCCACCGCAAATTCGCGCTCAACATGCATGACATCGCGCAAGCGTATCAAATGGCCCATGCCGCCGATCGCGGCGGGCTGTTCATGATGTCGTCCGAGTTTGACGCCGTAAAGGAACGTTTGGGTTTTCTGCGCCAGCACCCTGATCTGCAATCGCTTGAGCCAGAGATTCTGGAACTGGCCGCACAGATGAGCCAGATCAGTCAGGAACTGGCCCGAACCTATGGCGATGCGCAGGTCGAACGCGCGCGGATGTTCCTGCAACAGCGGCAGGAAGAGATCGAGCTGTTTCAGCAGCGTCTGGAAGAAGCGCAGGTCATCCAGAACGAATTGCGCCAGTGGACGCGGGATGTGGAAATGGAAGAGACGATCGCCAGGTCGCAACTTACCCGTCTGCGGGATGAGCTGTTCGAGCTTCTGCCCGAATTGTCCACCCAACTACAGGCTCCACGCAATGAGAGTTCTTCCAAGGCGGCCAGCGTGATAGCAATGTCGCCCCTTCGACCAGCGGAATAGGCGCGACCGCGCCCGGTGCGGGCGATGGCCCATCGGGGCCTGAGGCCGCAGCGCGCCACCGGCGGTGACGAAAGCCGACAAGGGCTTGAAGAACCGCCCAACCTCGGGCACGAAGAGCGTCATGGCAAAGACGACATCCTTCTCCTGCTCGGCCTGCGGCACGACGCATACACGATGGTCCGGGCGCTGCGATGGGTGTGGCGAATGGAACACCATAGTTCAGGACGCGCCCCTTTCGGCTGGCCCGGCCAAAAAATCCCTTGGCGGAAAACGCGGCCAGTCCATTGCACTCACGGATTTGTCGACCGAGGAAACACCGCCGCCCCGCACCCTCTGCGGGGTTGAGGAGCTCGATCGTGTTCTGGGCGGCGGGCTGGTCCCGGCCTCGGCCCTTTTGGTGGGCGGAGACCCCGGCATCGGGAAATCCACCCTGCTGCTGCAAGCCGCAGCGCGTTTTGCACGTGCGGGCGTGAAAACCATCTATGTCTCGGGCGAAGAAGCCAGCGCACAGGTTCGCATGCGGGCCCGCCGTCTGGGGCTTGAGGACGCCCCCGTTCAACTCGCCGCCGAAACCAATCTGCGCGACATCCTCACAACGCTTGAAGCGGAAAAACCCGGTCTGGCCATCATCGACTCGATTCAGACCATGTGGGCAGACAATGTCGACAGCGCACCCGGCTCTGTTTCACAAGTCCGGGCTGCGGCACATGAATTGACCACGTTTGCGAAACGGCACGGTGTTTCGATCATCATGGTTGGCCACGTCACCAAAGAGGGCCAGATCGCCGGCCCTCGCGTGGTCGAACACATGGTTGACACGGTGCTTTATTTCGAGGGCGAGCGCGGCCACCAGTTTCGCATCCTGCGCGCAGTCAAGAACCGCTTTGGCCCGGCGGACGAAATCGGTGTATTCGAAATGACCGGCAAGGGGTTGGCACAAGTCACCAACCCCTCGGCCCTGTTCCTGTCCGAACGCGGCAAACCAAGCCCCGGCTCTGCTGTTTTCGCCGGAATTGAGGGTACCCGCCCCGTGCTGGTCGAATTGCAGGCGCTCGTCGCACCCTCACCTCATTCGCAAGCGCGCCGAACCGTCGTTGGATGGGACAGCGGAAGGCTGGCAATGATCCTCGCAGTGCTCGAAGCGCGCTGCGGCATCCCCTTCGCGGGTCTTGATGTCTATCTGAACGTCGCCGGAGGATTGAAAATCAGCGAACCCGCTGCCGATCTGGCCGTTGCCGCTGCGTTACTGAGCGCACGCGAAGACACGGCCCTTCCCACGGATACGGTCGTTTTCGGAGAAATCTCGCTGTCAGGGGCACTTAGACCGGCCCCACAGACCGAAAACAGGTTGAAAGAAGCGCAAAAACTTGGTTTCACAGCGGCAATTGCTCCGGCAGGTGGCAAAACCGGCACTGTGGCAGGTCTGACACTCACCCGACCCTCTGATTTGGTGGGGTTTGTTGGCGAAACCTTCGGAGCAGGTTAAAGTCGCGCCCCGAGGGGCAGAAAAAGAACAGGCGAGGGCCATGGAAGGTTTTACAATAATTGACGGGGTGGTCGCCCTGATCATCGTGCTGTCGGGCTTGCTGGCCTACTCACGCGGATTCATGCGCGAGGTTCTGGCCATTGCAGGCTGGGTCGCAGCGGCCGTTCTGGCATTCATCTTTGCCCCGCAGGCCGTACCGCTGGTCAAGGAAATCCCGGTGGTCGGAGATTTCCTGCGCGACAGCTGTGAACTGTCGGTGATCACCGGCTTTGCAGCAGTCTTCGCCGTGGCGCTGATCGTGGTCAGCATCTTCACGCCGCTGTTTTCATCGCTGGTCCAGCGCTCGGCTTTGGGCGGCCTGGATCAGGCGCTGGGGCTGTTCTTCGGCATCGCACGCGGCATTCTGCTGGTTGCGATCGCCTTCTTTGTCTATGACACGGTCATGACCGGCCAGTCCTATACAATCGTGGACGAAAGCCGCTCGGCCAAGGTGTTCGAGCAGTTCAGCAGCCAGATTGAAGAACAAAACCCCGAAGCGGCTCTGGGTTGGGTGACTGCACAATATGAAGAGTTGGTCGCCAGCTGCACGGCAGGAAACGAACAACCCGAAACCACGGCACCAGCTGACGGGTAATCTTGGGGTGCATTGCGTGAGGAAAGCCCGGCATCGTCCGGGCTTTTTCGATTCACATATACCCTTCCCCGCCACAAACCGTGCAGCGGATCGTTTTCAGCCCGAAACACCCGTCACACCGGCTGGAAATCGGTTTGCCAAGAATATCGCGGCTTTTGACAACTTCGCCCGCGCCGTTGCAGATCTGACAGGGTGCCCGCCCCATTCCCCGGCACCTGTGGCACCGTTGCTTGATCCGCTCCTGCTTGTTCTGTTGAGGTTTATGTTGCCACATTCCGGCCCTTTGCGTGCTTCACCCATCCTGACTTGCACTTATTGACTGGCATGACAGCACATATGATTGCACATGTCATCTTGTTCCTGACCCTGCCCCGATCCCTGAAATCCCGACCTGCGGCAATAGGTGAGTGGATCCTTTGATGACAGCCACGCCATTAGGCATTATGTGGAGGCCAACCCGCCACGGAATCGGAGCCACCGATCTTGTTCTTTCTGTACGAATGCGCGCTGGTCGTTGTGATGGTCGCCCTATTGGCGTCGTTGTCGCCTGCCACCAAACCGACTGCACGCGCCTTGCAGAGGATCCGATGCCGAACTGCGGTCAATCCTCAGGTCAAATCGTCATAGAAGTTGGAGCCCCGTAAATGTGTGGGATTTTGGGAATCGCAAGCCGGACACATGATGTGTTTGCCGAAATCTATGACGGGCTGCTGATGTTGCAGCACAGGGGTCAGGATGCCTCTGGGATCGTGACCTACAACGGCGAATTCTTCCGCGAAAAGAAGGCCAACGGCCTGGTCAAGGACGTGTTCAATGCCCAGGATGCCGAAAGCCTGTTGGGTCGTGTGGGCATGGGTCATGTGCGCTATCCGACGGCGGGGTCCCTCAGCGCGGCCGAGGCGCAGCCCTTTTTCGTGAACGCCCCCTACGGCATCTATCTGGTTCACAACGGCAACATCACCAATACCGCTGAACAGCGCGAAAAGGTTACCGGCAAATACAGCCGTCACCTGCGCACCACGTCGGATTCTGAAATCCTGCTGAACGTGCTGGCCGACAAAGTGGCGGATGCGATCAAGGTGAATGGCAATCGCGAACCCATCCGCAATCTGTTTGCCGGTGTGAAGATGACGATGGAACGCGTTCAGGGCGCCTATTCCGTGATCTGTCTGGTCGCAGGCGTCGGCATGCTGGCTTTCCGCGATCCGTTTGGCATTCGCCCACTGTCGGTCGCCAAACGCGAAGTGGACGGGGACGGTGATGATTATGCCTTTGCCTCGGAAGACGTGGCCTTTGGCATCAACGGCTTTGAAAAGCTGCGTGACCTTCGCCCGGGTGAGGCAATTCTGATCGATCTGGACGGCAACATGCACGAGTTTCAGGCGGTCGAGGGCAAACTGACGCCCTGCATATTCGAGTATGTCTACCTGGCCCGTCCGGATTCTTTGCTGGACGGTGTTTCGGTTTACAAGACTCAGATGCGCATGGGCCAGACGCTGGCCAAGCAGATTCAGGAGTCGGGGCTGGAAATCGACCGGATCATCCCGGTGCCCGACAGCGCCCGCCCCGTGGCTCTGGAAGCCGCGAAGATCACCGGCATCCCCTATCGCGAAGGGCTGGTGAAAAACCGGTATGTCGGGCGTACGTTCATCATGCCCGGTCAGGCCGAGCGGCAGAAATCCGTCCGCCGCAAGTTGAATGCCGTGCCGCTGGAATTCGACGGCCACAGTGTTCTGCTGATCGACGATTCCATCGTACGGGGCAACACCATCAAGAAGATCGTTCAGATGTGCCGCGATGCCGGGGCCAAGAAGGTCTATGTCGCCAGCGCCTCGCCGCCGGTCAAATACCCCAATGTCTACGGTATAGACATGCCCACCAAGGCCGAGCTGATCGCGAACGGCAAGGACATCGAAGAGATCCGCGAAGAACTGGGGGCGGACGCCCTGTTCTATCAGCACCTGGAAGACCTGATCTGGGCCGCCAAGGAAGGCAATCCCGAGATCGAAGCCTTCGACTGTTCCTGTTTTGACGGCAAATACATCACGGGCAGCGTCAGCGAAGGCTATCTGGACAATCTGGAAAACAGCAGCCGTGTCAGCCAGAAACGCGCTGACATGCAGGTCCCGGGCGGGTCCTGGAATGCGGCAAAACTGGCCTCGGGCTGAGCGGACGATACGGAACTGACATAGTCGGTTTTCCATTCTGAAAAGCGAATCAGAACGGCGGATCGTTCCGGGCAGTCGATGGCTGTCGGTCGGTCCGGTTGCTGTCACGTGATGTGGATGAGTGGAAATTTGCCACAACCAAACGGCGAATTCCACGCATTCACAAGGGCTTTTTTCAAGGGCGCCAAATCGTGATGACACCTGTCCGCGCAGCGCTTTTGTTCGCTTGAGCGTTTTGTTATCCGGCGGCCACCACTCACTCAACAAGGGGTTCCGGGCCATGTCCCGGACCACGGATCATGTCAAACGCCACAGTCAAAAGCGCGGCCACGCAGCGGGGCGCACTGAAGAAGAATTCCGTCTCGGTTCTGGGCGTATTCGGGCCGAAAGCAGACATGCGCGCCCTGATGCGCCTGTCATCAGGCCGTGTAAAAGAGGTCAAACCCGGAAGCCGTGTTGCCTCGGGCACAGTGGTCGCGATTGATGAGCATGGCATCATGCTGCGACAAAGCGGCCAGACCAGGCGTATCGCCATCCCCGGCGGCTGATCACATCTTGACGCCCCGCGCGCGGGGGTTCAAACCGCAGGCATGACCGATACGACCAAAATCGCCCTGATAACCGGGGCCTCTCGCGGGCTGGGCGCTGCGCTGGCCGAAGCCCTGGCGCCCGAATACCACATCGTCGCAGTCGCCCGGACCACTGGCGGGCTGGAAGAACTGGACGATCGCATCAAGGCCAAGGGTGGCTCGGCCACGCTGGCACCGATGGACATCACCGATCCCAACGCGATGGCAACCCTGTGCCGTGGGATCCATGACCGTTGGGGCAAGGTGGATCTGTGGCTGCACACGGCCATTCACACCTCGGCGCTGACGCCGGTACATTTCGTCGACCCCAAGGAATGGACCAAGGCAGTCAACACGAATGCAAACGCAACTTCGGTTCTGATCCCATATGTCTCGCCCCTGCTGGGTGAAAACGGCCACGCTGTGTTTTTCGATGACCCGAAGGCCGGTGAGAAATTCTATGGCATCTACGGCGCCACCAAGGCCGCGCAAATGGCCCTGGCCCGCAGTTGGGCGGCCGAGACCGAACGTACCGGTCCGCGCGTCTCGATCGTGGAACCAGCGCCGATGCCCACCGCCGTGCGTGCCCGGTTCCACCCGGGCGAAGATCGCGACGCGCTGACGAGCACCGCAGATGAGGCCGCCCGGATTCTGGCGCTGCTTTAGGAAATGGCCCTGACGGGCCATGCCTCCGGCGGGGATATTTTTGGCCAGATGAAGCCGGGATCAGGCGATATGAACGCCGCTGCGCCCGGCCAGATCGACGAAGAACTGCCAGGCGACACGGCCCGAACGCGATCCGCGCGTGGCCTGCCATTCAATTGCTTCGGCACGTAGGATTTCGGCGTCGACCGAAACGCCATAGGCCGCGCAATAGCGGTCGATCATGGCAAGGTATTCGTCCTGATCGCAGGGATGGAATCCCAGCCACAATCCGAAGCGGTCGGACAGTGATACCTTTTCCTCGACCGCCTCTGACGGGTTGATGGCGCTGGAGCGTTCGTTTTCAATCATGTCCCGCGGCATCAGGTGGCGGCGGTTCGAGGTCGCGTAGAACACCACGTTTTCCGGGCGACCTTCAATACCGCCATCCAGAACGGCCTTGAGCGATTTGTAATGCTGGTCATCGTGACTGAACGAGAGGTCGTCGCAAAACAGGATGAACCGATAAGGCGCCGTGCGCAGGTGGTTCAGCAGACGCGCGACCGAGCCCATATCCTCGCGCTGTAGCTCCACAAGCTTCAGGCTAGGGTGGTCCGCGCTCAGCGTGCCGTGGACGGCCTTCACGAGGCTGGACTTGCCCATCCCGCGCGCGCCCCACAACAACGCATTATTTGCCTTGTAGCCGGCCGCGAAGCGGCGGGTGTTGTCAAGCAACGTGTCGCGCGACCGATTGATGCCGACCAGCAGATCCAGATCGACGCGATTGACCTGTTCAACCGGTTCCAGGCGTTCCGGTTCCACATGCCAGACAAAGGCCGGGGCCGCATTGAAATCCGGTGTGGCCAAAGGCGCCGGCGCCATGCGCTCCAACGCGGCAGCAATACGGTTCAGGGCTTGGTCGTCCATCGGCTCCTCCGGTCAGATACGGATCGGTTCAAAGCATGTTCTGATTGGCGCAACAAGGCCCGCGAACGAAAAAGGCGCGCCCGGTCGGGGCGCGCCTCGGTTGTTGTTTCAGCAGATTACTTGTCGTCTTCGAATTCCCGCATCAGATCTTCGTCTGCTTCGGCTTCTTCATCGTCATAGTAGCCGTCGGCACGCAACTGCTCTTCCCGTTTCCTTTCAACCCGGGCCACCAGGAAGATCGAGATCTCGTAGAGGCCATAGACCACAACAAAGAGAATAATCTGCGTGATCACGTCCGGAGGCGTCACGATCGCCGCCAGCACCAGAATGCCAACCACCGCATATTTGCGCATGGCCCCCAGACCTTCGGCGCTGACCAGCCCTGCCTTGCCCATCAGGGTCAGAAGAACCGGCAATTGGAAGCACAGCCCAAAGGCCACGATGAACTTGATCGTCAGGTTCAGGTATTCCTGCGCCGAGCCCTGAAACACCACGCTCAGCGGCGCTGTAGTTACTCCATCGGCCACGGCTTCACCTTCAGCCCCGAACTGCTGGAACCCAAGGAAGAAGTCATAGGCCAACGGCGTGACGACGTAGAAAGCAAAGCTTGCGCCCAGAAGGAACATGAAGGGCGAGGCCAGCATGAAAGGCAGAAACGCATTCTTTTCCGACTTGTAGAGGCCCGGAGCCACAAAGCGCCACATCTGCATCCCGATATAGGGAAACGCCAGAATGAACCCGCCAAGCAGCGAGACCTTGATCGCGACAAAGAACCCTTCCTGTGGCGATATGAAGATCAGGCCGCAATCCTGTCCACGCTCATTCAGAACCTCACACAGGGGATTGGTCAGAAAGTTGAAGAGCGGCGTGGCCACCGTAAAGCAGATGATCATCCCGACCAGAAAGGCCACGACGCAGTGGATCAACCGCGTACGCAGCTCGGCCAGATGCTCGATCAATGGGGCCGAGGTATCTTCGATCTCGTCGGTCTTGGTCATGTTTCGCTTTCAGTCTTCAGCGCCGCTTCGGCTTCTTCGGCCTTGGCCAGGGCCTCGGCAGCTTCCTTGGCTTTGCGCTCGGCGGCGGCGCGGGCCGTTGAGGCCTGAATTTTCTTGGCCTGTTCGGCTCGCTCGGCTGCCAGTTTACCGGTTTCGCTGTCAGGATCGAACTTGGTGGGATCCATGCTTTTCGCCATATCCTGCGCGGCTTGTTTCACGCCATCCATGGCCGAGCCAACCGGATTCGCGGCGGCGTTGAGACCTTTCTTGATCTCGTTCACACCGGCCTGATCGGCCGCCTCGTTCATGGCGCTGCTGAATTCGCGTGCCATGCCACGGGCCTTGCCGACAAATCGCCCCACATTGCGGAACAAAACCGGCAGGTCCTTCGGCCCGACGACGATCAGGGCGACAATGCCGATGACCAGAAGTTCGGTCCAGCCCAAGTCAAACATCCGCGCTTACGCCTTGTCTTTCTCGGTTTCAGGCGTGACGTCCTTGGCCAGTTCCGACGCGTCCTGCTCCAGTTCTTCCGAACCGTCTTTGACGCCCTTCTTGAACGCGGTGATGCCTTTGCCGACTTCGCCCATCAGCGAGCTGATCTTGCCGCGGCCAAACAGAACCAGAACCACGACGGCGATCAGCAGAAGACCGGGAAGGCCGATATTGTTGAGCATGTCTCTTCTCCTTTTTCATCGACGCGTATGCGCGCCGGGAATATGAACTGGGACCGTGTTTACGCCTCCAGGCCCTGTCCCAAAAGGGATACGGCACAGATTGAGGGCGAAAATTGACCTCATCTGCAAAAAACTAAGGGCTCGCATTTTCCAACTGACAGGTTTATGTCAGTTGGAAGTGGCTAGAACGACGGTATCGAAACCTGGTCAACGGAGAACCAAATGACCCATGTTGCAGAAATCGTCACCTTCACTCTTGCCAACGGCACCACCCCTGAAGAGTTCGTGAAGCTCAGCCAGGCATCCGAAGCCTTTGTTCGCAGCGCGCCTGGCTTTGCCCACCGGCAGCTTAGTCAGGGCGCAGACGGGCGCTGGACCGACTATGTCGTCTGGACGGACATGAAGGCCGCGCAGGACGCTGCTGCGCAGTTCCCGCAACAGGAATGCGCGGCAGGCATGATGGCGGCCATTGACCCTGAAAGCGTTCAGATGCGCCACGAGGCTGTATTATGGAACATGACTGCCTAGGCGCGGTCCGGACGGCGTGTCATGCGCCGAACTGACCGCCTGTTCGATATCATCCAGATCCTGCGCGATGGCAAACTGCACCGCGCGCAGGACATCGCGGACCGGCTGGAAGTGTCGGTCCGTACCATCTATCGCGACATGGACACACTGGTCGCCTCGGGCGTCCCGGTCGAAGGTGAGCGCGGCGTGGGTTACATGGTGCGCGAGCAGATCACCCTGCCACCGCTGAATCTGACCCCGGCCGAGCTTGAAGCCCTGAACCTCGGCATGGCCATCGTGGCCGAGGCCGCGGATCCAGAGCTGAAAGCCGCCGCGAACTCTCTGGCAGACAAGATCGATGCCGTTCTGCCCACACAGGTTGTGGCCGAAGCCGACAGCTGGAAATTCGCGGTCTACCCTTTTGCCGATGCAGCCCGCGGGCTTGCGCATATGGCTCCGATCCGCGCCGCCATCAAATCACGCCAGAAACTTCGGCTGTCCTACCGCCGCATTGACGGCGTTCTTACCGAACGCACCATCCGTCCGCTTCACATGGAGTATTGGGGCCGCGTCTGGACACTTACCGCATGGTGCGAACTGCGCAACGGTTTCCGCGTCTTCCGTATCGACCTGATCGAATCCGTCTCGCCGCTGCCAGAGATCTTCGCAGACGAACCTGGCAAGCGCCTGAGCGACTACGACCCAAACGCCTGACGCACTTCATCTTTTCAAAAATACTCCCGCCGAAGGCATGGCCCGAAACGGGCCATACGCCCTCATTTCAGGTAGGGATCCGGATCCACCGATTCAAACCCTTTGCGTACCTCGAAATGCACATAGGCATCATCCCCGCCCCTCAACTGCGCCAGCTTTTGTCCACGGCGCACACGATCCCCTTTCTTGACGGTGATGTCATCGACATTGGCATAGACCGTCAGCAGATCGTTTTTGTGTTTGAGAACGATGATCGGCACCTGATCCGCGTCCGCGGTAATCGCCGCAACGGTTCCGGCCTCAGCCGCGTTGACGGCTGTGCCAGGGGCCGCAGCAATGTCGATACCTTCGTTCTTGCCCTTTTTATAGCCGCGGATGATGGTGCCGCTGACCGGCAGCGACATGGCCGAAGATCGCGTGTTCGTCGGGGCTTCGGCCGTCACATCAGGGGCTTCAACCAGCGGCGCGACCTTTTCGTCGGGCAAGGGCTGCGTGGCACTTGGAGGCGTCGGCGTCGGCGATCCCTGCCCCGGCTCGGTTACCTCGGTGGCCGCAACCGGTGCCACAGCAGCGCTTTGACGTGGGGCGGGCTGGTTTTTAACGGGGATCAAAAGAAACTGTCCTTCGCGCACGGTGAAGTCAGACCCAAGGCCGTTCCATTCCGCCAGCGATTCCACCGGCACCTGGTAGAGGCGTGAAATCGTATACGCGGTTTCGCCGCGCTTAACCTTGTGGCGGACTGGTTCCGGCCCGCTTGCGACCGGCGCCGGGGCTGGCTTGGCAGGCTCCAGCGTCGTTGTCCGGACGCCCCCCGTTTCAGGGGCCTGATCAATGGCGGCTCCGGCAACTGATGCGATATCCACGCCGCTGCCTGCACCCACCGAACGCGGCAAGGCGAGAACTTCGCCCTCTCGCAGGGTATCGGTCGTCTGAAGGCCGTTGAACCGCGACAGCTCACCCTCGGGCAGGCCGACACGCGCGGCCACATCGCGCACCGTGTCGCCCCGTCGGGCCACGACAACCTGGTAGTTCGGATAGGTTATCACCCCGCGGCTGTCGGGCGACGGGCGCGACGTTGTTGACGACTGCACTGCATCAGTGGTCGAAAATCCGCCGACCTGACCGCGCAGGTCATAATCCAGTGGCCCTTCACACCCGGCCAGAATGGCCAGAGCGGCCACTCCGGTCGCGCAGCGACGCATAGCTGATTTGGATACTGCACTCATAATTCTGTCCTCAACGCCTGCCCCTGTTGTCCGGGGTTCCGGCGACCAATTTACAAAGCCTGCTACGCCTCGTCCTTGCCAAGCCCCTCAAGCAGGGGCACGAAACGGACCGACGTCAATTCTTCATAGTCCAGACCGGCCTCGGTGCGCGTTACTTTGATCAACTGCTGCACCGTGTCCGACTGACCCACGGGTAAAACCATGATACCCCCGATTTTCAGCTGCGCCAAGAGCGGTCCCGGAGGGTCTTCGGCGGCTGCCGTCACAATGATCCGATCAAACGGAGCCTGTTCCGGCAAGCCAAAGGATCCATCCGACAACATGGCCGTGATATTCGTAAGCCCCAGATCGGCAAACAGCTTTCCTGTCTCGCTGACCAGCCGCCGATGGCGTTCTACCGTATAGACCCGGCGCGCCAGTTTCGACAGGATTGCGGCCTGGTAGCCTGACCCTGTTCCGATCTCGAGCACGGTGTCACGGGGCCGCACGTCCAGCGCCTGCGTCATGAGGCCGACGACCGATGGCTGACTGATCGTCTGACCGCAGGAGATCGGCAATGGCATGTCCTCGTAAGCGCGATCCGCGAACAGGCCGGTGACAAAGCGGCCCCGGTCAACCTGTTCCATTGCCTCCAGAACGCGCGCATCCGTGACCCCCCGTTTGCGCAGGGCAAACAGGAACTGCATCACGGTTTCCGGGTCCAGTCCGCTCATTCGACCGCCTTCAATGCCTCCAGCATGTCATATGCGGTCAAGTCGGCGCGCATCGGTGTGACCGAGATATAGCCTTCCAGATTGACCGCAGCATCCGTTCCCGGCGCTGTCGGGTTATGCTGATAGCCACCCTTGATCCACAGGAAGCGCCGCCCCGAGGGCGAGCTGTGCGGCTCGACCGAAAAATGCGTGTCGCGCCGGAATCCCTGCGCGGCGACGCGCGTACCCAGTACCTCATCTGCCGGAACAGGTGGAAAATTCACGTTGTAAAACAGGCGGTAATCACCCTGCTCCGCCGGATTTGCATCTAGAATGCGCCGGACCAGATCGGCCCCGAACCGAGCGGCAGCTTCGAACGGGTCGTCCAACCCCAGATTTCGCGGGCCGAAATACTGTGACAAGGCAATCGCTGGAATACCTTGCAGCGCCGCTTCCATCGCGCCGCCAATAGTGCCCGAATAAAGCGTGTTCTCGGCCGAGTTGTTGCCCCGGTTCACGCCGGACAGGACCAGATCCGGTGGGCAGTCCGACATCACGTCATGCAACCCCGCCAATACGCAATCCGCGGGCGACCCTTCCGCCGCATATCGCCGTTCGCTCAGCTTGGCGATCATCGTGGGGTGGGTGTAACTGATGCAATGCCCGACGCCGGATTGTTCGAAGGCAGGTGCGACAACCCAAACCTCGCCATCAGGCCCTGCCAGTTCGGCAGCGATTGCCTCCAGCGTGATCAAGCCCGGAGCGTTGATCCCGTCGTCATTGGTCAGAAGAATACGCATTTGCCCGATTTACCCCCGCGTTTGGCCCTTGATAGACCCAGCCCCGCGATGCGGCAAGCGACGTGGACCTGCAATCTGAGGCTTTCGCGCACCACTTGCACGGAAATCGAGAGGTCAACTCTGCGCCCCGGGGAAAACGAAACACTTGTCACGACGAATGGTCAGCCACATGACACGGCCCGGATTGGGCACAAAGACATTCGGAACCGTCGCCCTGAGGACCGAGCCGTCGTAATCCATGCGAAACTCGACCAGGCTTTCATTTCCCAGAAAACGCGCGCGTTCGACCACGCCCCGCGCCGCAACGCCATCAGTCGCGGTCGGCAATGGGCCTTTGCCGTTGCGATCGAAATCCAGTTTGACGTGCTGGGGGCGGAAGACGATCTCGACATCCGTTCCATCCGGAATACCCGGCGCCAGAAACTGGCCGAACGGCGTGTCGGCCAGCGCTCCGTTTACCTGCGCTTGCAGCACATTGATATCACTGAAAAACGCCACGGCCGCCTTGTCCGCTGGCCGGGTGTAGACGTTGTAGGGCGCGCCCTGCTGGACGATCTTGCCGCGCCGCATCAGCGCGA
Organism: Ruegeria sp. YTSA144; assembly: GCF_059610125.1. Lineage (NCBI taxonomy): Bacteria > Pseudomonadati > Pseudomonadota > Alphaproteobacteria > Rhodobacterales > Roseobacteraceae > Ruegeria > Ruegeria sp. YTSA144. Next base: position 373,849 of record NZ_JBXWNA010000001.1, read on the forward strand.
TCTCGTCCGCCATCCGCATTGCCTCTTCCGGCTCGTGCGTGACCAGCAGGACAGCCGCATCCTCTTCCTTGAGAATGGACAGCGTCTCGTCCCGAATACCGTCGCGCAGACGGTTGTCGAGGCCCGAAAAGGGCTCGTCCATCAGCATGATCCGGGGCCGTGGCGCCAAAGCGCGGGCCAGGGCCACGCGTTGCTGCTCGCCGCCCGACAACTGATGTGGGAAACCGTCGATGAACCGCATCAGGTCCACTTTGCGCAGCAGTTCCTCGACCCGGGCACGTTTCTCGTCCTTGCTGCCCTTCAGGCCAAAGGCCACGTTGTTGGCCACGCTCAGATGAGGAAACAGCGCAAAGTCCTGAAACATCAACCCGATCTCGCGCCGCTCTGGCGGCACCCGAAACACGGTGTCGCAGATCAGCTTGCCATCGACGTAGATCTCGCCCGAGTCCTGCATCTCGACCCCGGCAATCATGCGAAGGGTGGTGGATTTCCCGCAACCTGACGGCCCCAGCAAACAGGTCACTTTGCCGGCCTGCACGGTCAATGACACGTCATCCACGACGACCCGCCCTTCGAACCGGCGAACAATGTTGCGAATTTCCAGACGCGGAGGAGTTGCGTTACCTGTCACCGATGGACCCCATTGCCTTTCCCGATCAAATCCATCGGGCTTGGGCGGGGATAGCAACCCCGCCCCTCAGGTGCAAGGGATCAGCAGCAACCGCCGGATGATATCGTTTCGCCTGTGGCCTCGAACGGGCTTTCACCGCCGCAGCCCTCGAAAACACCGAAGTGGGTAGAGAAATCGCCGATAAAGTCGAAATGGCGGCCAAACCGCGTGTCCCGCAGCATCATCCAGGTATTGCCGCAGACCGGAAAGACCTTGCCGGTTTCGATAACGTGGTGATCATCCAGAACAAACGCATGCGGGGCGTTGGGAACAGTGCCTTTGTAGATCACCGCCTGACCGTAATCCTCACAGGCCGGTTCCAGCGCCGGCAGCTTGAACAGACGATAGGTCGCCGACAGGAATCTGAGCGGGGCTACACGTTCTTCCAGCGCAGGGTTCTCGATGATCAGCGGGCGGTGCGTCACCCGGCGCGGATCGCCGAAACCCGCTTTGCGCGCCATCGACAGGAAGTCGTTCCAGTACAATGCACCCGACAGGCACTCGCCATACAGAACCTCATCCTCGGCCATCGCCTGCGGGACGCGGCGGTCGGCATAGACGTCCGAGAAATACATCTCGCCACCTTCTTTCAGCAACCGATGCGCGCCGCGCAGCACGGCTTCCTTGTCGGTCGCCAGGTTGATGACGCAATTCGACACGATGATGTCAAACGATCCGGGCTCCAGATCCAGGTCCTCCAGCTTCTCGATATAGCCGTGATGGAATTCCACATTGCTTTTGGCGTGCCCAAACGCCTTGGCGTGATAGTCCTGATGCGCGCGGGCAACATCCAGTTGTTCGGGCGTCATGTCGACCCCAACCACCCGGCCCTTTTCGCCGACCATGGCAGACAACGCATAGACGTCGCGCCCCGCCCCGCAGCCAAGATCGAGAACCGACATGCCCTCGAGATCCAGCGGCGCGATCAGACCGCAGCCGTAATACCGGGTCAGCACATCGTCATGGATCCTGGACAATATCCGCTTGAGATGATCCGGCATGTCGTCAGGCGTGCAGCAGGCGTTGGTCTGCAAATCCGCACTGCTTTGCAGGACTTCACCATAATAATTCTGCACCGATTCATGCTTCATCGCGGTCTTCCCCTTGCAAGTGGCTGCATCGCAGCTAATCCAGAGATCCGCGGTTCGCAATCCGGGTAAGGCGCTTCTGACAAAAGTGTGAGCCTTCTGGCGGGGCTTCACGCCAGCAGCTCGAAATCCACACCGGCGCGGATATTGCCATTCACCTGAACTTCAAGCCGATGCGCTCCGGGCACCAGTTTGAAAGTCGTGGCATCGCCTTTCAGCTTGTGACGCTTGTCGAGATTGAGCTTGCCGCCTGTCAGGGTCGCCTGTTTCAACTTATGCACCTTGGCCGAGGTTTTCCCTCCAGGGCGTTGAAAGTGAATGATATAATCCACCAGGACGAGCTGTTCATCTTCTCCTCTCAAACCGACTGAAAACTCCAATGCGCCGCCAATGCGGGCTTGGGATTTCAGGTCAATCGTTACTGCAACATCGGCATCCGGGTTAAATCCCAGCATTTTCATTGCCTCTGGATGCCCCGCCTTGACCAGTCCGCGCAGCGCATGGGAAGTCATCCAATCCAGCTCTGCCGTGGTCTGTCGCGCTTCGGTGCGCCACTTGTCCAGACGTCCCAGCACCAGGCCGGGGTCTTTCTTGGTGATGTCATTCAGATGGTTGGCCACTGACCGCGTGACATACCGGGTGGAATCCCCGTGCAATCGGTCCAACAGCGGCAACGGGTCCGTCAAACCCAGACCGATGCCCTGCCCCCATGGCAGACGGGGCCGCGTTCCCTCGCTGACCAATCGGCGCACGTGATAGCTGCCGTGGGTGCACCAGTCGTGCATCCGCTCAAGCACCCCGTCAGGGGCCTGGTTCAGAAAAGGCCGAATGGCCCATTCCATCGAAAACCTCTGCGTCAGCTCCTCCAACACATCCAGAGACAGATCAACGTGATCCAGCCCGATGGACGCGACCCATTCGCCCAGCGGCGCGAAAATGAAATCGCCGAAGTCATCATCCGATCTGGCTGGGTCCAGCGGCGGTGGCAAAGCTCGCAAAATCACCGGGGCGACTGTTGGCAAGTCACCCGGCAGGGCCTGTTGCAGACATGTCGCGATCCAGGCCATACGCTCTTTCAGTTCCAGTTCAGGCAAGCGCGACATGACCTGTGCCTGAAACGCAGAGGCGTCGAAACCCGGTTCAGCGTCCAAGAACAAGTCGCTGAGAAAGCGGACTTTCTCAGCATTGAACAACTGATCTTTCAACGAAAACCCCTGCGCCATGATCACATCGTCAGGTTGGTCGCACCGCCGTCCAGCAGGATGTTCTGGCCGACGATGAAGCCCGCATGTTGCGAACACAGAAACGCGCAGGTGGCACCAAACTCCTGCCGCGACCCATAGCGTCGGACCGGGATCGTCGCCGCACGGTTGGCGCGTGCTTCGTCGATCGAAATACCCTGTTGCGCCGCCACACCGCTGTCCAGAGAATCCGCCCGGTCCGTGGCATGAATACCCGGAAGCAGGTTGTTGATGGTCACCCCGTGTGGCGCCACCTGACGCGAGGTTCCGGCCACATAGCCCGTCAGACCTGTACGCGCCGCATTCGACAGGCCCAGAACCGCAATCGGCGCACGCACGGATTGCGAGGTGATATTCACCACCCGGCCCCACCCCTTTTCCATCATCGACGGCAACAGCGCCTTCATGAACGCAATCGGCGTCAGCATGTTGGCATCCAGCGCCTTGATGAAATCATCGCGCTCCCAGTCCGACCACAGGCCCGGCGGCGGTCCACCGGCATTTGTCACAAGAATATCAACGCCCTGCGCGGCCTCGATCACCTGTGCCTGGCCTTCTGGCGTGGTCACGTCGCAGGCCACGATCTGCACCTCGACGCCGTGTTCTGACCGCAGGCGCGCGGCCTCAGCCTCCAACGCCTCGGGGCCGCGTGCGTTCATCACCAGATTCACGCCAGCCGCGGCCAGCGCCTCGGCGCACCCAAGACCCAATCCCTTGCTGCTGGCACAGACCAGCGCGCGCTTTCCTTGAATTCCCAGATCCATCGGGTCCTCCCTGTCAGTCATTGCCGCATGTCTAGCACCGGCCAGACAGGGAAGACCAGAAACGGATCGTCGATCAATAGAAGAACTCCTCCCGGACGATCTTGCCGTCAGCGACGTGATAGACACCCACTTCGCGCATATCGAACGCCTCGCCGGTTTCTTTCACCTTGCCCTGCACTTCGAAAATCACGGCAAAACGGTCTTCGCCATGGGGAAACGGGTCGCTGACAGACGCAGCAGAAACCTCATGGGCGCTTTCCCACCACTCGTGCTTGCCACGGATGGCTTCGACCCCTTTGGTTTCCCGACCCATTCCCTGAAAATCCTGCCCTTCGACCGAAACGGCATCCGGCGCATACAGCTTGGACAGGTTTTCCTTGGCCCGGTCTTCCCGGCAACCGGCCACCAGTTCATCTGCAATCTCTTTCAAATTCATTGATCCACTCCATCTTTTGTTCACTATATGTTCTTATTGCCACAGCCGTATGATTCGAACCAGCCCCTTTGTCTTGCTTCGGCAGGATTCCCCGCATATACGCGCGCTCATGCTTGATACCTCGAACCAACCCACCCTGCCGCCCGAGATCGCCCGGCGCCGGACATTCGCCATCATCTCTCACCCGGATGCGGGCAAGACGACGCTGACGGAAAAGTTCCTGCTGTACGGGGGTGCAATCCAGATGGCCGGTCAGGTCCGTGCCAAGGGCGAGGCGCGGCGGACCCGGTCGGACTTCATGCAGATGGAGAAGGATCGCGGTATCTCGGTCTCGGCTTCTGCGATGTCGTTCGACTATGGGAACTTCCGGTTCAACCTGGTGGATACACCCGGCCACAGCGATTTCTCGGAAGACACCTATCGCACGCTGACAGCCGTAGACGCGGCCGTCATGGTGATCGACGGCGCTAAAGGTGTGGAAAGCCAGACGCAGAAACTGTTCGAGGTCTGCCGCCTGCGCGATCTGCCGATCCTGACCTTCTGCAACAAAATGGACCGCGAAAGCCGCGACACGTTCGAGATCATCGACGAAATCCAGGAAATGCTGGCCATCGACGTCACGCCCGCCGCCTGGCCCATCGGCGTGGGGCGCGATTTCATCGGCTGCTATGACATGCTGCGCGACCGGCTTGAACTGATGGATCGCGCCGACCGCAACAAGGTGGCCGAAAGCATCGAAATCAACGGGCTGGACGACCCCAAACTGGCGGAACACGTGCCCGAGCATTTGCTGGACAAACTGCTGGAAGAGGTCGAGATGGCCCGCGAGCTGCTGCCCGCACTTGACCCGCAGGCGGTGCTGGAAGGCCACATGACACCGATCTGGTTCGGTTCGGCCATCAACTCGTTCGGCGTCAAGGAATTGATGGAAGGCATCGGCGCCTATGGCCCGCAGCCACAGGTTCAATCCGCCGAACCGCGCCAGATATCCCCGGATGAAAAGAAAGTCGCAGGGTTTGTTTTCAAGGTTCAGGCCAACATGGACCCCAAGCACCGCGACCGGGTGGCGTTTGTCCGCATGGCCAGCGGTCACTTCAAGCGTGGCATGAAGCTGACTCATGTGCGCAGCAAGAAACCGATGGCGATCTCGAACCCGGTTCTGTTCCTGGCCTCTGACCGCGAACTGGCGGAAGAGGCCTGGGCCGGAGATATCATCGGCATTCCCAACCACGGGCAACTGCGCATCGGCGACACGCTGACCGAAGGCGAAGCGCTGCGGGTGACCGGCATCCCGTCGTTTGCGCCGGAACTGCTGCAAGGCGTCCGCGCCGGCGATCCGATGAAGGCCAAGCATCTGGAAAAAGCCCTGATGCAGTTCGCCGAAGAAGGTGCGGCCAAGGTGTTCAAGCCTTCGATCGGTTCGGGCTTTATCGTGGGGGTCGTGGGCGCGTTGCAGTTCGAAGTGCTCGCCAGCCGGATCGAGATGGAATATGGCCTGCCGGTGCGGTTCGAGGCCTCGCAGTTCACCTCGGCGCGTTGGGTCAGCGGTGACAAGGCAGAAGTCGAAAAATTCGTGAATGCCAACAAACAGCACATCGCCCATGACCATGACGGCGACATTGTCTATCTGACCCGCCTGCAATGGGATATCGACCGGGTGATCCGTGACTATCCCGCGCTGAACCTGACTGCGACAAAAGAGATGATGACCTGAGGCAACTGTCTGATTGCACAGGCAGGTTTGGCTGTGCAATCCTGCCCGCATGAGTGACGACGAACTGACCTATCCCGGTGGCCTGCCCGACATGCTGGACAGCTATGAGAACCGGCGCAGCCCGTTTCAGTTCGGCACCCTGACCCTGCCCGGGCCTGACGTCGATCTGGATGATCTGGCCAAACGCATCGTGCCCGACAGCGCCACCGAATTGCCGCCCGGGCGCAACACCACCTGGGATCGCAAACACGTTCAGATCGCGCGGGAATTCGTCGGGAAATCAGAGCTTGCCTTCCTGAACGCCCAGCTGATCTCGAACCTCAGAAAACGCTCCTTTCCGCGTCAGGCCCCTGCGCTGTTCTGCCGGTTGTGGGACGAACAATCCGACCATCTTCTTTCCGTCCTCGACCTTCGTTGGCTGGTGTCTTCTGTTCAGACCTTTGCAGATCACGGTCAGACCCCGACACAGCGCGAGGTCGGACATGCTTTGCGCGTGTTCTTCAGCATGATGAAGCTGTATGAGTTCGAGCGGCTCTTCTCGGGGCTGGCCCCGGAAACGCCGTTTCAGTTCAAGGACAGGAACCACGTGCCGCTGCCCTATCAGATGAAAGGCTTTTCCTTCGAAAAGGGCGGGCTTGACGTCAATCTCATCGCTCCGATCTGGACCAGGGCGATGAATGATCCCACGATTGCGCCGCTGGTGGATCACCTGATGATCCAATTGAACAAGGACCCAGGCGGAATTTTTCGACGCCTGAAACGCATGCGCGACGCCCGCGCACCGCGCAAATGACCACCTGGGGCATTGTCTCCATGGTCCGGGGGCCAACCGAAGACGTCCTTCGGTTCGTGGCCCATCACCTCGAACTGGGGGCGGATTCCATGTATATCTACATGGACGAACCCAACCGCCGCACGTTCAGAGCACTGAGAATGCACCCCAAGGTTCGGGTTCGTAACTGTGATGACGCCTTTTGGGAAAAACGCGGACGCGCACGACCGGAAAAGCATCAGGTGCGCCAGTCGGTTCATGCCACTTTTGCCTATCGAAACACTCGGCTGGATTGGTTGACACATATCGATGTGGATGAGTTTCTTTGGCCGGCGGCCCCCATTTCCGATATTCTGCGCGATGTTCCAGACACGGTTCCCGCGGTGCGTGTCCGCCCGTTAGAAGCCTTGGCCGGGGGCGATGACCTGTACAAAGCTCATATCCCGCATGGCCCGAACCGCGAAGCGCTGGTCGAGACCATTTACCCGAATTACGGCGCCTTCGTCATGGGCGGTTTCCTGAGTCACGTGCAGGGAAAGCTGTTCGTGCGCACCGGCTTGAAAAACCTGAGCATCCGCATCCACAACCTGTTTCAGAACAAGGCGCTGCTGCCGTGCAAATACGAGCTTCCCCAGATCGATCTGTGCCATCGTCATGCCCCGGACTGGAATCACTGGATAGCGCATTACCAGTTCCGCATGGATCGTGGCTCGTATCAGGCCGGCATGGCTCCGAATGTTCCGCGCGAACAGGGAGGGCTGAGCAAGAATGAACTGCTCAACTGGATCGAGGCCGAACACGGCATGGACGGGCTGCGTGCGTTCTACAATGAAATGAGCGGCGCGGACGCACAGGTGCGCGCCAACCTGGAACGCCACGGCCTGCTGCGCCACCGCCCTTTGAACCTGGACGAAAAGCTGGAGAAACACTTTCCCGGAAGTTGCTGAATTGTTGCTGAAATTCACCGCAGGCGACAGGCAGGCACAGGTGAAATTCTCTTCATTTGACCCCGGCCAACGTTTTTGTTATGTCCGCGTACAAGCCGAAATGTCGCATCACGCGTATGGCCATCCGGGCCCGGCACATCTTTGACGCGCGGGCCAGGTCAAGTGTCCGCAAAAACCGGACTTACATGACAAAATTCAACGAACTGAACCTGAACCCGAAGGTCCTCAAAGCCATTGAGGAAGCCGGATACGAAACCCCGACCCCAATTCAGGAAGGCGCGATTCCTCCCGCTCTGGAAGGTCGCGATGTCTTGGGAATCGCCCAGACCGGCACCGGCAAAACCGCCAGCTTTACACTGCCGATGATCACCTTGCTGGCCCGTGGCCGCGCCCGTGCGCGCATGCCGCGCTCGCTGGTCCTGTGTCCGACGCGGGAACTGGCCGCCCAGGTGGCCGAGAATTTCGACACCTATACCAAACACCTGAAACTGACCAAGGCGCTGTTGATCGGCGGCGTCAGCTTCAAAGAGCAAGAGGCCCTGATCGACCGTGGCGTCGACGTTCTGATCGCCACTCCGGGCCGCCTGCTGGACCATTTCGAACGTGGCAAGCTGCTGCTGACCGGCGTGCAGATCATGGTGGTGGACGAAGCCGACCGGATGCTGGATATGGGCTTTATTCCTGACATCGAGCGCATCTTCTCGCTGACGCCTTTCACACGGCAAACGCTGTTCTTCTCGGCGACCATGGCATCCGAGATCGAACGAATCACGGATACATTCCTGTCGGCCCCTGCCCGGGTTGAAGTCGCCCGCCAAGCGACCGCATCCGAGACGATCGAACAGGGCGTTGTCATGTTCAAAGGCGGCCGTCGGGACCGTGAAGCAAGCCAGAAACGCAACGTGCTGCGTGCTTTGATCGACGCCGAAGGTGAAAAGTGCACCAACGCAATCATCTTCTGCAATCGCAAGACGGATGTCGATATCTGCGCGAAATCGCTGAAGAAATACGGCTATGACGCTGCCGCGATCCATGGCGATCTGGACCAATCGCAGCGGATGAAGACACTGGACGGGTTCCGCGACGGATCATTGCGTCTTCTGGTTGCATCGGACGTCGCAGCGCGCGGTCTGGACGTTCCGGCCGTCAGCCACGTGTTCAATTTCGACGTCCCCGGCCACCCCGAAGATTACGTACACCGGATCGGCCGCACCGGTCGCGCCGGGCGCGAAGGCAAGGCCATCACGATCTGCTCAGCCCGCGATGAAAAAGCCCTGGCTGCGATCGAAAAGCTGATCCAGAAAGACATCCCGCGCCTCGACAATCCGGTCAAGGAAGAGCCCAGGCCTGAAAAGCCGAAGCTCGAGAAAAAAGCCCGGGACTCCGAAGTCAAGAAAGACGCCCGGAAAGAGCGAGAGCCCAAAGCGCGTGGCCGCGGGCGCAAGGAAGACAATGGCCGGCCCGTGGTGGGTATGGGCGATCACCTGCCCAGCTTCATTGCCCTGAGCTTTGACGAACGTCGCGCCGGCTAAATCGCCAACACCAGCGCCAGTATCGAAACACCCAACAGCAACATCCCGGCGATTTCTCGCCGGGTGATCGTCTCGCGGAAAAACAGGATCGACGCCATCAGGCTGAAAATCAGCTCTACCTGCCCCAACGCTTTGACATAGGCTGCGTTTTGCAAGGTGAAGGCCCAGAACCAACAAAACGACCCGCCCAGACTGGTCAGGCCGACAAAGACACCGGTGGATCGGGTCTGCCACACCGCACGCAGCTCGGCCCGGTCGCGCCACAACAGCCACAGCCCCATGCTGACAAACTGGAACGTCACGACGGCGGCCAGGGTGATCAGTGCGCGGAACCAGGCGTCGGCATCACCCAATTGCAACGACGCCCCGCGATAGCTGACCGCGGAAAACGCAAACAAAACCCCTGATCCAAGCCCCAATTGGGACGCGCGGTTGGTCAGATGCCGCCACCAGGCACCGCCTCCACCGGGGGTTTTCGACAGCAACAGCACCGCCATCAACCCCAACAGGATCGCAACCAGAGCGCCGCCGGAAACGCTGTCGCCCAAAACCAGAAATCCGACAATCGCGGTCTGAATGACTTCTGTTTTCTTGAAGGTGATTCCAACCGCAAAATTTCTTTGTTTGAACAACGCCACAACACAGATCGTAGCCAGGATTTGAGCCGTACCTCCGATGACAGCGTAAAGCCAGAATACTTCGTTAAGTGGTGGCAGACTGGCCCCGGTTATCTGTAACGCCACAAACAACCCGGCAACGGCCAGCGGCATGGAATACGCAAACCGCGCAAAGGTCGCGCCCGCGGCAGACAGCTTCACGCGGCTCAAGGATTTTTGCAGCATGAACCGTACGGTCTGGAAGCTGGCGGCGGCGATGGTGACAGGGATCCAGAGACTCATGTCACCCGTTGTGTCGCCAAATCAGTGCTTTGGCCAGAGCGGATGCGGAACCGGGTCCTTGGCGCGCAGCAGATACTGCCGGAAAATCTGTGCATAGGAGCGGTAAACATACGCCTCATTGCAGGCCAGATACCTGTCTTTGCCATCCCGATACAACGACGGCAGCCGATACCATGGCGCGGCGGGATTCATGTGATGTACAACATGCAGGTTGTTGTTCAGAAACAGAAATGCCAGCGGCCCGTTGTCTTCGATAATCACGGTCCGCGCGCGGGATTTCTCGTGCGCGCGGTGTTCCAGAAAGGTACGGATTTTCAGCAACGCCAGCCCGACATAGGCTGAAATCAGATAAGCCCAGATCGGCATGGCCGATTGTGCAACGATCCACAGCACCGCAACCGCGCCGGGGATATGCAAAGCCCATGCCAGCAGGATCGCCCTGTCGCCGCGCCGCAGCCCCCGCCATTCGTCGCTCAGAAACAGAACCTGCCCTACAGCCGGACCCAGAACCATCCGCCCCAGAAGCGTGTTGTTCAGGGCCAGCACAGCCTGCACGCCACGCGGCAGATCCGCCCAAACCTTGGGATCCATATAGTTGGACTCGGGGTCGTCATACGGGTCGGTCAAGGTGGCATCCTGATGATGCGCCAAATGCAGATCGCGAAAACGGTTGTACGGAATGGCCAGGGTCAGCGGCAACGCCATCAGCGCCTCATTCAGCCATTTGGCTCGGAACGGGTGCCCATGCAGGGCTTCGTGCGTCAAAGACGAATGCAGGGCTGCAACAAAGCCCAATACCGGCACCGCCAACCACACCGAATCATCCGCCAGCCAGAACAGCCCGACCAGCCATGCGGCATAACAGCCGAGGATCAGGGCAAATGTACCCCATTCGGGCGATTTGGGCGTCGAGGGTTCAGCCATTGCGCCCCCACGAAATTCCGGCCCAAATTCTTTCATAGACAATGTATAGCGTCAGGCCGATGGCGGTATTCACCAGCGCCAATGCCCCGCCGACAGCAGCCGAACCCGTGGCGATCAGACCCACCAGCGTCATGGTGGCCAGACCCATGGCATTCCACACGATTGCTTTCACGACAGATCTTCGCCGTGTTTCCATTCCAAACCCCATTCTTTTTGCTTTTACAAAGGGTTTACATTTCATTTCTCACGCTGAAAATTCTGAATATGATTAACAAAACTCAACAACTGTGATATTTTTGAACTTATGCAGGAAAATATCGACAAGCGCGACCGCGCCGCTCAATTCCGCCTTCGCCTTGCCCGCGCGATGGAGGACCGCCACGTCAGCCAAAGCGCGCTTGCGCGCCATATCGGCGTGGACCGATCAACCGTATCTCAGTTGTTGACCGATCATGGTGCGCGTCTTCCCAACGCGCATGTTGTGGGTGGTTGTGCCGCGGCACTGGGCGTTTCGGCCGACTGGTTGCTGAGCCTGTCCGACAGACCGGAAAGCGCGGCAGAATTACTGGCCAGTACCCTGTCCATTACCGAAGCGCCCCGCGCCTTGGTCGATGAGCGGATTTTCGACTGGCACAAAGAAGCCGCCGGGTACAAGATCCGTCATGTCCCGGCCGCCCTGCCCGACATGCTCAAGACGCGTGCGGTACTGGAATGGGAATATGCCCCCCATCTGGGGCGCACGGCGGATCAGGCCATCGGAGCGTCCGAAGACAGGCTGACCTGGATGCGCAGTGCGCAGTCAGATTACGAAATTTCCATGCCGTTGTACGAGATCGAGAGCTTTGCAAGCGGCACGGGGTACTACCATGGCCTTTGCCCGGAAATTCGGCTGGAACAGATCGATCACTTGCTGGCCTTGTGTGAACAACTCTATCCCCGGATGCGGATCTATCTGTTTGATGCCAAAAGGCTGTATTCCGCCCCGGTAACGATTTTCGGGCCGCTTCTTTGCGTTTTTTACGCCGGAAGTCACTATTTGGCGTTTCGCGACCGGGATCGGATCAAGACATTTTCACGCCATTTCGACACTCTGGTGCGCGAGGCCGATGTGGCCGCCCGCGATTTTCCGGACCACTTGCGACAACTCAGAGCGGATGTATCCGGCAAGAGTTGATGCAGCGGCGCAAAACCTGTGCTATCGTCCCTTGGCGCGAACCATCGGGCATTCCGACCACAAACGGAGGACCACAGGAATGGACGCAATTCAAACCGCTCAATACGCACGCGCCCTGTATGCTGCGCACGGAGACCGGGCCGAGGCGGAAGCCGCGCAAAAGATGCGCGAATGCGAAGCTGCCGGAAACCAGAAAGAGGCGCAGGATTGGCAGGCGGTCCGTCAGACCATCCGCCAGATCCGGGGACCAAATCAGGGCTGAGTTACAGTTTCGGGTCGGGATTGACGGTGTGCCCATCCACCGCGATCACCTGCCCAGACACCAGCCGCGCTGCGTCTGAAGCAAGAAAGACGGCCATATGGGCGATATCCTGCGCTTCCACAAAGCGCCCCATTGAAGTGCCCGAGGCATAGCCCTGATAGACCTCATCGCGGGTCATGCCTTTCGCGGCTGCCTCTCGGGCCAAGACACCTTCCATGCGCGGGCCTTCCACGGCACCCGGGCAAATGGCGTTTGCGCGAATGCCCAGCGGCCCCAGTTCCATCGCCAGCGTTTTCATCAACCCTATGACCGCCCATTTGGCCGAGGCGTAAGGCGCTCGGAACGGATAGCCGTACTGACCGGCGGTCGAAGAGGTCAGAATGATGCTGCCCGCCCGCGCCGACTTCATCATCGGCGCCGCGTATTTGGCGGCCAGAAAGGCCCCGTCCAGATTGACCGCGACACAGGCGCGCCATGCATCAAGATCGATATCCTCGATCGCGTTGGTCGGCCCGGCGATTCCGGCATTTGCGCACAGCACATCCAGCCCGCCGGCTGACTCGACGGCCTGAAACACCGCGCTCATGTCGGCCTCATTGGTCACATCAGCCCTGTGCGTCTCCCAATGGTCGGGCAATGTATCCAGAGCTGACGGGTCGATATCCGTCACCCAGACATCATAACCGGCGGCGCCAAACGCCGCGGCCATGGCCCGACCGACGCCAGATGCCCCGGCTGTTACCAAAACGCGCCGGGTCATGAGGGCTTGCGAATGCCAGCACCCGCCCCTTCAGGGTAAGGCAAACCGGCCTGTGCCTCGGCAATCCGCGCCATCGCTGCTTCAATCCTGGGCGACGGCGGGCTGGGGCGGCGGGTTTCAAGACTGACATGCAGCAGGAAACTCTCGCCCGTGGCCAACAGCTTGTCGCCATCATACATGCTGTGAAAGACATGCAGCTTCTTGCCCTGCCCCAGCAGCATCTGCGTGCGCACATCGATCTTCGCACCTGCATGGACCTCGTCGATGTAACGGATGTGGTTTTCAGCGGTGAAATAACTGCCACCCGACGCGATGTATTCCATATCGCAGCCGATGATCTCCATGAAGCGGTCCGTGGCGGCGGCAAAAGCTTCCAGATACTTGGCCTCGTTCATATGGCCGTTGTAATCCGTCCAGTCCAGCGGCACGGCGCGGGACAGGGTCAGAATCGGCTGGCTCAGATCCGCCTGGTCCAGCGTCGGCAGGGCGCCCGGTTTCAACAGCGCATCATGCTGGTTCAGCACCGCCCCCGCACCATAGTTCTGCGCCTTGAGGGCACGCATCATGCCAACAAGGTTGTTGTCGCGAATGCGCTCCAGTTCACGGATCGAATGCATCCCTGATTGCGCGTCTGACTGATCGGCGATCAGGTCGACCAGTTCATCGGTGAATTCCGGCACGTCCATCAGCTTGGTCCAGGGCCATTTCAAGGCTGGCCCGAACTGAGCCATGAAATGTCGCATTCCCGCTTCACCTCCGGCCACGCGATAGGTTTCGAACAATCCCATCTGCGCCCAGCGGATGCCAAAGCCCATCCGGATCGCCTCGTCGATCTCTTCGGTCGTGGCGATGCCATCCTTGACCAGCCACAGCGCCTCGCGCCAGACCGCCTCAAGGAACCGGTCGGCGATATGCGCGTCGATCTCTTTCCTGACATGCAGCGGGAAGAAACCAACCGAGGTCAACAGTTCCTTGGCCCGTTCAATCATCTCCGGTGGGTTTTTGTCGGTCGGCACCAGCTCGATCAGAGGCAGCAGATAGACCGGATTGAATGGGTGCGTCACCACGATCTGTTCGGGGCGCGACGCACCGTCCTGAAGTTCCGATGGTTTGAACCCGCTGGTCGAGGATCCGATGATCGCGTCTGGATCACAAGTCTCCTGCAAGCCCTTGTAAACCTTCAGCTTCAGGTCCAGCCGCTCTGGCACGCTTTCCTGAATCCAGATGGCACCCTGTACGGCATCGGCCATGTCGTCATGAAAGCTCAGCGCGCCCTCGGCCGGCAGAGGCACATCGCTCAACCCCGGCAGGGATCGCCGGGCGTTATCCAGCACTTCGCCTATTTTGCGTTCTGCTTCGGGGTCCGGGTCGAACACCCGAACGTCCCAGCCATTGAGCAGGAACCGTGCGGCCCATCCGCCGCCGATGACACCGCCCCCGATGATTGCTGCCGTCTTTGTCATGCTGTCCTCTAATCGATACAGATTACCTGCGCGCGCCCCGCCTCATCCAGATGCGGAATGCACCCGAATTGCGGTGTCACCGCGCTGCATTGTTTGGTTTCCGACAGGCAGAACCCTGCGCAGTCAGAGGCTTTTTCGCAGGAGTTTCCAGCGTCGGGCAAAGGTTCAAAGCAGATAAACTGCCGTATCCGCCCGCCCATCTCATAGCTTCCCCCTTTGGCTTCGCAGTCCTTGCGGGCCAAAGGGTCTTCCGCGGTCTGTGCCACCCCGACCCGGGGCAGACATACAGCCAGAACCGTCGCGCAGATTACAACCGCCGATCGCATTGCTCTCTTCCTTTTGCTGGCACACCTGCGCTTTCCGGTCATGGCAAGGGGCGCAAGCAGGTCAACCTTTGGGCGCCCGTTTGACCAGGCCCAGCTTTTCGCGCACCTCGGCCGGGCCGATCACCCGCGCGCCCATGTTCTCGATGATGGTGCCTGCACGTTCCACCAGTTGCCAGTTCTCGGCCAGAACGCCTTTCTCCAGCCACAGATTGTCCTCCAGCCCGACCCGCACATTGCCGCCTGCCAAAACCGAGGCCGCCACATACGCCATCTCATTCCGCCCCAGCGAAAACGCGCTGAACGTCCAGTCATCGGGCACGTTGTTCACCATCGCCATGAAGGTGTTCAGATCATCCGGAGCGCCCCACGGCACACCCATGCACAGTTGAACCAGGGCGTTGGGTTCCAGAATTCCCTCTTTCACCAGCTGCTTGGCAAACCACAGATGGCCGGTGTCAAAGGCCTCGATCTCGGGCTTAACGCCGAGATCGGTCATCATCTGCCCCATCGCGCGCAACGCGCCGGGCGTGTTGGTCATGACGTAATCGGCCTCGGCAAAGTTCATCGTGCCGCAGTCCAGTGTGCAGATCTCGGGAAGGCACTCGGCCACATGGGCCACACGTTCGGTCGCACCAACCAGATCGGTTCCGGCCTCGGCCAATGGCAGCGGGTTTTCGATACCGCCGAACACCATGTCTCCACCCATGCCGGCCGTAAGGTTCAGCACCGCGTCAACCTCGGCATCCCGAATGCGATCGGTCACTTCACGATACAGCGCCAGATCGCGCGACGGCGCACCTGTTTCAGGGTCGCGCACATGGCAGTGCACCACGGCCGCGCCCGCCTTTGCGGCGGCAATCGCACTGTCGGCAATTTGCTTCGGCGAACGTGGCACATGAGGGCTGCGATCCTGCGTCCCGCCCGAGCCGGTCACGGCGCAGGTGATAAAGACTTCGCGGTTCATTTCCAGAGGCATGGCGTTTTCCCCAAGTTATACCCGGTTTTACCTTGGGTTTTCCCCAGGCTTCTCCCCGGATTCCGATTTGCGTTCTGACCCGACTCTGGCGCAGCCTTGGGAAAACCACTTGGCAGAATGCGAATCGAACTTGATGCAATCCGCAAAAAACATACTGCAACCCGAACATCGGGCCCTGAAAACGGCTGTGCTGGTGCTGGACGAATGCAACACGCTCAGCTTCGCCTCGGCGGTCGATCCGATGCGCGCTGCCAACCGCCTGGCGGACCGGCCCGCCTTTGACTGGGATTATGTGACCGCCACGGCGAACCCCGCGATGCTGACCAGCGCGTTGCAAGTGCCCGGCATCCCGCTTGCTCGCCTGCAAGGCTGCGACCTGATGATTGTTGTCGCGGGCTTCCAACTGGCCCGCCACGCCACACCAAGCCTGCTGGCCGGGCTGCGCCGCATTGCCGGTACCGGGGCGACGATGGCCGGGATTGACGGCGGCCCCTGGCTGCTGGCCGAGGCCGGGCTGCTGGACGGTCACCCCGCGACGACCCACTGGGAAGACCTGGAAAACTTCGCCACCCGCTTCCCCAACGTCGACGTGCGCCCTGACCGCTTTACTGTGTCGGACGGTCGCCTGACCTCGGGCGGCGCGATTCCCGCTGTCGAGATGATGCTGCACATCATCGCCGCCCGTCATGGCGCGGGTTTCGCCTCCCGTGTCTCGGGCCTGTTTCTGTATGATGGCGCGCCGGACCCCGGCACACCGCAAAGCCGCACCGGCGTTCCACATCGCCACACTGCGCTGACGGCAAAGGCGAATTCGTTGATGCAGGCATCCCTGGATGATCCCCTGCCACTGGCCCATATCGCAGACCAGCTGGGCACCAGCCCGCGCACTCTGCAACAACAGTTCCGCCTGCGCCTGAACACCACGCCGCAGGATCACTATCTGCAACTGCGCCTGGCCGAGGCCCGCCGTCTGGTCACCGACACCGACCTTCCACTGATGGATGTCGCGCTGGCCACCGGTTTTGCCTCGCAATCCAGCTTCGCCCGCGCTTTCCGCACCGCGCATGGTCAATCTGCCCGCGACCTCCGGCAAGAGCGCGCGCACCCCACCCATCACTGACCCGATCCAACTTCATCTGGCCAGAAATATCCCGGGGGAGGCACGCGCAGCGTGCCGGGGGCAGAGCCCCCTCGCCTCAGTACGGCATCGGGTGCGCCTTGTGGACAGCGTCCAGCTGGGCCAGCACGTCCTGTGACAACGTCAAATCCGCACCGGCCAAAACGTGTTCAAGCTGCGCGACCGTGGTCGCGCCAAAAATCGCCGACATCATGAACGGCCGCGAGCGGCACCAGGCCAGCGCCATATGGGTCGGATCCAGGTCATGCCGCGCGGCAACATCCAGATAGGCCGCGACCGCATCAAACACCCGGTCAGACTTGCGCCCGCCCAATTCTGGCGAAAGCGACATACGCGAGCCGCCCGGCACGGCCCCACCCTGGTATTTTCCGGTCAGCAACCCGGTCCCCAGGGGTGAGAACGCCATCAGGCCGACATCTTCATGTACGCTCAGCTCGGCCATGTCGGTATCGAACAGGCGACACAGCAACGAATATTCGTTTTGCACGGACGCCACACGCGGTGTGCCCGTCTGTTCGGCCAGTCTCAGCCACTGCGCCGTACCCCACGCGCTTTCATTCGACAGACCAAAAGCACAGATGTTGCCTTTGTCCACCTGAACCTGCAAGGCCTCCAGACACTCCTGCATGTTATCCAGAACGTCCGCGGTATTGTGCCCCGAAGGCGCATAATCCCAGTTTTGACGGAACATATAGCTGCCGCGATTGGGCCAGTGGAACTGGTAGAGATCGATGTAATCCGTCTGCAACCGCCGCAAGGACCCTTCGATGGCCTCGGGAATGGTTTTTCCCGTGATCGGCGCACCGTCGCGAACATATGACAATCCCTCACCCGAATGCTTGGTTGCCAGTACGAAATCCGCCCGGCGTGCCCTGTTGGCAGCATTCCAGTTTCCAAGAATTTCTTCGGTCCGACCAATTGTCTCTTTGGCGACAGGATTCACCGGATACATCTCGGCGGCATCCACAAAGTTGATCCCCGCATCCAGCGCCATGTCCATCTGCCGGTGCGCATCCGGTTCCGAGGTCTGCGATCCGAACGTCATCGTCCCGAGGCAAAGATCGCTCACGACAATCCCGGTGCGGCCCAGAGGCTTCATCTGCATCCTCAAATCTCCTGATAAATGGCACGGCCCGTCAGGCTTCGGCCTTCTTTTCCCACCGCCCGGATTCTTCCGACCAGTATTGCGCGGCGCATCCGGCGCCGGTCAGCGTCTTCCACTGCCCGCGTGCGTGCTGTACGGCCATGTCGTCATTGCCGTCGAACAGAATGCAAACCCGTTCCAGCGCCGACACCTCTTCGGGTTCGATCGGCGCGCCGTCCACCGCCATGACACACACCGCGCCGTTTGTGGCCTCGGCGCTGGTGGTCAGCAGGATCGGCTGCTCGGCGTCATGCGGCCCACCTTCGCGACCGTGCGGCAGGAACCCGTCCTCGGGGCCCAGCCACAGCTTTTCATCCAGCCAGTCCATCCGCGCGGGATCGGTGCCCCGCACGGCAATCTTCCACCCAGCCTGCCGCGCCTTGTCCAGCAGCACAGGCAAGGTGTGCTCCAGCGGCTGGCGGGTCAGATGGTAGAAATAGACAGCACCCATATGCTTACTCGAAATTGTCCTGCACGAACCGGCTCAGCGCGCGCACACCCCAGCCCGTGGCACCTTTGGGCGCATAGGATGTCTCGGACGACACCGAGGCCACACCCGCGATATCCAGATGAATCCACGGCGTATCCTCTTTCACGAAACGTTGCAGAAACTGCGCCGCCGTGATCGAGCCCGCCGGACGGCCACCGACGTTCTTCATGTCGGCGATGCGCGATTTGAGCAGCTTGTCATAGCCATCGCCCAAAGGCAGCCGCCACGCGCCTTCGTCCTCGGCCTTCGCCGATTTCAGGAAGGCGTCACAGAATGTGTCATTGTTCGAGAACACACCCGCATTCTCATGCCCCAGCCCGATGATGACCGCACCGGTCAGCGTTGCCAGATCGATCATGCCCACCGGTTTGAGCCGCTCCTGCGCGTACCACATCACGTCGCACAGAACCAAACGGCCTTCGGCATCGGTGTTGATGATCTCGACCGTATCGCCTTTCATCGACTTGACCACATCGCCCGGACGGGTGGCATTGCCCGAAGGCATGTTCTCGACCAGACCGACAAGGCCCACCACATTGGCCTTGGCCTTGCGCTTGGCCAACGCGCGCATCGTGCCAGCAACAACACCGGCACCGCCCATGTCCATGGTCATGTCTTCCATGCCACCGGCCGGTTTCAGCGAAATGCCACCTGTGTCGAAAACCACACCCTTGCCCACCAGGGCCAAGGGCGCATCGTCCTTGTCGCCGCCATTCCAGTGCATCACGACGACTTTGGACGGGCTGGCAGAGCCCTGCCCGACGCTCAGCAATGTACGCATGCCCAGTTCTGCCAGCTTGTCCTCTTCCAGAACTTCGACCTCAAGGCCCAGCTCCTGCATCTCGACAAGACGATCGGCAAATTCCGAGGTCGTCAGAACATTTGCAGGTTCATTGGTCAGATCACGCGTCATCCGCACGCCGTCGGCAATCGCATATAGCGGTGCAAACTCTGCTTCGGCTTCCTTGGGTTTCGAATGGCCAATCGTAATCGATCCGCTGCCTTCGCTGTCCTTGGTTTTGTGCGCGTTGAAATCATAACTGCGCAGCACCAAGCCAAGGGCCAGGTTTTCGGTCTGCGCCTGATTGCCGACCAACACCAGCATGTCCTGGCCACCCGCGCATTTGGCCAAAGCGGCACCGGCTTTGCGGGCCTCATCGGCTTCCGGGCGGCGCGGCAGCACCACGACGTCCAGCGCCTCGGCCGCCATCCCGGCCGGCCAGGCCATCGAGATGACATCGCCAGTCTTGGACTTTCCGAATTTCTCACTTTCGACAAGCCGCGCCACGGCGCCTTTCGTCAGGCGATTGGCCCGGCGCGCCGCAGGGTTCATTTTCCCGTCCGGCGGAATGATGATGGCCACCCGCCCTTCGGCCTGCGCCATCGCATCCAGATCAAACTCCTGAAAACGGACCGGTATCAGACTGCTCATTGCAAACTCCTCGAATTCTGTTCCCCAAGACCTAGCCCGCGCCGCCCGACTTGACCAGATAGCAGTTTTCCCCGCGTTTCAATTGCAGTAAGGTCCCGCAAAAATAACCGGCAGGCTCGGGGGAGAAAGACGTGACACGAGAGGGCAGGCATACGCCGTCGCGCAGGAGGACATGCATGCGCGATTTCGGCCCGTTTTCCGGCGCAAAAGGCTTGGCGGGGGCACTCTTGTGATCCTCGACCGCTATTTCGCCCGCCGCTTTGTGCAGAGCTTTCTTGTCATCGGCGGTATTTTTCTGACCTTGATGATTCTCATCGATCTGATCGAACAGATCCGCCGATTTGACGAAGTCGACCTGTCCTTCGGCCAATTGCTGCACCTGACGCTTCTGAACACGCCGGCCGCCATCAGTGAAATGCTGCCTCTGCTGGTAATTCTGTCCACCATTGCCCTGTTCGTCGGGCTGGCACGGACGTCTGAACTCGTGGTGACCCGCGCCACGGGTCGCTCGGGTATCCGCGCGCTGGTTGCGCCGGCGGCGCTGGCCCTGATCATCGGCGCGCTTGCAGTGGCATTGCTGAACCCCATCGCCGCGGCCACGTCCCAGGAATTCCAACGCCTGTCTAATTCCTATCGCAACAACGGCAGTTCAGCGCTTTCGATCAGCAGCGAAGGCCTTTGGCTACGTCAATCCGCGGAAAACGGTCAGGCCGTCATCCACGCCCGGGGCACCTCGAACGGGGATACGCTTGGCCTGGACGACGTAACCATCATCACCTTTGCGCGCGACGGCAAACCCACCCAGCAGATCGTCGCCGACAGGGCCGTGCTGGAGGACGGAAACTGGGTCCTGTCGCAGGCCAAGATCTGGAATTTGCGGGATGGGCAGAACCCCGAAACCAGTTCGGTGGAGCATGAACGGCTGGAGTTGCCGACCTCGCTGACCCGGCAGCGGATTCTGGACACGCTGGGGCAACAGGATTCGGTATCTGTTTATGATCTGCCGCAACTGATCAAAGACCTGCGCGAAGCCGGGTTTTCAACCAAGCAGTATGAAGTGTGGTTGCAGGTGCAACTGGCCCGGCCCTTCTTTCTGGTCTCGATGGTCCTGATCGGGGCCGCTTTCACCATGCGCCACGTTCGGTTCGGCGGCACCGGAATTGCCGTGCTGACTGCCGTTCTGCTTGGCTTTGCCATCTACTTCGTCCGCAATTTTGCGCAAATCCTCGGGGAAAACGGACAATTGCCCACCTATATCGCTGCCTGGGCGCCACCCTTCGCCGCCATCCTGCTGTCCCTTGGCCTGCTTCTACACGCGGAGGACGGCTGATGCGGAGCATGATTCCCCTGCTGCTGACCAGCGCGATCGCGTTGTCGGCACCGACGGTTCTGGCGGCGCAAACCACGTCGGCTGAGCCTGACCCGCAAGCGGCGCAGTCACAGGCCGAACCCGCCCTTTTGGTTGCCGACAAGGTCTTTATCACACCCGACAGGAAACTGGTGGCCGAAGGTCATGTCGAAGCCTTTCAGGGCGATACCAAGCTGTCGGCCCAACGCATCACCTATGACCGGGAAACGGGCGAGCTGACACTGGTGGGCCCCATTCGTATTGATCAGGGGGGCCAGTCGACCCTTCTGGCCGATTCCGGCCAGCTGGACAGCGGCATCCAGAACGGCCTGCTGATCGGTGCTCGGATGGTTTTCGATCAGCAAATCCAGATTGCCTCGGTTCAGGCGAAACGGGCCGCGGGCCGCTATACGCAATTCAGCAAGGTCTCGGCCACTTCCTGCCATGTCTGCACCAATGGTAAGCCACCGCTCTGGCAGATCCGCGCCCGCAAGGTCACTCATGACCAGTTGGAACGGCAATTGTACTTTGAGGGCGCGCAGCTTCGGGTGCTAGATTATCCGGTATTCTATTTCCCCTATCTGCGCTTGCCGGACCCGACTTTGGATCGCGCGACCGGCTTTCTGGTGCCGTCGATCCGCAGCACCTCGCAACTGGGAACGGGGGTCCAGGTTCCCTATTTCTTCAAGCTGGGGGACCACAAGGATCTGACCTTGACGCCGTATCTGTCGGCCAAGACCACAACGCTGGGATATCGGTATCGTCAGGCGTTCGTGAATGGGCGCATTCAGCTTGAAGGCGCCTATACCCGTGATGACGTCCAGCCCGACCAGGATCGCGGCTATCTGTTCGCCGGCGGTTGGTTCAACCTGAAGAACGATTTCCGGCTGACATTCGATCTGCAAACCACCTCGGACGACGCCTATCTGGCCGACTATGGGCTACCGGACCTGGACCGTTTGCGCAGTGAAGTCGCGCTGGAACGGATCAAACGCGACACCGCGTTCAAAACAAGCCTGATCCACTACAAAACTCTGCGTGACAGTGAAAATCAGGACGAAATCCCATCCCGCGTCTTCGATCTGAACTATGAAAAGCGGTTCTTTCCCGGCGCACTTGGTGGCGAGGTGCGGCTGGCCTTTGTCGGCCACGCTCATGAGCGCACCAGCGACGCTGATATCGTCGGCCGCGACCTGGCACGGGCCACTTTTGACGCCGAATGGCTTCGAAGCTGGACGTTTGCATCGGGCCTGCGTGCCGACGCGACGCTGGGCGCATCGGTGGATACATTCAACATCCGTCATGACAGCAACTTTCCCAGCAATGTGACCCGCTCGACCCCGCGCGCGGCATTGACGCTTCGCTATCCGATGACCCGTCGCGAAAAGACCGGCGCCGTTCAGCTTCTGGAACCGATCGCGCAGATCGGATGGACCCATGTCTCGGACACCAATGTGCCAGATGATGAAAGCACGTTTCAGGAATTCGATCAGGGCAATCTGCTGGCCCTGTCCCGATTCCCTGCCGAAGATCAGCGCGAAGACGGTGCCACCGGGGTCATCGGCTTGAACTGGGCACGTTATGGTACAGGCGGACAGCAGGCGCTGGTGACAGTGGGTCAGGTGTTTCGGGCGGATGCCGACCCGAATTTCACCCTGACATCCGGCTTGCAGGGCACCACGTCCGACTTGCTGGTGGCGGGACAAGTCACCACGGCCAACGGTTGGTCGCTTGGCGGGCGCGGTCTGATCGACAGCGATTTCAGCTTCGTCAAAGCTGAGTTGCGCGGGGCCTGGGCCTCGGAATTTGCCGGCCTGTCCGGAAGCTATATCTGGCAGGAACCGGATCCGGCGGAAAACATTGCGGATGAAATCTCGGAAATCTGGCTTCTGGGCCGCTACCAGGTCGACCAGAACTGGCTTACGAATGCCGAGGCACGCTATGATCTGAACCAATCAGAACCAATCCGGCTGGGTCTTGGCGTAACCTACCAGAATGAATGTGTTCAGGTTAACATGTCCGTAAGCAGACGCTTTACTTCAACATCCACTATTGAGCCTTCGACAGAATTCGGCTTTACCCTATCGCTGACAGGATACGCCCTTGAAGGCGGTGGTAACACATACAAGAGAAAATGCAGTTGATATCAGGTTTCTCCAGGTTTCTTCGTTCCGGTTGGCACAAACCGGTCGCGCCGGCGCTGGCCGCCGTTTTCCTCGCTTTTTCAGCGCCGCAGGTCAGCGCCCAGAGTTTGTTCTCGCCAGCGATCCGCGTGAATCAGGACATCGTCACCTGGTACGAGCTGGAACAACGCCT
Organism: Ruegeria sp. YTSA144; assembly: GCF_059610125.1. Classification (NCBI taxonomy): domain Bacteria; kingdom Pseudomonadati; phylum Pseudomonadota; class Alphaproteobacteria; order Rhodobacterales; family Roseobacteraceae; genus Ruegeria; species Ruegeria sp. YTSA144. Next base: position 397,665 of record NZ_JBXWNA010000001.1, read on the forward strand.
GCAATTCCTGAATGTTCTGGGTCTGCCCGGCGGCAGTGAAGCTGACGTCAGGGAAGCCCTGATCGAAGAAAAACTGCGCAAACAGGCCATGCGCGAAGCAGGCGTCGAAGCAGCACCGGAAGCTGTTCAACTGGGTATCGACGAGTTCGCCTCGCGCGGGCAATTGTCCACCGAACAGTTCCTGCAACTTTTGGGTGAGGCGGGCGTCGACCCGGAAACTGTCCGTGATTATGTTGCGGATCAGCTGGCCTGGCGCGATTACATAAGCTCGCGCTACCTGTCACAGGCCCGCCCGACCGAAGACGAGATTGATCGCGCACTGGGACAGACCGGTGGCGGCGGCCTTCAGGTCTTGCTGTCCGAGATCATCATCCCGGTGAACCCGCAAACCGTGGCACAGACCGAATTGCTTGCGGAAGAAATCTCGCGACTTGAAACTATCGAAGCGTTTTCAGCCGCAGCGGCGCAATATTCCGGAGCGGCAACCCGCAACGAAGGCGGGCGACTGGACTGGCTGAATATCTCCAACCTGCCTCCTGCATTGCAGCCGGTTATTCTTGGGCTCCAGAACGGTGAAATCACCGATCCCATCAGCCTGCCAAACGCCGTTGCCCTGTTTCAGCTGCGCGGGCTGCGCGAGGTGGCGACCGCTGCGCCGCCTATCTCCAAACTTGACTATGCGGCCTATTACCTGCCGGGCGGCCGCAGCGCCAACACCCTGTCGCGGGCTGCCGCCCTGCGGGAAGAGATCGACACCTGCGATGACTTGTATGGCATCGCCAAGGATCAACCCGTCGAAGTTCTGGACCGTATCGAAGCCAGCCCGTCTGAAGTACCGCGTGACATCGCCGTAGAGCTGGCAAAGCTGGATCGCAACGAGGTGTCAACAAACCTGACCCGCAACAACGGACAGACGCTGGTGTTCTTGATGCTGTGCAACCGCACCCGCGATCTGGGCGAAAACACCTCGCGGGCAGACGTAGCGAACGCACTGGCGCAACAGCGGCTACAAGCCTTTGCGGCCAGCCTGGTAGAGCAACTGCGGGCTGACGCCACCATTGTTCAGGAATGACTCGCCCGATTGCGCTCAGTTGCGGTGAACCGGCCGGGATCGGCCCTGAAATCGCGGCCAAAGCGTGGGCCGAGCTGCGCCAAACCTGCCCGTTTTTCTTTATCGGCGATGCCAGCCACCTGCCTGCTGGCACCCCCGTTGCGATAATCGAAACCCCTTCGGATGCTGTTGCAGTCTGTGATCAGGCCTTGCCCGTGCTGCACCTGAACTTCCCTGCCGCAAACATGCCCGGCCAGCCGGACCCAGCCAATGCCCCATCGGTGATCGATGCCATCGAAACCGGCGTAGACCTTGTAAAAGGGGGGGCAGCGGCCGCTCTGTGCACCGCACCCATTCACAAAAAGGCGCTGATAGACGGCGCCGGGTTTACCTATCCCGGCCATACCGAGTTTCTGGCTGCGCTGTCGGGCACCCGCCGGGTTGTCATGATGCTGGCCAGCGACCAGTTGCGGGTTGTCCCGGCAACAATCCACATTCCCCTGGCGCAGGTTCCCGCCGCACTGACGCCGGACCTGCTGCGCGAGACGATCGAAATCACCGCGCGCGGCCTGCGCGACCAGTTTGGCATACAGCACCCCCGCATCGCCATAGCCGGCCTGAACCCCCATGCCGGCGAAGGCGGCAAAATGGGCCGCGAAGAGCTTGACTGGATCGCCCCAATGCTGGCCGATCTGAAACTGAAAGATGCGACCCTGACAGGCCCGCACCCTGCGGATACGTTGTTTCATGCTGCTGCACGTGCCCGCTATGACGCGGCAATCGCAATGTATCATGATCAGGCCCTGATCCCGATCAAGACACTGGATTTCGACCGGGGCGTGAACGTCACCCTTGGCCTGCCCTTCATCCGCACGTCGCCAGATCACGGCACTGCACTGGATATCGCCGGGAAAGGCATCGCCAATCCAACCAGCCTGATCGAAGCTCTGAAGCTTGCCCAACGCATGGTACAAGGCTCTTGATCCTTCACCTGGCTGAAAATATCCCCGCCGGAGGCAAAAAATTTCTGGCACTGCCCCTACGGCCTGCGTCACGGTAATCGGATCATGAGTGCAATCGACAATCTTCCCCCTCTGCGCGAGGTCATCGCCACACATCAACTCTCGGCGCGCAAATCCTTGGGTCAGAACTTCCTTCTGGACCTCAACCTGACCGCCAAAATCGCCCGTCAGGCCGGCGATCTTGCAAACTGCGACGTACTGGAAATCGGCCCTGGTCCTGGCGGCCTCACCCGAGGGCTTCTGTCCGAAGGCGCGCGCAAGGTCGTGGCAGTCGAAAAAGATACCCGTTGCATCGCCGCCCTGAACGATATCGCCGCCGCCTATCCCGGAAGGCTGGAGGTCATCAACGGTGACGCGCTCGAGATCAACCCGCTCGAACATCTGACCCCGCCAATCCGCATCGCGGCCAACCTTCCATACAACGTCGGCACCGAACTGCTGGTGCGCTGGCTGACGCCCCCGGAATGGCCCCCTTTCTGGCAGAGCCTGACGCTGATGTTCCAACGCGAAGTGGCCGAACGCATCGTGGCCCAGCCGGGCAGCAAGGCGTATGGCCGCCTCGCCATCCTTGCCCAATGGCGGGCCGAGGCGCGCATCGCCATGTCCCTGCCCCCCGGCGCCTTCACCCCGCCGCCCAAAGTCTCCAGCGCGGTGGTCCACCTGACCGCCCTGCCCGAACCGCGCTACCCTGCTGACGCCGCGACCCTGTCGCGTGTGGTGGCCTCTGCCTTCAATCAACGCCGCAAAATGCTGCGAGCGTCTCTGAAAGGCATCGCCCCTGATATCGAGGATCGCTTGCGGGCCGCAGGTATCCAGCCCACTGAACGGGCCGAGCAGGTTCCGCTTGAAGCGTTCTGTGCCCTGGCGCGCGAAGTCCAGAACCCCTGATCACAAAAAAAGCCCCGAGGCTTGACCTCGGGGCTTTGCAATTTCTGATGCCGGCTTTATTCAGCTGCTTCCGGTGCGTCACCATCCGTTTTGGGTGCGTCTTCGGCCGCGGGCGCCGGTTTGGGCTTGCGCGCCCGTGGTTTGCGCGCAGGCTTTTCCTTCTTTTCCGGCGCAGGAGCTTCGGCGCCCTTGCTTTCCGGTGTCTCGACCAGCCCGCTTTCCGGAGCAGCATCCGGTGCGGCGAAATCCATCACGTCCGGCTGAGGCGCTTCGGCGGGATCGGCCTGTCGGGCCGCTTCGCGTTCCTGTCGTTCAGCGCGCTCACGATCACGCTCGGCCTGGCGTTCGCGGTTCTGGCGCTCCTGCTCTTCGCGGCGCGCTTCAATCTCGCGCTGCGCCTCACTCAGCATGCGCAGATAATGTTCCGCATGCTGCTGGAAGTTTTCCGCAGCGACGCGGTCGTTTGCCAACTGAGCGTCACGCGCCAGCTGATTATATTTATCAATGATCTGCTGTGGCGTGCCACGCACTTTGCCTTCAGGACCCGAGCTGTCAAAAACCCGGTTTACGACGTTACCGCCGGAAGGACGATTGCGGTTGTTCTTGGCCCGCGAGCGGGATTTGGAAGATCTCATCTTACTTTACGTCAGCCTTATCAATGCGCTGTCGCTCAACCCGCTTTTTGCACTGCTCTGAGGCGTTTGCTGTGACGGGACGTCGACTTTTTGGGCTTGGCGTCAGGGGTGCGCTGCAACAGCGTCAACCTCGCCGACTAATCCTGAGTAAACATGTCCTGACCGTGCAGACAAGAGGAATCTCGAATTTTCACACGCTTTTTTACTCGGGGCAGCGTTTTTTGGCCTCAGACAACAGTATCAACCCGGCAACCTTGCGCCGACAACGCGGTCACGCCCGTCCAGATCGGGGATTACGCAAATATCCGCCAATCCCGCCGCATCAAACAAGGCAGACACCAGATTTGCCTGTGTCGGGCCGATTTCCACAAGTATTCGCCCGCCCGGCAGCATGAAATCCGGGGCCGAGGCCGCGATCTGCCGGTACGCGCCCAGCCCGTCCCCTTCATCGGTCAGCGCCATGCGCGGCTCGTGCTCCCGCACTTCGGGCGAAAGATTCTCCATTTCGGTTACGGAAATATACGGCGGATTGGAAACAATCAGGTCAAACTGACCTTCAATGTTTTCAAACCAGTTTGACTGCACGATCTCTACCCGCCCCTGTACCTGGTGGAGCACAGCATTGGCGCTGGCCTGAAGACAGGCGGCTTCGCTCAGGTCGGCCCCAAGGCCCGAAGCGCTGGTGCGTTCCGCAAGCAGTGTAACCAGAATGCAGCCCGACCCGACGCCGAGGTCCAAAACATGGTCAAAGGGTTCGCTCAGTGCGGCCTCGATCAGGGTTTCCGTCTCGGGGCGCGGATCCAGAACATCCGAACTGACGCGAAACCTGCGCCCATAGAACTCGCGCTCGCCCAGCAGATGAGACACCGGCACCCGAATGGCGCGCAGGGAAACCAACTGGTCATAGCGTTCCGCGATTTCGGGCTGCAATTCTTCCGGGGCTATCAGTGTCACCCGGCTGGCTTCTATCCGTGCGGCATGGGCCAACAACAGGCGCGCGTCCCGCGCCGGGTCATCCACGCCCGCGGCCCTCAAGCGCGCTGTAGCGGCCACCATGGCCTGCGCAGCCGTCTGCACCCCCGTCATTGCGCCATCTCGGCCAGCAACCGGGCCTGATCATCCGCCGTCAGGGCGTCAATCACTTCGTCCAGATCCCCCTGCATCACCTGATCCAGTTTATAAAGCGTCAGGTTGATCCGGTGATCCGTCATCCGCCCCTGTGGGAAATTGTAGGTGCGAATGCGTTCCGAACGATCCCCCGATCCCACCTGGCTGGCGCGATCCGCTGAGCGTTCGCTGTCGATCCGCTGCCGCTCGAGGTCATAAAGCCGCGTTTTCAGCACCTGCATGGCGATCTCGCGGTTGCGATGCTGGGACTTCTCGGAGCTTGTTACCACCAAGCCCGTCGGAATATGCGTGATCCGCACCGCCGAGTCGGTGGTGTTCACGTGCTGCCCGCCTGCGCCGGAACTGCGCATCGTGTCGATACGGATGTCATTGGCGTCTATCTGGATGTCGACATCCTCGGCCTCGGGCAAAACCGCCACGGTCGCCGCCGAGGTATGAATCCGCCCGCCGCTTTCGGTTTCGGGTACGCGCTGCACACGGTGCACACCGGATTCGTATTTCAGCCGGGCAAAGACGTTGTCGCCCTTGATATGGGCCACCACCTCTTTGATCCCGCCCAGATCAGAAGCCTGTTCTTCGATGATCTCGAACTGCCACCCGTGGGCCTCGGCATAGCGTTGATACATACGCAACAGATCGCCCGCGAACAAAGCGGCCTCGTCCCCGCCGGTACCGGGGCGAATTTCCAGCATCGCCGGCCGCGCATCTGCCGCATCCTTTGGCAGCAGCGCCAGTTGCAGCGCGTGTTCCGCTTCGGGGATGCGTGATTGCAGGTCCGGAATTTCCTCTTCGGCCAACTCTTTCATATCCGGGTCGGCCAGCATCGCCTCGGCCTCAGCCAGATCTGCCACCAGCTGGCGCCAGGCCATGATCTGATCGACCACGGGTTTGAGGTCGGAATACTCCTTGGCCAACGCTGCAATATCGCCGCCCGATGCGCCATCCGCCATGGCTGCTTCGAGGTATTGGAAACGCTGGGTGATCTGTTCAAGTCGTTCTTCGGGGATCATCCCGGCGGTGTCTATCATCCGGGGGCTTTGGTCAAGGGCCACGTCATGCTAAGCTTGCTGTCATGAAACGGATTTTGCTTGCCCTTTTGCTGACGTCCACGCCGGTTTTCGCCGATTACATCGGCCCCGACGGCAAGACCCGCGATTGCTATTGCACCGACACGTCCGGGTCCCGCATCGAATTGGGTGAGATGATCTGCCTGCAAGTCGACGGCCGAATGTTCACGGCGCAATGTCAGATGTCCCTGAACGTGCCCATGTGGCGCGAGGTGCAGGAAGGGTGTTTATCGTCCGGGTTGCAGAGCGATCCTGTTGACCACTTTGACCAGGATGAGGCGTCCTGAGCGCCGGCAGAACGGTTACATCTGCTCCAACCACCCATCAACCCGTGCCTTGTTCACCCCGAAATCCCTGCGACCGAACCGCAAACGGCCATGGATGCGCAGCGTGTCGCCGTCCTGATGAACAGTAGTATAGTCGGGAAAGCCGAACCATTTCGTGCGGGTGACATAGGTGATCATCCCCTCATCGACTGAACCCGCCAGTACCGAGGTACGCGGCGTGGCGCGGGCGATCTGGTCAAGGCGTTGCAACCCGTCCGGGCCGGTTTCGACAACGCGCAGAACACCATCTGGCAAGTCCTGATCATCCGCGGCCACAGGCGCGATATGCCATTGGGCCGGAGCAGACGGGGCCAGCCGGATATATGCGCCCAGCCCGAGCACCAGCGCGATCACTGCCCACAGAACCATATTTCTCATCCCGCGTTACCCTTTCGCAGAAACTGTAAGCGGATCAGGCGCCGGGGCAAGCCGTTCCGGGCCGGTTTACCGTGACGTCACACCCGGCAGGATGCACAGCATTTCATAGATCAGGTTGGCTGCCGTCAGGGCCGTGTTGCCGGATGGGTCATACGGAGGTGAAACCTCGACCAGGTCACACCCCACCATATTCACGCCCTGCAATGCGTGGATCAGTTGCAGCGCCTGCGGCGTGGTCAGCCCGGCAATTTCTGGCGTACCCGTGCCCGGTGCAAAGGCCGGATCCAGGCTGTCGATGTCATAGGTGACGTAAACCGGATGATCCCCGATGATCTTGCGGATCTGAGAGCCGATCTGCGTCAGGTTCTGCTGCCACAACTCCCAGGCCGGGAACTGGCGGAAGCCCCAATCCCTGGCCTCGGTGAAATCCGAAGCCGCATAACCCGATCCGCGAATGCCGATCTGAAAGGTCTTGTCGGGGACGATCAGCCCCTCTTCATAGGCGCGGCGGAAGACGGTTCCGTGGGTCTCTTTCTCGCCGAACATCTCGTCATTCACATCTGCATGGGCATCCACATGCACCAGGGCCACCGGCCCATGTTTTGCCGCAATGGCCCGCAGGATCGGGAGGGTGATCGAATGATCGCCCCCCATCGCCACCGGGGTCACGTTCTTTGCCAGGATCGCATCATAGCTTTCCCTGATGATCCTCAGGCTGTCCGCAAGCGAGAAGGTGTTGATCGCCAGATCCCCGATGTCGGCGATTTGCAAGCTGTCGAACGGAGCCGCCGAGGTGGCCATGTTGTAGGGCCTTATCATCGCGCTTTCGCTGCGGATCTGTTTTGGTCCGAACCGGGTGCCCGACCGCCACGACGTGCCGATATCCATCGGAATTCCCAGAACCGCCACATCCAGCCCCGCCAGCGAGGCCGCCTGCGGCAGGCGCATAAACGTATTCGGCCCCGAGAACCGCGCCAGATCATTGCCGCTGACCGGTTGATTGAATTCATTCATGCGCGTTTTATCCCCATCCCTTCAACTTTCTTTACCCAGCACATACCGGAAGTATGGCTAACCAATGGTTAATACGCATCCAAACGGTTATGTTTTTGCCAGCTTGTTCCAACCCAACAGGCAGACGATCTGCGTTGCCACATGGGCACCCGCAATCGCCGTGGCGCCGGATGTATCGAACGGCGGAGACACCTCGACCACGTCGCCGCCCTTGATGTTGATCCCGGCGATGTCGCGCAGGATGATCTGCGCCTGAATGGAACTCAAACCACCCCAAACCGGCGTGCCGGTGCCGGGGGCAAAGGCCGGGTCCAGACCGTCGATGTCGAAACTCAGATAGACCGGGCTGTCGCCCAGAATACCCTTGATCTTCTGCGCCACGGCAGCGGGGCCGGATTCATAGACCTCGCGGGCGTCGATGATGTTGACGCCCAGCGTGTCCTCGTTGGTGGTACGGATCCCCACCTGAACCGAGCGTTTCGGATCCACGATCCCCGACTTCACCGCCTTGTAGAACATGGTGCCGTGGTCCACCCGGCTCATGTCGTCATCGGCCCAGGTGTCGGTATGGGCATCGAACTGCAACAGCGACATCGGCCCGTATTTCTCGGCATAGGCCTTGAGGATCGGAAAGCTGATATAGTGGTCGCCCCCCAGCGTGACCGAGGCCACATCCGCCGCCAGAATGGTGCGGATATGGTCGGTCAGCGTATCGGGAAAGGCGGGGATGTTGGCATAGTCATAGGCCATGTCGCCGTAATCGATGATTGCCAGCTCGCTGAGCGCATCGAAGGGCCAGCCATAGGGCGCATCGGGCGATTGCAGGGCGCTCGCCTCGCGGATCGCACGTGGGCCCAGACGGGTGCCCGGGCGGTTGGTCACCGCCTGATCGAACGGCACACCGGTCACGGCGATGTCGGCGCCCGTCAGATCCTTGGTGTAGAGACGCCGCAGAAACGAGGTCGCCCCGCCAAAGGTGTTTTCATAGGACAGGCCTTTGAGGTCCGGGTTGGTGAATGCCTCATCCACCTGGTTTTTTGCGTCTTCCAGTGCCATTTCATTACCCCATCAGCCCAAGGGCTGCGCCTTTTCCACGATCCGTGCGAAGAACGATGCCCCCACAGGCGCGATATCATCATTGAAGTTGTATTTCGGATGATGCAGCCCGGCACCATCCCCCTGCCCCAGAAACAGATAGGCCCCTGGTCGCGACTGCAACATGTATGAAAAATCCTCGGCCCCCATGTCGCGCCCCATTGTGTCGACCACCCGCTCAGGCCCCGACACTTCGCGCGCGACGGTGGCGGCAAAGGCTGCCTTTTCAGCATCGTTGATCGTGGCCGGGTATCCCTCCTGATATTCCAGCCGTGCCTCGACACCGTAAGACGCGGCCTGCCCCTGAACGATCTGCTCCATCCGCTCCATCACCATCTTCTGTACAGCGGGATCAAAGGTCCGCACGGTTCCGTTCAAATAGGCAGTATCAGGGATCACGTTGTTCACCGTTCCGGCATGGATCTGAGTGACCGAAACAACCAGGTCTTCCACCGCATAGTGGTTGCGGCTGACAATGGTCTGGATTGCCTGCGCAATGCCGCAGGCCGCCATGACCGGGTCGCGGGTCTGATGCGGCATGGCGCCATGGCCGCCGACCCCTTGAATATGAATCTCGAACGTATCCACCGCCGCCATGATCGGTCCCGGCGTGGTATGGAACGTACCTTCCGGGTTTCCCGGATCATTGTGTATTCCATAGACCTCAGAGATATCGAACCGCTCCATGATGCCTTCTTCGACCATCACGCCCGCGCCACCGCCTTCTTCCTCGGCCGGTTGAAAGATCAGGGCCACACGGCCGCGGAAATTTCGCGTTTCGGCCAGATACCGCGCCGCACCCAGCAGCATTGTGGTGTGCCCGTCATGCCCGCAGGCATGCATCTTTCCGGGGTTCTTCGATGAATACCCGACGCCTGTTTCCTCGGTAATCGGCAGCGCATCCATATCGGCACGCAGCCCGATCGTCGGCCCGTCACCCTGCCCGTTGATGATCGCGACCATCCCGGTCTTTGCGATCCCTTCATGCAATTCATCGACCCCGAATTCACGCAGACGCTCGGCCACAAACGCGGCAGTCTCAAAGCACTCGAATTCCAACTCGGGTATCGTATGCAGATACTGACGCCATCTGGTCATATCGGCAGAGAAATCGGCAATTCGGTTGACGACGGGCATCTGGGCTGGACTCCTGATCGGGACTGCGGGATGGATGCATCTGACACCGGAATGAAAGGGTTCGCAATGGCCGAAAATCCTCTGATCCATGACAGCGACGCTGGTGTCGAGCGTCTGCTGGAAATCATGCGCCGCCTGCGTGATCCGCAAACCGGCTGCCCGTGGGATATCGAACAGGATTTCGCAACCATCGCTCCCTATACGATAGAAGAGGCTTATGAGGTCGCCGACGCGATCGAGCGCGAGGCCTGGGACGAGCTGAAGGGAGAGCTGGGCGATCTGCTGTTCCAGTCGGTCTTTCACGCACAAATGGCTGAAGAGGCCGGGCATTTCACCTTTCAGGACGTGGTGCGCACCATGTCAGACAAGATGGTCAACCGCCACCCGCATGTTTTTGGCGACGAATCCCGCGACAAGTCCGCCGATCAGCAGACCCGGGATTGGGAAACGATCAAGGCGGCCGAACGTGCGGGCAAGGAACAGAAAGGCGCGCTGGACGGGGTGGCCGCCAACCTGCCTGCCCTGCTGCGGGCCCATAAGTTGCAAAAACGGGCCGCACGCGTGGGGTTCGACTGGCCCGATGCAAGCCACGTGCTGGCCAAGATCACCGAAGAAGCCGCCGAGTTGGAAGAGGCGCGTGACAAGATGGACGCGGATGCGCTTGAGGATGAATTCGGTGATCTGCTGTTCGTGATGGTCAATCTGGGCCGCCACCTGGGTATCGAACCCGAAGCCGCCCTGCGCCGCACCAATGCCAAGTTCACCCGTCGCTTTGAACAGGTCGAAGCCCGGCTGGCCGAGCGGGGAAAGACCCCCTCGCAAAGCGATCTGGCCGAGATGGACGCGCTCTGGGACGAGGTCAAAACCGAAGAGCACCGCGCCAACGGCAAACTCCCGCCGGTGGACGCCATGGCAGCCCCCAGAAACGGGTAGACAAGCCATCCGACACTTGCGAGTGTCCCACCTTCAAGACCACCGGAGACGCCCATGCCCCCTCGCAAGATCATCATCGACACCGATCCCGGACAGGACGATGCCGTCGCCATCCTGCTGGCGCTGGCCAGCCCGGAGGACATCGAGGTTCTTGGCATCACGGCGGTCGCAGGCAACGTGCCCCTGGAATTGACCGCCAAGAACGCTCGGATCGTGTGCGAACTGGCGGGGCGGACTGACATACCCGTTTACGCGGGCTGCGACAGACCGTTGAACCGCGCGTTGGTCACGGCCGAGCATGTGCATGGCAAGACAGGGCTGGATGGCCCGGACCTGCCCGATCCGCAGGTGCCGCTGACCGAGGGCCACGCGGTGGATTTCATCATCGACACCCTGCGCGCCGAAGAACCGGGCACCGTGACCCTTTGTCCGCTGGGGCCTCTGACGAATATCGCGACCGCATTCAACAAAGCCCCTGATATTGTTGATCGGGTGCAGGAAATCGTTCTGATGGGCGGGGCGTATTTCGAGGTTGGGAACATCACTCCAACAGCAGAGTTCAACATTCATGTCGACCCGGAAGCAGCTGATATCGTATTCAAATCAGGAAGGCCGATTGTGGTCATGCCGTTGGATGTCACGCATAAGGCGCTGGTCACCAAACCCCGCAACGATGCGTTCCGTGCTCTGGGAAACAAAGTTGGACTCGCTGTGGCCGAGATGACCGATTTCTTTGAGAGGTTTGACAAGGAAAAATACGGCAGCGCGGGTGCGCCTTTGCACGACCCCTGCGTGACCGCCTATCTGATCCGGCCCGAGCTGTTTTCAGGCCGTCATGTGAATGTCGAAATTGAAACCGGGTCCGAACTGACCATGGGCATGACCGTCGCAGATTGGTGGGGCGTGACCGACCGCGCGCCCAATGCGCTGTTCATGGGGGACATCGACGCTGACGGCTTCTTTGACCTGCTGACAGAAAGGCTGGCCAGATTATGAGCGCCGCAATGCGCCTTGCGCGCCCCGAAGACCTGGACCGCCTGATGGCGCTGGTCACCGCCTTCCATACCGAGGCCGGATTGACGCAAGACCCGGACCAGACCCGAAATGCTCTGACACCCCTGCTCGAGGGTATTCCCCATGGCTGTGTCTATCTGATCGGCCCCGGACGGGCGCCGTTGGGCTACATCATCCTGACCTTCGGCTGGTCCGTCGAATTCGGCGGCATGGACGGTTTCGTGGACGAAATCTATATCCGACCCGCTGTTCGCGGTCGTGGCATTGCGACCGAAGTTCTGCTGGCACTTCCCAAAGCTTTGTCCGAAGCGGGGCTGACTGCCCTTCATCTGGAAGTCGACCGAAACAATGAGGCCGCTCAGAAAATCTATCTGCGCACCGGGTTCAAACCACGCGACAGATATATGCTGATGAGCAAGTTACTTTAACGAGACTCGCCACGGAAGATATTGGCCGGGTTCATGTCCTGTACCGGGTCACTCGCCGAGACCTGGTCTCCGGTAATTGGGTAGGTTCCCGGACCCGCGCAGGCGGAAAGAACTGTGATGGACGTTGCTGCGACTATCAGAAGGAATTTGGATACAGACATCGTGGTCTCCTTTCTGCAATGCATTCAGATTAGATCACGTGGCCGTGCTTTACTTAGTAACAAGTTCACACATAATGAGATTTTTGCATTCTTTTTAGATACAAAAAGGCTGATTCAATACGCCTGCGAAGCAGAGACCACTGAAATGATTGCGTAATCCGGATCTCGCCTCTCTTGCGAAAAGTGCGAAGATTTTTCAAAAGTTTTCAACTTCAAGTGCAGGCAGGTACGGCAATCGTACACCCAGAGAAGGATCGAACCAGAAAGGTTCAATCAAGGGTGGATATCACCTGAAGCCGTGTTTCCCGCCGCAACCTTTACCGCGATCGTCCGGAAGACGCCGGTTCAGGGTCCAAGAAACGCTTGGATCCAAGAGTTCCGAAGGGTCAACAGCACCAATTGATCCGTCACGCGGATTGCGGCACGGGCAGCGGAACGACCGCTTGACGGATCAGAGACCCGCACTTTGAAAAAAGGGGGCCGTTGGCCCCCATTCCATGCTTATTTCAGGATCGACGCGCCGGCGTATTCGGCCACTTCCCCCAGCGACTCCTCGATCCGGATCAGCTGGTTGTATTTCGCCAACCGGTCCGATCGCGCAAGCGAGCCGGTTTTGATCTGACCACAATTGGTGGCGACCGCCAGATCGGCAATGGTGGCGTCCTCGGTCTCGCCCGAACGGTGCGACATCACGTTGGTGTAGCGCGCGCGATGCGCCATATCGACGGCGCGCAGGGTTTCCGTCAGCGAGCCGATCTGGTTCACCTTGACCAGCATCGAGTTCGCACAGCCGCGCTCGATCCCTTCGGCCAGACGCACAGGGTTGGTCACGAACAGGTCATCACCCACCAGTTGCACCTTGTCACCGATGGCGTCGGTCAGCGCCTTCCAACCCTCCCAGTCATCTTCGGACATACCGTCTTCGATCGAGATGATCGGATAGTCATTGACCAGCGCCGCCAGATAAGCCGCGTTCTCGTCCGAGGTCAGGCTCGTGCCCTCACCCGAAAGAACGTATTTGCCGTCTTTGTAATACTCGGTTGCCGCGCAATCCAGCGCCAGGTGGATTTCCTCACCCGGCTTGTAACCTGCTTTTTCGATGGATTTCAGAATGAAATCCAATGCTTCGCGGGTCGAGGCGATGTTGGGGGCGAAACCGCCCTCGTCACCCACACCGGTCGCCAAACCCGCGCCTGACAGTTCCTTTTTCAGCGTGTGGAACACCTCGGACCCCATGCGCACCGCTTCGCGAATGTTCGCGGCGGCGGTCGGCATGATCATGAATTCCTGAATGTCGATCGGGTTGTCGGCATGCTCGCCGCCGTTGATGATGTTCATCATCGGAACCGGCAGAACCCGCGCCGAGGTGCCGCCCACATAACGATAAAGCGGCTGGGTGGTGAAATCCGCCGCTGCCTTCGCCGTGGCCAGCGAGACACCCAGAATCGCGTTTGCGCCCAGACGGCCTTTGTTCTCGGTGCCGTCCAACTCGATCATGGCCTGGTCAATGGCCACCTGCTCGGTCGCGTCAAAGCCCACCAGTTCTTCGGCAATCTCGCCGTTCACGGCGGCGACGGCTTCCAGAACGCCCTTGCCCATATAGCGTGCCTTGTCGCCATCGCGCTTTTCCACCGCCTCATAGGCACCGGTGGACGCGCCCGAGGGCACGGCCGCGCGGCCCATGGTGCCGTCTTCCAGAATCACGTCAACTTCGACCGTCGGGTTGCCCCGGCTGTCCAGAATTTCGCGTGCGTGGATGTCGATGATGGTGCTCATGAAGCCTGTTCCTGTGACTGCGGTCGGTTGCACGCGTCATAACAGCAACCGGCCAAAAGTAAACCGGTTCCGTTAACGCTAACACGCATATTGCCGGACATTTAGGGCTAACAGTCCGCTGTTTGCGCCAACAGGGTCAGGCAGGGGCCAATTCGCGCGCCAGACGCCGTTCGCGGACAAAGGTATAAAGGCCCGAACCGATGATCAGGGTCGCCCCCGCCAGTGTCAGTACATCAGGACGTTCACCGAAAACCAGCATTCCAGCGAGGATCGAAAACACCAGACGCGTGTACCGGAACGGCATCAGGGCCGAGGCTTCGCCCACTCTCATCGCAGTGACAATGCCGTAATACCCCAGAACGCCAAATCCGATCGCCCCCGCATAAGGGCCCGTTTGACCGGCTTGAACCGGCACGAAGGATGCCCCGGACATGACCATCAGAACCAGGCCGGCGACAGCAACCGCAATATAGGCCTGCATCGCAACAACGGATGAGGGCACGCGTGGGTCCAGCTTGCGGGTGATCAGATCGCGCGCGGCAATTGCGACCACGGACAACACCACAAACAGGGATTCCGGCCGAAAGCCCTCCATCCCCGGGCGGATGATCATCAGAACACCGACAAAGCCGACGCCGATCGCGCTCCAGCGGCGCCACCCGACCTGCTCTCCAAGAAACAGGGCCGCCCCCATGGTGACGACCAGCGGCATGGCCTGAAACACGGCCGCCACGGTGGACAGGTCGATCAGCGACAACGCCGTCACGAACGCTACTGCACCAAAGCCTTCGGTCGCGGCGCGGATCAATGGCAGGGTTTTCCATGCCACGGGGTCAAGGATCCGTTTGCGCGTGACCACTGACATCGTGGCAAACACAAGCCCGCAGAACACGCCCAGAAGCACCATGATCTGCCCTGTCGGCACAGAGCCGGACAGGAGCTTGATGAACATGTCCTCAAGTGCAAAGGCCGCCATCGACCCGATGAGCAGCAGGATGCCGTTTACGTTGTTCATATGCGCGTCCACAGGAAAAGGGCATGTCAGGTGCCTGTACATGCACAACAACCTCAACCAACGGCATCTGGCAAGACAATTCCCGTCACGCCTGATGAATTAAAGTGAGGGGATCAATCGCGTTTCGTGATGGGTCAGTCCTTTTCCAGCGGGACGCCATACAGCTCCAACCGGTGCCCCTTGAGCTTGTATCCAAGCTTGGCGGCGATTCTTTCCTGCAAGGCTTCGATCTCGGGGTCGACGAATTCGATAACCTCTCCTGACTGCATGTCGATCAGGTGGTCGTGGTGATCGCGCTCGGCGTCCTCGTACCGGGCCCGTCCGTCCCCGAACTCGAGACGTTCCAGAATGCCTGCCTCTTCGAACAGTTTGACCGTGCGATAGACCGTTGCAATGGAAATGCCTTTGTCCACGGCGGAAGCCCGCGCATAGAGCTCCTCGACATCCGGGTGGTCGTCGCTCTGTTCCAGTACCTGCGCAATGACCCTTCGTTGACCGGTCATGCGCAGCCCCTTGGCTTCACAACGCCCAACAATCGTTTCCGACATGATGCCCCTCAGACTTGCTCGGATGTCTGTCTTAATATGTCTGCGCGCGTTTCGCTACAGAGATTTCACCTTTTGCGACCTTCTGATCTAGCGCGCGTCAGATCGGCCCAGACCGGCAGGTGATCGGATGCGATATGTGCCGGACGGGTGTCGTGAACACCGTGCGCCACGGCCTGTATTCCGCTGCCCAGCGCGATCCGATCCAGCGCACCCAAAGGCTGCGCGGCGGGAAAACTGGGTCTGGCGGGCAGAAACCGCATTTCGGGCGCCAGGTGATCCAGAACGGGCTGGCGTGACCATTCGTTGAAGTCACCGGCCCAAACTGTCGGCATCTGGTCCATATCCCAATCATTCCGCCGAATGTGCAAAATCTGTTGCCGCCGTGACGCTGGCAAAAGCCCCAGATGCATACCCATCACGCGCAGTGGCCCGATATGGGTGTCGAACTCGACCCGAACCGCCCCGCGCGGCTCCAGCCCCGGCAGTTCGTGATGCCCTTTTCGGCGCACCGAGATGCCCTCGCCCCGCCAGATCACCGCGTTGCCGTGCCAGCCCAGACTGCCTGCACCGCCCAGATCGACGATCTTCCACCCCGCCTCGTCCAACATGAAATGCGGCAATGCCGCCGGGCGGGGCGGCAGGCGTTTGTCGGCCTCCTGCAACACAACGATATCCGCTTTCGTGTTTTCGATGACCTGCAAAATGCGTTGCGGCTGACGCCGGAAATCCAGCCCGACGCATTTCTGAATGTTGTAGCTTGCGATACGCAGCGTGGACGAAGTTTGCATGAGGCCATGACCAAGTGAATTGGCCCTAAAGTGCCATGCCTGACGCGAGGCGCAACCCCTCAGCTCGGTTTCCTGCTGCGGCAATTCCAATACGACACCCGCCCCCGGCAATCTGCCTGTTGTTTCGTCGAATGAACCCTGCTTCGCGTCAAAGCAAAGGTTCCGCTTGATCCCCGGCCCCGCAACCCTCTATCCCGATCCGGTGACGACATCGAAGCGCAGCGAAAGCGAGGCCAAGATGAGCCTGAGTCAACCCGACAACAGCACCCGGGCCAGTATCATACTGGTGATGGGCGGCGCGCTGTGGGGCCTTTACTGGATTCCGGTGCGGTTTTTCTTCGATCAGGGCCTGACAGGCCCATGGTCCGGGATCGTCATGTACTGCGCGGCCCTGATTGCGTTGATCCCCTTTATCTGGGCCGACAGGCACATGCTGGCCCGGCGGTGGCGTGATCTGATGCTCAGCGGTATGTTCACAGGGGCTGCATTCAGCCTGTATTCAATCAGTCTTGTCTACACCGACGTCGTCCGCTCGATCCTGCTGTTCTATCTCACTCCGATCTGGGGCACGCTTCTGGGCGTCCTGTTTCTTGGAGAACGCCTGAGCCTGATGCGCCTTGCGGGCCTGATCTGCGGGCTTGGCGGACTGTTTGTCGTGCTTGGAGGCGCCGGGTTTGTGCCATGGCCGCAAAACCTGGGCGACTGGCTGGCGCTGGCGTCGGGCATATGCTGGGCACTGGGCACACTGGGCCTATACAAGACTGGCAGCATGACCATCTCGGGTCAGGTCTTTGCCTTTGTCCTTGGTGCGCTTTTGCTGTCGCTTGTCAGCCTGTCGGCGCTTGGGGGCCAGGCGCTGCCGAACGTCACAAGCGAAAACGCGATCCGCATCGCGGGATATGCATTGCTGTCGGCCTTTTATGTCCTGCCCATGATCTACATGACCATCTGGCCGGCAACCAAGCTGTCCCCCGCAAAGGTCGGCCTGCTGTTGATGAGCGAGGTTGTCGTCGGCATCGCCTCGGCCGCGGCGCTGTCCGGCGAACCATTTGGCCTGCGGGAGTTTCTGGGCGCCACCCTGATCGTCAGCGCCGCGGTGTTGGAAATCCTGCGGAAATAGACGCGGTCTACGCGTCACGTCCCGCAAAACGTCGCATGGACCACCTCATTTTCGGCCGGAGGACGCCTCAGGTCTTCCGCATCACCCTGATCCTCGTAAGGCCGCGCCAGGACGGCGTTCAACCGGTCGAACGGTGCGTAATCTCCTTGTACGGCTGCCTGGATCATCTGTTCGACCCGGTGATTGCGCGGAATGAATGCAGGGTTTGCAGCGGTCATCACATCCAGCGGCGCTGCTTCGCGCGCCAAACGTGCGCGCCAACCCGCTTCCCAAGTGTCAAACGCTTCCGGGGCAAGGAACTGATCCCGCGCCATGCCACCGCCCAGCGCCCGGAAGGTATTGGTGAAATCCGCCTGCCCCTCGGCCATACGCTTCAGAAGGTCGGTGATCAGTTCCTGATCGCCCTCGTCCGCGGTTGCCAGTCCGATCTTCGCCCGGAACCGACACAACCAATTCTGTTGCAGCAGGTCCGGCATCGCGTGGACGATCTCGGTCGCCTCTTCCACGGCAGCCTCTTTGTCGTCCATCTGCTGGATCAAGGACGTTGCCAACTGCGCGAGGTTCCACACCGCGATATCGGGCTGGTTCGAATAGGCATAACGACCCATCCGGTCGATCGAGCTGTAGACGGTGTTGGGGTGATACGTATCCATGAACGCACATGGGCCGTAATCAATTGTCTCGCCCGCGATCGAGCAGTTGTCGGTATTCATCACCCCATGGATGAACCCCACGCTCATCCATTTCGGAATCAAACTGGCCTGAGCATCCCGCACCGAACGCAACAGGCCCATGGGACCTTCTGCCTTGGGATAATGCCGCGCGATGGCATAGTCCGTCAGGCGCTTCAGGCTGTCCATCTGCCCACGCGCTGCAAAAACCTGAAAGGTCCCCACCCGCAGATGGCTGGATGCAACCCGGGTCAGGACCGCTCCGGGCATCGGACCTTCGCGAAAGACGGTCTCGCCCGTTTCCACGGCTGCCAAGGCACGTGTGGTCGGAATGCCCAGCGCATGCATCGCCTCGGACACCACATATTCCCGCAGCACCGGCCCCAGCCAGGCCCGGCCATCGCCCCGGCGGGAAAACGGTGTGGGACCCGAGCCTTTCAGTTGAATATCCCGGCGTATCCCGTCCGTTCCGACAGTCTCGCCCAGCAGCACCGCACGCCCATCGCCCAGCTGCGGGTTGTACTGCCCGAACTGATGCCCGGAATAAAGCTGTGCGATGGGTTCGGCACCTTCGGGAATACTGTTTCCCGCAAAGGCTTCGGTCATGTCCTCAACGTCTCCGGGCGAAATCCGCAGCAACTTGGCCAGATCATCGTTGAACGCAATCATCCTTGGCGCGCGCACGGGAACCGGTGACTGCCGCGCAAAGAACGCATCCGGCAGACGGGCATAAGAGTTATCGAAGGGGATTTTCAGGGTCATGTCGTAAACATATCCCTCGGACGCATGAATACCATAGCGGATCACGCCTGCCCGTGCATAATCGCACCCAAACACGAGGGACCACATGACTGCACAAGAGGTTATCGACCGCCTGAACCTGCAACGGCATCCCGAAGGGGGTTGGTACGCCGAGACATGGCGCGCTGAAAACGAAGGCCGCCCCACCGGCACCTGCATCTACTTCCTGTTGCAGGCAGGCGAAAGCAGCCACTGGCACCGCGTCGATGCGACCGAGATCTGGCTGTACCACGCAGGCGCGCCACTGATCCTGTCACTGAGCGCGACGGATGAAGGCCCCGCCACAGATCATGTGCTGACACCCGATCTGTCGCAGGGTGCCCCGCAGTTGATCGTCCCGGAAGGCCATTGGCAAGCCGCCCGCAGCACGGTCGATTACACGCTGGTCAGTTGCACCGTCTCACCCGGTTTCCAGTTCGAAGGGTTCGAACTGGCCGCGCCGGGCTTCGATATCCCCAAGGCATGACCGCTCACATAACGATCTCTGAAAAGGTGAGTTTACAGACAGTTTCCCATTGATCATTCTGTACACACAGCCACAGGCGACGGAGTAACGAGTGAGAATGAAGCAGGTCCTGCTGACTGTCTTGTTCTTGTGTCAAAGCGCAGCATTTGCCAGCGCAGAGCCCGCTTGCGCCGAGGCCCGTCTTGCATCCGATCTGACTGCGCCAGAGCTGATCGGGGAAGAAACGGTTGAAGATGCTGACGCGACCGTGACAGTCGAACCCGCGGTGCTGGTTTCCAAGCGCCCCGCCCTGCGGCCCTGCAAGTTTCGGCAATTCGAAGTCGGCCGTGAACGAATGCAGGCGCGGGGCGCCGTGTGTGGTGACTGGACCATTCTGGGCGAAACACGCAAGCCCGTCGCCGGAAAGGCCCGCGGATGCGGGATCACGAACCCGGTTCGGGTTTACAGGATCTCTGACATCGCACTCAGCCAATTCTCATTGATGGATTGCCAGACAGCGGTCACGCTGAAAACGTGGATCGAAAACACGGCCAAGCCAGCCTTTGCCGATATGGGCGGCGGGCTGAAGGGGATGCGGATCGTTGGCCACTATGCCTGCAAGACCCAGAACAACCAGCCGCGTGCACGCATCTCGGAACATGCGCGCGGAAAGGCGATCGACATATCGACCTTCGTTTTAAAGGACGGAACACAGATCACGGTCCGGGACGGGTGGAACAACGCGCAAGGCGCTGTATTGCGAAAGTTGCACGATGGCGCCTGCGGCGTGTTCGGAACCGTGCTGGGCCCGGACGCCGACCGTTATCACGTCGGGCATTTCCATTTTGACACGGCCCGCCGCAAGGGCGCTCCGGTGTGTCGATGAACCTTCGGGTTGCGCCTCTATTTGTCGCTTCGGCTTTTGATCAACACATTGATCAGAGGCACCAGCAGCGTCGCGGCCGATCCCAAAGGGTTCGATCCAATGCTCTTGACCGCCTGCACGACCTCTTTGGCCTCTGCGGTCATCTCCTCCAATTCGTCTTCAATATCCGCTATGGCCATATCGCGCACCTCGACGGCCGGGGCGACTTCGTCGTCGATATTGCGGCGCCTTGCAATCAGCACCATAAGCCCTGCGAATAGAAGGTTTCCAAAGGCCAACAGCGCCGCCGCCGAGGCTGGTGACATCGAGCTTTGAAGTGCCAAGAACAAGGAAACATTCAAAAGCACCACCGCCGACAATGCCGCGATGCCCGCAATGCCCATCAGTATGGTCTGCTGCTGAACCACTCCAAGGCGGCGGCGTGCAATCAGACGTTCGGTCCGATAGATCGTAACCAGGTTCCTGCTCAGTCTGCTCATAAGCCGCCTCCTAACCCTGCGCGCGCCCGACGACGTACCCCAGCGAAAACGCAATCAGCAACGCCGTGATCGGATAGTCTTTCTGAAGCCGGCCGAACTCCTCGACAACGTCATGTCCCAAGGACTGAACCTGGCTCAGGTCGATTCCGTGGTCTTCCAGCAGCTGCCGGATTTCATCCGACGATTTGGTGCCCTCAGGCGGATCTTCGGAACCCGCTTCCTTTTCGGCCTGCGCCTCCAAGGTCGCATTCCGCTTTCGCAACTTCTCCAACTCGGCCTCGAGCTCTGCCTTGGTCGCCATACTGCCATGCCCCTGATCCATCGGTCCGGGCAATCGTCGCACAAAGAGTTGTTTTTTTGAACTGTTTTCCGGATCGCGCTATCCGACCGGGTCCATCGACACCGTACTGACGACCCCGCCACCGACAAGCGCCTGAACGCCCGTGGTTCCGGGGCAAGAGGTCGGCAACCCCCGCGCAACGCGCACCGCCAGATAGGCAAACGCCTGCGCCTCAAGCATGTCGCCGTCCAGCCCCACCGCCTCAACCGTTTCGACCGGGCAATCCAGCGACACGCGCAACATCTCCATCAGCACCGGGTTGCGCCTGCCGCCCCCTGTGACCAACACACAGGACGGGGGTTTCGGACAGTGCTCCATCCCCTGCACCACAGCTGCGGCGCACATACCGGTCAGAGTGGCCACCGCGTCAGCGTCATTGAGTTCCTTGACCAGACCGATCATTTCAGAAAAATCGTTCCGGTCCAAAGACTTCGGAGGCATGCGGGAAAAATACGGCTCGGCCAGAAACAGCTCCAGCGCGCCCATCTCGACTGTGCCATCGCGGGCTAATGCCCCGTCCCGGTCCATTGGAAGCCCCAAACGGGCCTGCATCAGATCATCGACCGGCGCATTGGCCGGGCCTGTATCAAAGGCCAGCAGCGCACCGGGCGCTTCGGGGCCTTCGAACGTCGGGTCCACATAGGTCAGGTTGCCGACCCCACCCAGGTTCAGGAAACACAATGGCCGGTCCGCACCGAACCATTTGGCACAGGCAAAGTGAAAGAATGGCGCAAGCGGAGCCCCCTCGCCCCCCATCGCCACATCATCGCTGCGGAAATCCCAGACCACCGGACGCCCAAGGGCCTGCGCCAGCCCCAGCCCGTCACCGACCTGAAACGTACCGCGCCCGCGCGGCTCATGCGCCAGCGTCTGTCCGTGAAAGCCGATCAGATCCACATCCTCGAACTCGGACAGAGCTTCGGCATGGGCAATTGTCACCATCTCGGCCGCCGCATCGACCTGGGGTCCGTGCCACTGCCCCAGTGCTGCCCGCAACACGTCGCGTTCGGCATCCGAATAGGCGCGGTATCCGCTTTCCCCAAACCCGTAAATCGAATGCCCGTCGGTTTCCACCACCGCGGCATCAACCCCGTCCATCGATGTGCCGGACATTGCGCCCAAAGCCCGGAGCTTTCCGTGTTTCGCGATGGTCTGGCCCAAGCCTGCCTCCTGAATTGGCTGTGTCTTTCGCCGCGTCCGGGTCCGGGATTTCACCTTTGGGTTGCAGCCCGGTCAACGTGCCTTCTGTTGGGGCGCAAAGGCAAGCGTTCCGGACCGGCCCGGCATTTTTTTTCTCAGGGCGCGTGTCTGGATCGACACCCTAGACCACACCCCGCCCCCGAGGTGAAAAGGTGGCTTTTCCTCCCACGCGCTGCCGCCTATACAGTGCCCCGCAACATTAACCCAAAGGGCACGATATGACCTACCACCCCAAATCGGATTTCATCGCCACGATGATCGAGCGCGGCTTTCTCGCCGACTGCACCGATTATCAGGGCCTTGACGACGCGCTGATCAGTGGGTGCAAACCGGCCTATATCGGCTTTGATGCCACGGCCAAGTCGTTGCATGTGGGCAGCCTGATCCAGATCATGATGCTGCGCTGGTTCCAGAAAACCGGCCACCAGCCGATCACCCTGATGGGCGGCGGAACCACCAAGGTCGGCGACCCGTCATTCCGCTCGGATGAACGCCCGCTGCTTGGTCCCGAACAGATCGACGAAAACATCGCGGGCATCAAAAAGGTGTTCTCAGCCTATATCGACTATGACACAGAGGCCGAGAACAAAGCGTTGATGCTGAACAATGCCGAGTGGCTGGACGACCTGAACTACCTCGATTTCCTGCGCGACATCGGGCGTCATTTCTCGGTCAACCGGATGCTGAGCTTTGAATCGGTGAAATCCCGACTGGACCGTGAACAATCCCTGTCCTTTCTCGAATTCAACTACATGATCCTTCAGGCCTATGACTTCCTGGAGCTGAACCGCCGCTATGGCTGCTTGCTTCAGATGGGCGGCAGCGACCAGTGGGGCAATATCGTCAACGGGATCGACCTGACCCGCCGCGTGCTGGATCACGAGATATACGGCCTGACCTCGCCCCTGCTGACCACCAGCGACGGCAAGAAAATGGGGAAATCTCAGGACGGCGCGGTTTGGCTGAACGCAGACATGCGCTCGCCCTACGAGTTCTGGCAGTTCTGGCGCAACACGACCGACGCTGATGTCGGGCGGTTCCTGAAGCTTTACACCGAAATGCCGGTGGATGAATGCGATCGTCTGGGCGCGCTGCAAGGGTCCGAGATCAACGAGGCCAAGATCCGTCTTGCCAACGAGGTGACAACTCTGGCCCATGGTGCGCAGGCCGCGGCGAACGCCGAAGCCACCGCGCGCGAAGTGTTCGAAAAGGGGGGCGTGGGCGGGGATCTTCCGACTCTGACCCTCAGCGAGGCCGAACTGGGTGACGGCATGTCCATCGTGCAGATCATCGTGAAATCGGGACTGGCCAAATCAGGCAAAGAGGCCAAGCGCCTGATCGCCGAAAACGGTGCCAAGCTGGACGACGCGCCGCTGACCGATGCCGGGCTGATGATCGACGCAGGTGCATTGTCCTCGCCCATCAAGCTGAGCGCCGGCAAAAAGCGCCACGCGCTGGTTCAACTGGGCTGACCCGGCAAGGCTGAAAGACACGGAATCGAAACGGCCACCGGATGGGGTGGCCGTTTTGTTTTCGAAAAGGAACGCTTGTCAGCGTTTTTTTCCACCGCCGCGACCGGGCCGGTCGCCTCTTTCATCATCGTTGGCGTTGTTTCCGCGGCCCGGGCTGCTGCCTTCACCGCCATTGCCATGGCCGTTGTTGCCCTTGCCACCGCCTTTACCTTTGCCGCCCTTGCCTTCGCCTTTGCCTTTTCCGCCTTTGCCTTCACCACCGCCGGACTCACCGCCGCCGCCACCGGACTCACCTCCGCCACCGCCGGACGCACCGCCACCGCCGGATTCACCGCCGCCGCCGCCGCCGGACGCACCGCCGCCGCCACCGGATTCACCGCCGCCACCGCCGGATTCGCCACCGCCACCGCCGGATTCACCTCCGCCACCGGGTGCGCTACCAGCATCGGCAAATCCAGACCCACCGGGCTCTGAGCCACGGCTTTCACCACGATTTTCCGCCGAACCAGACAGGCTTGCCGTCGGCAAATCCGTCAGCAACGCGGCCAGTCCCGGGCATTGCGCCCCGGTCACAGTCAATGCTGTTTCAAAGTCGGACCGCTTTTGAAGCCTGTCCAGAAAACTCGGGGTTACCTGCACACAGTCGCACAACCCGGCATAGTCCCCCGCGCTGGCAAGATTTCGGGCCGTTTTCCAGTTGCAGGTTTCCGGTGCGGCCGCAGCACTGCCGATCATCACCATTCCAAAAACAGGGACAGCAATAACTGCGCCCAGCACGTGTTTCGTACTCTTTACCATAACAGATCCTCCTGGTGAAAAAACACACGACGGCTCAGAGTTCTTCGTTCACGAACAGGCGCGTTTTCGTGAAGTTGGGATTAAGATGTCTTGAGGATCTGCCAGCGCATCGGGGCGAATGATCTGGTCCGCCGACCAAGATCCCTCTTTCTCTAATATATGGACACTGGCCCCAAAATGCAGTTATTGAACAACTGTTCATATCCATGGGAGGAGATCACCATGCACCTGTCCACCACTACCGCCCTCATCACCGGCGGCGCGTCCGGTCTGGGCGAAGCCACGGCACGCCACTTCGCCTCGGAAGGCGCACAGGTCACCATTCTGGATCGCGATGCGGATCGCGGCGCGCAGGTCGCCGCCGAGATTGGCGGTCATTTCGCGCAGACGGATGTGACCGACGAAGAGTCGGTGGCAGCTGCTGTGCGCCACGGCATGAACAAGATGGGCAAGATCACGGCCACGGTGAATTGCGCAGGTATCGCCTATGGTATCAAGACTGTCGGCAAGGATGGCCCCCACCCTTTGGATGCGTTCCAGCGCACGATCGACATCAATCTGGTTGGCACCTTCAACGTGTCCCGGCTGGCCGCTGCCGAGATGGCAAAGAATGACCCCGAACCAGATGGGGCACGTGGGGTGATCATCAACACCGCTTCGATCGCTGCGTTTGACGGGCAAAAGGGTCAGGCGGCCTATGCGGCCTCGAAAGGCGGCGTCGTGGGCATGACGCTGCCGATGGCCCGCGACCTGGCCTCGACCGGCATTCGGGTCATGACCATCGCGCCGGGCATTTTCATGACCCCGATGCTGGCGGGCCTGCCCGAAGAAGTGCAACAACAGCTTGCCGCCGACGTCCCGAACCCTGCCCGCCTTGGCGATCCGCATGAATACGGACGACTGGCCGGCTTCATCGTCGAGATGGGCTATCTGAACGGTGAGGTCATCCGCATCGACGGTGCCCTGCGGATGCGCTAGACCGGGGCTCATGACCGAGCGACAGAAAATGGAAGCGGGCGAGTGGTATTGCTGCCTTGACCCGGAACTGGATGCGCTTCGCGCCGAAGCGCGCCGTGCCGTTCATGCCCATAACACATGCCCGCCGGATGAACGTGGGGCCATCGCGCCTGAACTGGCAGCGCTGTTTGCAGGTGTTGGTGAGGATTGCTTTCTTGAGGCCCCATTTCACTGTGCCTACGGAATAAACCTGTCTTTGGGGGATCGCGTGTTTTTCAACGCAGGCTGCGTCGTGCTCGACACCGCGCCGGTGACAATTGGCAACGACACGATGCTTGGACCTGCGGTGCAGATCTATTGCGCCGAACACGCGAAAGACCCGGCCTTGCGCGCTCGGGGCCTTGAAACCGCCCACCCTGTCAGGATCGGCGAAAACGTCTGGATCGGCGGGGCCGCGATCATCATGCCGGGCGTTGCGATCGGCGACAACGCCATCATCGGAGCCGGTAGTGTGGTGACAAAAGACGTTCCGCCCGGCGAGACAGTCGTCGGAAACCCCGCCCGGCCTATCCGGCCCCGCCCATAACCCTGTTCTGTCCCCAGTCCGCCAGGGCCTCAATCACCGGGCGCAGCGCCAGCCCCTTTTCGGTCAGACAGTACTCTACCCTGGGCGGCACCTCGGCATAGACTTTGCGGTTCACGATTCCATCTGCCTCAAGTTCGCGCAGTTGCTTGGTCAGGCTGCGCTGAGTAACTGTACCCAACGCCCGGGACAACTCGTTGAATCGCATCGTGCCCCCAAGGAGATGATAAATCACGAGCCCCTTCCACTTGCCCGATATCTGCTCCAGACCGGCCTCAACCGGGCAGCCTCCGCTGCAATCATATCTTTCAAACCGATCCACCCCGACCTCCTGCGTCTTACAGTATACAAATGGTATCTATCTGCGTAAATGGAGCCTATATGCATGAATAGTGCGTACTTGCGAGTTTTGCTAGTGTGTCACATATCCCGGTTCATCGCAACTGAACCCTTTGAGGAGACACCATGGCCTTGACCATTCTCGCCCAAATCACCGCCCATCCGGGCAAGGAAGATCTTGTCCGCGCCGAGCTGGAAAAGCTCATCCCCATCACCCGTGCCGAACAAGGTTGCATCCAATACGACCTGCATGTGGACACAACCAACCCCGGTGTTTTCGCGTTCTATGAAAACTGGGAAAGTCGCGAACAGTGGCAGACGCATATGAACGCGCCTCATCTCGCGGCTTACATGGAGGCAACCGACGGTGCTGTGGCTGAATTTACGCTGAACGAAATGACACGGATCGGCTGATCAAGGTTTTTCAAAACCGGGGCAGTTACAGGGCTCCGGTTTTGTGCAACTCATACAATGCCGTCCATTTGGGGCCGCGCAGTTTGCGTTTACCCTGCTTCGGCCTTTTCTTCCAGGGTCAGCCACTCCTCTTCAACCGCCGACAGTTTCTCCTGCCGTTCCACCAGCGCCTCGGTCGCTTTCTGGAACTTGACCGGTTCGCGAGTGAACAATTCGGGATCCGACATCAGCTCTTCCAGCTTTGCGATCTCGGCCTCGAGGCGCGCGATCTCGGCTGGCAGCTTTTCAAGCCGGTGTTTTTCCGAGAATGACAGACCGGGTTTCTGCTGCGTCTCCTGCTTTGCTTTTGGCTTTGAAGCTTTTGCTTTTTCTTCTTTTTTAGCGACCACTTCCCCACGCTGCGCAATATAATCCGACCAGCCGCCGGCATAGACGGTCGCCCGCCCGTTGCCTTCCATCGCGATGGTCGTCGTTGCAACACGGTCCAGAAAATCCCGGTCGTGGCTGACCAGCAGAACCGTACCGTCGTAGTCGTCAAGCAGCTCCTGCAACAGGTCCAGCGTTTCGACATCCAGATCGTTGGTCGGTTCGTCCAACACCAGAAGGTTCGAAGGTTTCGCCATCAACTTGGCCAGCAGCAACCGGGCCTTTTCGCCACCCGACAAGGATTTGACAGCCGCTCTTGCCTGCCGCTCGTCGAACAGGAATTCCTTGAGATATCCCACGACATGTTTGGGCTGCCCGCCAACCATCACCTGATCGGCCTTGCCGGAAACCCGCATATCCGGGTCGCCGGTCAGGCTGTCCCACAAGCTCATCTCGGGGTCCAGTTGCGCACGGGTCTGATCGAACACCGCGACCTCAAGATTGGTACCCAGCGACACCGAACCTTCGTCCGGCTCCACCTGCCCCAGAAGCATCTTCAGCAAGGTCGTCTTGCCGACCCCGTTCGGCCCGACAAAGGCCACACGATCACCGCGCTGCACCAGCAGATCAAAATTCCGAACGATCTGCTTGTCACCGAACCCTTTGGCCAGCCCTTTGGCCTCGATCACCTTGCGGCCTGATTTTGGCCCCGCCTCCAGCGTCATCGCAGCGGAACCCTGACGCTTGATCTGTGCCGCCTTTTCGGCCCGCAGCGCCTGTAGGGCCCGCACCCGGCCCTGATTGCGTTTGCGCCGTGCGCTGATACCCTCGACCGCCCATTTGGCCTCGGACTTGATCAGACGGTTCAGCTTGTGGCGCTGCTGATCTTCTTCTTCCCAGATCTTGTCCCGCCAGGCTTCGAACGCGCCAAAACCCTGTTCCTGCCTTCGGACCATTCCCCGATCAATCCACAGAGTCGCCCGCGTCAGTGCGCGCAAGAAGGCCCGGTCGTGCGAGATCAGCACAAAAGCCGCCCGTGTCGACCCAAGCTCGCGCTCCAGCCACGCGATGGCTTCGATATCCAGATGGTTGGTGGGTTCGTCCAGCAGCATCAGGTCCGGCGCCTCGGCCATCAGCTTGGCCAATGCCGCGCGCCGCCGCTCTCCACCCGAAGCCGTATCAACTGCGCGTGAAGGGTCGAATTTCAGCCCCTCGCCTGCCCGTTCAACCTTGTAGAGTTCGCCGGGCTCCAACCCGCTGGACGCATAGTCGCCCAGGGTGGCAAAGCCCTCCATCGTCGGGTCCTGCTCCATATAGCCCACGGATTTTCCGGGCGGCACGACAATTTCGCCGCGGTCGGCCTCGACCAGGCCAGCCATCACTTTCATCAGCGTGGATTTGCCCGACCCGTTGCGCCCAACCAGCGCCACGCGGTCACCGGGCTGCACCACCAGATCCAGTTCGGAAAACACCGGTTCGCCCCCGAAAGTCAGGGATATGCCGGACATCTGCAACAAAGGAATTCTCGCCATGCCCGCCAGCTAAACCGACGGCCACACTGCGTCAACGCCCTGTCTTCACCTTTTCGGAAATACTCATCTTAACCGGCCAATGCCCGCAGCAGGCGTTTTCGGGCCGGAGGAATCGCCCCGATTTCAAGCCCGGTGAACACATGCAACGTGTTCATGTGGCGATCCACAACGGCGTGATCACTCACCCAACCACCCATCATCAGATAGGTTCGCAACAGGGGCGGCATGCGCGACATTGCCTTTTTCGCGTCCGGTCGGCGCCGCAGACGCGCGGCAAAGCGGAACACGTCCGGAGCCTTGACCCGCGGCAACCATCGTTTCGGGGCCAGGTGGCGATGCTTGAGCATTGCAAAGGCATCAAGGTATCGCCCGGTTTCGGTCCCGGCAAAGGACGAACATCCAAACAGCATCTCGACATTGTGTTGATCGACATAGGACGTCATTGCCCCCCAGGCGACGCGCAGAATGTCGGGATCGTTCAGTTCCGGATGAACGCAAAACCTGCCCATCTCGACCATGCGGCCACTGAACCCCGCCAACGAGCTCAGGTCGTAGAACTGCGCTGAATAGCTGCGTCCGATTTCACCGCCGTGCTCCATTGTCAGCATCCGAAAGCAGCAGACCAGCCGCCCGGCGGATCGCATATCTTCAACCAGGACATGACTGCATTGCCCGTCAAAAGTGTCAATGTCCGGTTTCCGGGTGCCAAATGCCAATGTCCGCAGGTTTTGCGCGGCCCTGACATCCTCGGCCGAATCCGCCAGACGGGCTTTATAGCGCCCTTTGCTCAACAAAACTGCCGTCGCCACGGTCGCGTCCTCCACGGGTGCCGACCCACGGGCGTCGGCACGACACCTTTAGCACAAGACATGTGACTGCCTTGTGACCATCGCAAGGTTCCGGCGCGATCAGTTGGCGCCAGGAATATTGGCCGGGTTGAAGTTGCCGATATTGCCCAACAGCTGCCGCAGGAAGCCTTTGTCCTGAACGTTGGAGTCGGTCACGCGGCGTTCCAGCGGAATCACGATGCCGTCTTCCAAGCCAAAACGCTCGATGTTTCTGACGACTCCACGCTGATCAAAGCTTATGGCGACCAGTTCGCGCGCCACCACCTCGGGCCGTTTCGGGCCGTAATGGCGCACCCGCGAGCGGACATAGTAATAGCCCGAATCCCGCACGACACCGGACGCACCCGGTGCGCCGATGGCCTCTTCCACACTGTCACGCGTATCCACGCCCACTTTGATTTCGGCCAGTTCCTCGGCCGGAGGCACATAGCCGTGATTCTTGTAGATCGGCGTACAGGCCCCGGCCGCAGCCAGACAGGCAACAAACACAAGCGATTTCGTCGCTGGTTTCAACCGGTTCAGTACCTTCAACATGCACACCCTCTTGCCTTGGCCTCTTGCGGCTTCTATCCGATTACAGAAACCGCTGCCACGGTTCAACACATAGAAAGGCTCACGAATGGGCAACGTTACATCATTTCGGGTGGCTGACCTGCCCCAGAACGCCCCGACACCCTTTGAACTGCGCCCCGCAAGCGCCGCATTGGATGAGATCAGGCAGGATCTGGGGCTGCTGGGGCTGCGCAAACTCAGCTTTTCCGGCGAGCTTCGCGCACAGGGCAAGCGTGACTGGGTTCTAAACGGCAAACTCGGCGCAACCGTGATCCAACCCTGCATCGTGACGCTCGAGCCGGTCACGACACGGATCGACATCCCTGTGCATCGCACCTTTCTGGCCGATTGGACCGACCCGGATGAACCCGAGTTCGAAATTCCCCAGGATGACGAATCCGAACCTTTGGGCCCGGAAATCGACCCCGCACCGGTGATGATCGAGGCGCTGTCGCTGGCCCTGCCGCAATACCCGCGCAAAGAGGGTGCGGAACTGGGTCAGGCAGACTATACCGAACCCGGAAAACAGGCGATGACCGACGAAGACACCAAACCTTTTGCCGGATTGGCGGGATTGCGCGATGCGCTCAAAAAAGACGAGTGACAGAGCGCAGATTTCCTGTCATAGCAGGCGGTCAGAAAAATCGCTTGAACATACCGAGAATCGCAGTATTTTCGCGCGCTCATCGGATTTTGGGTTGGACATTGCGGGGCCCGTCGCCTAAACGCGCGTCAAACCACGATAAACGAACTACGAAACCCGGGTCGGCAGCGAATCTGCGACCCCTAGTCAGACAAAGGTTGAGACCATGGCCGTCCAACAGAACAAAGTTTCCAAGTCGCGTCGCAACAACCGCCGCGCACACGACGCTCTGGTTGCTGCAAACCCGAACGAATGCCCGAACTGCGGCGAGCTGAAGCGCCCGCACCACGTTTGCGCATCCTGCGGCCACTATGATGATCGCGAAGTCGTCGCACAGGCCGACGAAATCGATCTGGACGAAGACGCAGCCTAAGCCTGATCGAGTGCAGACCAAGGCATGACTGAACAGCCCACGCACGCCGGACGGATCACCATCTCGGTCGACGCTATGGGTGGGGACGCGGGTCCCTCGGTCGTTGTTGCCGGTCTTGCGAAATCGGCCGACAAGAACCCGGATATCAGGTTCTTGTTACACGGGCCCGAACAGGTATTGCGCAAGCTTGTCGCCAAACGGCGTGTCCTTGAGGGGCGCGTCGTTTTTCGTGATTGCCCCGGTGTGGTCACGATGGAAGACAAACCCAGTCAGGTTGTGCGCAACGGCAAAGAGACCTCGATGTGGTCCACGCTGGAAGCGGTACGCCAGGGCGAAGCCCATGGCGCGGTTTCCTGCGGCAATACCGGTGCGCTGATGGCCCTGTCGATGATGCGCCTGCGCAAACTGCCGGGCGTGAACCGGCCGGCCATCGCGATACTGTGGCCCTCGCGCAACCCTCAGGGGTTCAACGTGATGCTGGATGTCGGCGCCGATGTGCGCGCCGACGCCAAGGACTTGCTGCAATACGCGCTGATGGGCGCCTCTTACGCGCGCAACGGTTTGGCCCTGAGCCGCCCCCGGATCGGACTGCTGAATGTCGGCACCGAAGAACACAAAGGGCGTGCCGAACTGAAAGAAGCGCACTCGATGATCGCGGGATTCGCAGAGCAGGCGAATTTCGATTTCGTGGGCTTCGTCGAAGGCAGTGACATCCCGGGTGACAAGGCGGATGTCATTGTAACCGATGGCTTTACCGGCAACGTCGCGATCAAAACCGGCGAAGGAACGGCAAGCCTGATCGGCGACCTGCTGCGGCAGGCCTTCAAATACTCTCCGCTATCCCGATTGGCCTCGATTCTGGCCATCACGTCGCTGAACCGTTTGAAGAAGCGGATCGACCCGCGGCGCGTGAATGGTGGCGTGTTTCTGGGGCTGAACGGCACCGTGGTGAAATCCCACGGCGGCGCTGACGCGACAGGCGTGTCAGCTGCAATCAAACTGGCCTTCACCCTGGCGCAGTCCGGCTTTTCCGAAAAATTGGCTGCGCGGGTTGCATCCACTGCCCAGCTTGCACAAGATGCCGCGCAATCAGTGCCGCAGACAGATAAATAACAAAAAAGGCAGTACCGGAAAATGGCAGGCCGTTCAGTTGTAGCAGGTGTCGGGCATTATTTGCCCGAACGCGTTGTTCCCAATTCCGAGTTTGAGAAAACCCTGGACACGACCGACGAATGGATCAAGACCCGCTCGGGGATCGAACGCCGCCACTTTGCTGCCGAAGACGAGACGACATCCGATCTGGCCACCAAGGCCGCCGAAGCCGCGCTGGCCGACGCAGGTCTGACGGCGGATGACATTGATGCAATCGTTCTGGCGACTTCAACGGCGGATCTGACTTTTCCTTCGGCCGCCACCATGGTTCAGGCTCGGTTGGGCATGACCAAAGGCTTTGCTTTCGATGTTCAAGCTGTTTGCGCCGGATTCGTTTTTGCACTGTCCAACGCAAATGCGCTGATTGTTTCCGGTCAGGCCAGGCGTGTGCTGGTGATCGGGGCCGAGACTTTCTCACGGATCATGGACTGGACCGATCGGTCCACCTGCGTTCTTTTCGGCGATGGCGCCGGTGCGGTTGTGCTGGAGGCCCAAGAGGGCACGGGCACCGCCGAGGACCGCGGTATTCTGGCAACCGACCTGAATTCGGACGGGCGCTACAAGGACCTGCTCTATGTCGATGGCGGCGTTTCGACCCAATCCACCGGGCATCTGCGCATGCAGGGCAATCAGGTTTTCCGACATGCCGTTGAAAAGCTTACGAAAACAGCAGAAACAGCCTTGGAACGAGCGGGGCTGAGCAGCTCGGACGTGGATTGGATCGTGCCGCACCAGGCCAACATCCGGATCATTCAGGGCACCGCCAAGAAAATGAACTTGCCAATGGAAAACGTGGTTGTGACCGTTCAGGATCACGGAAACACGTCGGCCGCATCCATTCCACTGGCCCTGTCCGTGGGCAAGCAACGCGGACAGATCAAACCGGGTGATCTGATCGTGACCGAAGCCATTGGCGGCGGTCTGGCCTGGGGCGCAGTCGTTCTGCGCTGGTGACCGGCGCAAACCGGCTTACACAGCCGCCCGCAATTCATTGATATTGACAGCGAATTTGCCATACCCATATGCTTCAACAGCAACAGGGGAATTAGCATGGGCGACAAAACACTGACTCGAATGGACCTGAGCGAAGCTGTCTTTCGTGAGGTAGGTCTGTCACGAAACGAAAGTGCGCAGCTGGTTGAAAGCGTTCTGAACCACATGTCCGACGCCTTGGTGCGTGGTGAACAGGTGAAGATCTCGTCTTTCGGTACATTCAGTGTTCGCGACAAGACCGCCCGTGTCGGTCGCAACCCCAAAACCGGCGAAGAAGTCCCGATTCAGCCGCGCCGTGTACTGACTTTCCGCCCGTCGCATCTGATGAAAGATCGCGTCGCCGCAGGGAACCGCAAGTAAGTTCAGGACGTCCAGGTTATGAGTAAGTCCCCCGATGCCTTTCGCACCATAAGCGAAGTTGCGGACTGGCTCGGTGTTCAGGCTCATGTTCTGCGATTCTGGGAAAGTCGATTCACTCAGGTAAAACCCGTCAAACGCGCAGGTGGACGCAGGTATTATCGGCCCAACGACATGCGTCTGTTGGGAGGAATCAAGAAACTGCTCCACGAAGACGGTATCACGATAAAAGGTGTCCAGCGTATCCTGCGCGAACAGGGCGTCGCACATGTCGCGGCGCTGTCCCCTTCCCTGGATGACCCTGGCCCCGCCCCGATTGAGGCCGTTCAGGACACCGTAGTACCGTTTGAACCTAAGCCTGCAACCGCAACGGAACAGATTCGAATGGATCTGGGCGAACCGTCAAAGCAATCCGTCAAGGAAGGCGCGCTGGCTAACGCGCGTACATCTTCTGCGTCAGAGCCGGAGCCAGAGCCCGAACTGGATGCCGCGCCCTTGATGGGGGGAATAGCGTCGCTTGCGTGGAATCAGACAGATTTTGATGACGACCTGTTGCGGCGCATCGCTCCGATTGCAAAAGATCTGCGCCGCTGGCTGGACCGTGTCGAAACACAGGCGACGGGTTAGGACAAAAGGCATTGATTTCCTCTTGCCCCTGCCGGGAAAATCTTTATGAACACCCCAACGTCGGGCTATGGCGCAGCCTGGTAGCGCGTCCGTCTGGGGGACGGAAGGTCGCAGGTTCGAGTCCTGCTAGCCCGACCAAATTACAGCGACGTTTATGGCACAAAGGCCAGATCCCGCTCTGGCACCAGGGGGGATCGAGATGACAGGTGTTTGCCCGAACCAACAGCTTGAGGCGATGATCGCGCGCGGTGAAATCACCGCCGACCCCGAGGTTCTGCCGGCGCAGATTCAACCTGCCAGCCTTGATTTACGTCTGGGAACAGTGGCTTACCGTGTACGTGCCTCGTTCCTTGCGGGGGAAGGCCGGACTGTCACGGACCGGTTGGCAGAGTTTGAGATGCACCGCATCGATATCTCGGATGGCGCGGTTCTGGAAAAGGGCTGCGTCTATCTGGTGCCCCTGATGGAATCGCTTGCCCTGCCCGACAGCATGAGCGCCGTGGCCAACGCCAAAAGCTCGACCGGGCGGCTGGATCTTCTGACGCGGGCCATTACCGATGGCGGTACCGAGTTCGACCGGGTGCCCGCAGGTTACACAGGGCCGCTTTATGCCGAAATCTGCCCGCGCTCGTTCTCGGTGCTGGTTCGTCCCGGGATGCGCCTGAATCAAATTCGTTTTCGCCAGGGTCAGGCCGTGTTGTCAGATGCTGAACTGAGGTCCTTGCATGCCGAATCTCCGCTGGTGGATGGACCTGCGGTTATTCAGGACGGTCTGGGCTTTTCGGTCGACCTGCAAGTGCCTGATACCGATCTTGTCGGCTATCGCGCCAAACCGCATACCGGGGTGATCGATCTGGATCGAATCGGTGAATACGACCCGCAGGACTATTGGGAAGAGGTGCGGACCAAAGATGGTTGCATCATCCTGGACCCCGGCGCGTTCTATATCCTGGTCAGCCGCGAGGCGGTGCATATTCCGCCGATGTACGCCGCTGAAATGGCGCCCTATCTGGCGATGGTCGGTGAATTTCGGGTCCACTACGCCGGGTTCTTCGACCCCGGTTTTGGCCATGCCGCCGCAGGGGGTGCCGGTTCGCGTGGCGTGCTTGAGGTGCGCTGCCACGAAGCGCCCTTCGTGCTGGAGCACGGACAGGTCGTCGGACGTCTGGTTTATGAGAAAATGGCTGAAATGCCGACGCAACTATATGGTGCAGGCATTGCCTCGAACTATCAGGGACAGGGCCTGAAACTGTCAAAGCACTTCAAAGCCGTAAGCTGACCCCTAGAATTTCATGAACCGGCGCATCTGGCGGGTCAGGCGTTGTGCCTGCCGCAGGTTCTGCGCATGTCGCGGTGCGCTGGCTTTTCCGGGCCCATTCGACGTGCCGGGTCCGCTGCCTTTTCGGCTGGCCAGATCGATGCCTTTGTTCACACCCTTGTTGACCAGACGGCGCATGACCTGACGCACAATCATATCGATGATCCGGTTTGCATTCATCGCTGAACTCCGTGTCCTCACGCACAAAGATAGACGCTTTATGCGGCAACAAAAGGGCTGTTCGATCACTCTTCCTCGAACAGTTCGGTCTGGTCTTCGTCAACTTCGTCCTCGCGCCCCTCTCCCAAGGGGATGGCACCCGGAGGAGGACGATTCTCCAACAATCCCGCCGCGCGCAGTTCTTTCAGGCCCGGCAGGTCGCGCGCGTTTTCCAGCCCAAAATGATCCAGAAACTCAGGCGTCACCACAAACGTCACCGGACGACCCGGCGTCATGCGGCGGCGGCCCAGCTTGATCCACTCCATCTCAAGCAACTGATCGATGGTCCCGCGTGAAACCGACACACCCCGGATTTCCTCGATCTCGGCCCGCGTACAGGGCTGATGATAGGCCACGATGGCCAGAGTTTCGATCGCGGCGCGGCTGAGCTTGCGGGTCTCGACCGTTTCCTTCTGCATCAGAAAACCCAGATCAGGGGCCGTGCGGATGGCCCAGGCATCCCCCACGCGCACCACGCGAACGCCACGCCCCTCGTAGCGTTTCTGAAGCAATTCAACCGCTTGCGCCGCGTCGCTACCATGGGGCATCCGCGCCTCAAGATCCGCAATCGTCACCGGCTCGGCGCTGGCGAACAGAACGGCTTCGACCATGCGTTCCTGTTCAGCCAGTGGAGGGGCCTCGAACAGCGTACCGGTCTCTTCAGGGGCATCAGTCACGTGTCTCGGTCCTCTTGCGCAAATGGATCGGAGCGAATGTCTCGCTCTGCTTGATTTCCATATGTCCCTCTTTCACCAGCTCCAGCGAGGCCGCAAAGGTCGCCGCCGTCGCTGACCTGCGCCGTACCGGGTCGGAATCCCAGCCATCGGGCAGGTAAGTTTCCATATCGGTCCATGTCCCGGCAAACCCGATCAGCGGGCGCATCCGTTCCAGCGCCTGTTCCATGGTGAATACCGAATCGCGGTCCATCACAAACGGGCGGAATTCATCACGGGTGCGGATGCGGGCATAGCCCTGCATCAGATCCAGCAGCGTGGCGGAATAGGTCACGGTGCGGATGCGGGTGATATCTTCGCCCTGCCCGCGTTTGAAGAAATCGCGCCCCAGCTGATCGCGCGCCATCAACCGTGCGGCGGCGTCGCGCATCGCCTGCAAGCGTTCCAACTGAAACGCCAGATGTGCGGCCAGTTCCTCGCCCGAGGGGCCCTCGTCATCCGGGTCTGGCGGCAGCAGCAAGCGGGACTTGAGAAACGCCAGCCAGGCCGCCATCACCAGATAGTCGGCGGCCAGTTCAATGCGCAACGCACGCGCCTTTTCCACAAAGGCCAGGTATTGCTGCGCCAGCGCGAGTACGGAAATTTTCCTCAGATCAACTTTTTGCGTGCGCGACAGGGTCAGCAGAACGTCCAGCGGGCCTTCGAACCCATCGACATCAACAATCAGCGCTTCGGCCGCAAGACGATCCGCGACCGAGACAGGGTCTTCGCTGAAAAGATTATCGTTCATATACCTGCCCGCCCATTAGGGCAGATAGTTCCGCTTCGACGGCAGGGATGTCAAGTTCCAGCGGGCGTTTGCGCATCGCCAGCGCCCGTTCTGCGCGGGCCTGTGCCACATCCGACATTTCTCCGGCCGCTTCCATCACCTGGGCGCGCTCGGCAAAGGTTCCGTTGCAGTGCAGAACGACGTCACAGCCCGCACTTATGGCTTGCCGCGACACGTCAGCGGGCATTCCGCTGAGCGCTTTCATTCCGATGTCATCGGTCATGATCAGCCCCTCAAAGCCAATCCTGTCGCGGATCACATCCATCATGGTTGCCGAGATGGTGGCAGGCCGCGGGTCAATCCGGTCATAGACCAAATGCGCGGTCATCCCCATCGGCAGATCGTTCAAGGCCCGGAACGGCCCGAAATCGCTGCGCTCAAGCTCCTCCAAGGGCAGATCCACATGCGGCAAGTCATGGTGGCTGTCCAACGTGGCACGTCCATGGCCCGGAATATGTTTGAGCACCGGCAGCACACCGCCATCCAAATGGCCCTGCGCCACGGCCTTGCCAATTCTGGAAACGCGTTCAGGATCAGTGTCATAGCACCGGTTTTTCAGGAACTTGTGCGTCTCGGGGCGCGCGACATCGACCATGGGCGCACAGTTGCTGTCGATGCCCAGACCAAACAATTCATCGGCAATCAGGCGGTACCTCAGATACATGGCGCGCTCGACCTGTTCTCCGGCATTGGCCACATGATCCAACGGAGGCAGCCATTCGCGGGCCAATGGCGCCCGCAGGCGCTGCACGCGCCCGCCTTCCTGATCGATTGTGATCAGGCAATTGCGCCCGACGGCCTCGCGGAAATCATCACACAAGGCGCGCACCTGATCCGCGTTTTCGATGTTGCGGGCGAACAGAATGAACCCGAACGGGTTCATCTGGCGAAACAAGTCTTTTTCCTGTTGCGTCAGGCGCAGGCCCTGAGCATCGGTGATCGTGGCACCGTACTTCACCGAACGGCCACCGGGATACAATCAGCCCCCTGAGCGACAAGCGCGGCACAGAATTGACGCGAGTCGCTCAGGTCTTCAAAGCCCAGTACACGCAGGCGGTAAAAGGTGCGCCCGCCGCTTGAAGTTTTCTGAATAACACGCTGTTTTCCTGCCATATATTCGCCGAACTTTCCGTTCAGGCGATCCCATTCCGTTTGCGCCACCTGAACACTGTCATAAGCCCCAAGCTGCGCCAGACGCGTGCCTTTCGCCAGCGTATCAGGATCAACATCCAACCCAACCGCAGCCTTCACCGCGGCATTGATCGCGTCTTCGGAATTCTCGCTCGGCGACATCTGGCTGCGAGAGGCACGCGCCGGGCGGGTCAACGGGCGCAAGGACCGGCGCACGCCCGGCAATTCGGCAATGGCCGGGTCCGGCAAGGCGGCTGCGAAATCGGCCGGGTCAATTGCGGGTTCTTCCTCGGGGGTGGTCAGCGATGCCACCTGTACGCCATCCTCAGAGTTTTGCTGCGTTTTGGTCGCCTCACCCGCCAGTTCCGCAACCAGCGCGTCCACTGCGTTCTGCCGCAATCGAGCGGCTTCCCGGGTTGAGATCGGCTTTTCCACCACATGCAGCGCCGGTGTCGGCTTCAGATCGGCGGCGGGGACGTCTTCATCCGTCAACGAGACCGGCCGCGGCGCAAGGATCAGGCGATCCGCCGGAGCGGCAGCACTGCCTTTGGCGGCCACTGCATTGACGGCCAAGCCCTGATGATCGGCGGGTGTTCCGCCCGGGTTTTCGGGCTGCACCCGCATCGGCCCTTCGGCAGCACGCACGACCGGCACGCCGCTGACATCGCGCATGACAAGCTTGTATCCCCAGACAGCGACGCCGGCGACCAGTGCCAGCGATGCGGCAGCCCCCAGGAAATTGACGGCCCGCCCCAGTCCGAACGCGCCGCGCGGCGCGTCGTAATCCTGCATATCGTCGGGATAGTTATACGCATCCTCGGAATGCGTTTGATTCGGGTAATGAATCTGCTCGGGGCTTTGGTGCCCCGAGTAATCGTAACTCGCCATGTCCGCCTCACTGCCCGTTTCGCGCCCGAAAACAAGGCGCGCGGGTCATTTCTTGCCTACCTCGTACCGGCGGTTCGGGCGATATTTGTTACCGCATCTCCTGCGCCGGGGTAACGCCAAGAATACCCAAGCCCGCTGAAATCACAACAGAAACGGCACGGGCCAATGCGATTTTCGACTGGCTTGTGGCAACATCGCCATCCTGAATGAAACGCAACTGGGTTTCGTCATTGCCCCTGTTCCAGAGCGCATGAAAATCCCCTGCAAGTTCATATAGATAGAAGGCGACGCGGTGCGGTTCGTTGGTCCGCGCAGCGATCTCGACCAGGCGTGGCCATTCGGCCAGCTTCTTGGCAACCGTCAGTTCGGCGGGGTGGTCCAGCGACGCCAGATCGGCCCCGCGCAGGGTTTCGTCGGAGACGTCGATCCCCGCCTCGGCGGCACGGCGCAGCACGCTCATCACCCGGGCATGGGCGTATTGAACGTAGAACACGGGGTTCTCGCGGCTCTGTTCCAGTACCTTGTCGAAATCGAAATCCAGTGGCGCATCGTTTTTGCGGGTCAGCATCACGAAACGGGTCACGTCGGGACCAACCTGATCGACCACATCGCGCAGGGTGACAAAGTTCCCGGCCCGTTTCGACATCTTGAACGGCTCGCCGTTTTTCCAAAGCTTCACCAACTGCGTCAGCTTGATATCCAGCGGCACCTTGCCATCGGACAGGGCCGACACGGCCGCCTTCATCCGCTTGACATAGCCGCCATGATCGGCACCAAACACGTCGATCAACGCGTCAAAGCCACGGCTCACCTTGTCATAGTGATAGGCGATATCGGGGGCAAAATAGGTCCAGCTGCCGTCCGACTTCTTGACCGGGCGGTCGACGTCATCGCCATGTTCGGTGGATTTGAACAAGGTCTGTTCGCGCGGCTCCCAATCTTCTGGCTTTTTGCCCTTGGGCGGCTCCAGCACGCCTTCATAGATCAGGCCCTTTTCGGTCAGCGATTGCAGCGCGGCCTCGATCCGGCCCGTGCCATAGAGCGATTTCTCCGAGAAGAACACATCCATCTCGACGCCCAGCGCCTTCAGGTCGGCGCGGATCAGGTCCATCATCGCATCGGTCGAAAACTCGCGCAGCTCTTCCAGCCATTCGCTTTCCGGTTTGTCGATGAGGCTGTCGCCATACTTCTCTTTCAGCGCCTCGCCAATCGGGATCAGATAGTCACCGGGATACAGCCCCTCGGCAATCTCGGGGCTGAGGCCGTTGGCCTCGCGATAGCGCTCATAGGCCGAACGCGCCAGCACATCCACCTGCGCGCCACCGTCGTTGATATAATACTCGCGGGTCACATCATGGCCGGAATAGGCCAGCAGGCTTGCCAATGCGTCCCCGAACACCGCGCCCCGCGTATGGCCCACATGCAGCGGACCGGTCGGGTTGGCCGAGACATACTCGACATTGACCTTCTGCCCCTGCCCCATGGTCGAGCGCCCGAAATCGGTGCCTTTTTCCAGCACCGCCGCCAACACGCCTTGCCAGACGGACGGCGCAAGACGCAGGTTCAGGAAACCGGGCCCCGCCACTTCGGCGCTTGTGATCCGGTCATCCGCCGCCAGTTTCCCGGCCAGCACATCCGCAATGTCGCGCGGCTTCATCCCGGCCGGTTTCGCAAGCACCATCGCGGCGTTGGTCGCCATGTCCCCATGCGCCGCATCACGCGGAGGTTCGACCGCAACGTTGTCAAAGCTCAGCCCTTCGGGCAATGCGCCTTCGGACTGCATCTGCGCCAGCGCGTCCAGTACAAGGCCGCGGATCTCGGAAAACAGGTTCATTTCGGATGTCCTTTTGCTTGTCGCGGGGTTTACCACGCAATGCGGCAAGGTCAATGGACGCCTAATGTTTAAGCTTGGTTTGGCGAAACATCTCGCTAATCTCGGGCCTGTACACAGCCACCGGAGACCGTTGATGCACCGCACCTTGTCTTTTGCCTTGCTTTTGTCCGCCGCCCTGCCTGCGCTGGCCGACCTGCCACAGCCGCAAGGCCATGTGCTGCTGACGCTGGGTGGCGCGGTCAGCGAAACAAACCTGCCCGCGCGCGGGGAGAATGACGGCGGTCTGCTGGGCTATCTGGAGGTCACGCATGGCGGCGCGGCTGGGTTTGATGCTGCCATGCTGGACGGGCTGGAGCAGTTCGAGATCACTATCCCCTATGGTCCTCCGGGCAATGAGCGGGATTACAGGTTTTCAGGCCCGCTTTTGGCAGAGGTCATGACATTGGCAGGGGCCGAGGGGAAAACCGCTCTTCCCATGGCGCTGGATGGGTATCAGGCCGAAATCGAGTGGGACAGCATCGTCACGCACAGACCGATCGTTGCAACGCATGCTGATGGCGCACCGATGGGGATCGGAGGTTATGGCCCGACGATGATCGTGTTCCCACCGACAGAGAACGCCGGTCAGTCGGCAAAACAAGCGGCTCAGCAAGTCTGGGCCATCGCCTATATCGCCGTGGAGTGATCAGCCGGTCAGCCGCGCGTGGTCCTGCAAGGCAAATCGGTCGGTCATGCCCGCGATGTAATCGGAAACGATGCGGGCCAACGCGGTGTCGTCCCTGGCAGCTTCAATGTCATCGTGCCAGCGCACAGGCATTTGCCTGGGATCGTTCATGTAAATCGGAAACAGATCTTCCACGATCTTTGCCACCTCTGCCCGCACTGACATCACCCTGGGCGCGCGATACATCCGGGTGAACAGAAACGCCCGGATTTCGCGCAGTTGCGCCCAAACCTCATCCGAGAACTGGATGACAGGATACCCAAGATGTCGGATTTCTTCGACGGACTGCGCGCCAGACACGGCAATGAGATCGCGCGAGGTGTTGATGACATCCGCCACCATGACCCCGAAAACCCGCCTGAGCGCTTCGTGACGCCGGCGATAGGAATCCAGCCCGGGGTATCTGGCATCCACCTCGGCGTAACAGACCCCGACAATCGGCAGGTCCTGCAAATCGTCATCCGAGAACAACCCCGCGCGCAACCCGTCCAGAAGATCGTGATTGTTATATGCTATGTCATCGGAAAGGGCCGCAACCTGGGCTTCCGCGCTGGCGTGGGTGTGCAGTTCAAGATCGAAATCCTGATTGCACTCGGCCAATGCCCAGGGCAGATCCCCCTCAACCGGCCCGTTGTGCTTGGCAATCCCTTCCAGGCATTCCCAAGTCAGGTTGCACCCGTCGAATTCCGCATAGTGGCGCTCCAGCTTTGTGACGATCCGAATGGCCTGTGCGTTGTGATCAAAACCACCAAAGGGCTTCATCAACGCGTGCAACGCGTCTTCGCCGGTATGTCCAAAGGGCGTGTGCCCCAGATCATGCGCCAGGGCCACGGCTTCGGTCAGCTCTGGGTTCAGGCCCAAGGCACCGGCAATGGTCCGGGCCACCTGCGCCACCTCGATGGAGTGGGTCAGGCGGGTGCGGTAGCTATCGCCCTCATGTTCAACGAACACTTGCGTCTTGTGCTTGAGGCGCCGAAAGGCACTGGCATGAATGATCCTGTCCCGGTCGCGTTGAAAGCATGATCGGAAACTGCTTTCCTCCTCGGGCACATGCCGCCCCCTGGTGCGGTCCGGGTCCGAGGCAAATCTAGCTCTGTCCAAATGGCCTGTCCTTGTCGCCTGTCCTTGCGCTTTCTATATTGTATGGCGTAATGGAAGGAAACCATTGGAGACCGGCATGAATCTGCCCCCAACAGTCACGGAACGCGCTTTCGAACGCCTTGCTGAAATCGGCGCGGCGGATCAGGGTCAGGCATTGCGCGTCGCAGTGGAAGGCGGCGGTTGCTCGGGGTTTCAATACGAAATCGCTTTGGACACGCCAAAAGAAGATGATCTGGTCCTTGAAGGTAAAGGGCAAAAAGTCATTGTTGACGCGATTTCGCTGCCCTTCCTGGAAAACGCGGTCATCGACTTCACCCAGGAACTGATCGGTGCGCGATTTGTGATCGACAACCCCAACGCCACCTCTTCCTGCGGTTGTGGCAC
The DNA here is from genome assembly GCF_059610125.1 of Ruegeria sp. YTSA144. Classification (NCBI taxonomy): domain Bacteria; kingdom Pseudomonadati; phylum Pseudomonadota; class Alphaproteobacteria; order Rhodobacterales; family Roseobacteraceae; genus Ruegeria; species Ruegeria sp. YTSA144. The sequence continues at coordinate 441,119 of NZ_JBXWNA010000001.1, forward strand.
ATCTTTTTCGATGTAACCGTGGGGGCTTTGCCCCCACACCCCCAGGATATTTTCAGCCAGATGAAGCAGGAGTCCGCCCTCTGACCGTAAGACCAGAGGGCTTCACCTGGCGCGGTCATCGGCGTCCCCGCCTGTACCGCCACTTCAGCTTGAAGAAATTCGGTTAATAATCCGTTTCTTCATCTGGCCAAAAATATCCCGGAGCGCGAGGCAGAGCCTCGCAAATCCGATCTCCGCCTTGCCGTTGGGCCCGTTCTGCGCGATAGGTTGCACCAAGCCTTCGGAGGATCGCGCATGAAAATCGCCACGTTCAACATCAACGGCATCAAGGCGCGGGCCGAAGCCCTGCCCCGATGGCTGGACGAAGCGCAGCCGGACGTTGTGCTGTTGCAAGAGATCAAGTCGGTCGATGAAAACTTCCCGCGCGAGATATTCGAAGAGCGTGGATTCAACGTGGAAACTCACGGGCAAAAAAGCTTCAACGGCGTTGCAATCTTGTCCAAGCTTCCCCTCGAGGATGTATCCCGCGGCCTTCCCGGCGATGACGCGGATGAACAGGCCCGCTGGATAGAAGCCACCGTCGTTGGCAAAAAGGCTCTTCGGATCTGTGGATTGTACCTGCCCAATGGCAATCCCGCACCCGGTCCGAAATACGATTACAAACTGGCATGGATGGAACGGCTATATGACCGTGCCCGTGATTTGCTGGCAACCGAAGAACCCGCGTTGATGGCGGGGGACTACAACATCATCCCGCAGGCGGAGGATGCCAAACGCCCCGAAGCATGGCGCGACGATGCATTGTTCCGCCCCGAAAGCCGCGCCGCATTTCGCAAGATCCTGAATCTGGGCTTCACCGAAGCGTTCCGGGCCACCACCCAAAGCGCGGGGCACTATTCATTCTGGGACTACCAGGCCGGGGCCTGGAACCGGAACGACGGAATTCGGATCGATCACTTTCTGCTGACCCCACAAGCGGCGGATCTAATGCGGGATTGCCAGATTGATGCAGCCGTGCGCGGGCATGAAAAACCTTCGGATCACGTGCCTGTCTGGGTCGATCTGGATATCTAGCGTTTCAGGCCGTGACGTCGTAGCTGTAGATCCATTCGTAACGGCGCGACAGTTTCCCTCCGATGGCCATAAGCGCACATTGGGCCGCCAGACGTGCGGGGCCTGACAGGTGGAAATTTCGTGCGTTCGACCCGGCAGCGGCAACCACGCTTTCTGCCCTTGGCCGACGCGTTTTCTCGTAGGCGGCAAGCGCGCTGGTGACACCCGAGTGTTCGTCGAAAGATCGTGCAAGCGTCCAGGCATCTTCCAGCGCCAGGCAAGCGCCTTGCGCCATGAACGGCAAGGTCGGATGCGCCGCGTCCCCCAGCAATGCCAGACGACCGTTCTGCCATTTTTCTGCAACCGGGCGCAGGAACAGGGCCCACAGATTCACATCCGAGACCTTTGACAGAATCTCACCTACCGGACCGCCGAACCCTGAAAAACGTGCGCGCAGCTCGTCCGGGTCACCGTTCAGCTTCCATCCCTCTTCCCGCCAGTCCGAGCGTTCCTCGACCGCAACGATGTTCATCATGCTTTGATCGCGCAATGGATAGGTTACGACATGCCGACCCGGCCCCATGGTCAGGGATGCCGTCACCACGTCTGAATCCGGTCGCCAGGGAATGGTGGCGCGCCAGGCGACCTGGTGCGTGAAATCGGGTGTCTCGGGCCCGTTCAGAGCCGGGCGAATCGTGCTGCGGCCACCGTCGGCGGCGATGACGCATTCGGCGCGCAGCCGTTCGCCGCCCGCCAACAGAATTTCGGCTTCGTTGGGGTGTTTTTGCACGTTGGAAACCTTGGCCCCCAGACGAACATCCACACCGGCCTTGCGGGCCGCAGAATGCAGCAGATTCAACAAATCGGCACGGTGAAAAAAATATGTCGGGCCAGCCGAAGGCCCTGGCAGCCGGCTGACAACGCGCCCTTTGCGGTAATCGCGCAAGATCGTACCATGCGATTTCTGGCCCGCAGACAGATCCGCCACCCCAAGCGCACGCAACACGCACATCCCGTTTTCACTGATCTGAAGACCTGCGCCAACCTCGGTCAATGCCGGGGCTTGCTCCAGCAGGGTGACCTGCGCCCCGTGTTGCCGCAGCGCCAACGCAGCCGCCAAACCGCCGATGCCGCCGCCAATTACACAGAAATTCAACCGATTGATCTTCATGCCCCCCGCATAACGCAAAAACGCCGGAGCCACAGGCCCCGGCGTTCGAAATTTTCCAGTTTCACCCGGCGATCAATCGTCGCGGTGGACCTTTTCGCGGCGCTCGTGGCGCTCTTGCGCCTCCAGCGTCATGGTTGCAATCGGACGTGCATCCAGACGTTTCAGCGAAATCGGATCGCCGGTCTTTTCGCAATACCCGTATTCACCTTCTTCGATCCTGCGCAGGGCTGCGTCGATTTTGGCAACCAGCTTGCGCTGACGATCACGTGTTCGCAGTTCCAGAGCGCGATCGGTCTCCTCGCTCGCGCGGTCTGCGACATCCGGAATGTTTCGGGTGTTGTCCTGTAGCCCTTCGATCGTATCGCGGCTGCCCGCCAAAAGCTCGTTCTTCCAATCCAACAGCTTGCGGCGGAAATATTCAAGCTGACGGTCATTCATGAAAGGTTCATCTTCGGCCGGGCGGTAATCCTCCGGCAGAAAAACTTCCTGTTTCATATTTGCTCCCTCGGTATGGCCAGAAACGTCGGTCGCTGATGTTTCACCTGACATTTGGCACCCCCTTCTGCGCAGCGTTTAGCCGACGGGCGTGGGATTGTCACTACACAAACGTTGCTTCAGCACGCCCTCGTGCTGTTTTGTCTAAACATGAGACAAACAACAACAAAACCCTGTTTTTCTATGAAATTTAGCGGGCCTTTTTGAGGCAGGTGTCAATTGGCAGGGCACAATCGCGCGCACGAATCAACCAAAAGGGCTTGGAGTTCCTGCAAAAATCGCCTCAACCGACGCAGGGACGCGGGTTGTCAAAATCATTGACCGTCTGTAACCCGGACAACACAACCTGCCCACGGATCACGAAAAACCACACGAGAGGCCCATGACCGCACGCTTTCAAGGTACAGCCGAATATGTCGCCACTGACGATCTGACGATTGCCGTGAACGCCGCCGTCACACTTGAACGCCCATTGCTGGTCAAGGGCGAACCCGGCACCGGCAAGACAGAACTGGCCAAACAGGTGGCCGGCGCGCTGGGGCTGAGGATGATTGAGTGGAACGTGAAATCCACCACCCGCGCGCAGCAGGGCCTGTATGAATATGATGCGGTCAGCCGCCTGCGGGACAGCCAGTTGGGTGAGGAACGTGTGCATGACGTGTCGAACTATATCCGCAAGGGCAAGCTGTGGCAGGCCTTCGAGGCCGACGAAAAGGTCGTTCTGCTGATCGATGAGATCGACAAGGCGGATATCGAGTTTCCCAACGACCTTTTGCAGGAACTCGACAAGATGGAGTTCCATGTCTACGAGACAGGCGAGACGATCCGGGCCAAGAACCGCCCGATCGTCATCATCACTTCGAACAATGAAAAGGAACTGCCGGACGCGTTCCTGCGCCGCTGTTTCTTTCACTACATCCGCTTCCCGGATGAGGCCACTATGCGCCGCATCGTCGAAGTACATCACCCCGGCATCAAGGATGCGCTGCTGACCACCGCCCTGACCCAGTTCTATGAAATCCGCGAGACGCAGGGGCTCAAGAAAAAGCCGTCAACGTCAGAAGTGCTGGATTGGCTGAAACTGCTGCTGGCCGAGGACCTGAGTGCCGAAGACCTCAAGCGCGGCGGCGCAGATGCCCTTCCGAAACTGCATGGCGCGTTGCTGAAGAATGAACAGGATGTGCATTTGTTCGAACGTCTGGCCTTCATGGCACGCGGCAAACGATAGCCAGAGGGTGGCCGGACGGTGATCATGGCTTGCCTTGGGACGGCCCGAATGCCAGCATCGGCCCATCTGGCGAAACAGAGCTTCGCCGCCCACAGAATTGGATGAATCGCGTGGCGAACGCACTGACAATCCGCACCCTGCGTGCCGAGGACAAAAGCCAATGGGCCGACATGTGGCGGGACTATCTGGCATTTTATGAAACCGCCCTGCCCGAGGATGTATACGAAACAACCTTTTCCAGATTGTTGGGCGACGACCCACAGGATTTTTCCTGTTTCGTTGCCGAGCAGAATGGCGCCCTGGTCGGACTGACACATTATCTGTTTCATCGCCACGCCTGGAAGGTGGAAAAGGTCTGCTACCTGCAAGACCTGTTCGCGCGACCCGAGGCACGGGGGGCAGGCGTTGGCCGGGCCTTGATCCAGGCGGTCTATGATGAGGCCGATCGTCAGGGCGCGCCATCGGTCTATTGGCTGACCCAGGAGTTCAACCACACCGCTCGGAAACTGTATGATCGCATCGGCACACTGACACCGTTCATCAAGTACGCCCGCTCATGAAGCGATTGAGTGCCCTTTTTCTGGCACTGGTTGTTGCTGGCTGCGCGACGGTTGAAACGATCGAGCTGCCCGATCAGGTCACGGTCGTCGAAGTAAGCCTGCCGCCTGCCAAGTCTTTTTCAACGGCACGTCCTTCGCCGCCTGCTCGGTCCAACAAAAACATCGCCTCTGACTTCCTGTCCCTGCATTTCGAGCTGGAAAGCGGGGCCGCCCTGCCCGTTTTCACGCGATTTGAGGCCCCGGTCACAGTCCGTCTGACCGGATCACCGACCGCAAGCATGCAGCAGGACCTGACCCGGTTGCTCAACCGTCTGAGGCGCGAAGCCGGGATCAACATCCGGCAGGTCAACGAGGGTCAGGCCAATATCACCATCGAAGCCGTCAGTCAGAAAGACATTCTGCGCATCCTGCCCAACGCGGCCTGTTTCGTCGTCCCCAACTCGTCCAGCCTTGAAGAATATCGCCGTGACCGCCGAAAGATCAAAAGCAGCTGGACTGAACTGCGCAAACGCGAACGGCTTGGGATTTTCATCCCATACGACGTCAGTCCGCAGGAAATACGTGATTGCCTGCATGAAGAACTGGCACAAGCGCTTGGTCCGCTGAACGACCTCTACCATCTGCCGGATTCGGTGTTCAACGACGACAATATCCATACTGTTCTGACCGGGTTCGACATGCTGATCCTGCGGGCTGCTTACGCGCCGGAACTGCGCACCGGCATGACCCGAGATCAGGTCGCCGCGGTCATCCCGGGGGTTCTCAGCCGGATGAACCCGCGCGGGGACAGGGTGCCCGTTCAACCCTTCACGGATACGCCGCGCGAGTGGATTGACGCGATTCAGAAATCACTGGGGCCGGGGTCGGGTTCGCCCAGACAGATGCGCGCGGCGCGAAAGGCGGCACGGATCGGTCAGCAACAGGGATGGACAGATCACCGCCGCGCCTATCCCCATTACCTGATGGGCCGGATGGAACAATTCCGGGACCCCAACGAAGCTCAGCGCCAGTTTCAGATTGCGCAGCAATTTCTCAAGGCCACGCCCGGCACAGAGGTGCATCAGGCCTATGTCACCACGCAAACCGCGGCATTTGCGCTGGCACAGGACAAGGGGCCCAGTGTTCTGCCTGAACTGGACAGGGCCATCGATGTCATGACACGGGCTGAAAATGCGTCTCTGCTGGCCACGTTATTGTTGCTGAAATCAGAAGCGCTGAAACAGGCGGGGCAGATACAGCAGGCACGTGCCGTCAGGCTGGACAGCCTGGGATGGGCGCGGTACGGGTTTGGTTCGGATCTGGTGGCCCAGTCATTGTCGCGGGGCAATGGCCGAAGAAACACGGATGGCACGAAAGACGGATGACACACATATGTTGGTAGTTCTGGGAATGGCGGCACTGGGTGCAACCTTGGGCGCCCTGACCGCGAAAAAGCGCAGCGGCAATCGGGCCGACATGGCGCAATATGCCGCCGGGTATGGCATTGCCTTTGCGCTGGTGGGTCTGGTGATCTCGCTGGTTCTGGTGCGTTTGGTGGCCTGAGACGATGTTCCTGCCCTTTTTCGAAAACCTTCGCAAAGCTGGCATCCCGGTATCGCTGCGGGAGTATCTGACTTTTCTGGAAGGCATGAAAAAGGGTCTGGCCACCTATGATGTCGAGGCGTTCTACTATCTCGCCCGCGTGTCGATGGTGAAGGACGAACGCAACATCGACAAGTTCGACCGCGCCTTTGCCGCCAGTTTCGAAGGGCTGAACGAAATCAGTTTCGATCAGGTTCTGGAAGCCGTCGACATTCCCGGCGACTGGCTGGCCAAACTGGCCGAAAAACACCTGTCGGACGAGGAAAAAGCCGAGATCGAAGCGCTTGGCGGGTTCGACAAGCTGATGGAAACGCTGCGCGAACGCCTAAAGGAACAACAAGGCCGCCATCAGGGCGGAAACAAGTGGATCGGCACGGCCGGAACTTCTCCGTTCGGAGCCTATGGATACAACCCCGAAGGGGTCCGCATTGGTCAGAAGGAAAGCCGCCATCAGCGCGCCGTCAAGGTTTGGGACAAGCGCGAATTCAGGAACCTGGACGATACGGTTGAACTGGGCACGCGCAACATCAAGGTCGCCCTGAAACGCCTGCGCCGCTGGGCGCGCGAAGGTGCTGCCGAGGAACTGGATCTGGACGGCACCATTCGCGCCACCGCCGAGCACGGTTATCTGGACGTCAAGACCCGCCCGGAACGTCACAACGCGGTCAAGGTCCTGCTGTTCCTGGACGTTGGCGGATCAATGGACCCGCATATCAAGGTGGTGGAAGAGCTGTTTTCGGCCGCACGGTCCGAGTTCAAGCATCTGGAATATTATTATTTCCACAATTGCCTGTATGAAGGCGTCTGGCGCGACAACCGCCGCCGCTGGGACCAGCAGACGCCCACACATGAAGTGTTGCGCACCTATGGGCCCGACTACAAATGCATCTTCGTCGGCGACGCCTCGATGAGCCCATATGAGATCGCCTATCCCGGCGGTGCCAACGAGCATTGGAACGCAGAGGCCGGGCAGGTCTGGCTGCAACGCGCGCGGGATCAATGGACATCGAACCTGTGGATCAATCCCGTGCCCGAGAAGTACTGGGAATACACCCATTCCATCAGCATGATCCAGGAGATCTTCGAAGGCCATATGGTGCCGATGACCCTGGCCGGGCTGGAACAGGGAATGAAAGCGCTGACCCGTTAAGGTCAGCGCCAGAGTTTACCCGGCAATCACCTGAATCCCAAGAAACAGGATCGCTGCCAGCATGGCCGCTGCGGGAACAGTGATAACCCACGCGGCAACGATGGTCAGGAAATGCGACCGGCGAACCAGCTTGCGGCGGCGGCGTTCTTCCGCCGCGACGCGGGGGCGTTCGGGAAAAGCCAGCCTTGAGCGTTTCAGCCTTCGCTCGGCATCCCATTCCCGGAAGAACCCGACGCCGAATACAGCGCCAACCGCGATGTGGGTCGAGCTGACTGGCAAGCCCAGCCAACTGGCGACAATCACCGTGATCGCGGCTGACAGCGCGACGCAATAGGCCCGCATCGGGTTGAGCTTGGTGATCTGGCTGCCGACCATGCGGATCAGTTTCGGACCAAACAGGAACAGGCCGAACGATATCCCAAACGCACCGATGACCATGACCCAATAGGGAATGCTGACGGCATGCGTGAAATCGCCCGAGGCAGAGGCCTGCACAATCGCGGCCAACGGGCCCACTGCATTGGCAACGTCATTTGCGCCATGCGCAAAGCTCAGCAACGCCGCAGAGACGATCAGGGGAATTCCAAACAGAATTTTCAGCGATTTGTTGCGGTTCTCAAGCCCCTCGGACTGACGGCGGATAATCGGGATCATCACGGCCCAGATCAGCCCGCCACAGACCGCACCGATCAGCAGCGCCGTCCCGAGATCAATCTTGATGATCTTCTTGAGGCCCTTGAGCGCGAGGTAAGATGCAAAGGCGCCCGCCATGATCCCGACCAGCATCGGCACCCATTTGCGGGCCGCGGCGATCTTGTCTTCCTGATAGATGATCCTGGCCTTGATGAACCACAGGAAACCGGCTGCGACCAAGCCCCCCAGAACCGGCGAGATCACCCAGCTGGCGGCGATTTTGCTCATGGTGCCCCAGCTTACGGCACCGAACCCGGCAGCGGCGATCCCGGCCCCCATGACGCCGCCGACGACCGAATGCGTGGTGGAAACCGGCGCCCCGATCCATGTCGCCAGATTGACCCACAGCGCCGAGGACAGCAGCGCCGCCATCATCGCCCATATGAAGACGTTGGCCGTTCCCATGCTTTCCGGCGCGATGATACCCTTAGCGATGGTCGATACGACATCGCCCCCGGCGACGAGCGCTCCGGCACTTTCAAAAATGGCGGCAATGGCGATGGCACCGCCCATCGTCAGCGCATTCGCCCCCACTGCGGGCCCCATGTTGTTGGCGACGTCATTGGCCCCGATGTTCAGCGCCATATAGGCCCCGAACATCGCCGCGATCACGACGATGAGCGCGTTGCTGCCCTGCCCGAACAGGAAAGCGGCCACAAGGCCTGCGACAACAATGAATACCAGAGCGATCCCTGAGCCCACAAAGGGCCGTCCAGCCTGTGCGGTCGCCATTTCGAGGCGTGAAAAGCGACGCAAATCCCGGTCGAGCGTTTCCAGGTGACGCGCTTCATAGTTCTTGTCGGTCATGGGTCCCTCATCGATAGCGCCCTGTCGGTTAAGTGGGATCGTTGAAATAATCAACAGCTCATGTCGCAAGATCGCAACTTATCGAAGTTTGTGCCGATTTCAGCGCACGAACATGCGGGCCCCGACGAACATCCCGCAGGTGTGACTTGCGCAATGCCCATGTTCGGACCATATCTTTGGCATGCTTCGATTGACTCCGATCCTGCTGGCCATTGGCTATGCCATCGTGATGTACCGGATTTCCGTCTGGCGAACCCATCGTGAGTTGGATGCAAAATCGACCGAACTGGCCGATCCGGTGCTGAAACGGATGACAGACCGGCTGGCCGCAGCTTTGGGCATCGATCGGGTGCCCGTCTATATCTATGAGATCGACCCGGTAAACGGGCTGGCTGCTCCGGACGGTCGGATTTTCATCACGCGCGGGTTTTACCGAAAATTCCGCAACGGAGAGGTTTCGGCCGAGGAAATGGCCAGCGTCATCGCTCATGAGCTGGGACATGTTGCCTTGGGTCACGCAAGGCGACGGATGATTGATTTTTCGGGTCAAAACGCGATGCGGACAGCGCTGATCATGGTGCTGAACCGCTTTATTCCGTTTATCGGAGCGATGATTGCGAATGCCTTGACGTCATTGCTGGCCTCGCGCCTGTCGCGTCAGGATGAGTATGAGGCGGACGAATATGCCGCCGCCTTGCTGACCAAGGCCGGAATCGGGATCGGGCCGCAGAAATCCTTGTTTCACAAGCTGGAAGACCTGACACAGCAACGGGCGGGCGTTGCCCCGGCATGGTTGATGAGCCACCCGAAGACGGGTGAGCGCATTGCGGCGCTGGAGGCCCTTGAACAGCGTTGGGCGCGTGGCTGAGGGTGCGCAGCGAGAGGCCAGCCTCTCGCGCTCTCCGGGATATTTTTAGCCAGATGAAAGGGGGTCCCGCTCAGGCGCTCAGGGCTTTGCCAAGGCGTGGTAGCCGGGCCTTTTTCATCAGTGCGCGCAGGGTCCATTGGTCGCCCGAGAGGCGGCTGGCCTCGGCAAGGACCTGAGCCGCGAGCGTGTTCATACCCTTTGGATCAGCTTGCCAGAAACCATGCAGCAGGCTGTCGGGGTCTCGGCGGTTCAGGCCTTCTTCCGCCAATATGTTTTTGGGAAAATCCTTGGCGTTCACCGTGACGATCATATCGGCGGACGCGGCGATCGCCGTCGCCAGCACGTGGATATCGGCGGCATCCGGAAGCCAAAGACGGTCGTGCAGGCCTGCGTTCGCAGTCCGTTCGGCGTCGGGCCAGTTGGCTTGTGTCAGCGCGATTTCGGCGCGGGCTTGCGCCTCGCCCGTCGGGCCAAGCTTGCGCGCGGCGCGGGCCCATTCTTCGAGGATGCGCGCGGACCAGATCGGAGTGAAATGGCCCAGGCGGGCAGCGCCCAAGAGCATCTCGCGCATTACCGTGGGATAGATGACGCAGGTGTCGAGCACGGCTTTCATAGGCGATAGAACACCGCTTTGAGATAGCCGCTTTCCGCCAGTTGCGGCAGTTGCGGGTGATCGGGGCCTGCAAAGCCGGTGTGGATCAGTTGGGCTTGGCGCCCGGCGCGGCCAATCCCACGGGAAGACGCATCACGAAAACGGCCCAGATCAGCGGCGTGCGAACACGAACACAGGCCAAGGTAACCACCGGGTTTGACCAGCGGCGCCGCCAGTCTTGCGACACGTTCATACGCGCGCAGACCCGCATCCAGCGCTTGTCTGGACGGCGCAAACGCGGGCGGATCGCAGATCACCACGTCAAATCGCGCGCCTTCTTCGCCCAGTTGAGTCAGAACCTCGAACGCGTCGCCCTGCCGGGTCTGGAACTTTTCAGCAAGGCCCGACGCCTCGGCTCCTTTTTTCGCCAGATCGAGCGCGGCGGCTGAGCCATCGACGGACAATGCCTGCCCCGCACCGCCTGCAAGCATCGCCAGACCGAAACCGCCCACATGGCTGAACACGTCCAATACCTGCGCATCGGGATGAACCAGGCGCGCGGCAAAGGCGTGGTTGGGGCGCTGGTCATAAAACAGCCCGGTCTTCTGACCACCGGTCAGATCCGCCATGTAGGTGGCGCCATTCATCGGCACCGGCAGGGGTGCATCGGGCGCAGTTCCGCACAATAGTTGATTGACGTCGTCCAGCCCCTCTAGCCCGCGCGTGCGGCCCGAGGCGTTCTTCAGCACCGTGGTCACGCCTGTGGTTTTGACCAGAGCCTCTGTCAGCAGGTCCAGGTGCGCCTCGGCCCAGGCCGCGTTCGGCTGAATGACGCAGGCCTCGCCAAAGCGGTCGATGATGACGCCGGGGAAGCCGTCCGCTTCGGCATGGATCAAGCGGTAATACGGGGCGTCGAACAGGTTTTCTCGCAGATCAAGGGCGCGCTGCAAACGGCTCTCGAACCACGCCGCGTCAAGCTGCGCGTCGATGTCACGATCCAGCACCCGGCACATGATCTTGGACGCGGGATTGACCGCGACCAGCGCGATGGGCGCGCGTTTGTCGTCTTCGAGCACGGCCAAAGCGCCCGCTGGAATCTTGCGGGTGCGGCGGTCGGTGACGATGTCATTGGCGTAGACCCACGGGAAGCCATGGCGCAGGCCGCGCGCATTGGCTTTTGGTTTAAGGCGGATACGGGGGCGGTCGGCAGATTGAGTCATGGCGCCCTCTTAGTCCTGAACGCGCCGGTGGGAAAGCCCTAGCGGTTGCGGGAGCGCCAGCCGCCACGGCGTTTCGGTGCCCGAGCCGTCTGAAGACCTTCGGTCAGAACCTGCGTCATCGGGTGATCGGGGTTCTGCTGGGCATAGCCCGCGTGCAGTTCCGTCAGCGCCGTGTTCTGGTCGCGATCCGCGGGAAGGCTGAGTGCCCAGTCCAGAAAGATGCTGCGGCATTCCGGCAAGGTTATGCCCTCGATTCGATAGGCTTCGCGGATCAGACCTTTGTGGTCGTTGGGATCACTGCTGCGCGCCATCTTCTTCCCCCTTGATCACGCCCCCGATCAGATCGGCTGCGGTCGTATAACTCTCCAGCAATGCCGCCTGCAACGCCTCGACCTGTTCGAACCCGGTGGCACGGCACAAAAAAGCAGTTCCGCCTTCGCCGATCTTGTCGGCTTCGATCGCCTTGCCCGACAGCAGCCGCGCCGCGCATTGCACGGACCAGCATAAGTCATAGCAGTCTTTCAGAGATTGCGCCTGCGCGACATCCAGCAAACCGGCTGCGACGGCACCATCCAGACCAGAGGACACATCACGCTGTGCGAACCCGGCCAGCAAGGCGCCGGTTTCGGCCATCAACTCGATATCCATCAATCGGCCGGGGCCGTTCTTGGCGTCCCAAATGCCGGCGGGCGCCTTGGCCGCGGCCAGGCGCGACCGCATTTCGGCCACGTCGCGCAGCACTTTGTCCCGGTCTCGCGGGTGCGACAGAAACTCGGTACGGAAGGCTTCGATTTCCTCGGCCAGCCCGACGTCTCCGGCAACAACATGCGCACGGGTCAGGGCCAGATGCTCCCACACCCAGGCTTCGTTCCGCTGATAATTGACAAAGCTGGCCCAACTGGTCGCGACCGGCCCCTGATTGCCCGAAGGGCGCAGCCGCATATCGACCTCATACAAGCGTCCCTGCGACATCGGCGCGGACAGTGCCGTGATCAGAGCCTGCGTGAACCGCGCGTAGTAGGTGCGCGTGGCCAAAGGGCGCGGACCCTCGGACATGTCCTGATCCAGCGGATCGTAGATCACGATCATGTCCAGATCGGATTGCGAGTTGATCCGGCCCGCCCCCAGCGACCCCATCCCAAGCACGGCAGCGCCGCGCCCCGGTGCGGGGCCGTGTTTGCGGGCGAAATTGTCGGTGACATGTGGCAGGATGGCCGCGATGACCGACTGCGCAAGCTCGGCATATTGCTGGCCTGCCTGCGCCCCGTCGATCAGGCCGCGCAGGTGATGCACACCAACCCGGAAATGCCATTCCTTGCACCAGCGCCGTGCAAGATCAAGCTGGGTTTCATAATCCGTTTCTTCCGACAAAGCCTGCGTCAATTCCGCTTGCAACGCCTCTTGCCCGGGCCAATCCGCAAAGAAACTGCCCCCGATCACCGCGTCAAACACCGACGCGTTGCGCGACAGGTGCGAGGCCAGAGCATGCGACGTGCCAACGATATCGATCAACAAGTCGATCAGTTGCGGATTCGCCTCGAACAGCGAAAACAGCTGCACCCCGGCTGGCAGGCCCGCCAGGAACCCGTCCAAAGCCATCAGCGCTTCATCGGGCTTTGCGGTTTTGGCAAGACGCGACAACAGCTCGGGCCGCAGACGTTCGAAAATCCGCGCGCCGCGCTGGGACCTCAGGGCCGGGTATGTCGTCCAGCGGGCCAAAACGCTTTTGTCGAATTCCACATCCTGCACTTGGACCGGTGCCGCACCAGGTCCGGGGGCAAAGAATCCTTCGGTCAACTCATGCACCTCGGTCAGGCGATTTGTCAGGTCTTGCGTCAACTCGGCACTGCTGATCCCCATCAGACAGGCAACGCGTTCGATCCCGTCAGGCGAACTCGGCACCTTGTGGGTCTGTGCGTCATGAATCATCTGGATGCGGTGTTCGACTTCGCGGTGCGCGCGGTAATGATCGGTCAGCTTGTCCGCCACATCCTGCGGCACCCATCCTTTGGAGGCCAGCGCCGCAAGCCCCGAAACCGTACCGCGCACCCGCAGGTCAGCGTCTCGCCCGCCGGCGATCAACTGGCGGGTTTGCGTGAAAAACTCGATCTCACGGATACCGCCCTGCCCCAGTTTCATGTCGTGACCGGGGATCGACAAAGACCCTCCGGTGCCTTTGTTTTCGCGGATGCGCAGGCGCATGTCATGGGCGTCCTGAATGGCGGCAAAATCCAGATGGCGGCGCCAGACAAAGGGGCGCAGGCCGTCAAGGAAACGCTGCCCCGCAGCCAGATCTCCGGCACAGGGCCGTGCCTTGATATAAGCGGCCCGCTCCCACGTACGGCCGAGGCTTTCGTAATACCGCTCAGCGGCCTCCATCGCCATGCAAACCGGTGTCACGGCGGGATCGGGGCGCAACCTCAGATCCGTGCGGAAGACATAGCCGTCCGCCGTCTTTTCGCTCAACGTCGCACAAAAGTTGCGCGTGGCCCGAACCATACCGTGCCGGGCCTCGTAAAAGTCATCGGGGTCAAAGCGCGTTTCATCGAACAGGACGATCAGATCGATGTCCGAGCTGTAGTTCAGCTCATGCGCGCCCATCTTTCCCATCGCCAGGATGACCAACCCGGCTGCGGTTTCGACATCTTCCTCGGTCATACCCGGCAGCTTCTTGCGCCGGATCAGTGTTGCGATCTCGGCCTTGGCCGCAACATCGGCGGCCAGCGCACCGAAATCGGTCAGGGCCGCCGTGACCTTCTCCAATGGCCACGCACCTGCAATATCGGCCAACGCCGTGAGCAGAGCCATACGCCGCTTGGCCTGCCGCAATCCGGGTTTCAACTGATCCGGCGGCAGATCACGCGCGGCAGCCATGACGTCAGCCAATGCCTGATCCGGGCGCATCAGGGCCTCGGGCAGCCAGTCTTTCTCTTGTTCGATCAGACCTTTCAGATAGGGGCTCGAACCGGCGGTGCCCGCCACCAATTCCGCCATCTCGGCCGGCATATCAGGCATCAGGGCCCGCGCTTCGTCGCCCAGGAATGGATCGAAAGAACGCGGAAGTCGTGTAATGGCAAGAGCGTCTGTCATACGCGCAAACTGCGCATCGCGGCGCGTGATCGTCAATGGGGCATTCTGATCAGGTTTTCTGAACCGGCGTGTCCTGACTGAAACTGTTGACCCAAACGTCGTTTCTGCGTTCCCACAACGACGAAATCAGCATCGCCTCGCGCGTTGTCGCACCCGGGCGCAGGTAGTCGGCTCTATAAGTCAACAGGACGATATCCGGTGTCAGAACGCGCAATCTCGCGTCGCTCAGATCAAACGCGGCCATTGTCGGCGCATCCGCGAATTGCCCAACATGATCGTCACGATTGGCAAATCCCGTCGGATAGACCCCAAGAAAATCGACGCTCAGCAAAGCCCGGTCCGCGCTTGCGTTGCCCTCGACCAGCGCCATCCAGACCTGCCTTTCCAGTTCGAGGATTTCATTCAGCGCAGGTGCCGTTTTGTGTTCTGTCATTTCCATTTACGCACCCTGAGACTGAAGATGTTTATCGTCAACCGATTTGCTCAATGTAAATCTTTTTCACATTATCCCCTTGCAACACCCGACAGGGACCCCATCTAGACAATGTGAAAAGAATTTACATCAACCCTGGAGAGCTCAAATGACCGCATTGTCCGACCCCGCCGTCCCCGCGAATCCGGGATGGCTTTACCGAATTGAGGCCTGGCTGGATGACAAAGGCAAAGGGGCGTGGATCGCCGCCATGGTCCTTGGTTTCATCTTCTTCTGGCCTGTTGGCCTGGCCCTTCTGGCTTACATGATCTGGAGCAAACGCATGTTCAGCAAATCCTGCAACCGCCGCAAATCCTGGCACAGCCACATGAGCGCGATGAAGCCGTCCGGCAACAGCGCATTTGACGCCTACAAGGCAGATACACTGGCCCGCCTTGAACGCGAACAGCAGGACTTCGAGGCGTTCCTGCGCCGCCTGCGTGATGCCAAGGACAAGGCCGAATTCGACGAGTTCATGGACGAACGCGCCCGCGAGAACCATGAAGACGACGGCAAAGCCACGCCTGCCTGATTGACCTTGCCCTGTCCCGGCATTCCGGGACAGGGTACCCTGACCCTTTTTTTCGGACCTGACGAATGAATCACCTGCCCGACCCGGATACCCAACCAGAATTCTACAACTCAGTGACAAGCAAACGCTTTGTCGCGTGGTTGTTTGATGTCGCCTTCATCTCGCTGCTCTGCACGGTGGCGATCCTGTTGAGCGCAGGCCTCGGTCTGTTTTTTCTGGCCGTGATCTATGCCGTCATCAGCTTTGTCTATCGCGTAGTAACCATCACCAACGGCTCGGCCACACTGGGCATGCGGTTCATGGGAATCGAATTGCGCGACGCATTCGGAGAGCGGATGGATATGGGCAAGGCCATCGCCCACACTGCCGGCTATTTCGTCAGCATGGCGGTCGCTGTGATTCAGATCATCTCGGTGATCATGATGCTGACCAGCGCCCGCGGCCAGGGCCTGACCGACAGTTTTCTGGGCACGGTCATGATCAATCGACGGGCCTGACACGCGGTTGCGCGAAACACTTGGCGGCCTCGGGAACGGTTGCTATCATCCCACCCGAGGCTACCTGGGAACTTCATGCGACACACGCTGCCAATTGCGCCACAATTCTATGTCACGGCCCCGCAACCCTGCCCTTATCTCGACGGCAGGATGGAGCGTAAGCTGTTCACCGCGCTCCAGGGCGAAGGCGCGGAACAGCTGAACAATTCCCTGTCACAGCAGGGGTTTCGCCGGTCGCAGAATGTACTCTACCGCCCCTCCTGCACAGATTGCGCAGCCTGCCTGTCCGCCCGGATCGACGTCTCGGCGTTCCGCCCGACAAAAAGCCAGAAACGCGCGGTGAAACGCAACGGATATCTGCAACGCCGTGCCACGTCGCCCTGGGCCACGGACGAGCAGTATGAGCTGTTCCGCCGCTATCTTGATACCCGGCACGCCGACGGCGGCATGGCCGACATGGACGTGTTCGAGTTTGCGGCAATGATCGAAGAAACGCCGATTCGAAGCCGCGTGGTGGAATATGCAGATCCGGAAACCGGCGACCTGATCGCTGTCAGCCTGACCGATGTGCTCGATGATGGGCTGAGCATGGTTTATTCCTTCTACGATCCGAACCAGCCTCAGAATTCTCTGGGCACCTATATGATCCTGGACCATATCGAGATCGCGCGTGAAGCGGGCCTGCCCTATATCTACCTGGGCTATTGGGTCCCCGGCAGCCCCAAGATGGGCTACAAGGCAAAATTCTCCGGGCTTGAGGCCTATGTTCAGGGCGAATGGCAAAAGATCACGGATCCTGATACCTTCTGCGCTTCCTCACGGCACCCCCTGTCCACCGCTCCGATTGCCGAGCAGGTGGCCAATATCCAGCTTCCCGACCGCCACCCGACCAAGGGCTGACCACCCCATGAAACAGAACCTGCACGCCGTCACCCTCGTGGTGCCGGACTACGATGAAGCCATCTCGTTTTACACAGGAAAACTCCGTTTCAAGCTCTTGAAGGATTTAGATCTCGGAGGCGGAAAACGCTGGGTCCTGATCGCACCGCCGGGTTCAGACGGCAGCGCCCTTCTTCTGGCCAAGGCCGACGGGCCTGAACAGCGCGCCGCCATAGGCAGCCAGACCGGTGGCCGCGTCGGATTCTTCCTGCAAACCGATGATTTCCTCCGCGACTACTCACAGATGCGTGCCAACGGGGTCCATTTCGAAGAAGATCCCCGCAGTGAATCCTATGGCACTGTCGCCGTCTGGCGCGATCCTTATGGCAACCGCTGGGACCTGATCCAATTCACCTGATCCGCTTCTTCATCTGGCCCAAAATATCCCGGGGATGAATTGGCCGCAGGGCAAGAAGGGGCTGGCCCCTTCCCCCCAACAATCAAGAAAAAGGGGGCCCCAAGGCCCCCTTTTGCATATTGATGGTCCGGATCAGTTCGGGATCAGGTCCGGCACGATCGTGACAATCGCCGGGAAGAACCACAGGATTGCGATCCCCACCACCTGGATCAGAACAAACGGTATGATCCCGCGATAGATATGGCCCGTCGTCACTTCCTTCGGCGCAACCCCCCGCAGATAGAACAACGCGAACCCGAACGGTGGTGTCAGGAAGGATGTTTGCAGGTTCACCGCCACCATGATCGTCACCCATTTCGGGTCGAACGACCCGCCATAGATCACCGGCCCCACGATGGGGATCACGATGTAGATGATCTCGAGGAAATCCAGCACGAATCCCAGAATGAACAACACCAGCATCACGATCAGGAAGACCGTGAATTCGTTGTCAAAACTCTTCAGGAATTGCTGGATATAGTGCTCCCCTCCGAACGAGATCACCACCAGGTTCAGCAACTGCGATCCGATCAGGATGGTGAACACCATCGATGTCACCTTGGCCGTCTCACGCACCACCGGGGTCAGAACTCCGCTGGAGTACAGCACCCAGCACCCGAACAGCAGGCCGAACAAGGCGTACAGATAAGCCGCATACGCGATGATGAAGGCGATCCAGGTCTCCAAGGTCACATTGCCCTGATTGACCCGCAGGTCAAAGTTCACCCCCATCAGCAAGGCGATGATCACGGCAAAGGTCGACCAGATGATCACCTTGCCCGATCGCCCCTGGTCCTGAAGCTTGCGATAGGCCGCCAGCATGATGGCGCCACCCGCCCCCAGCGCCGCCGCCGGCGTCGGGTTGGTCACACCGCCCAGGATCGAGCCCAGAACCGCGATGATCAGAACCAGTGGCGGGAAGACCACGCGGATCAGGTCATTGGTCGCACATCGCGCCGCGGCTTCCCTGCAACCATACATGGTCAGTGCGAAGGGCAACGCGAGCAACAGGAACGTTGCCCCCGAAGATGTCGTGGGCGAAATCAGCAGGATATCGACCAATACCATAAGCAGCAGACCAATCGCACCAACGATAAGCGGCTGTGGCGCACGCGAAGGGGCGATGCCACGGCCCAGCACCAGGGTAAGACCCAACAGCACGACGGTGATCGCGACACCTGTGCCAATTGGCGCGGCTGATGCGATCATTTCCTGTTTTGCGACGGTCAGTTCTTCTTCGGTCAGGCGGTGAGATTCAGCCGCACCGCCGGCGGCATCAATGGCTTCCTGCTCGGCGACGGCCTGATCCCAGGCGGCCTGACCATGCAGATCGATCATCGAAGCCTTGCATTCTTCCGACACGTTGGTACGCAGCGATGCGCCCTGCCCGATATCCGAGAAAGCCGAGACCGAGACGCTCTGGCTGCCGATCACGCCGACATTGCCCAGCAACACCGCGCCGACGATCAACGCAACCGGTGCGCCCAGCAGCCAGGTCAGACCTTCAGAACGGGTGATCGGCTCACCTGAGCCACCCGACATTGCAACGGCAGGTGCCTTGTGTGGATTCAGCAGCGCATAGCCAAAGGCATACAACGCATAGAGCAGCGCCAGAAGGATCCCCGGCAAAAGCGCCGCCTGGAACAAGGTTCCGACCGAGACAACCGCCGGCTCTCCCAAATAGGTCAGCGCATCGGTACAGCCGGCCTCGACAGCCCGTGTCTCTTGCGCCGTGGAATACAGATCACCCGCCAATGTGCCAAGCAGAACGATCACGATAGACGGCGGAATGATCTGCCCCAGCGTCCCCGACGCCGCGATCACACCCGTGGCAAGCTCGGGCGAGTAGTTGTTCCGCAGCATGGTCGGCAAGGCCAGCAGGCCCATGGTCACCACGGTCGCGCCGACGATGCCGGTAGAGGCCGCCAAGAACGCCCCCACAACCACGATGGACACGGCCAGACCACCCGGAAGCGGTCCAAAGACGCGCGCCATCGTCGTCAGCAGATCGTTCGCGATCTTGGAGCGTTCCAGCGTGATCCCCATCAGAACGAACATCAGCACGGCCAACAGGGTCTCAATGGACTGCCCTGCCAGTACGCGCTCGTTCATGCGATTGACGATGAACGACACGTTGCGGTCCAGCGCGGTTTCCCAGCCAGAGACAAAGACCGGCTCGGCTATCCTTGGCAAATCCGGGTAACGGAATACCGATATGACATCAGGTTTTACCCCGGAATTTACAATATCCCGATAGGCTTGCGAGCCTGTGTCGATTGCCTGGTGGATCAACAGCCCGGCACTGTCCAGTGCCGCGATGATCCCAAAGGAAATCACTCCGGCGCCGCCGATGGCAAAGGCCACCGGGAAGCCGGAAAGGATGCCTCCGAAGAGGCAGAAAAATACGATAATGAGGCCTATCTCGACGCCATCAAGTCCGAACAACATAGTCTGGGTCTCCGTCCCTAATGTGCGCCTTCATAGGCTTCTTCACCCTCACCAAGGCTGTCCTTGTCGAGGTATTTTCCGGTGCTTTCCGGCCCTTCCACGTATTCCAGATACGACCGGTACAGGAATGCGATTGCGTGCAGGAACACCATGGCCGCAAAGGCCACCAGCAAGATCTTGAACAGGAAGTAGGCGTTGAATCCGTTGGGGCTGAACCCAATGGTTTCCACGTTCCAGCGCAGCGCACGGGACTTGGCCACCAGTCGGTCCAGCGTGTCACTGGCCGAAGGTTTCGGCACGATCAGGTGCCGCCACATGAAGTACCAGCCATACATCCAGGTCAGGACGGCCATGGGCATCATGAACAAAACCGCACCACACATATCCACCACCCGTTTGGCCCGGTGGCTGATGCCGGCATAGATGAGGTCAACGCGGACATGCCCACCCTGCACGAATGTGTAGGTACAGCACAGGCAGACAACCATCGCGTTGTAAAGCTTCAGTTCTTCCGCGAACCAGCTGATGTCCATCTGGAACGGAATACCCAAACCAAACGACATATCGGGTCTGGTAAAGACCCGCTGCATGAAAACGATCACGATCTGCTGGATCACCATCAGAAGCCCCGCCCAGGCAAAGAAGCGCCCGGTGGTGTTGGCAAACCCCTCAAGGCCCCGCACGATGGCCCACATGAAGTTCCGGTAGTACAGCCCGATGGCCGTCAGAACCAGAAAGAACGTGAACACCACAAAGAAGAACTCGACCGAACCGCCGTAATAGACAAAGCGCATGATCGACGCCTTGTCGGACCAGTCCAGCCAGAGCTGCGGATGCGTGATGGCGTATCCGAAATTATAGAAGGCTTCGGCAATGCTCTGAATGAACCAGACCAGTCCATTCCACAGGGCGCCGAAGAACGAGATACCGTTTTCGTCCTGCATGTTGTCCCCAGGTCGTCTCAGTTGCGCATGGATTATTGTTGCTTGCCCAAGTCTTCAAGCGCAACGGGAAAGGTTCCCCCGCCGCGCGGGGGAACCGGTTGTCCTTGGATCAGAAAGGCTTAGCCGCGAACACGGTCACGCTGAGCAGTGTAGACACCCGACGACAGGTTGTTCCAGGCAGACGAAGCAGCCATCGACGTCATTGCGCTGTCATGGATCTTCTTGAACAGCTCATCGCCCATGTTCTCGTCCAGAACTTCCTGGCTTGCCTGACCAAACGCGTCCCAGACACTGTCCGGGAATTCCAGAACCTTGACGCCACCCGCCTGCAGGCGCTGCAGCGCTGCGCCGTTGTTGGCCAGGAACTGTGCCAGGTTCCACTGGTGCGCTTCTGCAGCAGCGATCTCGATGATCTTCTGCTGTGCCGGGGTCAGTTCATTGAACACGTCGCGGTTGGTTGCCAGCGACAGACCTGCGCCCGGCTCGTGGAAGCCCGCAGTGTAGTAGGTCTTGGTGATTTCCTGGAAGCCGGCCTTTTCGTCGGCCCATGGACCGATCCACTCGGTACCGTCGATCGCGCCGGACGACAGCGCCTGATACACTTCCGACCCCGGAATGTTTTGGACCGATGCGCCCAGTTTACCCAGCGCCTTGCCGCCCAGACCCGGCATACGGAACTTCAGACCGTTGAAGTCTTCGGGGCTGTTGATCTCTTTCGAGTACCAGCCACCCGCCTGCGCACCGGTGTTGCCGGCCAGGAAGGACTTCAGGCCAAAGATTTCGCCCAGCTCGTCATGCAGCTCCATCCCGCCGTCATGATAGTACCAGTTCACCAGTTCCTGTGCCGTCATACCGAAAGGCACGGCCGTGAAGAACGCATAGCCCGGGTGCTGACCCACAAAGTAATAGTCGGCCGCGTGATACATGTCGGCCTGACCTGACGACACGGCGTCAAATACTTCGAACGCGCCAACCAGCTCGCCCGCTGCCTTGATTTCAACATTCAGGCTGCCATCCGACATGGCGTTGATGCTGTCGGCACACCGCTGCGCGCTGTCAAACACACCCGCCAGACCACGACCCCACGAGGTCACCATGGTCAGAGTACGCTGTCCCTGCGCATAAGCCGGTGCTGCCAAAGCAGTTGCCGCAGCCGCCGAGCCGCCCAGCGCGGATTTTTTTAGAAATGAACGACGATCCATATGAGTGTTCCTCCCCTTCATAGTCACGATCCGGCAGAACCGGACCTGTCGCATTCAGTGCGCGTCAGCCTAATGTGGCCGAAGTGAAAGGGAATACCTACTACTGCGTAGAGAATCGATTTCTTTGCTTTTTTCGACCAGAAATCGGGCGGTGAAGCCCAGCAGTTATGATGATCATCATCGTATTTGCGGGACAAAGCCCAATCTTTTTGCATTTTCGCCGCTGCTTGCGTATCGATTCGTCCATGCAAAGACTCCGACATCTGGTCTCGCTGACCTATGCGCAGAAATTGTCGCTGGTGGCGGCAATCCCGCTGGTCGTGGCCGTGGCGGCAATTGCCATGCTTGTCACCTACGAGGCCCGCGCGACCGCCGAGCGTGAGATCGAAGCGCTGGAACGCAGCCTGATCGAAGCCAAGAAGGAAGAGCTGCGCAACTACGTGACACAGGCCCGCAACGGGTTCGCGTACATCTATGGCCGGGCCGAGCCTGATGACGAGGTCGCAAAAAACCTCGTGTCCCAGATCCTGTCGGCAATGATCTATGGTCAGGATGGGTTCTTCTTTGTCTACGATTATGACGGCAACAATCTGGTCAGCCCGCGCCAGACGCAATTCATCAATCGAAACTGGGAGGGGCTGACGGACAGCGATGGTACCCCGATCGTTGACGAGTTCATCCGCCTCGCCCGCCAGGGGGCTGGTTGGCACAGCTTCATGTGGCAGAAGCCTTCGACCGGGGAAGAGGCGCAGATGATCGCCTATGTCGTCGGGCTTCAGGACTGGCGCTGGGTCGTGGGGACCGGTGTCTTCATCGACGACATCGTCGCAACGGTGGCCAATGCAAGGGCCGAAGTCGAGGCCCGCGTTCAGCGCACTTTCATGTATATCGGCGCAATCGTCGTGGCGGCGGTGCTCATCGTCTTTGCATCGGGCATGCTGCTGAACATCCGCGAGCGCAGACTTGCGGACGCCAAGCTGAAGGAACTGACCCAGCGCGTCTTTGATGCGCAGGAAGAAGAACGAGGCCGGGTTGCCCGTGAACTGCATGACGGCATCAGCCAGATTCTGGTCGGTGTACGCTATGCGCTGGACAACGCACGGCGCCGCCTGTCCCGTGGCGATGATGCGGGCGCGCGCGATCCGCTGGACAAAGGGATTGACCATCTTGGCACTGCCATCACCGAGGTCCGCCGCATCAGTCGCGACCTGCGCCCCGGCGCACTGGACGATCTGGGCCTTGGGCCCGCGCTGAAAGCTCTGACCGACGATTTCCGGGACCGCACCGGGATCGAGACGGAATTCTCGACCGTAGTATTCCGCAACCGGCTGGATCAGGACAGCAAGATTGCCCTGTATCGCATTGCCCAGGAAGCGCTGACCAATATCGAGCGCCACTCGGGCGCCACGCATGTTACGATAGACCTGCGCGGGCACAAGAAAGGGGCAACCATGCGGATCACCGACAATGGCCGGGGCATGCGGACCGATCCGGGTACCCCCAGCACCGGGATCGGGTTGCGCAACATGCAAGAGCGCATCGAACAGCTTGACGGGTCCCTGCGCATTCTGTCATCACGCGGACCGCGTGGCGGCACCGTCATCGAAGTCAGCCTGCCGCTGAGCCACCTTCTGCCACCGCAGGAAGACGCAACCCCGAACCGAAAGGCCGGCACATGAGCGCCGAAAGCATCCGAGTTCTTATCGTCGACGACCATCCCATGGTGGCCGAGGGCATTCAGTCCATCCTGGAAAGCTATGATGAGATCGAAGTGGTCGGCACGCTTGGCAGCGGACAGGCGGCAGTGGATCAGGCCGTTGACCTTGCCCCGGATGTGATCCTGATGGATCTGAACATGCCCGGGCTTGGTGGTCTCAGCGCGACGGAAATCATCCTGGAACGATTGCCGGAAACCCGCATCCTGATCCTGTCGATGCATGACAGCCCGGAATACATATCGACCGCGCTCAGCCACGGTGCCAAAGGATATGTGCTCAAGGATGTGCCCACTGATGAGATCAAGCAGGCCATCGACGCGGTGATGCGGGGTGAACAGTATCTGTGCACAGGCGCCAGCGGATCATTGAAACCCAAGGGCGACACCACGCGCGAAGCGCTGACCGGACGTGAACAGACCATTCTGCTGGAACTGGCGCAGGGCAAATCCAACAAGGAAGTTGCGCAAACGCTGGATATTTCCGTGCGGACGGTCGAAACGCACCGCAAGAATATCAAGCGCAAGCTTGGCATCTCTTCAACCGCCGGGCTGACACGCTACGCGTTGGAACACGGCGTACTGCAAGGCACTGGCGTCGGTTTCTGATCTGCACGCGCCCGCAGCGCGCAGCGCTGCCCGGCCCAACCAGAGGATATGCGACGCAGTCGCATTGACGATGGGCGGGAGCGCTACGCGCCGGGTCAGATACCTTCTCCGAAAAAAACCAATGTCCCGTCTTCGTCAAGAACGTGGAATTCACGCTGATTGTATGGCTGATTGAACGGCGACCTGACACGGCCTTCAGGCAGATCGGCCAATCCGTCGCGCAGGCTGTCATAAAGCCCATCGATATCTTCAACATCGATATAGAAGGAGTGTTCATCACCCAATGGCTTGCCATCATCCCGGGGTGGGCACTCCAAAAGGCGGATCGCAACAGGACCACGTTTCAAAAAGGCATAATTGTCCTGCGTGAACCCACAGGTGAACCCAAGGCGATTACAATAGAAGTCGATCTGGTCCTTCAGGGACGAGCACAACACAAATGGTGTAAGCTGCAAAATCTTGGGCATCTGACTCTCCGAACAGGAAACAGATGCATTGTACCGAGGTTGGACATTCAATCCAGCAATTGATCCTTGCGCAGCCCCGCGCGCTTGTAATGATGCGGCAAAACGCGGCCATACAATTGCTGCGTCCGCTCGACCCCACCGCACATGCCTTCAGCCTCGACAAAGGAAAAGATGCCGACATAGCGGCGGCGCTTGCCTCTGACCGGAGCAACCCGGTGCAGTGAATACCGGCCCTTGAATATCTGCAAATCCCCCGGCCGCAGATCCAACCGGCGAACGCGCCCCATGTTCCCATCGAGAACCGCAGCCACGAGATCAAAGTTTTCATCCTCTGCCGTGCGCAGGTTGGGCGCGTACTCGAACGCGCCGCCCGTCTCTGCGTTCTGGATGGCCAGCGTCACGGTGTAGTTGTTGGTGTCGAAATGCCAGGGAAAGCCCTGCCCTTCCTCCACGACATTGATGATCACATCCGCCAATGGATCATCGTAGCGAAAAAAACGGTCTTCGGGTTCATTCAGGGCATCGCGGACAAAGGGAAGAAAACCGTCGAACTCGTAAATGCGCCGCAGCGGGCCGGATTTCGAAAGATTGTCGGCCGGAACAAAGGCGTTCGAACGATCATAGAACCGGCGGATCGGATGGGCGATGCCAAGCCTTGGATCGTCCTTCGTGAAATAGGCGTTGGTTCTGTTGAAGGACCGATGCGCCTTGGGCGCCACCCCCTCGGCTTCTTGCACCAGTAGCTTGACCCCTGCGTCGTGCACGAAACCAGGCAGAACAGCACATCCATCCTGCTCCAATTCGCGTCTCAAATCCTCGATCAGCCGATCATAAGCCGGTGAATCGGGGCGATCGATTGGATAGCGGCCAAGATCAACCAGGTCCTGCAACATTCTAAGCCTCCGGGTTTTGCCCCCT
Organism: Ruegeria sp. YTSA144; assembly: GCF_059610125.1. Lineage (NCBI taxonomy): Bacteria > Pseudomonadati > Pseudomonadota > Alphaproteobacteria > Rhodobacterales > Roseobacteraceae > Ruegeria > Ruegeria sp. YTSA144. The sequence goes on from NZ_JBXWNA010000001.1 coordinate 466,766, forward strand.
GCACGCTCAGCGTGGCGCAGAAAAAAGTAATGATCATGCCCGTTTCGGACATCGGCCTGACGCTTTCAGACCGCCTGATCCGTGCACAAAACGGCCAATTCACACACCGAATTCCCGGAAATTCCCGACATGCGGCAATCTGCGCAATAAAATGTCGCAAAATACCGCTGCTGAGATAGAAAATTGGTGCAATTGCCTGTTGACGCCCCTTCCCCCCGACCATAATGTCGCCTCCAAGCAAAAGGAGCCTCTGGCGATGAGAACGCTAGTCGTAATCGTAGGAACCACGCGCATGGGCCGGTAACGGTAAACCATAATCGAACCCATGCGCCTCCGAAAATCTCGGGGGCTTTTTTTTGTCGAACGCAAGACACATGTCGCGAACGGAGCAAAGCAGATGACACGTGAGATGACCGGCGCAAAGATGGTGGTTCAGGCCCTCAAGGATCAGGGCGTGGACACGGTATTCGGATACCCCGGTGGCGCCGTGCTACCGATCTATGATGAGATCTTTCTGCAAAACGACATTCGCCACATTCTGGTGCGTCACGAACAGGGCGCGATCCACGCGGCCGAAGGTTATGCCCGATCGACCGGAAAACCGGGCGTCGCGCTTGTCACCTCCGGCCCCGGTGCCACCAATGCTGTCACCGGTCTGACCGATGCGTTGCTGGATTCGATCCCGATCGTGGTTCTGACCGGACAGGTCCCGACCTTCATGATCGGGTCGGACGCGTTTCAAGAGGCCGACACCGTTGGCATCACCCGCCCCTGCACCAAGCATAACTGGCTGGTGAAGGATACGGACTTGCTGGCTGAAACCCTGCACGAGGCATTCCATGTCGCCACCTCGGGCCGCCCCGGCCCGGTGCTGATCGACATCCCGAAGGATGTGCAGTTCGCGTCGGGCGAATATGCCAGCCCGAAACCTTCGACCTCGCATTACCAACCAGCGATGAAAGGAGATCTGGAAGAGATCACCGAATTGGTTGCCGCGATCGAAACCGCAAAGAAACCGATCTTCTATACCGGCGGTGGCGTTATCAATTCCGGCCCCGCGGCAAGCCAGTTGCTGCGTGAACTGGTGGATGCAACGGGCTTTCCGATCACCTCAACCCTGATGGGCCTTGGCGCCTATCCTGCCTCGGGCGAAAACTGGTTGGGAATGCTCGGGATGCATGGTCTCTACGAGGCCAACATGGCGATGCATGATTGCGATCTGATGATCAATATCGGTGCGCGGTTCGATGACCGGATCACCGGGCGTATCGATGCGTTCTCGCCGAACTCGAAGAAAGCACATATCGACATTGATCCGTCCTCGATCAACAAGGTCATCCGGGTGGACATCCCGATCGTCGGCGATGTGGCGCATGTGCTCGAGGATATTCTGAAGATCTGGAAGTCGCGCGGGCGCAAGACGGACGCCGCGAATGTTAAACAATGGCAGAACCAGATTGCGGAATGGCGCAAGATCAACTGTCTGGCGTTCACCAACAGCGAGAAGTCGATCAAACCGCAATACGCGCTGCAACGTCTTGAAGAGCTGACGAAAAAGCATGATCGCTACATCACCACCGAAGTGGGTCAGCATCAGATGTGGGCGGCACAGTACCTTGGGTTCGAAGACCCCAACCGCTGGATGACCTCGGGCGGGCTGGGCACGATGGGCTATGGCTTCCCCGCCTCGATCGGGGTGCAGATGGCACATCTGGACGCGCTGGTGATCAACGTCGCTGGCGAGGCTTCGTGGTTGATGAACATGCAGGAAATGGGCACCGCCGTTCAGTATCGTCTGCCGGTGAAACAGTTCATCCTGAACAACGAGCGCCTTGGCATGGTGCGCCAGTGGCAGGAGCTGCTGCATGGCGAGCGGTATTCGCATTCCTGGTCCGAGGCCCTGCCCGATTTCGTCAAACTCGCCGAGGCCTTTGGTGCGAAAGGCATCCTGTGTTCCGACCCCGCCGATCTGGACGATGCGATCATGGAGATGATCAATTATGACGGTCCAGTGATCTTCGACTGTCTGGTCGAAAAGCACGAGAACTGCTTCCCCATGATCCCGTCGGGCAAGGCGCATAACGAGATGCTTCTGGGCGAAGCCGAGACGCAGGGCGTAATCGACTCCAAGGGCTCGGTTCTGGTTTAACATAATTCGACAGTTTTGATTGAGCGCCGCGCTGCGCCCAACCTGTCAAGGATGATGAAAGGGACATAAATGTCTGCCCTACATATCAAAAAAGGCTCCACCCGCCATTCGGCCTATAACCTACGGCCCACCTTCTCGGACGTGCAGGAACGCCATACCATCGCGGTTCTGGTCGAAAACGAACCGGGCGTACTGGCGCGTGTGATCGGCTTGTTTTCGGGCCGCGGCTATAACATCGAAAGCCTCACCGTCGCCGAGGTGGATCATACCGGCCACCTGAGCCGCATCACCATTGTCACCACCGGCACGCCGCAGGTGATCGAACAGATCAAGGCGCAGCTTGGGCGCATTGTCTCGGTGCGTGACGTGCATGATCTGACGGTCGAGGGCGCATCGGTCGAGCGTGAACTGGCGATCATCAAGGTCGTCGGCGAAGGCGACAAGCGGGTCGAAGCGCTGCGACTGGCCGATATCTTCCGCGCCAATGTAGTCGACAGTACCCTGAATTCTTTCATTTTTGAGATCACCGGCGCGCCCGACAAGATCGACGCCTTTGCCGATCTGATGCGCCCCCTGGGCTTGATGGAAATCGCCCGTACCGGCGTGGCGGCCCTGCTGCGCGGCGATTGATCGACCTGTCCCGCCTTGGCACTTGTCTTGCGGCCAAGGCGGGAACACTTTTAAGAGTGGCCGGCGATATGCAATGCAACTTTGGCGATCTGAATGCGCTAAAATTGCCATAAGGTCAGCTTTTCCGGTTAAAGATCAGTCATTTTCAGATAAAGCCTATTGCCTTTGCGCATAGGGCCGTTAGCCTTGAAGCCGCAACGCGACGTGGGGATACGTTGCTTGGGGTCATTCTGTACGATTTTTCGATGCGCACCGGGCTTTGGCTTCTGTGCGAAGATGGTTTCTTCCGGAAACTGAGCAAGACGTGGGCACCCATGACCGACGACATTCGCAGTCCTGCTGAGCTTCGCGCAATGTTTGGTGCGAACCTTCGGCAATTGGCAAAGCGATATCGCTCGGTCTCGGCGCTGTGCCGCCAACTTGGCGTGAACCGCACCCAGTTCAACAGATATCTTTCCGGTGAAAGCGTTCCCAGACCGGATGTGCTGGACCGTATTTGCCGGTTCTTCGATGTCGATGCCCGCATTCTTCTGAAACCGCTGGACGAGATCGAAAAGATCGAAGAACACCCCGCAACTCCGGCGCTGACAGAGTTTCTGGGCTCGGGTGCGGATGCGATCGAGAAATCCCTGTTTTCACCCGGGTTCTACGCGGTGATCGAAAGCCTTTCGGCTGAACACCGGATGACCCTGCTGCACGCCCGACCCCTGGCCCAATGTACGTTGATCCGTGGCTACGTGTCGCGTGCGGCAATGCCCGAGGCAACACCGAAAGCCCGGGAAATACAGGGGATAGCGGCCTCAAGCGGTGACACTGTCTATATGCTGACCTCGCAGCGGGAAGGTCACAACAGCCGGGTCTATCTGATCTCGCCGGACCCTACGGGAACGGCAGTTCATTGGCGTGGGTCGGTCATCAGTCCGGCAAATGCGACAAGGCCCGAACCCGTTGTGCTGAAATACCTTGGGCACGACTCGACGGCCATTTTTGCTGCTGCACGATTGTCGACGAACAACGTGGCTCAGCACCTGTAACCTACCGTCTCAGGTTGGTGTTTTCCCTTCATCGTTCTGCGTGATCTGCCGGTACAGATGCCAGCTGGCATGCCCCAGCAGCGGCAGGACCACCAGCAACCCCAGAAACCAGGGCACCATCGCCAGAAATGTCAGCACCGCGATGAACGCGCCCCAGGCCAGCATCACTGGGTAGTTCTTTGACACGTAGGTAAAGCTGGTGATCATGGCCGTCACGAAATCCAGTTCACGATCCAGCAGCAACGGAATCGACAGAACGGTGATCATGTACAGAACGGTCGCAAAAACCGCCCCGACTGCCGTGCCGACTGCCAGCATTGTCAGGCCATTCAGCGTCAGAAACACCTCAAGCGAGGTTGACACGTTGGTCATCGTCGCCAACCCCATGAACAGGGCAAAGATCATGTGCCCCAGAAAAAACCAGAACAGAAACACGACGACTATGATCGCGCAGATCGAGGGCAGTTGTCTGCGGCTTTGCTGCATCACGACCCCGAAGATCGCGCCAAAATCGAGCGGCTCGCCTTGTTCCAACCTGTGCGAAACCTCGTACAGACCAACAGCGGCAAACGGGCCGATCAACGGAAACCCGATGGCCGCCAGCACCAGCCAGAAGGTTGTTCCGGTCTGAACTGTCACCCATGCCATCGCCCACCCGGACAGTACGTAAAACCCCGCAAAAACAAGGCCGAACAGCGGTGCGCGGCGAAAGTCGGCCCAGGCGCGCTTCAAAGCAGTGCGCAGCATGGCGGTATCGACCGGTCGCATATCCGGAACACCAAAGGGTTTGTCCATGTTGTCTTCCTCCTCCCTGACCGGCGTTATGGCATCGCCGGCCTCTTGTTCGGCCAATCTGTTTCGGCGTGGTAAGCCGCTCCGACTGACAATAGTTTTCGATCCGATCCTCTGGGTCCGAACAGTTGAAACCCCATGGGCAGCCCCTGCGTGCCAAACCCCGCGGGCGCAGCAAGACAAGGCAGGCCGATCAGGCTGACCGGTACCGTGACATGCATCCATCGGTGATAGGTATCCATGGCCCGGCCCGCGATCTCTGTCGGGTAAGGCAGATCAACCGAGAACGGCCAGACCTGAGCAGACGGCAGAACCAACGCGTCAAACCGTTCGAACAGGTTCGCCGCGCAACGGAACCATTCCGAGCGGATGACACTGGCGTGGTGCACCTCCATCGCACTCATCGCCAGCCCCCGATCCAGCTCCCATTGCGCCGTGTCTTTCAAATGCTCTTTTTGCGAAGCCAAAGGTTCCAGCCCTGCGGCCACGCTGAACGACCGCAAGGTGATCCAGCTGGTCCAGAGTTTTTCAGCATCGAAAGGCGGGGGGATGTCCTCAACCTGCGCTCCACGCGTTTCGAATACGCCCATCGCGTCTTTGCAGATGTCGAGAATACCGGGCTCGGTCGGAAAAGCGTCGCCCCAGTCGCCAAGCCACCCGATCCGCAGCCCGTGCAAATCGGCGGCGGTCACCGGCGACACCGGGGCACTTTCAGCGGCCAACGGCAAGCGCGGATCCGGACCCGAGATGACATCAAGCAGAACACCCAGGTCTTCGGGGCAGCGCGCCATGGGGCCCAGTGTCGACAACTGATGCAAAAAACTGTCGCCCACGGGATCGGAAGGCACCCTGCCCCAGCTTGGCCGAAAGCCGTAAACGTTGTTCCATGCAGCCGGGTTGCGCAAGCTGCCCATCATGTCCGAGCCATCGGCCAGCGCAACCATGCCCGTCGCCAAGGCAACCGCCGCCCCGCCGGACGAACCACCGCAGGTACGATTGGCGTCATAAGGGTTGCGCGTTGCACCATAGACCGGATTGAACGTGTGCGATCCCAGCCCAAATTCCGGCGTATTGGTCTTGCCGATCAGGATGGCACCTGCGGCCCGCATCCGGGTGGCAATCAGATCGTCAGTGTCCGGCACGAAGCCCTTGAACATCGGTGAGCCCTGAGACGAGACGACGCCCGCCACGTTCACAAGATCCTTGACTGCGATTGGAAGACCGTGCAGCGGGCCGGTGATCGGGCCATCGTCACAGGCCTTCGCCTCGACCATCAAATCATCTGAATCCCTTAGCGCGACGATGGCATTCACCTCACCATTGACCGTGGCGATGCGATCCAGCGAGGCCCGCATCACGTCCGAGGCTGAAACCTGCCGGCTGGCCAACTGTTTCAAAAGGTCTGTAGCCGATATCCGGGTCAGGTCCATGACGCGCCAATCCATTGTCGTTTCCGGCAGCCTAGCGGGCAGTTCAGATCATTTAAACCCACTGTTTAAATGTATCTTTTCAGTGAAGTCCCGGACGGCAATGTCAGCGCGCTGATCCGCGAAAATGCAGGTTGCTGTCAGCCCCAAGCCAATAGCGCAGGCAAAGAGCAATCGCCATGCAGCTGAGCACCAGCCAGATCCCGCCCCACAACATGGCAGAGCCACCGAATTCCTCGGCCAGCATGAATGCATCCGAACGCGCGCCGGACCGTCGGATCGTGTCGTCGAAGATGTCGAAAGGGACATAGATCATGCTGGTCAATCCGATCACGCGCAGCACCAGATCGCTTACATCGGGGCGCAGATACCACGCCGCAGCAATCATCGCAGCCCCGGTTCCGATGCTGAAAACAAGGGCGAACGGGTCGCGGATATACAGCACCGCCACCAGACACATGACACCGCCAAAACCCGCCAGAACGGCGCGGTCGGCCTTTGTTCGCAGGGCAAGGATCAAAAGGGCCATGCCAAGCGCCAGTGAACCAAGATATCCGGCAGACAGGCTGAGAAAGCGATTGCCGCCCCGGCCGAGGACAACGCCGCCCTGTTGCGATGAGATCGAAAAGCTCTCGACCGAGCCGCCCGTCATCAGGATCGTCACCGCATGAGACAGCTCATGCAGAAAGACGACCAGTATCTTCAGTGGAACCGCAACCGGTGTATTCCAGAGAAAAAACACCAGGGCCGTGATCAGGATAAGCTGCCAATGCCCTTTCAAAACGTTCAGGAAAGGGCTGTTACGCTTCACCTCAGCTGTCGCCCTGGGCCTCGGAGCGGCTCTTGCCCGCCACGTTCAGGGCCAGTGTGGCCGCCATGAAGCCGTCCAGATCGCCGTCCAGAACACCCTTGGTATCCGAGGTCTCGTAATTGGTCCGCAGGTCTTTGACCATCTGGTAGGGCTGCAAAACATATGACCGGATCTGGTTGCCCCAGCCCGCATCCCCCTTGGCCTCGTGTGCCGCGTTGATGTCGGCGTTCCGGCGGTCCAGTTCCAGTTGATACAAGCGCGATTTCAGAGCCTTCATGGCGATATCGCGGTTCTGGTGCTGCGACTTCTCGGAGGAGGTCACGACAATCCCGGTCGGAATGTGGGTGATGCGCACGGCCGAGTCCGTGGTGTTCACGTGCTGACCGCCCGCCCCCGATGACCGGTAGGTGTCGATGCGGATATCGGCGGGGTTCACCTCGATCTCGATATTGTCGTCGACCACCGGATAAACCCAAACCGAACAGAACGAGGTGTGCCGCTTGGCCGCCGAGTCAAAAGGCGAAATCCGCACCAGCCGGTGTACGCCGCTTTCGGATTTCAGCCAGCCGTAGGCGTTGTGGCCGGAAATCTTGTACGCAGCCGATTTGATCCCTGCCTCTTCGCCCGGGGTTTCAGACTGAAGCTCGACCGTATAGCCTTTTTTCTCGGCCCAGCGCACATACATCCGCGCCAGCATCGAGGCCCAGTCGCAGCTTTCGGTTCCGCCCGCGCCCGAGTTGATCTCGAGGAAGGTGTCGTTGCTGTCAGCCTCACCGTCCAGCAGCGCCTCAAGCTCTTTCTTTGCGGCCTTGGCCTGAAGCGCCTTGATTGCGGCTTCGGCGTCCTGGACGACCTCTTCGTCTTCTTCCATTTCGCCCAGCTCAATCAATTCGATATTGTCGCTGAGGTCGGTTTTGATGGACTCGTAGGTCTCGATCGCGTCGACCAGCATCTGCCGCTCGCGCATCAGTTTCTGCGCCTTTTCGGGATTGTCCCACAGGTTGGGATCTTCGACACGCGCATTGAATTCCTCAAGGCGATGCGGCGCGGTCTCATAGTCCATGCGCTGCGCCAGCAGCTCCAGCGACTTTTCGATTTCCGCTATGATGTTCTGGGTTTCGGCGCGCATGGTCTTGTCCCAACTTGCTCAATCAGGCCTGCGTGATAGCAAGAGGTGCGAGACACCACAAGACAGGCTGGATGGATGGAGCGACTCTCGTGACTCACTCGGAAAGATGTGCGATCGCCCGAATTTCAACCAAGGCACCCTCCCGTCGAAGTCCCGCAACCTCAACTGCGGTCCAAGCCGGGTAAGGCGCAGGCAGAACCTCAAAGCGCACACGGTCAAACAGATCGAAATGCTTTCGCATGTCAACATGGTAGGTCGTCATCTCGACCACAGTCTCCAAACCTTGGTTCGCTTCCTTTAATACCTCGGCAATCTTGGAAAAGGCGTTCCGGAACTGTAGTTCCGGATCATACGGCATTGAACCGTCTGCCGCGCTCCCGGTCATACCGGTGAGAAACACGTGCCCTCCCGAGATGACACCCGGAGAGATGCTTAGCTGCCCGGGCGCACCCAGCAAAGCATGTGGAATCAGAGGTGTCTTACCCAACTTGGTCAGTCCCTGTCAGTAAAGACCACCGGTACTCAGATCGCCTTGCGAGGCCTTGGGCCCGACCGTGATGGTTTCACCCGTCGACGTCTGAACCTGCACACCTGCGCGCTGTGCTTCCTCGAACAAGGGCAAGTCCGAACCAATCGCAAAACCACCGTCATAAACACGGTCGATGAACCCATCGACACCGTCGCGGAAGAATTCGGCCACGACATAGTCGCCGGTGGCGTCATCCGGCAGGCGGGCGCCGCTGAAACGGTCGATTTTGATGAAGTGACCCCCTTCCGGAACCTTGAATGGCCCACCGCCATACTTTTCGACGGCTTTTTCCATGAAGCTCTGGAACACCGGGCCGCACAAGGTCCCACCATAAGCCCCCCGCCCCATCGGGCGCGGGCGGTCATAACCGATGTAGCAGCCCGCCACGATATTCGAGGTAAAGCCGATGAACCACGCATCCTTGGATTCGTTGGTGGTTCCGGTTTTGCCGGCCGTCGGCACCGGCAGGTTCACATAGCGCGAGGCCGTGCCACGATCCACCACGCCTTTCATCATGGACGTCAACTGATAGGCCGTGATGGCATCCATGACCTGCGCGCGGTCCGTGACGAGGGTCGGGGCCTCGTCGGGCTCGAGCCAGGTCGAGTTGCAATTCAGGCATTGACGATCATCATGACGATAGATGGTCTTGCCGAACCGGTCCTGAATACGGTCGACCAGAGTGGGCTCGACCCGCTGACCCCCGTTCGCGAACATCGCATAAGCGGCGACCATCTTGTACAGCGTCGTCTCTTCGGACCCCAGCGAGTTGGCAAGGAACGCGCCCATCCGGTCATAGACGCCAAAGCGTTCGGCGTAACCTGCAACCACCGGCATCGTGACCTCTTGCGCCAGACGGATGGTCATCAGGTTCCGCGACTGCTCGATCCCGGTGCGCAAGGGGGTCGGCCCGTAGAACTTGTTCGACGAGTTCTTGGGCCGCCACAAGCCCTGTGGCGTGTTCACCTCGATCGGTGCGTCCACGACGATGGTTGCGGGGCTGTAGCCGCTGTCCAGCGCGGCGGCATAGACAAAGGGTTTGAAACTGGACCCCGGCTGGCGCTGTGCCTGCGTGGCGCGGTTGAAAACAGTGTCCTGATAAGAAAAACCGCCCTGCATCGCCAAAACGCGGCCCGAGTTCACATCCATCGCCACAAAGGCGCCCTGAACTTCGGGCACCTGACGGGCAGACCACTGCCCCTCTTCGCCCTCGACCACAAGGATCACATCCCCGCGCTTGAAGTTCGCCGCAAAATCACCCTGCATCCACTTGATATCGGACCGCAGAATGGTGCCATCCGCAGGGCCGTCCTCGATCCCGACGGTAAGTTGCTGATCCGAGACATTCAGAACCACGGCGGGATACCAGCGGGTCGGCAGCACCACATCGCGCGGGATTTCCAGAAGCGAAAGCGCCTCGCGCCACTGTGCCTCATCCGCCAGTTTTTCTTCCGGGATCACTTCGCCGGTGCCACGCCATTTCCCACGCGACCGGTCATATTTCTGCAACGCCGTACGCAGGGCCTTAGCGGCCTCGACCTGCATTTCTTCGTCCACCGACGCACGAACCGTGAAGCCGCCGGTAAAGAACTCTCCTTCACCAAAGTCCTCGCTCAGTTGACGACGGATTTCATCGGTGAAGTAGTCGCGCGGCGGCAATGCGGTGCGGAAGCTTTCGAAATCGCCGTTCTGAACCGAGCGCAGCGGCATCTCGACTTCAGTCTCATAGGTCGCCTGATCGATGTAACCGTTCTGGTACATCTCGCGCAGCACATAGTTTCGGCGGGCCAACAGGCGTTCCTTTTCCCGAACCGGGTGATAATCCGACGGCGCCTTGGGCATTGCGGCCAACATCGCGGCCTCGTGCGGGGCCAGTTCCTGCAAGGTCTTGTTGAAATAGGTCTGCGCGGCGGCCGTCACACCGTACGAGTTCTGACCCAGAAAGATCTCGTTAAGGTAAAGTTCAAGGATCTGCTCCTTGTCCAGTGTATCTTCGAGCCGGGTGGCGAGGATGATTTCCTTGATCTTGCGTTCTGCCCGGCGGTCGCCCGACAACAGGAAGTTCTTCATCACCTGCTGCGTGATGGTCGACGCACCGCGCACGGTTCCGCCCTTGGTTCGCACCGCTTCGACTCCTGCCGCGATGATCCCCCGCGGGTCATAGCCCTGATGGGTATAGAAATTCTTGTCTTCCGCCGAAATAAACGCCTGTTTCACCAGATCGGGAATTTCCGAGGACGGCGTGAACAGGCGGCGTTCCTGCGCGAATTCGTCGATCAACTGGCCTTCGCCCGAATAGATCCGGCTGATCGTCGGGGGCTTGTACTGGGCCAGGGATTCGTGGCTGGGAAGATCGCGGCCATACATCCAGAACACCGCACCGATCACCAGTGCGACCATGAAAATACCCAAGGTGACGATACTGAAGATCGCCCCGAAAATCGAAAGAATGAACCGGATCACGTTACTGCCTTTTTCTCGCGGTGGTGCCTATATAGTGTTGCACCGCCCAAGGGTCAAAACACCAAGCGCATTCTAGCCGTTTTGCGCCGTAAGGTCACTGGCCAATCAGGGATTTGCGGATCACATCCTGCTGACGCCAGTCTTCGATCCCCTGAAAGATCCCCAACGCCATATTCGCCCGCCATTCCGAATTTCTCAGGTTTTCTCGGTCTCTGGGGCTGGAAAGGAACCCAAGCTCGATCAAAACAGACGGAATATCGGCCGCCTTGAGCACCGAGAAAGACGCGGTCCGCAACGGTTTGCGGTTCATCGGCCCGCCCTGCTGGGCCATTCCGTTGGCGATCGCGCTGGCCAGCGACCTGGTCCGCGGCATCGTTTCCTGGCGCGCCAGATCAAGCAAAACATCAGCCACCTGATCATCGGCACCATTCAGATCGATGCCCGAGATCAAATCCCCCCGGTCATGTCGTTCAGCCAGTTTTGAACTGGCCACATCCGAAGCATCGGCAGACAGGGTATAGACGGCCGCCCCATGGGCCTGCCCTTCCGACAGGGAATCCGCGTGCAGCGAAATGAACAGATCCGCGCCAGCCCGATGCGCCAGGGCGATCCGACGTTCCAACGAGACGAACTGATCATCAACGCGGGTCAGGACCACCTCGTAACCTCCTGATCGCAATAACACTTCGCGCAGTTCGCGGGCAAAGGTCAGCATCAGGGTTTTTTCATCAACGTCATAGGTTTCGGCGCCCGGATCGATCCCGCCATGCCCCGGATCGAGCATTACGCGCAACGGCCGGTCCGCGGAACGCGAAGGTGCCTGCGGCACATCAGCCGGTTCCGGCAAGTCCCAACCCGGATTGCGCGGCGCACCTGCGGTTGCGTTGAACGTGTCAAAATCCGTGCCCTTGAGGTTCAGAGACAGCAGCGCCGCCCCCGAATCCTCGGCCACCGACAGCTCGGCTGTGTCTACGGCCATCGGTGCGCCCAGTTCCAACACCAGCCGCGACCAACCCGGAACATAGGCCCCGAAGTGCACGCCGCTGACGCGTTCGGATTGCAGAAAATCCGTTCGGTTCAGCCCGGTCCAGTCCACTTCGTTGAAGTCCAGAACCATCCGGTACGGATCCTGCAAGGTGAAAACCCGGTACGGCACCCCCTGGCTCAGGCCGATATCCACGCGAACGCCGGTTCGCCCCACATCCGTGATGCGGCTTTGGTCAGGTTGAATGCGTGCCAGCGCGCTGAAATCCTGCGCGACGACACTGCCTGCCAGCGCCCATATCAGGGCGATGCAAAAGATGATCCTGCTCATGGCCTCAAGTTTTCCCGAGATCGCTTGCCGGGCAGCCTATACCACACGGGCTGATTTGTGAACGGCTCAGGCAGGTTCCCCGATCGCCTTCCGCTCGGTCATGAACAGGCGCAACCGTTCCAGCCCGTCCTGAATGTCGACCGTCGAACGCGCATAGGAAAACCGCAACGTCGTATGGCCGCGTTGCGGATCGAAATCCAGACCCGGCGTGACCGCGACACCGGCCTTGTCCAGAATCTCGGCCGCAAATGCGCGGCTGTCATCGGTCAGATCGGACACGTCGGCATAGACGTAAAACGCCCCGTCCGGCGGCGCGATGTTCGTGAAGCCCGCCTTGGGCAGGCCTTCCAGCATCAGCGCGCGGTTTCGGCGGTACACGTCCAGATTGGCCTGCAACTCGTCCTCGCAGTCCATCGCGGCCAGTGCCGCGACCTGACTGGCATGCGGCGCGCAGATGAACATGTTCTGGGATATCCGCTCGACCACGCGCACCTGATCCTCGGGCACGACCATCCACCCCACGCGCCAACCGGTCATCGAGAAATACTTGGAAAACGAGTTGATCACATAGCACTCATCCGTCAGTTCAAGCGCCGTCACGGCTTTGGCTTCATATTCCAGACCGTGATAGATTTCGTCGCTGATGAAAGACGCCCCCTGCCCGTGTGCGGCTTCGATCAGCGACCCCATGGCGGCACGGTCCAGCATCGTGCCGGTTGGATTCGCCGGAGAGGCCACCATCAGACCCTTCAGGCCCATTCCCTGAATATCCGCTGCAACGGGTTGCAGACGGTTTTCAGGCGCGGTCGGCAGATCGACCGGTTCCAATCCAAGTGCCCTGAGAATCTGGCGATAGGACGGATATCCCGGCGCACCGATTCCAACCCGATCCCCGCTGTCGAACAATGCCGTGAAAGCCAGCAGAAACCCGCCGGACGATCCGGGCGTGATGATCACGCGCCCCGGGTTCAGGTCCACATCGTACCAATCCCCATAAAGCCGCGCGATACGCTTTCGCAGCGCAGGCAAGCCCAGGGACACCGTATAGCCCAACGGGCTTTGATCCATCGCTTTCGCCAGCGCCTCGGTCGCGCCCTTGGGTGCGCCGGTTCCGGGCTGGCCAACTTCCATGTGGATCACATGGCGGCCCGCTTCTTCCGCACGGCGCGCGGCCTCCATAACGTCCATCACGATGAAGGGATCGACCTCGGACCGGGTTGAGTTTCTCATGCCCATCTCCCATGTTGCAGCCATGGCTTTTGAACGCGTATCCCGGCTGACGTCAATCCCGGCTCTGATACTGTCGGTTGTCGTCTGGCTGACGGCGGCAACGCAATCCCATGGGCAAAGCCTGATCCGCGACCCCGATATCGAGCATGGCCTGCGCGAGCTGGCGTTTCCGGTTCTGCGCGCCGCCGGCCTGAACACCAACCGGGTTCAAATCCTGGTGGTCAATGACAACACGTTCAATGCCTTCGTCATCGACTACAACGCGATCTATTTGAATTACGGGCTGATCCTTACGGTCGAAAGCCCCGAAATGCTGCAAGCGGTGATCGCGCATGAGGCGGCGCATATCGCGAATGGTCATCTGGCCCGCCGCGCCGAAAACCTGAAGGCGGCGCGGCGCAATGCGGGCCTCGGCACCGCTCTGGCCCTGCTTGCGGCTGCGGCCGGAGGGGGTGAAGCCGCCATTGGTATTGCCGCAGGCACCCAGGGCGCCGCAATCCGCAGCTTTCTGGGCCATACCCGCGCCGAAGAGGCCTCGGCCGACCGAAGCGCCGCAAGCTATCTGCGATGGGCTCAGATTTCCCCCAGCGGCATGGTGAAGCTGCACAGGAAATTCGCGGGTCAGGAATTGCTGAGCGTCGCCAATCAGGACCCGTATATGCGGTCGCATCCCACCAGTCGTGAACGATTGCGCGCCGCCGAAGCGTTTCTGGATGAGTTCGGCGACAAGGCGGTTCCGAATGCCAATGCCGATTATTGGTTTGCCCGCGTCAAAGGCAAGCTGTCGGCCTTTTTACGCTCACCCAGTTGGACGCTACGACGCGCCAAAGAGGAAACCGCCCAGGACATCCGCCTGATGCGCGAGGCTTCGGCCCATCATCAGAACCGTGATTTGGATCGCGCGCGTCGTGCCATCGACGAGGCCTTGGCGCTGCGCCCGAATGACCCGTACTACTATGACCTGAAAGGGCAAATTCTGTTGGAAAACAGGCAAATAGGCGCGGCTGTTGAAGCGTACGGAAACGCTGTTGAAATGGCTCCGAACGATGCGCTGATCCTGGCTGGATACGGGCGGGCGTTGCTGGCGCAGGGGCAAACCAAACAGGCCTTGAGCGTTCTGGAAAAAGCCCGCGCCCGGGATTACCGGAACGCCAGGCTGTTGCAGGATCTTGGTGTGGCCTATGCTCAGGTTGGCAATGATGGTATGGCATCGACCGTGACGGCAGAGCGGTATGCGCTGCAAGGGCGGTTGAAAGATGCCGGAATTCACGCGAAACGCGCCGTGGCGCGACTGCCCGAGGGCTCACCGGGTTGGCAAAGGGCGCAAGACGTGTTGATTGCGTCGGAACGACTCAACAAAGACAAAAGGAAACGGAAATGATCCTCAGACATGCTGCACCCGCCCTTCTGGGGCTTTCCATGGCGGCAACCTCGGCGCAGGCGCTGGACCTGAACGAGATGAACGATGCCGAAAAAGCGGAATTTGGTGCCCAGGTGCGCGAATACCTGCTGGAAAATCCCGAAGTGATCCTCGAAGCCATCAACATTCTGGAACAGCGCAATGCCGTTGCAGAGGCCGCTGCGGACAAAGAACTGGTCGCCGCCAACTCGGATGAACTGTTCGATGACGGGTACAGCTGGGTCGGTGGCAACCCGGATGGTGACATCACGCTGGTCGAGTTCATGGACTACCGGTGTGGTTATTGCCGCCGGGCCGTGCCCGAAGTGGCCAGTCTGCTGTCAGAAGACGGCAACATCCGCCTTGTGATCAAGGAACTCCCCATCCTGGGTGATGCGTCCGTGCTGTCCTCACGCTTTGCCGTGGCCACCAAACACGTGGCGGGCGATGATGCGTACAAGCAGGTCCATGATGCCCTGCTGGAATTCACCGGCGAGCCAAGCGAAGTTTCCCTGCGCCGCATTTCGGACGGTTTGGGGCTGAACAGCGACGAGATCATCGCGGCGATGGACAGCGATCGCGTCACGGATGAGATCGCGCGCACCCGCGCTCTGGCACAGCGGATGCAGATCTCGGGCACGCCTTCGTTTGTGTTGGGCACAGAGATGTTGCGTGGCTATTTGCCAGCTGATCAGATGCAGCAGATCGTTGACGGCATACGTGCCGAACGCGGCTAAGGCCGGATTTGTCGGCAACGTGCCATGAAGCGGCGAGAATTTCTGGTGGCCGGAGGAGCGTTGGGTATGACGGGTTTCTCTGGCCAGTCTATTGCGCAGTCCGCAACCGGCCTCCACGTCCCGGCCGAAGACGCCCGGCATGATCGCACTTTCATGCAATGGCCGGTCAGCCGCAGCGTCTACCCCGACCCCGTTTTTCTGGAAATGGTACAGGGGACCATAGCGGTAATCGCAAACACGATCTCTGCTTTTGAGCCCGTCACACTGCTGGCCGGATCAGAGTATCACGCAGATATCCGCAAACGGCTTTCTGCAGCGGTCGAGATTTGGGATGTCCCGACCGAAGATCTGTGGTGCCGGGACGCAGGCCCGGTGTTCGCGATCAACAACCGCGGTGCGCTTGCAATCAAACAGATCCAGTTCAATGGATGGGGGCGAAAGCAGGTTCACGCACATGATGCGAAAATTGCTGGCAGAGTGGCCGAAAGGCTGGGTCTGCCCCTGTTGCCGACCGGGCTGATCGGCGAAGCCGGTGGCGTCGAGCAGGATGGGCATGGGACACTTATGGCGCATGAAAGCTCGTGGGTGAATGACAACCGCAATCCCGGCCTCACTCGGGACGAGATCGAAGCCCGGTTGTTGGCGGCCTATGGGGCCAAACGCATGATCTGGTCCGAAGGTGTCTGGGGCGAAGATATCACCGACTATCACATTGACAGTCTGGCCCGCTTTTCCGGCCCCGGTCGCGGCATCATCAACTTGCCGGATAAGCCGGACAATCATGATCCTTTCCACATGGCCGAGTTGGACACCCATGATCGACTGGTTGCCGCGGGCCTGGACATGGACGTGATACCCGAACCGCATTACCGCCGTGTCAAGAACCCGGATTTCGTCGCCTCTTACGCCAATTACTACGTCTGCAATGGCGGTGTGATTGCGGCCCGGTTCGGAGACGCGGAAACAGACCAGATCGCGTCAGAAACGCTTGCAAGACACTATCCCGGACGTGACGTCGTAACACTTGACGTTGATCTGCTGGGAGAACTTGGCGGCGGCATCCATTGCGCCACACAACAGATGCCGGGTTTTTAGATGTAGCGAAGAACCCGACTATTCAGCCGCTTCAGCCGCCGCGTCCAGTTCAGCCGCCTTTTTCTCGACCTCTTCCACGATGTGATCGATCATCTGATCGTTCGACATCTTGTGGCTGGCCTTACCGGCCAGATAGACCATGCCGGACCCTGCCCCGCCGCCGGTGAAACCAACATCGGTCATCAGCGCTTCGCCCGGCCCGTTGACCACGCAACCGATGATCGACAGGCTCATGGGCGTCTTGATGTGTTCAAGGCGATGTTCCAGCGCCTCGACGGTTTTGATGACATCAAAACCCTGTCGCGCGCAGGACGGGCATGAGATGATATTGACGCCCCTATGGCGCAGGCCAAGAGATTTGAGGATCTCAAACCCGACCTTCACCTCTTCCACCGGATCAGCAGACAGGCTGACGCGGATCGTGTCGCCGATCCCCATCCACAGCAGGTTGCCAAGGCCGATGGCCGATTTGATCGTACCGCTGACCAGCCCCCCAGCCTCGGTGATGCCCAGGTGGATGGGGGCATCCGTCGCCTCGGCAATACCTTGATAGGCCGCGGCGGACAGGAACACGTCGCTGGCCTTTACGCTGATCTTGAACTCGTGAAAATCATTGTCCTGAAGGATGCGGATATGTTCCAGCCCGCTTTCGACCATCGCCTCGGGGCACGGCTCGCCATATTTCTCAAGCAGGTGCTTTTCCAGGCTGCCCGCGTTCACGCCGATGCGGATCGAGCAGTTGTGGTCGCGCGCCGCCTGGATTACCTCTTTCACGCGGGTTTCGTCACCGATATTGCCGGGATTGATGCGCAGACAGGCAGCGCCCGCTTCGGCGGCTTCGATGCCGCGCCGATAGTGGAAATGAATATCCGCCACGATGGGCACGGGGCTTTCCCGAACGATCTGTTTCAGCGCCTTGGACGACGCCTCATCAGGAACCGAGACGCGAACGATGTCAGCGCCAGCCTCGGCCGCCGCCTGCACCTGCGCCACGGTCGCCGCCACATCGGTGGTCAACGTGTTGGTCATGGTTTGAACGGCAATGGGTGCATCGCCACCAACGGCGACGTTGCCGACCATGATTTGACGGGATTTACGACGGTAGATGTCGCGCCATGGGCGCACGTGATTGAGGGACATAAGGACGGATCCGCGTCTGCCTGAGTTGCGATTGTAGATAGTTCGGCAACGGGGTTATCGCAATGGCTAGATCACTCGGCGGGCGTTTCTGTCGCCTCGGTTTGCAGTTCCGCCACCAGTTGCTTGAGCGCGCTGTTCTGTTCCGCCTCAAGATCGGCGACGGCATAGGACTCGGACACGGCGTCTTTCGACAGAACGACACCCTTGGCGACCGTGCCCGGAGCACCCGCCGGGCCGTAGTGCTTACCGTTTATCGCGAAGTAAACGGATCCCGATGCGCCCGCACGCAACAACGGCGGTTCTTCCGTCAGGGGCACTTCGAACACACTGCCCTGCTCGACGGTACCCAGTGTGCCTTCGAAAATGACGCTGCCATCCGCAGCCGTCACGCGCATCCATGCCGGATCAACAGCCACGATCTTGAGCGTGGTATCGATCTGTTCGACCACTTGCGGCAGGGCGGGTTTTTCGACCGTGTGCAGTTCAGCCACTTCGAACTGCGGCAATTCGGGCGGGCGGAAAGTTCCAACCTCGCGCGGATCAAGCGTCGAGATCGGAGCATCCCGCGCAACCAGCACCGGAACATCCAGTGCCTGCGGACGATAGAGACGGTCCAATGCTTCGGCACTTGCCACCTGTGCAGCATCATCCGACACGTTGCTGCGCGCCGCATCCAGCGGATCCAGATCAGACAGAACCACCGGCGCTTGTTCAACCGGGCTGACCTGTACTTGCTGAATTCTGTTCAGAACAGCCCAGCCGCCATAGCCGATGCCACCGATCACCGCCAGCAATACCAGTGACGAACCGATTGCGCGGGGTTCAATCTGGCTGACCAGGGACTCCTTGCCCGGAATATAGGGTGTATTGGGCGAAATGAACGGATCCCGACCCATCGGGCCGCGCGCAGGCAGAGCCCCGGAAGGCTTCCGCACCACCGAGGCCTCTGCGGACATGCCATGCGCGACCTCGAATCCGCTTTCCTGGCAGAAAGACGCAAAGGTCTCATCAGGGTTCATGCCCAGATAGCGTGCGTAGGAACGCACATACCCGGCGATAAAGCCGGGTGTATCAAACGCATCGGGGTCGGCGTTTTCAATTGCAGCGATATAGTTGGCTTTGATCCGCAGCTCGCGCTGAACATCCAGAAGAGATTTGCCCATCGTTGCGCGTTCACCGCGCATCTTGTCGCCTAGGCGAACTTCATAATCGTCAAACCCTTTTGGTCTGACATCTACGTCCTCTTCGGATTCGCGCTGAGATCTGCGCCCAATCATCCCTGCTGCCCCATTCTGCCTGTCGCGTATTTCGCGTAAGTGGCGAATCATCCCCACAATGATTCGTCTACTCGTTTTGTTAGCGTAAGCTTAACACGCGGCAAACTCGTTGCACACTTTGGCGTTAGGTTATCCGGCAAGTTCGGCGCGATTTAGCGCACAATGTGACCAAAGTTCGTCCATCGCCTGCACCAGACGGTTCATTTCGTCGGGTCCATGCACCGGAGACGGGGTAAAACGCAGACGCTCGGTTCCGCGCGGAACGGTCGGGAAGTTGATCGGTTGCACGTAAATGCCATAATCGTCCAGCAGCATGTCGCTGAGCTTTTTGGTGTGTACCGGATTGCCGACGATCACAGGCACGATGTGGCTGCCGTGGTCGATCAGCGGCAGGCCCATTCCCTTCAGCCGCAGCTTGAGGATCTTCGCCTGAGTCTGGTGCTGCTCGCGCAGTTCAGGCGCGGATTTCAGGTATGCAACGGATGCCGCAGCCCCTGCGGCAACCGCCGGCGGCAACGATGTCGTAAAGATGAAGCCCGGCGCATAAGACCGCACGGCATCGCACATCTTGGCGCTGGCCGCGATATAGCCCCCCATGACGCCATAGGCCTTGGCCAGAGTGCCATTGATGATGTCGATCCGATGTGCCAGGCGATCCCGCTCGGTCACGCCGCCACCGCGCGGGCCATACATGCCCACCGCGTGCACTTCGTCGATATAGGTCAGGGCGCCGAATTCATCGGCCAGATCACAGATTTCTTCGATCGGACCAAAATCACCGTCCATCGAATAGACGGACTCGAAGGCGATCAGCTTGGGCGCGGCGGGATCGTCCGCCTCGAGCAATTCGCGCAGATGTGCCACGTCGTTATGACGGAAGATGCGCTTGGCGCCCCCGTTTCGGCGCACCCCTTCAATCATCGAAGCATGGTTCAGCGCGTCAGAATAGATGATCAGCCCCGGGAACAGCTTGGGCAGCGTACTGAGGGTGGCGTCATTGGCAATATATGCGCTGGTAAACAACAGCGCGGCTTCCTTGCCATGCAGATCGGCCAGTTCGGCCTCGAGCCGTTTGTGATAGACCGTTGTCCCCGAGATGTTGCGCGTCCCGCCCGACCCGGCGCCGGTTGCGTCGATCGCTTCGTGCATCGCTTGCAACACGACCGGGTGCTGGCCCATGCCCAGATAGTCATTGCCGCACCACACGGTGATGTCCTGCTGCGACCCGTCGGGGCGCGTACGCACTGCATGGGGAAACTGTCCGTTGCGACGTTCGATATCGATGAAGGTCCGGTAACGTCCTTCGTCATGCAGCCTGGCAATCGCTGAATCGAGCTGAGCAGTATAGTCCAACGGACCCTCCTTGAATGCCCGTTTCCGGTTTCCCTCGGGCAATTAGTCTGCCACATCCCACAGCTTAACCTGTATCAGCAGCTTTGTGTTACTTTATTCAGCTGGTTACAGCCGAACAGGTGAACCCAACTTTGATTTGCATCAAATATAAGTTTGCAATGCTCACGGCAAGTATAGTTCCGGCCATCGGACGCGTGGAAACGACGCAGCCCGCACAGCGCGATTTCGCGGGCTTGTGATCGCATGCAGAATTCAGATCAACCGCTCTGGACGGCGCTGTCAACGCTGCTAGGGTTCGCCCGGAAACAGACAAGCAGGAGATCCCCATGTCGCTAGACACCGTGCTGAACCGGATTGACGAAGATCTGCAAACATCGATCGACCGCCTGATGGAGCTGCTGCGCATCCCCTCGATCTCGACCGATCCCGCCTACAAGGCCGACGTCAGCCGTGCAGCCGACTGGCTGGTTACCGACCTCAACAGTATCGGAATCGCAGCAGAAAAACGGGAAACCCCGGGGCACCCGATGGTCGTAGGCCATGTGGGCGAGGACTCAGATGCACCGCATATCCTGTTCTACGGCCATTATGACGTGCAACCTGTCGATCCGTTGAACCTTTGGACACGCGACCCGTTTGACCCCGCCATCGAAGACACCGAGCACGGCCCGGTCATCCGCGGGCGCGGGGCATCGGACGACAAAGGTCAGCTGATGACATTCGTCGAAGCCTGCCGCGCCTGGAAAGCCGTGCACGGATCCCTGCCCTGCCGCATCACCTTCTTCTTTGAGGGCGAAGAAGAATCCGGCTCACCCTCGCTGGTCCCCTTCCTCGAAGACAACGCGGCCGAACTCAAAGCGGATCTGGCGCTGGTTTGCGATACATCCATGGTATCGCGAGGTGTTCCGTCGATCGCCGCACAGCTGCGCGGCATGCTGAAGGACGAGTTCACCATCATCGGGCCCCGCATCGATCTGCACTCTGGCCATTACGGTGGCCCGGGCCTGAACCCGCTGCGCGAACTGTCGAAAATCGTTGCCTCATTCTATGATGACGAAACCGGCCGTGTCGCGGTCGAAGGGTTTTATGAAGGCGTTCATGAAGTGCCGCAGGACCAGTTGCGTCAGTGGCAAAACTGCGGCTTCGACGAAGCGGATTACCTGAACTCGGTCGGATACACCCAGCCACACGGCGAAAAAGCGTATTCGACGCTCGAGCAGCAATGGGCGCGTCCGACACTTGAGGTGAACGGGCTGTGGGGCGGGTACAACGGCGCGGGTTCGAAAACCGTAATTCCTTCGGAAGCGCATTGTAAAATAACGTGCCGACTGGTCGGCGACATGGACCCCGACGCGCTGCGCAGCAAGATCCGCAAACATGTCGAGGATCGCCTGTCCCCGGATGCAAAAGTAGTCTGGGACAACGATCTGGAAGGTTCGCCCGCTTCGGTCATGAATATCGATCGCCCGGAATTCGAAGCCGCGCGCAGAGCATTGTCGGACGAATGGGACCGCGAAGCGGTGTTTACCGGCATGGGCGGCTCGATCCCCGTCGTCGGGTACTTCAATACCGTTCTGGGGCTGGATTCGATGCTGGTCGGCTATGCCAACGAGGACGACGCCATCCATTCGCCGAATGAAAAATACGACGTCAAAAGCTTCCACAAGGGCATCCGTTCGTGGGCCCGCATTCTGGATGCTTTGAACAGGTAGCGGATTTCAGCGAGGCTCTGCCTCGCGCTCCGGGATATTTGCAGCCAGATGAATAAAGGCCCCCTTGTTCATCTGGCCCAAAATATCCCGGGGGAGCCGCGCGCAGCAAGGCGGGGGCAGCGCCCCCTGCCCGGCCGCAACACGCGGACGACCTTACATGTGGATCACGCGGCCATACGCATCCAACACACTTTCGTGCATCATTTCTGACAGAGTCGGGTGCGGGAAGACCGTGTTCATCAGATCTTCTTCGGTGGTCTCCAGCTGCCGCCCAACCACATAGCCCTGAATCAGTTCCGTGACTTCCGCGCCGATCATATGCGCCCCCAGCAGTTCGCCTGTCTTGGCGTCGAACACGGTTTTGATCAGACCTTCCGGTTCGCCCAGAGCTATGGCCTTGCCGTTGCCGATGAAAGGGAAGCGACCGACTTTGATGTCATAACCCAGCTCCTTGGCCTTGGCTTCGGTATATCCCACCGAGGCCACCTGCGGCTGACAATAGGTACATCCGGCGATGCTTTCGGGCTTGACCGGATGCGCATGCTGGCCTGCGATCAGATCGGCGACCATGACCCCTTCGTGGCTGGCTTTATGTGCAAGCCAGGGCGCGCCCGCGATGTCACCAATCGCATAAAGGCCATCGACACCGGTGCGGCAATACTCATCCGTTACCACATGTGTGCGATCAATCTTTACGCCCAGAGCTTCCAGACCGAGGTTCTCGACATTTCCTACGATCCCGACAGCGGAAATCACGGTGTCGAACTCGTGCTTCTCAACCTTGCCCTTGACCTCGATATGAGCGGTCACCTTGCCCTTGCCGCGATCCAGTTGCTTGACCATGGCTTTTTCCATGATGGTCATGCCTTGCTTGGTAAAGGCTTTCTTGGCCAGGGCACTGATTTCCGCATCTTCCACGGGCAACACGCGGTCCATCACCTCGACCACCGTCGTATCGGCCCCGAGCGTGTTGTAGAAACTCGCAAACTCGATGCCGATCGCGCCCGAGCCGATGACCAGCAACTTTTTGGGCATCCGGGGCGGTTGCAGCGCGTGCTTGTAGGTCCAGACCAGATCGCCGTCAGCCTCGAGACCGGGCAGTTCGCGGGCCCGCGCGCCGGTTGCAAGAATGATGTTCTTGGCCGTCAGTTCTTCGGTGCCCTTGTCGGTCTTGACGCTGACCTTGCCTTTTGCGGGGATCGTCGCCTCACCCATCACCACGGCGACCTTGTTCTTCTTCAGCAGATGGCCGATGCCGCCGGAAAGCTGCCCGGCAACGCCACGGGATCTCTTGACGACCGCGTCCAGATCGTAACCGATCTTGTCGGCCTTCAATCCGAAATCCTTGGCGCGTTCCATCAGGTGAAACACTTCGGAGGACCGCAGCAATGCCTTGGTCGGGATGCACCCCCAGTTCAGGCAGATGCCACCAAGGTGCTCGCGCTCGACCACGACGGTTTTCAGACCAAGCTGAGCCGCACGTATAGCGGCGACATAGCCACCGGGGCCAGCCCCGATTACGATCAGATCATAGGATTGTGCAGCCATGTGTTCCTCTCGGCGCAGGTGGTGAAAATTTAGTTTACCATTAAACTATTTCCAGAAACGCATCAACACGCCTTCCCGCGACAAATGAGACGCAGGGTAAACCATGCCTGAATATGCGGATTTCAGCCTATACCCCGGCCCGTGCTATGGCTAGAACAGAACCGCCGACGCCGCTCGGACATTTGTGAAGACATTGAATTCAAGAGGTTTACTATGGCCAAAACACTAAAAGATCTGGCGCTTGCTCTGCTCAACGCAACTTTGATACTTGTCGCCCTGTGCCTGTTTCTGGGCTGGAAGCTGGTATCGAAAGTCGAAAGCGTCTCGGCAGAATTTTCGGAGGCTGTGCAGGTTCTTGCCCCTATTCGGGATGAGGCAAAGGGCATTCGGGGCGAACTTTCCGCGCTGCGTGGTGATTTGGCGACCCTGAGGAGTGAGAACCAGATCACCGACAGTCAAGCCGCACAAGACATCCAGGCAACGTTGCGCCGCCTGAACGCAGTTGACCAAAAGCTGCAAACTGCGCAGGAGCGGTTCACTGAACTTGCCGAGACACCAGAGGTTCTGATCGCCCAAGCCATACAGACCGGAGCAGACATCGCATCCGAACGCGTCTTGGCGTTCAAAGGATGTGAGCCGGGATCCTGAAGCCACCGCACGAACGACCGAGGCGCACAACCTGTACTGCGTTCTCAGGCCATCGCTTGCAGTTCTCGCACGGTGCTGCCATAGCCGCCCATGTCGACGTATGCCTCTTCATGGGGGGTCGAACTGCGCGACAGTGCTTTGTTCCGGTAGGGGAAACGACCGAACTTGCGGATCACTTCACGATGGGCTCGGGCGTGCAGCAGATTGCTTGTATCGCCGCTCAGGTTCTGACAGATCAGACGCACGCAGCGTTCCTGATCGCACAGATTCTCCGAATGCATCATCGGCAGGTAAAAGAACTGCCGGGCCGGTTCATCGATCTTCTTGTCCCAACCTTTGTCGACCGCGCATTTCGCCGCCGCCAGGGCCGCTCGGTCCGTCGCGAAAGCACGCGCCTGCCCGCGGAACATGTTGCGTGGAAACTGGTCCGTCAAAACTATGTAAGCCAGTGACCCGCTGGGATAGGTCAGCCAGAGCGAAAACTTGCCCTCGGCCGCAGCTTCCCACGTTGATTGAAAACGTGCGCGGATTTCTGAATCCAGCGCTTCATCCTCAATGTACCAGCCCTTTGGACCCACCTCATCTAACCAAAAACTCAATACTTCTTCAGGCGTTACCATTGCCTTAAACTCCGTCTTGTGCCCGTACTTCGGACGTAACGTCATTTAAGGCCGTTTTACAGAACTGTTACAGTAACATATTGCAACACTTGCGACATAATCCTGTGTCCTAGGCATCTTCCTGCTCAGCCTGTTCGGCCTCGGCCGCTTCGATTGCAACTTCCTGTGCCACTTCAAGTGCAACTGGCGAGGATGTTGGATACAGCGCCGACATTGTGCCGGTTTCGTCCACTGGAATCGAAGCCCGCTGTGTCGTTCGATACAAAGCGTAGAGTGCCATTGCGAGTAACAGTGCCGCAATAAAGAGAAAAAAGCCCGGTGGCCCGAATATGGCATCCCCCATCAACCAGCCGGTGATCACCGGCCCGGCAATTGCGCCCAGACCGTTGATAAACACCAGTCCGCCAGATGCCGCCGCCATATCCTCGTATTCAAGAAAGTCATTCGCATGCGCGATCAGCAATGAGTAGAGCGGGTTGGAGGTGCCGCCGATCAGGAAAGCCGAGGCAAGCAGAATTGGAAACGATCCCCCCATCATCATCGCGATCGTTGCGCCACCGGCACCGGCGAGCGCCACAAGCAGGATCAGAAAGCGGCGATCCATACGGTCAGAGAACCAGCCCAAAGGGTATTGCAGAACCACTGCGCCGATATAAAACGACGCAACGAAGGTCGAAATTTCAACAAGCGACAGCCCTGCCCGGGCGCCATACACCGCCGCCATGCCGAACTGCGCCGAAAACACGCCCCCCAGAAGAAACATGCCCACGCAGCCCAGCGGAGAGGTCTTCAGCAATTCCTTCAGGGTCATCGGTTTGGTGGTGTCAAAGGCCGGTGTCGGCGAGATCGACAACAAAATGGGTGCGAAGGATACCGAAACCAGGATCGAGGCGATCACAAAGGTCTCATAACCGGCCGGGTCGCCGACCAGAACAAGCGCCTGCGCACTGATGATCCCCGTCATCTGGACGATCATATAGAGCGACAGCGCCTGCCCGCGATTTTCATTGCTGGCCGCATTGTTGAGCCAGCTTTCGGCGGTGACATATACGCCAGAAAAACAGAACCCGATCACCACCCGGCCCAATGCCCACGCGATCGGGTCTGCCAGCATCGGATACATGATCATCACGGCCGAGATGAACGACGCAAGGGCCGCAAAGACCCGCACATGGCCAACGCGCCGGATCATCTCGGGCGCAAGGCGTGAACCGCCCAGAAAACCCAGGAAATAGGCCGACATGACAAAAGACATCTCGAGGGTCGAAAAGCCTTCGATCTCACCCCGCACACCCAGAATCGTGCCCTGAAGGCCGTTTCCGACCATCAGCAACCCCATGCCGAGCAGCAGCGCCCATGCGCTGGAAAGGACCTGAATCATTGGGGCCTCCGACTAATGCCAACCTGATTTTAGTGTCGTTCTGCGATCAAAGACCGCCTACGTCGCGCTTGTCTACGACATTCCCGATCCGTGATGCCGTATACGCGCCCTTCAGGGGATCAAAAGCGACGCGTCGCCATAAGAAAAGAACCGATATTTTCGTGCTATGGCATGCGTGTAGATATCGCGCATCCGATCCTGCCCCATCAATGCCGATACCAGCATGAGCAAAGTGGAATTCGGCAAATGAAAATTGGTCATCAATGCGTCTGTAACATGGAATTCGAAACCGGGATAGATGAAGATATCCGTGTCGCCTTCCCAGGGTTCGATCTTTCCTGACCTTGCCGCGCTTTCGATCAGGCGCAGAGCGGTTGTCCCCACCGGGATCACACGCCCGCCAGCCGCCTTGGTTGCCTGTATCTGGGCCGCGGCCTCGGGGCTTACCTGCCCCCATTCAGCATGCATCTTGTGGGTTGTGACATCCTCAACCTTGACCGGAAGAAAAGTGCCTGCCCCCACATGCAGCGTCACATGCGTGAAGCTTACACCTCGCTCGGCCAACGCCTTCATCAGCGCCTCATCGAAATGCAACGATGCGGTCGGGGCGGCCACGGCGCCGGAACGGTTTGCCCAGATGGTCTGATAGTCCGTTTTGTCACGTTCATCGGCCGGGCGCTTGGCTGCGATGTAGGGCGGCAGAGGCATTGCTCCGGCCTGATCCAGCGCCGCGTCGAAATCCTCGCCGCTGAGATTGAAGCGCAGATACGCCTGACCGTCGGCAACCCTGTCCAGGGTGGCGCTGAGATCATCCGAGAAGACAATCTCTTCCCCAAGTTTCACCTTTTTGAGCGGCTTGATCAACGCGGACCAGGTACCGTCGGCCTGCGGGTCCAGCAAGGTGGCCTCGATCCCGGCGGAAACCGGCCCCTGCGCGCTGTCGCGATGGCGCCGACCGTTCAGACGCGCCGGAATGACGCGGGTGTCATTCAACACCAGCCGGTCACCGGACCGCAGGAAATCGGGCAGGTTGAAGACATGGCTGTCCGTGATTGCATCCCCCTGCGCCACCAGCAGACGCGCAGAGGAACGCGGGCTGGCAGGCCGCGTGGCAATCAGGTCTTCAGGCAGGTGGAAGTCAAAATCGCTGAGTTTCATGCCCGCGCCTTACAACCCTGCATCAGATTCGGCCATATCCTGTCAGCGGTCACTTGGGGATGATCCGAATGTGCGTTTGGGTTCATCCGGTTTCTGAGGCACCGCGTTCGGACCATCCTGAACTTTGGGTGCCGGGGCACGCATCAGGTCGCGCAGGAACAGAGGTGCAAGACCGGACAACGGATTTACCGACACTTTGGGCGAGGCAAGCGGGCCGGTCAGCGTGTAGTTGAAGCCGAAGACGCCTTCGCCCTTGCGCGTGAAAACGCTGCCGACCGCGTTGAGGAGGTAAATTGGCGAGATCGCACCGCGCAGGTTCAGCATTCCGTTCACCGTATCGATGGTGCCGTCAAAAGACAGGCCCATGGATGGCCCGACGGCACTGCCGCTGAGCACCTTGATATCCGTCGGCGTGATCCGCATCCGGCTGTCGATTGCAGCAAAAAAGATACCCTGCCCCGCCATTTCATCCAACAGGCCCACAAGGCTGATGGCATTCAGCAAGGCTGCCATGGCCGGGGCGTCGGTGATCCGCGTGTTGGTGATTTTCAGCATCACGTCATAACTGCCCGGTGCCGTCACAGGTTCGAGCTTGAGGTTCATTTCTCCGCCCCGCGCCTGTGTCAGAACCCCGGCCGATCGCAGCACGGCCCCTGCTTCTTGCGACGTTAGGTCAACGGCACTTCGGTTCCCTCTGGGGCTCACCTGCCCTCTGACCGGCGCACCGCCATTGACCCGCGCAGTGAAGTTCCCTTGTATGCCGCCGGTCGTCTGGAAAGCACCCCGGAACCCGGTCAGCGCGACGGTTTCCGTAACCTGAAGGCGATCCAGCGTCACGTCCAGTTTCGGCCCGGCACTGCCCCCGCCGCCCGATCCGCCGCTTTCGCCGAAACTCGCGCGGCCCATATCAAGGACGCCGCCAAGGACACGGATATCCGGCATGGCGCTCCCGCGCCCGATCAGCTCTGCCGGGACCGCCAGCCAGTCGCCCAGGTCAAAAGAAGTGAACCGAACCCGGTCAAATTCGCCGTTTTCACGAAACGTAATTGAGGCAGATGTGCGCAAACCCGCCGCATTCAAGCGCAGGCTATCCACCTTCAACTGCGATCCCAAAGTCGCTTCGGCCGTCAGAGATCCGGTCGCGTCGGCCCCCTTTCTCCAACCAAGTTCGGGTATGGCCAGCGCGACACCCTGCAAATCGGACGTCACGGACAGCTTCGGGGCAACCCCGGCACCGAGCCCCAGGGTGATATCCGCAACCCCCTTGCCGGTCAGCATCCCCGGAGGCAGACCGGCGCCGATCTCGTCCATCAATCGCGGCGACAGCTCGATCTGACCGGTCAGGGTGCTTCGCTGTTCCGACTTGCCGTCTATCGGCTGCCGCCAGAGCGCCGTCAGCGGCACGTCCCCGAACTGCCCCTGCCCCTGAATCTGAACGCCGGACTGATCACCCGAAATATCCAGAAGATCGGCGCTGACATCAAAACCGGGCACCAAGCGGTCACTGAACAGGTTGGCCAGCCTGCCGTTGAAATGGAACTCGGTCTCGTCAAACTTGAGACCCTTTTTCAAGGGCAGGGAAAGGGTTCCCGCCAACGACACGGATCCCTTCGCCACATCAACGGGCAACCCTGCCTTGCTGAGCAATTCCAGCGGAGGCCGGTCCAGCAATGACAACGCGGCCGTCACGCTGCCTTTGGCCTGGATGCGCGCAATCGCAGGCGCGGATTTCTTGATGTCCGTGTCGGGTATGATGAAGGACGTTCCCGATGCATCCACCGCACCACCGTCCTCCGCGATCACGACGCCCTGCTGCGCAGTGACCGTGAACCTGCGGTTGATCAGGCTGGCCTGACCCTGCGCCCTTTCGATCGGCGGCAGCGTTTTGACAAATCGGACCTTCGCCTTCTCAAACCCGAAATCCAGATAGAGATCCGGTTTCGATCCGGGCAACAGGCGCAGGGCAAAGTCCATATCCGACAGAACCCCTTCGTACAGGTTTTTGGTCACCCACTCTCGCGGTTTCGGGGCCAGACGTTCGGGCCAGTACCCCAGAACCTTGTCCGACGTCATTTGGTCCAGATGTGCGTCCAGCTTGACCGCCCAGCCATCCGGCCGCCCGGTCAGGACACCAAAGGCACGCACCGTATGGCCCGGATCTTCGATGGTCATCTGACCCAGATGCAGCTGGAACGGGTTGAGGACCATCTTGAAATCCAGGCTGGCCCGCGAAAGCTGAATAGGTTGCGGGAACAGGTTTGCCGGGTTTACGTTGATTCCGGACAACTGCAACTGCGCAGACAGGCTGTCCAGCACGCCATCTTCCGCACCTTCCAGAAACGCCTTCCCGTCAGCCTGCACCTCGCCCCAGGCCGAGACAACTGAAACTTCGTTGAAGTCCAGCACCTGCCCTTTGGGGTCATAAGTGAAATACGTGCGGGCAGATTCGAAGGGGACCGGGCGTGTTTCGGGGTTTGGCTGAACGGCCCCCGCCCCCAGATTCAGAGTTGCGTATACGGTTTCGATCGATCCTTGTTCATCGATTCCACCCCGCAAGGCACCCGAAATCGGGGCCCGCAGAACCTGCAACCAGGCAAGGGCGGGCGTTTGGCCCGCGATGTCCTCGGCTGGCAGGTCAGTGACCGAGATCCCGAATTGTGCGGCAGGTGTACCCAGAACGCTTGTGTAATTGGCCTCGATGGCACTGACATAGTCTCGCCCCGCAAGAACCGAAAACCCGGTCGCCAAGCGCACTTCGTTGCCGCTTCGGTTGGCTTGAATATGCCCGCCATCCAGAATCCAGGACCGCCCTTGCCGAAGATCGCGATAATCCAGCGTGATCGCATCAAACTCGACCGAGGTCAGTGCAGACAGGGCCGGAGACAGGAAGACCTGATCCGAAGCTGCGATAAGCTGCGCCAGGTTCGGGGCCTCCTGCACCGGTGCGCTGCCGGACCCGACCGTAAGACTCAGCGCCCCGTCCTTGTCCCGGGTCACGGCGATCTGCGCACCGCTCAGAATAATTCTTTTCGGGCGGACGTGCCCCCGCAACAAGGGGCGCATGGCCAGACTGGCGCGCATGTCGGACACCTGCGCAATTTGCCGACCCGCCGCGTCGCTGATGGCCACATCGGTCAGACGCAGGCGCGGCCGCCAACCCTCGTGAATGATGAAACTGACATCGCCAAACCGGATTTGCAGCCCGCCCAAAGCCTGCTCAAGCCGCGCCTCGACCCTGTCCCGCAGCCAGACGGGTGCGTGCATTCTTTGCCCGACAACCATGAAACCGGTGAACAGCGCCAGCAGCACCAGCACGAAAGCGCCGCGCATGGCCCACAGGCCAGCGGCCCGGCGGCGAGACCGACGGCGCACGGGCTTGTCCGCCTGTGCTCCGTCGTCGTCTTCGTGCTGCTTCAAATTGCTGTCCACGCCTTCCAACCCGCACGCGTTGCTCTATGATACCAGGCAGCCTTTAAAAACCTTCAGCGGAGTTTCCAATGCCCGACGTTTCAGACATCGCCCCTGACTTCACTTTGCCGCGCGACGGCGGCGGCGAGGTGACGCTTTCGGCGTTGCGCGGTAGCACCGTGGTTCTGTTCTTCTACCCCCGTGATGATACGCCGGGCTGCACCAAGGAATCCATCGGTTTCTCGGAACAACTTCAGGCCTTTGCGGATGCGGGTGCTCAAGTTTTCGGCATCTCGCGCGACAGCGTCGCCAAACATGACAAATTCGTCGCCAAGCATGGGCTGACAACACCGCTGTTGTCGGATGAGAACGCGACCGTCTGCGAGGATTACGGTGTGTGGGTCGAAAAGAACATGTACGGGCGCAAGTCGATGGGGATCGAGCGTTCCACCTTCATCATCGACCCGGAAGGCAAAATTGCCCGCGTTTGGCGCAAGGTCAAGGTTCCCGGTCACGTGGACGAGGTGCTGGAGGCCGTGCGGGCGCTGTAACGCCCTCGACCACGGTCGCCATCCGGTTTAAGAGCCACAGGATCAACCAGGCGGAGAATAATGGTGTCCAAATCGCTGACTCAGATGGCGACCGAAGTTCTTGCAACGGCGGAAGGTCGGGAAAAGACCGCCCTGTCCAAACAGCACGCCGCCGCGTGGTTTGCGTCGCGCAAGGGCGACGCACCGCCGATCGAGATCGGAACCGCGTCACCGCCGCTGCGACCCGCGCGCCCGGACCGGCCCGAACTCCTGTCTCCGCGCGAGGTGCCAAAGCGGAAGCCGGGCACCGAAGCGGGACGCATCGCCCTGTTGCATGCCGTCGCGCATATCGAACTGAACGCCGTCGATCTGCATTGGGACATCATCGCCCGCTTTGGCCATGTGCCGATGCCGATCGGGTTTTATGACGATTGGGTGAAATGCGCCGAAGAGGAATCGCGCCATTTCGAGATGGTCTGCGATTGCCTTGAACAGATGGGCAGCCACTATGGTGCCTTGCCGGCCCATGCCGGAATGTGGCGTGCGGCCGAGGACACCGCAGACGACCTGATGGGACGGCTGGCGGTCGTGCCGATGGTGCTTGAAGCGCGCGGTCTGGACGTGACCCCCGGCATGATCGAGATCTTTCGCAAGGCCAGGGCCGAGCAGGCCATTGCCGCACTTGAGGTGATCTATGCCGAAGAAGTCGGCCATGTCGCCTATGGGTCCAAGTGGTTCCATTTCCTGTGCGGCCGGGAAAACGCCGACCCGAAGGATGTGTTTCACACTCTGGTGCGCCGGTATTTCCACGGCGTCCTGAAACCACCCTTCAACGAGGAAAAGCGGGCAGAGGCCGGGTTGCCGCCGGACTTTTACTGGCCGCTGACCGAAGACCTGCCCGCGCCCGGCGAAATCACAAACTGACACCTCAGCATTGTTTTCGGCAATTTCCCGCCGATCTTTGGGGGGATTTCCACGCTGTTGGCGCCAGACTGATCAACAAACTTGCCCGAACGCTGCCTGCCCTTTATGCAGTCGGCCCAAGGAGCGGCCGGCACTCACGACCGGGCCCGATCTTGGGGATGAGAGGTAGGACGCGTGCGAACACGTCTGGCAATAAAAATACACTCTGCACTTGAACGGTACTTTCCGGAACGCCGGGTTTTTCTGAAGTCTGACAAAGATACACGCTTTATCCGTCTCAGTTCGGAAACGCAGGTGGTCGCGGTGGCCGGTGTTGCTGTCATGGTCGGATGGACTGCGGTGGCAACCGCCATTCTGCTGATGGACAGCATCGGTTCGGGCAATTTCCGGGAACAGGCGAAACGCGACCAGGCCACCTATCAGGAACGTTTGAATATCCTGTCCGCTGAACGCGACGCGCGTGCGAAGGAGGCCCTGGCCGCTCAGGATCGTTTCAACGCCGCGCTGGAACAGATTTCCGCCATGCAGTCCGAACTGCTGGCCTCGGAAAACCGCCGTCGCGAACTTGAGACGGGGATCGAAGTCATCCAGACCACGCTGCGCACGACCATGAAACAGCGGGAAGATGCGCGGGCGGAACTGGCGGCACTGAAGCAGGAAACCAGCAACGCTGACATGTACGTTGCTGCCTCCACCGCCCCGGTGCAGATGGCGTTCATGACGGACGCCCTGGCGCGCACGGCCGAGGAACGCGACCAGATCGCCGCCAACGCCCGACAGGCACTGGACCAGCGCGATGATCTTGAGCTGGAAATCCGCCTTATGCAGGAACGCAGTGACGAGATTTTCCGCCAGCTGGAAGAAGCCATGGTGATCTCGGTCGAGCCTCTGGACAAGATGTTCCGTCAGGCGGGAATGCCAACAGACCGCATCATCGAAGAAGTCCGGCGCGGATACAGCGGTATGGGCGGTCCGCTGACCCCTTTATCCCTTAGCACGCGCGGCGAGGTCGAGGAGTTGTCCGCCGACGAAGCCCGCGCGAACACATTGCTGAAACAGATGGATCAGCTGAACCTGTATCGTCTTGCGGCGGAAAAAGCCCCCTTTGCCAATCCTGTACATTCGGCCGTGCGTTTCACCAGCGGCTATGGCAACCGTCGTGACCCCAAAACCGGTGGTCGCCGGATGCATAACGGGGTCGATTTTGCGGGGCCGCAAGGCACGGACATCTTTGCGACCGCAGACGGCGTCGTTACCCATGCAGGCTGGCAATCCGGTTTCGGGCGGCTTGTGAAAATCAAGCACGCATTCGGAATTGAGACTCTTTACGCTCATAACACCAAGATCAACGTGAAGGTTGGTCAAAGGGTCTCGCGCGGGGATCATATTGCTGATATGGGTAGCACCGGACGGTCGACCGGCACGCATCTGCACTATGAGGTGCGCGTGAACGGAAAACCCGTAAACCCAATGACTTACATCAAGGCTGCGAGAAATGTTTTCTAAAAGCAAAATCAACGAGCCCGCATCCAAGGCACCTGAGGCGGCCAAACCAGCCGCTCCGGCGACCCCAGCGGCCCCTGCACCGACCGAGTCGAAACCTGCCACCGCACCCAAGCCCAAGCCGCCTGCGTCGGTTCTGTCTTCGGATCTGCACATCACCGGCAATATCAAGACCTCCGGTGACATTCAGGTGGAAGGCACGGTTGAAGGCGACATCCGCGCCCACCTGCTGACCATTGGTGAATCGGCGACGATCAAGGGTGAAGTCACCGCAGATGACGTCGTGATCAACGGCCGCATCGTGGGTCGCGTGCGAGGCCTCAAGGTACGCCTGACGTCGACCGCACGCGTTGAAGGCGACATCATCCACAAGACCATCGCCATCGAAAGCGGTGCGCATTTCGAAGGGTCGGTACAGCGCCAGGACGATCCGCTGAACCCGGGCCGCAGCGCCAAAGCCGGATCGAACCCGGCGGCAGACGTCAAACAATAATTCGACCCTTGAGGTCAGACCGGAGACGCCGCGGGGAGACCCGCGGTGTCTCTTTTTTTGGGACCGCAGCCGTTGTCCGGGAAACTTGTTTTGATCCCGCCGGGATCACGTTAGGGTCGAGTCATGTTGATTTTCCTGACACTTGTTGCAGTGATCGCGGCAGGTCTGACCCTTTTCTTTTGGTCCAAACGACAGGCGCGTCATGCCCTGTTGGCCGCGCCGTTGACGGACAGTCAACGGCACCTTGTTGACGCTCAGGTCCCGATCTTGCGAAAGTTGCCGCAGGGCCTGCGCGCAAAGCTGGAAGGCAAGATCAACCTGTTCCTTGATCAGGTTGAATTCATCGGGTGCGACGGACTGGACGTTACCGAAGACATGCAACTGTCCATCGCCGCGCAGGCCTGCCTGCTGGTAGTGAATACCGAGCTTTGGTACGACAACCTGACCACCATCCTGATCTATCCCAGCGCTTTCAAATCCAGGCAGAGCCGGCACAGCGGCTATGTCGTCACCGAGAAGGAAATCGTGCGCACCGGGGAAAGCTGGAACCGCGGCCCGGTGATCCTGTCCTGGGCCCACAGCCAGCGCGGGGCCATGAACGATCATGATGGCCAGAATGTTGTGTTTCACGAATTTGCCCATCAGATCGACGACCTAACCGGGTCGGCCAACGGGGTGCCCGTACTTAGCGACGACCAAAGCTTTTCGGAATGGGAAGCCGCGTTCCTGACAGCCTATGACACGCATGTACGCGCCGTTGAATCCGGGCAGCCAACCGTAATCGACCCCTATGGCGCGGAAGGGCACGAGGAGTTTTTCGCCGTTTCGGTCGAAGTGTTCTTTGAGCGGCCAAAGGCCCTGCGCAGGTCGGACCCGGAGGTTTACAAGCAACTGTCCAAGCTGTTTCACCTGGATCCTTCTCAATGGCACTAAAGGTTTTTCGCCCCCTGTTGCGCGGGCGTCGGGAAAATTCCCCGTTCGGCTCAATTTAACAAAAGTTAATTTATGAATTACACTTAAGCGCATTGCATTGTGGAGGAAATTTCATGTCATCAAAACTACTGGCCGAGTTCTTCGGCACCTTCTGGCTGGTTCTCGGAGGTTGCGGCAGTGCCGTATTGGCAGCGGGCGTTGCGGATGTCGGCATAGGGTGGCTTGGCGTGTCCTTCGCCTTCGGCCTGACGGTTCTGACAATGGCCTACACGGTTGGCCATATCTCGGGCGGGCACTTCAATCCGGCGGTCAGCCTGGGTTTGATGATCGGCGGACGGTTTCCGGCAAAGGATCTGCTGCCCTACTGGATCGCTCAGGTCATCGGCGCCATCGCCGCCGCTGTGGTTTTGTACCTGATCGTCAGCGGTGCGCCCGAGTTCACCGGCGTCGGAGGATTTGCGTCAAACGGATATGGCGAGGCCTCACCCGGCGGGTATTCCCTGATGTCCGCTCTGGTGATCGAGATCGTGATGACCGCTTTCTTCATCCTGATCATTCTGGGCGCAACCTCGGACAAGGCACCGGCGGGTTTCGCCCCCATCGCGATTGGTCTGGGATTGACCCTGATCCACCTGGTATCAATTCCGGTCACCAACACTTCGGTCAACCCGGCCCGGTCCACAGGCGTCGCCCTGTTTGCCGACGGACCTGCCCTGTCGCAGCTGTGGCTGTTCTGGGTGGCCCCGCTGATTGGCGGCGCGATCGGAGCGCTCATCTGGAAAGCGATGTCACCGGACGATTGATACGCTTGCAACCAACCATAAAAAAGCCCGGCGTTTTGAGGAGCGCCGGGCTTTTTCATTTCACTCGGTAACGGTGACTTTTTTCATCACGTCGGGCTGGCCCGTAACTTCTCCGTTCTGGCCTGCGCCCCGCTTGATCGCATCCACAACGTCCATACCGTCGGTCACCTGACCGACCACGGTATATTCACCGTCAAGAAACGGGCCGGGTTCGAACATGATGAAGAACTGCGAATTGGCTGAATCCGGGTTCTGCGACCGGGCCATGCCGACCACGCCACGATCAAAGGTCACGTCAGAGAACTCTGCCGGCAGATCCGGGCGGTCTGATCCGCCACGCCCGGCATACCGCATGTCAAAGCCGTCCGCGGTGGAATTGCCGTATTGAACATCGCCGGTCTGGGCCATGAAGCCTTCGATCACGCGGTGGAACACCACGCCATCATACTTGCCATCCGCAGCCAGCGCCGTGATCTGTTCCACATGCTTGGGCGCGACATCCTCGAACAGGTCGATGGTGATCGTGCCATTGGCCCCTTCCCCTTCGACCTCGATCTGCAAACCGCTGGCCAGCGCCGGGCTTGCCAGCAAAGCAAAGGCGGCGGCGAACCTATACATCTGCGGCCACCTTGACGCTGATCATGCGGTCCGGGTTTGCAGGCGGTTCGCCACGTACGATCGCGTCCACATGCTCCATACCTTCGATGACGCGGCCATAAACGGTGTACTGGCCGTTCAGGAAATGGTTGTCCTTGAAGTTGATGAAGAACTGCGAGTTGGCCGAATCCGGGTTCTGCGACCGGGCGGCGCCCAAAGTGCCGCGATCATGGGGCAGCTTGGAAAACTCTGCCGGAACGTTCGGCAGTGACGAACCGCCGGTTCCTGCCATACGCAGGTTGAACCCATCTTCCATGTCGCCATGCTGCACGTCGCCGGTTTGCGCCATGAAACCGTCGATCACACGGTGGAAGGCTACGTTGTCGTACTGTCCGTCGCGGGCCAGTTCTTTCATCCGCGCGCTGTGCAATGGCGCCACATCCGGCAGCAGTTCGATGACGACATTGCCGTCTTTCAGCTCGATGATGATTGTGTTTTCGGGATCCTTGATCTCGGCCATGAGGCCCTCCTGTCGTTTATCTTGCGCAAATACCTATGACGCACGCGTACGAATGCCAAGTGACGCATTGACCTGAGGGCAAATTGCAGGAAAAGAACCGCCTAAATCATTTGCAAATGACGAGGATCGCACAATGGGCTGGAAAACGCTGGACGATATGGACCTGAACGGCAAACGCGTTCTGGTGCGTGTGGATATCAATGTGCCGGTCGTGGATGGCGTAGTTACCGACGCCACCCGCATCCAGAGAATCGTGCCCACTGTGCGCGACATTCTGGCCGCAGGCGGCAAGCCGATCCTTCTGGCCCATTTCGGTCGCCCCGGAGGCGAGCGGCGCGAAAACCTGTCGCTCAAGCAACTGGTTCCGACCCTCGAAAGCGCTTTTGGCACCAAAGTCCTGTTTGCTGCCGACTGTGTCGGAACCGAGGCCGAACTGGCGGCACAGGCGTTGCAGCCCGGCCAGGTGCTGTTGCTCGAGAACACGCGTTTTCACGCGGCGGAAACCAAGAACGATGCCGATCTGGCCGCAGGTATGGCCAGGCTGGGTGACGTGTATTGCAACGACGCGTTTTCAGCGGCGCACCGGGCCCACAGCTCGACCGAGGCCATCGCGCGCCTGCTGCCCGCTTGTGCCGGTCGTTTGATGCAGGCCGAGTTGCAGGCACTGGAAAGCGCGTTGGGCGCGCCCAAACGCCCGGTAACCGCAGTTGTGGGCGGTGCCAAGGTCTCGACCAAGCTGGAACTGCTGGGCAACCTGATCGACAAGGTCGATTATCTGGTGATCGGTGGAGGCATGGCGAATACATTCCTCGTCGCACAGGGCATCAGTGTTGGTAAATCTCTGGCCGAAACCGCGATGAAAGACACCGCCGCCGAAATCCTCGCCAAAGCCAAAGGCACCGGCTGTCAGATCGTTCTGCCGCGTGACGTCGTGGTGGCCGAAACGTTTGAAGCCAACGCCCCTCATCAGGTCCTGCCCGCAGATCAATGCCCCGAGGATGGCATGATCCTGGACGCTGGCCCCGAAAGCGTGGCCGCGATCATCGAGATATTCGACAAAAGCAAAACCCTGATCTGGAACGGTCCGCTGGGTGCGTTCGAACTGGAACCGTTTGACGCCGCCACCAACGCCGCCGCCTTGAAGGCGGCCGCGCTCAGCCGTTCGGGCCACCTGATCTCGGTCGCCGGGGGTGGAGACACGGTCGCGGCCCTGAATGCGTCGGGTGCCGCCAAGGACTTCACCTACATCTCGACCGCAGGTGGTGCATTCCTGGAATGGATGGAAGGCAAGACGCTGCCCGGTGTCGCGGCGCTGGATCAATAGGCGTCACTTACCGTTTTTGATCGCCTGATAGGGTTCATGGTATTATCCCCTTTTGAACGGGGGATTTTACCGTGAAGCCAATTTACCTTCTTGTCCTTTCCATCCTGCCCTGCTCTGCCGCAGCTCAAACCAGTTGCGGCGGTCAGACCCAACTTGACGCCAATTTCTGCGCCAAAGAACAATGGGAAATCGCTGATCGTGAACTCAACCAGCTATGGGCACAGATCAAACCCGCAGCCGATGCGCGCGGCGACGGTGATGCTCTTCTGACCGAACAACGCGCCTGGCTGAAAGCCCGAGACGCAACCTGCGAAAAAGAACTGTCGGGCGGCGGCAGCGCTGCCCCGATGTTCTACTGGACCTGCATGAAAGAGCAGACCGAGGCACGAAACCAGGCGCTGCAAGCGTGGCGCTGATCTGTACCAGAGCGCGCATAAAATACTGATGAAAAAATCGAATCAGGGGATTCACAACCCGAATCACCTGTGACATAGTGCGTTCAGATGTCCGCAAAGGGCACGTTTTTGAGGCAAGTTTTCATACGGCGGTAAACAGAGTGTCCCGTTCCCATCGGCCCGGTTTGGGCTCAATCGTCTTCTTCTCGGTGGCTTTCATGCTTGGTGTGTATTTCACCTTTGCCGCCGTGCAGGGTGACTATGGCCTGTTTCGGCGGGTCGAAATCGCTGCGGAACGGGACGCCCTGTCACACGACCTGGAAAAACTGAATGCCCAAATCGCCGAATTGGAAAACCTGACCCGCCGCCTGTCTGATACCTATCTGGATCTCGACCTGCTCGATCAGCAGGCGCGTTCGGTTCTTGGCATGATCCGGGCGGATGAAATCGTGATCCGCTGATCCTTTTCGGGCCGCCGTAATTCTTCGATACATCGTTGCACCGCTTTGCATTTCAGCACCGCCGCGCCCGCGCGGACGCTGCGTCACATTTCCCCTCGCCAGAAAGCCCCAAATGCTTTATGAGATAGTTTAACGCTAAACTATCTTGCCGAAAGGGGGAGATCGCCACTATGGCTGCGCGAAAAACCACAAAGAAACCAAATGTTTCTGCGGAAGAACTCAAGACATACTACCGCGAGATGCTTCTGATCCGTCGATTCGAGGAAAAGGCAGGCCAACTTTACGGCATGGGTCTGATCGGCGGGTTCTGCCACCTTTACATCGGACAAGAGGCGGTTGTTGTTGGGCTCGAAGCGGCAGCTCAGGACGGCGACAAGCGGATCACCTCTTATCGGGACCACGGCCATATGCTGGCCTGTGGCATGGACCCGGGCGGCGTGATGGCCGAACTGACCGGCCGCGAAGGCGGCCTGTCCAAGGGCAAGGGCGGTTCGATGCACATGTTCTCGAAAGAGAAGCATTTCTATGGTGGCCATGGCATCGTTGGCGCGCAGGTTCCGCTGGGTGCCGGTCTGGCCTTCGCCGACAAGTACAAGGAGACCGGCGGCGTGACCTTTACCTATTTCGGCGACGGTGCCGCAAACCAGGGTCAGGTCTATGAGACGTTCAACATGGCCGCCCTGTGGGATCTTCCCGTGGTTTTCGTGATCGAGAACAACCAATACGCCATGGGCACAGCGCAGGCGCGCTCGACCTCGTCACCTGATATCTATGTGCGCGGCGAAGCGTTCGGCATTCCCGGCGAGATCGTCAACGGTATGGATGTGCTGGCCGTCAAAGCTGCTGGTGAAAAGGCCGTTGCCCACTGCCGCGCCGGCAAGGGCCCTTACATTCTTGAGGTCAAGACCTACCGCTATCGCGGCCACTCGATGTCTGACCCGGCCAAATACCGCACCCGCGAAGAGGTTCAGAAAGTCCGCGAACAAAGCGACCCGATCGAACATGTGCGCGAGCTGCTTCTGACCGGCAAACACGCGACCGAGGATGACCTGAAGGCGATCGACAAGGAAATCAAAGAGATCGTCAATCAGGCCGCCGAATTCTCGAAAGAAAGCCCCGAGCCCGCCGTTGAAGAGCTCTGGACCGACATTTACGCCTGAGAGGACGAATAAGACATGGCAACCGAAATTCTCATGCCCGCCCTTTCACCCACGATGGAAGAGGGCACGCTGGCCAAATGGCTGGTCAAGGAAGGCGACACCGTCTCCAGCGGTGACATCCTGGCCGAAATCGAGACCGACAAGGCGACAATGGAATTTGAAGCTGTCGACGAGGGCATCGTCGGCAAGATCCTGATCGCCGAAGGCACCGAAGGGGTCAAAGTGAACACCCCGATTGCGGTTCTGGTCGAAGAAGGCGAAGACGCCTCGGCCCTGCCCACGGCTGCACCCGCAGCCGCAGCGGTGGCCGAAGCCGCCCCTGCGGCGGTCGAGGCCCCCGCTCCTGCCGCTGCGGCTCCGGCCGCTCCGGTGGTGGATCTTTCGCCCGACTGGCCCGCAGATGCCGAGATGAAATCCGAAACCGTTCGCGAAGCGCTGCGTGACGCGATGGCCGAAGAAATGCGCAACGACGAAGACGTCTATCTTATGGGCGAGGAAGTCGCCGAGTATCAGGGCGCCTACAAGATTTCCCAGGGTCTTCTGGACGAGTTCGGGCCCAAGCGCGTGATCGATACACCGATCACCGAGCACGGCTTTGCGGGCATCGCCGTGGGGTCGGCCTTTGGCGGTCTGAAACCGATCGTCGAGTTCATGACGTTCAACTTCGCCATGCAGGCGATCGACCAGATCATCAACTCGGCCGCCAAGACGCTTTATATGTCCGGTGGCCAGATGGGCTGCCCCATCGTGTTCCGCGGTCCCAACGGCGCCGCCGCCCGCGTCGCGGCCCAGCACAGCCAGGACTATGCCGCCTGGTACATGCAGATCCCCGGCCTGAAAGTCGTCATGCCCTATTCGGCGGCTGACGCCAAAGGATTGCTGAAATCAGCCATCCGCGACCCAAACCCGGTGATCTTCCTGGAAAATGAGATCCTCTACGGTCGCTCCTTCGACATGCCACAGGTGGACGACCTGACCATCCCGCTGGGCAAGGCGCGTATCTGGCGCGAAGGCTCGGACGTGACCATCGTCAGCTTTGGCATCGGCATGCAATACGCGCTGGAAGCCGCAGACAAGCTGGCCGAAGAGGGCATCAGCGCCGAGGTCATCGACCTGCGCACCATCCGCCCGATGGATACCGGCGCGATCGTCAACTCGGTGATGAAGACCAACCGTCTGGTGACTGTGGAAGAAGGTTGGCCGCAAGGCTCGGTCGGCAGCTACATCTCGTCCGTCGTGATGCAGGAAGCGTTCGACTATCTCGACGCGCCGGTCATCAACTGCACCGGCAAGGACGTTCCGATGCCCTACGCCGCAAACCTCGAAAAGCTGGCGCTGATCACTACGGACGAGGTGATCGAAGCCGTCAAACAAGTGACCTACCGGTAAGGAGCGACAGACAGATGCCCACCGAAATTCTGATGCCCGCCCTTTCACCGACCATGGAGGAAGGCACGCTTGCAAAATGGCTGGTCAAGGAAGGCGACACCGTCTCCTCCGGCGACCTGCTGGCCGAGATTGAAACCGACAAGGCCACGATGGAGTTCGAAGCCGTCGATGAAGGCATCGTCGGCAAGATCCTGGTTCCTGAAGGCACCGAAGGGGTCAAGGTGAACACCCCCATCGCCGTGCTGCTGGAAGATGGCGAAAGCGCCGATGACATCGCCGCGGCCCCGGCCAAGGCACCCGAGGCTGCCTCCGCAGCCGACGCGGGCAACGAGGCCGCCGCCCCTGCGGCGTCCGAGGCGCCCGCCCCTGCCCCCGCGCCGGCCGCTCCGGTCAAGGCGGATGGCGGTCGTATCTTTGCGTCCCCTCTGGCACGACGGATCGCCGCTCAGAAAGGTCTCGATCTGGCACAGATCACAGGCTCTGGCCCGCATGGCCGCATCGTCAAGGCGGATGTCGAAGGCGCGACGGCCACTGCGACGCCCCCTGCCCCGGCAGCCACCGCAGCCGCACCTGCGACTGCGCCGGCGGCGGCCTCAGGACCGTCCGCCGATATGGTCGCGCGGATGTATGAGGGTCGCGAATACGAAGAGATTCAGCTCGACGGCATGCGCAAAACCATCGCTGCGCGTCTGGGCGAGGCCAAACAGACCATCCCGCATTTCTACCTGCGCCGCGACATCAAGCTGGATGCACTGCTGAAGTTCCGCAGCCAGTTGAACAAGCAGTTGGAAGGCCGTGGCGTGAAACTGAGCGTCAACGACTTCATCATCAAGGCCGTCGCCAACGCGTTGCAGCAGGTTCCGGCCTGCAACGCCGTCTGGGCAGGCGACCGCGTGCTGCAACTCAAGCCATCGGATGTGGCCGTCGCGGTCGCGATCGAGGGCGGGTTGTTCACCCCGGTTCTTCAGGACGCCGACATGAAATCTCTGTCTGCTCTGTCGACCGAGATGAAGGACCTCGCCGCCCGTGCCCGCGAGCGCAAGCTGGCACCGCATGAATACCAGGGGGGCACGTTTGCCATCTCGAACCTGGGTATGTTCGGCATCGACAATTTCGACGCCATCGTGAACCCGCCTCACGCCGGTATTCTGGCGGTGGGAACAGGCGTGAAAAAGCCGGTTGTCGGGGACGACGGAGAACTGACGGTGGCGACCGTAATGTCTGTTACCATGTCCGTCGATCACCGCGTCATCGACGGCGCGTTGGGCGCAGAGCTGCTCAAGGCTATTGTCGACAATCTGGAAAACCCGATGGTCATGCTGGCCTGAGGATCCGAATAACGCCCGTGCCCCGGACAGCCGGGGCGCGGGCAGCCTCAAGTGTTTGCACTGAGTTGAACTTGCGTGATCGGGGCACCGATTGCCCAGCAGAAAGCCGCACAGGCCAGACGGCAAGAGCTTCGCAAACAAACACGGGAAGAACGGCGGCGCAAGCGGCTGGACAAACGCGCCAACCGCTCCCACTAAGCTGTTACTGATCCTTGCCCAGCATATGATCCATCGAGATCGAAGGCTGGTCGCACCCGGCTTCACCAACGATCTTGGCGGGGATACCGGCGACCGTCTTGCAGGGCGGCACCTCTTGCAGCACCACCGAACCGGCCGCGATGCGGCTGCAATGGCCAATGGTGATATTGCCCAGCACCTTGGCCCCGGCGCCGATCAGAACACCGTCTCCGATTTTCGGGTGACGGTCTTCTTCTTCCTTGCCGGTTCCGCCCAGTGTCACCGAGTGCAGCATCGACACGTTGTCGCCAACCACTGCCGTCTCGCCAATCACGATGGAATGGGCATGGTCGATCATGATGCCCTTGCCAATCTTCGCAGCCGGGTGGATGTCGATCCCGAAAATCTCGGATGAGCGCATCTGGAAGAAATAGGCCAGATCATAGCGCCCCTTGCGCCACAACCAATGGGCCACGCGATATGCCTGCATGGCCTGATACCCTTTGAAATAAAGGATCGGCTGCAACAACCGATGACAGGCCGGGTCACGTTCGTAAACGGCCATAAGGTCCGCGCGGGCGGCTTCGAGCAAACCCGGATCGTCGGCATATGCCTCATCCACGACTTCACGCAGGACCATCATCGACATTTCGTTCGAGCAC
This sequence comes from Ruegeria sp. YTSA144, assembly GCF_059610125.1. NCBI lineage: Bacteria > Pseudomonadati > Pseudomonadota > Alphaproteobacteria > Rhodobacterales > Roseobacteraceae > Ruegeria > Ruegeria sp. YTSA144. The sequence goes on from NZ_JBXWNA010000001.1 coordinate 510,950, forward strand.
AGCTTGGCCGCCACCCGATATGAAAGCGCGCGTTCAAGGCTGCGGTGATGCAGGATACAGGCGTGTACGAGCCCCCCCATGAGGGGTTCTTTCTCGACGGCCGCATGGGCCTCGGATGTGATACGGTTCCAGACCGGATCAACCGGTGTCACATGGCTGCGCTTTTCGAACATGGCTTTGATCCTTTGCTGCGCCTAGAATGCCATTTAGTGGCAAAAAGACCAAACGCAAACCCATGATCGGTCATGTAACGAAAATGAATGAGTCAGAGCGCACCCATTTCGAAACACGAATTCGCGAACGATTGGCGGAATTGCAAGCGGTGTCAGCCTCGGGACAGCAGGCTCAGGCCATAGTCGAACTGGATCAACAGGCCGTTGGACGGCTGAGCCGCATGGATGCGCTGCAAAACCAGGCCATGGCCAAGGCACAGCAGGCCAATCGCGATGTGGAAACACGCCGGCTTCTGGCCGCGTTGGAACGGCTTGAATCGAGCGAGTTCGGATATTGCGAGGACTGCGGCGAGCGTATTCCGGATGGGCGGCTGACTCTGGATCTGGCCGCCAGCAAATGCGTCAGCTGCGCGTCCGGCTAGCCTGAAATCTGGCAAGCTGGTGCAGAACCAACTCAAAACACTGACAATATTGCAGATCGTCAAACCCGGGTTCATCTGCCAGTGTCCTGTTTCGCGCAACGGCCATGAGTGAACCATTGCCGTAAACCGGGTGGAGCTTGCCGGTGCGCTCCAAATGCCTGTCCGCCAATTCCGCCTCGTGGATCATCCGCACACACAAAGCCCCCCTGTCCGGCTGCGGCACGGCCAGCAAGGCGCGCGCCGCAGCACTGACATCCCCATGCAGAACCGGCCGCATCAGGCAGCGTGCCCAACCGCAAGACGCGACCAAGCACCCGGTCCGAATACAGCAGATACCTGGGCCACTTCGACCTCATAGCCCCCAGACAGACCATCCGCCGCCTTCATGGCTGCCGAATAGGTCCACCTTGGTTCGGATGTCAGTTCTTCACGCAGAACGGTTCCACCCGCAATGACACGGACCAGATAGGATTCGCTTTCTTCGCCCAGGGGAATCTCCAGCCCCGACCAGTCGTCTGCATCCGTTCGGGCACGTCGAATCCACGTAAGCTCATCCCCGGCGGCACCAGACCGAACCCGCATGTGCACAGGCGCGTACGGGCGCAATCCGTTGCCTGCAAACGAGGCAATCAGGTGTTGATAGGACGGATCATCATAGCCGCGGGTCGCAGGCCCAATGCGATAGTGTTTGGCAAGACGTCTTTCGTTTCGCAGCAGGCTGATTTGCTGCACCCTGTCATTGAGCAGAACGAATACTGATCCATCCGGCCATACATCAGGCATCAAAGCGTCTGTTCCCAGTTGACCCCTGAGCCGCCCGGACAATGCGTATACATCCGGGGCCTCGAGCGCCGCGTCAGAGAACTGAAAAACTTCCCAGTTACCGGGTGTTCCGTCACCGATTGCAGCCAGATTGACGCCATTCATCACCGAGCTGCGAGGGCGGGATTCCAACTGACCTGCAAGCAGTTTGACCTTCAAGGCAGGGCCCTCATCCCAGACACCGATACTGGCGCGTCTCAGCGGTGTTTTGGTCACGCCGACCACGGCCCGCTGGGCAATGACGTCGCTCAGGCGATAGCTATCGTCGCTGGACGAGGAATAGACCGCTGCCGCCCCGGGCCATGGGTCTCCGGTAACGGCCAGATAGGGCGCGTGAGGGGCCTCGGCCCCCGTGATCAAGGGCAGATCCAGAAAGACCGGCAGAACGGGGACCGGCGCGGCATAGGGTTTGACCGTTGTCGGGTCGTCATTCAATTCGGACGCCTTATACACGCCCTGTTCGATCCGGACCGCTTCAACCAGTTGCAGGTCAGCGGATTCCAACCGGTCAATCCGGTAAACCGGCCCGGTTTCAGCGTCTGTCAAACGAACCAGATCCCCTGCCCCCAGGTGCATTTGAGACGGCGGAAGCGCAAACCGAACCGTATCGCGCGAAACCCTGGCTTCGCTCAACCAGCGTTCGGCTGTTTGCCGCCCCTCGGTGCGGGTCATGGACAGGGGCATCTCATTCACCGATACGGAATGGGTGCGATCATCGGGCAAAACCGCCTCTTCCGCGACGACATCATGATCCGCGTCCGACTGAACAAAGCGCAGACGAACGCGCCCGGTCATTTCGGCCTCGGCCTCACGCCGGTGTTCGACCGTCCCTTCAAGATCGCTGCTGATCGCCAGATGATCGGGGTTCAAGGCAACTGCGCCATACCCGTCGCGCATCTGGAACCTCAACACTCCGTCCCTTTCGATCGCATCAAACCCATAGCGCAGCATCAGCGGCTGCAAAGCGGAACGGGCGTTCGTCACGTCTTCGATGACATACCCGCGGACCACACCGTACAGACCAGAAACGTCTATATCCGTGACACCTGCGCCGTGGCAGATTTCGGTCACCACGGAGGCCAACGTACGAGACCCGGACCGACCGTTCAGCCAGTGCCCTCTGGGATAGTTCTCGCCATCGTCCCACTGGCTTTTCAGGTTAGGAAAGGTCGGAAACGGACGGGTATCCCATGCCCAGACATACGCGTTTGCCATGTCCAGCATCGGCGCACCGTAGATGTCCGAGGTCGGATTGACCTTCGGATCATTCCAATAGCCAAGCATCGCCGTCAGATACTGAACCTGAATGAAGTCGTCGCGCAGCCCGTTTGAATACGCGGGCAACAGCGATTCCGATGATTTCGGGTCCAGGAATTTGTTTGGCTGGTTCGTGCCTTTGTCGATTGCCGCGCACCCCAACTCGGTGAACCAGATCGGTTTCGAGCCGGGCACCCAATCGGTCGGGTTGGGTTGACGCACGCCTCCGACCCGTTCGTGATGCGGATTCGACCACCAGTTGCGCAGGTCCTTGTATCGCCAGATCCACGGCTCGTCATGCCCCTGATCCTCGATCGGAGTCCTGATCTGCGCTTCCGCCTCTTCCGGAGAGGCGTAATACCAGTCATACCCTTCACCGCCTTCGATATTGCTGCGAAGATACCCCAGGTCGTATATCGAAGGCGCGCCGGCCTCGGCGTCCAGATGGTGTTCACCGTCGCGCCAATCGGACAACGGCATGTAGTTGTCGATGCCGATGAAATCGATGTTGTCGTCCGCCCAAAGAGGGTCGAGGTGAAAAAACCTGTCGCTGGTGCCCTGTGGCTGGTATCCGAAATACTCGCTCCAGTCCGCTGCATAGCCGATTTTCGTGTCCGGCCCCAGAATCTGACGGACCTCGGCCGCCAAGGCGCGAAGCTGCGCAACGGCTGGAAAGCCCGAAACCCCCCTGATCTGGGTCAGGCCACGCATCTCGGACGAGATGCAGAATGACGAAACTCCGCCAGCAGCCTTGCACAGCATGGCATAGTGCAGAATGAAACGCCGCAGGCCCCATTCCTGAGGGCCGGAATATGTGATGATTTCTTTGGCCGTGACTCCGCTGTCCCCCAGCAGCCCGCCAAAGGTACCGCCCCCGGAGACCCAGGTTAAACCGGTATCCCCTCTGTCGTCGGGCCGACCACCCGGTCTGGGCCTGACCGGACCACCCGAGCCACCGCCGGAGCCGCCCGATCCGTTCGTATCTTGGTTGATCGCAAAATCCTGCGCTCGTGCTGTTCCGAAGAACGCGGCAACCTGTGCATCGGCCGCGGCCGTCTGGTCCACAGAACCCGGACGCCCCGGCGCCACATCCAGGGTGATCCGCCCACGCCACGGCAGGTGAGGCTGACTTGACGCATCCGACCAGGGATCAGGCAGCCCATTCCCCGGCAATTGCTCCATCAGGATGAATGGGTAAAACATCACCCGCTTGCCGGATTGGTTCAGATGCCGGATCGCCTCGACCACGGCCGCATCCGCCGGAGTTCCCCCATAGACCGGGCGGCCGTTCTGTCGCACCACAAGCCCGGCGCCGCTTCGGGCCTGATCAGATACGATCCAGGGCATATCGCTGCTGTCGATCTCACGCTGTTCGATCTTGGGCCGAATTTCGCATTGCCCGCATCTCAGATCATCGCCGAACCACGACACCACCAATGATGCGGCATCACAATTGGGCAACTCGCTTTCCAGCGCTCGGGTCGAGGAGACAAGATCCGAGGTGCCGGACGCGGAATGTGCGTTGGCAGGCCAGCTTTTACCAGATTGTGAATAATTCACCTGAGAGCTGGCCAGAGCATATTCTCCGGTCCCCGGTATCATGGCGACCCCGCGCACGATCTGAGGCAATGCACTGTCATGATCGGGCATGTCCCGCTGCGTGGGGCGAACAACTTCGAATGAAAACTGCGGCACCCGGTTGCCGAAAGCGCCGAGCGGGAAGTCCTCGATCACGACATAGGCGGTTCCGCGATACGCTGGAACTGTTCCCGCGCCTTCAATCGCCTCGATCAGCGGGTCCGGCAACTGATCCCACGTACCATGGTAAACCCGCATGTTGAGGCTGGATCGATCTTGTTCTTCTCCATCCGCCCAGATGCGCGCGACATCGGCAATCTCACCAGCGCCGACCGCAATCGCCAGCGAAATCGAGTAACTGTACGTGACGGTAGTCACCTCAGGGGTCTTGGGTTTCCCCTTGCCACCCCCGCCACCACCCTCTGTGGTGGTCGTCTGGGTCTCGAGAAAATCCGAAGCCCAAATGACCTGACCACCCACACGCATACGGCCAAACACGGTGGTCACCGGCGCACCTTCGCCGGTTTCCGTCAACCGAAACCGATCCATGCGGCCGGTTTCGACGACTTCACTGCCACTGCCCATTACGGACTGGTTAAAGAACTTCTGGTCAAGGACCCGCCCGACCGTCGCACCGACGGCCCGACCGATAACTGCGGTTGAAAGGCCCGCGACCGTGCCCCCTATCGAACCGCCCAGCGCGGCCCCGGCTGCAGAAAGAAGAATAGTGGCCATCAATGCATCTCCATCGGGAATTCGAAACAGGAAACGATACGGCGGTACCACGGCCTGCTCAGTGCGTTTTCCACCACGCCGTGGCCGGAATACGCGTGAATAAAGCGCGGCTCGGGTTGCGTGGTACTGACGATGCCCAGGTGTTTGGCGACGCTTGTGTCGCGCATCCGAAACAGCAGAACGTCCCCCGATGCCATCTTGCCTATTGGTTTTTCGACCAGATGCCGCCTGGCAGCCACCCACATCCGTTCCTCACCCTGCGGTTCGGACCAGTCCATGCTGTAGGCCGGAACAGATTCAGGTTCCCGCCCGATCACGGCGCGCCAAACGCCCCGCAACAGGCCCAGACAATCCGCACCGGCACCTTTGACCGAGGCCTGATGCACATAAGGCGTTCCAAGCCATTCGCGCGCCTCTGTCACGATATCCTCTCTACGTATTGTCACCGTAAGCTGCCTCCGCTATTGGCTTTGCTTTTCTTGGGAACAGCCATGACCCAGTCTTCGCCCGGAAGATCTGGAAACCCTTGAAAATTCAAAAAGTTGTTGAACTTGAACCGGCAGGTTTCCATGCGCTTGTCGCATCCTGCCCGCAGCTTCACACTGTCGCCGATCGCCAGGCTTGCCCCGAAGCCGGACCAAAGCGTGATCTCCCGCCCGGTTGCCGCCTGCCTGTCGTTCTTGATCGAAGACCACAACCCCTTGGCAGAACCGGACAAAACATCCACGCGCCCCCGTTCGAACCAGCCTTCTTCAATGGTCTGGCCTCCTGCGACATGCAGAAGGGTGCCGCCATCGAAACCCGAGATCACACCGTCGAACCAATACCCCGGCGTGTCAGTGTTGAACCGGCAGGCCCGATCCCCCAACACAGCCGTGCAAGGCTTTTGGTAAACGCGCCCCAAAGGGCGGTTCAGCAAGTCGGTCAGGCCACGCAATTCCGCATGGAACGCGCCGCCAGAGCGGCGCAACTCACCAATTGAACCCCGGAACTGAAGGACGCGTTGATCCAGATCTGTCCAGTTGACCAACCAGGCGCGCACCTCGGCCCCGTCAAAACGCCCCGCTTCGATATCCTCGTCGCGAATGGCCGCATCAGACAGGGCGCCCATCGCTTCCGTGTTGTCGATTGACAGACCCGTAGCCTGCTCGATGGCAGCGGCCGTCAGACCGGTACTGGCCTTGAAGGTCAACCCGTCAAAACTCAGCTCCATGTCGTGGTCGGTGAAACCGTATTCCTGACCGTCCGTGCGTTTGATCGCCCAACAGCGGCAGACCGTTGTCAACCCGCTTTGCAGATGCGCGTGCAGGCCCTGTATATCTTCAGCCATCAGATGCGCACCTCGACCACTGGAACGTTCGGTACGTCGCCGGCCTGGAAACTTGCCACACTGGTCTGGATTTTGTCGGTGTCAAAACGCACCGGCACATCAAATTCAAAACCCGCGGTGATATCGACTTCTTCCGGCGGCGGGTCCGCAAACGTGACCTTACCCGTCGTCAGATCAACGTCAAAATCCACGCCCTCGCGGACCTCATCCTGATCCAGCCCCAGACGCACCGTCCCCAATACCGGTTTCACGATGGGGCGCGCATAGCTTACTCCGCCCGATTGGTAGGTCTTGATCAACTGGAATTCGGTGCGTGTTCCGTCGCCTTTGGCGATCACCTGATCTCCGAAACTGGTGTCCGCCGAGGCCTTGCCGGATTTGAAATCCGACCAGTCTTTCCAGCGAAAGCCGAACATCTGGCCCTGCCGTGCTTCGAAGAAGGAAATCAATGTCTCGATATCGTCCAGCGAACGCATCCCCAACCCCGCATCATATCGGCGGCGCGAATGGGCCCAGGGCGTGTTGCGCTCTTCAAAACCATTGGCCAGCGTCACGATGTCCGTGCGCCGTTCCGGGCCGCCGACCGAGCCAAAGCTCAGGCTGGCGGGAAATCTCACCTCGTGGAAATTCATCAGCTGCTCCCTGATTTATCTGTTGCGATTGCCGCGCCCCAACGCGCGGCTCATCTGGGCCGCTATCTGCCCCTGAGATCGGCGGAACCCTTGCACGTCCGGTGTTGAAATGTTCATCACCACATTCACGGCACGCCCAGCGCCCTGCGTCCGCACACCCAGCTTGCCATCGGCCCCGCGCGCAAGCGGCATGATCGCCTCGGGCCCGGCTTCTCCCATCAGCCCGGTGCCTCCGCGCATGGGAAACGTTGTCGGGCCGCTGACCACACCGCCATTGGCGAAGGGCATCACCCGGCCCTGGCTGAAGCTGCCGCCATCAGCAAAAGGCAGAATTCCCTTCACCAACCCGCCGACCGTGTTGGCCAGCATTCCGCCAAAGTGGTCCGTCACCGGCTTGATCGCGGCCGCATAAGCCGTTTGGATCAAGGAGTTCTTCAGGACATCCAGCGCACCGGAAAGACTCATCCCATCCAGAACGACACCATCGAAGGCCTTGCGCAATCCGCTGGACATGCCGCGCTCCAGCGTGGCGACATCCTTGCCGGTTTCTTCAAATGCGGCGCTGATGCGCTTCATCTGGCTGTCAAACGCCGCCGCCATAGTCGCAGCATCGCCGAGGGAATCGCCCAGCGCTTCGCCTCGTTCTTGCAGGTCATCAAACCCGTCACGATCTGTCATCACGCTCTCCTTGTGTCTTGTCCGGATAAGCCGCCAGCAAGGCATCCAACCCCGCCCGGTTCATTGCAGACGCTCCGGACCCCTGCCCCAGCATCAGCCGCAGCTCTGCCGGGGTCAGACGCCAGAATTGATCCGGCGTCAGTCGCAGCCCCAGAAACCCGGCCCGCATAAGGGCAGGCCAGTCGAACCCGCTCATGTGCCCTCCGGCACCATGAAGGCGCGCGCCAACAATTCGGCTGCGGTTCTGGCGGCAGCCATGGGGCCGCCTTCAATCTCGGCATGCATCAGGTCGGCCCGGGCAATGTTCCAGCCACCGCCCCGCAAACCGGCAACGATCAGCGCCAGAACATCCGCACTGGAATACGCACCGCCCTCAAACCGCTGCACCAGCTCAACCAGCGACCCAGCATTCAGCTCCTGCTCCAGCTCCGCCAAAGCACCCAGCGTCAGTTTGAGCACCCGCTGCTCGCCATCGATGGTCAGCGCCACCTCGCCTGTCCACGGATTGGCCATCGGATCAAAGCGCCGTAAAGGTCAGAGCACCGGCACTGGCCATGCTCATCTCATAGGTCGCCTCACCGTTGTGCGAGCCCGCATATTCGATGCTGGTCACCTGGAACGGACCTTCAACAATCCCGAAATCAGGGATGATGACCTGAAAGGCCGGAGTTTCGCCATCAAAGAACAACTGCCGCGCACGCTCATCCGTGCCGGCATCCTTGAACACGCCAGAGCCAGAGATCGAAGCCGATTTGACCCCCGCCCCGGACAAAAGCTCGCGCCATCCACCCTGGCTTTCCAGACTGGTGACATCCACACTTTCAGCATTGAAACTTATACGCGTGGCCCGCAGCCCCGCGATGGTCTGGAACAGGCCGGTACCGTTCATATCCATTTTGACCAACAGGTCTTTTCCGTTCTGGGCAGCCATGTGCTCTCTCCGTTGATTGCTTAGTCATCTTCCACGCGAGCGCGGAACTTCAGGTCGATCTGGCGGATGGTGCCGCCGGTCCCGGTGCGTCGGGCCGAGGCCCGCTCGAACCACAGGCCCACCAAACGCCCGCGAACCAGGTTGAGTGGCGCGTTTTCCAGCGCGTCACACACCGCGCCGGCCAGTGTTTTGGCAGCACCGAACCCTGCCTCCTGGGACACCACCGAAACGGTGAAGCGGTGTATCGCGCCCGTGCCTGTTCGGTCCGACGCGTCACGCACCTCTTCGGGGCCCAGCGTCACATAGGTCTGCGGCACGGTTCCCGCGGGTACGGCATCATAGATCGCGCCCCCCGATTGGCTGCTGACTGCTGCGTCCGCTGCAAGCTGTTGATACACCGCCGCCTGCAATGCGGCGGAAACGCCATAGCTCATGCCGCCACCTCTTCATCTGCGAAACAGGTCAGGAACTTGCCGCGCGGGTCACGCTCGGCCACGGCGCGGATTACGAAACAGCGATTTCCCTCGCGAAACCGCTGATCCGGCGCGGGGCGCATCGAAGACCCCATGGGCGCACCGCGTACCACGATGCGGTACCCGACACGCGACACGGACGCTCCGGCGATCTGCCGTTCCGCCCCACTGCGCGCCGTCACCTCGGCCCACAGTGTCCCCATCGCAGCCCATGTTTGGGTATAGCCCCCCGCCCCATCAGCAGTTCGCATTGGCGCCTCCAGCACCAATTTACGGTTCAGATGCGGCGTGTTCATTGCGATACCCCCGCCCCGAAACGCACCATGCGATAGCGCTGGATCAGGCTGGTGACACCAAAGGGCATACAACCCGCGCCCAACGAGGTTTCATCCCGGTATTCATAGTAATGCGCCGCCAGCAGCAGCACGGCTTGCCCAAGATCGGCAGGCAGCCCGCCCCAATCCTGCGCCATCCCCGCGACAAACGAGATCTTTACGGAACCACCAGTTTCGATGGCAGGCAGGCTGGATCCCAATGGGCGTATCCGGGGCCGCTGGCTGTCATGCTCCAGCCGATAGGTCGCAGCGTCTGCAACTGTTTCGGCGCCTTGCTTGTCAGTCAGCGTCACAGCCTGAACTGAAACCACCGGGGCCACAGGCAGCACTTCGCCCGACGGGTCGCGCCACCTGTTCAAACTCCACGAGAAATCCCGTGTGATCAGAACCGTGCCAGTGCGCGCCTCGATCGCCGCAATGGCGGCCCGCAGGAACCCCTTCAACACTTCATTCTGCACATCATCCTCGGCAAAGCCCGTGCCCAACCTCAGATGCGCCTTGAACTGATCCACCGGCAGCGCCGCATCCGCGATGGCGGTCTCTTCGATCAACATCATCCACTCACTCCGCAATCTCGGACCCCTCCAGGGCCCCATCTTTGGAAATTGGCGGGCACGCGCCGCCCCACGTTGCTCGGACGGAGGGGAGCAGCTAGACAACGCAGAGGATCTCACTCCGGCCCGCGCCCGCCGTCCGAGGGGCCAGGGCCCCCCGGATTCAGCCCGCGTTAGGCGGTGCCGAATTTCAACAGCTTGATCGCAGCAAAATCGCTGACATCGCCGCCGACGCGTTTGGTCGCATAGAACAGGACATGTGGCTTGGCGCTGAACGGATCGCGCAGCACGCGCAAATCAGGACGCTCGGCAATGGTGTAACCGGCCTGGAAATCACCAAAGGCAATCGAGAAACTGTCGGTTGCCACATCCGGCATGTCCTCGGCGATCAGAACCGGATAGCCCATCAGACGCGCCGGCTCACCTGCGGCCAGACCATCGGACCACAGGAAGCGGCCATCACTGTCCTTCAACTTGCGGATCACACCTGCGGTCTTCGAATTCATCACGAAGGTCCCGTTGACCCGGTATTGCGCGCCCAGCGCATAAACCACATCGACAATCGCATCCGCATCAATACCCGCATCAATACCGGTCGCGACATAACCAAGGCTGCCCCAGGACCAGCCATCATTCGGAACCGCGCGGTGGATCATCAACCCCTTGGGCTTGTCGACGCCATCACCGTTGATGAATGCCGCCGCCTCGGCGCGTGCAAATTTGTCGGCAATACGCCCGGCCAGCCAGCCCTCGACATCGAAGGCGCTGTCATCCAGCAGACGCTGCGACGCTTTGGGCAGCGCGCTCAGCTCGTGCAGCGGGATCGAGATGCGATCGATCGACGGCGTTCCGGTTTCCGCCGTGGCCGAGTTTTCGTCCGCCCAGCCCGCACCTACATCGGTGTGATCGATCAGCACGTCGAACGAATTTGCCTCGACATTCACAACCGATGCAATCGAACGGATCGAGGCCGTCGAGTTCAAAACCGACTTGATCGTCTCGGCGGTCTGCGGATCAACCAGATAGCCACCATCGCTGTTGACCGCGGTGGACAGGGACTTGGCCTCCATCTCGAGGCCGCGCAGCCCGTCATCTTCGCCGGACCGCACATAGGCGTCAAATGCCTTCTGATGCGGGGCTCCGTCTTCGATCGAAGCGGCAAGATGCGGGCGTGCCGCGATAGTTGATTTACGATCCAGCATGGTCAGTCGCTCTTCTGTCTGTTGCAGTTTTGTGTTAACTTTGGCTTTCAGGCCCTTGAATTCATTCACGAAGCCAGCCATCGCCTGCTTCACCTCTTGAACCAGGGGCGCACCCTCTCCGGTCAAGGCCGGGGTTTCGGTCTTGCTCATCAGCATGTCCTGTTCTGAGTGGTTTTGAGGCGCGCTAGTTCCGCGCCAGCTCCTGCCGGGCATCGTTGAATACGTCGGCAATACAGCGCAGGGCTTCCTCGGCGTCAGGTGTCCTTCCCTTCGCCGCCACCCGCGCACTGGGCAGCATCGGGAAGGTCACCAATGACACCTCCCACAGCTCCAGTTCGGTCAGGACCCGCTGGCCCTTGTCATTCTTCACGGCCCGCTTGGTGCGATAACCGATCGACAGACCATCCATCGCACCCGCCCGGATCAATTCTGCCGCTTCGCGGCCCTTCTGCGTGCTCTCCAGCAGACGCCCCTTGACCCACAGCCCCTTGTCGTCCTCGCGTACTTCGTCCCACACGCCGATGGGCTGGGCTGGATCATGCTGCCACAGCATCTTGACCCGCTGCCCCGCCTTGGCCAGCCCGTCAAGCGAGCTTTGATACGCCCCACGCTGGACCACGTCACTGCCCTGATCGACCTGCCCAAACAGGCTCGCATAGCCCTCGATTACCGCATCGTCCGTAACCGACAAACCGTCGCCGAACCGTGCGAACTTATGTTCCAAATCCATGAACTTCTCCATGTAACCCATTGAACTCATGGCGCCACCACCAAGAGAGATTGAAACGCCTGCGCCAGGATCACCGCCGCTACGCCATAGACTGTCAGCCACAGCCGGCGCTCCAGCCGCTCCATCATCTCTTCGATCTGATCCAGACGCCGGCACAGATGTGCATGCTGGATCTCGGCCACCCGCTCATGCGCGGCCAGACGCAGACCTGGCGCGCACTCGAACGAGGGATACCCCTCACCCATCCGCACGCTCCGGCAGGCCCAGCAAGGCACGCTTCTCGGCATCGGTCAGGAAGTCGGCCCCATTGACCCGCGCCCATTGCGCATCCCGTTCTGCGGACAGCGCAGGCACCTGATCCAGGTCAGGCTTCAACACCAGCTCCTCGCCGGTAAAGCCCGCCAGCCAGTCCGACACCGCCGCCGCCACCCGCGTCACCAGAGGCAGAACAGTCAGGCGATAAAACGCCCGGTTGGCCTCCTGATAGTTCGAATAGGTCGCGTCGCCTTGTATCCCCAGCAGCATCGGCGGGACGCCGAAGGCCAGCGCGATCTCGCGGGCGGCGGCTTCCTTGGTCTTTTGAAACTCCATATCGGACGGAGAGAACCCCATCGGCTTCCAATCCAGCCCCCCTTCCAGAACCATCGGACGGCCTGCATTGCGCGCCCCGCGATAGTTCTGCTCGATCTCGTCTGACAGACGCCGGAATTGATCTTCGGCCATCACCCCGTGGCCATCGCCTTTCCAGACCAGCGCCCCCGAAGGCCGCGCCGCATTGTCCAGCAGCGACTTCGACCAGCGCGACGCGCTGTTATGCACATCAATCGCCATTGCCGCCGCCTGCATCGGCGAGAACCCGTAATGGTCATCCTGAGGGTGGAACGATTTGATATGGCAGATGTTTTCCGCCGCAAACCGATGCTTCTTGCCGCCAACCGCATAGTCATACGCCTTGGGCCACCCATCCGCCCCCGGCACGACGCTCATCCGGTCCGAGCGCAGAACATGCAGCTCAACCGGCAAGCCTTCCTCGGCGTGAACCGCCTCAACATAGGCATTGCCCGACAGCAGCAATTGCCCGAACAAGGCCTCCATCAACTCCGCTTGCCCCTGCGCCGCATTCGGACGGCGCATCAGGGACAGGATCGGATGCGTATCAAACCGCTGCGCCTGATCCTGCAACACCAACGGCAGAGCCGCCGCCGCCTCGGCAATCAGCTTGACCGAACGAAACCCCACCGGGTTCCCCGAAAATCCCGTCCGCGTCAGCGACACCGCGTCCCTGGGGCTCCACGCCACGCGCCCGCCCGTCTGCCACGCCACCACCGGCCCCGCCGCGCTTGCCTTTGCCTCGGGCGCCGCTTCAGCCGATCCACGACGCAAGAAATCGAATACCATCTGTGCTCCTTTCTGCCGCCGCTCTGCCCGGCTTGTTGAAAGGAGTTATGACGGAAAGAAGTTTAAGCCTCGGGAATGGGGCGTACGGGGGGTGGGCAACACGAACAACCAAAGTGGGTGGCCAATTCCGAATGGATGGCTATTGGTAGAAGTACTGAAAGCAAAGCGGGACCGATCGAATGACCCAGCCAGAGTTGGCCATCAGAAAACGACTGGAAAGCCGCGCACTCGTGGTAGCAATGGGAGGAAATCTCTTCATGGGTGCCGCTGGAATCCTGGCCAGCATTCTGTCGAATTCGAACGCGATCATGATGGACGGACTGTTCTCACTGATCGGTTTTACTTCAGCCGTTCTCGGCCGAAGGATCAGCCAACGAATTGATGCCGGACCCGACAAGTTAAGACCGTTCGGCTATGCCGCAGACGAAGCCATCTTTTCAACACTCCGCTCTCTATCCTTGTTGGGTCTTGTTTTGTTTGCGATCACCAGCGCCCTCAAAAGCATCTACAACTATCTGAACGGCCTGCCCCCCGAACCATTGAGCTTTGCGCCAATGATCCTCTATTTCTCAGGGATTGGGCTGACCTGCACCTTGCTCTGGGCCTTTCATCATTTCACCTGGCGACGCATCGGTCGAAACAGCTCAATCCTGCGACTGGAGGCCAAAGCGGCGCTTTTTGACGGGATGATCACTGCGGCGGCAGGCATCGGCCTGGCTGCCATCTACTTTTTCAGGGAAGGACCACTTGCTTTGATCGCTCCGATCGGGGACTCAGTGATTGTCCTACTGCTTTGCCTGCTGGCCCTCGGGGCTTATATCCGTGAATTCAAAGGCGGATTGGGCGAGCTTGCAGGGTTAAGCGCCAGCCCTGCCACTATCGCGACCGCGCGCCGCGCAGTACGTGCAACTCTCATTGAAGATGGCGGGCGGATCCGGGATCTGTCTGTTACCAAACTGGGCCGTTCCCATTTAGTGACTGTTTACTACGACCCATGTCGTTCCGTTCTCGCGCACGAAATCGACCGCCTCAACCTGGACTTGATACGCGATGTTCGAACCGTATTGGCCGGGGCTGACGTTTTGCTGATTGTCTCTGAACATCCCAGACGATGGCCAGATGAACTCGCCCCTGCCCAAAGCGCTTGATGTGTTTGCCGCAATGGGCTCACAAAGCCCGCACCCTCGGCCTTCTAAACACCCCAGCAGGCCCCACAACCAACTCATGCAGCGCCCAGACCAGCGCGTCGACCCGGTCGGGTGAGCCCTGCCCCTCGAACCCGCGCGCGGTCATCTGGCACATCTGCTCCTCCAGTGCATCCAGCCCGGTCACATGGCTCACACGTCCCTGCTCGTACAAAGCCGCCACAGGCTCGGCCCGCGCCACCTTACCGCGTGACGCCCGCACCGCCCGATAAGGGACCAGAGGGTCTACCTGCCGCACGACCTCTTCCACCAGTTGCCCGCCCTGATTGACCTCGGCCACCAGCCGCTCGGCCCCGAACTCATCCATCGCGTCAATCGCCGCCTGCGCCCAGCCCGCAGGACCCACGCCCTGCACCGTGCGGTCGGCCAGCACATAGGCCCGCCACGCCTCGGGCGGCCCCTGCACCTGCGCACCAACAACAACGATCCCGCAGGCATCTGCACCCGACCCCGCCGTTACCGCCGGATCCAGCGCCACGACAACCCGATCCAACTCCGGCACCTGCGTGCACCGCGCCGCCTCCAGCATCGAGCCGGTCCACAGCGCCCCCTCGGCATCTGACAGCAATACCCCGTCCAACTCCTGCCGCCCCAACCGCGTACCGGCATAGCGCGCGCGCACCTCTTCCAGAAAAGCACCCGCCAGATTGGCCCGGTTCGCCTCGGTCGGTGCATGGGTCTGCACCGTGGAGGGCGACGCCAGCAACTCCTTCAAAACCTTCACGTTACGCGGCGTGGTCGTCACACAGACCCGAGGCCGCTCGCCCAGCCGCAACGCAAATTGCAGCATGTCCCAGGTCTCACCCGCTTTCTTCCACTTGGCCAGCTCATCCACCCAGGCCGCATCGAATTGCGGGCCGCGCAGCCCCTCGGGGTCATGCGCGGAAAAGGCCTGCGCCTCGGCCCCGTTGGGCCAGACCAGCTTGCGCTCGGATGCCTTCCACTGCGGCCGACGATCCGGGGGCGAGCATTGCAATATCCCGCTGTCGCCAAAGATCATCACATCGCGCACCTGATCGAATGTCTCACCCACCAAGGCCACCCGACAGGCCTCACCACGATCCAACGGCAAAGACCCCTCGACCATCTGTCGCACCCACTCGGCCCCGGCGCGCGTCTTGCCCGCACCGCGCCCGCCCATGATCACCCAGGACCGCCAGTCGCCCTCGGGCGGCAACTGATGCGGCAGCGCCCAGAATTCGAACAGGAAAGGGAGGGCACACAGCCCTCCCTCCCCGATCTCACTCAGAAATCTGTTCTGCACCGCAACAGGCGCGGAGGCGAGCCAGCCTGCACCCGACTTCAAACCGAGCTCGGTCAAGGTCGAGCGCGTACCCACCTTGTGCAATTCCGGCTTGTCTGTGATGTTGTTCGACAAAGCTTGTCTCCACTTTCTGACAACTTCGGATCAGCCCCTCTAACTGCCCGAGTTGCTTGGCTGAACCAGCAAGATCTGCATCCTCCCCGGCTCCGATCTGTTTGCGCAGGTCTTCCGCCGCTTGCCGCAGATCGCGAATGGACCTCTCAAGCGACTGCAACAATTCAGCCGTCTGGGAAATCCGCTCTTCCGGGGTAATCAAAGTCATGTTTGCCTGTGACCTCATGCGTGAGTTTTCTCCGCACGAGAGAAGCAAAAAACGGCCACCGGGTCGCCCCGGGGCCGTTGCCCACTTCTTCTAGCATGGCATAATTAGTACGGAATTACGCACGTAATGTCAATAAGTTACGCAACACGAGCGCAACGCAGGGCGACCGCTGTGTTGAGTATTCCTTTACCTGATGCTCTCAGCCCTGGCTTGTCAAATCCTGCGCCAGCATTAGCGCATTCCTGTCCGGATCATAGAACGTGGCCGTGCTGACCATCCCCTCAATCGTGTCCGTTTCGCCGTCAAATTCCACTCCAGCCGCCTCCAACTTTCTGCGCGCATCCACGATATCCGCGACTTCGAAGACAGGCACGCAATTCCCCGGAGAGGCTTCGGCCTGTTCGCCCAGCCCCAAAGTGACTCCGTCGACATTCGTCAGCATTTCGCTCCATCCTGCTTCATCAATGTGGTGGATAAGCTTAAATCCCAGCTTGGCAGCGTACCATTCCGCGCTGGCATGTCGATCCCGCACCGACATCGCAAGTGTGATAGTGTTTTTCAATGAAACGAGCGGCATGAGGCTTCCTTTTTATCTAAAATATAGCTACTATACTTTATGGACATCAATACACTTGTCAAGCTGACATCGCGGGCTTGGTCCCTGAAAATTCTTGCCCTGCTGCACGCCAAAGTTCCGGGCCGGCAAGCCCCGCTTTTGGCAGCGACCGACGCTAGCCGAACGGCCTTTGCAGCCAGCCTTTCTCATCTTATTGAACTTGGAATGATCGAAAGAAATCCCGGCCATGGGCACCCTTTACGTCCAGAATTTCGACTTACGCCATTCGGAACCCAGGCCGCCACGGTCGCCAGCAAGATAATTAATACCGCCCGCTCTGAGGATGAAATCAAACTTCTACGAAAATCATGGACTGTGCCAGTTCTGGCGTTGGCAGGCACCCCGCATCGTTTCTCGGCCATCAAATCAGGTCTTGCGGTTATTACAGATCGGGCGCTGTCCTCATCCCTTCACCAGTTGGAAGCACAAAACTGGATCCGACGCGACATTTACACAGCCGAGAGGATGCCATTTCCAACCTATCAAGCCGTGAATACTGGAATGGCGATCAACAGGGCCGTTGGTTTAACGCACTAATTCCATGGCAGTCCGGTGCCGCGAACAGTGCCTCTTTCAACTCAGAAGACCACCAGAAGACTTACCAGTGCTTGACATTCCATTGCGAAACCCTCATGTCCGCCACATCACAGCGCTGATGCGTGAGCCCGAGCGGACCTCGTCCGCCCCACAGCGCCAACTCATCATTCCAGTTCCCCATCACGCAGGGTTCTTGACGCGACGGCCGGATGGCGCAGGATGCACCTGCTCGTTCCGAGGTCTCGCACAACCCCTGCCGGTCGCCAACGCGCGACCCTTCATGACCTGTCCGCGGGCCAACGCTCCGGGCTGTAAAGGATAGTTATTTGTTCGACTTTGATATGCTGGGCCTTGCCCCGGCACTGAACGAGGCACTCAAACGCGCCAATTTCACTCAACCCACACCGATCCAGAACCAGGCGATTCCGCTTGCTCTGAATGGTCACGACATTCTGGGACTGGCGCAAACCGGCACCGGAAAGACATTGGCTTTCGGCCTGCCTCTGATCGATCACCTTCTGGCCCAACCCGGCAAGCCCGACCCGAAAACCGCCAAGGCACTGATCCTGGCGCCCACCCGCGAACTCGTGAACCAGATCGCCGACAGCCTGCGCACCCTGACGAAGGGCACCAAGCTGCGCGTGGCCACCGTTGTAGGCGGCCAGTCGATCAACAAGCAGATAATGTTCCTCTCTCGTGGCACTGATATTCTGGTCGCCACACCGGGTCGCCTGATAGACTTGATGGAACGTGGTGCAGTAAATCTCGGAGCGGTCCGCCATCTGGTGCTGGACGAAGCTGACCAGATGCTCGACCTTGGCTTTATCCATGCGTTGCGTAAAATCGCGCCGGCACTGGGCACTCCACGCCAAACCATGCTGTTTTCGGCCACCATGCCGAAGCAGATGGAAGAGCTCAGCCGCGCTTACCTAACCAACCCGCAGCGGGTGCAGGTCTCGCCTCCGGGCAAAGCGGCCGACAAGATTACGCAGTCGTTGCACTTCGTTTCCAAACCCGGAAAACCAATCAAGCTGCGTGAAATCCTTTCGAAAGATGTGGATGCCCTGACACTGGTCTTTACGCGCACCAAACATGGTGCAGAACGGCTGATGAAGGGCCTAGTAGCTGACGGCTACAACGCCGCATCCATCCACGGCAACAAAAGCCAGGGTCAGCGCGATCGCGCGATCAAGGCGTTCCGCGCGGGTGAAATCAACATTCTGGTGGCCACCGACGTTGCGGCCCGAGGCATCGACATTCCGGGCGTCGCCTACGTGATCAACTTCGATCTGCCCGAGGTGCCTGACAACTACGTCCACCGTATCGGGCGCACCGCCCGCGCAGGGCGCGAAGGCGAAGCCATCGCCTTCTGTTCCGCGGAAGAAGTTGATCTGCTGCGCCAGATCCAAAAGCTGATGAAGATCGAAATCCCAGTTGCCAGTGGCTCGATGCCCGAAGCTGTGCAACCTGAAAAACCGGCGCGCCGCCCGAACAACCGCCGCCGGGGGTTCAAACCCAAACCCACCTACGGGGAAGGAAAACCCGCGGCAAACAAGCGGCGACGCCCACGCGGCAAACGTCCGGCGGCGTAAGGTCGGAACGGCACAAAAAAGCCAACGCCGGTTCAATGACCGGCGTTGGCGCAACACGATGAACGGAACCAGATTTCGTTCAGATCAATTTCCCGAATTCCGCTCTGCCTCAATCTGGCGCCATTTGGCGACATTGCGATTGTGTTCCTGCAAGGTTTCGGCAAATGCATGACCGCCCGTGCCATCGGCAACGAAGAACACGAAATCCGTGTCATCCGGCGCAACAGCAGCTTTTAGGCTGGCCAGGCCCGGATTGGCAATCGGCGTCGGCGGCAAACCATCTATCTGATAGGTATTCCACGGCGTTGGTCGGTTCAGCTCGCTGCGGCGCAGCCCGCGCCCCAACGTGCCTTGCCCTTTGGTAACGCCATAGATGACGGTCGGGTCCGTCTGCAACCGCATCCCCTGTTTCAGCCGGTTCACAAAAACACTGGCCACTTGCCCGCGTTCTTCCGGAACTCCGGTTTCCTTTTCGATGATCGACGCAAGGATCAGCATTTCTTCGGGACTTTGCAGCGGCAACCCGTCCTGACGGCTTTCCCAAACGGCATTGATCCGCAATTGTTGCTTGTCCTGCATCGCCTGCAAAATGTCGTTACGGTCCTGGCCCGCCACAACATCGTAACTGTCCGGCGCCAGCATCCCTTCGGCCGGGATCTCGGTCACCTCACCTGTCAAAGCGTCGAACGCCTTCAACGCCTCGACCACCTGCCACGAGGTCACACCTTCGGCCAGTGATACGCGGTAACGGGTGTCCGCCTCGTTGCGTTTCTCGGTATAGGCCTCAGGCACCTCGTCTTCCGAGGGATCAAACGACGCGATTTCTACGAAATCCAGGGTCGCCGGGTTCAACTCGCGCACACGGGTCTGAGCACGCGTCACACCGATACGATACTCAATCTCGGATCCACAGGTGCTGGCACCGCTGCTGGTGATCTCGTCGATGATCTGCTCCATCGACGCACCTTCCCGTACCAGAAAGCTGCCTGCTTTCAACTGCTGCGCCCGATCCGTGTAGTCCGCGGCCATCCGAAAGATCGTGGCACTGCTGATCGCGCCCTGCTCTTGCAGCTGCTGACTGACACGTGTCATGTTCGATCCGCTTCTGACCTGAAGGCAGATTGCGGTTTCAAGCGGGCCCTCGGCCTTGTACTGGCTCTGCCCCCAAAGGATCAGTCCGCCCATCAGGAACAGGCCGACCACCAGAATGGTCAGCGCGTTCGAAGCAATGGCCCGCCACATTTAGCTGGCCTTTCCGAAGATCACGCTGGCATTGGTGCCGCCAAACCCGAACGAATTCGACAAGGCCACATTGATCTCACGCTCGCGTTTTGCGTTCGGGGCCAGATCAATCGGTGTCTCTACCGCAGGGTTGTCCAGGTTGATCGTCGGCGGGGCTACCTGATCACGGATCGCCAGAATCGAGAAGATTGCCTCGATCGCGCCCGCAGCACCAAGCAAGTGACCGGTTGCCGATTTGGTCGACGTCATGGTGGCGTTCGCGGCGTGGTCACCCAGCAAACGCTCAACCGCGCCCAGCTCGATCGTATCCGCCATGGTCGAGGTGCCATGGGCGTTGATATAGTCCAGATCTTTCGGCTCCAGCCCCGCACTGCGCAGCGCCGCCCGCATCGAGCGTTCTGCCCCGTCACCATCCTCGGACGGTGCCGTGATGTGATACGCGTCACCCGACATGCCATAGCCCAGCACCTCGGCGTAGATCTTCGCACCGCGGGCCTTCGCGTGTTCATACTCTTCCAGAATGACGATGCCCGCACCTTCGCCCATGACGAACCCGTCGCGGTCCACGTCATAGGGTCGGCTGGCCGCTTTGGGGTTATCGGCATATTTGGTCGACAACGCCTTGCATGCGTTGAACCCGGCGATGCCGATCTCGCAGATGCAGCCTTCACCGCCACCTGCGACCATGACGTCTGCGTCACCTGCGCGAATGATGCGGCTGGCGTCGCCGATGGCATGGGCACCGGTCGAACACGCCGTCACGACCGAATGGTTCGGCCCCTTGAAGCCGTGCCGGATCGACACCTGACCTGATGCAAGGTTGATCAGAGCACCCGGAATAAAGAACGGTGAAACCCGACGCGGGCCCTTGTCGCGGATCAGATTGGCGGTATTCGCGATCGAACCCAACCCCCCGATTCCGGAACCGATCAGAACCCCTGTTCGCAGCCGGTCCTCTTCATCTTCCGGCAACCAGTTCGCATCTTTGCAGGCCATTTCCGCAGCTGCGATGGAATACAGGATAAAGTCCTCAATCTTGCGCTGCTCTTTCGGCGGCATCCAGTCATCGGGATTGAAGGTCCCGTTGGTTCCGTCCCCGCGGGGGACCTCGCAGGCATAGGTCGTGGTGACACCACTGCCTTCCGCATCAAAATGCGTGATGGGACCAGCGCCGGACTCTCCGTCCAGCAGCCGCGACCAGGTTTCCTCGACCCCGCTGGCCAAAGGAGTGACCAATCCAAGACCGGTTACAACGACTCTGCGCATGAAGTGCCTCTTGCCTGCTTCCTGTTATGAGAACCGCTCTTACCCCGGCCCGGGGTGCGGGGGCAAGAGCAACGGCGATTTCAGGCGGGCTTCCCGCCGCCGGGCAACCGAAGCAGTACCGCTTTGGGTTACGGAAACAGGTGCCCGCCCTTTCTCGGATCCGATTGAAAGGGCGAAGCGTGTTTATTGGAACTGTGCCACCGGCTCATGCGCCGTTTTCGCCATTTCCAGTGCATCGTTCAGGTCAAGTGTCTTGCGAAACAGTGCACGTCCCACGATCGCACCCGAGATATTGGGAATATAGGCCAGCCGCGAGATGTCATCCGCAGTACGCACAACACCGCTTGCTATCACCGGGGTGCGCGAATGGCTGGCAAGCCCCGAGATCAGGCCAAGCTGAGCCTCGACGTCCTCCATATCGCTGTCGATATCCGTCACCACGATAGCAGCAAACGGCGCCCCTTCGAATGCGTCGATAAACGCTTCGGGCGTGAATACGCTTTGGCTGCGCCAGCCATCCGTCATTACAAAACCCTGCCAGACATCGACCGACAGCACGATTTGATCCGGGTAGAGCGTGGCCAACTCCTTGACCAGTTTCGGCTCGCGCGCTGCCAGCGTCCCGATCACAACGCGACCGACGCCCTTGTCGATCCAGCGTTCGACCTGTTCGCGGGTCCGCATACCACCTGCCAACTGAACCGGGATTTCGGCTGCGCGGATAATCTCTTCAATCAATTCGACGTTGGTATCTTTGCCCTCGATCGCGTCGAAATCGGTCAGGTGCATCCATTCGGCACCCGCTTCGGCCCAGCTTCGCGCCGTTTCGACCGGGTTTACATGCCAAATCATGGCGTTGTGCAAACGACCTTTGTCCAACGTGACACACCGGCCGTTCTGCAATTCCATAGTGGGGTATATCCTCATGAGCTCGGTCCTCCGCTCAATCGCTCTGAAAATCCCCGGAAGCATACACCTGGAATGCCCTCCCAATATCACTGGGATCGGCACAGTTTGGCCATTTTGCGGCATAGTGTCGAGGTGGCGGATTCACGCCAGCGCTGGTGGCCCATTGCGCCGAAGCAAATGCACCGGGGTTTCATTATACACCCCTTCCCGCATCAATACATAGCCCAGCTTTTTGGCAAGTTTCTGCGACGAGGCGTTGGACGCATTCACCATCGCAACCAATGGCCCGGGAATCACCCGGTCAAACCAGTCATGCGCTGCCTTGGCCGCCTCATACCCCAGGCCCTGCCCCTGCGCCTCGGGCGCCAGAACCCAGCCCGCCTCGGGAAAGCCGTCGAAATCCTCGCCCATCTGACGGTTTCCGTAAAAGAAACCGGCCTGTCCGATCAGCTTTCGATTCGATTGTTGCAGCACACCCCATTGTCCAAACCCGGCCATCTGCCAATGCCCGGCATTGCGCAAAAAGGAATCCCATGCTTCTCCGCGCGATCGGGGTGAGCCGCCAACATGCTGAACGACGCACGGATCTCTCCAGATCTCGGCGAACCGGTCAAAGTCCTCCGGGCGCATGGCACACAGCGTCAAACGCGCGGTATTTATCATGGGAGTGGATCTTATCATGCCCTGTCCACTTTGAATTTTGCCTCAATGGAAACAGTGCGTATCCGAATATAAACGCGCAAGCATGAATTTTGAGCGGGCACAAAAAAACGGCGCCTCCGTTGCCCGGAAGCGCCGCTTTTGATCAGAAGGAAACGCTTAGGACGCTTCGCTGATGAATTTGACCGCGTCGCCGAAGGTCTGGATGGTCTCGGCTGCGTCATCGGGGATTTCGATGCCGAACTCTTCTTCGAAGGCCATGACCAGTTCAACGGTGTCCAGGCTGTCTGCGCCCAGATCATCGATGAAGGACGCGTTTTCCGCGACTTTATCTTCTTCAACACCCAGGTGCTCAACAACGATCTTCTTAACGCGATCTGCGACGTCGCTCATGTCTATTCCTCATTCCTTTACAGGGCGGTCTGCCCGATTCTGCCCTTGCCCGCACGGGTTGGCTTTGATTTGCCCGTTTCGGGCGGTTTGGGTCCCGGCGAACCGGGAAGTCGAAGGCCGACCTGAACAACCGGCCCCGCATAGATGCGCCGCCTATAGCATAGTCGACGCAAGAGGCAAACGCTTTCGCGCTGCCCCTGTGGCGATCACAACATGGCCATACCACCGTTCACATGCAAGGTGCTTCCGGTAACATAGCCCGCTTCGGGACTGGCAAGGTACAGAACAGCCGCTGCAATTTCTTCGGGATCACCCATGCGGCCCGCCGGAACCTTCAACAACAGACCCTTTTTCTGTTCCTCGGTCAGCTTTTCGGTCATTGCAGTCGTGATGAAACCCGGCGCCACGGCGTTCACGGTAATTCCGCGCGTTGCCACTTCGTGCGCCAAAGCCTTGGAAAACCCTATCATTCCGGCTTTTGACGCCGCATAGTTCGCCTGCCCCGGATTACCGATTACGGCCACCACGGACGAGACATTCACGATCCGGCCCCAGCGTGACTTCATCATGCCCCGGATCACGCCTTTGCACAGTTTCATGGTCGAGGTCATGTTCACGTCTATCACGCTCTGCCATTCCTCATCAGACATGCGCATGAACAGGTTATCGCGCGTGATACCGGCGTTGTTCACGAGGATGTCCACCGATCCCATCGCTTCGATCGCTTGCTTTGGCAACGCTTCGACGGCCTCCGGATCGCTCAGATTGCAAGGCAACACATGCGCGCGTTCGCCCAGTTCATCTGCCAGAGCCTGCAATGGCTCGACCCGTGTACCGGACAATCCGACTGCTGCGCCAGCACCGTGCAACGCACGTGCAATGTCGCCTCCGATACCGCCCGAAGCACCGGTGATCAGCGCATTCTTACCTGTCAAATCAAACATTCGGTTTTCCTCTTGGTGCGTCGGCCACGACGCGTTTTGAGCTTACGATTCGGCCTGAACGGCCTTTTGAACATCTTCCGGGGTGCCCACGGCCTTGCCCGAAATGGCACGATCGATCTTGCGGATCATGCCGGACAGCGCTTTGCCAGCACCGATTTCCCATGTCTCGGTCACGCCTTGCGCCGCCATGAACTGCACGCTTTCACGCCAGCGAACCGACCCCGTCACCTGTTCCACCAGCAACTGGCGGATCAGATCCGGATCACTGACGGCTTCGGCGCGCACATTGGCTACCAAAGGCACGGAAGGCGCCTTTATCTCGACGGCAGCAAGCGCTTCCGCCATGACATCTGCCGCAGGTTGCATCAGCGCACAGTGAAATGGAGCACTTACAGGCAACATGACGGCACGTTTTGCACCTTTTTCCTTGGCAATCTCGGCGGCACGCTCGACAGCAGCCTTGGAACCGGACACAACGACCTGGGTTGGATCGTTGTCATTGGCAGCCTGACAGACCTGCCCCTGCGCGGCTTCTTCAGCAACGGCGCGCACCGCCTCCAGATCCAATCCAAGAATGGCCGCCATTGCGCCCTCGCCGACCGGTACGGCACTTTGCATCGCCAGACCGCGGGTGCGCAGCAGGCGCGCGGTGTCCGCAACCGACAAAGCCCCCGCAGCTGCAAGGGCCGAGTATTCACCCAAGGAATGACCTGCCACGAAAGCCGCCTGACCAACCGAAACGCCTTCGGCTTCCAGCGCACGCATTGCCGCCATGGATGTCGCCATAAGAGCCGGCTGGGCATTCTGAGTCAGCGTCAAGTCGGCGATGTCGCCTTCCCAGATCACGTGGCTCAGCTTCTCTCCCAGCGCCTCGTCCACCTCATCGAAGACGGCCTGCGCCGCCGGATAGGCATCGGCCAGTGCTTTGCCCATACCGATGGTCTGGGCGCCCTGCCCCGGAAAAACGAACGCGAGTGTCATTGCAACCTCATGGATGATGTCAGGTTGCGGCGGGGTGTAAACTGACTGATCGTCTGGCACAAGCTCTGCCTGTGTTCTGCATTCTGGCACCTTGGCTGTGCACAAGCGCTTACTTGTGTCGACCTCCGATAACCTTAACTTGGGCGCAGCACAGAATCCCGGAGCGTTGCACCCATGGCCTCGACCAATTCCTTCTCAAGCTACGGAAGTGTCGCAAAGACGTTTCACTGGCTCACCGCATTGTTGATCTTCACGGCCCTGCCGCTCGGCTGGATTGCGGACAACCTGGCCCACGCCGTATTGCATGCCCCCACAGCCCCAAGCGAGGCCGAAATCGCACGCGCGGCGCGCATGTTCTCATTGCACAAGACCGTGGGCGTCACCGTGTTCTTCGTTGCTTTGGCTCGGATAGTGTGGGCTTTCACGCAAACCAAGCCCGGCCTGTTGAATGCCGACAACAAGCCCGAGGCTTTCGCCGCCGAAACTGTCCACTGGCTTCTCTAC
This sequence comes from Ruegeria sp. YTSA144, assembly GCF_059610125.1. Classification (NCBI taxonomy): domain Bacteria; kingdom Pseudomonadati; phylum Pseudomonadota; class Alphaproteobacteria; order Rhodobacterales; family Roseobacteraceae; genus Ruegeria; species Ruegeria sp. YTSA144. The sequence goes on from NZ_JBXWNA010000001.1 coordinate 536,635, forward strand.
GGGTCACTGGTGCTTGTGCCACTGACCGGTTGGGTGCACCACGCCGCAACCGAAGGGTTTGCTCCGATCCTCTGGCCCTTCGGCCAAAACCTGCCTTTCGTTCCAAAATCGACCATTGTGGCCGAGGTGACAGGCGTCCTGCATTGGCTGTTCATGTGGACGCTCGTCGGCGCGCTGGTCCTGCATGTTGCCGGGGCATTGAAGCATCATGTCATAGACAAGGACAGCACGTTGCGCAGGATGTTGCCGGGTGGGGCGGACGCACCGGAACCTCCACGCCAGCATCATTCCCTGGTCCCCGCCGTCGCCGCGGTGGCCGTTTGGGCGCTTGTCCTCACCGGCGGCTGGGTCTCTGGCGAATTTGCGCGTGAGGCCGACGATGATGACGCCGACGTCCAACTGGCCGAGGTGCAATCAGACTGGCAGGTTCAGAACGGCACCTTGTCCATTACGATCTCGCAATTGGGCAGCCCGGTCACCGGCTCGTTCTCCGACTGGACGGCAGCAATTGCTTTTGACGAACCTACTGACCCCGGCCCGGCCGGGGCCGTCGACGTCACGATTGCAATAGGATCTCTCAGCCTCGGAACCGTAACTGAACAGGCCATGGGGGCGGATTTCTTCGACAACGCCCAGTTTCCGACGGCCCAATTCACGGCTGACCTTTTCAAAACCGAAAGCGGATATGAGGCACGCGGGCCGCTGACAATCCGCGACAAGACGATCGATATCATACTCCCGTTTTCACTGGAGCTTCAGGACAACACCGCGACCATGACAGGCTCGGTTGATCTTAACAGGTTGGATTTCGGCATAGGCGCATCGCAACCCACCGAAGATTCGCTCGGCTTCACCGTCACAGTCGCTGTGGAACTCGCTGCGTCCCGCGGTCAGTAGTGCCAAAAAAACCGCCGGAGATCCTGTCACCGGCGGTTTTCCTGTTCGTCGCCTCGCGCTTATTCGGCTTTTTGCGCTTCGACCGAGATCTGCACCTGCACTTCGTCACTTACAAACGGTGCGAACTGGCCCAGATCAAATTCACTACGGACAAGGGTCGTGGTGGCGTTGAAACCGGCCCATGGCTTGTTTGCCATCGGGTGGGTGTCAACCTTGTTCAGTTTGGCGTCCAGAACAACAGATTTGGTCACGCCGTTCATGGTCAGGTCGCCAGTGATATTGGCAGTGTTTTCACCGGTCACTTCGATACCAGTCGAGGTAAAGGTAATCAGATCGCCCTCGGTCGCACCAAAGAAATCTTCGGTCATGAAGTGATCTTCACGCGGCTTCCAGCCGGTGAACATTTCCAGTACCGGCATCGATACGCTCACGCTGGAGGCGGCGGGATTTTCCTGGTCAAACATGATCTCGCCCTCAAAGCCCGAGAACATGCCGGTTGTGGTTGAAAAGCCCAGGTGGTCATAGCTGAAGACAACCTGGCTGTGGCTCGGGTCCAGCACGTATTTCTCGGCGCTGGCGAATGCCGTGGTCGCCGATACGGCCAGTGCAGCAGCAAGAAGGGTGGATTTCATAACAATCTCCGCGTTTTTGTGAATGCAAACCGTCTGGGTTGCTCACAAACAAAATGTGCCGCCTATCGGCGGCACACAACCTTTTTCGAGTCACAACATCTGTTCCTTTTTGAACAGAATAAAGTTCAGCCGAAAATTGTTACGCTCTTGCTCAATTGTCCCTTCAACGCTCGGCTGACATCCGCCGATTCAAGGGGCAGCTTCATCAAAAGGCTTCCATCCACATCGAACAGGTGAACTTCGTTTTCTTCAAAACGCGCACCACCCAGCGATTCATAGCTGCGTCGCAGCACTGTCTGAGGGCGCCCGTCTTCGTTCTTTTGCAGAACACGGACTTCGCGGCGGATCGGATCAAAATAGGCATCCGGGCGCTGATCAAGAACTTCGATCGTCAGCAAACTGACACCGACGATCAGAAACAGCATCGAGGCCACCATCTTGATCGGCCAGACATCTGCACCCACGATCGAACCCGGCATCAGCCACATCGAAAACGCGGAAAAGATCAGGAACGCTCCGACCAACCGCGCCAGGATCAAACGGGCCTTCCAGTTTGGCGCGAAGGCAATCATTACCGGCACCGAATGCTCAAAGCGCGAGCTTGCCGCCTCTTCCCGGTATGTGTTTGTATTTGTCGCGGTCATAACACTTCACCCTTTTTCAGGTTACTGTCGAATTTCTGTTTGGTCCGGGTAACGTCCGGTATGCAAAACAACTTTGAGCCGAAAAGCGTCAGCATTTGGGCACCCCAAAGGAAATTGGGCGGCGTCTCAAAGGCATATGTGGCGGGGCTTGCTCCTGCGGTTCAAACGTGTATATCGGGCCATCCTTCGCAATCAAATGAATCGCGCAGCCTCTCGTGGCAGGGTCGCGAAGGACCGGATGGCCCCGCCTATGAAATGCGCCTTGACATAAACAGGAGTGCACATGCCACTGTATGAGCATGTAATGATCGCGCGTCAGGATCTGTCCAACGCGCAGGCGGAAAGCCTCGTCGAACATTTCGGCACCGTACTGGCTGACAACGGCGGCAAGCTTGTCGACAGCGAGTATTGGGGCGTCAAGACGATGGCCTACAAGATCAACAAGAACCGCAAGGGCCACTATGCCTTTATGAAGACCGATGCGCCCTCGGGTGCGGTTCAGGAAATGGAACGCCTGATGCGCCTGCATGATGACGTCATGCGCGTTCTGACCATCAAGGTTGACGGTCACGAAGACGGCCCGTCGGTTCAGATGCAGAAGCGTGACGAACGTGGCGACCGCCGCGAGCGTCGTTGATCACCGCCTGAGGAAAGGACACTAAACCATGGCCGCAAAACCATTTTTCCGCCGCCGCAAGGTCTGCCCGTTCTCGGGTGAGAACGCGCCGAAAATCGACTACAAGGACACCCGTCTGCTGCAACGCTACATCTCTGAGCGCGGCAAGATCGTGCCCTCGCGCATCACCGCCGTTTCGGCGAAAAAGCAGCGTGAACTGGCCCGTGCTATCAAGCGCGCCCGCTTCCTCGCCCTGCTGCCCTACGCCGTGAAGTAAGGAGAGACTGACATGCAAGTTATCCTTCTGGAACGCGTTGCGAAACTGGGTCAGATGGGCGACGTCGTTGACGTCAAACCCGGCTACGCCCGCAACTTCCTGCTGCCCCAGGGCAAGGCCCTGAGCGCCTCGGACGCCAACATCGCGTCGTTCGAAGCCCAGAAAGCGCAGCTTGAGGCACGCAACCTGGAAACCAAGAAAGAAGCTGAAGCACTGGCTGAAAAGCTGGACGGACAGCAGTTCATCGTGATTCGCTCGGCATCGGATGCTGGCGCTCTGTACGGCTCGGTCACCCCGCGTGACGCCGCAGACGCTGCAACCGAAGCCGGATTCACCGTCGACAAAAAGCAGGTTATCCTGATCAATCCGATCAAGGAACTGGGCCTGCACTCGGTTGCAGTCAAGCTGCACCCCGAAGTCGAAGTTGAAATCAAGATGAACGTGGCGCGTTCGGAAGAAGAAGCCGAACTTCAGGCCTCGGGCAAATCGATCCAGGAACTGGCCGCAGAAGAAGAAGCAGCCGCTGAATTCGAGATCGCTGAACTGTTCGACGACATCGGCTCGGCCGCGTCCGAGGACGAAGAGCTGGCCCCGGAAGCCGCTCCTGCCGAGGAAGACGAAGCCAAAGCCTGATCCGGCAAGGTTTCGAACAAAACAAAGGCCGTGCTTCAGCGCGGCCTTTTTTCTTGTCTCCGAGCCAAACCAGCAAATTTCAGCCCAACTCCATCCACAATCTTGCAGCTAAATACTCAGACCATATCATTGCCACTCGAAACTCCGGAGAAACCAATGCCCCTGTTCAACCGTCGCAATCTCTTGGCACTCTTACTGACAGCCCCGTTGGTTGCCTGCGGTGCAGGAGAAGTATCCAAGGCGGAGACACAACAATTCAATCCTCCGCTCTATCCGAACGAAACGCCGGAACTTCGCGCGTCGATAAACAAATGGGCCGACCACTACCAGCTTCCGCGAGAGCTTGTTCACAAGCTTGCCATTCGCGAAAGCACACATCGCCCCTGGGCGGTCAACCGACCCTATTATGGGCTGCTGCAAATCCTTCCGGCCACCGCACGATCCATGGGATACACCGGAAACGCCGAAGGCCTGTTGGACGCCGACACCAATCTTGAATTTGCCGGGAAATACCTTCGCGGTGCCTGGCTTCTGTCTGATGGCAACCAGGATCGGGCCATATTTCTTTATGCCAAGGGTTTTTACCCTGAAGCCAAAGCGCGCGGATTGCTGGTGGAAACTGGGTTGAAACCGGCCAAATGACGGTGATTAGCGTCAGAAAACCGCGTGAAATTAGCACTTTTTGCCGAATAGTGACAAAAATGTTCTATTGAGTGTCTCAATAATTGGAATTGCGCAGACAATTAGTACCTCGCCTTGTCATGTTTAGGAAAGTGTGGTGTTCTGACCCGGTGAGGTAAACGGGTTCCACTCTGTGTTATATGCATGCTCGACGACACCATCGGGCTGTAAGATGGGCCGCAGCTAGTAGGCGCCACATGGAAATTGTCGATCTGAGCACTCTGCCGGATTCAGAAGTTCGATACACCGAATTTCTAAGGCAAATCTGTGAGAAGCATGATATGGATCATGCTGCATATGCTGGCATGAACCCTGCGGCCGGTACGGTAGCAGGATTCGTGACATATGACGACGCCTGGAATGAACACTACACAAACCAGGGTCTGATCATGATCGACCCGACCATTCATATGGCCCGCCGCAGCATTGCGCCAGTGGACTGGAGTCGCTTGGAGCGCAGCCCCGACTTCCAACGTGTATTCCGGGATGCCCATGATTTTGGATTGCCGAACCAAGGCGTTACAATTCCCGTGCGCGGTCCCTACGGGGATATCGGCTTGCTGAGCGCAACGCGCGATTGCAGCAAAGAGGAATGGCGCAAGCTTTACACGCATGTCATCAGTGACTTGCAGTCGATGGCAGTGCACATCCATGACAACGTGGTTTCATCAGACGAATTGACCAGCGCGCTGTATCATCCAACGCTCTCCAGACGTGAGACAGAGATTTTGCAGTGGGTCGCGGCGGGGAAATCGCAGCAGGATATCGGCGATATTTTGTCAATTTCGCACCGAACCGTAGAAGTGCACTTGCGTTCCAGCCGAGAAAAGCTTAGTGCGCTGACCACCCCTCAGGCCGTTGGCCGGGCGATCGCAATTGGGCTTATTACCCCAAGTTAAACAAAAAAATCGCCAAATTTCGCCAAAATACGGGAAACCCCCAATAGAAAAATCCCCTGTGTCCGGTAACGTCTAAGTTACCGAACAACCACTCGAAGGGGGAAGAAATGATCATCGTGGTAGATGGCCTGAACAGACATTTGTTCAGCGAAGTTCTTGACGAAATGTTCGAGTTGAGAGCACGTGTTTTTGGGGGACGCCTGGGATGGGACGTCAACATTCAAGACGGAAAAGAAATCGACGAGTTCGATCACCTGGACCCGGCATATGTAATCGGACTCGACGATGAGGGGAATGTCGTCGCAGCCGTGCGTGCCCTCCAGACCACCGGACCTCACATGTTGTCGGATGTCTTTTCCGCCATTCTTTGCGGCGAAGCACCTCTTCGCAGCGCAACCATGTGGGAATCCACCCGTTTCTGCGTAGACACCCAACGCCTCACGCGTGGCAAGGAAAAGAACTCGGTCTCCTACGCCACTTGCGAGTTGATGATCGGATCTCTGGAATATGCGAAGAACGCAGGTATTCAGGACATCATCACCGTGATCGATCCGGTCATGGATCGGGTGCTGAAGCGTTCGAATTGCGCGCCTTATGACTACGTCGGCAAGACGGTTCCAATGGGCAAAGTTCACGCATTGGCCGCTTTGTTGGACTGCACCGAAGAACGTATCGCCGGTCTGCGTGAATTCGCGGACATTCACAACGACGTCTTCATGGACGACGAAGAGGCGCTGGCCCTGTTTGCCGCGAAGAATGCCGCGGCCAAGAACCCGGCGAACCAGGATCACAAACCACTCACCGATCTAGAGAAATACTTTGTGGAACAGATGAGCGCTGCAAAAACCGAAGCTGAACGGCAGGACGTCCTCAAGCTGATCGAAGCGCTTACGGATACGTTCACGCCCGAGCAAAGAACCGCTCTTTTGGAAACCCCCCGTGCTTTTGCTCATGAGGCCTGACCCCCTCACCTCATAGATACAAAAGCCACCCATGCGGAGCCGTCTGAATGCAGGCGGCTCCGTTTTTTTGTCCCTTCCTCTGAGGAAGGGAAGGAAGAGGATTACTCCTCTTCCAGTGCCTCAACAGCTTTCTTAAGGTCGTCTTTGCTGACTTCCTTGTCAGTGACCTGAGCCAGCTCCAACACGTAGTCCACGACCTTGTCTTCAAAGATCGGCGCCCGCAGCTGCTGTTGCATCTGCGCGTTCTGCTGAACGAACTCAAAGAACTGACGTTCCTGACCCGGGTACTGACGTGCCTGGTTCATGATCGCCTGTGTCATCTCGGCGTCGGTGACTTCAACCTCGGCCTTCTGGCCCAGTTCAGCCAGCAACAGACCCAGACGCACGCGGCGCTCGGCCAGTTTGGTGTGCTCGTCCGTGGGCTCGATCGGATCGTGGTCGTGGCCTTCGACTTCAGGGTTTTCTTCGTGCCACAGTTGATGTGCAATCTGCTTGGCTTCGGCTTCAACCAGCGACGGCGGCAGGTCGAACGACACCATCTCGTCCAGCGCGTCCAGCAAGGCGCGCTTGATCACGGCGCGCGATGCACCGGCATACTCAGCTTCCAGGCGCTCGGCGATCTGCTTTTTCAGAGCTTCCAGATCTTCGGCACCGAATTTTTTGGCCAGCTCGTCGTTCACTTCCGCAGCAACCGGTTCTTTGACTTCCTTGATTGTGCAGGTGAAGACAGCGTCTTTGCCGGCCAGATGCTCGGCGCCGTACTCTTCAGGGAACGTGACGTTGACGTCTTTTACTTCTTCAGCTTTCACGCCAACCAGTTGCTCTTCGAAGCCGGGGATGAAGCTGTTCGAGCCCAGAACCAGCGGGTAATCCTCTGCCGAACCACCTTCGAATTCCTCGCCGTCAACCTTGCCGACGAAATCGAACACGATCTGGTCGCCGTCCTTGGCTTTTGACCCCTTGCGGCGCGCTTTGAAATCCTGAGCGGTTTCCGCCAGATTGTTCAGCGCTTCCTCGACGGCGGCGTCATCGGCCTTGACGGTCAACTTCTCCAACTTGACCGATTTCAGGTCAACTTCAGGGATCGCTGGCAGCGCTTCGTAGGACATGGCGACTTCCACGTCATCGCCTTCCTTCCAGTCCTCATTGGTCATCTTGACCTCGGGCTGAAGCGCGGGGCGATCACCGCTGTCTTCGAAATGCTTGTTCATGGCGCCGTCGATGGTTTCCTGCATCGCCTCGCCCAACAGGCGCTGGCCAAACTGCTTTTTCAGCAGCGCCATTGGCACCTTGCCTTTACGGAAACCTTTCATTTCGATTTCCGGCTGCGCTTCGGTCAGCTTTTCATTGACCTTCTCGTCCAGCTCGGCTGCTGATACAACGATGTTGTAGCCACGTTTCAGACCTTCGTTCAGCGTCTCGGTTACCTGCATTATGGTAGTCCCCATAGGATTCGGGGCGCGCAAATAGGGCGCGCCGGGCAAATTTGAAGCCTTCTATTTGCCCAGCCGCCCACGTGCAAGGGGCAAAGGCTGAATCCAGTGGTATTTGATCACCAAAACCGCAAAAAAGAACGCCCCGGAAACCGGGGCGCTCGCACTTGGCCCAGCCTGACAATCAGAACTTCCAGCGTGCGCCCAGAACCCATGCTTCGTTGTTGTCGAAGGACGAGCCGTCATCGAAATCGTGGTTGCGGTATTTCAGATAGACATCCGTGTTGATCGGCTCGACTTTCTGCACGACCGCGATACCCCAGGCTTTGGTGTCTGACCCGTTGCTCTGGAAATCCGAGCCATCATAGTAATCGATGCCGACGCCGGTCTTTCCCCAGGACACCCAGTTGCCTTCGTACGAGATCTTACCATACCAATAGTTCGGATCCGTAGCGCCGGCCTGATCGTCGTCACGTGTACCGCCCGCGATCGTAAAGCCCAGCCCGCTGGGCAGCAGAACAGACGCCGAACCAATGGTGTCTTTGCGGTCGCCCGAATTGTCATCGCGCTCGCGCACCGAATAGGCAACGGCTGCCGCGAATTCCACTCCACCAGCAAAGGTGTTTTCATAAAACAGGCCGACGTCGTAATAATCGTCATCGTCGCTGCTGGACAAAATGTTCTGACCATAAGCGAATCCAGCGGAAAACCCGTTGAACGATGGCGTATCATACCGCACCCGCCCACGGCGCGCGCCGTCAAAGTTACTGGAACTGTCACCAACCGTGATACCGCTCAGCATTCCGTTCGTGGCGCGGTAGAAGAAGCCCGAGTTTTCGTCATTGGTAAACGAATACAGCGCCGTTCCGACATAGGACAGGTCCGTTTCCGCTGCACCATCAGACACCATGCTGCCCTGACCAGCCGAGAATTTGCCGTAGTTGCCCTTCATGGCAAAATCCACGTGGCGGATGTCTTCACGGGTCCAGCCACTGAAATTCGTGCCGTTCTGGTTCCACTCGGTCGAGTTCGGCAACCCCAGCGCAGATTCAAATCGGAAGGTGAACTCGTTCTGTCCGAAAGGCTGCATCAGACGCAGGCCGACACGGCTGTTCGACAGATCGTTGTCGAGAACTCGGGTCTCGGTATCCTGACCGTCATCTACCGAAATCAAGGCTGGGTTCAGCTGTCCATACAGCAGCACATACCCGCCACTATTGTTTTCGTACTTCAGCTCGGCCACAGCCGGGATTGCGGTCGTCGCAGTCAGAACAGCGGCTACAGATATCGGTTTAATGTTAAGGTTCATTTCACTCACCATGAATGGTTCGGGGTTCAGGTACTGTCCATTTGTTTACGAACTGCGAGCGTTCCAGTGGCCCGCATACACTCCCTCGCAAGCATTGCAAATTCGCAACACGGCATGTCAAAAAACGACTATTTCTTATTTTATATCATACGGTTACGAATCCATTCGAAAATCCACGGCACAGTGTGCAAATAAATTGTGACGTCCAGCTATGCATCTGGCAAACATTCGGTCTGCATTGCTGCAAACCTTGACGGCGGATTTCCGCCGACTCGCCGCGAATTGAGCCGTTCCACGCCCAACGAACTCAAATATTCAACTTTCTGAAAACCTCCGGCACCTGTTCCGGCAAATCTTCGGCAATCAAACCCGGCCCGAACTGGCGCGCACATTCCACATGCAGCCACGCCGCAGTTCCCGCCGCTTGCATCGGTGCCAAGCCTCGCGCCAGCAAACCTGCGATGAAACCCGCCAGCACATCGCCGGACCCGGCCGTCGCCAGCCAGGGGGCCGCTCTTTCGTATACGGCCGCGTTGACCACGCATCGTCCATCCGGTGCGGCAATCACCGTGTCCGGGCCCTTGAACAGAACCACGCACCCGGCCCGTTTTGCCGCAGCACGCGTCGCGTCTACTTTGGAAAACGCCGGGCCCTTGATCGGTTGCGCCTCCATCTGCTCGGCGATGTCCGGGAATACCCGTGCAAATTCCCCGCCATGCGGCGTCAAAACGCATTGGTCGTGCAATCGCGCGATCAGACCACCGGGATCCTCGGCAAAAGCTGACAAAGCATCCGCATCCAACACGGTCGCCCGCCGCGCAGCCAAGGCCATCGGCACCAGCGCCCGCGCCCGCTCCAATCCCAGCGCAGGCCCTAGGCAGAGCGCATTCAGGCGCGTATCCTCCAGTATTTCAGACAATCCATCGGCCCCATCAACCCTCTGCAACATGAGGGCCGTGATCTGGCTGGCCACCTCCATCTGCGCAGACGGCGGCACGCCCAGCGTCACCAGCCCCGCTCCAACCCGCAAAGCCCCCCGCGCCGCCAACCGCGCGGCCCCTGTTTTGCCCGAGCCCCCGGACAGGATCAAAGCATGGCCATGCGAGTATTTGTGGCCAACCGAAACTTTCGACAGCTTCACCCTGTCGGCCTGGGTCGTGTGAACGATCTGACCGTCTTCCTGTGTTTCAAGCCCGATCGACTTGGTTCGGACCGTCCCGCAGGTCGCCGGGCCATCACCTAGAACATGCCCAAGCTTTTTGCTGTGAAACGTCACCGTCATGTCTGCAACAATCGCCTGACCAAGAATACGACCGCTGTCGGCGCACAAGCCGCTTGGCGCGTCAATTGAAACAACCTTTACACCTCGCTCTCGCAGCAGGGCCCTGACTGACGCATTGGCCAACATGGAAAACGCCCCTGCAAATGGCCGGGTGAGACCCGTGCCAAAAACCCCATCGACAACCAGGTCCATGTCTTTTGGAAGGTGAAGAAAATCACCTTCTAATGGGGCAGAGTCGACGGCAAATACGCGAACCTCGTTCTTTGCCCCCCATCTCTCATAATTCACCCGCGCATCCGGTGGCAGTTTTTCCGGGTTCCCGTACAGAAACACCTCAACTTCCCACCCCAGCGCCTGCAAAAGCCGCGCCACGACAAACCCGTCACCCCCATTGTTGCCCGGTCCGCACAGCACTGTTGCGCGCAGCGGATCCTCTTCATCTGGCCCCAAATATCCCGGGGAGCGCGAGGGGCTGGCCCCTCGCCTGTCCAACATGGGCCATTCCTCGAAAATCGCGTCAACAACACCCTGCCCGGCCCGCTCCATCAGTTCCAGACCGGTCACGTCACCAGAGTTGATGGCGGCTTGCTCAATGGTCCGCATCTGTGCCGCTGTCAGCAATTCCATCCTTCCACCCCTTGCTCGATTCAGTTCTGATTACTTTTTGTGCAAATCGCTCAAAAATTAGCACCAAGCCGTTTTTCCAAGCATCCCGACCCGCACGATATCGCAATCACATTGCCGCCCGATCTTAGACGTGATCACTGCCCCTGAGACAACCATTCAAGGTGAACCGGGATGAAAAAGATCGAAGCGATCATCAAGCCGTTCAAACTGGACGAAGTAAAAGAGGCATTGCAGGATGTGGGCGTCCAGGGCCTCAGCGTCATCGAGGTCAAGGGCTTCGGTCGCCAGAAAGGCCATACAGAACTGTATCGCGGCGCCGAGTATGTCGTCGATTTTCTGCCCAAAGTTAAGGTCGAGGTCGTATTGGACGACGATCAGGTCGACGCCGCGATCGAAGCCATCGTGTCCGCCGCCAAAACCGACAAGATCGGAGACGGCAAGATTTTCGTGTCCCCCGTCGACCAAGCCATTCGCATCCGGACCGGTGAAACCGGCTCGGACGCACTCTAACCCACAAGATTACTGACACATCTATCAGAAGGACCAAGGGAATGAGCGTAGACGCAGTTCTCAATACAATCCGCGAAGAAGACGTCGCCTATGTCGACATCCGTTTCACTGACGTGCGCGGCAAGTTGCAGCACGTGACGGTGGATGTCGATCTGGTCGACGAAGACTTCCTGGAGGAAGGCTTCATGTTTGACGGCTCGTCCATTGCAGGCTGGAAGTCGATCGAAAACTCGGACATGAAACTGATCGCCGACACGACATCGGCTTACATCGACCCGTTCTATGCCGAGAAGACACTGTGTCTGCACTGCTCGATCGTTGAGCCCGACACCGGTGAAGCCTATGGTCGCGACCCGCGCGGAACCGCGCAGAAAGCCGAAGCCTACCTGAAGTCCAGCGGTATCGGTGACGTTGCCTACATGGGTCCCGAAGCTGAATTCTTCCTGTTTGATGACGTTCGTTTTTCCAACAGCATCAACAAAGTATCCTTCGAAGTTGATGCAACGGATGCGTCGTGGAACACCGACACCGAATACGAGATGGGCAACATGGGCCACCGTCCGGGCGTCAAGGGCGGCTACTTCCCGGTCAACCCCATCGACGAAGCGCAGGACCTGCGTTCGGAAATGCTGTCGACCATGAAGCGCCTGGGCATGAAGGTCGACAAGCACCACCACGAAGTGGCCTCGTGCCAGCACGAGCTGGGCCTGATCTTTGACAGCCTGACCAAGCAGGCCGACGAGTTGCAGAAGTACAAATACGTCATCCACAACGTTGCGCACGCCTACGGCAAGTCGGCCACGTTCATGCCCAAGCCGATCGCAGGTGACAACGGCACCGGCATGCATGTGAACATGTCGATCTGGAAAGATGGCAAGCCGCTGTTCGCTGGCGACAAATACGCCGACCTGTCGGACGAGGCGCTGTACTTCATCGGCGGCATCCTGAAACACGCCAAGACCCTGAACGCCTTCACCAACCCGTCGACCAACAGCTACAAGCGCTTGATCCCCGGGTTCGAAGCCCCCGTTCTGCGCGCCTATTCGGCACGCAACCGTTCGGGTTGTGTGCGTATTCCATGGACCGAAAGCCCCAAAGCCAAACGTGTCGAGGCCCGCTTCCCCGATCCGGCAGCCAACCCCTATCTGGCGTTCGCCGCCCTGCTTATGGCCGGCCTTGACGGTATCAAGAACAAGATCAACCCCGGCGAGGCGATGGACAAGAACCTGTACGACTTGCCCGCCGAAGAACTGGCCGACATCCCGACCGTCTGCGGCAGCCTGCGTGAGGCTCTGGAAGCTCTGGCATCCGATCACGACTTCCTGCTTCAGGGCGATGTGTTCACCAAAGATCAGATCGACGGCTACATCGCACTGAAGATGGAAGAGGTGGAAACCTACGAGCACACGCCACACCCGGTTGAATACGGCATGTACTACAGCTGCTGAGCTGCATTCGAAAACGACTTGCAAGGAGGGCGTCCATTCGGGCGCCCTTTTCATTTCCGCCCACAGGATTTGACGCACCGCCATTGATCCAACAGGCTGATGTGGATACTCCCTGTCGGAAACAACCGCATGCGGCCTGGCTTTGTTAAGGCGCTGTCCGATACCCGGATTTTATCCCGGATCGTCCGGGAAAAAAAAAGCGTGTCGGCACGTTCCATAATACGCTGAAGAAGCTGCCCGTCAGTGTAATTCCCAATGTTCACGGCAAAATGGAAACGCTCAAGGAAAAGGCCGCGTTGGCTTCCACTAACCGCTTTGCCGGAGCCAAGGCTCACGCTAGGCTAATATCAGATTTCAGATCAATCGGATTACGCCCATGTTTCGCCTGACCGCCATTCTTGCCCTTTCTCTTTCCCTGACCTCCCCGGTTCTGGCCGCCCCCTGTGGCAACACCAGCGCAGGATTCGAGGCGTGGAAGGCCGATTTTGCCAAACAGGCACGCAAGGCGGGGGTGAAGAAGAAAGGTCTGCAAGCGCTGTCCCAGACACAATATGCCACGCGCACCATCGCCGCGGACCGCAATCAAAAGAGCTTCAAATACTCGCTGGACAAATTCATGCGAGTCCGGGGGGCCGATACGATTGTCGCTCAGGGCCGCAAACGCAAAGCCGCCAACCCGAACTACTATGCTGCCTTCGAACGGCAATACGGTGTTCCCGCCGGCGTTCTGATCGCCATTCACGGCATGGAAACCGGCTTTGGCAATTTCATGGGTGACAGTCAGGTTGTTTCCGCAATCACAACACTGGCCTATGATTGTCGCCGGTCCGAGTTCTTTATTCCACACGCAATCGGGGCACTGAAACTGGTCGACATGGGCAGCATCACAATGGCGACAAAAGGGGCAAAACATGGCGAACTGGGCCACACGCAATTCCTGCCCGGCAACGCCCTGGCCTATGGTGTCGATGCTACGGGCGACCGGCGCGTGGACTTCTACAACATGACGGATGCATTGGCCTCAACCGCCAATTTTCTTCGCAAGAAGGGGTGGAAACCGGGGCGCGGCTATCAACCCGGAGAACCAAATTTTCGCGTCTTGCAGCAGTGGAATGCAGCCTCTGTCTATCAGCAATCCATCGCTATAATGGCCGCCCGAATCGACAATTAGCGCCGCCGCACCGGCACCACGTGCCGCGCCTGATTTCGCCACATTTCCGCCACAGTGACAAACAAAAGCCTTTAGTTACTTGGTTTCCAAAGCGTAACCAATCACCAGGAAATTTCACTTTTTTGCATTTTTCGCCAAATTCTCTGCAAGAAGGGGTGCTAACCTTTGGCTGACAGAACGTAAAAAAGGACGGGGCAGTGGCTCGGAAGCACAGCTACCATGGCGGCCTGCAATTTGATGGCGACGCAACCGGCGCGATAGAGCGCTTTGGAACGATCGTCGCCACGACGCTGGAAGACTACGGTCATCTGGTCGAGCGCAAGACCCTGCTCAGCGCAACCGAGGCCAGCATCGTCTCGAGCCAGTATCTTGTGCGGATGACTCTGGATACAGGCAGCTCCGGGCAGCAGGACCGATACGAGCGCATGGATCGCGCCGCGGGGTTGAAAACCATAACGAAACCCCGCGTGTCGCATCCCCAAAACAGGTTGGTCGTGACGTTCACGCCGGTCTCGCCACTTTTGGACGACGCCGAGATTTCCGAACTGATGCTGGTGGTCACTCTGTATCGCATGGTCGATATCTGTTCGACCCGGCGGGTTGAATGGCTGTCGCCGCACACGGTTCTTACCGTCGAGCACTTCATGAGCGCTTTTGACACCCTGACACCAAGCCGAACAACGCGGAATCGAAAGCAGATCTTTAAATCACTGACCGGACAGTTCGCCGGGATGCAGCAGTCTGAACAGGATGACACGATCACTGCCCTACACGCTCCTGCCGCGCGTCCGATTCAACTGACGGATGAACAATTGCTCAGCATCGCGTTCCGAAACGACGAGCCAGACCTGCCCGCCCAGAGGGATGCAGGCGCGGCCATCGCGGATGATGATGACAAGCCAAGCGACATCCTGCGTCTCAGCAGTTGGTGCATGACCGGAGTTTTGGCCAGCATTTCCGCGCCGATTGCCGTATCGATGGCCGCAGTCAACCTGATCCGGGGCGAGGATTTCCGCCTCAACACACAGGTGCTTGTGTTCACTTTCGCCATTGTCGCGCTGAACGCCAGCAACGCGTTCGCCGATGTAGCGGGCGCCTTGGGCATGTAGAAGAATTACCGAAGACCCTCCTAGGAGGCCCCGCCATCAGGCGGGGTTTTCCGTTTCCGGGATCGCGTTTGCGGCCAGAACGTAAGTGTGGATGGAAAACACGACCGCGTTGGTTTTCGGCAACCGCAACAACGTCTGCCGCTCGCTTCGCAGGTAAGACGCCTGACGCCGGTCTCGTATTTCGCGCGGCTCACTGGCACTGCGAGGCTGGAACAGCTCCGGGTCTTCGTACCACAGGGCATTGAAACGCCACAGCGGCCGGCCGGGCTGAATACCGTCAAACAGTCTCTGCACCCGTTTCGCGACATTGGCGTCATAGCTTTCCACGGGCACGTGGATATCAATCAGCGGTCGCATGAATTTCTCGGACAAGCGCCAACTGGCAGGAAAACACAGGATGGCACCCGTCAGAACATGCTCATTTCCCCGTTTCTGAAGGATGCAGAAGTCCTCCTGCACCAGCCTGCACAGTGTATCAAGCGGACGATCCCGATCGATCGCGACGGATACGCCATCCGGTCGTACGACCTCTGCACCGGCCGTGGGATAGATCTGCATCAGCACCAGATCCAGTAGTTCCACGGCAGCAGGCTTGGCCTGAGGGTCAAGTGCAAGAACGTCTTCACGCCGCTCGGCCAGAATTTCTTCGCGGCGCCGCATCTGGTCGGCAAAGGCCTCATCCTGATGCAGCCAGCTTTCCATGGTTGCCGGTTGTATACCCGGCAAAGCGCGTGGGTTACCGACATCATATGGGATTTTGTTTTGTAGAATACGCTTCATGCCAGTGGCTTAGCATGCACAGCTTTTCTTGTCGGTCGAAAACGACAACCTCGCCGTCGCATTTTTCTCAGACGATTGGTTGTGGCGGATGAATTGTAATTGGAACAAGCGATGAGGCCAGCCATGAACCAGCACTACCGAGACACGCGCAAGATAGACCCCAGCCGTGGCACGACACTGGGCGATGGTACACCAAACGAAAATGACAGGATCGAGATTGGGCCGACGCAGCTTGCGTTTGACGAATGGGCCGCTGCGGGGCTGGAACTTCCCAATCTGGCACGGATGCGGGAACACCGCTGGAAGAGGCTGACACAGGCCATCGTGGACCGCGGCTATGGCGGCTTGCTGATTTTTGACCCGCTGAATATCCGCTATGCCACCGACAGCACGAATATGCAGCTGTGGAACACCCACAATCCGTTTCGGGCGGTTCTGCTGTGTGCGGATGGCTATATGGTAATCTGGGATTACAAGAACTCGCCTTTCCTCAGCACCTTCAATCCGCTTGTACGCGAGCAGCGCTCGGGCGCTGACCTGTTCTACTTTGACCGCGGCGACAAGGTTGACGTGGCCGCGGACGTGTTCTCGAACGAGGTACGCGTACTGATCGAAGAACACGGCGGCGGCAACAAGCGCCTGGCCGTCGACAAGATCATGCTGCACGGATTGCGCGCGCTTGAGGCGCAGGGGTTCGACATCATGGAAGGCGAAGAGCTGACCGAAAAGACCCGCGCCGTCAAAGGGCCCGACGAAATCCTCGCCATGCGTTGCGCCAGCCATGCCTGCGAAACCGCCGTTGCCGAAATGGAACGGTTTGCCCGTGCCAATGTAGGCGATGGCAAGACCTCGGAAGATGATATCTGGGCTGTTCTTCACGCCGAAAACATCAAGCGTGGTGGTGAGTGGATCGAAACCCGCCTGCTGGCTTCGGGTCAGCGGACCAACCCCTGGTTTCAGGAATGCGGCCCGCGGATCACTCAGCAGAACGAGATCATCTCGTTCGACACCGACCTTATCGGATCCTACGGGATTTGCGTCGACATTTCACGCAGTTGGTGGATCGGCGATCAGAAGCCGCGCGAGGACATGATCTATGCCATGCAACACGCGCATGAGCACATCATGACCAATATGGAGATGCTCAAACCCGGCGTGATGATCCCGGAACTGACTGCAAATTCCCACAGGCTGGACGAAGAGTTTCAGGCGCAGAAATATGGCTGTCTGATGCACGGCGTCGGCCTTTGCGATGAATGGCCGCTGGTTGCTTATCCGGACAAGGCGGTCGAGGGGGCTTACGATTATCCGCTGGAACCTGGAATGGTCTTGTGTGTCGAGGCCTGCGTGGGCGAAGTCGGTGGCGATTTCAGCATCAAGCTGGAGGATCAGGTTCTCATAACCGAAGACGGATATGAAAACCTGACGAAGTACCCCTTCGATGCCCGGTTGATGGGGCTCGAGTGAGGCCGGCACCTCATTCTGACCAATGTGACCGGCGCACGTTTCCGTGCCAGTCTTCGACAGCTGGACTTGCCTGAGCCTGCGGCCCGCTGAAAACTGCGGGCCGGGATTGCCCGACGGCGAAGCCCAAAAGGCCAGCCAGAACAATCGCCAGAACTGTACCTGGAAGTATCTTGGGAAGGTGTACGGCGGTGTCTGCATGTGTCATCTGTGTCTCCTTTATCAATTGCTGTGGTCAGTAGATGGGCCTGACAGTGGCATAAGTGAAACGAATGTTTGTTGTCGATCTCATCACAATTCTTGATTTTATCAACCTACCCCAGGGGTACGACCGCTTCTGCCCCCACCCGAGGCATCTGTCAGATTGCAAAGCGCTCGCTTCGTGCTCACCTTCCCGTGACGCGTTTGACATAAGGGTTGTGACCCGGCGGGCTTGACCACAGTATTGGGGATGTTTCCCCGAACCGCTCAAGGAGCCGACATGCCCACGGAACGCATCACTTTTGCCGGACATGACGGCAGCCAACTGGCCGCGCGGCTGGATTTACCGGATGGTCCGGTCCTTGCGACGGCCCTGTTTGCCCATTGCTTCACCTGCTCCAAGGACATACCTGCGGCCCGGCGCATTTCAGCCCGTCTGGCGGCCATGGGGATAGCGGTGCTGCGGTTCGACTTCACCGGCCTAGGTCATTCCGAGGGAGAGTTCGCCAACACCACCTTCACGTCGAATGTCGAGGATCTGATCTCGGCCGCGCACTATCTGGCCGGGCGAAACATGGCCCCTGCCCTGTTGATCGGTCACTCGCTTGGCGGCGCAGCGGTTTTACGGGCGCGTGCGGGAATTCCGACGGTCAAGGCGGTGGTTACCTTGGGCGCACCGGCCGATCCCTCTCATGTGTCCCATCATTTCGAAGATGCCCTGCCCCAGATTGAACAGGACGGTAGCGCCGAGGTCACCTTGGGCGGACGCCCGTTTCGAATTGGCAAGGCATTCGTGGATGACATTGCTGAAACGGCCCTGTCGGCCGCGATCGCTGATCTCAAAGCCGCTCTGCTGATCCTGCACGCCCCTCGGGACAAAACGGTCAGTATCGACAACGCGAGCGCCATCTTTCTGGCAGCAAAACACCCGAAAAGCTTCGTCACCCTCGACGATGCCGATCACCTGATCACACGAGCCTCGGATGCTGAATATGCCGCGGATGTCATCTCGGCTTGGGTCTCGCGCTATCTGAAACTTTGCCCACCCGCGCCACCTCCGGGTGCGCCGGAAGGTGTCGTTCGCGTGACCGAGGCGGATCCGAATGGCTTCATGCAGGATATTCAGGCAGGTCCGCACCATCATGCAGTTGCAGATGAGCCTGCCTCTTATGGCGGCACGGATAAGGGCATGTCGCCTTATGGCTTTGTCTCATCCGGTCTCGGCGCCTGCACGTCCATGACGATAAGAATGTATGCGCGCCGCAAAAAATGGCCGCTGACCAGTGTCAGCGTCGATGTTTGCCATGACAAAGTTCATGCTCAGGATGCCGGTTTGGCAAATGAGGGCAAAGTGGATCAGTTCCGCCGCAAGATCCGTCTGAGTGGCCCGCTTGATCAGGAACAAAAACAGCGCCTGCTGGAAATCGCGGACAAATGCCCGGTTCACCGGACACTTGAAGGCTCGGCGCATATCACGACCGAACTTCTTTCCTGAGAAAAGGCCGCCGGACAGGCGGCCTTTTGATTATCTGCGGCGTGGTGCCGGGCGATGGATTGGTGGCCGCGCGGCAGGTGGCCGGGCCACCGGGGGCCGCGGCCGCGCAGGAGGTTTGGTAACCGGTGGATTCGGGCGCTCGGGACGCACCGGTCGATCAGGTCGATTTGGGCGCTCCGGGCGGTTGATATCAACATCCACATCAACGTCGTGATAGTAGTCGTTCCACAGCATCGAGTCATAGAACGGGTCATACCCATATCCGACGCCAACCGTTACACCGTCACAGGCCGACAGCGTCAAAGTCGCAGCCCCCAGACCCAATGCGAGTGAAATCCGTTTGATCAGTCTAAAGCTCATCCTACCCCACCTCACAGAAGCGACCGGAACGACGCGAATACGGCATTCAGATCGTCTGCATAATCCGGGTTTGCCCCGTCTCGCAAAATGGCAACGGCTATGGCGACACGATTGCGCGGCAAGTCAATGACAGTGGCTGTAAAGCTCACTCCCTTGCCATCCCTGCGCCCGGTCCCGCGATAGACCCGGGCAGGCAACCCTCCGATGCGGGTGTCGCTGGTGCCGGTGATGGTCGGGTCTTTGACCAGAAACTTGTCGATATCCTGCAAGTACCGGACACCATCCTGGATGGTTGCAACTCCGGCAGGCGAAACAAAGCCCATCCAGACCATATCGTCCGTTACCGGACGCAGCCCCATGACCCGAGCCACCGCACGCGGATCATCCAACCCGGTGTCTTCGATCTCACGCGGGCCGCCGGTGCGCAGCACCCAGAAATCGGGCACGTCGAACCGAAAAAGCGCGCGACCATCCTCGGTATATGTCACCGGAGTGTCGGCCAATGCCGATCCTGCCCCACCCAGCCAGACAGCGGCGCAAACGGCAAAAATCGGAGCTGATAAGAAACGCATATCTCAATAACCTGATAATTTCTTCGCCCTCAGCTTGACCCCTGAAAGAGCGACTTGTCCAGCACTGCGTTGCAAAGACCCAAGAAAACCGCGATCAGGTATTGCCGTTTACCACACATGTTGTCCGACTTCTGCAAGCATCTCGCCCCAGCTTTCAGACAAACGCATGAAATCTATTTTGCGTAAACCCCGACGGTCTGGCCGCCTGCGTCATCAACGAAACGGATCGTTTCCCCATTTCGCCAGACGTCGTAGCAAGCCCACAAATCGGCAGGTGGCCATGTCGAGCAGTATTGATCACCTCTCACCGCCCAGCGCCCGACACTGGGCCCGCCCGAGAAGTACTGCGTGGTCATGCTGGCTTCGAAAGCCTGCCAAACACCCGCACCGTATTCCAGCTTCTTGCCCGCCAAGGCCGTCAGGATTTCCTCTCCGGACAGTTTCTGGAAGTCTCCTGCCACCAAAACACCCGGCCAAAGGGCGAAAATCAGGGCAAACCGTCTCATACCTGCTCTCACATCTTGTTCCCTTGCGCACGGGCGGCTAAACCCCGCGCCAACGCCTCATCCCAATCACATAAAGGTGCTGCCGCCAATGATTCCCCGTTATTCCCGCCCTGACATGGTTGCCATCTGGTCGCCCGAAACCAAGTTTCGCATCTGGTACGAAATCGAGGCGCATGCCTGCGATGCCATGGCCGATCTGGGCGTGATCCCGCGCGAGAATGCAGAAGCCGTCTGGAAAGCCAAGGATGTGGAATTCGACGTCGCCCGCATCGACGAGATCGAAGCCGTCACCAAACATGACGTCATCGCCTTCCTGACCCATCTCGCTGAACATGTTGGCAGTGAAGAGGCCCGGTTCGTGCACCAGGGCATGACCAGCTCGGACGTGTTGGACACCTGTTTCAACGTCCAGCTGACGCGCGCGGCCGACCTCTTGATCGCCGATCTCGAAGGGCTTCTGGCTGCACTCAAGCGCCGCGCGTTTGAACACAAGGACACGGTGCGCATCGGCCGCAGCCACGGCATCCACGCAGAGCCCACGACAATGGGCCTGACCTTTGCCCGGTTCTATGCCGAGATGGACCGCAACCTGTCCCGCATGCGCGACGCCCGTTCGGAAATCGCAACTGGCGCGATCAGCGGTGCCGTCGGTACATTTGCCAATATCGATCCCGCCGTCGAGGAACATGTCTGTGACAAAATGGGCCTAGTGCCCGAACCGATCAGCACCCAGGTGATCCCGCGTGACCGCCATGCGGCCTTCTTTGCGACGCTGGGCGTCATCGCCAGCAGCATCGAAAACATCGCCATCGAAATCCGTCACATGCAGCGGACCGAGGTTTTGGAGGGCGCAGAATTCTTCTCGATGGGCCAGAAAGGCTCGTCCGCCATGCCGCACAAGAAAAACCCCGTGCTGACCGAGAACCTGACCGGGCTGGCGCGCATGGTGCGCGCAGCTGTGATCCCGGCAATGGAGAATGTCGCCCTCTGGCACGAGCGCGATATCTCGCATTCCTCGGTCGAACGCATGATCGGGCCGGATGCCACGATCACTCTGGATTTTGCGCTGGCCCGTCTGACTGGCGTGATCGACAAGATGCTGATCTTCCCCGAAAACATGTTGGAAAACATGAACAAATTCCCGGGCCTTGTCATGAGCCAGCGCGTTCTGCTGGCCTTGACCCAGGCAGGGGTCAGCCGTGAGGACGCCTATGCCATGGTCCAGCGCAACGCGCTGAAGGTTTGGGAACACCGCACCGATTTCAAAGAGGAACTGCTGGCTGACGCCGACGTGACTGCCGCGCTCAGCCCCGAGGAAATCGAAGAGAAATTCGACCTCGGCTATCACACCAAACACGTGGATACGATCTTCGCCCGGGTATTCGGCGAATAAGCTGCGTGTCGACATCCCGTTCGCACGGCCCGGCCCGCAATTCGCAGGCCGGGCCTTGTTTTTGCCAGACCGCCCGAAATCGGCTATTCTGTGGATGAACTATTGGAGAGAGGCACCATGATCCGTACCGTTCTTTGCTCACTTGCACTTGTTTGCGCGGCGTCTGCCGGCCTTGCATGCAGCGTTCATTCCAAACAAACGCAATCCTGCGCACCGGGCACAGCCTGGGACACTGAAACGCAAAGCTGCACGAAATCGGTCAATAGCTGACGAATTTCTGTCCGACTTGTGAATAAAAGCAACCGTTCCACTGTTAGCTTTTTTGTAGATCGCACTATGATTTTGAGAGCAGCCCCGAGAACGGAGTAAGAATATGCGCCTTTTGTTAGCTTCAGCCCTCGCTTTGCAGGCCTTCGCCTTTGCCCCGGCGGTCCACGCCGCAGGCGGCGACAGCAGCAGCCCACCAAAACCGACGAATACGACCAAGAAATGTTTGTTCGGTCGGGTCTATGACGAAGCCAGAGGCCGGTGCGTCAAACCCAACAAGACCAACCTATCGGAAGATCAGCTATACGACGCCGTCCGCGAACTGGCCTATGACGGGCAATACGGGCACGCTCAGGATATCCTGCGGATCATGGATCAGGACGATGACCGCGTGCAAACCTATTGGGGCTTTACCTACCGCAAGATGGGCGAGCTGGAGTTGGCGAACGTCTTTTACCAGAATGCCATCAATGCCAATCCCGACAATCTTCTGGCGCGCAGCTACATGGCGCAAGGCTTTGTAGCCGAAGGCAAAACCGATCTGGCGATCGAGCAATGGCGCGAGATCAAGGCCCGCGGCGGCGAAGGGACCTGGGCCGAGACGTCCCTGCGCGAGGCCATCCGGACGGGGCTGACCTACAGCTACTGAGCTTCAGGGTTATTTAACCCGACTCTCGTTATTCTGCCCGTGGTTCGGAAAACTTGGCACTACGGGCAGATGCAGGACACAAACGCTTTGATACAAATGGCAAATGGGGGGTCAGCGCCGCTTGCCGCGGGGGATGACGGCGCGCCGCAAGTTGTTCCGCGAACATTGACCGGCCGGCAAAAAGCGGCCGTTGTCGTGCGCCTTCTGTTGAACGAAGGCGCCGATATTCCACTTGAGGAATTGCCCGACGACCTGCAAGAAACATTGACCCATCAGCTTGGGCAAATGGGCCTTGTGGATCGTGTAACCCTGGGCGCAGTGGCCCAGGAATTCAGCGACGCTCTGGACAATGTCGGGCTGGCTTTTCCGCATGGGCTTGCAGGGGCATTGGATGCGGTGAACGGAAAGATCGCACCATCGACAGCCGCGCGCCTGCGCAAGCTTGCCGGGGTGCGCCAGATCGGCGATCCATGGCAACGCCTGCGTGACGTACCCGTTGAGGATCTTGCCAAAATGGCTCAGGCTGAAAGCACCGAGGTGGCGGCCGTCATGCTTTCAAAGATGGATACCGCGCAGGCAGCACAGATGCTGGCCCATATGCCGGGCCCGGTTGCGCGGCGCATTACCTATGCCATCTCGAAAACAACAAATGTCACCCCCGAAGCTGTTGAACGTATTGGCTGGTCGCTGGCCGCGCAACTGGATCGGCGGCCTGCTCAGGCTTTCGACAATGGCCCCGACGCACGAGTCGGCGCGATCCTGAACCAGTCGGCGGCCGCAACACGCGACGACTTGTTGAACGCATTGGACGAGGACGACGCCGAATTTGCGGATCTGGTACGCCAGTCGATCTTCACCTTTGCCCATATCCCAAGCCGTATCGCGGCCCGCGATGTTCCCGCCATCCTGCGTGAAGTGGAACAGCCGGTTCTTGTCACCGCACTGGCAGGGGCCGCCGCGGATGATGACAAGGCATCCGTTGAATTCATTCTGTCAAACATTTCGTCCCGCATGGCCGACAATCTGCGCGAGGAAATGGCCGAACGTGGGCGCGTCAAACAATCGGAAGCCGAAGACGCCATGACACAGGTCGTGGCCGCCATTCGCACTCTGGTCGACGCCGGTTCAATTACTCTGATCGAAAAAGATGATGAGGAAGATACGGCCTGATACGTGAAATCAGGAGTTTTGCTCTGTCCGGCCACCTGCTGCGGGTTCAGGTTTTCCGCCCGTCTGGGCGCTTGAGCTTGCAGGCATCGGGCTGTATGTCATTCTCAGCAATTCGCAACACGCGGTGAGACACCTCCATGCCCGTTGAAAAGTCGGAGCTCAGCCGGTTTGAGCTTGGGAAATACTATGTCGCCAACCTGTTTCTTCAGGGGGTCATCCGCGTTATGCGCATGCTTCCCTATGAGCGGCGTATTCCAACGATGGGGGCCATCGTGCGGTCTCTGGCACCTGTTGTCGGGTTTCGCAAACGTGTCCGTCGGAATCTGAAGCTGACTTGCCCGGACTTGCCTGAAGCCGAAGTCAGGCAGATCTGCCGCGATGTGCCGGACAATGCCGGTCGTGCAATCATGGAGCATTTTTCTCCGGAAGATTTCATCGAACGCCAGAGCAAAGCCAAGATTTCAGGCCCAGGCATTGCCGCATTTGACGCGGCTGTTGCCGAGGGGCGTCCGATCATGATGATTACGGCGCATTTCGGTCACTACCTGGCAGCGCGCATCGCCTTGCAAACCTACAGCGGTCAGCCCATCGGCTGCCTGTATCGGCGGATGGCCAACCCGTATTTCAACGACGCTTATGTCGAGGCCTTCTACAAGACAGGGGCTCCGATGTTCGAACAGGGGCGGCGTGGTATGGTCGAGATGGTACGCTCGTTGAAAAAGGGCGGGATCATTGCCATCGTTTCCGATCTTCACGCAATGGGCGGTGAGGAACTGATGTTCTTCGGCAAACCCGCGGTGACATCCGTGCTGAACGCCGAGCTGGCCATCAAATACAAAGCCGAGCTGATACCGTGTTACGCGGTGCGTCAGCCCAACGGTCTCGATTTTGAGATCGTTCTGCACGAACCGGTTCCGCACACCGACCCAAAAACCATGACCCAGTTCACCAATGACGATCTGGAAAAGATGGTGCGGCAGCATATGGGGCAATGGTTCTGGATTCACCGCCGCTGGAAGCACTGGAACGGGTTGGGCATCAAACCGGAAGAGATGCCCTGATCACCTGACCCGGGTGGCGGCAACAATCGGCCCTTCCCCGGCCCTTTGAATCAGAACGACAGCCGGCAAATCTGAACCAAGCTGAACCGTAAATGTTTGCGGCGCAGTTCCATCCCATTGCCCTGCAATCTGCCAGGCCTCAACGACATTGGCATAGTCCAGTTCGTGCCCGGCCAGTTCTCCACGGCGGATCGAAGCGTGCCGCATGGGAGAATACTGAACCACATGCACGTCATAGGTATCGCCTTTCGGCAACTCGACGGGCGTCACATCCACTGTCACCTCATCGGCCGAGCGCACGGCCGTCACCAGCGCTTCGGGCGCTGCTTTCAGATGTGCTTCGATCAATCGATCAAGCTCCCGGGCTTGCGCCCCGACGATGTCGTGCTGCCCGTTGATCACCATCTGCGGGGTGTAGATCATGGAACGCCCCCCCTCTCGCGCATAAGCCCGCTGCCGAAGCGTATGATCGGGGTCTGCGTACTCGTCCTTCCACCCGATATAGTCCCAGTAATCGACATGCAGAGCCAGCCCTATGACGTCGTCGCGCTTGGCCAGATCATGCATGATCCGATCCGCCGGCGGGCAGGATGAACACCCCTGAGACGTGAACAGCTCGACCACAACCGGGTCTTCCCCGGCTGCGACCTTTGCCGCCACAAGGCAGGAAAACACGGTGGTCAAGGCAATGGATCTGAACATGAGAACTCTCGGGTTGAGCGGTTGGATCTCAGGGATAGCTGCTTTGCCACTCAACGACCAATCAAGGTTTCTTGAGACATTGACACACGCCCCAAGGAAAAAAGTGTACAATAGTATACAAATTTACCTCTCAACGCCTGTTGGACCTTGAACACGGGGGCTTGGTGATGCAGATAACACTCAGCAAATCCTAATATCCAAGTCATTTGAGAGGGAGGCCACAGATGCCCATCAAAGTCGGACAGGATACCGCCAAAACGCGCCGCAGTCTGAGCGTGAATGGTAAATCCATTTCCTATTATTCCATCCCCGCCGCGCAAGAGGCGGGCCTGGGCGATTTCTCCAAACTGCCTGCCGCACTCAAGGTAGTGCTGGAAAACATGTTGCGGTTCGAGGATGACGGGTTCTCGGTCTCGGTCGATGACATCAAGGCTTTTGCCGAATGGGGCGCGAACGGTGGCAAAAACCCCCGTGAAATCGCCTATCGCCCTGCCCGTGTACTGATGCAGGATTTCACCGGCGTTCCCGCCGTGGTGGATCTGGCCGCGATGCGGGACGGCATCAAGGCGCTGGGCGGCGACGCGCAAAAGATCAACCCGCTGAACCCGGTCGATCTGGTCATCGACCATTCGGTCATGATCGACGAATTCGGCAATCCGCGTGCGTTCCAGATGAATGTGGACCGTGAATATGAACGCAACATGGAACGGTACCAGTTCCTGAAATGGGGTCAGGGCGCGTTCAACAACTTCCGCGTTGTCCCCCCCGGCACCGGTATCTGCCACCAGGTCAACCTTGAGTATCTGGCCCAGACCGTCTGGACCGACACCGACCAGAACGGTGAAGAAGTCGCTTATCCCGACACGCTGGTGGGCACCGACAGCCACACCACCATGGTCAACGGCATGGCCGTACTGGGCTGGGGTGTTGGCGGGATCGAGGCCGAGGCCGCAATGCTGGGTCAGCCAATCTCGATGCTGATCCCCGAAGTCGTGGGCTTTGAACTGACCGGAGATCTTGTCGAAGGTACAACAGGTACAGATCTTGTTCTGAAAGTCGTGGAAATGCTGCGCGAAAAAGGCGTTGTCGGCAAGTTCGTCGAATTCTACGGCGAAGGCCTGGATCGTCTGCCGCTGGCCGACCGTGCGACCATCGCCAATATGGCACCGGAATACGGCGCGACATGCGGCTTTTTCCCGATTGACGGTGAAACGCTGCGTTACATGCGCAACACAGGGCGCGACGAAGATCGTGTCGCTCTGGTTGAAGCCTACGCCAAGGAAAACGGTTTCTGGCGCGATGAAAACTATGCGCCGATCTACACCGACACCCTGTCGCTGGATATGGGCACGATTGTTCCGGCGATCTCGGGGCCCAAACGCCCGCAGGATTATGTTGCGCTGACCGACGCCAAGGCCGCCTTCACCAGGGAAATGGCCGAGACCTTCAAGCGCCCGATGGGCAAACAGGTTGAGGTCAAAGGCGAAAACTACGGCATGGAATCGGGTAAGGTCGTGATCGCCTCGATCACGTCCTGCACCAACACGTCGAACCCTTACGTGATGATCGGAGCGGGCCTCGTGGCGCGCAAGGCAGCCGCGCTGGGGCTGGACCGCAAACCTTGGGTCAAAACCTCACTGGCACCGGGGTCGCAGGTTGTATCCGCTTACCTCGAGGCCGCAGGCCTTCAGGAGGATCTGGACAAGATCGGTTTCAACCTCGTCGGATACGGCTGCACCACGTGTATCGGCAACTCGGGGCCAATCCAGAAAGAAATCTCGGAGGCCATTGCGGAAGGCGATCTGGTCGCCACCTCGGTCTTGTCCGGCAACCGTAACTTCGAAGGTCGGATCTCGCCCGATGTGCGCGCCAACTATCTGGCTTCGCCGCCTCTGGTCGTCGTGTATGCGCTGGCAGGCACCATGGATATCGACCTGACATCCGAGCCGATCGGCAAGGACAAGGACGGCAATGACGTCTATATGAAAGACCTCTGGCCAACCCAGCAGGAGGTCGCGGAACTGGTCGAACAGACGGTGACACGCGAAGCGTTCCAGTCGAAATACGCCGACGTCTTCAAAGGTGACGAAAAATGGCAGTCGGTCGAAACCACCGACGCGGAAACCTATGACTGGCCGCCGACATCGACCTATATCCAGAACCCGCCTTACTTCCAGGATATGAGCCCCGAACCGGGCACGATTTCCAACATCGAAGGTGCCAAGGTTCTGGCCATTCTGGGCGACATGGTCACGACCGACCATATCTCACCTGCGGGGTCTTTTGCGACGACCTCGCCCGCAGGCCAGTACCTGATCGAACGTCAGGTTCAGCCGCGTGAATTCAATTCATATGGTTCACGCCGCGGCAACCACGAGGTGATGATGCGCGGCACTTTCGCCAACATCCGCATCAAGAACGAGATGCTGGACGGCGTCGAAGGCGGTTACACCAAGGGTCCGGACGGCGAACAGATGTCAATCTATGACGCCTCGATGGCCTATCAGGCGAATGGCACCCCGCTGGTTGTCTTCGGTGGCGAGCAATATGGCGCGGGCTCAAGCCGCGACTGGGCGGCCAAGGGCACGGCTCTGCTGGGCGTCAAGGCCGTCATCGCCGAGAGCTTTGAGCGTATCCACCGTTCGAACCTTGTTGGTATGGGTGTCATTCCGTTCGAGTTCACAGGAGGCGACAACCGCAAAACCCTGGGGTTGAAAGGGGATGAAACCGTTTCGATACACGGGCTGGATACAATCGAGCCGCTACAGGAAGTCCCCTGCACCATCGTTTATGGCGATGGAACCGAAAAGACCATCACCCTGAAATGCCGTATCGATACCGCGCCCGAGATTGAATACATCGAAAACGGTGGCGTGTTGCATTACGTCCTGCGCAATCTTGCGAAGGCATCGTAACCGATAGCACAGCGCTCAATTCAAACCCCCGGCCATCTGCCGGGGGTTTTTTTGTATTCTGGTCATTTATTCGAAAACCTGAAACTGTTGGGTAACGTCATCAACGGAAAACCAATCGCCATGAAGAAGCCCAACGCCCTGCTGGTGTGTTCGCTCAGCGTAATTGCAGTGATCGGGATATGGGGTGTCGTGGACATTCAAAGCCTGGTGACCTGGGCCAGTGGCATCGTCCGACAAACCTTCCACAGCCGCGGCTGGTTCGTGATGCTCGCCGCTTCGGGCATGTTGATCGGATGCCTGTTCCTGGCGTTTTCACCCTATGGCAATATTCGCCTTGGTCGGGATGACGAGGAACCAGAGTTTTCCACGGCTACATGGATTTCGATGTTGTTTTCCGCCGGTATGGGCGTCGGTCTTCTGTTTTGGGCAGTGGCAGAACCGTTGACCCATTTCAATTTTATCAACGGCATGGCACCGGATTTCATCGCGGCGCAGCAGGCCATGCTGGCGACGAACTTTCACTGGGGCTTACACGCCTGGGCCATTTACGGTTCAACCGCGCTTTCCATCGCCTTTTTCAGTTTTCGGCGCAGCACCGGAATGATGGTCAGCGCGCCGATCAAAAGCCTGTTTCCCGGCGAATGCTGGGCTGAACGTGTCGGCTGGCTTTCGGATTTCATGGCGATCATCGCCATTGCCATTGGTGTCGGCGGTTCCATGGCCATGGGCGTATTTCAGGTGGCAGACGGCATCGCCGTTCTCGGCGGACGGGAAACCGTCGGCGCCCTTCTGATTGGCGCCGTGTTTCTGGCAATGGTTGCGGCCTATATCCCGGCACTCCTGATCGATCTGGGTCAGGGCATGGCGCGCCTGTCCAATGCCGCCATGCTGATCGCAATCGGCCTTGTTGCCTACACCGTGGTCCTTGGCCCCACCGAATACCTTCTGAATACCATCGTTCAGGGGTTCGGCGACTATGTCACCAATGTCATTCCCAGGGGCTTTCAGACCTTTACGTTCTTCGGCGATGACGTCACCAGATGGTTCAGCGACTGGACCCTTACCTACATGGTCTGGTGGATCGCCTGGGGCCCGTTTGTGGGCGTCTTTGTCGCCCGCATCTCTCGCGGTCGCACGATACGGGAATTCGTGATCGGGGTCCTGTTCGCCCCCACGCTGTTTTCAATCCTCTGGTTCGGCGCCTTTGGTGGCATTGGCCTGTTCGAGGCGCTCAATGGTGCGGGCGAACTGCTGGCCTATACGCAGACAAACATCGAACGCGTGACCTTCGCCCTGCTCGACCGACTTCCACTGTCTGTGATCACCACGCTTGCAACGGTACTGGCCGCCTTTCTGTTCATCGTGACCAGCGTCGTAAGTGCGGCATTTGTTCTGGGCACCTTCTCGACGGGCGGGGACGAGAATCCCCCGCCGCGCGTCCGGCTGATCTGGGGAGGATTGCTTGGGCTGCTGAGTGTCGCGATGATCCTTTCGGGATCCGTGGACTCGGTGAAGATCCTCATCTCGCTTGGCGCATTGCCCTTTGTCTTCATTTCAGTCCTGCTGATGGCGTGCTTGTTCCGCGGGCTCAGAGAGGAGGGGCAACGCAATGCTGATCGGTGATCTCACGGACACTCTGATGAACCTTGTCACCTTTGCGTTCATCGCGGCAATGCTCTGGATATTGCTGCGCAAGTGACAGCATTTCGACAGCGCAAAAAACAACGTTGAATCCTGGGAGCTTTGCCGGTCATCTGAGTTCATGGAAAAAGTTGCACTGATAACCGGTGGTGCCCGTGGGATCGGGCGGGCAATAGTCGAAGACCTAAGCCGAGATCACCATGTTGCCTTCACCTGGTTGGCCAGCCAGCCCGATTCTGAAGTGCTGAAAGGCGACGTTCTGGCAATTCAATCGGACCTGACCGAAGACAACCAACCCACCCAGGTCGTCGAAAAGGTCATCGATCACTTCAGACGACTGGACGTGATCGTGAACAACGCGGGTCTTGTTCGCGCCACTCCGAAACAAGCGTTCAGGGTTGAAGACCATCGCGCCATTCTTGACCTCAATCTGCTGGCCCCCGCCGCGTTGCTGGCTGCGGCATTGCCGCATCTGAACCGCGGCGCTTCGATCGTCAGCATCTCATCGATGAACGCGACTTTGCCACCGCGCGACGCAGTGACCTATGGGGCAAGCAAGGCGGCTTTGAACCTGTGGACACGGGCCATGGCGAAAGAACTCGGCCCCGAAGGCATCCGTGTCAACGCGGTTGCGCCGGGCGCCATCAACATCCCCGAAGCCCCCCGTCCTGACGATCTGACATCGCTTTTCGTCAAGGAAACGGCGCTGGGCCGGATCGGAACACCCGAAGACATCGCCAGGGTCGTTCGGTTTCTGGCCTCGGACGCGGCGGGGTTCGTAACCGGAGAGGTTCTGGGCGTGACCGGAGGGTATCGCTTGTAAGGTGGCTTAAACCTCGTTTTCCAAATTGCTCAACCGCCCGCAGCCTTTTCCAACGCCGGACGCAGAGTGTTTTCAATCACGCGCTGCGTAATCGGGCCGGCAAAGCGCAGGATGATTGTGCCGTCGCCATCAACCACATAGGTTTCGGGTACGCCGTAAAGACCCCAATCCAATGCCATGCGGCCCTTCTCATCACGGCCAATCGCGGCGTAGGGGTCACCCAGCTCGGTCAAGAACGCTTGGGCGTTGCCCAACTGGTCTTTGTAGTTGATGCCATAGACCGGGATGCCTTCGGCGGCCAGCGCTTCCAGATTGGGATGCTCGGCACGGCACGGCGCGCACCAGCTGGCCCAGTAGTTGACCAGTTTGACTTCTCCATCCCGCAGCGTGGCATCATCAAACAGCTTCTTTTCCGGAAACTCGGTCAGAACCACGGGCGGAGCCGGTTGGCCTTCGCGGGCAGAGGGCAACGCGTTGGGGTCTTCCCGGAACATACCGATCCCGGCCAACACGGCGAAAGCGCCAAAAATCAAAGGCGGCGCGATCATCAGGGGCGATATCTTAGCCATTGCGCGAAATCCTTTGTTCGATTTTTTCCATCTCAGTGCGTATCTTGCGCCCTCGCATCACGCTGAACACGATCAATGCCACAAGCAGCACGATGGACACGGCATAAGACGACAAAACCGCGTCAGCGTATTTTCCAAGATCGGGGATCATCCGCCCACCCTTTCCCGCGCCTGCAACGCCTTGATGCGACGCGCGCGGATTTCAGTCCCGGTGCGGTACAGCACCAAAGCAATGAACAGCAGAACAAATCCGATGATGCACAGCAACAGCGGATAGAAGTAGATATTGCTGACTTTTTCTTCCGTATCGGCTCCGGTCACGGCAGCCGCCCGCATGACCGATGCGCCCTGATGCAGGCCCTGGTTCCAGAAGTTGACCGCATATCGGCTGAGCAGCGCGAACACGGATCCGACCAGACACAGAACCGAGGTCAGGTCCGCCGCGGTGTCCGGATCCTCGATAGCTTCCCACAACGCGACATAGCCAAGATAGAACAGGAACAGGATCAGAAACGACGTCAGACGCGGATCCCACGCCCACCAGGTGCCCCACATGGGCTGTCCCCAGATCGCCCCTGTCAGCAACGCAATCAGGGTCATCACGATCCCGATCGGTGCAGCCGCCCGCGCCGCCAGCGCGCTGACATGGTGACGTCGCACCAGCCAGACCAAAGAAGTCGCCAGCATCATCAGCCAGCAATTGATCGCCATCAGCGCCGCCGGGACGTGCAGATAGATGATCTTGACCGTCGACCCTTGTTTGTAGTCGTCCGGCGTGAAGAAGAACCCCCAGACCAGCCCGACGACGATGCAGATGATCGAGATGATCCAGAAAAACGGCAGGACACGTTCACTGGTCGCAAGAAACTTGCGCGGGTTGGCGTATTCCCAGAGGGCATTGGCTTTGGCTGCTATCGACATGGGCCCTATCTAGTCCGAGTTGGGGGTTTTCTCAATTGACATCAGTCAAAGTTGGGACGGTTCACCGCAGATTGATACGTAACACAGCCGCGCTGGCAAAGGGCAACAATGCTATCGTCGCAGCCGTGATCCCTGCCAACATCAACAACGGCGTCTGCACGTCCATCCCCGTTGCCCCACGCCGGGCGACTTCGGCCCCGAAAATCAGGGTGGGGACGTAAAGCGGCAGCACCAAGAGCGACAACAGCAGCCCGCCACGCTTGAGGCCGACGGTCAGGGCAGCGCCGAATGTGCCGATCACGCTCATGGCCGGGGTTCCGATCAGCAGCGAGATGACAAGCCAGAAGAAGCCCGGTGCAGGCAGGTTCAGCAAAACCCCCAGAAAGGGCGCGGCCAGAACCAAAGGCAGGCCTGTGGTCAGCCAGTGGGCCAGCGCCTTGATGGTCACAACTGATTCCAGTGGCAGCGGTGCCGTGGCCAGAAGGTCCAGCGATCCGTCCTCCCAATCCAGCGCCAGAAGCCTGTCGAGAGACAGAAGGCAGGCCAGCAACGCCCCCAGCCAGAGCACTCCGGGTGCAATGGTGGACAGCAGCGAGGATTGTGGCCCCACTGCAAACGGCACCATCACGGTCACGATCAGGAAAAAGGCCAATCCCAATCCGAACCCTCCGCCTGCACGGAAGGCCAGTTTCAGGTCGCGCAGCAGAAGGGCGATCACAGGAAGCCTCCGTCGAAATCGTCAATGGGTTTGGGTTTGGCCTTGTTCGGGCCGACGTCCAGAACCTCGCCATCCAGGCCAAGGTCGATATGGGTCGCGATCAGGGCTGACCCGCCCTGCCCCAGATGCGCGCGGACTGCATCGGCGAACATTTGCACCGCATTTCTGTCCAGCGAAACGGTCGGTTCGTCCAGCATCCAGATCGGCCGCCCGGTGACCAGCATTCGCGCTAGCCCCAGCCGCCGTTTCTGACCAGCCGACAGGTTCCCCGCATGGCGGTCCGCCAGCTCGTTCAACTGGAACGCGTCCAGCGCCGTCTGGATGCCGTTGGTGCCAAAGACAGAAGCCCAGAACGTCAGGTTCTCGGATACAGTCAGCGTCGGTTTCAGCCCGTCCGAATGGGACGCATATGCGATCTGGTCTTCCGCGCCCTGGATCTGACCTTCCAGCGGCGGCTGCAACCCGGCCAATGTGCGCAGAAGGGTCGTTTTGCCGATCCCGTTCGGCCCACGCAGAATCAGCGCTTTGCCCGGAGGCAGCTGAAAGCTGAGATGCTCCAGGACGGGAATGCCACCACGGGTGATCGACAGGTCGGTTACTATCAGAGTCATGAGACCCGCTTATCGGAATGTCATCAGAGGCAAAAGGTGGGATTTGCCGCAGTTCGGTTACGGGAGCTTTGAGCAGAGAGGTCCGAGTGAGGGGCCAGCCCCTCACACACCCCGGGATATTTTCAGCCAGATGAAGGGGTCCCGTCAGACCGGGATCAGAGCAAGCGCTATGCGGCGACCTTCAGAGAGCAAGACATTGTAAGTGCGGCACGCAGCCGGAGAATTCATGATTTCGACGCCGACTCCGGCACTTTCCAGCCGGGTGCGCAAAGATTGGGGAATGTGAACCATGTCTTTGCCGGTACCGACAAGCAGAACGTCAATTTCATCGGCCAGTTCCAGAAGTGGCTGCGAATCTTCATAGCCGCCCCAGGTGGCAGGTCCTGCGGGACCGGTCAGAACGGCGCCTTCGAACACATCACCGCCGATGCGGAAAAAACCGGGGCCATAGCCATCAACCGGCTTGGCATCTGAAAACGTAACCTGGTTCAGGCGCATTTCTTCCCTCCTTCAATCCAGGATCGGCAAACCGGACACGACTGCTATCAGAATGACCGAATAAGCCGCAGCGCGATAGATCCGTTCGAGCTTTGGATCGAACAGAGCCTTGCCGATCAGTGTGGTGGTCAGATAGGGCACACCCAGCAGCAGGACAATCCACAGGATCGACAGATCCGCAGCGCCTCCGATCAGGATACTGAAAACGATGGCCACATCCAGCAGCGCCAGGAAGATGATCGTGTTGGCGCGAATCTTGCGCACATCTGAAGAACTGGCCAGATAGAATACGATAACGACCGGGCCGGTCAGTCCGGTCATGCCGCCGATCACGCCCGCGCTGCCTCCGATGGCCAGCCGTCCGGGCACACCCAGTCGTCCCTGCCAGCGCCAGCCGGTGACGATCGCCAACAGGGTCACGCCAGTGATGCCGCAAGCGATCCAGCGCAGAACGACCGTGTCGGCCTGTGCCATGACCCAAAGCCCCAGTGGCACGGTCAATGTCGCTGCAATGCCCAAAGTGCTGATTTCGATCTTGTCGCATTCGTGCCACGCCTGCGGCGCCAGCGCAAAGGTCGATACGATCCCGGTGGCCGCCATCAGAAAGACGACATCGGCAATCGGCAGGAATTGAGTGGCCACCGGCACAAAGATCATCGCGGTGCCAAAACCAGTGAAGCCGCGGACAAGTCCCGCGGCTCCGATGGTAAGTATCAACCAACCCAGCCCCGGCAGGGACAAGGCCTGTTGCAACGCCTCAGGCATCGATATTGGCAAACTGGTTGCCCGCCGTGTTGGACGGCTTGGACCAGTCGCGCTTGACCCCCAGCCACAGCAGGATGGTCGAGGCCACGAAGACCGATGAATAGGTGCCCACGATCACGCCCCAGATCATCGCAAAGACGAAGCCGCGGATCACATCGCCGCCCAGAACATAAAGCGAGATCAACGCCAGCAACGTGGTGACCGAGGTCATGACGGTCCGGCTGAGGGTCTCGTTGATCGAAATGTTCAGCACCTCTTTGAGGTCTTTCTTCTTGTATTTCCGCAGGTTCTCACGCACCCGGTCGAAGACGACCACGGTATCGTTCAGCGAATAACCGACGATGGTCAGAAGGGCCGCGATAATGGCCAGATCAAAGCGGATTTGCAGTTCCGAGAAGATACCGATGGTCAGGATCACATCGTGAACCAGCGCCGCCACGGCCCCCAGCGCGAACTGCCATTCGAACCGAAGCCAGATATACACAAGCACCGCGCCGATCGCCAAAGCCACCGCGATGACGGCGGTCTGGATCAACTCGCCCGAGACCTTGGGCCCCACGGATTCCACTGACACGAACTGAATGTCGGGAACAACCTGCTGCAACGCTTCTTCCACGGCGGTGATGGTCGCAGCTTCCACAGCCTCGGCATCTTCTTGCGCCTGAATGCGGATCATCGCGACGTTTTCGTCATCCGCAAAGGTTGGGTCGAAAATCTCGGTGATGGTCACGTCACCCAGTTCCAGAGGGGCGATGGCATCTCGGTATGTGCCCACATCGATCTCAACCGCGCTTTGCGTCCGGATCGTGGTGCCACCTCGGAAGTCGATGCCGAAATTCAGCCCCTGCAACAGGAACGAGGTGAAGGCAACCACCATCATCAGGCCGGAGATGCCCAACCAGACCTTCCAGTGTTTGAAAAAATCGAACGAGGTGTTCTGGGGTACGAGTTTCAGTCTCATGTCAAACCTCGATCGTTTTCGGACGGCGGCGTTCGAACCACATCACGACCATCAGGCGCGTCACGAAGATTGCGGTGAAGACCGAGGTCAGAATGCCAAGGCCCAGAGTAATTGCAAAGCCGCGCACCGGGCCACTGCCCATGGCAAACAGGATCACGGCGGTGATGAATGTGGTCACGTTCGCATCCAGAATGGCCGACAACGCCTTTTCATAGCCCAGTTCGATTGCGCGCGCCGGACCTTTGGCCGATTTCAGTTCCTCGCGGATACGTTCAAAGATCAGCACGTTGGCGTCCACCGCCATACCAACTGTCAACACGATCCCCGCGATACCCGGCAGGGTCAGGGTTGCCCCGATCATGGACAGCAGACCGAACAACAGGCCCACGTTGATGATCAGCGCGATGTTGGCGAAGATCCCGAACAGACCATAGCTGAGCGCCATGAATACCAGCACCGCGACAAAGGCCACGATGGTGGCGACTTTGCCCGCGTCGATACTGTCCTGCCCCAACTCGGGCCCGATGGTGCGTTCTTCGAGGAACTCCAGACCGGCAGGCAGTGCGCCCGCTCGCAGCAGAACGGCCAGATTGGTGCTTTCCTCAACCGTAAAGTTGCCGGTGATGATACCCGAACCGCCCGGAATATGACTTTGGATCACGGGGGCCGATATCACCTCGTCGTCCAGAACGATGGCAAAGGGGGCTCCGATATTGTCGCGGGTGTAATCCCCAAATTTGCGCGCACCAGACGTGTTGAACCGGAAGTTGACCGCAGGGCGGCCGTTCTGGTCGAATGCGGGCTGCGCATCCACCAGTTCCTCGCCGGTAACAACCGGAGCGGATTCAATGGTGTAGTAAACACCGCTTTCGTCAATCGACGGCACGATTTCTTCGCCAATGCCTGCAACGGCATCCGGGTCGGTGCCTCGTCCGGCAACCGGGTTAAAGGTCAGCTGTGCCGTGGTACCGATGATCTCTTTCAACTCACCCGCGCTGCCGATGCCTGGCACCTGAATCAGGATACGATCTGCACCCTGACGCTGAATGGTGGGCTCTCGGGTGCCCACTTCGTCGATCCGGCGGCGGATGATTTCCAACGATTGACGAACCGTGCGGTCGTCTGAGGCCAGTTTTTCTGCCTCGGACAACTGAACGACAATCGTGTCGCCTTCGGCACGCGCCTCGATATCCGTTGCCCCGACACCGGTCAGGGTCTGCACCTGACGGGCAAGACCGCGCACGACTTCCAATGCCCGCGCCATGCCCTCGGGTTGGCTGATGCGCACGCGAATCTCATCGGGAGCCGATTCCTGACGGCGGATCGTCCCGACGGTCGAGCGTTCGTCGCGCAGGGCGTCACGGATTTCCGGCCACATCGCCTCCATCCGGGTCTCGTAGACGTCCTGCACCTGAACTTCGGCCAACAGATGTGCACCGCCGCGCAGGTCGAGACCCAGATTGACCAGTGATGAGGGCAACCAATTCGGCCATTGCCCGGCTTCGGCCTGCATTTCAGGCGTGTCCACGCCCAGCTCTATCGCGGCCTTGGCGTCGTTTGATTGCTCAACCCGCGTATAAAACGCGTTTGGCAGGGCCATGAGCAGACCAGTCACGCAGACCAGCCAGATCAGAACCCGCTTCCAGGTATCAATTTGCAGCATTACCCTGCCTTTTCAAGGAATTGTAAGGTGGAATTACTTCGCGGGTTCGGTTTTGTTCAGAACCTGAGCAATGGTCGACTTGACCACACGCACCTTTACACCTTCGGCGATCTCGACTTCGATCTCGTTGTCGCCTTCCTTGACCTTCGACACTTTGCCGATCAGCCCGCCCTGGGTGACAACCTGATCCCCGCGACGCACGGCGTCGACCATGGCTTGATGTTCCTTCATTTTCTTCTGCTGCGGACGGATCAGCAGGAAATACATGATCGCAAAGATCAGGATCAGCGGGAGAAACTGGGCGATTGCGCCACCTTCCATGGGATATTCCTTTATTCAGATCTTGCGGCACCGTTCCGCAAATTTGGCCGGAACCTATGCTTTGAAATGCGTGTTTGCAAGCAAAGGTGGTCATGTGACCGGCTGCAACCTGACAAAGGTGCCTCAAGAACCGTTTGAACGTTGCAGATATGTCCTATGCAGATATTTCAGTTTTGCTATAGTCAGACGTCAGGGGGGACAATGAAAACTCGTTACAAGCCGTTCCAATCGTTGACGCTTTTGCTGTCTCTGCTGACCTTGTTCTTGTGCCTGGCAGTGCCGCTAAAGGCCCAGGAAGCACCTGCCGAAATCACCGAGCCCGATGTGGAAGAAACCGAAAGTTTCAAGGCACCTGTCATCGTCGACGGCGACATGTTGTTCTTCTTGCGCGGCTCCAGCGCCCTGCCCGCGCCGGAACGGGCCGAAGGCGTTCAGAATAAGATCATTGAGGTGGCCGAAGCCTCGGAAAGCCCCGCGGTCGACATCACCTTTGAAGAAACCGATCTGGGCATACGCATTCGCGCCGACGGTGAAATCGTATCGATCGTAACGGTTGCGGACGCCGAACTGGACCAGATGGAGCTGGACGTCCTCGGCTTCTTGCATGGTCAGGCCATCGAAGAGGCCATCCTTGCCTACCGCTCCAACCGTACAGATCAAGCCCGGGTATCCGGAGCGATTGAGGCCGCTGGATGGACCTTAGGCTTTGTCGTCTTCGTGCTGGTTATCCTTTGGCTGCACCGGCGGATCAGGCGGCGCACTTTGAAACTGGTAAAGCGTTATTTGAAGGATGTCGAAACGGCGACGGCCAAAAGCGTTCAGGCCGAAGCAATCGCCGCCCTGATCCGATACGGACTGAATTTTGCCCTGTTGGTCATCTTCTTTCTCGGCTTCTACTACTACCTGTCCTTCGTTCTGCTGGCCTTTGCGGAAACACGCTATTTCGCGCAGCTGCTGCTGACCTATCTGACAGAACCGGTGCTGCTGATATTCAAGGGAATACTCAGCTATATCCCGAACCTGATTATGCTGAGCCTGATCGCATGGGTCACGTTGTACATAATCAAGGGCATGCGCGTGTTCTTCGACGCGGTCGAAGCCGGTTCCTTCGAAATGGGCGATTTTGAAAAGCACTGGGTCAATCCGACGTTCAACATCGCACGGGTTGTCGTGATTCTGATCGCGCTGGTCTTTGCCGTTCCCTACATTCCCGGTTCGGATTCGGCCGCCTTCCAGGGACTGACCATTCTGGTCGGCGCCATGCTGTCGCTGGGGGCCAACTCGGTCGTGTCCAACATGCTGGCGGGGCTGTTCGTGATCTATCGCCGTTCCACGTCAATCGGCGACCGCATTCAGATCGGAGAGCATATAGGCGACGTGGTTCAGATCAAACTGATGGAGACGCATCTGAAATCCATCAAGAACGAGCTGATTTCGATCCCGAACGCACAGTTGATGAATTCGGATGTCGTGAATTTCTCGAAGAAAACCGATGGCAGTGGTTTGCTGCTGCACACGACGGTTGGCATCGGATATGAAGAACCGCCCGAAAAGATCGAAGCAATGCTGATCGAGGCGGCCAACCGCACCAAGGGGATCAAGGCCAAGCCGGAACCTTTCGTGCTGTGGACGGCGCTGGCCGACTACGCCATCAACTATCAGATCAACGGCTATACCACCCGCGGCAGCATCATTCCGAAAATCCGCTCGGACCTGCATCGCAACATTGTCGCCGTATTCAACGAGAACAAAGTGCAGATCATGACGCCGTCTTACATGGCAGATCCACCGGAACCAAAAATCCCGACAGAAGAATGGGACGGACATCTGGCGCATGAAATCCACGACGAGGCCGATAAGTCGTAACCGGTGCTACACCCCGCCCGACAGATGGTGCATAAGCGGTTTCAGTGATTCACGCATTCAAGGATCTGAGACATGCACGACATCCGCGCCATTCGCGAAAACCCTGCCGCTTTCGACGCCGCTCTAGCGCGCCGTGGGGACGCGCCGGTGTCGTCAGATTTGCTCAGGCTGGACGAAAGTCGCCGCGCCAAGATTCTGGCCGCCGAAACGGCGCAGGCCGAACAGAACAAAGCGTCCAAGGAAGTCGGCGCGGCCAAAGCTCGAGGCGACGAAGCCGAGTTTCAGCGTCTGCGCGCGCTGGTCGCCGAGAAAAAGGCCGAGATCGCACGGATGCAGACCGAGGCCAAGGATCTGGACGCCCTGCTGACAGATCAGTTGATCCGCATCGCAAATCTGCCCGCCGAAGACGTGCCGGATGGCGTGGATGAAAACGACAATGTCGAGGTCAGCCGCTGGGGTACGCCGCGCGAACTGGATTTCGCGCCCAAGGAACACTTCGAGATCGAATCCGTTCAGCAAGGCATGGATTTCGAAACCGCAGCCAAACTATCCGGCTCGCGATTTGTGCTGCTGTCCGGCGGCGTCGCCCGTATTCATCGCGCTTTGGCGCAGTTCATGCTGGATACCCATATCACTGAAAACGGGCTGACCGAGGTGAACGGCCCGGTTCTGGTTCTGTCCGAGATGATGCAGGGCACCGGCCAATTGCCGAAATTTGGCGAAGACAGCTATCAGACCCGCGAAGGCTGGTGGCTGATCCCGACCTCCGAAGTGTCGCTGACCAATATCGTCAACGACACTTTGATCGAGGAAAGCTATCTGCCCCGCCGATACACCGCGCATTCCCTGTGCTTCCGGTCCGAGGCCGGATCCGCGGGCAAAGACACCCGCGGGATGTTGCGGCAGCACCAGTTCGAAAAGGTCGAAATGGTTTCGATCACGCATCCGGACAAATCGGACGAAGAACAAAAGCGCATGCTGCGCTGCGCCGAGGGCATTCTGGAAAAGCTGGGCATTCCTTACCGCACCGTCATCCTGTGCACCGGTGACATGGGCTTTGGCGCCCGCCGCACCTATGATATCGAGGCTTGGTTGCCCGGTCAGGACACCTATCGCGAGATCAGCTCGGTTTCGACCTGTGGTGATTTCCAGGCCCGCCGCATGAACGCAAGGTTCCGCCCCGAAGGTGGCGGCAAGCCGGAATACGTCCATACGCTGAACGGTTCGGGTTTGGCTGTTGGGCGTTGCCTGATCGCTGTGCTGGAAAACGGCCAGAACGCGGACGGCACCGTGACCTTGCCCGAAGTCCTGAGCCCCTATCTGGGCGGCAAACTGACCCTGCAACTGGACGGCACACTGGCCTGAAAAACGCAACCGGCACCACCAGGCGCCGGTTCACAAAGAAAGACGGGGCGAAGGAACTTATTTCTTCGCCTTTTTCTTGTCCTTCTTGCGGTTTTTCTTCTTGTCACTTTTTTTCTCGGCCTTCTTGGCGTCTTTTTTGCCCTTCTTGGCGTCTTTTTTCTTGTCGTCCGTCTTCGGCTTTTTGCCCTTCTTGGACTTTGCTTTCACCTTATCCTTGGCCTTGGAAAACGCTGCTTCCATTTCTTTGCGTTTCTTGGCGGCTTTTTCAGCCTTGGCCTTGGCCTTAGCCTTTTTCTTGGCCGCAGCTTCAGCCTTTTCAGCTGCCGCTTTTTCTTCCGCCGCTTTGCGTGCGGCCTCTTCCGCCCGTTTTTCGGCAGCCGCAGCGGCCACGGTCTTGCGCGCGGTGGCTTTTTGGGCGGCTGGTTTTCGGGCGGCTTGTTTTGCAGCTGTTGGTTTACGGACCGCCGGCTTTCGGGCCGGCGCCTTGCGCGCGCCAGGCTTCCCGGCTGCGGGCGTTGCAGCTATTGCCGCTTTTGCGGCTTCGATCAATACGGCGGCGCGGCTCTCTCCGACCCGTGGAACCTTGACCAGATCTGCGGGTGACGCCTTCGCTATCGCTTCTGCGGTCTTAAAGCCATTGGCTGCAAGGGCTTTTTTCAGCGCCTCTCCCACACCTTTAACGTTGGTCACTACGGTCATCCAAGGGTCCTTTCTCCATCGCCCTGCCTCATCGCAAATACACTGGATATGCACATCCGCAAGTTCAGCGCTTGCCTTCCCAAAACCAATGGATCAGCTATGCGCCAGCCCAGCGGTTCGGTCATTTTTCGGGAACGGCACGAGGCGTTTCGCATCCTCATCCCAAAGCTTGAGGTTCAAAGCCGCTACTGCCTCGGGGAACTTGATCCGGCGAGGGGTGAATTCAGGCGGCAGGTTATAGTGGCAGGCCCGCAACCGATAAGATGGGATACGTGCATTGAAATGGTGGATGTCGTGTAGCGTGATGCAGGCTACGGCGGTATCGAACCACCATCCGAAATCCAGCGCGGAAGACCCATGAAGCGCCGCGGTCTGCGGGTTCAGATCAGGGCGGCGATCCCAATAGGTGTCTTCAAAATTGTGTTGCAGATACACAAGGAACACACCCAGCATTCCGCCCAGGAAAGAAAACACCAACCAAACCCAAATACCGGTCATGCCCGCGATCAGATACAACAGGCCCAAAAATACGATGATCGAGGCATTGTGCAGCAAAACGCCTTTGACACCGAAACGAACAGTGTTCTTGGGCCAGCGATAGCGAATGAAGTATGTGAACAGGGCACCGACCGGCACCAGAATGAAGGGGTTTCGGTACAGCCTGTAAAACAAACGTGTTTTCCAGTCCGCGTTATTCCATTCCCGCAACGTCATGGTGTGAATTTCACCGGTCTCGCGATGCTCGAGGTTTCCGATCCCAGCATGGTGCAGATTGTGATTCTGCTTCATCACCTCGAACGGCGCAAAGGTGAAGGGGGAAAGACCGTGCCCCGCCCATTCGTTCTGCATTCGCGTTTCAAACAGCGAATGGTGCCCGCAATCATGTTGCAGCACATAAAGGCGCACTGCCGAAAAGGCGAAGACGATCCCGGCCGGGACCATGATGTACCAGCGATCCACGAATATGATAGCCACAGCCAGCGATGCGAAATACACCGCAAACGTGCCAAAATAGCTCAGTGCAGCCAATCTGTTGTCCTGAACTGCATAGTGTCTTGTGTATTCCCTCAGATCCATCCAGTCCGCTCCCCACGATGGCCCTGTTATAATCCGTTCAAAATCCAGGCGCGGATTGACCGCGTGAAAACAATGCATGTGCTGACAGATGCACACACCTGA
Organism: Ruegeria sp. YTSA144; assembly: GCF_059610125.1. Classification (NCBI taxonomy): domain Bacteria; kingdom Pseudomonadati; phylum Pseudomonadota; class Alphaproteobacteria; order Rhodobacterales; family Roseobacteraceae; genus Ruegeria; species Ruegeria sp. YTSA144. The sequence goes on from NZ_JBXWNA010000001.1 coordinate 579,900, forward strand.
ATGCTAGCGCGCAGAACAGGGGCTGTCACGCCCCCAGAGCGAAAACGCTGAATATTGGCGCAGTTACGCGCTTGCGTGACGATCACAGGCACCGAAAAACACGCCCCTGACAACAGGGACGCGCCCGAAGAACAAAGCCCCACAGTGTTTCGGAACGCTTCAACAGTATTCACATGCCTCCGAGTTGACGCATGGGAAACTTCCGGTCAGAGTAAGAAGCCGTGTTTTAAGGCCTATTGATTGACTTTATCGAGAAATATATTGCCATTGGCGCCATTGATCTGCGCCGCGCTTGCGGGGTGCTCGTATAACGGTTTTGGCACCTCATCCACAGCCGCCATCGTGACCGGCAATACAGTTGTGCACGAGTTGCGTGGTCGCCGGCTGCACCTCGATTCAGGACCGCAGTTTGGTCTACGGGGAACGCAGCGGCGTGAACATCGCGTTACGCTCTGATCCTGCCAAGGCCCTGCCTGTCGAAGTCAACGCGGGTGTACAGCGCCGCGTGACAACGCTGGTTCCGCCCATATCGCGCAATCAAAACAAACGACCCGATGACGAGGCGGTCAGTTTGGTTTCCACATTTGACCTGACCTATGACAATGCCAACGCTTCCAAAGGTCTTTTCGGAGGTCGAACGAGAATTGCATCGATCTTCACGACCGGCTCGGCCGCGGCCGAACTGGCGACGGCCATTGAACAGGGCAATGGGACGTCAGAGGGTATCGCCAACGCCGCAGAAGCGAACCGCGCATTCGTCCTTGGGCACGATTTAATCAGTCTGCCTGTGTCATCAAAGCCCTGATTCCGGTGCGCAGCTTACCCGCGCCCCTTCAGATGCTTGGCCAATGCGCCCGCGTTTTTCTTGCGCCGCCCCTTGTAGGGGTTCTTGTCCCCCTGCCCGCGCAGAGTCAGGCGGATCGGTGTTCCGGGCATGTCGAAATCCTGCCGTAAACCGTTCACCAAGTAACGGGTATAGCTTTCTGGCATCTTGTCGGGATGCGAACACATCACCACGAACCCCGGAGGTCGGGTCTTGGCCTGCGTCATGTAGCGCAGTTTGATCCGGCGTCCCTGTGGGGCTGGCGGCGGATGTTGTTCCAGCATGGCGGTCAGCCAGCGGTTCAGAGCGGCAGTCGGCACCCGACGGTTCCAGACGTCATGGGCGCGCAGAATCGCGGCGCGCAAACGCTCCAACCCCCGGCCCGTCTTGGCGGAAACCGTGATCAGCGGCGCGCCGCGAAGCTGTGGCAGCAGCCGGTCAAACGACTCTTTCAACTCGCGCAGCTTTTCCTGTTTGTTGTCCTCGATGTCCCACTTGTTGACCGCGACGACAACGGCCCGGCCTTCGCGCTCGGCCAGATCGGCGATTCGCAGGTCTTGCTGTTCAAACGGGATCGCGGCGTCCAGCAACACAACGACGACCTCGGCAAACTTCACCGCGCGCAGACCGTCCGACACGGAAAGCTTTTCCAGCTTTTCCTGTACTTTTGCTTTCTTGCGCATCCCTGCGGTGTCAAAGATCCGCATCGGAGTGCTTTCGCCATCCGGGTCAGCCCAGTCGATTCGCAAACTGATTGCGTCACGCGTGATGCCAGCCTCTGGTCCCGTCAACAGACGGTCTTCGCCAATGATCTTGTTGATCAAGGTGGATTTGCCCGCGTTGGGACGCCCCACTACCGCAACCTGCAAGGGCTTGGCCGCGGTGATCAGCGGCGTCTCGCCCTCACCGTCTTCGTCCAGTTCAATGTCCGTTTGCGGGGCTTCCTCGACCTGTTTTTCTTCTGCCGCATCCGCCAGAGGCATCAGCTGCGCATACAGGTCCGTCATCCCTTCACCGTGTTCGCCTGACAAGCGGACCGGTTCACCCAGACCCAGATTGTAAGCTTCCAGAACACCCGCATCCGCGGCATTGCCTTCGGCTTTGTTGGCCGCAAGGATCACGTGCTTGGACCGTTTGCGCAGGATCTCGGCGAACATCTCATCCGTTGGTGTCACACCCACGCGCGCGTCGATCATGAACAGGCAGACATCAGCCATGTCCACAGCACGTTCCGTCAAGCGGCGCATCCGACCCTGAAGACTGTCATCCGTCGCGTCCTCAAGACCCGCCGTATCAATCACTGTAAAGCGCAGATCGCCCAGACGCCCTTCGCCTTCGCGCAGGTCACGCGTCACGCCGGGCTGGTCGTCGACCAGGGCCAGACGTTTGCCCACAAGGCGGTTGAACAGTGTGGATTTGCCCACATTCGGGCGCCCCACGATGGCGAGGGTCAGCGACATGATACTCAACTTTCAAGACTCAAGAAGCGCCCTTTAGCGCATCTTGCCGTCAACGGAAAGCGTGTAGATCACCCTTGGAGGAAACGACATACAGCGTTTGCCCGGCGACAACCGGCGCCGTTGTCGCGCCTCCGGGGACTTCGACCTGGTGAACCAGTGCTCCGTTAACCGGATTGAAGAAGCGCAGATACCCGTCATTGGACGCAATCACAATACGGCCTCCGGCCAGGATCGGACCGTAATGTGCAAAGATCGGCCCGCGACGGCCTCGCTTGTCCTTGACAAAGCTTGGCAGATCCTGCGCCCAGATGACCGAGCCATCGGCCGCGTTCAAGCGCACCAGCTGACTGCGGTCACTGATCAGGAAAATGCTGTTGCCCGCGGGCCAGACAGTGTCGACCGCGCCTTCATCGGCGGTCCAGCGGCGTTCACCGGTGGCGGCGTCAAAGGCTACGGTCCGGCCAGAATGGTTGCCGATAAAGATTGTGTCTCCGACAACCATCGGACTGCCGGTCACGTCAACGATCTGCGCGGCAGCCCGCCCCCGCCGCCCGCCTGCGACCGACGCATTCCAGCGACGGATTCCGCCACGGCGGAAGGTAGCCGCAACATCGCCGGACCCAAATGCAAACACTGCCAGGTCCGAAGCGATCACCGGTGCCGGAGCCCCCAGGACGTTACCGACGCTGGGCGTGCCTTCGATTTGCCAGGCAATTTTGCCATCCTTGGCATTGATGGTCCAACCGGTTTCGTCACCCGCGACCAGGTACAACAGCCCGTCATTGACCATCGGCGCGCCGCTCCCGGTTGCTTCCAGTCGCTTCTGCCAGCGCACTGCACCCGTTTTTGCGTCCAGAGCGGTCAATCGCCCAAACCCGGACGACACATAGAGAACACCGTCCGAATAGGCCATGCCCCCACCTGTGGCGTCCACATCGCCGTCGCTTGGCGGAATCAGGTCGGTATCCCAGGCCAGCTGGCCCTGCGGAGTAACCGCTGACACGGCCGCCCCCGCATCCAGCGTATAGATCAACCCACCCGCAACCACCGGTTCGGCGGTGATCCGTTGCTTGCGCGAGTCGCCCTGCCCGATGGAAGCGGACCAGATCCGCTGCGGCGTGGCACGCAAGGCCGCATTCGAGGTTCGGTAGGCAGCCGTCCCCGGGCTTTGCGGCCAGCTGGCATTCGCCTTTTGAGCCGGCAGGCTGATGGGCTGAGAGCCGCTTTTTTCCACCGTTTCCAGATCAGACGCCGGACGGATGTCCTCACGTTCTCCGGGCAGGATCGCTTCGGGAGGTTCACAGGCGGTCAATGCGGTCAAAGCCAGTGCCGCAACCGGCCATCCCGCGCGGGAAATAATTCTTGTTACCATGGTGTTCCGAACTCGCCTGTCATAAAGTCTTTTGTCCCGCCTGGTCAGCCCTGTTGCGCCACCAATGGCTCGGGTTCGCCGCCCAAAGCGACTATCAGCTGGGCCGCACGCTGTTGCAGATCAATACCGACCTCGGCGTCCTGACGCAGCGCTTGCAAACGGTCCAGTGCCGCATCGACATTGCCCTCGGACACGTCAATCAGGGCCAGTTGCTCTTCGGCCAGCAGACGCAAAGGCGCACCGGGCGCAGCCAGCGCCTCAAACTGTTGTCGACGGTCGGCAGCAGGCAAGGTGTCGCTTTGCAACAACAGCGCCTTGAAGCTTGCGATCGCGCGATAAATCTCGGGCAGGTCCCCCTGCCTAGCAACCGCGTTCAGGCTGTTGACTGCTTCGTCGCGCGATCCGGCCTCTACCTGCGACGCAGACAGCAGCATCTTCAATACTGCATCCCCGCCCGGCGACTGCGCCTCGATATCCCGCAACCCGGCTGCCCGAGCATCTGAATCGTTTTCCGACAGAGCTGCCAGAATCGAGTCACCCAGAGCCTGCGCCTGCGCCGTGTCGCGGGACTTGCGGTATTCATTGAATGCAGCCCCGCCAACAATCAGCACGACGGCCGCCACACCAACCCAGCCCCAGCGGCGCAGCAGCAGATACATCCGGTCACGGCGTACCTCTTCCGTGACCTCATCAATGAAACTGTCGGTGTCGCTCATTCCTGCCCCCTGGGCTGTGTGTCTTGCATAAGTGCGCCATGTCATACCCCGGCACCAACGCCAAGCCAAGGGTCCGATTTTGCGCATTTTCACCGCTTGGCTTCTCTCTTGCGAAAAAAACCAAACCGAACTATTCAGTTTAGTGTGGAAATTACACGGCCGACGCCCCATTTCATAGCGAGACAGGCCCGCTTTTGTTGGCACCGAATTCTAGGAGAAATACTGTATGCGTTTGATTTCTTTCATCAACGCCCTTCTGGTTATTGTTGCGCTTTATTATCTCGTTTTTGAGCGCGACTCTTTGTTCGCCTTCGCCGGGCGTGGGGACACGGAAGAAGCCGCGCAGACAGAAGCCGTTGAATCCGACGATACCGATATTGCTGCCGTTGGCGTCGTCGCCCTGCGATCGCAGGCGCGCGAAATTGACAGTGCGGTTCTGCTGCGTGGACAAACCAAGGCGAACCGGCAGGTCGAAGTTCTGTCTGAAACCACATCCACGGTCATCTCGGAACCCAAGCGCAAAGGTGCGTTTGTCGAGGCCGGGGATGTTCTGTGTGAACTCGACCCCGGCACGCGCCCGGCGCAACTGGCCGAGGCACTGGCTGGCAAACTGGAAGCTGAAAGCCGCATCCCCGAGGCTGAAGCCCGCTTGCAAGAGGCGCATGCCCGTGTGGCCGAGGCCGAAATCAACCTGACCGCGTCGCGCAAACTGGCGGAAACCGGGTTTGCTTCGGAAACCCGCCGCATTTCCAGCGAGGCTGCGATGAGCACTGCCAAAGCAGGTGTAAAATCCGCCGAAGCCGAGCTGGAGGCCACCCGGGCCGGAATCGAAGCAGCCGCAGCCGCCGTCGAAGCCGCGCAGCGAGAGGTTGGCCGCCTGACCATCAAGGCCCCGTTCAAGGGCCTGCTGGAAAGTGACACCGCCGAATTGGGCAGCCTGATGCAGCCGGGATCCCTTTGCGCAACTGTTATTCAGCTCGATCCGATCAAACTGGTCGGGTATGTTCCGGAAACCGAGGTCAACCGTGTCCAGGTGGGGTCCGAAGCGTCGGCAACACTGGTCACCGGTCGGCAGCTTGGCGGCCGCGTCACGTTCCTCAGCCGCTCGGCGGATCAGACAACACGCACCTTCGAAGTTGAAATCACGGTTCCGAACCCGGATCTGACCATTCGCGACGGTCAGACCGCGACCATCCGCATCGCAGCCGAGGGCACCAAGGCGCACCTGCTGCCTCAATCCGCACTGACCCTGAACAACGAAGGTCAACTGGGTGTCCGTACGGTCGGTACCGGCAATGTCGTCGATTTCATGCCCGTCCGCATTCTGCGTGACACGGCAGAGGGCGTGTGGATCGACGGCCTTCCCGAAACGACGGATATCATTGTTGTCGGTCAGGAATTCGTTACACGCGGAGTAACCGTTGCGCCGACCTATCGGGAAGCATCACAATGACCGGTATCGTCGCATGGGCCGCTGATCGGGCCCGAATGGTATTGGCGTTTATCGCCATCTCGCTGGTTATCGGTGGATTTGCCTATGTCTCGCTTCCGAAAGAAGGCGAGCCGGATATCGAAATCCCCGCCCTGTTCGTTTCAGTGCAGTTTCCCGGGATTTCCGCAGAGGATTCTGAAAACCTGCTGATCAAGCCGATGGAGACCGAACTGGCGGATCTCGACGGGCTCAAGGAAATGACCTCGACCGCAGCCGAAAACTATGCAGGGGTCGCGCTGGAATTTGACTTCGGTTGGGATAAAACCGCGATCATGGCCGATGTGCGTGACGCGATGAACACAGCTCAGGCGGACTTCCCCGAAGGCGCAGAGCAATACTCCCTGACTGAGATCAACTTTTCCGAATTCCCGATCGTCATCGTGAACCTGACCGGTCCCGTACCCGAACGCACGATGGCCCGTGTCGCCAAGGATCTACAGGACGATCTTGAGGCTCTGGATTCCGTTCTCGAAGCCGGTATCGCAGGCAATCGCGACGAGATGCTCGAGGTCGTGATCGATCCGCTGCGGCTTGAGGCGTACAACGTGACGGCGGACGAGCTGATCAACGTGGTGCGCAACAACAACCAGTTGATCGCGGCCGGTGAGGTTGAAACCGCACAGGGCACCTTTTCGGTCAAGATACCGTCGTCGTTCAAAACCGCACAGGATGTTTACGGCCTGCCGATCAAGGTCAACGGCGATCGGGTCGTCACCTTGGGGGAGCTGGCACAGATCAACTACACTTTCGAAGACCGCGAAGGGACAGCCCGTTTCAACGGTGAATCGACCGTTGCGCTGCAAGTGGTCAAACGCAAGGGATACAACCTGATCGACACCGTCGCGCAGGTGAAGGAGACCATCGCCCAGGCAAAGACCAAGTGGCCGCCCGAGCTTCAGGCGGCGGTTGACCTGGGCACATCGAACGACCAGAGCCGCATCGTCGGCTCGATGGTCAGCCAGCTTGAAGGCTCGGTTCTGACCGCGATCGCGCTGGTGATGATCGTGGTTCTGGCCTCGCTGGGGACGCGGGCTGCCCTGTTGGTGGGTTTTGCGATCCCGACCTCGTTCCTGCTGTGTTTTGCGTTTCTCGCCGTCATGGGCGTCAGCATCTCGAACATCGTGATGTTCGGCCTCATCCTCGCTGTGGGGATGCTGGTTGACGGTGCCATCGTGGTTGTGGAATACGCCGACAAACGCATCAAGGAAGGCGTGGGCCCGATGCACGCCTATGTCGAGGCCGCCCAGCGCATGTTCTGGCCCATCGTGTCCTCGACCGCGACGACGCTGTGTGCGTTCCTGCCCATGTTGTTCTGGCCCGGTATTCCCGGCGAGTTCATGGGAATGCTGCCCGTCACGCTGATCTTCGTTCTGTCGGCCTCGTTGATCGTGGCGCTGATCTATCTGCCGGTCATGGGCGGTGTTTCCGGTCGGCTAAGCCGCATCTTCGACCGGTCTTCGGTCTGGTTGCGGGCCCGCACGCCATGGTGGGTACGGGTGTTGATGGTGCCGCCGTCGCTGTACATGATCTTTCTGGGCGCGATGCAGGTCCTGAACCCCGACTACCTGCTGCCCGGTGGCGCGATCGCCGGGGCGCTGCTGTTCCTGTTCGGGGCTTTTGCCGGGTCCGTAACCCTGAGCGCGGCAAAAATTGAACGCGCCAAAGAGGACCATGTTCACACGGCGGACGAACACACATTGTTTGGCCACGTGGTCCGGTTCCTTGTCGGCAACCCAATCATGCCGATTGTATCACTGCTGGTGGTTTTCTCAGCGGTGTATTTCGTGGCCTTCCTCTGGTTTCCCCAGGAGTCCCGAGGCGTGGAATTCTTCGTGGAAAGCGAACCTGAACAGGCCACCGCATATGTACGGGCCCGCGGGAACCTGTCCCTGGCGGAAAAAGACGCGATGGTTCTTCAGGCAGAAGAGATCATCGGATCTCATCCCGCGGTCATCAATGTCTTTGCCTTTGCGGGCGAAGGCGGTTTGAACCAGAACAACGGTGGTGCTCAGGCGCCGGCCGATACAGTGGGCCGGGTTCAGTTCGAAATCATCCCTTGGGAGGATCGCCCCAACATCTCGGAATCCGCCCTGTGGGGCCTGTTCGAGCGGCACTTCGTGGCGCCCGAATATGACGGCGACTTCGTGATTGATGAGCTGAATGCCCAACTTGCAACGATCCCCGGCATCATCGTCGAGATTTTGCCGTTGGAGCAAGGCCCTGCTTCGGCCAAGCCTGTGCATCTGCGCATCAAGGGTGACGGGTGGGAAGACCTGACCTCGGCAGCGATCACCGCCCGCGAGGTTTTCGACACCACGCCGGGCCTGATTAAGACCGAAGATACCCTGCCCCTGCCCGGTATCGACTGGCAGATTGACGTGGATGTCGCCAAGGCCGGTCGGTTCGGAGCCGACGTGGCCACGGTTGGCGCCATGGTCCAGTTGGTCACGCGCGGCATCCTCCTGGGCGAAATGCGCCCGGACAGCAATGATGAAGAGATCGAAATTCGCGTTCGCCTGCCCGAAGAAGACCGCGTTTTGTCGACGCTGGATGCGCTCAAGGTCCGTACCCCGGACGGTTTGGTGCCCTTGTCGAATTTCGTGACACGTAAACCCGTGGCCAAGCTGGCCGAGATCAACCGCGTCGATCAACAGCGATACTATGACGTCAAAGCGGATGTCGAACCGGGGCTGAGCAAGGTCGTGACCGAAGGCCCCGATGGAAAACAGGTGCGGCTGGCTGTCGTGCGTGAAGTGGCGGAAGGTTACACACCTACTGGCACGGTGCTGAACGCGGCGGGCGGAAAATCATACGAACTGGTTCAACTGACCGGTGCAGAAAGCGTCGATCAGTTGCGCGGCGTGATTGAAGACGGGGATGCGCAGTTTGCGCTGATCAACCCGAACGAGCGTATTGCGGTGCTGACGGAATGGCTGGAAACCGGCCCGTTCGCCAACGCGATCAGCTGGGAATGGACTGGTGATCAGGAAGAGCAGGAAGAATCCGGCGCCTTCCTGGTGAACGCGTTCATGGGCGCCCTGGGGCTGATGTTCGTGATCCTGCTGGCGCAGTTCAACTCGTTCTACAACTCGGTTCTGGTTCTGCTGGCGGTGGTTCTGTCCACCACCGGGGTTCTGATCGGCATGATCGTGATGGAACAGCCCTTCTCGATCATCATGACCGGGACCGGCATCGTGGCGCTGGCGGGTATCGTGGTGAACAACAATATCGTTCTGATCGACACCTATCAGGAATACAGCAGCTATATGCCGAGGATCGAGGCGATCATCCGCACCGCGGAATCGCGTATCCGTCCGGTTCTGCTGACCACACTGACAACGATGGCCGGTCTGACGCCGATGATGTTCGGCTTGTCGCTGGATTTCATCAACGGTGGCTATTCCATCGACAGCCCCACCGCCCTGTGGTGGAAGCAGTTGGCCACGGCTGTGGTCTTTGGTCTGGGCATCGCAACTGTCCTGACGCTGATCGTCACCCCGTCGCTTCTGGCACTGCGGGTCTGGGTGACGACCTATGCGATTTGGCTCAGCCGCGTTCTGGCCCGTGTAACCGCAGGTCGCTCCAGCCAGATCGCGCAGGACATGGCGATAGGGCGCTCTGCCCGCAAGGTGCAGGCCACCGAAATCGTGTGGGAGGACGACACGCGTTCCGAAGAACCGGAACAGGAGAGTCGATCAGATCAGTCTGACCGCCCCTCTGGCCCGCCGCTGAAAGCTGCTGAATAAACGAAAAGGACCGGTATTCCCGGTCCTTTTTTCATTTGACCATCATCACAACCGGGACCACGTTTGATGCGCGCAAATCTCGTGTTCGCATCCTTTGACCAGCAGCTTGTCCCCCTGCAACGTCATCTGTGGCACGGCATCCACGTCGATCAACGGGACCCAGAACTCGCCCCCGCCATATTTTCCATCGCCTTCACCGGCCACGTCCCAGAACAGTTTCTTGCCAATATTCGGCGTCTGGACTTCCTTGCCGGACGCGTCATAGGCCGAAAGGATCCGACCGCAGAACTTGTCCCCACACGCCGTAATTTTGATGTGCGAAATCAGGTTCTTGCGGTCAGGTTCAGTTTTCCAGACACCCACGATGGGATCGGCCGCCACAACGACCGGCAGACAAATCGCGATCACTATGGACGACAGTCTTGATTTCAGTCGGTTCATCATGGCAGGCACCCTTCTGGTTTGTTGCATCATACCATGTTTCGCATCATGTTTGGGTCCTCAGGCTGCTTCGCCGTCAGATTGCTGCCGGTTCCACAGTTGCGCATACCGCCCCGACCGCGCCAACAACTCGTCATGCGTGCCCTGTTCGATGATCTCGCCAGCTTCCAGAACCACGATCCGGTCGGCTTCGGCAATGGTGCTGAGGCGATGGGCGATGGTGATAACCGTACGTCCCTCTCCTGCGCGCGCCAGCGCATCCTTGATGTCCTGCTCGGTATCGGTGTCCAGGGCCGAGGTCGCCTCGTCCAGCAACAGGATCGGCGGGTTCTTGAGCAAGGTCCGCGCGATGCCCACACGTTGTTTCTCACCGCCGGAGAGTTTGAGCCCCCGTTCACCCACCATAGTGTCATAGCCGTCGGGCAGCGAGGTGATGAAGTCGTGGATCTGTGCGGCTCGGGCTGCGTCCTCGACCTCTTCCGGGGTGGCTCCATCGCGGCCATAGGCAATGTTGTACCGGATGCTGTCGTTGAACAATACCGTGTCCTGCGGCACGACTCCGATGGCCGCGTGCAAGCTGGTCTGTGTCACATCCCGCACATCCTGCCCATCGATCTTCAACGCCCCTTTGGTCACATCGTAGAACCGGAACAGCAGCCGCCCGATGGTGGACTTGCCCGACCCTGTTGCCCCCACGATGGCCACGGTCTGCCCCGCCGGGACGGTCAATGAAACACCCTTGAGGATCTCCCTCTCCGGATCGTAGCCGAAATGCACATCGTCCAGAGTGACTTCGCCGCCATCTACCTTCAGGTTGGGTGCACAGGGCTTGTCGGTAACTTCGGCAGGCTGTTCGAGCAGATCGAACATCTGCCCCATATCGACCAACGATTGCCGGATTTCCCGATAGACCGTCCCCAGAAAATTCAGCGGTACGGTGATCTGGATCATGTAGGCGTTGACCATGACAAAATCGCCTACGGTCAGGTTTCCGCTCTGAACCCCGATTGCAGCCAGAACCATCACTCCGATCAGACCACAGGTGATCAGGAATGACTGGCCAAAGTTCAGAAATGCCAGCGAATATGCCGTTTTCAGCGCCGCCCCGGCATAGGCTTTCATCGACACGTCATACCGTTCAGCTTCGCGCTCTTCGGCATTGAAATACTTGACGGTTTCGAAATTCAGCAGGCTGTCGATGGCGCGCTGATTGGCTTCGGTGTCCTGATCGTTCATCTCGCGCCGAAGCTTCACCCGCCATTCGGTCACGGCAAAGGTGAACCAGATATACAGACCGATTGTGACAGCGACAACCACCAGATACCAGACATCGAACAGCCACATCAGGATGATCGCCACCAGCAGCAGCTCCAGGATCAGCGGCCCGATCGAGAACAGCAGAAAGCGCAACAGGAACTCGACGCCTTTGACGCCCCGTTCGATGATGCGGCTCAGACCTCCGGTACGGCGGGACACATGGTAACGCATCGAGAGGTTGTGAATATGCCGAAAGGTCTCGAGCGCCAGCGCCCGCAGGGCCCTTTGCCCCACAGGCGCAAAGGCCGCGTCCCGCAGTTGTTGAAAACCCACTGTCAACATCCGCGCCACGCCATAGGCAACCGTCAGCCCGACTGCGCCCAGCGCCACTGGTGGCACGCCCTCACCTGCCAGCGCGTCAACCGCACCCTTGTAAAGGATCGGCGTGTAGACCGCGATCAGCTTGGCCAGCACCAGCATGACCATGGCAATCACCACGCGGCGCTTTACCCATGGCTCATCCTGCGGCCAAAGATAGGGGGTCACTTTGCGGATCGTGCGCCAGCCCGAGCTTCGCTCGTCGCGCGGCACCATATCGTCCGAGGTCATAGCAGATGTTCGTCTCATCACGTACCTTAACTGCGGTCAGAGAGTGACCCCGGCCCTTTTGGGCCAGAGTCGATTATTGTTCAGGTATTGTGAAGACCTGCCCCGGATAGATCAGATCCGGATCGCGGATCAGGTCGCGATTGGCCTCGAACAGCCTTACATACAGGATCCCGTCGCCAAACCGGTCGCGCGAGATGGCCCACAGCGTGTCGCCCCGTTGAACAGTAACCGAACGAATTGCTGGTGCTTCCCCCTGCGCATTGGCCTGGCTGGCCGCCACGGCGGCATCCAACACTTCAACCGGTTCCCGCTTGAACGGCGTTTCAACCCGGCTGAGCACCGTCCCGTCCGTATTCACCGCATCCACGCGCAGGGTGTAGACACCCGGATCAATCCCCTCAAGATCGCTGCGCCAGGATCCATCCTCTTGCGGGTCGAGATCAGCGATCAGACGATTGTTCAGGTACAGTCGAACGGCTGCGCCGTCCTGAACACGCCCAGTCAACTGAACATTGCCGGTCTCAGAATATCCGATGGTATCCAGTGCGATCTGTTCGGGGGGCGTATCCCGCACCACAGGCGGCTGCACCAGTTCAACGCCTTCTTCGCCGGACCGCAGCACGGCAATCTGCTGATCCGGTTCGGGTGCCTCTGCCGGCAAATCGGCGGTTTGCGTTTCCTCGGCTTCAGGCACCGTGGTTTCGGTTCCGGTCACGTCAGTTTCCGCCGCTTGGACTTCGGTCGCCGTTTCGGGCTCAATGTCTGCATCGGCTGTCGCGATGGTGGCGTCTTCGGCATCGGCCGGCCTGTCCGGATCGGATGCCGGCGATTCTTCAGATACAGGTGCTTCTTCGACCGGCTTTGGCAAAGCCGCAATCAGATAGTCGTCGGACCGTGCGATCCGTTCGCCATCCTTGCTTTGCAGGACCAACCCCTGAGCCGCGTCGCTGAACGGGATCGAAACGAATTCGGCAAACTGGCCGCTGCCGTCCACGGAAAATGTGTGCAGGGGTTCTCCGTTCAGCAGCACCTCGATCCGGCTGCCGGGCTCGGCATCGCCGGACAACAACGTCGTGCCATCTGGTTGAACAAAAATCTGATCCAGCGCTGGAGGGGCCGCTGGCGCAGGCGCGGAATCTTCCGGCTCAGCAGCGGCAGTATCCGCGTCAGAGGCTTCGGCCGCTTCACGTGTGTCCTCGGCAGGCTCGGTCGTGGGCCCTTCATCCGCAGGAACTGCCTGTTCAGCCGTTTCCGGTTCCGAGACCTGCGTCTCCTGCTTTTCAGGTTCCGGGGCTACGGCGGATGCGGTTTCCTGCGGGGCCCTCGGCTCGGGCGCTTTGGTGAAGACGCCGGACAAATACAATCCACCCGCGCCCAATATCGCAACAAGACCCGCAATCACCCCCCAGATGAAATTGCCCGAGCTTCCGTTTCCCGATTTGGCGTCCATTATTTTCCTTTCACTCCGCCGGGCAAAAGCTTTGCGTTGAAAAGCTTTCCGACGGACAGTTGAGCCAATCTATCAATCCCGCTATCACGGGTCAAAACCCCTGACACAACCCCGGAGCCCCCCTTTGATGTCTCAGAAATCAATCTGTGTGTACTGCGGGTCACGCAATGGAGCCGAGAAGGCTTATTCTGAAACTGCACGGCAGTTTGGCAGCCTGCTGGCGCAGGAAGGCTGGCGGCTGGTCTACGGAGCCGGAGATGTCGGTTTGATGGGTGAAGTGGCCCGTGCCGCACAGAATGCCGGTGGTGAAACTTTCGGCGTCATTCCGGTGCATCTGGTCAAGCGTGAGGTCGGGAAGACGGATCTGACCCATTTCGTGATCACCGAGACAATGCACGAGCGCAAGAAGGTCATGATCATGAACGCCGACGCCGTCGTTGTTCTGCCCGGCGGTCCGGGGTCGCTGGACGAGTTGTTCGAGGCGCTGACCTGGCGCCAGCTTGGGCTGCATGACAAACCCATCGTCGTGGTCAATGTGAATGGCTATTGGGACGCGTTGCACACATTGTTGGACCAGGTGATCGGGCAAGGCTTTGCCGACACGTCTCTGGCGGATTTCATCACCTGGGTAGAAGACGCCGATACAGCCATGAGCGCCTTGCGAGACAAACTGACCTGAGGATGGAAAGCCGTGCGGGCGGTTGAGCCGCCCGCCGTATTGATCAGGCCAGTCTGGCCTTGGGTTGCAGACTGTGGCGTACCACCTGCTCGACCTTGTGCAAAGGATGATTGGTCAGGGTCTTGTTGACCTCGGCCACGACCTTTCCCAGCACCTCGCTGTGCAAACGACGCCGCAACAGACCCAGAACCTGTGGGCTTGCCACAAGAACCAGCCGGTCATAGGCCCCTTTCAGCCCCTTCCGATTCAACAGATTCGCCAGATCCTGCACGAACAGAGATTTTGCGTGTGCCTTCCACGTGGGTTCTTCAACTGCCGATTTCTGTTTCGGTCCGCCGTCGTTGCGACGACCTGCGCGGTCAGTCGGTTTCCCGGTCGGGCCGTCTTGTTCTTCAACAGCGACGACGACAAGGTTGGGATCGTCGGCATCGGTGATATTCTCCATCACCAGCGCTTTCTCTCCATCTGCAACAATAACCCAAGTTCCCTGTGTAAGTGCGACCATTGCGATCTCCTGTTAAGGTTGTTTTCTGGGTATCTCTCGACCTGCCGGACATGCGGGGTCGTTCACGCACCAGCAGTGCGCAGCCCGATCATTGTTTGAATTGACAAGCAGTTCTCTCCCTCTGCCTTACAGAGATGTGCATTGGAAAGCAGCAAACAAGATACCGTCATGCAGAAAGCGCACGTATCGGCGGGTTTTCACCGGTCGGTCATCAACCCTTTAGGCGGACATCTCGACAACGGTGATTTCGGGCGTCACGCCCAGTCGAACCGGCAGGATTGAACATCCGATACCGCCCGACACCACCAGATCGCGCCCATCTTCGCGTACATGGCCATAGGCATAGCGATTGCCGAATTTCGATGGCACGACGGGCGACCAGCCGAACAGGCGCACCTGGCCACCATGTGTGTGCCCCGAAAGGGTCAAGGCCACCCGCTCGGGCACAGTGGGAAAAACATCGGGCTCATGCGCCATCATCACAACCGGAGCGTCATCGGTGATCTGCGCCAGAGTACCCGCCAGATCGTCCAATCCTTGTGGTTTGCCTTTGCGCCAGATCGCTAGCTGATCCTCAAGCCCGGCCAGCCAGATGCCCGGAGCCTCGAGTTTGATGGCAGCATTGGACAACACCGAAATGCCATTCTGTTCCAGGATCTTGGCATAGCGATTGGGCCCGGATCCGCGCCGCTGCGCCGTCCTGTCATCCCACCAGTCGTGATTGCCCAGCACGGCAAAGACACCATTCTTCGCCTCAAGCCCGGCAAGCACGGGTGCCAGGTCCTGCATCTTGACCGTGTCCGACACACCTTTGTGGCTTGCAAAGAAATCACCCAGCAGAAGGATCACGTCCGGAGCCAGCGCATTGGTTCGGCGGACCACCTGCTTTACGCGGTTCAGGCCGACATAGGGCTCGCCCACATGCAAATCGGACAGTACGGCGATTCTGAGCGGCGGCGCTGTCCAGTCGTCCCGCTGAATGCGCCATTTGCGCACGCGCAAACGAACCGCGGGTTCAATGACGAACCCGTAGGCGGCCGTGACAAGGCCTGCCAGCGTCACCGCCAGCAGGCCCTTTATGAACCGACGTCGGTTCAATACGTTACATCCGGGATGCGACGTTTTCCCAGTTCACCAGATTGTCGAGGAAGTTCGACAGGTAAGCCGGGCGCTTGTTGCGGAAATCGATGTAGTAGGAGTGCTCCCAAACATCGCAACCCAGCAGCGCGGTCTGACCAAAACAGAGCGGGTTAACACCGTTCTCGGTTTTGGTGACGGCCAGCGAGCCATCGGCATTCTTGACCAGCCACGCCCAGCCCGAACCGAACTGACCGGCACCGGCAGCGCTGAATTGCGATTTGAATTCGTCAACCGAACCAAAGCTTTCTGTCAGAGCCTTTTCCAGCTCGCCCGGCATCTTGGACTCGCCCGGCCCCATCATCTCCCAGAACTGGTTGTGGTTCCACAACTGGCTGATGTTGTTGAAGATGCCGTTTTGTGCCACGGCGTTTGCGTCGTAAGTGCCAACGATGATCTCTTCCAGCGACTTGCCGTCCCACTCGGTGCCGGCGATCAGCTTGTTGCCGTTGTCGACATAGGCCTTGTGGTGCAGGTCGTGGTGATATTCCAACGTTTCCGCGGACATACCCTTGGCTGCCAGCGCGTCATGTGCATAAGGAAGATCAGGAAGTTCAAAAGCCATGTCGGCCCCCTGTTTAAATGTAAGTTGCGGTTCCCAAGGTTAAATGCTTTGGCAACCGCCGCAGGTCAAGGGCCGAGACAAGAAAACCCGGAGGCAGACGATGCTGACACAGGTGCGCAAGATGTTCTATCGCACCCGCGGATATTATGCGGGCAATCTGAACGGCGAGCGCTTTCGTCTGGACCCGTATCATTCGAAGTTCTGGCGCAAGGCCACTTCGGGCGCGTGGGAACCTGAAACATTCGCAGTTCTTGACCGGTTCCTGTCCCCGCAAGGCGACTATCTGGATATCGGGGCGTGGATTGGCCCGACGGTCCTGTACGGCGCACGCAAGGCGCGGCATGTCTGGTGTTTTGAGCCTGACCCGACCGCGTTCCGGCACCTGGCATGGAACCTTGATCTGAACGGCATTCAGAACGTCTCGGCCTTCGGGGTCGCCCTGTCAGATCGGTTTGCCGTGGCTCGCATGGCCTCTGTACGCGGTGAACCCGGGGATTCCACCAGTTCCCTTCTGCACGACGGGGCGCATGGGTCTGATGCGTTGACGATCGCCTGGGACCAGTTCGAAGCGGCGAACGATTTGTCGCGGGTGTCGCTGGTCAAGATGGACATCGAAGGGGCGGAATTCATTGTCGCACCCACTTTGTCCGCGTGGCTGAAGGAACACCGCCCCGCCCTTCTTCTGTCTCTTCACGCGCCTCTGCTGCCGGAAAACGAGAGGCACGAACGTGTCAGCGCTTTGATGGATGAGCTGGGGTTTTATTCGGGGCTGTCGGACGACAAAGCGCACCCCCTGAAGGTTTCGGACTTGCTGACCAAAGACGGTCTGAGCCGTTTTCACACCGTTCTCTTGCAAGGGTAGAACGTCAGCCGATTTTTTCTTCGCTTACGCGAAGTCCTGCTTGCATCTGTGAGATGTATCGCTTTGAGTGCCTACATAAGAAATCACAGCCAACCGGATAAAATGAAAAGACTTTTCCTGATTGTCGCCGCCGCGGTGCTTGCATAAACCGCTGCCGCCGAAACAGTTACCTATCATTGCAAAATGACCAAACAGGACGCCCATGGCTGGATCGCGCCAGAGTATGCTTTCCAGATTGACCCCGCCGCAACTTCGGCGATGGCCGCCACGTCGTACCAGGATTGGGCCAAGGCAAAATTCAAAAACCGCGGCGCCAAGGGGTATCGTATTATCTGGAACCTCGATCAAAAAATGGCTGCCGGCGGCAATGTCCGTGTTCGATATCAAGCGAACCTGAAACCATCCGACAACACAGTCGCCGTCCGCATGGCATTTGTTCAGGGAAACTTCGCGAACAAGCCTTTTGGGGTCGGGACCTGTTCGACAGTCAAGTAAGAAAAAGCCCCGGTGGAACCGGGGCTTTTTTTGTTCAGTAGACCCCGACCTCACTGCCGGGCTGTGCTGCCACCTTGAGCAGTTTGAACACATAATCCGCTGCCGAACGGAAGCAGACCACGCGGAAGGTCTGTTCATCATCCATCCAGAAAGCACCAGCCACCTGCGCCAGACGCGTGCGGCGGATCTGGCCAGGCTGGAAAGCATCCGCCGACAGATCGACAGGTGCGACCTTGCCCAGAACTTCGCGGGCGCTGGCACCAGAGACGCTGAAGACGGCGCGGGCATCCGAGACGTTGACCGCCAAAGCATGGGTGCCACTCAGGGCACCGACCATGTCGGCCAGTTTGGCTTCGACCTCGGCATAAGGCACCAGAACCAGCAACTCGTCGGTCGACATCCAAGCCACGCCGGTGTCGCCGGTCACAAGCGCCTCGCGCTGACCGGGTATTTTCTGGCCGGTCGCATCCTTGACGGCCTTGGCCAGCACCTTGTCGGACAGGTCGCCGCGCAGGGTGATCATGCCTTGCAGGCCGCATTCCTTGACCTGGGCGATGCCGTCATAGCTTGCGTGGTTCAATGCGCTGATGGGTTCAGACATTCTGCTTCTCCCCGTCCTTGTCATAAAAGATCGGGTCCACGATCTTGGCTTTGTAGGTTTTGCCGTCGGTACCCGGGAACTCGACGATCTCGCCCATGCGGTCGGGGCCGTGTTTGATCAGCCCCATGGCGATGCCTTTGCCCAGATTGGCCGAGTAATATGTCGACGTCACACGGCCGATCATGTTGCGCTGACCGTTGGCATTGACGCCCTCGCCCACCGCATAAGCACCATCCGGCAGAACCGATCCATCCACAGTCTCGAGACCGACCAGTTTCCAGCGCGCGGGATCCGCCATGTGGCTGCGGGAATGGGCGCGTTTGCCCAGATAATCCTCTTTCTTCTTGGACAGCGCCCAGTGCAGCCCCAGATCCTGCGGGATCACGGTGCCGTCGGTCTCGTCCCCGATCATGATAAAGCCCTTCTCGGCCCGCAGGATGTGCAGGCATTCGGTTCCGTACGGCATGACGCCAAACTCTTTGCCTGCCTCCATCAAGGCATCCCAGAACGCCTGACCCTGGCTGGCGGGAACGGCGATTTCATAAGACAGCTCGCCCGAGAACGAAATGCGGTAGGCCCGGCAATCGAAGCCTCCGATCTTGCCATCGCGCCATTCCATGAAGGGCAGCGCCTCTTTGCTGACATCCATGCCGCCCAGCTTCTCCAGCACCTTGCGGGCGTTGGGGCCGACCACGGCGACCTGCGCGTATTGCTCGGTCACGTTGGCGACATAGACTTTCCAGTCCCACCATTCGGTCTGAAGCCATTCTTCCATGTGACCATGGATACGCTCGGCCCCGCCGGTGGTGGTGTGGCACAGCCATGTGTCCTCGTCGATGCGAGCGACAACGCCGTCGTCGATCAGAAAGCCGTTTTCAGAACACATCAGGCCATAGCGACACTTGCCGACCTTCAGCGTCGACATCATGTTGGTGTACATCATGTCGAGGAACTTGCCGGCATCCGGGCCTTTGACGATCAGTTTGCCCAGCGTCGAGGCATCCAGCAGGCCGAGGTTCTCGCGGGTGTTCTTGACCTCGCGATTGACCGCGTCGTGCACGGATTCACCGGGGCGGATATAGGCATAGGCCCGGCGCCAGTGACCGACCGGCTCCCAATCGGCGCCGTTCCTGTCGTGCCAGTTGTGCATCGGTGTCTGACGGATCGGTTGGAATACATCGCCGCGTGCCTCACCGCCGATCGCGCCCATCGAGATGGGCGTATAAGGCGGGCGGAAGGTGGTTGTGCCAACCTTGGGAATTTCGGATTCCAGTGCATCAGCAAGGATCGCCAATCCGTTGATATTGCTCAACTTACCCTGATCGGTCGCCATACCCAGAGTGGTATATCGCTTGGTGTGTTCGACGCTTTCATACCCTTCGCGCGCGGCCAGCTGGACGTCTGAAACCTTGACGTCGTTCTGGAAATCCAGCCACGATTTCATGCGCAATTGAACTTCGGCATTTGCCGGCATGAGCCAGACCGCTTCCATCGGCGCCTCGACGGTTGTCTCACCTGCGGGCGCCTTGGTGTTCTTGGGCTTGAAGCCAGCCGCCTTGGCAGCCGCCTTGCCGGCGGCATGGGCGTCTGTCAGTACATCTTGCAATGCCAGAGGACCGTTGGACGCGCCAGCAGCAACAACGAACCCCTTGCCGTCGGCCCCCAGCGGCGGACGCTCGGGATCCGGCCGGAAATGCGCGTTCGCGTCGTCCCAGATCAGCTTGCCTCCGCAATGGGACCACATGTGCACGACCGGAGACCAGCCGCCAGACATGGCGACCGCATCCGCCTCGACCTCTTCACGCGCGCCGCCGACACCTTCCTGATTGCAGATGGCAACCTTTTTGACGCGCTTGCCGCCTTTGACCTTGGCAATGGCCTTGCCCGGGTCGACGCGGATACCCAACTGGCGGGCTTCTTCCGCTAGAGGTCCAGCCGTTGCCCGTGCGTCAACAATACGCAAAACATCCACACCGGCCTGTTTCAGGATGATCGCGGTGCGGTAAGCGTCATCATTGTTGGTGGCAACGATGACACGATCCCCCGGCGTCACCCCCCAGTTCACGACATAATCGCGCATGGCCGAAGCCAGCATCACACCCGGAACATCGTTGCCAGCAAAGGACAATGGTCTTTCAATTGCACCCGTTGCCGTCACAATTTGCTTGGCACGAATGCGCCACAAGCGATGGCGCGGGCCTTGCACGCCCGGCGTGTGGTCGGTCAGACGTTCGTATCCCAACACATAACCATGGTCATAAACACCCGCTCCCATGCAGCGCTTGCGCATGATGACGCTGTCCATTGTTTCGAGTTCGGAAACCAATTGCTCCACGAACTTATCCACAGGCTCACCATTGACGGTGCCGCCGTCAACCGGAGCGCGACCGCCCCAGTGCGCGGTCTGCTCGATCAGCAGAACCTTGGCACCGGACTGTGCCGCCGCCTTGGCCGCCTGCAAACCAGCCACACCACCGCCGATCACCAGAACATCGGTAAAGGCGTAGAAGTGCTCATAAGTGTCGGCATCCCGGTTGTCCTTGTCGGGCGCCTTACCCAATCCCGCCGACTGCCGGATGAAAGGTTCGTAGACGTGTTTCCAGAAGGGTTTGGGGTGGATGAACGTCTTGTAGTAGAAGCCGGCCGGAAGGAACCGGGCAAAGGCCGTGTTGACCGCGCCGATATCATGTTCAAGGCTTGGCCAATGATTCTGTGAGATTGCGGTCAAGCCGTTGAACACCTCGGTCGTGGTGGCGCGCTGGTTCGGTTCGAACCGGTTGCCCTGTCCCAGACCGACAAGCGCGTTCGGCTCTTCCGCGCCGCTGGCGACAACGCCGCGGGGTCGGTGGTATTTGAACGACCGGCCAACCATCATCTGGTCATTGGCCAGCAGGGCCGAGGCAAGCGTATCCCCCTCATATGCCTGCATCGAGGTTCCGTTGAAGGTGAATGATACCTTTTTCGACCGGTCAATCAGCCGGCCTTGTTTTGCGAGACGGGTGCTCATGTCGCTGACCTTTCGCATGTGGAGGCGTCAAAGCCTCCGGCGGGAGTATTTTTGAAAAGATGAAGCATCAGGAGAACTCTCTCCACGTCCAGCCGGGCCGTTTGGCAGTGATGGCATCCTTGATGTCCTGCGGCGGCTCGGTGACCTGCGCGGAATAGGTGCCGAACACTTCGAGTGTCTGCGTGCAGCGCGCGGCGTGGAACCACTTGCCGCAGCCATTGGCGTGGCGCCAGCGTTCAAAATGAACACCTTTCGGGTTTTCACGCATGAACAGATAGTCGTGGAATTCGTCATCGGACGAGCCCGGGCCGAAACGCTTCAGATGCGCTTCGCCGCCGGCAGCCAGTTCGGTTTCTTCGGCGTCTACGCCGCAATAGGGGCAATTCAGGATTAGCATGTTGTCATCCTTTTGGCGGTCGGTCGGCGCGGGGGCCGACCTGAATTCTGTTTTCTGGCACCTTCGGGAATCCCCCTAGTGCGCCACCCCGGCGGCGACGCTTTCGTCGATGAAGCGGCCTTCTTTGAAGCGGTCCATCGAGAAGGCTTCGGTCAGCGGTGAGTGGCCCGTCGCCATCAGCTGCGCCATCCCCCAGCCCGAACCCGGAATCGCCTTGAAGCCACCGGTACCCCAGCCGCCATTGATAAAGCAGCCCTGTAGCGGTGTTTTCGACAGGATGGGCGAGCGGTCACCTGTCATGTCCACGATCCCACCCCACTGGCGCAGCATCTTCAGACGCGAGATCATCGGGAAGGTTTCGACCAGCGCCCGCACGGTTTCCTCGATATGATGGAACGACCCGCGCTGCGTGAAGTTGTTGAACCCATCGGTGCCGCCACCGATCACCATTTCGCCCTTGTCGGATTGTGACATATAGCCGTGCACGGTGTTGGCCATCACCACCACATCCATGCAGGGTTTGATCGGCTCGGATACCAGCGCCTGCAAGGCAACGGCCTCCAGCGGCAGGCGGAAGCCCGCCATTTCGGCCAACTGACCCGAATGGCCCGCGACGACGATGCCCAGCTTGTCACAATCGATGGCACCCTTGGTGGTGTCGACCCCGACGACGCGACCGTTATCCGAGCGTATACCGGTGACTTCGCATTGCTGGATGATGTCCATACCCATCGCCGAACAGGCACGCGCATAACCCCACGCCACCGCGTCGTGGCGCGCCGTGCCCCCGCGTTCCTGCCAAAGGCCGCCCAGAACCGGATACCGGGGGCCGTCCAGGTTGATGATAGGCACCAGTTGTTTGACGCGTTCGGGACCGATCCATTCCGTCTTTACACCTTGCAGCGCGTTGGCATGGGCCGTGCGCTGGTAGCCGCGGATCTCGTGCTGGGTCTGTGCCAGCATGATGACACCGCGCGGGCTGAACATGATGTTGTAGTTCAGCTCCTGGCTCAGGTCCTCGTAAAGGCTGCGCGCTTTCTCGTAGATCGCGGCAGACGGGTCTTGCAGATAGTTCGAACGGATGATCGTCGTGTTGCGGCCGGTATTGCCGCCGCCCAGCCAGCCTTTTTCGATAACCGCGACATTCTGGATGCCATAGTTCTTGCCAAGGTAATACGCGGTCGCCAGACCATGACCGCCAGCACCAACGATGATGACGTCATAACGCTTCTTGGGTTCGGGTGAGCGCCAGGCGCGCTCCCATCCGGTGTGATAGCGCAGAGCTTCCCGCGCCACAGCAAAGGCTGAATAGTGTTTCATGTGCGAATCCATCCGGTTCGGTGATTGGGCGCAGATATGCCGTGTGAGTGCATTTTAGCCCTGCCGTGCAACGCCGCAATATAGCACTATTGCGACATGTCGCTCATTCGCGGCCATTTGTCCCTTTTGTCGGACGCCTCACAGGTCTAAGTCAGGGCAGCATCCTCGGAGGGACCATGACGTTCTGGGTTCTGATTTTTCTTGTCGCGCTGCTGATCGCAGCTTTTCTCAGCTTTACCCTGCTGCGCAAACGCCGTGGGGATGAACCCGCGGCCGCATACGATCTGCGGGTTTATCGCGAACAGTTGGCCGGTGTGGATCGGGATCTGGCGCGCGGGGTCATTGGCGAGGCCGACGCGGAACGGGTGCGCACGGAAATTTCCCGTCGCATTCTGGCCGCAGATGACCAGATGAAGAAAGAGGGCGCCGGCGCCGGACCTTCTCGTACCGTTTCAGCGTTGTCGATCCTGGCCATCTCGCTGCTTCTGATCGGTGGCGCATTGGCGATGTATCATCGCACCGGGGCCGTCGGATTGCCCGATATGCCGCTGACCGCACGGTTGGAACTGGCCAAGGAAGTGCGCGCCAACCGGCCATCCCAAAGCGCCGCGGAAGAGCTGGCGACCCCGCCCCAACCTGCGCAGTTGGACGAAAGCTATGCGAACCTGCTGAAGCAGTTGCGTGAAACGGTTGCGAACCGGCCAGACGATTTGCAGGGTCAGATGCTGCTGGCGCAGCACGAGACGAATGCGGGCAACTTCAAGGACGGGTACACCGCACAGCAAAAGGTGATCGAGCTGTCCGGCGACAGTGCCACGGCTGATACCTATGCGGACCTGGCAGAAATGATGATTCTGGCCGCAGGTGGATATGTCTCACCCGAAGCGGAACAGGCGCTGATCGAAGCGCTGAACCGTGACCCCCGTCACGGCCCGGCGCGCTATTATTGGGGGCAGATGCTGGCCCAGATCGGGCGGCCGGACCTTGCCTATCGCATGTGGGTCGAAACGTTGCGGGAATCCCCGGCAGGTGCGCCCTGGGCCGAAGCAATTCGGGCTCAGATCGACGAACTGGCCTTTCGGGCCGGTGTATTCAATGCACCGGATCTGAGCACGGCACCTGGCCCCAGTCAGGAAGACATGGCCGCCGCCGCAGAGCTGAGCCCCGAAGAACGGCAGCAGATGATTCAGGGCATGGTGGACCAGTTGTCTGACCGTCTGGCGACAGAAGGCGGGTCCCCCGAGGAATGGGCCCGCCTGATCGCCGCCTTGGGCGTTCTGGGCCAGGGCCAGCGTGCCATCGATATTCGCGATGAGGCCATGGAAGTGTTTGCCGGCAACTCAGAGGCGCTGCAGATCATCGATGCGGCGGCCCTTCAGGCCGGGATCGCTCAATGATCCATGACGCTATCGAAGATTTTGCAGCAGCGCTGCAACCTATGAGTGCCCTGATGGGGCTGGACCTTGGGGAAAAGACAATCGGAGTCGCAGTGTCCGACCGGATGCGCGGCGTCGCCAGCCCGCTGGAAACGGTACGGCGCAAGAAATTCACGCTCGATTCCGCGCGCCTGATCGAAATTGTAACCGATCGCGAGATCGGGGGCATCTTGCTGGGCCTGCCAAAGAACATGGATGGCAGCGAAGGGCCAAGATGCCAGTCAACGCGGGCATTTGCGCGCAATTTGTCCCGCCTGACCGATTTGCCCATCGGATTTTGGGACGAACGGCTCAGCACGGTTGCGGCAGAAAAAGCACTGCTTGAGGCGGATACGACACGAAAACGTCGCGGACAGGTTATTGATCACGTTGCGGCCAGCTATATCTTGCAAGGGGCGCTGGACAGGCTGCGCTTTTTGCAACGGGTCGGAGACCAGTGATGACGAATATGGTTTGGAAAAGGAATGAGGTCGAAAGCCCTTGTGTCCAGATCTGTGTCGTTCACCCGACTGAACGTATCTGTACCGGCTGCTATCGCACGATTGATGAAATCACCCGCTGGTCCAAGATGGACAGCCGCGAACGCGCCGAAATCATGGAAAACCTGCCAACCAGAAAGCCGCGCCTTAGCAAACGTCGTGGCGGGCGTGCAGCGCGGCTGAACGGTTCCTGAATTCAACCGGTCTGCATCGGGGCAAATCCCTGTGTTCTCAAGAATTGTCGCGGGCAGGTCCGTTCGGCTCGTGCCCGCGCAGCTCTGACTCGAACAGAGCAGTGATTTCGGATCTGCTTGTTTTTGCAGTCCCGAGTTTGTCGGTTGCATGTTGGACATGCTTCGTGCTGGTCTTGTCCGCCTTGAATGCCGGCGTCTTGCGTGCAGCAAATCTTTCCATCAACAACTTAAATGTCATCGCAAACTTCCCGCTTCCAATAACTGTGCCGCCGCGGGCCGAGGTCGAGCTCCAAGAGGGGCCAGCTCATGAACGCATCTGTTCAACGTGAGTGGAGGCCCGCAGCGACACGGCGTAGGTAAGGGCATTTCCGGTCAGATTTAGGGGGAAAACACGCGGTTTTTGGTCCGTGTTGACCTTAAGGTCAGATATTCCACGGAAAAACCCACCAGTTCCCTTACGTCACAATTCTTGACCGGCACGGTATCAAGACCGGTTTCAAAACATGTGGAGAGTTTCGTTCCGCGAAACAAGCCAATCAGATTAGGTCAATTCACGCTCAAAGGTGCTTTGTTCTGACCAGAGAACAAAGCACGCAAGCCGTTCGTTGGCAGCAAGATCACAAGATGCAGGTTGGGGCGCAGAGCAGGTCCTTACCCGGCGGCCAACCAGGTTTTGGCGTTTTCGATTTCCTCGGACGGAAAGAACTGAGTCCGAGTGCCCAAGACATGACTGGCGACACGTTGTGCCATGTGCTGCCAGCTTTTGTCCCCGACGATGGCCGCGCGATCCAGTTGCCCGATATGGCGGCTGGCCAGACGAAAATGTGCCGCAAGAGCGGACAACCCCTGCCAGCCATCAAATTCCCGCAGGTCGATCAGCAACCGAAACCCGGACCGGTCATGCAACAAAGCGTCCAGGTCGCGCTCGGCCTGCTTGTATTCCTCCGGGTCCAGTTTTCCCAAAAGGCTGATCTGCACGCATGGGCCCTCAAGATCGGTCACGTGAATGGACCCCAGCGACTCGCGCATCCAGCGGCGCGCGGCCTCAAGCTCGGCCAATTCAAAGACCTGAACCGGGCACGGCAGGATCGGGGCCGCCAGTCGGATGCTGGTTTGCACCCAGCCCTGATCGGCAACAACCGCGATCCGGTCGAACCCCCGCCAGTGGCTGAGCCCCAGCTTGGTGTCGGACCAGGCCGCACCCAAATCATACCCCTTGAACTCCGGCTGCACGATAGCCAGCAGCCGAACGGAATCGTGTTCGGTGAGCGCCGCTTCGATCGCAGGAACCAAGATGTCCGCGTAGTCGGCGCTGGTGACCTTCCCCGACAACTCGACTTCAATCAACGCACCATCAGAATTCGTATGGACCGTAATCATCGGTCAAAACCTCCAAAGTCAAACAATGACAGGAAGTTAAGAGGATTCGACCCATTCCGCCACACCCCCGGCGCATTCCGGGCGGAAATAGGCGATCATCCGTCCATCCGGCCCAGCGTTTGCCGTGTCTGCCCAAGGGGCAACCCCGTGCAGGCAATGGCGGTGCAACACGTAAGCCTCGCCCGGTTTTGCAGGCAGTTCGATTCGCGGGCAGGTTTCGAAAACCTCGCGACGGGCGGATTGGTAGATATCCGTTATATCGATTTCATGCAGACGCTCTTGTGGCTTCCCCGCAAGGGCGCGCCTGAACGCCGCGCCCAGGATATGATGGCTGCCCTCCCACAACACCATGGGCGAGGCATCCGGGCTGGCCTCGGTCAGCGGTATGCCCAAAATCCAGGCATGCGGTTCATCGACCCGGCGGCGGCGATCCGGCCCCATTGGGCGCAAGCCATCCACATGGGCCGCGTCCCGATTTCTGCGATACCGCGCGGCGGCTTCGTTTTCCCCCCGACGCGGGCGTGGATATCCCGGATGCATGACCGAGACTTGGCCTTTGTGAAGCGGCAACTGCCCATAACGCCCAGCAATGAATGACATGGCGGTTCCTGCCAAAGGCCCCGAACGGCCAACCCTGCCCTGCGCGTCATTGGGCAACGCGTCAACACCGATGAACCACGTCCCGTCACAATCCAGCCAGTCAGCATGGGCCGGGTCCGTTACCGAGGCCCGTGCGGCAGGCAGCGCATGGCCCACCCAGGCCGCAAGCACTGGATCATAGGGGAATTTCACCCACCCCCTGACGTCAAAATCCTTCACAAACCCACCGCCTTGCGCAGCATATTGAGCGCCACCAGCGTAAGGAACACGGCGAACACGCGCTTCAAGGGTTTCGGATCCATCGCATGGGCCAGCTTCACCCCCCAGGGCGCGGTGATCATCGTCATTGCCACGACGATACCGAAGGCCACCAGATTGACCGCCCCAATGGTCAGCGGAGGCCGGTGTTCCGGTGCGATATCCAGAAACAAAAAACCGATGACCGAGGGCACGGCGATGATCACACCAAATCCGGCCGCGGTTGCCACGGCACGGTGGATCGGCGTGTTGTAAAGACTCATCAGCGGCACACCAAAACTGCCGCCGCCTATTCCCATCAGAACCGAAAGAAACCCGACCGCAGGAGACAGGATGGCCCGCTTTACCCCACCGGGCATGACATCACCCAGCCGCCATTCCGAACGCCCCAGCCCCAGGTAGGCCCCGATCACCATTCCCAATATGCCGAACAGTGCCTGCAAGGCCTCGGTGCGCAGGGCCGAGGCAACCAGAACCCCGATGATCGCACCGACGACGATCCCCGGCCCCCAACCGCGCAGGATATCCCAATCCACCGCACCCTTCTTGTTGTGCGCAAGAACGGATCGGACCGACGTCACGATGATCGTGGCCAGCGACGTGGCCAGACACAGCTGCATCAACTGCGGACCGCCGTAGCCAAGAGTTTGAAACGCATAGAAAAAGGCGGGCACCAAGACGATTCCACCGCCGACCCCCAGCAATCCGGCAAGTACGCCGGCCAGCGCTCCGATCACAAGCAAAAGGCCCAGCATCTGGGCCAGCAACATCGTCTCGGGCATCGTTCCCCCTGCCGCTTATACTTCTGCCATAGGCGCCACTTGATCCAGCGCCCGCAGCATCACCTCGGGTCCGGCCCCATCCTGCACGGCCCCTTCCGACAAGGCGCGCCGCCATGCGCGGGCTCCGGGACGACCCGCGAAAAGGCCCAACATATGACGCGTGATCTGGTGCAAACGACCG
Source organism: Ruegeria sp. YTSA144 (assembly GCF_059610125.1). Taxonomy (NCBI): domain Bacteria; kingdom Pseudomonadati; phylum Pseudomonadota; class Alphaproteobacteria; order Rhodobacterales; family Roseobacteraceae; genus Ruegeria; species Ruegeria sp. YTSA144. The sequence continues at coordinate 608,144 of NZ_JBXWNA010000001.1, forward strand.
CCATTGGCAAGATGCCGTTCCACATAAGGCACCATGTGTTGAACGATCTCGAACGGATCACGCGTTTTTCCGGTACCAAAGATGCGTCGGTCAGCATCCGACAGGACATCGCCCGGCTGATGGTACGCGGCCCGACCGATCATCACGCCATCAAGACCGGCTTCCAGATGAGAGGCTGCCTCGTCCAGCGTGTTGATGCCGCCATTGATCGATATGTGAAGATCCGAAAACTCATCCTTCATCCGATGCACAAGGTCATAGTCCAAAGGCGGAATATCCCGGTTTTCCTTGGGGCTCAGCCCCTGCAACCACGCCTTGCGGGCATGGATCGTCACCCTTTGGCACCCTGCCGCGCTGATGTGCCCAAGAAATGCGGGCAATACATCTTGGGGCTCCTGGTCATCGACCCCGATGCGGCATTTAACGGTGACATCCACGTTCACCGCTTCGCGCATGGCAGTCACGCAGTCGGCAACGCGGGCTGGATCTTTCATCAAAACCGCGCCGAAAGTGCCGGATTGAACCCGATCCGACGGGCAGCCGCAGTTCAGATTGATCTCATCATACCCGGCCTCAGCCCCCAAACGCGCGGCCTGTGCCAGTTCTTCCGGGTCAGAGCCGCCGAGTTGCAAAGCAACCGGGTGTTCTTCAGGAGAATGGTCCAACAGATGCACCGCCCCGCCCCGCACCAGCGCCGGCGCTGTCACCATCTCGGTATACAGCAACGTTTCCGCGCTGAGCAGCCGATGAAAATAGCGACAGTGGCGATCTGTCCAGTCCATCATGGGTGCCACGCTTAAACGCGCAGCCTGTGTTGCCTTGCCTGTCACAGCAACGCCTCCGTCCTGCTATGTTTCGAAATCCGATGGCCTGTCAGTGGTCTTGCCCACCCGAATCAAGTCAAAAAGCCCTAACACATCCCTCTGACGGCGTCCCGACGGCGGCCGTCGGGATTCAGCTGTTTCCGATCAGACACCATATCGGCTCATCACCATCTGGACACTGCTTTCGATCGTTTCCGTCATCTTGGCTTCGCCAAGCGCGCCACCCGTAAACAGCAGTGGCCAGAAGGCGCGCGCCTTGATCAGGCCAATGAATTCGCGCCCGGCCCGTTCCGGGTCATCGATCCGAAGCTGCCCATCCTCTGCCGCATCCTTGAGCATGGCAATGAACGTCGCCGTCTTGTCCAGCTTGCCCTGAGCTTCCGCCGCAAGCGTCGGGTTGCGCAAGGTTTCGCTGATCACCATCCGGGCCATCGCAATAACATCGGGCCGCATCAGAATACGTCCCTCGGCCCAGGCCAGTTCGGTCAGTTGCGTACGAATATCGCGACCTTTTTCATACCGGATTTCCAGCACTTCAGCAAAGCGGCTGGACAATTCGACCACGATGGAGCGGAACAGGTTTTCTTTACTTTCAAAGTACTTGTACAACGTACGCTTGGACACTTCGGCCCGTGCTGAAATGCGGTCCATACTGGCCGCCGCAAAGCCCTTTTCCTGGAACTCTGCCACGGCAGCTTCGATGATCTGTGCGCGCTTGGACGCATTATGTGCGCTGCATTCGTTCATGTCAGAGCTATAGACCTGTTGACGCGCCTTGGTCAAACACTAGGTAAACGCAGAAGTTTACAGAGGCAAAATTATATGCCATGAGTAAACCCGCGAGTTTACCAATTGCGGAAACCAGCACCAACAGGAGACCCCCTCATCATGGCTCTTACATTGAACCTGAACGGCAAGACCCACGAGGTTGAGGCCGAACCCGGAACGCCTCTTCTCTGGGTGATCCGAGACGAACTGAAACTGACCGGCACGAAATTCGGCTGTGGCGTTGCATCCTGCGGGGCCTGCACCGTGCATCTGAACGGTGAACCCGTCCGTTCGTGCCAGACTTTCATTGAAGACGTCGACGGCGCCGAAGTCACGACCATCGAAGCTGTCGGTGACGACAGGATCGGCGCTGCCATACAACAGGCCTGGGTCGAACTGGATGTCGTCCAGTGCGGCTACTGCCAGTCGGGTCAGGTGATGTCGGCTGTCGGGCTGCTGTCCGAGAACCCGAAACCGTCGGCTCAGGAGATTGACGAGTACATGTCCGGCAATGCCTGCCGCTGCGCCACCTATCAACGCATCCGCGCCGGTATCCAGCGCGCGTCTGAAATTCTGGAGGCCTGATCCATGACCATCAACACCTCTCGCCGTGGGTTTCTGAAAAGTGCCGCCGCTGCCGGTGCCGTCCTGCTGGTCGGCACCCGTCCGGACGGTGCACTGGCCGCGGCCTCGTCCGAGACCGCGCAGTTCAACCCGTTCGTGAAAATCGATGCCGATGGCACCGTGACCGCCATCGTCAAACACTTTGAAAAAGGTCAGGGCCCGGCAACCGGGCTGCCGACGCTGATTGCCGAAGAAATCGGCCTGACCATGGACCAGATCGAATACGAGTTCGCCCCCTCGGATCCGAACGTTTACAACAACCTGCTGTTTGGTCCATTCCAGGGCACCGGCGGTTCGACCGCGATGGCGAATTCGTGGCTGCAATACCGTCAGGCCGGTGCTGCTGCGCGCGAGATGCTGATCAACGCCGCCGCGCAGAGCTGGGGCGTGGATGCATCCGGCATCACCATCGAAGACGGCATCGTCAAGGCAGGCGACAAGTCGGCTCCGATCGCTGAGTTCGTGTCCGCTGCGTCGCAACTGGACGCTCCGGCAGAGCCGCGCCTGAAGGACCCGTCGGAATTCCGCCTGATCGGAAATGAAACGGTGCGCCGCAAGGATTCGGCAATCAAGGGCAACGGCCAGGCGATGTTTGCCATGGACGTTCACCTGCCCAACCAGATGATCGCCATGATCAAACGCCCGGAAGCGAAGGGCGGCATCGCCCTGGGCTTTGATGACAGCGCATCGAAAGAGGTCAAAGGCTATATCAGCGCCGCGGTTCTGCCCAATCAGGCCGGTGTCGCGGTTTATGCCGAAAACACCTGGGCCGCGATTCAAGCACGCGATGCGCTTGAGGTCGAATGGGACATGTCCGGCGCGGAAACCCGCAACTCGGACCAGATCAAGGCCGAGATCATGGCCGCGCTGGAGGCTGAGCCCACGTATAACGTGAACAAGGCGGATTTTGCAGCTGTGGCAGCCGCCATCGACGGCGCGGACAAGGTCGTCGAACAAACGTTTTACTTCCCACTGCTGGCCCATGCCCCGATGGAACCGCTGAACTGCACCATCGAGCAGACCGCAGACGGAGACATCGTTCTGCATGACGGGGCACAAATGCCGACGGGGCCTCATATGGCCTACCAGCAGATCTTTGGCCTGCCCGCCGAGAAGATCCACATCAAGACCATGCTGGCAGGCGGGTCTTTCGGGCGCCGCGCCACCCCGGATGCGGATTATCAGGTCGAGGCCGCCCTGGCCTTTGTCGTCACTGACCGCTCGCGCCCGGTGAAACTGGTCTGGACCCGCGAAGACGATATCCGCAGCGGGTATTACCGCCCCGCCTTTGGCCACAAGGTCCGGGTCGGGCTGGATGCCGATGGCAAAATCGTCGGATGGCAGCATCAGGTAGCTGGCCAATCAATCATGAAAGGCACGGCCTTCGAGGCCTTCGCAGTGCATGACGGGGTCGACCACAGCTCGGTCGAAGGTATCGCGGACAGCCCCTACCAGATTCCGGGAATGGCGCTGGGTTTAACAGATACGCCCAAGGCAACCTCGGTACTATGGTGGCGCTCGGTGGGGCACACCCACACGGCCTATACGATGGAAACCATGATGGATCTGGTGGCCCAATCGGCAGGGCGCGATCCGGTGGAATTCCGTCTGGCCCATCTGTCCGACAGCAGCAACGCGGACCAGCAGCGAAAAGCCGCTGTTTTGAAGCTGGCGGCCGAAAAGGCAAACTGGGGCAATGCGCCAGAAGGTCGGTCGCAGGGGATTGCCGTTCATAAGTCCTTTGGGTCTTACGCGGCTGAAGTGGTCGAAATCTCGGGCGATCCGGAAAGTGGCATCAAGATTGAAAAGGTCACCTGTGCCGTGGATTGCGGCATTGCCGTGAACCCGGATGTTGTGCGCGCGCAGATGGAAGGCGGCATCGGCTATGGCATTGGCCACGTGATGCGTGACCAGATCACTCTGACCAGCGGTGCTGTGGATCAATACAACTTCCCGGACTACGAACCGCTGCGTATCGGGGATATTGCCGCAATTGACGTACATATCGTGCCATCGGCCGAAGCGCCAACCGGCGTAGGAGAACCCGGCACGCCACCGTCAGCGCCTGCATTGGCCAATGCGATCAATGCGCTGTCAGGTGTGCATGTGGCGCAATTGCCAATGGAAGCGCATGGTGTCAGCTTCGCTTAAAAGCACCTCTCCGCGCCGGTCAGAACCGGCGCGGACGTTCCACGACCCCCAAGCAAAATTTGATCAAATTTGATGACAAAGCAGATCCATTGAAGTAAATCACTGGGGAGTTTCACCGACGGAGCCCCCAATGGACCTGAGCGCCCTGCACAATTTCCGCGTTGCCGCATGTGATCTGAATGGTCAGATGCGCGGCAAACGCGTGCCCCCCGTCTATGCGGACAAACTGGAGAAGGGGGCTGTACGAATGCCATTCTCGGCACTGAACGTTGATCTGTGGGGCGCAGATATCGACGGTAGCCCGCTGGTCTTTGAAACCGGCGACGCAGATGGGGTGCTGCGCCCGACCGAACGCGGCCCGGTACCCGTGCCCTGGCTGGATACGGAAACGGCGCTGGTGCCAATGAGCTTGTATGATGATGACGGCGTACCGTTCCCGGGCGACCCGCGGCATGCTCTGTCTGCCATACTCGACCGCTATGCGCAACGTGGCTGGTCCGTTGTTGCCGCGACGGAGTTGGAGTTCACACTCGTTGACGCTTCTGGCGCGCAACCACAACCGCCAGTGAATCCGATCACCGGGCGGCGCCTAGCGGATGAGGCCGTTCTGTCGGTTGCTGAAATGGACGCGTTCGAAGCATTCTTCACCGACCTGTACGACGGCTGCGCCGCAATGGGCATCCCCGCGCAGACGGCCATCTCGGAAAGCGGCATCGGCCAGTTCGAGATCAACCTGAACCATCAGGACGCCATGCGCTGTGCCGATGATACGTGGCTTTTCAAGGTATTGACGCGTGGATTGGCGCGCAGGCACGGATTTGCGGCCACCTTCATGTCCAAGCCTTATGCCGATGACGCGGGCAACGGAATGCATGTGCATTTCTCGGTGTTGGACCAGACCGGGCGCAATGTGTTCGACAACAACGGGCCGGAAGGCACCGAGGTTTTGCGATCTGCCGTAGCTGGCTGTGTCGCGGCCATGCCAGGCAGTACGCTGATATTTGCCCCCCACGGCAACTCCTACACACGGCTCATACCGGGTGCACATGCGCCCACGGGCGCCTGCTGGGCCTATGAAAACCGAACCGCAGCCATTCGCATCCCGGGCGGAGCCCCGGCCGCACGGCGCATCGAACACCGCGTCGCCGGCGGAGACATAAACCCGTATCTGATGCTGACGGCGGTTCTGGGCGCGGCACTTGTCGGCATCGAGGACGGCTTGACACCACCTGCCCCGATCACGGGGAACGCCTATGACATCGCGGACCTGCCTCAGCTGATGCCGGATTGGTCGAGCGCGATTGACAGGTTTGCCACGGATCCCTTGGTGGCGCGGCTGTTCCCCGCTGACCTGATCCGCTATCTGACCATGACCAAGCGGCAAGAGATCACCCGATTTGAGAGCATCCCGCCCGAGGATCACTGGCTGAGCTATCTCGAGACGGTTTGACCCCCCTTGCCGCATCAACCAGTCTCGGCTAGGATTAATTTGATCAAATTTGGTGACACATGAAAATCGGTATTCTACAAACCGGCCACACCCCCGAAGTGCTACAGGAAGAATTCGGGGATTATGACGAACTTTTCCCCACGTTGCTGCGCGACAACGGGTTCGAGTTCGTGACCTTTGCCGTCGTCGACGGCAATTTCCCCGAAAGTGCGGATGATGCGGATGGGTGGGTCATTACCGGATCGCGTCACGGGGTTTACGAAGACCTTCCCTGGATCGCCCCGTTGGAAGCTTTGGTGCGCGAGATCTGGGAAAGCGGAAAACCACTGATCGGCGTTTGCTTTGGCCATCAGATCATTGCTCAGGCCCTGGGTGGCAAGGTCGAGAAGTTCGCTGGAGGTTGGGCCGTAGGTCGTACTGAATACGAGTATGACGGCAACAAATTATGGCTGAATGCCTGGCATCAGGATCAGGTTGTTGAATTGCCGAAAGAAGCGCGGGTTCTGGGCCGGAATGCCTTCTGCGAAAACGCGATGCTGGCTTATGGGGACACAATCTGGACGGTTCAGGCCCACCCGGAATTCACCAATGGCTTCGTGGCAGGCCTGATGCGGACACGGGGCAAGGGCGTCGTCCCGGAGGATCTGATGCGCGAAGCCGCAAATCGCGAAACCGCGCCGGACGACAACGCCAAAATCGCGCGCCACATGGCCGAGTTTCTAAAGAAAGAGAGAGCCTGATGGCTGATTGGACCGATAAACTGCCGGAAGCCGCAAAGGCGTATTTCCACGGGCAACGACTGGACGAAGTTGAATGCATCATTTCGGACCTGCCGGGTATTGCGCGCGGCAAGGCGGTGCCTGCAACAAAATTCGCAAAGCAATCCTATTTCCACCTGCCCGACAGCATCTTCTACCAGACCATCACGGGGGGCTGGGGCGAAGCCGCCGGCGATGACGGGTTCATCGAAAAGGACATGATCCTGAAGCCCGACTTCTCGACCACCTCCGCTGCACCGTGGACGGGGGATTGGACATTGCAGGTGATCCACGATGCGTACGACCGGGATGACAATCCGATCCCCTACAGCCCGCGCAACGTGCTCAAGCGTGTTGTGCAGCTTTATCATGACAAGGGGTGGAAGCCGGTTGTTGCGCCAGAGATGGAATTCTTTCTGGTTGCCCCCAACGTGGATCCGGCGCAGGGCATCAAGCCCATGATGGGGCGTTCCGGTCGCCCGGCCGCGGCGCGGCAGGCCTATTCCATGACGGCCGTGGACGAGTTTGGCCCGGTGATCGACGACATCTATGATTTCGCCGAGCATCAGGGGTTCGAGATCGACGGCATCACGCAGGAAGGCGGCGCCGGGCAGTTGGAAATCAACCTGCGTCACGGCAATCCGGTGAAACTGGCCGATGAAGTCTTCTATTTCAAACGTCTGATCCGCGAGGCCGCCCTGCGCCACAATTGTTTTGCCACCTTCATGGCCAAACCGATCGAGGAAGAGCCGGGCTCGGCCATGCATATCCATCACTCGATCATCGATATGGAAACCGGTCAGAACATCTTTTCTGGTCCTCAAGGGGGTGAGACGGACGCGTTTTATCACTTCATCGCCGGTTTGCAGAACCACCTGCCCGCCGGCCTGGCCGTCATGGCGCCCTATGTGAATTCCTACCGGCGCTATGTGAAAGATCACGCGGCACCGATCAATCTGGAATGGGCCCGTGACAACCGCACCACCGGTATTCGCGTGCCCCTGTCCGGCCCGGAATCGCGACGCGTCGAGAACCGCATCGCCGGGATGGACTGCAACCCGTATCTGGGCATCGCGCTGTCGCTGGCCTGCGGCTATCTCGGCCTGGTCGAGCAGGAACGCCCACGTCGTCAGTTCTATGGCGACGCTTATGAAGGCGAGGGCGATATCCCGCAGGTCATGGGCGAAGCACTGGACCTGTTCGACGAGGCCACCGCCCTGCACGAGGTTCTGGGCCCCGAATTCGCCCGCGTTTACGGCATCGTCAAACGGGCCGAGTACGAGGAGTTCCTACAGGTCATCTCTCCGTGGGAACGTGAACATCTGCTGATCAACGTCTGAGACCTTCCGTGAACCTGCTTTATTCCAATGACCGCAAGGGCCAGTACCCTGACAGCTGGTATGCCGCAACGGCACATCCGATGGATCGTTTTCCCGCGTTGTCAGACGACACCAAGGCGGATGTGTGCGTTGTCGGTGGCGGCTATACGGGGCTGTCCGCGGCTCTTCATCTGGCCGAAGCCGGGTTCGACGTCGTGCTGCTTGAAGCGCACCGCGTCGGCTTTGGCGCGTCGGGCCGAAACGGCGGCCAGTTGGGCAGCGCGCAGCGGATGGACCAGGAAGACCTCGAGCGTCTTGTTGGCGATGCCGACGCCGCCAGGCTGTGGGAACTGGCCGAAGACGCCAAGGATCTGGTCAAATCCCTGATTGCAAAACACCGGATCGCGTGTGACCTGAAACCCGGTGTCGCCGTTCTGGGCCTGAGCAAATCCGAGCAGAAAGAGCTGCATGACCACGCCGGCCATCTTTCCGAGCGGTATGGATACGACCAGATCGAGCTGCTGGACGAAAACGCGGGTCATTCGCTGTGCCCGTCACCAGCCTATCACGGGGGGTATCTGGATACGGGTGCGGCGCATCTGCACCCTTTGAACTTTGCGTTGGGATTGGCGCAAGCCGCGGCCAAAGCGGGCGTTCGCATCCATGAAAGCACCGAAGTGACCGGGATCGACGAGGGCCAGACGGCAGTGATCCGAACTGCACACGGCAACGTTCGGGCCAAGCACGTCATTCTGGCCTGCAACGGGTATCTGGGCGATCTCAATCGTTCCGTCGCCGCCAGGGTCATGCCCATCAACAATTTCATCGCGGCCACCGAGCCCCTAGGAAAGGACGCCGCGCGGGTTTTGACCCGGGATGTGGCGGTTGCGGATACGAAATTCGTGGTGAACTACTTTCGCCTCAGCGCCGATAGCCGCCTCTTGTTCGGAGGCGGCGAAAGCTATGGCTATCGCTTTCCATCGGATGTCGCCGCCAAGGTCCGCAAACCCATGACGGAAATTTTCCCGCATTTGCGGGATGTGAAGATCGACTATGCCTGGGGCGGAACGCTGGCCATTACCATGCGGCGGATGCCGTATCTGGCCTGTGTTGCACCCAATATCCTTTCGGCTTCGGGATATTCCGGTCACGGTGTCGGCACTGCGACCCATGCCGGACAACTCATGGCGATGGCCATTCAGGGTCAGGCCGAAGGGTTTGACACGATGGCACGGGTGCCCGCCCTGTCTTTCCCTGGCGGCCCTGCCCTGCGCAATCCGTTGCTTGTGCTGGCCATGACGTGGTTCGCACTGCGCGACCGGCTTGGAATCTGATCCACGTAAATTGCGACAGATTGGTGAATTTTCGCCTGCCCGGCGATTGGGACTTGGATTGCCTCCCGATTATCTTTATCTTTTCCAAAGATAGAATTCGGGAATTCCAAATATGACGCTGCCCCCCAACGTTCACGACGCCGAGCCCATCCCTGTCGCCGCCAAGGACGCGATCGAGGCCCTGATGCAGTCAGGTGATCTGTTCCGATATACAGCACCGCAGGATGCCCCTGTGGCCTTGCTTGAGGCAGAGTTCGCGGAATTGTTGGGCACGAAGTACGCCTTGGCGGTGTCTTCCTGCTCGGCCGCGCTGTTTCTGTCGCTCAAAGCTCTGGGCCTGCCCCGTGACGCGCGGGTTCTTATCCCGGGCTTCACCTTCGCTGCCGTACCGTCGTCGGTCGTCCACGCCGACTGCATTCCGGTTCTGTGCGAAGTGGGTGAAAACTATCGCATCGACATGGCCGATTTCGAAGCCAAGCTGGACAACGTTCAGGCTGTCATCATCAGCCACATGCGCGGGCATACATCCGACATGGATGCGATCATGGCCTTGTGCGACGCACGAAATATTCCAGTGATCGAGGATGCCGCGCATTCGCTGGGCACCACATGGCATGGCCGCAATATCGGTACGATCGGAAAGGCCGGATGTTTCTCGTTCCAATCCTACAAGATGATCAATGCCGGCGAAGGTGGCATCCTGATCACGAACGATGCAGATCTGGTCGCGCGGGCCGTCATCATGTCGGGCGCGTATGAACACAATTGGAAGAAGCACAAAGGTCCGCAGGGCGACAACTCACCCGAACTGCAAGAGGCCTTTGCCCGCTGGCAGAACAAGCTGCCGCTGTACAACCTTCGCCTGAGCAACCTCAGCGCCGCCGTGATCCGTCCGCAGCTTCCGGAACTGGCGCGCCGCGTCCGCGATGGCCTGGCGAACCACGATTACGTGGCCGGCCGCCTGAACACCTCGCCTCATATCGAGGTCCCCGCCCCGCTCCCCCCCGAGCAGCGTGCGCCGGACTCGATTCAGTTCAATCTTGTCGGAATGCAGGAACATGAGATCCGCGCCTTTGCCGCAGCGTCCGAGGCGCGCGGCGTCAAGGTTCAGGTTTTTGGTCTGAGCGAAGACAACGCCCGCGCCTTCTGGAACTGGCAATTCCTTCCGGAATCTTTCGACCTGCCCAAGACGCGCGACATGCTGATGAAGGCCTGTGACGTGCGCCTGCCCGTCCGACTGACCCGCGAAGAGCTGGACGTGATTGCCGACATCCTGCTGGCATCGGTTGGCGAAGTGACCGGCCCGATGCCGGTTTACGGCACGTAAAACGACGGCACTTTGAACAAGAAAGGCCCGCACGATGCGGGCCTGTTTCTTTGTTCGGAACGGATCAGTTCAGCTTGGACAGTTTTTGCTGCAACTCGGCCAGCTGTTTCTTGATGTCGTCCAGATCCTCTTTCGGTTCGGACTTGTCCTCTTCCTTTTCCGGGCTGGACCATCCGCTGGACAGCCCACTGGTCATCGCCTTCAGGAAAGCCTGTTGCTGCGCCTGCAACGCGTCAAAACCCGGCATCTGAGACATCGGATTCATCGCGCTCATGTTTTCCATCATCTTGTTTTGGCTTTCGCGCAGCATCTCGAACGAGCTTTGCAGAAACTGGGGCATCATTCCCCCGCCCGGCAGCATGTAGCTGCGCACCAGATCATTCAGTACATTCACCGGCAGCACGTTTTCACCCCGGCTTTCATGTTCGGCAATGATTTGCAGAAGATACTGGCGAGTCAGGTCATCGCCGGTTTTCAGATCAATGATCTGCACTTCGCGCCCGTCGCGGATGAACCCCGCGATGTCTTCGAGCGTCACGTAATCGCTGGTCTCGGTGTTATACAGCCGACGGCTGGCATAGCGCTTGATCAGCAGCGGTTTTTCTTGGTCCGACACCCGGTTCCCTCCCCAAGGATGATGCGTTGCAGCACAGGTTATGCGAGTGCAGCACAAAAAGAAAGGGCAGGTCAATGGACCTGCCCAACGCGATTGCACCTAATGGGAGGGTTGGGTGCGTTTCGCGGACGTTTCTTACTTTGCAGTTGCAGCTTTCTTGGCTGCGGTGGTGACCTCGTTGGTCGCCTTTTTCACGGCGGCGGTTGTTTCTTCCGCGACGTCTTTGCCGGCAGCCATCAGCAGCTCGACAGTTTCGGTCTGAACTTTTTTCGCGATTTCAGCGAAAGCGGCCAGGTTTTCAGCTGCAACTTCAGCCGACGCGCTTGCGAAGTCGGTTGCGGCTTTTGCATAATCAGCAGGCTCTGCCTTGGCTTTGGACATCTCGCTCAGCTTGGCCAGGGTGTCCTTGGTCCATTTGTTCGAGATCTCGGCCGATTTCTCAGCAGCTTCCAGAGCAACGCCCGACAGCTTCTCGTTCAGCGAAGCGGTCGATTTGAATGCACCTTCCATTGCGGTGGTGTCCACCGGAAATGCACCCATCATGTCTTTCATGATCGCGGTAAAGTCTTGGGTCTTTGCCATTGTCCTAATCCTTTTAGCCGGTCCGGGCCCACCCCGGGTTTCATCAGCTTGAGGACAATATGATTGCTGCACCGCAGCATTGCAAGTTTTTTCTTGCTGCGGCGCAGAATTTTTTAGTTTCAAAATGAAATCAGGCGTTTGGTTTCGCCACAACATAAGTTCCGGGTGCGGGTGCAAGGCTCGGGTGCTTCGAATCACCCGGTTCACGGGCCGGAACCTGCTTGCCGGACCGCTTCTTCAACCACGCGTCCCACATGGGCCACCAGGATCCTTCGTGATAATCCGCTTCTTTCAGCCAGGTGTTGGCGTCGGGTTTCATATCCGGGTTGGTGTAGTGGCCATACTTCTTCTTGCTGGGCGGGTTCACGATGCCCGCAATATGGCCCGATTCTGAAACCACGAAGGTTTTGGACCGCGAGCCCATTTTCTGCACGCCGCGGTAACAGTCTTTCCATGCCGCGATGTGATCGGTTTCACAGGTTATGGCCATCAGCGGCACATCCACGTCTTCGAGTTTCAGCTTGTGCCCCATCAACTCAATACCGTCGGTGGCGAACTCGTTGCGCTGGCAGAGACCTCGCAAATATTCCACGGCCATTTTTGCTGGCAGGTTTGCACCATCGCCGTTCCAGTAGAGCAGATCAAAGGCCGGAGGTACTTCCCCCATCATATAGCTGCGAATGGCCGGACCATAAATCAGGTCGCGTGATCGCAGGAACGACATGGTGCGCGCCATGATCCACGACCGCAGAACGCCCTCCTTTTTTACTTCTTCTTCGATCCCGTCGATGAAGTCGTTTTGCAGGAATGGCGTAAACTCACCCTGATCGGAGAAATCCGTCAGTGCCGTGAACAGAGTCGCGGATTTGACCGACTTGTCGCCACGCTGTTTCAGCAGGGACAAGGTCAGACTCAGCGTCGTGCCTGCGATGCAATAGCCCACAGCGTTGACCTGTTTGACCTTGCAGATCTTCTTGGCCGTTTCGATTGCGGTCAGGAAACCGTCCTGAATATAGTCTTCCATGCCGGTTTCGGCATAGCTTTCATCCGGGTTCACCCAGCTTACGACAAACAGGGTATAGCCCTGTTCGGTGATCCATTTGATCATGCTGTTCTGGGCTTTCAGATCCAGAATATAAAATTTGTTGATCCAGGGCGGGAACAGAACGATGGGTGTTTCGTAAACCGTTTCGGTCACCGGCTTGTATTGAATCAGCTCCATCATCCGGTTGCGAAAAACAACCTCGCCCGGCGTTGTCGCCAGGTTTCCGCCAACCTCGAACGCGTTTTCATCCGCCAGTTTGACGACCAACTCGCCATCATTGGCCTCGAGGTCTGAAACGAGATTCTCCAACCCTTTGATCAGCGATTGGCCTTCGGTCTCGACCGCCTTTTGCAGGGCATCCGGGTTGGTCGCCAGAAAATTCGTGGGCGCCATCATGTCGATGATCTGCTGCGAGAAATACTGTAGGCGTCGTTTGTCTTTGGCATCCAGATCATCGACCGACGAGACAGCCTGCGCAATCGCCTCCGCGTTTGTCTGGTATTGCTGCCGGATCAGTCGGAAGTAAGGGTTTGTCTCCCAAAGGGGATTGGAGAACCGCTTGTCGCCGGGCTTGGTTTCCTCGGTTTCCAACTCACTTGTCGTCAGCGCTTTCTGCGCTTCGGCAAAGTTGAGAACCGACTTGCCCCAGAATTCTATCTGTTGTTCCAACAGCTTGGCGGGATTTTGCCATGCCTCGGCCCAATACGCCGTTGCTGCTCGTGCGAAAAGCTCTTGATTCGGGCCATCCAGCGCGGGGGTGTGAGGCTTTTTCGACGCCATAATCTCGATCAGGCGCTTCGAGAGCTGCTCGACCTTTTCCATATTTTCTTTAATGCGTTCAATATGTTCTTCGGACACGTCTGGCATTTGGCCTTCGCTAGTTGTCATTTTAACAATTCCACCCTAACCTCGCTGCTATGCAGAATAACGTCGTGGGTGCTGGGGGGCAAAGCGACGAATGGTCCGAATTACCAGACTGACACTCAGGAGGCCCCATTTATGCGCTATATGATGACCTACGACCTGATGGAGTCCATGCGTAACACCAACCAGTGGCTTGGTGCAACCGCAAGCGCGATGGCGTCCTACCCTCTGTTTTCCATGACACCCAACCCGGCGTTCAGCTGGATGGCCGCATGGGGCGAAGTGACCGAACGGACCTTCCAGCGAATGGTTGTCAAACCTGACTGGGGCATTCGAACCTTCACCTGCGAAGACGGCAAGGATCATCTGGTCGAGATCACGACGGTTCTGGAACGCCCCTTTGGCGATCTGGTTCATTTCCGCGTCAATGGACGGGAAGAACAACCGCGCAAGGTTCTGCTGGTTGCGCCCATGTCCGGCCATTACGCCACCTTGCTGCGCTCGACCGTCAAAAGCCTGCTGGTCAATTGCGAAGTTTACATCACTGATTGGCATAACGCGCGCGATATTCCTGTGTCTGCCGGCAAGTTCGATGTCGAAGATTATACACTCTACCTTGTGGATTTCATGAAGGAACTGGGGCCGGACACGCATGTCGTGGCGGTTTGTCAGCCCGCCCCGCTGACTTTGGCGGCCACTGCCTATCTGGCCGAGGTGGAGCCCAAGGCTCAACCCAGTACCCTGACGCTGATTGGCGGGCCGGTGGACCCGGATGCGACTCCGACTGACGTTACCGACTTTGGACGACGTGTCACGATGGGTCAGCTGGAAGAGACCATGATTCAACGGGTCGGCTTCAAGTACAAAGGCGTCGGGCGTATGGTGTATCCCGGCCTGCTGCAACTGGCCTCGTTCATGTCGATGAACGCTGATCGCCACTCCAAGGCGTTTTCGGATCAGATTCAGCGTGTTATCCGCGACGAAGCTTCGGATCTGGATGCCCATAACCGGTTCTATGATGAATATCTTGCGGTCATGGACATGACGGCCGAATTCTATCTGTCGACGGTCGAACGCGTCTTCAAGAACCGCGAGATCGCACGCAACGAATTTGTTGTCGCCGGCCACAAGGTGGATATCGGCAAGATCACGGATGTTGCCGTGAAATCGGTCGAAGGTGCGAATGACGATATCTCGGCGCCCGGTCAATGCATTGCTGCACTGGACCTGTGCACCGGTTTGCCAGACAGCAAAAAGGCCAGCCACGTAGAACCGGGCGCGGGCCATTACGGCATTTTCGCGGGCCGCAGCTGGCGCGACAACATTCGCCCGCTTGTGATTGATTTCATGAACGAAAACAGCCGCAAGAAACGCCGCCGCGCAGCGAACAGCAACAAGGTCGCCTGAAGAACATGGGCGGGCCGACACATGTTGGTCTCGCCTTTTCCTGCATTTGCGGCCAGTTGAAGGGTCACATCTCGGACCGGGGCGTTCGGCTTGGAACCCATGTCGAGTGCTTTTGTCATGACTGCCGCGCGGCGCAGCTGTATTTCAGGCAGCCCGACCCGGCCCCCGGCCCGGTTGACATCTTCCAGATGGCACCGGATGAAATCGAAATCACCGCCGGAGGCCAATTCCTTTCAGCCATGAAGCTTGGCCCAAACGGCATGCTGCGATGGTATGCCAGCTGCTGCAACGCCCCGCTGGCAACGACGCCACAGACCGCACGTTTACCTTTTGCAGGATTTATTGTCGGCAGGATTGCCGGTGATGTTTCCGCATTGGGGCCGGTCACGACCCGTGGGTTTGTCCCTCGGCCCGATGGCAAACAGAAACACGACAAGGTCAGGTTTGCGGCGTTTGGCCTTTTGCGCCGCACCTTGCAATCGCGCCTGTCAGGACGCTGGAAGAATACGCCGTTTTTCGACCCTGAAACCGGCAAGCCCGCGGTCGTACCGAAAGTCATTTCGAAAGACGAACGGGCGGCGCTTTACCCCTAGACAAACCTTTGCGGGATGTTCAGCCAGGTTTCCAAGGCTTTGTTCACGGCATCGGGCGCTTCAAGCGGCAGAAGATGTCCGGCATTTTCGACGACCTCCAACGCTGCCTCCGGTATCAGGTCTGACATGAAAGAATGCCGTCTGACCGGGGTAAGCGTGTCATGGGCGCCGCACATGATCAAAGTGGGAACCTTGATGCGGCGCAACGTTCCCTGTTGGTCGGGCCGGCGCTGCAAGGCACGCATTTGACGCACGAATGCCTCGGCGCCCATGTCATTCGCCATTGTCAAAAGATCATTCAGAATTGGGATTCGCCTGGGCCCCGGTGCCAATGTATCGGTGCCGACCAGTTGGCGCATGACCTCTTCCAGCCGCCCACCCAGGGCGCCAATGATCAGGTCCTCGCGACTGGCCGCGATCTGAGGTGTATCCGCCTGAGCGTCCGTCGACATCAGGCACAGGCGCGACACCCGTTCCGGTGCCCGCCGGATCAGCTCCAACGCCACAACACCGCCCATGCTCAGGCCGACCAGGGCAAACCGATGGGGAAGCTGATCCAACAACCCCGAGGCGATCTCTTCAATTCGTTCGCCTCCGGAAACAGGAGCAACAGTGACAGGCCGTACCCGTGACAGCACCTCGATCTGAGGCCGAAACAGCCGGGCATCACACATCAATCCAGGCAACAACACCAGCGGCTCGATCACGCGGGGGTCTCCATCTGCTCGGTTTTCCGAGTCCTTCCAGTTGTTGTCAGGATGAAAGCTTTGCCGCAACCGGGCAAGGAAAACTTCACGGGTAGGCGATTGCTCGAAATGCCGGGAAATCGGCGTAACGGGATTGCCGGGCCGCAAGGTCTTCACCGGGTTCAGCGCCGGGCTTCAACAGACATCCACGCGGAGCAATATAGCTGTCGATCCGACGATGCGGTCTGGGCCGCCACACAAGGTTGAACGCGCATAGCTTGGGGAAGAACCAGATTTCGGAATACTCCAGATGATCGTGCATCCACCACGCCAGATCCCGCCAATCCCTGCCCCGCGCATATTGATCCGCGAACCACGGGATGACGATGGATGCCCCGGCGATCCGCGCATCCCCTTCCCCGCGATCCCAGATATGGCATTCCAACGGATTGTCGTTTCGGGCGCAGTTCAGTTTGTTTTCATTGCCAAATCGGTTCAAGGACGATGAGCGGTAGCCCGACCTGACCGCGACCCGGCCAAATGTCTCTTCCAAAGGGTCAAGAAGGGTTTCGCAGAACGCGCGGCCTGTTTCGATCGCCAGATCCGGGTTGTCCGGAATATTCTGCACTTGGTGGAAATTCCCGATTTCCGAATACAGAAAATCGCGCATGAAGAAATGCCGGGACAGGCGGACGCGACCCAGGGTCTCAAGGCTCCACATGCTGCCCGGCTTACGCATCTTGCATCCTTTTTCCCGATCGGGGTTTATTCCACCCCCAAGCCCTTGAGCCACTCCAGAATACCAGCAACGGTGGCATCGGTTTGACCCGGCGACATCAACCGCCCCGCGACAACATGTGAAGACGGATCATCACCCGGCCCCATCGTCACCAGTTCGACCGTTGCCGGAGCGCCCCAGGCCTCGGCCACTTTGTGTGTCCGGTCCGGCCGCACAACCTGATCATCATCCGAAAACCAGAACAACGCAGGTATCAGGGCCTCGGAGAAATCCAGCGCATAGACCGTATCCACCAGCACGGACATCGGCACGACGGCTTCCCACGGGTAGACCGACGTCCAGTACCTGTTCTTCTCGGGGTCCGGCCCTGACACATCGCGTTCCGGCCCCATGAGAACGGGCAGCCAACTTCTTGCCCAAGGCAACGAAGGCACCCACGCCGCGACGGTATTCACACCGAAGTTCGGCGAGACGAAGACCATGCCAACAACGTCCTGGCTGAGGGCGGCATCCAACGCAGCGGCCGCCGCCAGCGTTCCTCCGGTCGAGGTGGAAATCACGATCACCTTTTCCCCGACCGCGCGCGCCGCTGCCAGCCCTTCGGCAGTGTCCTGCATCCAGCCCGAGGCGGTGCCTTCGGCCATCGCCGGCCCATCCCGACCGTGACCTTGCAACCGCGTGTAGACCAGATTGGCACCCAAAGCGTCAGCCACCAGGTCAGGCACGGGGCGGATTTCCTCGGAACTTGCTGAAAAACCGTGGATGTACAAAACAGAATACGGCGTGCGCTGTTCCTTGAACCCGTCCTGCCAGACCACGTGCTTTTCTACACCCGGAACGATGTCATCATAGGCAGATTCGGTACTTTCAAAATAAACCTGAACACCTTCACCAAATTTCCGAGACTCAAAAGTCGGGTGCAGGTTCACTTCCTCGCGCGGGCCGAACCAGTAGACCAGGCCGCCAAGAACAACCAGCGCCAGAAGCGCGCGCCCCAGAAACCAACCAAAGCGCCGCATCAGGCTTCTCCCAACACATCAAGAACCGCGGTCTCGATCAAACCCAGGCACTTCTCGTCCGAGAACCGATGATCGGCCCCCTTGACCAACAGCAGCCGCATGTCGGAACCCGCAGCATGTTCCAGCAGCCGCACGGCTGTTTCAGTTGAAACTGCCGTGTCTGCGGTGCCTTGCAGGAAACGAACCGGGAACGGCAGATCCAGAGCGCCCCTCAGAACCAGATTCTGGCGTCCGTCTTCGATCATGCGCTTGGTGATGATGTAGGGTTCCATATAGTCGGACGGCAGCTCGACATGGCCGACAGTGTCCAGCGCAGCTTTTTGTTCGTCGCTGAACGAAGCCCAGTAACCGTCTTCCGTGAAATCAGGCGCGGCAGCGATTGTGACCATGCCTGCGATTCGCTCGGGCATGACCTTGGCCAGCAGCAATGCCTGCCATCCCCCCATCGACGAACCGACAACGACCAAGGGTCCGTCCGTCAATGCCCTTACCGCTGCCAATGTGTCCTGATGCCAGTCGCCAATACAGCCCTCGGTAAACGCGCCCGAGCTTTCGCCGTGGCCGGAATAATCGAACCGCAAGAACGATTGCCCCCGCGCCTGCGCCCAGGCTTCCAGATGCACGGCTTTGGTGCCTTGCATGTCCGATTTGAGCCCGCCCAGAAAAACGATGGTCGGCCCTGCCCCTTCGGTCTTGTGATAAGCCAGTCGCCGCCCCTGCGGCGTCTCCAGAAAATTCGTCGCTGCCATGACACCTTCTTTCCTTTTATTGCATCATGCACGCCCCACCCCCGAGTGCAATTCCGCCCACTTCATCTTTTTCCAAATACTCCGGGGAGCGCGAGGGGCCGGCCCCTCGCCCCCCACTCTTGACTCAGGCACATCCACCTGCCACATGAGCCGAACACACATAACCCGCAACCGGGCGTTCAGTGGGCGCCAAACCGACGAGGAGAGCCGATATGGCCCTGGATTCTCAATCCGTCTCTCTCACCTTTCCCGATGGCAATGCACGCACCTACGCCGCAGGCGTCACGCCCGCGCAGGTGGCTGCCGACATCTCAACCTCGCTGGCCAAAAAGGCCATCTCGGCCACCGTTGACGGCAAGCACTGGGACCTGCAATGGCCCATCGAATCCGACGCGCAGATCGCCATCCACACCATGAAGGATGAGGCCCAGGCCAACGAGCTGATCCGCCACGATCTGGCCCATATCATGGCCCGCGCAGTTCAGGAGATCTGGCCCGCCACCAAGGTCACCATCGGCCCTGTCATCGAAAACGGCTGGTATTATGACTTCGACCGTGAAGAACCGTTCACGCCGGAGGATCTCGGCCTCATCGAGAAGAAGATGAAAGAGATCATCAACAAGCGTGATCCCGTCACCACCGAGGTCTGGGACCGTGAGCGCGCGATCGAGTTCTACAAGGCCAACAACGAACCCTACAAGGTCGAGCTGATCGAAGCCATTCCCGGCGACGAGCCGCTGCGTATGTACTGGCACGGCCACTGGCAGGATCTGTGCCGTGGTCCGCACCTGCAACACACCGGTCAGGTTCCGGGGGATGCGTTCAAGCTGATGTCCATCGCGGGCGCCTATTGGCGTGGCGACAGCGACCGCGCGATGTTGCAGCGTATCTATGGCGTGGCCTTCACCGGCAAGGAAAAGCTGAAAGCACACCTGCATATGCTGGAGGAGGCCGCCAAGCGCGACCACCGCAAGCTGGGCCGCGAGATGGACCTGTTCCACATGCAGGAAGAGGCCCCCGGTCAGATTTTCTGGCACCCCAACGGCTGGACGATCTACACCCAGTTGCAGGACTACATGCGCCGCCAGCAGCGCAACGGCGGCTATGTCGAGGTCAACACACCGCAGGTTGTGGACCGCAAACTGTGGGAAGCTTCGGGCCATTGGGACAAGTATCAGGAAAACATGTTCATCGTCGAAGTGGACGAGGAACACGCACGTGAAAAGGCAATCAACGCGCTGAAACCGATGAACTGCCCCTGCCATGTGCAGATCTTCAATCAGGGCCTGAAGTCCTATCGCGACCTGCCGCTGCGCATGGCCGAATTCGGGTCTTGCAACCGCTATGAACCGTCAGGTGCGCTGCACGGTATCATGCGCGTGCGCGGCTTTACCCAAGACGATGGGCACATCTTCTGCACCGAAGACCAGATCGAGTCAGAAACCGCAGAGTTCATCCGGTTCCTGTCCCGGATCTACAAGGATCTGGGATTCGAGAACTTCTCGGTGAAATTCTCGGATCGCCCCGAGAAACGGTCGGGGTCGGATGAAGTCTGGGACAAGGCCGAAGCCGCGTTGCTCAGCGCGACACGTGCTGCCGGGATCGAGCCGGAGCTCAACCCCGGCGAAGGCGCCTTTTACGGCCCCAAGCTGGAGTTTGTTCTGACCGACGCGATCGGTCGCGATTGGCAATGCGGCACGCACCAGGTTGACTTCGTGCTGCCCGAACGGCTGGATGCCACCTATATCGGCGCCGACGGCGGCAAACACCGTCCCGTTATGCTGCATCGCGCAACCTTGGGTTCGTTCGAGCGTTTCATCGGTATCCTGATCGAAGAACACGCAGGCAAGCTGCCCTTCTGGCTTGCCCCGCGTCAGGTTGTGGTCGCCTCCATTACCTCCGAGGCGGATGACTATGTCGCCGAAGTGGTCGAAACCCTGCGTGCTGCCGGCGTTCGGGCCGAAGCCGACATTCGCAACGAAAAGATCAACTACAAGGTTCGTGAACACTCGGTCGGCAAGGTTCCGGTCATTCTGGCCGTCGGCCATCGCGAAGTCGAAGACCGCACTGTCAGTGTCCGGCGTCTGGGTGAAAAACAGACGCAGGTACAACCGCTTGACGTTGTAACAAACGAGCTGTCGCGGGCAGCCACCCCGCCGGATTTGCTGTAACAATCGGCAGGAAATCGCAAGAAATCTGGCCCCCAATTTGGGGCCAGATTGAAACATTCCCCCCTTTCTTCATCAAAAACAATGCATTACGCTGCAAGAGGACACGCCGCCCCCTGACGTGCTTGTGAGACACGGGCTCGTGAATTCAACTCTGTCCACCAAGCTACTACCTTTGTCATTGTCACAAGCAGACATACCCAGTCATCAAGAGGATTACCGAGATGTCGAACACAGCCAAGTCCCTGGTTATCGCAACCGCAGTCGCAGCCGCCGTATCGGGCGCCGCAACCACTGCATCCGCTCAGGCAAAAGAAAAATGCTATGGCGTATCGCTGGCCGGTCAGAACGACTGCGCCGCTGGCCCCGGCACCACCTGCGCGGGCACCTCGACCGTTGATTATCAGGGCAACGCATGGACCCTGGTCGATGCAGGCACCTGCGCGGATATCGAACTGCCCGCACAGGCAGACGGCACCCCGCGCAAAGGCTCGCTGGAAGCTCAGGATCGCGACCTGCCGGCATAAGAACGGCCTGACGAATTCAGGGGGCGGGCACCATCGCCCGCCCCTTCCCTTTCGTGATCAAGGAACTGGCCCATGTTGGATGATGCCCACAGGTCGAACCGCCTGCCCGCAGCTCCGGGCGTAGGTTACAAGCCGCAACACTTCGCTCAGATACTTGAACACGCGCAACCCGTCGCATGGCTGGAAATTCATGCGGAGAACTATATGGGCGATGGCGGGCGGCCTCTGGCGCAGCTGCGCCATCTTTCCGAACAATTCCCGATCTCGGTCCATGGCGTTGGCCTGTCCATCGGCGGCGAAGGCGCGCTGGACCCTGATCACCTGGCCCGGCTGAAACATCTGGTAGGCTGGCTGAACCCCGCCAGCTTTTCCGAACACCTGGCCTGGTCCACCCATGACACCCATTTCTACAACGACCTGCTGCCCCTGCCCTATACCGACGCAACACTGACACGCGTTTGCGATCATATCGATCAGGTTCAGGACACCGTCGGACGGCAGATGCTGTTGGAAAACCCCTCAAGCTATTTGGCTTTTGAGGAAAGCACCTGGTCCGAGCCCGACTTCCTGCGCGAAATTGCACGTCGTACCGGATGTGGCTTGTTGCTGGATGTCAACAACGTCTTTGTCTCTGCCACCAATCTGGATTTCTCTCCTCAGGGTTACATCGATGCCTACCCACTTGAAAAAGTGGGGGAAATTCACCTTGGCGGCCATGACGAAGATGAAGACGATCATGGCCATCCGCTGCTGATCGACAGCCACGGGCGTGAAGTGGTCGACCCGGTTTGGGCGCTGTTGGATTACGTGCTGGAACGCACGGGGCCGAAACCCGTCCTGGTCGAATGGGACACCGACGTCCCCGACTGGCCCGTTTTGCGAGAAGAGGCCGTTCGCGCGCAGACCGCCCTGGAACGGATCCCGGCATGAGCGTTTCGCAATCCGAGTTTCGCGCAGCCATGATGGATGCGTCAGCCCCTGTCCCCGAAGGTTTGCTGGACGCCGAGGCGCAGCCAGCAGGTCGTCGGTTCAGCGTCTATCGCAACAATATCGCCGTGTCCTTGACCGAGGCGATGCATCAGGCGTTTCCAGTCATCACCAAGTTGCTGGGGCCGCAGAACATGGATGGGCTGGCCGGGATATTTCTGCGCCAGCACCCGCCATCATCACCTCTGATGATGTTCTATGGTGAAGCCTTTCCCGATTTTCTGGCTGGAATGCAGCAGCTTTCGCATCTTGGGTACCTGCCGGATGTGGCGCGGCTGGAACTTGCGTTGCGCAAGTCGTACCACGCCGCCGACAGCCAACCCGCCCCGGCAGACGCACTGGCCGCAGACCCCGAACAGGTCATGCGGGCCCGGCTGCGTTTTGCCCCGGCCATGCGGGTGGTGCGCTCGGATTGGCCCATTCACGCGATCTGGCGCTTCAACACCGAATCCGACGCGCCGAAACCGGTTGCCCAAGCCGAGGATGTATTGATCACACGCCCGGAATTCGACCCGGTTGCCCAATTGCTGCCCACCGGCGGCGCCGATTGGATCGCCTATATGCAAGGTGGCGACATGATCGACGAAGCGTTTGAGAAAACAGCGGCGGAGCAACCTGAATTTGACCTTGGAACCACTCTGGCACTGCTTTTGCAGGGCGGTGCAATAACTTCTGTGACTATCGAAAGGCTGGAGACATGACTGCCCTGATCTCACTTCACAACAACGTTCTGGGAAAGGTGGACCTTGCGTCCAACTGGCTTACACCGACGCTGGCGCGGCTGGTCTTTGTCGCTGTCCTTCTGGTCTATTACTGGAACTCGGCGATGCTGAAGATCGACGGTTCGATCTTTTCACCTTCGGCAGGTGCCTTCGGTCAGATTTTCCCCAAAGCCGCCGAAGCCGTCCTTTACGACGTATCCCAAATGACGTTCTTCCAACGTATCGTCATTTTCTTGGGCACGGTTGCAGAATTCGTCCTTCCTGCGCTGCTGCTTGTCGGTCTGTTCACCCGCCTGGCGGCCTTGGGCATGATTGGTTTCATCTGGGTGCAGACTCTGGTCGATGTTACTGGCCATGGCGTGAAACTGGGCAGCCTGTTCGACGCAGCGCCATCCATTATGGATCAGCGCACGATGTGGACGTTCCTGATGCTGGTGATCGTGATCAACGGTGCGGGGCCCATCTCACTTGATCGGATTCTGCGTCTGAAATGACCTAGAAATGCGCTTTGGGCTGGTCCGGTTTACCCGCCGCCAGCCCAAGCACCCCGGCAACCCCGGCAAATGCGATCGGGAACATGGTGAAGACACCAAATCCGAATGCATAATACATCGCCCCCGCTGAAATCAGCAGCAGGATCCCGGCAACAAGGGCGCGCGCGGGCGCCATCGCCCCCCCGACAATAGCCAACAAAGGCGCGATGATCGACACGGCCTGAATCAGATCAGGGTTGTCTACCTGCCTCAGAACGCCGTCTATCTCGCCGACGTGATCGATCACGACCACTTTCGCATATCCGAAAAACCCGACGATCATCCCGATCAGCCCGGCAATCACGCCCAGGATCATGGCGGCATTACGCATTGAAGGTCCTCACTGTTGCTTGCAGGCACATAAGCATTTCTTAAGAAATACCAAGCTGCATGCGTGTTTCCGCGGTCCAGCCAAGAAACAGCTCTCCATCTTTCTCGATCAACGGGCGCTTCATCAGGGTGGGATGCTCTTTCAACAGTTCCAAAGGTGCTTTCGCGCGCTGGTTGTCATCCAATCCGCGCCATGTTGTGGACCTGGTGTTGAGCAAAGCGTCGCCGAAGGTGGCAAGAGCCTGCGACAGCACAGCATTCGGCACACCTTCGCTGCGGACATCCACGAACTCTGCGTCTGGCAACGTTTTCAATGCCTTGCGACAGGTGTCACAAGTTTTCAGTCCGTAAAGGCGCATGTTTTTTCTGCTCCTGCATTTGATCGCATTTTGGGCAAACTTGCCACTTTCAGGCGGTTATTCTTGATTTTTTACTTCACCGTGCAATGTTGAAAAAGGCGAAACACACGAATTGGACTGTTCAGGAACTGCCAAACAGTCGTTTTTGTGGTGACGCTGACCACAGCCCCCACCAATTTGTGGGACAATGCGCAAGTAGAAGGAGACACGGGACATGCCAACCGGCACCGTGAAATGGTTCAATACCACTAAAGGTTATGGTTTTATTGCCCCTGATGAAGGGGGCAAAGATGTGTTTGTACATATCTCGGCCGTAGAACGGTCCGGCCTCACCGGACTCGCAGACAATCAGAAAGTCTCGTACGAGTTGCAGGACGGACGCGACGGCCGACAAATGGCTGCGGAATTGAAGCCGTTGTAACGACATCGCCGCTGATCGCGGGATTAATCCATTAAGGATGGCGGCCAATTTCCGGCCGTCAACCACCCCCTACCGGGCCTGTTCCATTACCCGCGCGCGGATGGTTCATTTGCGCGACGTCAATGATGTGTATCCGTTGCAATGGTGTCGGATACCCCGGGTTCCTGCGGCCAGCCCTCAGCCCGGCCCTCATGCCGGATTCAGCAGGCTTTCATTGGTTGCTCGGGGCAACGCTGGCACGTTGCGACGCTTGTCGTTCCGATTTCAGGTCATCATGCATACGTCGCAAAACCCCACACACTGCCCAAGCGATGGGCCGCTTGGCATGACAATCCGAACACATTGGCGCCGGGCAAATTCGAATACTATTTGCGAATGATCTCTTCGAACTCACGCCACTCCCGAGCCGTCATGCCCGAGCTTTCCTGCGTGACGTCCTCACCTGCCAGCATGCGTCGCAGGCTTTCGACCATCTGAGCGGACAGGTTGACGGCCCCAAGACGGTAATCCTCGAATGCTTTGTAGGCAAAGGGCACCCAGTCGGCGACGATCTTGCACATCGTATCAGCGTAAACGCGGATCTCATATTGAGCATGAGGGTCAGCGCGCAGGCGCAAAAAATGGAACAGGTTGTGCAGATCGACCTTCCAGTACCACTGCGTATAGATGTTTGCGGGCAGGTTCATCCGCGCCAATTCTCGTGCCAGCCCCTGCTGCCCGTCCTGGCTGATCATCGACTCGTAATTGTCATAGCACCGGGCGCTGTCTGCCCTCAGGATGTCCAGAACACGCGCGGCCTCTTCGCCTTCCAGGGCGGATCCACGGCCTTGATTGTTCACCTCTGATTGGGCGGCCACATGTTCGGGTGCGGGAATATAGAACTCACGATCCAGAATCGAATACCGTGCCGAGTATTCATTCACATTGGCCGTACGGTGCCGAATCCACTGCCGCGCCACGAAGACCGGCAGCTTCACATGCAGTTTGACCTCGCACATTTCAAAAGGGGTCGAATGCCAGTGCCGCATCAGATACCGGATCAGACCTTCGTCATTCTGAACCGATTTGGTTCCTTTGCCGTAAGACACACGTGCGGCCTGACAGATAGCGGCGTCATCGCCCATGTAGTCGATGACGCGAACAAATCCGTGATCCAGAACCTGATGCGCGGTATAAAGGTGATCTTCCATTCCCGCTGAAACGACGCGACGAGTGGGATGCGATTGGGCACGTTGCGCTTCGATCTCGGCCTGTTGGTCAGCGGACAGCGGCATCAAGTTTTCCTTTCTGGCAATGAGTCGCCCCCTACTATATCTCGCCAATCGCAACATCGAAACCGCGATATATGCCGCAACCCACGCAAAATTCAGTTCGCCAGACCCGGCGGTCTCGACACACTGGGTCGGGGCGCTAAGCTCTTTGCAAACTGAGTCGAAAAGGATGACCAAAATGGCGCTGACATATCTTCACACCATGGTCCGCGTGAAGGATCTGGAAAAATCCATGGCGTTTTACAAGCTTCTGGGCCTGAAGGAAACACGCCGCTATGACAGCGAAGCCGGGCGGTTTTCACTGATTTTCATGGCGCCTCCGGGGCAGGAGGATGCGCCGATCGAGCTGACCTACAACTGGGACGGTGATGACGGCCTTCCCAGCGACAGCCGCCATTTCGGTCACCTCGCCTACGGCGTCGACAACATCTACGAGGTTTGCCAGCACCTTCAGGACAATGGTGTTACGATCAATCGCCCTCCGCGTGACGGTCGCATGGCCTTTGTACGCTCGCCCGACAATATCTCGATCGAGCTTTTGCAAAACGGCGATGCTCTGGAGCCGAAGGAACCCTGGGCCAGCATGGAAAGCGTTGGCCACTGGTGATCCGGTGGGTCATAACACTTGGGCTGGCCGTGCTGGCCAGCCCGATCAAGGCCGAGCCGTGTCGTCTGGCCCTTGCACTGGCCATGGACATTTCAGTTTCGGTCGATGAGGCCGAGGACTTGCTGCAACGGCAGGGTTTGGCTGCTGCGCTGATCGCACCCGAAGTGCAGGAGGCCTTTTTTTCCTCTCCTATGCCGGTTGCTTTGGCTGTTTACGAATGGAGCGGCCGTTCCACGCAGCACATCATTTTGAATTGGTTGCTGATCGAAGATGTTTCCGATCTGCTTTTCGCCTCTGGTCAGATAAGTGCCTCTGTTCGGTCAGATACAGGATCAGCAACCGCCATGGGCCATGCCTTGGCGTTCGGGTCAACCTTGATGAGCCAGGCACCCCAGTGCTTGTTTCAAACGATTGACCTGTCCGGAGATGGTTCCAACAATGATGGCTATGGACCACGGATAGCCTATCGGCACTTCGCTTTTCAGAATGTGGTGGTCAATGGCCTCGTGATCAACGCGGCGGATTTTGAAGGCGAACTTTTTCTGATCCCCTTTTTTGAAAACAATGTCCTGCATGGTCCTGGCGCCTTTTTGGAAGTCGCTCAGGGGTTCGAGGATTTCGAGCGGGCCATGCGGAAAAAGCTGAAACGGGAATTGAGCGGTTTGCAGATTGGTGCGCTCGATGAAGACCCGCAATAAATCCGCGCCTGAGTGCTGCTTTTACGGGCCAGTTCTCTGGACCGGCATTTGAACAAGGCCGCCAGGCCTGTGCATCAGTGCAGGACGGATTAGGTTCTGCCCGACGCACAACCCCGGTCAGTAGATGTATCGGATCTGGTCCGTCCAATACCGCTCCACGCGGCGCAGCGACGTGGTGATGTCTTCGATACCTTCCAACTCCAACACGCCCCTGCTTTGCAATCCTTCGGCGTGACGCGCAAACAGGTCGGACACGATATTGCGGATTTCCCTGCCTCTTGGTGTCAGACGCACGCGAACAGAGCGGCGGTCTATCTCGCATCTCTGGTGGTGCATATACCCCATCTCAACCAGTTTCTTGAGGTTGTAGCTGACATTGCTGCCCTGATAGTAGCCGCGGCTTTTCAGCTCACCCGCCGTCACTTCGTGATCGCCGATATTGAACAGCAGCAGCGCCTGAACCGCGTTGATTTCCAGCACGCCAACGCGCTCGAATTCATCCTTGATGACGTCCAGCAGCAACCGGTGCAGCCGTTCCACCAGGGCCAGCGCCTCAAGATAGCTGGTCATGAACCCCTTGGCTTCCAGCCCGGAGACCTGCATTTCCATACTCATCCGACCCTCCGATTCAGTCGTGCTGTTTGAGACACGATGACTTGAAAGTCCGAAAAATCGGTTAAGCCGGTTTTTTCTTATTTCTGAAAGGTCTGCGCGATGTTTGAAATCAAACTGGCAAACTGCGCCGGTGGCTGCACCTGACCTGTGACCCATTGATAGAGGTCCTGATCGTTTTCGTGCAGCAGCGCGTCAAAGACATCAAGCCCGGCCGCATCCATATCGGCCAGGTTGCGATCGGCATAAGCGGACAGGATAATGTCCATCTCTTTGATCCCGCGCCGCATGGATCGCATTTTCATTCGCTTGATGCGTACGTCCCTGGGTTCACTCAATTCTTCTGCTCCAGCATCAGACGCATTTTCTTTTCCAGCCGCGCCGCACGTTCGGCACAAACCCGCATCTCGCCCCGAATGGCGCGTAGTTCAGCCACGGCGGTTGACAGTTCCATACCGCCTTCACCCTCTTCCACCGGGGCATCCATGCCGTCCCCCTCGCCGGTCAGCAGCCACATGATCGAGACATTGACCAGCCCCGCCATCATCGACAATCGGTTCGCGCGCGGCTCGGACAGATCGTTTTCCCAATCGACGATCGTCGTCTTCTTGACACCAAGGCGGCGCGCCAACTCGGCCTGGGTCATTCCGGCCGCTTCGCGAGCGCCTGCCAAACGGTCCCCGAATGTCGCAGAGTCCGGTCCATACCAGTCTTTTTCATCATTCATTCGGGTCTCCAATTCACAGTGTCCATACGGCTTGATCGTCATTCCGACGCACCCTATGACAGTCGGGTTGAACATACAAACCGAGGCCATCCATGAGTTTCCTGTCTGCGACACTGTCACGCGTCAAACCCTCGCCCACAATCGCTATGACAGCCAAGGCCGCCGAGTTGAAAGCCGCCGGGCGCGACGTCATCGGCCTGAGCGCGGGTGAGCCGGATTTCGACACCCCCCAAAACATCAAAGACGCTGCTGTTGCAGCGATTGCAGCGGGTAAAACAAAATACACTGCTCCAGACGGCATTCCGGAACTGAAGCAGGCGGTTTGCGCCAAGATGAAGCGCGATCACGGGCTTGAGTACACGCCCGCGCAGATCTCAGTTGGAACGGGCGGCAAGCAGACGCTGTACAACGCCTTGATGGCAACAATGAATGACGGTGACGAGGTGATCATCCCCGCGCCTTATTGGGTAAGCTACCCCGACATGGTTTTGCTGGCGGGTGGAACGCCGGTTGTTGTTGAAACGACGCTGGCCAACAGCTTCAAGCTGACGGCAGAACAACTGGAAGCCGCAATCACCCCCAGGACGAAATGGTTCATCTTCAACTCGCCTTCCAACCCGACAGGCGCAGGGTACAGCCGGGATGAGCTCAAGGCCCTCACCGATGTTCTGATGCGCCATCCGCATGTCTGGATCATGTCGGACGACATGTACGAACACCTGGCCTATGACGGCTTTGAATTCTGCACGCCAGCCGAGGTGGAACCCGGTCTGTATGACAGGACGCTCACCTGCAACGGTGTTTCGAAGGCCTATGCCATGACAGGCTGGCGCATCGGTTATGCGGCCGGTCCGGTCGAACTCATCTCGGCGATGCGCAAGATCCAGTCGCAATCCACTTCGAACCCCTGCTCGATCAGCCAGTGGGCGGCGGTAGAAGCGCTGAACGGAACACAGGATTTTCTGGCCCCGAACAATGAAACGTTCAAACGCCGCCGTGATCTGGTGGTGCGCATGTTGAACGAGATTGACGGTGTAACCTGCCCGACACCTGAGGGCGCGTTTTATGTCTACCCTTCGATCGCCGGGCTGATTGGCAAAACAACACCCGCGGGAACCGTCATCGAAAACGATGAAGCCTTTGCCACGGCCCTGTTGGAAGAGGCGGATGTCGCCGTCGTGTTTGGCGCGGCCTTTGGCCTGTCACCCAACTTCCGGGTCAGCTATGCTACGTCCGATGCAGCCCTGACCGAAGCCTGCGGTCGAATACAGCGCTTTTGTGCATCTCTGAGGTGAACATGTCTGCCGACCTTCCCGAATACTACTTTCGCATCCGTGAAAACGGGGCTGCCGTGTTTCGGATCGATACGGAAAACCGCCAACGCCGGATCGAGATGGATCAGATTGCCGTCGTCAACATCCGCAACGGCGAGGTCAAGCCGCACGGGCAACGGACGTTGTCCGAAAGGGATCAGGCCGAGATCGCCCAATGGATGCAAGAGCGCCGGGCCGTACTGGCCCAGCGCGACATTGACGATATTCACCGCGCTGTCGACTATCTGAACCTGACAACGCAATGGGCGCAGTCCAAGGCAAGCGACGAACAGCTTGAGGATGTGACCGACAGGTTGCTGATGGCGATGCACGATCTGCGCACGGTTCTGGTTCGGAAAAAGGCCGACCGGTTGAGCAAAGACTAGGCCGGTTCCGCCGGTGCCTGCATCTGCCGCACCGAATGCATCCAGAACCGGGCCATCAGCAACACCGCCGCGAAGGCCAGACCAAGCACCAATCCCAGCCAGACACCGATGCCGTCCATCTGACGGACGAAGCCGAAATAATACGACGCCGGGATTCCCACGACCCAATAGCTGAGCGCCGCCATAACCATGGGAATCTTGGCATCCTGCAACCCGCGCAGCAGACCCAGCGCAATCACCTGCGCCCCGTCGACCAGTTGGAACAGGGCAGCCATGGCCAGTAATCCGGTCCCGATAGCCAGGATTTGTCCGCGCTGCGGATCATCGGCCTCCATAAACAGGGAAATCAGCGGCTCGGCATATGTCAGGAACAGGATGACGGTCACGACGGACATGACCAGCGACATGCCCGTCACGGCAATCGCACCTTTCTCCAGGTGCGCCTTGTCCCGGCGGCCCAACGCGTTGCCGGCCCGGATGGTGGCCGCATTGGACAGCCCCAGATGTACCATGAAGGTGGCCGACGCCAGATTCAGGGCGATTCCGTGCGCGGCCAGCGGGACCTGACCCAGCCAGCCCATCATCACGGCTGATGTTGCAAACAGCGACACCTCGGCCAGGGTGGTCAGACCAATGGGAACGCCCAGTTTCCACACGCTGATGAACATTTCCCAATCCGGGCGCCAGAAGCGCTGAAAGAGGCTGTGTTCCGGCAAGGTCCGAACCACATAGACGACAACCGCGACCAGCGAAACGACCTGCGTCGCGATCGACGCGATCGCTGCGCCCATCACGCCCAGCTCAGGGGCGCCCCAGTTGCCAAAGATCAGCGCATAGTTGGTAAACCCGTTCACAACCGCCGCCGCAACCGTGATCCAAAGCACGATCTGAGTTCGCTCCAGAGCCGCAAGGTAGGATTTCAACACCATCACGATGAGCGCCGGAAACAACCCCCAACCAGCAATGCGCAGATATTCCGACGCGGTTTCAGCGATATGCGGCTCTTGTTTCATGGCGATCAGGATCGGATAGGACCACCACAACAACGGCATGACCACCGCAGCATACAGCAGCGACAACCACAGCCCCATGCGGGTCGAGCGGCGAATGCTGGTTTCGTCCCCTTCTGCCGCCGCAGTGGCAACCATCGGCATGACGGCCCAGCCGAACCCCGCGCCAAACAAAAACAAAACGAAGTAATAGCTGCTGGCCAAGGTAACGGCTGCCAGCGCCTCGACCCCGTACCAGCCCAGCATGATAGTGTCGGTCAGGCCAATGGCAAACTGCGCCAGGTGGCCACCGACCAACGGCAGGCCAAGCACGGCAATCGCCCGAAAGTGGGCCGGATATGTCATCACTTTTGTCATTGCACCAGCCATATGCGCGGGCTTGGCGCGGGACAAGAGAAGATCACTAAAATTTCAATATGAGACTCCGGTGCCTGCTCACACGACAAGAGCAGGCACCGTGGCGGTTAACGGGCGTCCGGGTGCAATGCTGTACCCAAAATATGCTCGGACCGGTGGATGACGTGATGCGCCTGCCCCACGATCAACGGATCGGGTTCACCCACAATGTCGTGATCCTTGCCCGGATAGTCCAGCGTCGACAGGAAATGGCGCATGCAATTCAGGCGCGCGCGTTTCTTGTCATTCGATTTGATGATCGTCCACGGCGCGTCCGCGGTATCGGTGTAAAAGAACATGGCCTCTTTTGCTTCGGTGTAATCGTCCCACTTGCTGAGGCTGGCCTTGTCAATCGGTGACAATTTCCACTGTTTCAGAGGATCCGTCTCGCGACTTTTGAAACGACGCTGCTGTTCTTCCTGCGTGACCGAGAACCAGTATTTGTAAAGCTGGATGCCCGACCGCACCAGCATCCGCTCTAACTCCGGCGTCTGCCGCATGAACTCTAGATATTCATTGGGAGAGCAGAAGCCCATCACCCGCTCGACACCCGCGCGGTTGTACCAGGACCGGTCATAGAACACCATTTCGCCAACTGTAGGCAGTTCCTGAATATAGCGCTGATAATACCATTGCCCCTTTTCTTCCCAAGTGGGTTTATTCAAGGCCACGACCCGGGCCTGACGCGGATTGAGGTGCTCCATGAACCGCTTTATCGTACCGCCCTTGCCAGCAGCATCGCGCCCTTCGAACAGCAGAACGAAACGCTGCCCGGTTTCCTGCGCCCACAGCTGAACCTTCAGCAACTCTGCCTGAAGCTTGGCCTTCTGTTCTTCGTACACCGACCGCGCCATCTTGCGGCCGTAAGGGTACTTGCCGCTTTCAAACGCCTGCCGGATCTTTTCCGGGCTGGGCTCTGCGACCTCTGCAACCGGGGTCGGCCCAGTCTTGGTCTGAGTTGAATCTACTTTGACCCGAGCAATGGCATCCATAAATTTTTCCTTTTCTGTTGTCCCGAAAGTGAGCTAGCAGAAAGGCCAAGGATGCGCTTTGATTGGGGTCAAATTGATGCCTCAAAAACCCATAAATTCCAAACCGGATCCGAGGTTCCGATGCAAACGCCGTTTTTCAAGCTGTGCCCAAGCGGACCTTGCCTGAATCCTCAATGACATCTTTTTGAACCGCCCTCGGTCAACATGGCCAAATCTGGCGCCCGTATAGCGCACCGGATCTGCCGATACCCCTTGCTTCAGGCTTTATCGATGCCCCCAATCGTCAGGGTTGTCCGAGTTGTTGGGCGACAGACCCAATTCGTCGCCTTCCGTCGAACATCCCAGCCCCAGAACTGTCCGGTTCGCATACGAAAAGTAGGAACAGACCTGATTGATCTCGAGGATTTCTCCATCGTCCCACCCCGCGTCACGCAGAGCGATCACATCCGCTTCGACCAGATTGCCCGGATCCTCGGTCAGCTTGCGTGCATAGGTCATGGCCGCCACCTGCGCTGCATCCAATGGCGCAGCCGCCGGATCGCGCGCTTCGATCGCCGCCCGGATCGCATTTCCCCGTTCTTCATCGCCCAGCAACCGCTGCAACCCTGCGAAATGGTGTTCGACGCAATATCCGCATCGGTTCAGCGAGCTGACCCACACGCCCAGCACCTCGAGAAACCATTTCGGTATCTTGTTGCCCGAGTGATGCAGCACCGCCTTGTAGATCGCCATGTGCCCTTCCATCGAATGCGGACGCAACGAATGCGCCATCATGATATTGTCCACATTGTTGTCCGGGCCCGTGACGCGGTCATAGAGTTTCTTCAGCCTGCCCGTGGCCTGCTCGAATGGGATGGTTCTGATCCAGCTCATTTGGCTTCCTGTTAACGTGATTGCCTGTTGTTCAGAGACTAGAAGCGCATTGAGCCCGAGGCGAGACGAATTCGCCACCTTGTCAAAAAGAACCCGGACCAGCGCAGACCGCAATTCGAATGTCGGTCCGGTTTCCCCAAGCACCAACATGGCATGTCCATTCAAAGCCCAGCGAGCATCCGCCCTCAGCCACAAGTCGTTCGGCAACCCGGTCAGATTGGGCTAGACGCTATCTATCTCCATGGTGCGGAACTCATTCTTCAGCCAATTGTGCCGGGCACACATCGGTCTTGTGAAATGCTGACGTATCAACTTGCTCATGGCCTTCTGGATCAGAACCGACGTCGTTGCCGGATATACTTCGGTTGTAAACAGCGACACTGTGCGAACGAAGTTGCTGCCGGGAAATGGCATGGCCTTTACGCTGTTGTGAAACCTCTGCGTTCGGTGAAAGCACGCGGCGGTCGTGATTGCCCAGCCGCTGCCCTGCGCAACCAGGCCGATGATGGATTGATTGCACTCCAGCTCAAACCGGTTGGGCAGGCTGTATTTGCTCCGGGCCAGTTGAGTTTCGATCTGCTTGCCGATCACATAGTCGCGCGAATACCTCAACAACGGTAATTCGGCATCCGGGTTGAACAGCTCATCCGGAGACCCTTCAAACTTGTTGGGAACCACGACGATGAAGGGGTCTCTCATCAGCGGGTATTCGATCAGCCCTTCGGTGCGACCCAGCGGTCGCGTGGCGACGCCCACGTCAAGCTTGTGTTCCTGGAGTTTTGCAAGAATTTCGTGGCTGGGACGCGTGAAATGGCGGAAATTGCACCGTGGCAGAGCCTGTGCCAGAAAACGAACAAGATCGGGCGCGATCTGATTGTCAAAATCATCGACCAAAGCCAGTCGCAAGTCCGTCGCATGCTGCCAGTTTCCCGTTCGAATTTCGGCCTCACCACGCTTCAGCACAGTCAGACCATCACGCACATAGCGGGCAAATACCTCGCCCGCCGGCGTCAGGCCCATGGGGCGGCGCCCATGGTCGACCAAATCAATCCCCAACGCGCGTTCAAGGCTGCGCAGGTGGTTCGAAACCGTGCTGATCGACAAATCTGTTTCTGATGCGACCTGCTGAATCGATCCGGATTTGGCGATCAGCTGAAACACTTCCAGCCATCGAAGACTCAGAGATTTGGACACGGCAACCAACCATTGTTTCGATTTGTTCGAAACTAGCGAAGCAAAGTTTTGCCCCTGCGGCAATGAAGAAGTTGATCGAAAGGGTCGTTTCTAGGCTTTCATCCGCACAAAATCCGGGTCGTACGGGCTTGGGCTGATAACCGTCGCACCGATCCGTTTCCCGCAACTGTCCAGTTTCATTTCACGGCCAACCTGCGTCAGGGACGGATGGATGAAAGCGTGCGCCAGATTCAGCTTCGTGCGATGCCCCCATTCGCCCGACGTGACAGTACCAACGACGGTATCATCCTGCATCAGTGATGCGCCGGGATGCGCCGGGCCATGGGTTGAATCGATGCGCAAGGGGACCAGCTTGCGTCGCGGTCCTTCCGATTTCCGTTTCAACAGGGCATCACGCCCCACGAAGGCGCCCTTGTCCAACCGGACGAACCGATCCAGGCCGGTTTCAAAAGGATCAAATTCGGTGATCAGATCGGCTTTCCAGTGCAAAAAGCTCTTCTCCATGCGCATGGATTCAACGGCCCTGGCACCGAACAGTTTCAGCCCGTGCGTTTCGCCGGCCTCGCGCAAGGCAAGATAGGCCGCATAGAGCGAGGCGTTGGGAACATGGATTTCATAGGCCAGCTCGCCCGAGTAACTCAGGTTCATGACCGTGGCCGGAGCAATACCGACAAAACACTCGCGCACGCTGAGCCACGGGAACGCATCTGCCGACCAATCTCCTCTGGTGCAGGCTGACAGGACAGAACGCGACTTCGGGCCAGCCAGAACCAGAATGGTCTGATCGTTCGTCAGGCTGCGCAACTGAACGTCCTCATCGCTGCGCAGATGCAGGCGCAACCAATCCATGTCGTGAAACTCGCTTGCCGCGGCAGAGCCATACCAAACGCGGGCCGGTCCCCGGTCGCTGGCGGGCAGATTGGCAATCGTCGCTTCTGACTTGATCATACCGTGGTCATTCAACAGGTATCCCAACCCGACACGCCCCTCACGCCGAGGAACAAGCCCGCAAAACAACCGGTCCAGGAATGCGTGCCTGTCGGATCCCGTGATCTCGATGCGGTTGAACCCGTTGACCTCGGCAAGCCCGACGCCGGTTCGAGTGTTTTCGACTTCGGCGGCCACCACATCGAAGGTTTCGTCAAAATCGAAACTGAGCGATGGCGAGAAATCGGGATCGGGTTTGAAATAGTCCACCCTTTCCCACCCGTTGACCACAGTGAACTCGGCCCCTTCGGATGCCAGAACAGGCGTCAGAGGGGTCGTCTTGGCGGGTCGGCCCGCGGGGCGGTGTTCATGCGGAAAATGAAACCTGAATTCGTTCTGATAATCCTCGATCGCCTTGAGCGCGGTGAGTTCCACATTTGCGTGACCCGAAAACCTCCGCGGGTCGAGGCACCACATGTCATAGCACGCCTCGCCATGTACGATCTGCTGCGCCAGCAACCACCCGTGACCGCCACCTTCACCCAGCCCGGCCCGCAGGCCAATGATGCAGTACGCGTTGCGCTTGCCCGGGATCGGACCGACCAGAGGCGCCCCGTCAATTGTGTAGGTGATCGGCCCGTTGACCACGGTGTGAATGCCAACCTCCATCAAGGCGGGCATGCGCGCAAAGGCCCCTTCCAGAACATCGGTTACACGGTCCAGATCATCCGGGCACAGCGCGTTCACGAAGTTCGGATCAATACCGTCCATACCCCAGGTTTTGCATCCCTGCTCGTAGAACCCAAGCAGCAGCCCGTTCTTTTCCTGTCGGCAATAATAGTCGCTGATCGGGCAGCGCAGCAGCGGCATCCGATGACCGGCATCCCGGATAGCCTCAATCTCTTCGGACAGGAAATACTGATGTTCCATGGACGACACAGGATGATGCACACCCATCATGGCGCCGACTTCGTTGACCCTGTAACCACAGGCGTTGACGACGACATCACAGTCGATATCCCCGTGCTCGGTATGCACCGTCCAGGTGTCATCGCTGTGCTGTGTCAGCGCGGTCACCGGCGTATTTCGATACACCTCGGCACCCGCCTTGCGTGCCCGGCGCGCAAGGGCCTGGCACAATTGCGCCGGATCGATGTCGCCGTCCAGCGGATCCCAAAGCCCGCCGATGAGATTGTCGGTCGAAATCAACGGGTGTCGCCGGGCACATTCATCCGCGTCGATCACCTCGAAATGCACGTCCATCCCCCGCGCCATGGACGCGAAGTGACGATAGCCTTGCATCTGCCCTTCGGTGTTCGCCAGACGTATCCCACCGTCTGCGTGGTGATAGTTGATAGGATAATCCGGATCGTCGGCCAGTTCCTTGTACAGACGGATCGAATGGGATTTCAGGCCGACCATCGTCTGGTTCATGCCGAAATTGGTGACCTGCGCCGCCGAATGCCATGTCGTGCCCGAGGTCAGTTCATTCCGTTCGACCAAAACCACATCTGTCCACCCTTCCTGGGTCAGGTGGTAGAGCGTCGAACACCCGGCGATCCCGCCCCCTATCACAACGGCTCTGGTACGCGACTTCATGGCATTGCTCCTTAATCTTCGGCACCAGTCTTGCTGAATAACGGGATGGGCATACAACAGGGCAGATGCGGGTGCCGGAAAATCGAAACCGCGATTTCGAATTCTGAAAACGGCACTTCTTCTTTGATACCGGGACAAGTTGGGTCCTAGGGTGCAGGAAAACGCAAGGTAACGTAAACGAATGCCATCGAAGAGCGTCAAAAGAAGCGGTCGAAAGGCACGGCACGCACAGCGTGCGGCCAAGCCCGTTTTTGACCCTTGCCCGCCCGGCCAAAAAGGCGGGGCATTCAGGCCCTTGGACCTATCGGAAATCGAGAAAATTTACGACACCGCGCTGCGTCTGCTGGAAGAACTGGGGATGGGAGACGTGCCGGACAGGCTGGCCATCGACCTCAGGGCAGCGGGGGCTCAGGACCGGGAACAGAACCGGCTGGTTTTTCCCCGTTCAATGGTCGAACAGGCCATCGCCTCGGCCGCGAAGAGCTTCACCTTTCATGGCCGGGATGAAAACCGGTCCATCGAGGTGGGTGGCGACCGCGTGTATTTTGGCACCGGCGGTGCTGCGGTTCAGACACTTGATATCAACAGTGGGCTTTATCGCCCGTCTACCCTGGCGGATCTGCATGATTTCACCCGGCTACAGGACACGCTGGCCAATGTCAGTTGGTTCACCCGGTGCTGCGTGGCGACCGACGTCCCCGATGTGTTCGATCTGGACGTCAACACGGTTTATGCTTTGGTACGGAACACAACCAAACCAATAGCAACGTCCTTCACGTTGGCGGAACATGTCGGCCCGATCGTCGAGATGCTGGACATCGTCGCCGGAGGGGCGGGGGAATTCGCCAAACGCCCCTTCCTGAAAGCACATATAAGCCCGATCATTTCGCCAATGCGATATGGCGAGGATGCCGTGGATGTTGTCTATGAATGCGTCGCCCATAACATACCGATGTCCTGCATCACGGCCGCGCAAGCGGGCGCAACCGCCCCGGCAACTCTGGCCGGATTTCTGGCGCAGTCACTGGCCGAAACGCTGGCCAGCCTCGTGATGGTCAATGCGATCAAACCCGGCTTTCCGATGGTCTTTTCCAACTGGCCTTTCATCGTGGATCTCAGGACCGGCTCTTTCGCAGGTGGCAGCGGTGAGACCGCAATCCTGAATGCAGCGTCAGCGCAAATCACGAACTGGCTGGGTTTGCCATCGGGTGTGGCCGCTTCGATGGCCGATGCCAAGGCCATCGACGCCCAACACGGGGCTGAAAAAGGCATCACATCGCTGGCGGCAGCGCTGGCAGGCGGCAATCTGATTTATGAAAGTTCGGGGATGACGGCATCTCTGCTTGGGGTCAGCTTCGAGGCCTTTGTTCTGGACAACGAAATGCACTCGCACACGTATCGCATCCTGCGCGGGATCGAGGTCACCGAAGCGAACCTTGGCTTTGACGCCATCTGCCATTCGGTTCTGGGCGAGGGGCATTTTCTGGGCAGCGAACAAACCTATGAAGCCATGGAACGAGATTACTTCTATCCGAAACTCGCCGATCGCCAGGAGCCTCGCACGTGGCAAACAGACGGTGCACTGGATGCATGGTCATCCGCACGGCAAGTCGCTCAAGAGGTGTTGAGCACGCATCACCCTGAATACCTCACCTCAGAACAAGACGCCGAAATTCGCCGACGTTTTCGTATCCTGCCCTGAATGACGGCGGGCATTCCCAGCACGTTGCCGAACCGTTAGGGTCACTGGAGAAACTTGCATAGGATGGGGCATCATGGCCGATTCATTTTTTCAACCGGTATCCGCCATGGAACTGGCCCGATTTGCCGGCATTCCCGCATTCATGCGCCTGCCTATTCTGGATCTGGCGCACGAACGGATCTCGGAGGTCGAACTGGGCCTCGTGGGTATCCCTTGGGACGGCGGAACCACAAATCGCCCCGGCGCACGACATGGCCCACGGCAACTGAGGGACTATTCCACGATGATCAGGGCGATGAACCCGGTTACGGGAGTGGCACCGTTTGCAATGGTGAACTGCGCAGATCTAGGAGACGTTGCCCCCAATCCCGTCGACATAGAAGACACGCTGCATCGGGTCACGCGTTTCTACACGGATCTTCAAGCCCGCAACATCACGCCATTGACGGCCGGAGGGGATCACCTGACCACCCTGCCCGTCCTTCGTGCCCTGGCCGCTTCGGGTCCGGTTGGCCTGATCCAGTTCGACAGTCACACGGACTTGTTCGATACCTATTTCGGAGGTCACAAGTTCACCCACGGCACCCCGTTCCGCCGCGCTGTCGAGGAAGGGTTGGTGGACCCCAAGCGTTTCGTACAAGTCGGAATCCGTGGCACGGCCTACAACACTGATGATATCGAATGGGGCGAGGCGCAGGGCATCCGCATCATCCGTATCGAAGAGCTGTTCGACCGGGGCATAGACGACGTCATGAACGAAGTGCGCGAGATCGTTGGCATGCAGCCGACCTACTGCACCTTTGACATCGACTTTGTTGATCCAACTTACGCCCCCGGTACGGGAACACCTGAAATCGGCGGACCCAACAGCTTTCAGGCCCAGCAGGTCATTCGCAGGATGTCCGGTCTGAACCTTGTCGGCGCCGATCTTGTCGAAGTGTCACCGCCATTCGACCCCGACGGTGGAACGGCGTGGCTTGGCATCTCGCTGATGTTCGAACTGCTTTGCGTTCTGGCACAGGCGATCGACGCGCGGCGCTAGGCCCGCGCGACGTTCTCGGCGATCATCGAAATCATCTCGAACATCACCGCCGCCGCCGTCAGTGCGGTGATGTTGTTGGGGCTGTCCTTGGTCGGCATCATGCAGACCACGTCGCCGCCGACGATGTTCAAACCGCGCGCCGCGCGCAGGATGCCGACCGCCTCATCGATGTCAAACCCCTTCTCGCCCGGTTCCAGATTGGACACGGCAGGCGCGACGGTTGGGTCAAGACAGTCCAGATCGAAGGTGATGTAAACCGGGCGGTCACCCAAAACCTCTTTGGTCTGCGCGACCACATCGGCCAACCCGCGTTGTCGGAACTCTCGCATGGTGACGATGTTGTACCCGTAATCGTACGACGGTTGCAGCCAGTCCAGGCTGCGTGGATGGCCCCGCAGACCGATCTGCATCGACCGGGTTGGATCCACCTGCCCCTGATCGGCCAGATAGGCCCCCCAGTGAGCCGCGGATTTCTTGGCCCCCAGAAAGTGATCGACCTTGGTGAACACATCCGTATGCGCGTCCAGATGCAGAAAGCTGACCGGCTGTCCGCCCGCAAGTTTGCCGCAACCCAGGGCCTGAACAATGCCACCGGTGATGGAATGGTCGCCTCCGACGGAAACGGGGCGCGCTCCGGCCGTGTCTATGGTCTTGTAGAATTCAGTGATGCGTTCGATGCAGTCTTCGTTGTCGTTGGCCTTTGGAAAAGGCACATCACCAACATCGGCGATCCGCGCACTCTGCCAGGGATCAATTTCAAAGACCGAATGCACCCTGCGTTGTACGGCCGAGACATGCCGCAACGCGCGAGGCCCCAGGTGCTGGTCCCTTTCGGTCGTGCCGTTGCCGGTTGAATGCGGCACGCCCGCCAGCGCGATATCCTGCCCTTCCGGCCCGACATGGGGACACCGGAACAATGTAGGCACGCCCCACCAATACAGGTTGTCCATCATCGACTGTTCATAGGGATCTGTCATGGCTTCCCCGGTTCAAAGAAAAGCGCCCCCGATCGGAACCGGGGGCGTCTGCGTTCAGAGTTTTTCGTCTTCTCGCCGGAACGCGCCCTGTACGATCCGGTCCATGACCATGGCAAGGAACAGGATCGCAAAGCCACCCAGCAGG
The DNA here is from genome assembly GCF_059610125.1 of Ruegeria sp. YTSA144. Classification (NCBI taxonomy): domain Bacteria; kingdom Pseudomonadati; phylum Pseudomonadota; class Alphaproteobacteria; order Rhodobacterales; family Roseobacteraceae; genus Ruegeria; species Ruegeria sp. YTSA144. The sequence continues at coordinate 649,517 of NZ_JBXWNA010000001.1, forward strand.
CCCGGCCCCTTGGCGGCGTATTGCAGCGCCTCAAGGATTTCCTTGCCCAGGCCGCCCCCGCCGATCAGCGAGATGATCACGACCATGGACAGGCACATCAGGATTGTCTGGTTTACACCCGTCATGATCGATGGCAGCGCCAGAGGGATTTCAACATCCTTCAACAGTTGCCATTTCGACGCGCCAAAGGCGACCGCAGCCTCCTTGATGCTTTCCGGAACCCCTTGCATGCCCAGCGCCGTCAGGCGGATCACCGGCGGCATGCCAAAGATGATGGTGGCCAGAATTCCCGGCGGGTTGCCGGTGCCGAAAAAGGCGATGATCGGGATAAGGTAGACGAAGGCGGGAAGCGTCTGCATCAGGTCCAGAACCGGTTCCGCCGCGCGATAGGCGCGCTGCGATTTGCCGAACCAGATACCCAGCGGAATGCCGAAAACGACGCACAGCAACACCGCCGCACCGACCAGAGCAACCGTTTCCATCGCCACGTCCCAGTACCCCAGCAACGCGATATAGGCCAGGGAAGATGCGGTGAAGATGGCAACCCTTGGTCCCGCCGCACGCCAGGCCGTCACACAGATGACCAGCATGACCACCGGCCAGGGTGACCCGATCAGTGCAATCGTCAGCGCATCAAGCACCGACCGGACACCCGCCACGATCCCGTCGAATACGTCGCCTCCAGCTGCCGCCGCAGCATCAATCCTGGCCTCCATCCAGTTTGCCAGGCTCGAGAACAGCGTGCCGTTGCCCTCGCCAAGAAACATCGCAGACACTTGCTGTTCCGGGAACGCGTCCAACAATGGAAGGGATGCGTTCACGGTGAACTTGTACACGATCAATGGTCCGATTGCTGCGACAAGGATCGCACCCATGACGATATTACGGGTCGAACGCCCACTTTCCGTGCTGTCCGGATCGATCCGCCAGTTCGAGTACTGTTTTTCGTAGACGCGGTCGGCGTAGAACCCTTGAACCAACTTGAACACCAGCAACATCAACAACCCGGTAATCAGGATGCCTGCCGCCTCGGACTGGGCGGCGGCGGCCCTTTCCAGGCTTGTGGTCGCGGCTTTCTGTATGTTCTCGGCCAGTTTGGTGAAACGGTCGATATCGGCCTGTTCCGTGGCATCCGCTGCGCGCGCCAACAGTTCGGCCGCGCGTTCCTGCTGACGGGCGGCGCGGTCCGCGAAATCGGCGCCGGGATTACCCCACGCGCCCCTGCCGATCTGAACCCACGCGATGATCTCAAGGATCAGAAAGGTCCAGAACATGCCCCAAATGGCGCGTGACGCAGACCAGAATGGCCCCAGCAACGCGGCCCACTTGTTGAATGTGTTGGGAATCGCGCTGGTCGCATCATGAATCTTGTGGAATGCGTTGACATAGTAGTCACCGTTCGGACCCGCGAACTCTTTGATGGAAAGGTCCAGGGCCTCGCGATCGACCTCGATATCAGAGGCGGCGGTTACTTTCATCTCTGTTGCAGCATCAGTCATTTTTGCCCCCCTGGATACCGCGCAACAGGCGCGGCTTGGTCACGACGCCCACATCAACGCCCGCATCCGTGATGACGACCGGCAGATCAGAATTCACGGCCAGGTCGATCAGTTGATCCAGATCCGCGCCCTCGTCCGCTCGGGGCGCACCGTCGAGCGGCCCTGAATAACTGCCCACCGGCTCCATGATGGAATGCGCCTTGACCAGTTTGAGTTTTGAGATGCCCTGAACGAATTCGCGCACGTAATCGTCGGACGGGTTCATGACGATGTCTTCGGGTGTTCCGATCTGCACGATGACGCCGTCCTTCATGATCGCAATCCGGTGGCCGATCCGAATGGCTTCGTCCAGATCGTGGGTGATGAACAGCGTGGTCTTCTTCAGCTGTGCCACAAGTGCTTTGAACTGGTCCTGCAATTGCAGACGGATCAGCGGATCGAGGGCCGAGAACGGTTCATCCATCAACAGGATTTCCGGGTCCGAAGCCAGCGCCCGCGCGATCCCCACGCGTTGCTGCATCCCGCCCGAAAGCTCTTTGGGCAGACGGTCCTCGTAACCTGTCAGATTCACCAGGCTCAGCGCGTGATCCGAGACGGCCCAGCGCTTTGACTTGGAAACCTTTCGGATCTCCAATGGATAGGCCACATTATCACGCACGGAACGATGCGGCATCAGCGCCATGTGCTGAAAGACCATACCGATTTGCTGGGCGCGAATGCGGCGCAACTCGGCTTCCGACAGTTTCGAAACATCGTGACCCAGAATTTCGATCCGACCCGCCGTCGGTTCGATCAATCGATTCACGTGGCGCACCAATGTGGACTTGCCCGAGCCGGACAGCCCCATGATACAGAAAATCTCACCCCTCGGCACTTCGAACGTGGCGCCCTGAACGCCGACAACACAGTTGAACCGCTCCAGAACTTCCGGCTTGCCTATGCCTTCGTTTCTGACCGCTTCCATTGCCTCTTCAGCACGCGAGCCAAAGATCTTCCAAACGTTTTCTAATTTTACGACAGGTTCGTCCATTTATCCCCCACAGGGCGAAGCCCTGCCCGACAGAAAAAGGCCGCCGCGGTTTTGCGCGACGGCCCAAAGAGTGATTGTTTAGTTGGTCAGCCAGCCGATGACGGTGTCTTCATTCGCAGCCACCCATTCCTTGGCGAACTCAGCGGCTTCGATGTTGTCGACGGCCAGCGCCTTGCCCATCGCGCTCAGATCGTCGCCTGTCATCTGATAGTTGCTGAACAGGGCGGCCACTTCGGGATAGCTCTCTTCCAGTTCCTTGGCATAGTGCAGGTGAAGCGTTGCCCCGTTCCAGGCCGAGGACGCCTCGGACTTGGACAGCCAATCAGGATCATCCGTGGGCTGAACGATTGTCCAGGTGGCCGGGTCGTGGGGCGGTTCTTCCAGAACCGTCAGATCCTGTGTCACGAAGATATAGTGCGGGCTGTAGCAAAACCCGATCCACGGATCGCCCGCCTTTGTCGCGTTCGCCAAATTGGCATAGGCAATGGTTTCCTCGTATTCCGTCAGTTCGAAGATCTGGTCATAGCCATAGGACTTGGCCCGGATCTTCTCGACGACGGTCGACGCCCAACCCGGCGCACCGATCCATACCTCGGGTGTTCCGTTGCCATCGGTATCAAAGATCGCAACCTTGTCGGGGTCGCTCAGATCATCGATCGACTTGATGTCATATTGTTCCGCGATATAGGTCGGCACGCACATGCCCTGCTCGGCCTGAACCGGGTTTTGGTTCATGACGACGGTGCCGTTTTCCTTGACATAGGTATCGTGCAGGTTCTGCTGATTGGGCATCCACACTTCAGGATGGACATGCATCGAACCGCTGTCCATGGCTTCAAACACAATCGGGTTCGTGCCGTTTTGCAATTCCACGTCCAGGCCGAGGTTTTCTTCGATCACGACTTCAAGAATATGTGCCGTGGCGTTCACCGAGGCCCAGTTGGGCACACCGATCACGATATCCGCGGCCATGACCGGCCCGGCAATCGCGAAGGACGCGCTTCCAAGTAGCGTTGCAGTTTTTTTCATCTGATATCTCCGTGTTGGGTAGCTTCCGCGTTTGTTTTTCTCACCCTCTCGGGCCGTGGTGCGCTCTGGTTCAGGTCTTGAAAGGCCGTGCCTTTCGGGTTTTTTGGGGCCAGCAAAATCACAGGCTTACATGGCTCCAAAAGTGAAGCACGTGGATGCGTGGGCCTTCAAGAGATACGTTTTATTACCCCTTGAATGCGGAATTATCGCAACATGGTTTCGACTTTTTGCGATTCAAGGCGGTGCGTCCGACATCTCCAAAGCCGGAAGCACCCTCAGGTATAATGAGCACAAGAATTGCCCGGGCAGAAAGCGCACCAGTCTCAACGCGGTCGGGCAGGTTTCCTTTTCAGTACGCTAAGGCCCCTTTCAGCAAACACTGGTTGCGTCTGGTTCTTTGGTTTGCGCGCGCTCTGTCCGTAAAGGCGGCGTGGAGCCTCCTCTCAGTTTTTGTCCACCCACTTCAACGAGGTCCTTCTGACAAGACCAGGTTCAACACTCTGTGAAAAGTGGCGCTTAATCGAACTTTGAAGCTGGCATTTGCCTACCTACTGGTAGATAGTTCCCATGTCGTAACCATCAAAGAGAACTGACCCCATGGAAATCAATTCGGACTTCTCTGACCGCGTCGTCGTTCACTCAGACCAGCTGGAGTGGCAGGCCTCTCCCATGAAGGGTGTGGATCGCAGGATGTTGGACAGGATCGGAGGCGAGGTCGCCCGGGCCACCACAATCGTGCGTTATGCGCCGGGCAGTCATTTCTCTGCACACACCCATACTGGCGGTGAGGAATTCATTGTCCTTGATGGTGTGTTTCAGGATGAGCATGGCGACTATCCTGCGGGGACCTATGTCCGCAATCCGCCCACCACGCAACACACGCCGGGGTCGGAACCGGGCTGCACGATATTCGTGAAGCTCTGGCAGTTCGACATGGACGACCGAACCCAGTTTCGCAAAAGCATGGTGGATGAGCTGGGCGCGCCCGCAAATGGTATCGCCACCGCAATCCTGCATGAGGATGCGCGCGAGGTCGTGACCTACTCCCACCTAGACGCGGGTGCGACGCTGCGCTCGGACGCCCCTGGCGGGATCGAGGTTCTGATCATCGACGGGTCGGTCACCGAAGGCGGGGATGAACTGGTCAAAAACGATTGGCTGCGCCTGCCTGAAGGCCACAGCCTGATGGCCGTTGCGGGGCCGGACGGGGCCAGGATCTGGATGAAGACAGGCCACCTGCCTTTTGCCCAACCGCCGGCGGTGTAACCGATGGGTGACCAAAAACCCCTGGCGCAACACCCCAGGTCGAGCGGGCCCCAAAAGCTGAACCTGCGCTCTTCAAGTGAGGGGTTCTGAACCATGCGCACGGATACGCTCATCATCGGCGGGGGGCTTTCAGGGCTCAGCCTTGCGACACAGCTTGTGGATCAAGGTCAGGAAGTGCTGATCGTCGAGGCGCGCAATCGTCTGGGCGGGCGCATTCTGACCGAGGCTCTGAGCGACGGCCGTTTCGACATGGGTCCGGCCTGGTTCTGGCCCGGCCAACCACGGATTGCCGCGCTGATCGAACGGCTGGGCCTGCACAGGTTTGACCAATTCAGCTCCGGCGCGCTGAGTTTCGAAGATGAACGAGGCCGTGTTGAGCGCGGCCGCGGGTTTTCATCCATGGAAGGGTCTTATCGTCTGATCGGGGGGCTCGCTGCTTTGACGGATGCGCTGTCGGCACTCTTGCCGGATGGGGCAATCCACCTGTCAACGCAGATCACGGCCTTGGCGCGAACCGAAGGTGGGGTTCGGGTCACCACGCAATCTGGGCGGCATATTTGGGCGAGGCATGTTGTGCTTGCCATACCCCCACGTATCGCGGCCGAGTTGATCTTTGAGCCCACCCTGCCCGATGGCACGTTATCAGCCATGCGGGAAATCCCGACATGGATGGCAGGTCAGGCCAAGGCGCTTGCGGTCTATGACACTCCGTTCTGGCGTGACGACGGACTGTCTGGCGATGCCATGAGCCGACGCGGCCCCATGGTGGAAATCCACGACGCGTCACCTGCCAGCGGTGGTCTCTTCGCGCTGTTCGGTTTCATCGGCATCCCTGCGCAAGCTCGCCGGGATGAAGGGGTGTTGCGGCAGCAGGTTCTGGCGCAGCTGGGGCGATTGTTCGGGCGCAAGGCGGTCAGCCCCAGCACGCTTTTCCTAAAAGACTGGGCCTTCGACCGCTTCACAGCGACCGATCTGGATCTTCAGCCCGTATATGCCCATCCGCAATACGGCTTGCCGAAGGCCATGACGCGGATCTGGGAAGACCGGATCATTCTCAGCGGCACTGAAACAGCCGCGCAATTTGGGGGATATCTTGAAGGTGCATTGGAAGCAGCAGAGACCACCGCAGCATTGTTGAGCGCATTAAGGATGAACGCGGCATGGAAATAGACACAAAGACCGCTCTGCTCAATTCTGCCGAATTGGCCGTGCGCAGCAAAGGCTTCGACGGGTTCAGCTATGCCGACCTTGCCAATGATGTAGGCATCCGCAAGGCATCGATCCACTATCACTTCCCAACCAAAGCCGCGCTGTCAGCAGCTTTGATGGACCGCTACCATACCGAGCTTACCGGGCGCTGCGCCGAAATCGAGGAAACTTGTGACACGGCGGGTGCGCGCATGCGCGCACTGATCGCGCTTTATCGCGCGGCTTTGAACGACGGGAAAACCCTGTGCCTATGTGTGTCACTGATCATCAGCCGGGAAAGCTTGTCGAATGAGGTCACCGACAAAATCCGCGCGTTCCGGCGCATGATGACCCGGTGGATCGAGAATGTCTTTGCGCTTGGCAAAACGGATCTGTCGATCACGGGTGTTGCGGATCCGAAAGCAGAAGCACGCGCGGCATTGGCCTTGCTGGAAGGCGCTCATCTGACGGCTCGGGCCGAGAGCAGCGTACAAACCTTTGATGACGCCGTGGAAGTGCTAACAGCGCGATGTTTGTGACACGACCCAAACTTGCGCGCCCAGAATGGCCGCGTCGATTGTTGAGGCGCCTGCCCGCCTCAACCCGGTTTTTTTCATGCGAGGCCAGCAATTCAACCCGCAAGGCTGAAAACCACACTCCAGCTTGACCCAGGCCGAGTTTCTGGCCGAGCTTTGCGCGCATGCGGTTACGAACCGGACGCCCTCAAACCCATCTTGGACCGTTGGATAGACCGCAGACGCGTCAGGCGAACTTCCGTTTCTGCACTCCGGAATGGCTTCGGCTGCTTCGTCATAAATATTGGCGAACCCTTCCCGGCAACCTTCGGGGCGTCCCGGCGGCACTTTGCCGAGCCGATTGGCCGCCCCCCCTGCCCCAACCCATTTCGGGGGATCATCCTGGTGTGGTCTTTGTAGATGTCGATATTGCCTGCGATACAGCGCAGCAAGCGAATTGGCCGAGGCCGGATGTACTCACCTCCAGATTGCGGCCATCGCAGGTCACAAAAGCCTCTCTATGGTTCTAGAATACTCGGCAGGTACCGGCCAAATGCGACTCGCAAAGCAGGCTCGGCCCAAGCGGGACCAGAACAGGAACCGAACATGGGAATCTTCCGGGAAAACCGTTGGTTCGGAAAATAACAAGAGACGGTCAGCGTGTGGTCGAATTTGCCATTTTATGGCGGGGAGACAGGGATTCGAACCCTGGGGACGCTCTCACGCCCAACGGTTTTCAAGACCGCCGCATTCGACCACTCTGCCACCTCCCCGTCGACAGCAGGGTCTAAGGCGAAGTTCGACCAGAGGCAAGTCGAAATCGGGAAATCTTGCCGAAGCCTGTGCAGCGGTCTTTCCATGACACTTCAGCCACGTTATGATCCGCACGAAAGACCGCAACAGGCTGGCATACAGAACCAGCAGACCGGCAGCGGGGTTCGGAAAACGAAACCCCTTCAGGCAAGGGATAAGCAGATGAAGCGAGCGATCGAGACACGCCCGGGGCCGAAACGGCTGGCGTATCTGGCGTTGACTTTGACGATACTGGCCGGATGTGAAGAGGCTTTATCAACTTCTGAATCGGCTGAGAAACCGGAAGACAATTCGGGGAAGACGGAACTTCTGCCCGAGGTGGCCACCGGCTCTCAGCGTGATGTCGAAGCCCCTGAAGTTTTTCAGACAACCGAAGCAGGGCTTTGGGATGGCCGGCCGTCTCTTGGCGGGATATGGGTTGCGCACCCGGATGCGTCCCAACCTGAACGTGTCGTGATCAGAAACACGTCCAACAACAAATCCGTGACCGGCGCCCTGTTCCGGCGCGAGCGCAACCTGCCCGGACCCGCGCTTCAGGTCTCGTCCGCTGCCGCGAAAGAGCTGGGAATGCTTGCGGGCGCGCCGACAAAAGTCAGCGTCGTCGCACTGCGCCGTGAAAAGATCGAAGAACCGTCGTCGGAGGATGCGCCGGAGGCAGAAGAAACGGCAGCCGAAACCACGGCCGCAGGTGCCGATGAAGCTGCCGGCACTCAAGCGTCCACAGAGCCGGAAAAACCGGCCAAACGGAAGTGGTGGCAGAAAAAGGAAACAGCCGCCGCCGCGGCGGGTACGGCTGCGGTTGCCGCGGGTGCGGCCAGTGCATCGGATGAAACGGCTGAAGACGTCGAGCCCGCAAGCGAAGACGCCGAGACGGCCACTTCTGCGGACGATCAGGTCGAAGCATCTGCCGAAAAACCAGCCAAGCGGAAATGGTGGCAGAAGAAAGCCCCCGCAGCTGCGGCTGCGGGAACTGCCGTGGCCGCGGCAGATACGGCGACTGACAGCGCAGACGTAGCCGCCGAAGCCGCCGAAGCCGTGGCGTCCCCCTCTTTGTCGGATGCACCGGTCACGCCCCCCGCCGAGCAACCTGCCAAGCGGAAATGGTGGCAAAAGAAAGACCCCGCCGCGATCACCGAAACGCCACTGGACCCGGTAGAGGGGGCCGCAGCCGCAATTGATGCGTCAGAAGCCACTCCTGTCGCAGCCGCCACAACGTCGGCGACATCTCTGAGCAAACCGTTTGTTCAGATCGGAACCTTCAGCGTCGAGGCGAACGCCAAGTCAGCCGCCCAAAAGGTGCGTCGGAACGGCATGCCCACAGTTGTACGGGAACTGAAAACAGCAAATAGTACTGTCTGGCGCGTGCTGGTTGGCCCCGCCGCAACCCGGGCCGAGCGCAAAGCCTTTCAAAAGGACGTGAAAGACCTTGGCTTCAAAGACGCGTTCACGGTAACCGACTGATTAAGGGAGGCGTAACATGCTATCCTCAATACGAACATCCGTTCTGGCTCTTGGGCTTGCCGTTCTGGCGATACCTGCCCAGGCTTTTGATACATCCGCCCGCGCGGCTTATGTGATCGACCAAACCACCGGTACCGTGCTGCTGTCGAAAGAAGCCGACCAACCATTGCCGCCTGCGTCGATGTCCAAGCTCATGACGCTTTATGTTGCATTCGAAGCATTGCGGGACGGGCGCTTGACGCTGGACGAAACCCTGCCTGTTTCGGAACACGCGATGAGCTATGGCGGCTCGACAATGTTCCTGAACACGCAGGATCGCGTACGTGTCGAAGACCTGCTGCGCGGCATAATCGTTTTGTCGGGCAATGACGCCTGCGTGGTCATCGCCGAAGCGCTCAGCCCGGATGGCACCGAAGCAGGATTTGCGCGATACATGACCCAGCGGGCCAAGCAGATGGGCATGAACAATTCGAACTTCGCAAATTCAAACGGCTGGCCCGCCGCCGGGCATATGATGTCGGTTCATGATCTGGCCGTTCTTGCGGATCGGCTGATCTCGGACTTTCCAGAATACTACCCCCTTTTCGCCGAAGAGGTTTTCGAATTCGATGGCCGCGCACCCTCGAACGCCCGCAACCGCAACCCGTTGCTGCGGCTGGATATCGGTGCAGATGGCCTGAAAACCGGCCATACGCAAGAAGCGGGCTATGGCCTTGTCGGGTCCGCCAAACAAGGCGACAGGCGGGTGATCTTTGTGCTGACGGGTCTCGACAGCACCGGCCAGCGGGCAGAGGAGGCTGAGGCCGTGGTTAACTGGTCGTTTCGAAATTTTGTCGAGAGGACAGTTGCCACCGCGGAAACGCCGATAGCCGAAGCCAAGCTGTGGATGGGCGAGAAAAAGACCGTGGGGCTTGTTCCCGAAGGTGATCTGAATGTGCTGTTCCCGGTTCTGGGCACCCAGAATGTCGAGGCCGAAGTGGTCTATGAGGGCCCGATCAACGCGCCCGTCAAGAAAGGTCAGCAACTGGCCGAACTGGTGATCAAGCCCGAAGGGTTGCCGGAAATCCGGCGGCCTCTGGTGGCAGCCGAAGATGTTGCGATTGGCGGGTTTGTGGTGCGCATGCTGACCGTCGGCGGTATCGTATTGAAAGACGTGATCAACAACCCGCTGGAGTCGATGTGACGAAAGCGGGGTTTTTTCTGACCTTCGAAGGCATTGACGGTTCAGGCAAGTCAACACAGGCGCGGATGCTGGCGGAACATCTGCGTGCGCAGGGTCACGAGGTGGTACTGACGCGCGAGCCCGGCGGCTCTGCGGGGGCCGAGGAAATTCGCAGACTGGTTTTGGAGGGCGACCCGGATCGCTGGTCGGCCGAGACCGAGATTCTGCTGTTCACCGCGGCCCGCCGCGACCATCTGGAGCGCACCATCGAACCTGCACTGGCAGCAGGGAAGGTGGTGATCTGCGACCGCTTTGCTGACAGCACACGTATGTATCAGGGCCTGTCCCGGGGCGACCTGCGAAATCTGGTGGATCAGTTGCACAGCCTGATGATCGGGCGCGAACCGGACATGACGCTGCTGATCGACATGGACCCTGAAACGGGCCTGGCACGCGCCAAGGGGCGACAAGGCACCGAAGAACGGTTCGAGGACTTTGGCCCGGAATTGCAGAAGAAGATGCGCGCCGGCTTTCTGGCGCTGGCCGATGAGTTCCCGGACAGGTTTCACATCGTGGATGGCAACAGGGACATGGACAGCGTTGCGCAGGATGTGACAAAACTCGTCCAGGCAGCACTGCGGTAGACGATGAGCGACGATATCCCTTCTCCGGATCAGGTGCCGGGCGCACCACATCCGCGCGAAACCGGTCGGCTTTTTGGCCAGGACGCGGCGGAACAGACATTTCTGTCCGCTTACACGTCAGACCGTTTGCATCACGGTTGGCTGCTGACAGGGCCACGCGGTGTCGGCAAGGCGACACTGGCCTGGCGAATTGCACGGTTTCTGCTGGCCACGCCGCCGGCAGAGGATGACGGGTTGTTCAGCGCGCCGCCTCCGCCCAAGACGCTCGACATCGATCCCGACCACCCGGTGGCCCATCGCATTCAGGCGGGGGCAGAACCGGGTTTGGCGGCGATAACCCGGTCGCTGAACGATCAGGGACGGCTGCGCGGTGAGATCGTCGTAGATGACATCCGCAAGCTTGGGAAGTTTTTTGGCCTGTCCTCTGCCGACGGCGGCCGCCGCGTCGTGATCGTGGATTCAGCAGACGAAATGAACGTCAGCGCCGCCAACGCGTTGCTGAAGATGCTGGAAGAGCCGCCTGCCCGCACCACCCTTTTGCTGGTATCGCATCAACCCTCACGCCTGTTGCCAACCATCCGTTCACGCTGTCGCACGCTGCGCCTCGGCCCGCTGAACGCGCAAGACATGCAGGCCGCCCTGTCACAAACGGAAACCGAAACTCCCGCGCAGACAGAACACCTCGCCGCACTTGCGGCAGGTTCAGTCGGAGACGCCGTGCGTTTGATCAATCTGGGTGGTCTGGACATCTATGCCGAACTGATCGCCATTCTGGGCACCCTGCCCCGCATGGACCGCCAGCGCGCGCTGGCTTTGGCCGAAGCGGCAGCGCAGCGCGGCGCGGCAGACCGGTTTGAACTTTTGCTGACATTGATCGACGTTGCTCTGTCACGGCTGGCCCTGACCGGGGCAACAGGCACGCCCCTGGTTCCTGAAGCCGCCCCCAACGAGGGTGAAACACTGGCGCGTCTGTCAGCATCGCCGGATCAAGCCCGTCGCTGGGCCGAGGTCGCCGCGACGATCACAGCCCGGGCGCGACATGGTCAGGCTGTCAACCTTGACCCTGCCGCTCTGGTCCTAGATACGGTGTTCAAGATACAGGAAACCGCCGGTCAGAACAGATGAGCGACACCCCCCAGATTACCGACAGCCACTGCCATCTGGACTTCCCGGATTTCGAAGGCCAGTTGGACGACATCATCGCGCGTGCAGCCCAGGCTGGCGTGACCCGGATGGTGACGATCTGCACCAAACTGCGCAACGAACCCGCTGTCCGTGCGATTGCCGAAGCCCACGCGCCGGTCTTCTATGCCGCCGGCACACACCCGATGAGCGCCGCGGACGAGCCATTGGCCTCGGTCGATGATCTGGTCGCCCTGGCACAGCATCCGAAATTCGTCGGTATCGGTGAAACCGGCCTGGACTATCACTATACCGCAGATAGCGCGGAAGTTCAGAAACAGTCCCTGCGCATCCATATCGAAGCAGCCCAGCGCACCGGGTTGCCCCTGATCATTCACGCCCGCGCAGCTGATGAAGATATGGCCGGCATTCTGGCCGAAGAATATCGCAACGCGCCCTATTCCTGCGTCATGCACTGCTTCTCCTCCTCTGCTGAACTGGCCAAGGCCGCCTTGGATTTAGGTTTTTACCTGTCCATGTCCGGCATAGCCGCCTTCCCCAAGAGCCAGGAATTGCGGGACATTTTCGCAAGCGCCCCGGTGGATCGCATTTTGGTGGAAACCGACGCGCCCTATCTGGCCCCGCCGCCCTATCGCGGCAAACGAAACGAGCCGGCCTATACTGTGCACACGGCCCAAAAGGGGGCCGAAATCTTTGGCATGGACTATGCCGCTTTTGCTGACCAGACACAGGCAAACTTCGACCGGCTGTTCACCAAAGCGGCATCATACAAGGCCGCCGCATGACCGGCTTCCGATTTACAATTCTGGGCTGCGGATCCTCTGGCGGCGTGCCGCGATTGGGCGGTCAATGGGGCGATTGTGACCCTGCGAACCCCAGGAACGTCCGGCGCCGCTGTTCGATGCTGGTCGAACGCGACGGGCCAGATGGCACAACCTCGGTTCTGATCGACACCACGCCTGATATGCGCAGCCAGTTGCTGGATACAGGTACAGGGCGGTTGGACGGGGTCGTCTATACGCATTCCCACGCAGACCATGTGCATGGAATCGATGATTTGCGCATGATCGTGTTCAACATGAAAACCCGTGTTCCTGTGTGGGCGGATGGCGACACCCAGAACGCTTTGTTGGGGCGGTTTGGATACGCGTTCATTCAGCCCGAGGGCTCCCCTTATCCTCCGATCCTCGAGCTCAAGTCTATCGACGGTCCATTCGAAATCGACGGCCCCGGCGGCCCGATTCCGTTTCGTCCTTTCAAAGTGAATCACGGTTCGATCGATTCCCTTGGCTTCCGCATTGGGCAACTCGCCTATCTGCCGGATGTCGCCGAGATCTACGACGACGCCTGGCCCGAAATGAAAGGGCTGGACTGCCTTGTCATCGACGCCCTGCGCCGCTCGCCTCATCCGACGCACGCGCATCTGGAAAAGACGCTTGGGTGGATCGAAAAGCTGCAACCGAAGCGCGCGGTATTGACCAACATGCATATCGACCTCGACTACGCGACCGTCGACGCCGAAACCCCCGACCACATCACCCCCGCCTTCGACGGGATGGTGATCCATCAGGCACAGTAGACCGCTGCCCGCCGCCCGCAAAATATCGCAGCAGGTCCGTCGCGGGAGGGTCACATGCTGCAAAGCCTGATCGACGTCATTCTTCCGGTTTTCCTTGTAATCGGGGCCGGGTATACGGCAACCCGCACGGGGTACTTCAAACAAGCGCATGTCGATGGGCTGATGAAGTTCACCCAAGGCTTTGCGATTCCCTGCCTTTTGTTCCTGGCCATCGCGCATCTGGACCTCGGCGCCAGTTTCGACCCCCGTCTATTGGCCAGTTTCTATTCCGCTGCCGCCCTGTGTTTCACGGCAGGTCTGTTCGGCGCACGCATCATTTTCGGGCGCGACTGGGAGGATTGCGTCGCCATCGGGTTTTGTTGCCTGTTCTCGAACTCTGTCCTCTTGGGCTTGCCGATTACCGAACGCGCATATGGGCCCGAGAACCTGACGGGCAACTACGCGATCATCGCCTTCCATTCTCCGTTTTGTTACGGCGTCGGGATCACGGTGATGGAGGTCGTGCGAAGTCGCGGTCATGGAGGCATCCGCATGGCACGGTCTGTTTTGTCCGCAATGTTCAAGAACGCGCTGATCCTTGGTATTGCCCTTGGGTTTCTGGTCAACCTGTCCGATCTGGCGATCCCTGCCGTGGTCGACGAAGCGCTGGGGTTGATCACCCGTGCTGCCCTGCCCGGGGCGTTGTTTGCCTTGGGCGGAGTGCTGGTCAAATACAAGCCCGAGGGCGACCTGCGCACCATCGCATATGTTTGCTGTATCTCGTTGATGCTGCATCCCAGCCTGGTGTGGATGTTCGGCAAATCCGTGGGCCTGCCGCAGGACCTGTTTCGGTCGGGCGTATTGAATGCCGCCATGGCTCCGGGTTTCAACGCCTATATTTTCGCCAATATGTATGGTCGCGCAAAACGGGTCGCAGCGTCGGCCGTACTTATCGGAACAGCCTCGTCCATTCTGACCGTCTGGCTATGGCTGACACTTCTGGGCTAACTGTGGTGTTGACTTCAGGTCGACGTGAAACACCTATCGCGCAACGCAGCAGGAGATCCGAATGTCACATGCAATTATCGTCGCTCATGGCCAACCGTCTGATCCGGAACCGGCGGAAGCTGCACTTGCTGCATTCGCAGCCAAGGTCAACGCGCTGACCCAGCATGTGGCGGTGCATTCGGCCACTCTGGCCGCGCCGGGCGCGTTGGAGGCGAAGCTGGACCGCGCGCCCGAAAATTCGGTCATCTATCCACTTTTCATGGCAAAGGGGTGGTTTGTCACCAGCGCGTTACCCAAACGGCTTGGGCACCATCCGGCAAAGATTTTGGACCCGCTTGGAATTGACCCGGACCTGCCGGCGCTGACCGCAGAGGCCCTGCAATCGGAATTGTCCGACAAACACTGGGCCGCTGGGTCCACCGATCTAGTCATTGCCGCGCATGGTTCCGGGCGCAGCCGGAACCCGTCGTCCGTGGCGTTGCAGTTTGCGAAACAGCTTGCGGGATTGGTGGCTTTCAAATCTGTTCGCGTCGGTTTCGTCGAAGAGCCACCTTCCATATCTGACGCCGCCAACGGCACCGAAGATCAGGCGCTGTGCCTTCCGTTCTTTGCCTGTGCCGGAGGGCACGTGCAGGAAGACGTCCCGCAAGAGCTGGATCGCGCGGGGTTTTCAGGCGTGGTCCTGCCGGTGGTGGGAGAGTTGCCTCCGATCCGGCAACAGATAGCCAAGAAGATAAATGAGGCATTCGATTCAGCCTGAAGCCCCGATACGTTGCCCATCGTGTTTCCCGGGCGAATTCAGGTTTGCGCCTTGCTCAACGCTGAATACATGCGGTGGCATGACCGGCCGTCACGTTTGGCCTGATAAAGGGCCAAATCTGCTGCGTGAAGAATGTCGGCGGCGTTGGGGCAGTCGAACTGCGTGGACAAGGCGGTGCCAATACTGGCCGAGATCGTACAGCTTTGATTCTGAAACGTCATCGGTTCATTCAACTTTGATATCAGACGCCCAGCAATGCAGGCCAGAGTATCTTTCCGAGTCAGATCTTTGAAAACAATAACGAATTCATCCCCGCCGACCCGGGCCACAGTGTCGTTGCTTCGTGTTTCCTCCTGCATGATGCGGGCGGCCTGCTGCAAGACGAAATCACCAGCCGCATGACCCAGCTTGTCATTCACGGCTTTGAAAAAATCCAGATCCAGATGCATGAGCGCGAAGGTGGAATTTCCCGAGATCAAATGCTCGAGCAAGTGATCCATTGCCCTGCGGTTCTTCAGTCCGGTCAACGTGTCGGTATAGGCCTGCTCTTCGGCTGCAAGCATCGCACCCTGTAGCCGAAGGTTGAGAGAGCGGGATGCCTCCATCGCGGCGGATTTGGCTTCGACCAGATACAACAGCTCGATCGCCAGATCCGTGCCCGAGAAATCAGCACTAGTCAGCGCATAGTCCCGTACCGCATCCAAGATCGAGATACCAAATGACAGATTGATGACCGCACCACCTGAATGCGGCAAAGGAGCAACCAGGCCTTTGAGGGTTGTACGGGGTTCATCATGGAACCTCAGGTGCAGCTTCGCCCCCGCCATTGACATCAGGGCGGGAACGGTTGTGATCGTTCTGGGGCGGATCAGTTCAAATACATCCAGAAAACCCTGCCCCACCAGCGGCAATTCAGGTCGCAACTTTTGCAGGGTCGGACCAGCTTGTTGAATATGCCCGTTTTGGTCCACCAACAGGAACATCGGGCAAAGCGTTTCCAGCAGACCAGCCAGTTCTTGGGTATCTGTCATCCGTTCCGAGCCCCCAGATCAAAATGCCGCCCCTCAGCAAATGCGCTTTCAACCAACATGATGGAAATGACGTCACTCCCTTGCTGCTGCCCCTCGTGTGACAGCATCACCAGCGCACCATAGTCATCCGCCATTGCGCGCAGGACCCCAACCATGACATTGGAGTACCCGGGCAGGCCCGGGGAACAACTCAGTTGAAATTCCGTGGCTGACAGCTCTTTCAGTTCCAAGGTCGGCAGGGTCAAATCAGACACCGCCAGCCGTACGCGGTCCGCCAGATCGTCGAGCGAATGAAGAAACTCGACATAGCTGACGCCGCCAAACCTGAGAAGGCGGCGCAGCCCTTCCATATTCGGGTGAGACACGAGATACGTTCCCAAGTCCTCAAAGACTTCGGCTTGCGGCCGGTCGAGGTCGGCGCTCAGCGCCTCCATTACCTTGGACGTCATGTCATCGTCATAGACGAGCATGGCTTCAAACTCGACAAACCCCAGCCGCGCGGCGTCGGTCACGCGCAACCAGCAGGATCGCCCGTAGGTCGCACAGACAAAGGACTGTATCGCCCGATTGATCAGACCATGCATCAGATGCCCCAGATTTGTGTCCTGTGCACTGTGGCCGGAAAAACCTTAACAAATAGCCAAAATCCACCCTGAGTTGTAGCGAATTCAACCGAGTATCAACTCGATACCACCCGTCCGGTCAGAAATCCGTGGGCGCGCCGCCTTCCGCTTTGCGGCGTTCGACAAAAGCGGCCAGTTCCTCGCGAATACCTTCATCCATCGGGGGGGCTTCAAAACTTGAGATGATCTCCTTGAACATGTGATGCGCGCGTTCTGCGGTCCAGATACCGCCGGCGACCTCCCATCCTTCATAGTTTTTCCAGTCACTCAGGAAGGGTTGATAGAACGCCGTGGTATAGCGATCCTGCGTATGCTGAATGCCGAAGAAATGGCCGTCATTGCCGACTGCCCTGATCGCATCCAGGGCAATCTCGTCCGGCCCTGTGGCGGTCAACTCGGGGTTCATATAGCGTTGAATTTGCTGTAGGATTTCGCAGTCCATGATGAACTTTTCCGGGCTGGCGATCAGACCGCCCTCAAGCCAACCGGCTGCGTGGTAGACCATATTGGTGCCCGATTGCACGGCTGCCCAAAGCGAGTTCGAAGTCTCCCACACCGACTGGCCGTCCGGCACATTGGCAGCACAAACACCCGAAGACCGCATGGGCAAACCATAGAACCGCGCCATCTGGCCGGTCATCTGGGTCGAACGCATGTATTCCGGTGTTCCAAAGGCCGGCGCGCCGGACTTCATGTCCACATTCGACGTGAAGGTACCGATCACACAAGGGATACCCGGGCGCACATATTGGAACAGCGCAATGGCACACAGCGCTTCGGCCAGGGACTGCGCCACTGCGCCTGCCATGGTTACGGGTGCCATGGCCCCGGCAAGCGTAAAGGGTGTGACTACAATCGCTTGTCCCCGCCGTGCCAGGCGCAAGCATCCGTCTATCATCGGGTGATCGTGTTTCAGCGGCGAGGTTGAGTTGATATTGGTGTACATGCGCGGCGCGGCTTCGAACTCTTCGTGGCTCAAACCGCCTGCAATGCGCACCATTTCCATGACATCTTCGACACGTTCCTTGCCCAGCGAATAGGCGTGCATCGCCTTGTCGGTCAGGGTCAGCTTGTCGTACAGCACGTCCAGATGGCGGACGCTGGCGTGGATATCGACCGGCTCGACCGGGTATCCGCCGGCGAAATGGATGCAGTTGAAATATTGCGTCAGCTTCAGAAGATTCCGGCACATCTCGCGATTGCCCGGCACTTTTTTCCCGATCTCCATGTCCCAGTAGTTCGGCGGGGAAGAGACGTTGCCGAACAGGATGTTCTTCCCCCCGATTTCGATCTTGCGATCCAGATTGCGAGGGGTGATCGAAAACCGGCTGGGAGCCTTGGCGATCATCTCCATGACAAAGTCCCGCCCCATGCGGACATTGTCGCCGTCGATGGTACAACCGGCTTCGCGCAGGATGCCTATTGCCTCTTCGTTGTAAAACTCGATCCCGATCTCTTCGAGGATCCGCATCGCCCCTTCATGGATCGCTTCGATGCCGGCCTGATCCAAAGGTTCCGTAGGTCGATCGATGTTGACCGGCGGATCCCAGGGCATCTGGTCAATCGCTGCACTGCCTCTGCGCGCAGCCGCCCCTGCACGCCCTCCTCCGCGGCGCTTGCGTGTTTTGGTCTCGGCCATCGGTGCCTCCTGTTCTTGCTTTCGTCAAGCAAGCCCCGAAGAGACGCCTATGGCCGCTCCGTCTGCGACAGAATTTGTCGGTTTTTCATTCCATTCCGTCGAAACCCGGGTTTGACAATCAACTTTTGGTCAACCATTCGGGAATATGTCCGATATCCGGCAAAATCACATCCGCCATCGGAGCCAATGCATCGGCCTCGGCCAAACCGGTCAGAACGCCTACGGTGGTCATCCCCGCCGCACGCCCGGCCTGCAAATCATGAAGGCTGTCACCCACCATCGCGATACGAGATGGCTCGACCCCGATATGGGCGGCAAAGGCCAGCAACTGGCCCGGTCCCGGCTTGAACCCGTGACCGCTGTCATACCCGGCGACGAAATCGAAATGCCCCCTTATCCCGACAGATTCGAGATGCTGCAAAGCGGGATGCTCACTGTCATTCGTCGCAACGCCCAGCTTTATTCCGGCATTTTGCAGACCTTCCAGGAAAGGAACCAATGGCACCGCGGGCACCTGCGGGGCCGAGGCGGCCTCGGAGTTCATCAAATCGATGATCTCCTGCAAGATCACGCCATCGACATGGGCAATCAGAACCTCTGCGATTTCCTCGACCGTGGCGGCGATTACAATGCTGTCTTCGGTATACTTCCCTTGCTCGAAATCATATCCGATGACACGGCCAAGCTCGGTCGCGCGATCTTCGTCCCCGTTGGACAGGCGCAACAGCATGGAGCGTCCGAACCCTCCCCACGTGTTTGCAAAGTCAAACAGCGTGCCATCTTTGTCAAAGATGATCGCATCTATCGGCATCCGGTGCTCCTGCGGAAAAATAGGGTTATGTCCAGTGTACCTCAGCGCCGCCGGACAATACCGCCCTTGCCTGGGCGGGAAGATCATAGGCGAGTGAATTAGCGTCACAAAACGCCATGACCCACGAATCGTCAAGCACCAGAAAATCAAGAACCGACGCCAGAAACTCGGGATCGCCTGCCCGATCGCGCACATCCTCGATCGATGCCCCCGTGGAGCCCAGAAAAACAGGCAAAAGCTCGTCATTGCCGACCAGCCAGGCCAGGGCCGTCAGTGCAAGAGTTTCGGCGGAATCAGAGGATATCGGCATAAACTTGGGTCAGATTCGGTCTTGGAAAGGGTTTGTTAACCAGAGTCATAAACACTTTGTTCACGCATGCAATCAACGGTGAACAACTATGTCTGTGCAGGGAACCATCCTTGTCCTCGACGGGGTATCGACCAATCGCATCATGCTGAAGGTTCAGCTGACGGCGGCCTGGTATCACGTGGTGCAGGGTGAAAAGCTTGAAGGTTTGCCCGCACTGGTGCGGCGTACGCAACCGGATCTGGTTCTGACGGCCCAGACGTTACCGGATGGAACCGCTGCGGATGTGAAGAAGGCGATCGTGAAGGAACCCGGCCTTGACGACGTTCCGGTCGTGGCGATTGCCGCGCAAAATGACCGGGACGCCCGGCTGCGGGCGTTGAAGGACGGGCTGGATGATGTGTTGACGCACCCGTTCAAAGACACTTTATTGTTGGCGCGCATTCGCAGCCTTTTGCGTGCCCGTGCGGTCACTCAGGATTTGCAGGTCAGCAACGGATCGCAACCGATCGGCTTCGCAGAGCCGGCCCCGACGATCATCAGACCCTCCAAAGCGGCGCGGGTTGATATTCTGACCCACACGGCCCGAACCGGCGCCCTTTGGCAAAAGGCCCTGAATGATCAACGTCAATTTGATCTGAACTGGCATCTTCAGTCAAACCTGCGTGGTGTATTGTCCGGGTCTGTTCCTGATGCGATCGTGGTTGAGCTGGGGTCGAACCCGGCCGGCCTGAATATCCTTGCCGACCTGAGATCACGCGGCGTGACCCGGCACACAGTTTTGATCGGGGTGCTGAAAGACGAAGACGCCGGACAGGCTTCGGAAGCTCTGGACCGAGGGGCCGATGCCGTCTGTCTCGGCGGGTTCTGCGCGCAGGAGATCCTGCTGCGGCTTGAAAACCAGATTGCCCGCAAGACGCGGCTGGATCAGATGCGGGTCTCTCTCAAAAGGGGCATCGCGGAATCTTGGATCGACCCGTTGACCGGGCTGCACAATCGCCGCTACGCCATGCGCGCGCTGGATCAGATCGCGCGCCAATCCGCCAGAACGGGGCGCAGTTTTGCCATCATGCTGGCCGATCTGGATCACTTCAAGGCAATCAATGATGGCCATGGCCATGCAAGCGGCGATTACGTTTTGACGCAAGCAGCGGAACGAATGCAAAATGCCTTGGGGTCCCGTGGCTTTGTCGCTCGCATCGGCGGTGAAGAGTTCATGATCGGGGTGCCGGATGTGTCGCCCAAACAGGCGTTGAACCTGGCCGAAACCGTTTGTGACAGCATTTGTCAGTCCCCGTTCCTGTTACCGGACCATGGGGCACAGGTTGATGTGACGGTCAGTATCGGGTTGAAACTGTCTCAGGCCAGTTTTACCCGGCAAGACTGTGCGGCCGAAAGCGTGGAAAACCTGATCAAGTCCGCGGATAAAGCGCTTTATGCTGCGAAGAAAGCAGGGCGCAATCAGGTGAGTATCAGGCAAAGTGCCGCCTGATCTGTTCAGTCTCTTTTCTTGTGCCCATGCGGCCCGCGTTTGACGACCTCCTGTAAGCGGTCTGCATAGGCCTGCCGTTCATCATCACTCATGGCGGTCACACGTGCCAGCCATTGCGTTTGCAAAGCCTGCTGTAAATCGGCGGTGGCCTGCGCTTGTTGTTGCAACAGAACCTGAACGGCGACCGGGTCGAAGGGCGTTGCGCGCAAAGCCTGACTGAGCGCTTCAAAATCCTGAGCGCGAACCTTGGACCCTTTTTTGTGCAGGCCCGTCAGCTCGCCCCGCATCGCCTTTCGATCATCCTTGGGCAGGGCCCGGTACAACGCGGGGCCGAAGCCGGGCGGTGATTTGGCATGATCCCCACCTTTGAGGCGCAATACCGTTCCAACAGCGACACCGACAACCAGCAGGTTCAGCGCCAGTGACAGGACCAGGACGACAGGAACCCACCTGCGTTTGGGCTTGGGATCAGCGTTCATTCCGTGCTCTCCAGAAAACTCGAGTCAAATCCAAGGTCGGCCACGAGGAAGGATGTCTCCTCCGACGCCAACAGGTTGGCCGGGTCCGGCAGAAAGGCTGGTGCGGAAAACCCGATCCAGACACCCGCAGCACTTGCGGCGACAAGCCCGCCAAGGCCCTGCCATCCCCCTACACTGCTTATCAACCTGTTCCATATCGAAGGCATCGGGCGCGGCGCAGGCGCAAGGCGACCGAGGCGAACAGTTTCAGCATCCATCTGGATTCGCACGGCAAGATCGTCCGGCAGTGCCGGTCGCTGCCGCTGTGCCCGTGCAAACAAATGATCCAGTTGCAGGTCTTCATCCGCCATTTTCATACCCCAGTTCTTCACGTCGTCCGGCCAAAATCGCGGTCAGGCTGCGCTTGCCTCTTGCGGTCAGGCTTTCAACTGCTTCTACCGAAATGCCCATGATCCCGGCAATTTCGGGGTTGGGCAGCTCTTCAATATGGCGCAGCACGACCGCTTGTCGCTGCCGCTCGGGCAGCTCGGCCAGAGCCGACTGCAAGGCATCCTTGCGCGCCTCATCCTGCATACGGTCAACCACGCTGGCCTTGCCGTCTTCAGGTTCGGGAACGTCCGACAACCTGTCGGGTGTCTTCTTGCGCCTGATGTCCACACACAGGTTCAACGTCACCCGGTACAGCCAGGTCGAAACCTTGGCCTGACCCGACACCCAATTCGGCGCCATCTGCCACAACCGCATCATCGCATCCTGCGTCACGTCTTCCGCCTCGGCGCGATTACCCAACATGCGCAATGCAACCGAATAACAGCGTGGCCCCAAACGATCGGTCAGGATGCGCGCAGCCCCCGCCTCGCCGTCGGCGAATTGCCTCAGCAACGCATCGTCGCTGAGAGTGCTCGCGGCGCAATCCGCACCGCGAGCGTCTTGTGGGTGGGAGGTCAGGTCCTCCATCCTGCATCAGTTATCGCTTGCGTTCGACTTGTGATGCTTTTTCTTTTGGTGCCGTCCCATCCGGTCCTTGGCATCGGCAAATTCCTGTTCCGAGATTCCGCCACTGTTGTCCGCATCCATCCGATCAAACATCTTGGCAGCCCGGCGCGGTTTCGGCAACTCATCCTGGCTGAGGAAGCCATCTTTGTTCGCGTCGTTGTTTTCGAACATCCTGGAAACCCGATCGCTTGCTTTCTTTTGGGCAGCGGCCTGCATCTCTTCCTGGCTCAGCTGTCCATCCCCATTTGTGTCTGACTCGGTGAAACGCGCGGTGCGGTGCGCCTCCATCTCCTGTTGCGTCACCTGACCATCGCCATTGGCGTCCAGTTCCTGAAAGGACACCGGCTCGCGGCCACCCGGACCAGCGGCCAGAACAGAAGTACCGGTAATCGCAACCGCCGACATGACAATGGCCGAGATGAATGTAACGTTTTTCATTTCCGTTTCCTTTTGTTGACGCGGCCCGAGTGCCGCCGCTCATACCCATTCAAACGGGCTGCGCCAGGAATTCCGTCGCTGAAGTCGATATTATTTTGAAAGTTTCGGAATCGCCCCAATTCGACGTGTCGGGCAGACGTTGCAAAGCGACGCACCCCCCTTTTAAAATTTCACGATCAGGCCCATTATCCGCAAAAGATTAATGCGCGAGTTACATTATGACGGATCAGACGATCGAGACGACCTCTGAAAATGAGCGTGAGACATGGCCCGCCCTGGTCAAGGGTTTTCGCTGCAAATGCCCCAACTGCGGGGAAGGCAAACTGTTGCACAGCTATCTCAAGGTCAATGACTCCTGCTCGAACTGCGGGCAGGAACTGTTTCATCATCGCGCTGATGACGGGCCTGCCTACCTGACAATCCTGCTGGTCGGCCATCTGCTGGCGCCGGCTCTGCACGTGTCGTACGTGCATTGGCGGCCCGATCCGTGGACGATGGCCATTGGCTTCTCCATCGCCTGCGTTGCCCTGTCCCTGTTCCTGTTGCCGCGCCTGAAAGGTGCCGTGGTGGCGTATCAGTGGGCGCGTCGCATGCATGGCTTTGAAAAATCCGCGTGAACCGAACCAGTTGATCAGTTTGGACATGACACCCGACAAAACCGCCATCCGGGACGCAGCGACGGTTATCGTGCTGCGGGACAGATGGACAAACCCCTCGATCCTTATGGGGCAACGCGGGTCCAAAGCGGCGTTCATGCCGAACAAGTTCGTCTTTCCCGGTGGCGCGGTTGATCCGGCTGACGCGGATGTTCCATTGGCAACGGACTTGCCGGATCTGTGCTTTGAACGTTTGGGCGAACAGGCCGAGCCGGGGATTCAACGCGCCCTCGCCGCTGCCGCCATACGTGAACTTTGGGAAGAAACTGGCCTTGTTCTCGGTCAGCCGGGCACATGGCCCGGTCATGTTCCTGACGATTGGCAGAGCTTTGCCGCGTTGGGTTACCTGCCAACTGCGGCTGCGCTTCAGTTCGTCTTTCGCGCCGTAACTCCACCGGGCCGTCCCCGCCGGTTCGATGCGCGGTTCTTTCTGGTCGACGCCGAAGCCCTGCAAGGTGATGTGGATGATTTCAGTCACGCCTCGGATGAACTGTCGCACCTGCAATGGGTGCAACTGGATCGCGCACGGGATCTGGATCTGCCGTTTATCACCGAGGTCGTTCTGGCGGAAATAGCGGCCCGGGTTACGTCCCCCGAGCCGCCATCGTCGGTTCCATTCTACAAAAACAACGAAGAAGCCAACCTGTTCCTGCGTCTCAGGGGCTATCCGATGCCAACCCACGACTGACGGATCGGTTTCACCGCATCCGGCTGACCACCACCGTCACTTCGGGCTTTTTGCCAATTTCGGCTTTGGCTGTCTGCCGCACTATGCGCCGCATTTCTTCTTCCAGCTTGTCGTCATCGCGCAGGGTCTTGGCAGCGGCCCGCATCAGGAACTGGTTCAGATCCTCTTCCAGCACTTCGACCAACGCCGCACGGGACGTGCCGGTTTCGGGCAGCCCCATGGTGTCGCACCACGGCTCGCCCAGCGGTTCGTCTTCTTCGTCCAGAACCACCGTCACCGTAACATGGCCGTTCAAAGCCATGCGGATACGATCCCGCACAACGCCGTCAAGGGCACCGATCTTCACGGTGCCGTCCAGATATGTGCGACCGGTTTCGACATAGTCGACGACCACAGGCGCATTGCCGCTGAGATCCAGCATGGTGCCGTTCACCGCCAGCACTCCGGTTCTGCCGCCTTGCTCAGCCAGTTTGACGTGTTCGCGCAGATGGCGGTGCTCACCATGCATCGGGATAACAATTTGCGGGTCGGTCAGTGCGTGCACTTTCTCAAGATCAGGCCGGTTGGCATGGCCCGAGACGTGATACAGACCCGAACTGTCATCGACGACATCCACACCCTTTTCGCTGAGCTGGTTCATGATGAAGATCACGCCCCGCTCGTTACCGGGAATGGTTTTCGAGGAAAACAGGAACAGATCGCCCTCGGCCAGTTCCAGACCGCGGTATTTGCCACGGGCCAGTTGGGCGCTGGCAGCACGGCGTTCCCCCTGGCTGCCGGTCACGATCAGCATCAGGTTCTGACGCGGAAGGTCCAGAGCTTCCTCGGCGCTGATCACCTTTGGGAAATCCGCAAGAATACCGGTTTCGGTCGCGGCTTCGATCATCCTGCGCATCGCGCGACCCAGCAGAACGACGGAACGCCCGGCCTGTGCACCCGCTTCGGCCAGCGTTTTGACCCGCGCGACGTTTGAGGCAAAGGTGGTTGCCACGACCATGCCTTCCGCGCCTTCGACCAGCTTGACGATCTCGGGGCCAACTTCGGATTCTGAACGTCCCGGATGGGTCGAAAACACGTTCGTACTGTCACAGACCAGCGCCTTGACGCCGGGCTTGGCGACCTCGGCCCACAGGTCAGGATCAAAAGCCTCTCCAACGACCGGTGCTGCATCGAGCTTGAAGTCGCCCGAATGCACGACACGCCCCGCGGGTGTATCGATGACCAATGCGGCACTTTCGGGAATCGAGTGCGAAACCGGAAGGAAGCCGACGGTGAACGGCCCGACGGACACCTGTTCAGGCCAGGCGGAAACGGTCGTCACCGCCTCGGTCGGGTGCGCGTGTTCTTCCATCTTGCGGCGCGCGATATTGGCCGTGAAGGCACGCGCATAGACCGGCGCACCCAAGGCTTCGTAACAATGGGCTACGGCGCCGACATGGTCTTCATGGGCGTGCGTGATGAAAACACCGTCCAGCCGGTCGGCACGCTCTTTCAGCCATGAGATATCGGCATAGATAAGGTCAACGCCCGGCGTTGTATCCATATCGGGAAACGTCACCCCCAGATCCACAAGGATCAGGCGTTCCTTCCCCGGTTCACCATAGCCATAGACATAGGCATTCATGCCAATTTCGCCCGCGCCACCCAGCGGCAGGTAGATCAATCTTTCACTGCTCATATGGAGCCATTATCCTTGTTGTAGCGATGGATCACGGTCAGCCCGTGCATCGTCAGATCATCTTCGATTGCGTCGAACCCCACGTCGGCCTGATCGAACAAGGGGGCCAGCCCTCCGGTGCCAACGACTTTCATCGGCATTCCGTATTCGTCCTTGATCCGGGCGATCAGCCCCTCGATCAGACCGGAATATCCCCAATACACGCCCGACTGGATACAACCAACCGTATTCGTTCCGATCACCTTGTCCGGTCGGGTGATATCGATATGCGGCAGTGCTGCCGCGCCCTGGTGCAGGGCCTCAAGGCTCAGGTTTACGCCCGGGGCGATTATGCCACCCACATAGGCACCATCGGCAGCGACGACGTCGAAATTCGTTGCAGTGCCGAAATCCACGACAACCACATTGCCGCCATGACGATCAAAAGCGCCAACCGCATTGGCCAGTCGATCCGGACCGGGCACCGTGCCTTCATCCACACGCGGCGGGACAGGCAACAGGCAATCGGGTTTACCCACGACCAATGGTCGGCAACCGAAAAAACGATCGGCGAAGATGCGCAGGTTGAACACCACACGCGGCACGGTCGAGGCGATGATCACGTCGGTGATGTCCGCTTCGATCCCGTAATGCTTCACCAGCGTCGAATACCAGGTGAAATACGCGTCTGCCGTGCGCGCATGGTGGGTCGAGGTGCGCAGGGTGCACAGGAATTCCTCACCGTCCCAGATCGAGAAAACGGTATTGGTATTGCCGCAATCGATGGCCAGAAGCATCTGCGCCCCTCTCAGAAAAAGACATCCGCCGCAGGAATGCTCACGCGGCCCTTGGCGGTGTTTAAGACAAGGTTACCGCTTGCGTCCACCGTTTCGAAGGTCCCAACCGTTTCTGACGTTCCGGTCCGCGCGGTGATGACCTCGCCCAACCGGGCCGCGCGGGACAGCCAGGCGGTGCGGATCGGTTCGAACCCATAGGTAACGAATTGGGTTTCGTAGTTGGCGTAGGCCGCGGCCAGTTCAGTCAAAAAGTCCTCGGGCGAGACATGCGCACCGGTTTCCGACAAAAGTGAAACGGGGCGGAGCGCGCCGGGCTCTACCGCGTCGGCATCCGGGGCATTGGCCAGATTTACTCCGATGCCGATGGACAGATGCGCGACACCACGCCCCTGCCCCGTGCTTTCCAAAAGGATACCGGCAAGCTTGCCACCGTTCAGCAGCACGTCATTGGGCCATTTCAGCGACAGTCCGGCAGCCCGCCCGGTAACGGCGACACACGCGTCAAAAAGTGCCAGCGCCGCCACGAAACTGCGCAAGGCCGCCTGTTCCGGCACGCCCTGAGGACGCATCAGCAAGGTCGCCGCCAGGTTGCCCATCGGGTTGGCCCAGCTTCGTCCGCGCCGCCCACGCGCGGCCGTCTGATGATGCGCCATGATCCAGACGGGACCACGCGCATTCGGAGCAATCCGCGCCGCTTCGTTCAGCGTACTGTCGACTTCCTGCACCTCGTGCAGGCCATAGCCTTGGGGCCATTTTGTCATATCAAAAAGGCCCGGTCGCGCGACCGAGCCCCTCTTTCCGGTTGTGCAATACGATCAGTTGACAAGCGTGGCCGCCGCGGCTGCTGCCGCGCCCTCGACGCCGAACTGATAGAAGATACCGATCAGCATCAGGGCCGCAGACCCCATCAATGCCACCCACAGAACAGGGGTCGACCGGGTTTCGATCGGCTCTTCGTTCTCGGCCCCAAAATACATGTAGAACACGATCCGCAGGTAATAGAAGGCCCCGATGACCGAAGCGATGGCCGAGACGATCACAAGCCCGGTCAAACCAGCACTGACACCGGCCTGCCAGACGCCGAATTTCGCAAAGAAACCAAGCATCGGAGGTACGCCCGCAAGGCTGAACATCAGGATCAGCACCGCCAGCGCCTTGCCCGGATCACGCTTTGAATACTGGCGCAGAGCGTCAATGTCGGTGATGGGTTTACCGTCACGTTCCATCATCAGAATGAAGGCGAAGGTGCCGATATTCATGGTCACGTAGATGGCCAGATACATCAGCATCGCCTTGATACCCAGCTCGGTGCCGGCGGCCAGGCCAATCAGCGCATAGCCCATATGGGCGATGGACGAAAACGCCATCAGACGCTTGATATCGCGCTGCCCGATCGCGGCCACGGCACCCAGCAACATCGACAGGACAGATAGCAGGACAATCACTTGCTGCCAGTCTTTGACAATGCCGCCGAACGCGTCATGCAACAGGCGCGCGAACAACGCCATCGCCGCAACCTTGGGCGCCGTGGCAAAGAAGGCCGTGATCGGCGTAGGCGAACCTTCGTAAACGTCCGGTGTCCACATATGAAACGGAACAGCCGAGACCTTGAAGGCCAGACCCGAGATCAGGAAGATCAGGCCAAACAGCAGACCCAGCGAAACATCGCCGTGGTGAACTGTCTGGATGATGCCCGAGAACAACGTTGTACCGGTGAAGCCATAGACCAGCGACGCACCATAAAGCAGCAGACCCGAGCTCAGCGCACCCAGCACGAAATACTTCAGACCTGCCTCGGTCGATTTTGCACTGTCACGACGCAGTGCCGCCACGACATAGAGAGACAGCGATTGCAGCTCGAGGCCCATATACAGGGACATCAGATCCCCCGCGCTGACCATCATCATCATACCCACGGCGGCCAGTGCCACCAGCAACGGGTATTCAAATCGCAGCAGATCACGGCGCGCCATGTATTCCTGGCTCATGACCAGAACGGCACCCGCCGACAGCAGGATGGCAACCTTGGCAAAGCGGGCAAAGCCGTCATCGACGAACATGCCGTTGAAGGCGACGTTTGTACCCTCACCCTGAGTTGCAATCCAGATTGCCAGAAGGGCCATAAGACCTGCCGTGGTCCAGACCAGCAGAGGCGCCAGCCCGTCCTTTGTCGTATAGACAGCCCCCAGCAGCGCCGCCATCGCATAAAGCGCCAGAACGATTTCCGGCAGGATAATTGTCAGATCAGCCTGGATCATGTCTCCAAAGCTCCCTTAATGCGAAGCGGCTGTCTGGGTCGCAGCCTCAGCCGCGGCCAGAGCCGTGTCATAGTTCGAAATCAGCGCCGCTGTGGATTGCCCGATCACATCGGTCACCAGCGACGGGTAGACACCCAGCAGGATGGTCATCACGATCAGCGGGGCGAAGATCAACCGCTCGCGCGTGCTCATGTCGGTCATCGCCTTGAGGCTTTCCTTGATCAGATCGCCAAACACGACCCGGCGGTAGAGCCACAGCGCATAAGCCGCCGAGAAGATCACACCGGTCGCGGCCACCGCCGTTACCCAGGTGTTGACCTGGAACGCGCCCATCAGGGTCAGGAATTCGCCGATGAAGCCCGATGTGCCCGGCAGGCCGACATTGGCCATGGTAAACAGCATGAAGACCAGCGCGTATGCAGGCATCCGGATCACCAGACCGCCATAAGCCTCGATGTCGCGGGTGTGCATCCGGTCATAGATCACGCCGACACAGAGGAAGAGCGCGGCCGAGATGAACCCGTGGCTGAGCATCTGGAAGATCGCTCCGTCAATGCCCTGCTGGTTCGCAGCAAAGATGCCCATGGTCACAAAGCCCATATGCGCGACCGAGGAATACGCGATCAGCTTTTTCATATCCTCCTGCACTAGCGCCACCAGCGAGGTATAGACAACCGCGATGGCAGACATCCACAGCACCAGATCGGTCATCACGGCCGAACCCACCGGGAACATCGGCAGGCTGAACCGCAGGAAGCCATAGCCGCCCATCTTCAGAAGGATCGCCGCCAGTACGACCGAGCCCGCCGTGGGCGCCTGAACGTGGGCGTCCGGCAACCAGGTATGCACCGGCCACATCGGCATTTTCACCGCGAAAGAGGCAAAGAAGGCCAGGAACATCAGGGTCTGCATGCCGCCGACAACATAGATACCCAGCACGCTGAAGCCCTCGGACGAGAACTGGTGCGCCATGAGCGCGGCTATGTCCGTGGTGCCTGCATCGGCATACATTGCAACCATGGCCACCAGCATCAGGACCGAGCCAAGGAAGGTGTAGAGGAAGAACTTGAAGCTGGCGTAGATCCGATCCTTGCCACCCCAGATCCCGATGATCAGGAACATCGGGATCAGGCCCGCTTCGAAGAACAGGTAGAACAGCACCAGATCAAGCGCCATGAAGACGCCCAGCATCAGCGTTTCCAGCAGCAGGAAGGCAACCATATATTCCTTGACGCGATCCGTGACATTCCAGCTGGCCAGGATGGTCAGCGGCATGATGAAGGTGGTCAGCAGGACGAACAGAACACTGATGCCATCAACACCCATCTTGTACTTGAGGCCCATCAGCCACTCACCCTCTTCCACCATCTGGAAGCCGGGGTTCGACGGGTCAAAGCCTGTATAGATGCCGATGGAAACCAGGAAGGTCACAGTGGTGGCCAGCAGAGCAGTCCACTTGGCGTTCCGCTGTGCCGCTGCATCGTCACCCTGTAGGAACAAGGCCAGAATGCCTGCGGCGAAGGCGGGGATAAACGTGACGATCGAAAGGATATAGTCCATTAGTGGGCCCCTCCGCCGATCGACATCCAGGTCACAAGGGCCGCGATGCCCAGCACCATCCAGAAGGCATAGGTAAAGATGTACCCGGTCTGCGCCTTGCCGGCGAGGCGGGTGAAGAAGGGAACAACGCCCATTGCTACTCCGTTCAGGAAGCCATCGATTGTATTGCCGTCACCGCGTTTCCACAGGAAGCGGCCAAGCGCGACGGTGGGTTTGACGAAGATCGCATCGTAAATCTCGTCAAAGTACCATTTGTTCAGCAGGAACAGGTACAGAGGACGCTGGTTGGCGGCCAGACGTGCCGGTAGCGACGTATTCACGATGTAGAACCAGTACGCGACCACAAAGCCAAGCAACATGGCAGCGAACGGCGAAAACTTGACCCATTTCGGCGCGGCGTGCGCGTCGTCCAGAACATGGTTGTCTGGTGCCATATAGAGAGCACCCTCACCCGGCTTGCCCGCGAACACATAATGATGGTCACCGCCATGCGCGTCTTTCTCGCCATGTTCTGCATTGTCGGCATGGCTGTCAGCCGCGTGGCTTTCATCGGCATGGCTGTCTTCACCGTGCGAAGCATCCGCCGCAGCATGATCACCGGCCTCGGCATGTTCTGACGCTTCTGCCACCGGAATACCGTAGAACTTGCCGACCTTGTCCGCATGGCCGAAGAAATTGCCATACCAGATCATTCCGGCAAACACCGCACCCAGTGACAACACGCCCAAAGGCACCAACATGGTCATCGGGCTTTCATGTGCGTGGTCGTGGGTGTGCTTGTCCCCACGCGGTTTGCCGTAGAAGGTCAGGAAGATCAGACGCCAGCTGTAGAACGAGGTGAACATCGCCGCGATCACCAGCATCCAGAAGGCATAGCCAGTGCCGCCAGCATAGGCGCTTTCGATAATCGCGTCCTTCGACAGGAACCCGGCAAAACCGATCGTGGTAAGCGGAATGCCGACACCCGTGATGGCCAGCGTACCGATCATCATCGCCCAGAAGGTATAGGGGATCTTTTTGCGCAGACCGCCGTACTCCGTCATCTCCTGCTCGTGATGCATGGCGTGGATCACCGACCCCGCGCCAAGGAACAACAGCGCCTTGAAGAAAGCGTGCGTCAGCAGGTGGAACATGGCCGCCGAGTACATGCCGACACCGGCGGCAACGAACATGTATCCCAGCTGGGAACAGGTCGAATACGCAATGACGCGCTTGATATCGGTCTGTACCAGACCCACGGTTGCCGCAAAGAACGCTGTCGAAGCCCCAAGGAAGGTGATGAACCCGGTCGCGCCCGGCGCGAATTCCATCAGCGGAGACATGCGGCAGACGAGGAACACGCCCGCCGTCACCATGGTCGCGGCGTGGATCAGGGCCGACACGGGCGTCGGACCTTCCATCGCGTCGGGCAACCAGGTGTGCAGGATCAGCTGCGCCGATTTACCCATCGCGCCGATGAACAACAGAACACAGATGACTTCGACGGCGGTCCATTCGCCCCACAGGAAATGCAGCTTTTCTTCTGCCAACGCAGGCGCCGAGGCAAAGATGTCCGAGAAATTGATGCTGTCGGTCAGGAAGAACAGCGCAAAGATGCCCAGCGCAAAGCCAAAGTCACCCACACGGTTCACGATGAAGGCCTTCATCGCCGCCGCATTTGCCGACGGCTTGCGATAGTAGAAGCCGATCAGCAGGTAGGATGCGACACCCACGCCCTCCCAGCCAAAGAACATCTGCACCAGGTTGTCCGCCGTCACCAGCATCAGCATGGCGAAGGTAAAGAAGGACAGATAGGCAAAGAAGCGCGGCTTATAGCTTTCGCCTTCGCGCCATTGCGGGTCGTGATCCATGTAGCCGAAGCTGTAGAGATGCACGAGCGCCGAAACCGTGGTGACCACGATCAGCATGATGGCGGTCAGCCGGTCCAGACGAATGGCCCACGAGGTCGAGAGCGATCCGCTTTCGATCCAGCGCATGATCTCGATCTGTTGTGTGTGCCCGTCGAAGGTGAAGAACACGATCCACGACAGCAGACAGGCCAGAAACAGCAGGCCCGTGGCCGTCCACATGGCCGCTTTCTCGCCTATGAACTTCCAGCCAAAGCCGCAGATCAGCGCGCCCACGAGCGGGGCAAAGAGGATTGTGGTTTCCATGATCCCTTACCCCTTCATCATATTGACGTCTTCAACCGCGATGGTGCCGCGGTTGCGGAAGAAGCAGACCAGAATGGCCAGACCAATCGCCGCCTCGGCCGCCGCAACGGTCAGCACGAACAGCGTAAACACCTGCCCGACCAGATCGCCGAGGAAACTGGAAAACGCCACGAGGTTGATATTCACCGCCAGCAGCATCAGTTCGATGCTCATCAGCAGGATGATGACGTTCTTGCGGTTCAGGAAGAGACCGAAGATGCCGATGACGAACAGCGTCGCCGCGACCGTAAGATAGTGTTCAAGTCCGATCATAGCTTCGCCTCGCCTTCATTTGAGACAGTTCCCATTTTGCAAAAATTCTCGGGATCAAGTGGCTCAGAGCGTACAATTGGTTCAGCACCGATAGCCTCAAGGTCGGAGATAATTTTTGTCAGCTTCGGAGGTGTGTCGAGATTGGCATATTCTTCTCTAAGCGCATCCACATAGGCCCTTAGATCAATCCACTGTCCGTCTGATCTCTGTCCGCTGATCCGAACATCCAAAGTTTCACCCGAGGTGCATGAAACGACCGTCCAAGACGCCCCTGGATTCGGACACCCCGCCTCGTCAACAAACCACCAATCGGCAATACCCGGGACTTCGACATCATACGATCCATCGAAGCCATGGCACGGCAACTCAAGCTGTGGAGCGTTGGTTCCCGCATGCACCGCCGCACCACAAATTACGAGAGAAGGAAGAAGCAATGTGTGTCTCACAACCCCTGCCCCGGTTTCACGTCCTTCAACTCCATCGCCTTGGCTGGGTCGCGCATCATCTGGCCGACGATGTCCTGACGCTTGATGTCCTGACGGTGGCGCAGGGTCAACACGATGGCTCCGATCATGGCGACCAGCAGGATCAGGCCCGCAAGCTGGAACAGAAGGAAGTATTGATCGTAAAGGATGACGCCAAGCGCCTCGGTGTTGTGGCGATCCACTGGCACCGGCTGTGCCAGGTTGGTCGCCGCACCTTGCGCGCTGTCCCATGCGCCGAAGGCCATGACAAACTGCATCAGGATCACCAGACCGATCAGCAGGGCCAGCGGCATATAGCGCGCCATCTCGGCCTTGAGCTCGGCAAAGTCTACGTCCAGCATCATCACCACAAACAGGAACAGCACCGCGACCGCGCCGACATAGACGATAATCAGCAGCATCGCCACGAACTCGGCCCCCAGCAACACGAACAGCCCCGCCGAGGACAGGAAAGACAGGATCAGCCACAGCACCGAGTGCACCGGCTGGCGGCTGATCACCGTGAACAGCCCGCCGGTGATGGCGCTGATGGCAAACAGGTAGAAGGCAAAGACGGTCATTGATCCTCATCCTCGTTGTCGCCCATGACCTCTTGCGCCAGATCCAGCGCGCGGGTCATGGCCGGGATGCCGGCAAAGACCGACATCTGACCGATCGTTTCCACGATCTCTTGTTTCTTGGCCCCGGCCTCAAGCGCGTGGCGCACAGTCTGCCGTACAGCCGAGTCCGCCTGAGCGCCCTGACAGGTCAGCCCGGCCAGCGTCAGCAGCAGGCGGGTCTTGGCATCCAGCCCGTCCTTGTTGACGGTATTGCCAAACATCATCTCCATGACCTCTTTGGGCATGGTCGGCCACAGCGCCTCGAACCCTTTGGGCGAGAAATTTTCCATCGCCGGGTTCATCGCCTTGGCCATGTCCTGAGCCTGCTTCATCATCAGCTCGAACGGGTTTGTCGGGCTGTCAGTCATGCCACGAACTCCAACCATCTAAATGAATAGAGAAGAGCGGAGATTCCAATAACTACCATGGACCAACCCAACACAGGATTTTTGATTTTAGTGATCGTTTTATAGGCAATGGCGAACCACCCAAAGAACGCCAGAACAACCGCATAGGGAGCGAATACCTGCACGAACGTTTTTTCCGGATCAATCCACCATTTGACTGTAGGAGCTCCAACAAATAGCAGGAGCAACCAGAAATGATCTCTAACAAGTGTCAGCTTCTTGCTCATCTGTACGGCGCGTCCATTTCCAGATTGCGGGCAATCTCGGCTTCCCAGCGCTCGCCGTTATCCAGCAGCTTTTCCTTGTCATAGAACAGCTCTTCCCGGGTTTCCGTTGCGAATTCGAAATTCGGGCCTTCGACGATGGCATCGACCGGGCAGGCCTCCTGGCAGAAACCGCAATAGATGCATTTGGTCATGTCGATGTCATAGCGTGTGGTGCGGCGGCTGCCGTCGTCGCGCGGTTCGGCGTCGATGGTGATGGCCTGCGCCGGGCAAATCGCCTCGCACAGTTTGCAGGCAATGCAACGTTCTTCGCCGTTAGGATAGCGACGCAGGGCATGTTCACCGCGAAACCGCGGCGACAGTGGGCCCTTTTCGTGCGGGTAGTTGAGGGTCGCCTTCGGCGCGAAGAAGTACTTCAACCCCAGTTTCATGCCGACCCAGAAGTCTTGCAGAAGGAAGTATTTGGCAGCGCGGGTATAGTCGATTTGGGTCATATCAGCCTCCTACGCTCCAACGCGCAAACGCGCCCCAGAACCAGTCGAATTTCGCCGCAAAGGCCACGAAAACCACCCAAGCCAGCGAGAACGGCAGGAAGACCTTCCAGCCCAGCCGCATCAGCTGGTCATAGCGGTAGCGGGGCGTGATCGCCTTGACCATTGCGAAGATGAAGAAGAAGAACGCCATCTTGGCAACCATCCAAAGCACGCCATCGGGCAGGCCCGGAATCGGCGACAGCCAGCCGCCGAAGAACAGCAGTGAAGTCAGCGCGCACATCAGGAAGATGGCGATGTATTCGCCTGCCATGAACAGCAGGAAAGGCGTGGCCGAGTATTCGACCTGGTAACCGGCGACCAGTTCCGATTCCGCCTCGGGCAGGTCAAACGGGGGTCGGTTGGTTTCGGCCAGGGCCGAGATGAAGAACAGGAACACCATCGGGAAATGCGGCAGCCAATACCAGCTGAAGAACCCGAACGGCCCATCCTGAGCGCGCACGATGTCACCGAAATTCATCGACCCGGTCGAGATGATCACGCCGATGATGATCAGGCCGATCGAAACCTCGTAGGAGATCATCTGCGCGGCCGAGCGCAGCGAGCCCAGGAACGGGTACTTTGAGTTCGACGCCCAACCGCCCATGATCACGCCATAAACCTCAAGAGAGGACACCGCGAATACATAGAGGATCGCGACGTTGATATCCGACAGAACCCAGCCATCGTTGAACGGGATCACCGCCCAGGCGATCATGGCCAGAACGAAGGATGTCAGCGGCGCGAGGATAAAGACCGTCCGGTCGGCGCCCGCGGGAATGACGACCTCTTTCACCACATATTTCAGGGCATCCGCCACCGATTGCAGCAGGCCGTAGACGCCAACCACGTTGGGGCCGCGGCGCATCTGGACAGCGGCCCAGATCTTGCGGTCTCCGTAAACAAGGAACAACAGTGAAATCATCACAAAGGCAACAACGGCAAGCACTTGCGCCAGAATGATGATGGCTATTCCGCCTGGGGTGTTAAAGAATTCAGCCATTGGTCCTCACACCGTGGGTATTCCGTTTTCCGCGCGCGATGCAAAGGCCAGAAGCCTGCGCAAACTGCGGCTGGGTCGGCGCGTTGGTGTAAACAGCATCTGCCGCCATTGCGCCACCCTTAATATTCGGTTTCACACGCAAACAAGGCGCGGCCAACTGCCGCCCGGCACCGGATGCGCCGATCTGCGATATGAAAAACGTCTGGGTCATTCCGCCGCGATCTTCTCGGATTTGCGGGCCTGTGCCAGTGCCGACAACTCGGCCATAAGCTGTGAAGCCCGTGCGATCGGGTTGGTCAGGTAGAAGTCCTTGATCGCATAGCGGAAAGTTGCGTTGCCCAAAGTACCGGCATCGAGAGCTTTCACGTCGTTCTCGATCACTTCGTCGATGCGGGCCAGATGCGGAACCGCCTCGATCAACGCCGTGCGCAACTGTGCCAGCGTGTCATACGGTAGCGTTGCGTTCAATTCGGCGGACAAGGCGCGCAGGATAGCCCAGTTTTCTTTCGCCTCACCCGGAGCAAACCCGGCCCGCATCGCCAGTTGCGGTCGGCCTTCGGTATTTACGAACAGGCCGTTTTCTTCGGTATAGGCCGCGCCTGGCAGGATCACATCCGCGCGGTGCGCGCCACGATCACCATGGCTGCCCTGATAGATCACAAAGGCGCCTTCGCCGATCTCGACCTCGTCCGCGCCTAGGTTATAGATCACATCCGCTGCGCTGATCGCGTCCATTCCGCCTTCGTTCGTGGCGTCCACATCCATCGCACCTACGCGCGATGCTGCGGTGTGCAAAACGATCAGACCGCTTTCTGTATTGGCCGCGATGGCTTGCGCAGCAGCCAGCACGGCGGCACCGTCCGCTTCCTGCAAAGCGCCCTGCCCGATGATGACCAACGAACGTTTGTTCCTGATCTCATCGTCGCCGCCCATGTCGATGACCTTTTGCAGGGCTGTTCGATCATCGCCAACATGGTGGTACTCATATGTCAGATCCACCGCAGGACCGACCAAAGCGACTTCGGCCCCATGCGCCCACGCCTTGCGAATGCGCGCGTTCAGGACAGGCGCTTCGTCACGTGGGTTGGTTCCGATCAGCAGGATCCGTTCCGCAGTATCGATGTCCTCAATCGCGGCGGTTCCGGCGTAAGCGCCTCGGTTGCCCGCCGGAAGCTTGGCACCATCGGTGCGGCATTCGACGACACCGCCCTGCCCTTCGATCATCTGTTTCAGCGCAAACGCTGCCTCGACCGGCACCAAATCGCCCACGATACCGGCAGGTTTCTCGGCGCCTTTCAGCGCCTCTGCGGCCCTGGTCAGCGCCTCGGGCCATGAGGCCGGGCGCAGCCTGCCGTTTTCACGGACATAGGGCTTGTCCAAACGCTGACGGCGCAGGCCATCCCAGACGAAACGGGTCTTGTCGCTGATCCATTCCTCGTTCACGCCGTCATGATTGCGCGGCAGGAACCGCATAACTTCACGGCCTTTGGTATCGACGCGTATGTTCGATCCCAACGCATCCATCACATCGATGCTTTCGGTTTTGGTCAACTCCCACGGACGCGCGGTGAAGGCATACGGCTTGGAGGTCAGCGCCCCGACCGGGCACAGATCGATGATGTTGCCCTGCAAGTTCGAATCCAGCGTCTGGTTGAGATACGAGGTGATCTCGGCATCCTCACCGCGACCGGTCTGACCCATCTGAGTTATCCCGGCAACTTCGGTGGTGAAGCGCACGCAGCGTGTGCAGCTGATGCAGCGGGTCATCGCCGTGCCCACAAGCGGGCCAAGATCCAGGTCATCGACTGCCCGCTTTGCTTCCTTGAAACGGGATCCGGACATGCCATACGCCATCGCCTGATCCTGAAGGTCGCATTCACCACCCTGATCGCAGATCGGGCAATCCAGAGGGTGGTTGATCAGCAGGAACTCCATCACGCCTTCGCGGGCCTTTTTGACCATGGGAGAGTTCGTCTTGACCTCCGGGGGTTGCCCTTCAGGCCCCGGACGCAGATCACGCACCTGCATCGCGCACGACGCCGCGGGTTTCGGCGGTCCGCCGACGACCTCGACCAGGCACATCCGGCAATTGCCAGCAATCGACAGACGCTCGTGATAACAAAAGCGCGGCACTTCGACCCCGGCTTGTTCACAAGCCTGGATCAGGGTCATCGCGCCATCGACTTCGATTTCCTGTCCGTCGATATTGATCTTGCGGAGGTCAGACATGGCTCTCAATTCGCCCTCAAATAAACGCCAATGGCGCTGTTTCTTTGGATTTCTTTCTGCCCCAGAGTGCAGAATGTGTTGGGGTTGTCATAGGTCACGCCATTCGAAGCCAGATACGCCTCGCCCTTGGCGCGCATCCGGTCTTTCTCGGTATCCGAGTCGACATATGAGCGGATTTCACTGTCCGAATACCCCAGTTTGTTCGCTTTGGAGCGCAGCCCCCACATCACACTGATCGCTTTCAATCGCCGCCCGCTGATCGAGGGGCAATATTCCGAAATTTCATTTGCGATGGCGATGTAATAGAGTTCGTCGTCGATCTCTTTGACATCCCTCAAGGGCGGCTTTGCTTCTGCGACGGCAGGAAACGTGATCAAGGCGGCCAGGGTGAGTGTCTTTGCAAAAGACATGGGTTTTCCTTTCGTTTTGGAAGTTCCAAAACGAACTGGTCCGGTCTTGCTAGGCAATAGCGGCCCGCGATCCATGTCGTGATATGCAAAACCGCGCGTCATGGCCGTTGGCATTTTCCCGCGAAGGTCAATTGATCATCACTGATGCGCAGGTTTTGCGGTTCGGTATCCGGCCCCACTTTCCAATCGATCCGCGAAGACCCGAAATTCTGCACACAGAACTTGGTCCCTTCATGACGCCCGGCTTCACGCGCGCCGTCCAAGGACGCAGACGCGCCTTTCACCACAACGGTAAAGTCCGTAGGCGATGCTTTCTTGTCGACCGGCTTCGCCTTCGCCTTGAACGACTTTCCATCGAACAGAAGACGATCTTCCGACGGCTTGATGATGCCGCAGGCGGACACGCTTGCCAGTGCCAGCAGGACTACAAGGGTTTTTGGGGCCGTCATACTATCCCTCTTAGTGTTCTCGTCTGCCGGGTCGCCATCAGAACGCCGCCACCAATGCCATAAGCCCA
This sequence comes from Ruegeria sp. YTSA144, assembly GCF_059610125.1. NCBI lineage: Bacteria > Pseudomonadati > Pseudomonadota > Alphaproteobacteria > Rhodobacterales > Roseobacteraceae > Ruegeria > Ruegeria sp. YTSA144. Next base: position 688,894 of record NZ_JBXWNA010000001.1, read on the forward strand.
ATCACCAACATGCAGGCCCAGCCCAATACATACAGCACGGACCGCAAGCCACTGTTTGGCTTACCTATGCCATTGATGTGCACCACCAGCATCACCAACCGCGCAACCAAAGCGACAGACGCCAGCAGATTGACCCAGAACGGGCTGACGCCCAGCAAAACCGCCGCGGTCACAACGGCCACAAACGCCGGAAGCGTTTCCGTTCCGTTCAGATAGGCCCGGTTCAGACGATAGGCCTTGTCAGAATAATCCTGCTCAGGGGTCGCCCCCGGCGCGAGGCCCTTGCCCTGCTTGGCCAAAGCTGAAAACGGGGCCAGGAACAGAACCACCAGTGTGAAAAGCACAACCGATGAAATCGCGTGGCTGTATTCTGCAAACATGTCCATCCCGTTCACTCCGCCGCCATCGCACCCAAACGGCCCGATTTCTGAGCCTTGATGCGGTCTTCGATTTCTTCTCGGAAATTGCGGATCAAGCCCTGAATCGGCCAGGCTGCCGCATCGCCAAGCGCGCAGATCGTGTGACCCTCGACCTGTTTTGTCACGTCAAACAGCATGTCGATCTCTTCCAGTTCAGCTTCGCCGCGCACCAGACGGTCCATGACCCGCATCATCCAGCCGGTGCCTTCGCGGCAGGGCGTGCACTGGCCGCAGCTTTCGTGTTTGTAGAATTTCGACAGGCGCCAGATCGCCTTGATGATGTCGGTTGACTTGTCCATCACGATCACCGCCGCCGTTCCAAGGCCGGAGCCCAGATCGTTGCGCAGATAATCGAAATCCATGATCGCATCGCGCATGTTCTCACCGCGCACACACGGAACCGAGGATCCACCGGGGATCACCGCCAGCAGATTGTCCCAGCCGCCGCGAATGCCGCCGCAATGGGTCTCGATCAGCTCCTCGAAGGAAATCGACATCGCCTCTTCCACGACGCAGGGGGAGTTCACATGGCCTGAAATTGCAAACAGCTTGGTGCCCGCGTTGTTCTGGCGACCGAAGCCAGCGAACCAATCCGCCCCACGACGCAGGATCGTGGGCACGACAGCGATGGATTCGACGTTGTTCACGGTCGTCGGGCAGCCATACAACCCCGCACCTGCGGGGAACGGCGGCTTCATCCGCGGCATGCCCTTTTTACCTTCGAGGCTTTCAATCAGCGCGGTTTCCTCACCACAGATATAGGCGCCTGCCCCGTGGTGCAGCAAGATATCGAAATCCCAGCCCGAACCGGCAGCGTTCTTGCCCAGCAGACCCGCGTCATAGGCCTCGTCAATCGCGGCCTGCAACGCCTCGCGTTCGCGGATGTACTCACCACGCAGGTAGATATAGCAGGTGTGGGCGTTCATGGCGAAAGACGCGATCAGGCAGCCCTCGATCAGCGTATGCGGATCATGGCGCATGATCTCGCGGTCTTTGCAGGTGCCGGGTTCGGATTCGTCCGCGTTGACCACCAGATAGGACGGGCGTCCGTCGCTTTCCTTGGGCATGAACGACCATTTCAGACCGGTTGGAAAGCCCGCGCCGCCGCGACCACGCAGGCCCGAGTCTTTCATCGTCTGGATAATCCAGTCGCGACCTTTTTCAATCAGGCCAGCAGTGCCGTCCCAATGCCCGCGGGCCTGCGCACCTTTCAGCGTGCGCTCATGCATCCCGTAGATGTTGGTAAAGATCCGGTCCTGATCCTTCAGCATCGCGTGTTACCTTCAGCTGTCCTGACGCATGCGCCAGAGTTGAAATATGTTGATCCCCGCATAGATGAACCCCGCCAGAGCAGCGAGATCAAACAGCAGAGCGTGCCGGGTCGTCAAACCCAGCGCGGGGCCAATGAACAGGTTCATCGCAAGCCAGATCAGCATGGTCACGGCGATGACCACCCCGATATGTCGGCCCTTGCGGGCTATGGCCTGTTCCTTGTCCTTGTCCATCTTTCCCTGATACCCCGGACGGGCATCCGTCTAGTCTTCGTACGTGCCCTCGGATTTGGCACGTTTGGCGAATTCGGTTTCCTCACCCGCCGCAAGCTTGGCCGCCTGCTCGATCCAATCATCGCGCTCGATCCGGCCCTTGAATTTCAAACGCGCATCGACCCAGGCCACCTGTTCCGGCGTCCAGGCAGCGATCTGGTCGTAGTGATAGAAACCCAGCTCGTTCAGCGTCTGCTCCAGCTTGGGACCGACGCCTTTCAACAGCTTCAGGTCATCTGCCTTGCCGTCGCGTGCAGCGGTCAGGGTCTCTGGCTGATCCTCTTTGACGTCCGCGGGTTTGGCTTCAACGTCTTTCGCAACTGGTTTGGCTTTCGCCTCGGCCGCTTGTTTCACAGCCGGTTTCGGAGCCTCAGGCGCCTTCGGAGGTTTCGCAGCAGCCGACGCACCCGCCTGCTTGCCATCCTTGCCAAGCCACGGTGTCAGGATCGGAACTTCGGTCCCGTCGATGCGCTTGACCGTGTCGCCCAGATCGGTCGCCAGTTCGACGCTTGCGTTGTATTTCGGCTTGCCGGCTTCATATTCGGACAGGCTGGAAAGCCCTTTCAACGGCTCGGCCGCGTAACGCCCGTTCTGAGGGCCGGGCGTCGGCACCTTGCCCGCCACCAGATCATCGAGGATCCTGCCAAAGCTCTCGGCGGTCAGATCCTCGTAGTAATCCTTGCCGATCTGCGCCATCGGCGCGTTGGTGCAGGACCCGAGGCATTCGACCTCTTCCCAGCTCAGCTTGCCATCGGCAGAAAGTTCATGCGGTTTCGCGGCGATCTTTTCCTTGCAGACCGCGATCAGGTCTTCTGCGCCGCAGATCATGCAGGACGTCGTACCGCAGACCTGAATATGCGCCACCGAGCCAACCGGTTGCAGTTGGAACATGAAATAGAAGGATGCGACCTCAAGCACACGGATATAGGCCATGCCCAGCATGTCGGCGACGGATTCAATTGCTGGACGGGATAGCCAGCCCTCTTGTTCCTGCGCACGCCACAGCAGCGGAATGACCGCGCTGGCCTGACGCCCTTCGGGGTATTTGGTGATCTGCGCTTCGGCCCATTGCCGGTTGGCAGCGGTGAAGGCGAAACTATCGGGTTGTTCGGGGTGAAGACGGCGGAGCATTAGCGGTCAATCTCTCCAAATACGACATCCATGGTGCCGATGATGGCGGCGACGTCGGCCAGTTGGTGGCCCTTGGCGACGTGGTCCATGGCTTGCAGGTGCAGGAAACCGGGTGCGCGCAGTTTGGCGCGGTAGGGTTTGTTGGTGCCGTCGGCAACCAGATAGACGCCGAACTCGCCCTTGGGGGCTTCGACGGCGGCGTAAACTTCGCCCGCGGGGACGTGGAAGCCTTCGGTGTATAGTTTGAAGTGATGGATCAGGCTCTCCATCGAGGTCTTCATATCGGATCGTTTCGGCGGGGTGATCTTGCCCCTTGCCAGAACGTCACCGGGGCAGTCGCGGATTTTGGCGATGGCCTGACGGATGATCAGCAGCGACTGGCGCATCTCTTCCATGCGGACGAGATAGCGGTCATAGCAGTCACCGTTCTTGCCGACGGGGATCTGAAATTCGAACTCGTCATAGCACTCATAGGGCTGCGCGCGGCGCAGGTCCCATGCAAGGCCCGAACCGCGCACCATCACACCAGAGAAGCCGTATTTCTGGATGTCATCCTCGGTCACGACGCCAATATCGGCGTTACGCTGTTTGAAGATGCGGTTTTCGGTCAGCAGACCATCAATATCGTCGAGAACGGCGGGGAATTCGTGGCTCCACGCCTCGATATCATCCAGCAGTTCGGGCGGAAGGTCCTGATGAACGCCACCGGGACGGAAGTACGCCGCGTGCAGGCGGGCACCACAGGCGCGCTCATAGAACACCATCAGCTTTTCACGCTCTTCAAAACCCCAGAGCGGCGGGGTCAGCGCGCCCACATCCATCGCCTGCGTGGTCACGTTCAGCAGGTGGTTCAGGATGCGCCCGATTTCGGAATACAGAACCCGGATCAGCGAGCCCCGGCGCGGCACTTCCACACCGGTCAGCTTTTCGATGGCCAGGCACCAGGCATGTTCCTGGTTCATCGGCGCCACGTAATCCAGACGGTCGAAATACGGAAGGTTCTGCAGATAGGTCCGGCTTTCCATCAACTTTTCGGTGCCACGGTGCAGCAGGCCGATATGCGGATCGCAACGCTCGACGATCTCCCCGTCCAACTCAAGCACAAGGCGCAGAACCCCGTGCGCCGCAGGGTGTTGCGGGCCGAAGTTAATGTTGAAATTGCGGATCTTCTGTTCTCCGCTCAGCGCGTCCGTGCTGCCGTCATCGTATCTTGAGCCGTCCATCAACGCCCTCGTTTCTTTTTCGCTTCGGCCCGAACCCGGACCTTTTCCGCCTCAAGCGCTTTGGCTGCGGCCCCCGCCAGCAGGACCCCCAACGCGCCCAGAATGATCAACTCACCCATCATCTCAGCGGCGCTCCAACTCTTGCAGTTTCAGCCCGACCCACCACAGCAGGGCGATCGTGCCAAAGGGAACCAGACACAGCAGGCACCAGTTTTTGTTGATCCCGAAGAACGGCAAAATCTTCACCATCGGAATGATGGTCAGCGCAGACAGGATCAACCACCAGATGCCACCCATTATTCTGTCCCCTGTTTCTCATCCCCCGGCAGAATGTAGTTCGCACCCTCCCACGGGGACATGAAATCGAACTGACGGTATTCCTGCACCAGGCTGACGGGTTCGTAGACCACGCGTTTCTGCGCCTCGTCATAGCGGACCTCGGTATAACCTGTAGTCGGGAAATCCTTGCGCAGCGGATACCCGCGGAACCCATAGTCGGTCAGGATGCGGCGCAGGTCCGGATGGCCCGAGAACAGGATGCCGAACATGTCGAACACCTCACGCTCGAACCAGTTGGCCGAGGGATGCACGTCAACGATCGACGGTACCATGTCTTCTTCACGGATCGAGACCCGCAGCCGGATACGCTGGTTTTGGTACATCGACAGGAAGTGATACACCACATCGAACCTTTTGGCGCGTTCGGGGTAATCCACGCCGGTGATATCCACCAGCGTCGAAAACTGGCAGCTGCGATCAGATTTCAGGAATTCGACGAATTCCACAAGATTCGACGGAGCCACGTCCACGTTCAGTTCGCCGTGGGTCACGTCCCATGACAGGACGCAATCAGTCCGTTTCAGCTCCAACTGCGTGCCGAGTTCCTTGAGTTCTTCGCTCATCAGATCTCTCCTCAGCGGACAATTGTGCCGGTACGGCGGATTTTGCGTTGCAACTGCATCAGCCCGTAAAGCAATGCCTCAGCAGTCGGAGGGCAGCCGGGCACGTAGATGTCCACCGGAACAACCCGGTCACAGCCACGCACGACGGAATAGGAATAGTGGTAATACCCACCGCCATTCGCGCAGGACCCCATCGAGATCACATAGCGCGGCTCGGGCATCTGATCATACACCTTCCGCAACGCCGGGGCCATCTTGTTGGTCAGTGTTCCCGCCACGATCATCACATCAGACTGGCGCGGGGACGCCCGGGGTGCGATGCCGAACCGTTCCGCATCATAACGTGGCATCGAGGTGTGCATCATTTCGACCGCGCAGCAGGCCAGGCCAAAAGTCATCCAGTGCAACGAGCCAGTGCGCGCCCAGTTGATGATGTCTTCGGTCGAGGTCAGCAGAAAACCTTTGTCCTGCAACTCGGCGTTCAGGGCCTGGGTGGCGACCTCCTTGTCGACACCGGCAGTGTTGGCACCCGTCATCACTCCCATTCCAAGGCCCCTTTCTTCCATTCATAGGCAAAGCCGATGGTCAGAACGCCCAGGAACACCATCATGGACCAGAACCCGACATCGCTGATGTCCTTGAAGCCCACGGCCCAGGGAAACAGGAAGGCAATTTCAAGATCGAAGATGATGAATAGAATCGAGACCAGATAGAATCGGACGTCGAATTTCATCCGCGCATCGTCGAAGGCATTGAAACCACATTCATATGCGCTGACCTTTTCGGGGTCGGGATTGCGGACGGCCAGTACGACGGCGGCCAGGATCAAGACGATCCCAAGGCCCACGGCAACGGCCAGAAACACCAGAATCGGGAGGTACTCCCGCAGCAGGTCTTCCACGAATAGCTCCTTTCCTGCGCACGCATCTTGTCGGGTGCGCCGTCAATTGGCGTGTTGACTGGACATTCTCTATCCCTGCGGGGTCAGAGGGTCAACCGAACACAGCCCCCTTCGCGATCAAACCTGCGCTTGACAGCGCGGCATAGAATCGCAGCACCGGCGTTTGGCATTGGCGTGGCGGACCCTGGTAAAACCTACTTATTCCATGCAGGTTTTCGTTTTTCAAAAAACGCCGCGATCCCTTCGCGTGCCTCTTGCGTTTCCCAGCGTTCGACCAGTTCGCCTATGGTCTGATCGATCGCGGCATCGTCGATGCGCGGACCCAGAGCGCGTACCAGCGCCTTGGCAGAGGCAACCGCCCCGGGCGCGCAAGACAAATAGGGGCGAATTTCGTCCTCAACCGCGTCCAAAAGCCGATCTGCCGAAACGGTTTTCGCCAGCAGGCCCAGATCAACGGCCTCGGACGCATCGAACAAACGGGCAGACATGAACACCCGGCGCGCGCGGGCTTCGCCCATGCGGGCGATGACATAGGGGCCAATTGTTGCAGGGATCAGCCCCAGGCGCGTTTCGGTCAGCCCCATCTTCAGACTGTCGACCCCGATCGCCACATCGCACACGGCCGCCATGCCTACCCCGCCCCCAAAGGCATTGCCCTGCAACGCCCCGATCAGAGGCTTCGGCATCGTGTTCAGAGCCTGCAACATCTCGGCCAGCTTGCGCGCCTCGACAAAACGCGTCTTTTTGTCGGCTGCCATCTGGTCCTGCATCCACCCCAGATCGCCGCCGGCACAGAACGTCTTGCCCGCCGCGGCCAGAACGACCGCCCGGACCGCGTCATCCTGACCAAGTTGCGATGCGGCCTCGGTCAATTCCGTGATCATCTGCCCCGACATGGCATTGTGTTTTTCCGGCCGGTTCAGGGTGAGCGTCGCGACACCACGCATATCCGTCGAGATCGTGATCGTTTCAAACATGTCAGCCCCTCAAAGCCCTGGCCATCTGCGCGGCCTCTTCAATGACGTCGATATCCAGCCCGGTTTCGTATCCCAGCCGCTGCAAATGTGCCGCAACGTCCTCGGTGGCCACGTTTCCGGCCGCACCCGGTGCGTAGGGGCAACCGCCCAACCCGCCCACGGCCGCGTCGAACACCCGAACGCCCAGCGCCAATGCCGCATCGATATTGTCGATCGCGCGCCCGTTGGTGTCATGGAAATGCCCCGCCAGCCGCGTCACCGGAACCCTTTCGCGCACCGCCAGAAGCATATGCGCGACCTTGTCCGGAGTTCCCTGCCCAATCGTGTCGCCCAGCGAAACCTCGTAACAGCCCAGCGCAAAAAGCCGATCAGCAACCTCAGCAACTTTTTCCGGCGGCGTCGGACCGTCATACGGGCAATCCGTCACGCATGAGACATAGCCACGAACCGGCAGATCGATATGGCGCGCCGCCTCCAGAATCGGCGTGAACCGCTCGATCGACTCGGCGATGGAGGCATTGATATTGGCTTTCGAGAATCCTTCGGAGGCCGAGGCGAACACGGCAATCTCGTCCGCCTTGGCTGCCAGCGCGTCACCATAGCCATGCATGTTCGGCGTCAGCGCGGCATAGCGCACCCCATCCACTCGGGTGATTCCGCCCAGCACCTGAGCCGATCCCGCCATCTGCGGCACCCATTTCGGGGACACGAAGCTTGCAACTTCGATCCGGCGAAACCCCGCACGGCTGAGACAGTCGATCAAGGCGATCTTGTCCGCGACCGGTATTTCGCGCTTTTCGTTTTGCAGCCCGTCGCGCGGCCCGACCTCGTAGATTTCGACCAGCTCACCCATGTCCGCCCCTCTTCTGGATTGTTGTCGTTTCAAGCAAAGATCGTCTGACCTTGGCACGCCGCGTTGCGCGGGTACAGGTCAAGCTTCTTCCTCCAACCTCACCAGGGCAGCCCCGGCTTCGACCTGCGAACCATCCTCGACCAGCACTTCGGCAACGATCCCGTCCCGCGCCGCAAGCAGCGAATGCTCCATCTTCATCGCTTCCAAAATGGCCAGACGATCGCCTTTCTGCACGGTTTGTCCCGCTGTGGCAAAGACGGCCTTGACCAGACCGGGCATAGGCGCCTCGATCACATTGGTGTCGCCGGTCGCGCTGGCATCCCGGTCCAGCGGGTCGATGACGTCGAAGCTCTGACCGTAATCGGTGAAAACCGTCAGGGTCCCGTTATGTGCGGCAACGCGAGGCATCGGCGCGCCGTTCAACTTCCAGCGCCCGGCGGTGCGTTCCGCAACGACGCGGTTTTCGCCAATCTGCCAAATCTGGCGATCCGACCCGTCGACCTGCACGTCCAGATCCAGCACCTCGTCACGGCGGGACAATTGCACGGCGCGATGCAGCGGCGCCCACAGCGAAAACCCGGTTTCCGGATCGAGATCCACCAGGTCCAGTGCCGACATCGCCGCCGCAACCGCGGTAACATCCGACGGCTCGGCTTCCTGTACCAACGTTTCAAGGTCCCGCCCGATCAGACCCGTATCGACATCGCCCGAGGCAAATCCTTTGTGACGCGTCAACGCACCGAGAAAAGCCAGATTGGTAACGGTACCCGCAACTTCAGTCTGTTGCAGCACCCGGTTCAACGTCTCAAGTGCAACGGCACGTGTCGAACCATGCACCACCACCTTGGCGATCATGGGGTCGTACCACGGGCTGATCGTGTCCCCGGCGCGAACGCCGCTATCGGCGCGACAATTGGCTGGGAAAACCAGATGAGTCAGCGTTCCCGTCGCGGGCAGGAACCCTTTCGGAACGTCCTCGGCGTAAAGCCGGGCCTCAAACGCATGGCCCGAGATCGCAAGATCATCCTGCTTCTTGGGAAGGCTCTCGCCTGCGGCCACGCGAAGCTGCCACTCGACCAGATCGATCCCCGTGATGGCCTCTGTCACCGGGTGCTCCACCTGAAGGCGCGTGTTCATTTCCATGAACCAGAACCTGTCGGGGCGCAGCCCGTCAGAGGCATCGACGATGAACTCGACCGTGCCCGCGCCCTTATAGCCGATCGCCTCGGCGGCGCGCACGCCGGCCTGACCCATGGCCTCGCGCATCTCAGACGTCATGCCCGGGGCGGGGGCTTCTTCGATCACCTTCTGATGGCGGCGCTGCAACGAGCAGTCGCGTTCGAACAGATGCACGGCATGAGTACCATCGCCGAACACCTGCACTTCGATATGGCGGGGTTTGGTCACGAATTTTTCGACCAGTACGGCATCATTGCCGAAGGCGGTCCGGGCCTCGCCCCGCGCGCTGTCGAGCGCGGTCGCGAAATCCTCAGGGCGTTCAACAAGGCGCATCCCCTTGCCGCCGCCGCCCGCAACGGCCTTGATCAGAACCGGATAGCCGATCGCATCCGCCGCACCGGCCAGATGCTCGGGGTCCTGATTGTCGCCGTGATAGCCGGGTACGACCGGAACGCCGGCCTTCTCCATCAGAACCTTCGCCGCGTCCTTGAGGCCCATCTTGCGGATCGCATCCGCCGAAGGGCCGATGAACGTCAGCCCCGCCGCCTGCACGGCATCCACGAAACCGGGGTTCTCGGACAGAAAGCCATACCCCGGATGGATCGCCTGTGCACCGGTATCCAGCGCGGCCTGAATGATGACGTCGCCCTTCAAATAGCTGTCCGCCGGGGCGGGGCCGCCAATATGAACCGCCTCGTCCGCCATCTGAACGTGTTTGGCCGCCGCGTCCGCATCGGAATAGACAGCAACGCAGGACACGCCCATGGACTGGGCCGTTTCCATGACCCGGCAGGCGATCTCGCCCCGGTTGGCAATCAGGATTTTGTTGAACATGTCTTTCACCCTTCCACTGCCAGATCTTCGACGAGACGGAACCGTTCGCACACGAGTTTCATCTCAGGATCAAAGCCGCCGTTTCGTTGGAAATAACGGCGATGATCTTCCCGCCATCCTTCAAGCGTTTCATTCTCACCTTCAGCCAAAGCGAATTCCTCGGTCACATCACAATAGCGCTGGATCGAGACACCGACGGTTTCAATGACCAAAGCCGGTGTGTCATCCCAGTTCAGCGCAATATCGCGTCGACCGGGCTTCGGCATTTCAGGGCTGCCGTCCGGATAGTTGCCGAGCGCATCGCAGGTCGCTGTTTTACGGCCAGAACGGACCAAAGCCAGAAGCTCTGCACTCAGCACCGGGTTGTCGCCGAATTTGAAGGTTTGCGCACCTGGATAGCGGGCCATAAGGTCTTTCAAAGTCACGCTCATTTTACATCCTGAACACGCCGAAGCGTGTCTCCTCGATCGGAGCGTTCAGCGCGGCGTTCAACGACAGCGCCAGCACGTCGCGGCTTTTGCGTGGGTCGATGATGCCGTCATCCCACAGACGGGCCGAGGCATAGAGCGGATGCGACTGTTCCTCGAACATATCCAGCGTCGGGCGTTTGAACTCGGCCTCTTCTTCGGCCGACCAAGTTCCACCCTGCCGTTCTATCCCGTCGCGTTTGACGGTGGCCAGAACGCCAGCGGCCTGCTCTCCACCCATTACCGAAATCCGCGAGTTCGGCCAGGTCCACAGGAATCGCGGCTGATAGGCGCGACCGGCCATGCCATAGTTTCCAGCACCAAACGAGCCGCCGACCAGCATCGTGATCTTGGGCACCGAGGTGGTCGCCACCGCCGTCACCATCTTGGCCCCGTGCCGCGCAATACCTTCGTTTTCGTATTTCCTGCCGACCATGAACCCGGTGATGTTTTGCAGGAACACAAGCGGGATTTTGCGTTGCGAACACAGCTCGACGAAATGGGCGCCCTTCTGCGCCGCCTCGGAAAACAGCACGCCGTTATTGGCAATAATGCCAACCGGACAGCCTTTGACATGGGCAAAGCCGGTCACCAGTGTTTCCCCGAAACGGGGCTTGAATTCGTCAAAGCGCGAGCCATCGACCAGACGCGCAATCACCTCACGGATGTCATAGGGCGTGCGCAGATCCGCGGGAACAACGCCCAGAATTTCCTCGGGGTCATAGGCCGGGTCCTCGGGGCTGGCCCAATCGACCGTCTGCGGTGTGCGCAGGTTCAGCGAGCCCACAGCCCGTCGCGCCAAGGCCAGCGCGTGGGCGTCATCCTCGGCCAGATAATCCGCCACGCCGGACAGGCGGGTGTGCACGTCGCCGCCGCCCAGATCTTCGGCGCTGACCACTTCTCCGGTCGCGGCCTTGACCAGAGGCGGCCCGGCCAGAAAGATGGTGCCCTGTTCCTTGACGATGATCGTCACATCCGACATCGCCGGCACATAGGCGCCACCGGCCGTGCAGGAGCCCATGACCACAGCGATCTGAGGGATACCCTTCGCGCTCATCCGCGCCTGGTTGTAGAAAATGCGGCCAAAGTGGTCGCGGTCGGGGAAAACCTCATCCTGATTGGGCAGGTTCGCGCCACCGCTGTCCACCAGATAGATGCAGGGCAGATGGTTTTCCTCGGCGATCTCCTGCGCGCGCAGGTGCTTCTTGACGGTCATCGGATAGTAAGTGCCGCCCTTCACGGTGGCGTCATTGCACACCACCATGACCTCGCGCCCCTGCACCCGGCCAATGCCCGCGATGACGCCGGCACAAGGCGCGGCATCGCCATACATCCCATGCGCCGCCGTCGCCCCGATTTCAAGTAACGGAGACCCCGGGTCCAGCAAATTCGCCACCCTGCGCCGAGGCAACATCTTGCCACGGGATTCATGCCGCGCGCGGGATTTCTCGCCACCGCCCATGCGGGCGGCTTCGGCAGCAGCAGAGATTTGCGCCAGCGCGTCGAGATGGGCGGTGCGGTTTTGTTTGAAGCCCTCGGAGGCGGGCATGGCTTTGGATGTGAGTTTCATTCTTCGTCTGATCCTCTAGGCGCATTTGACAATCGTTCAAGATCTCTGGCGGCGCTCCATCGCACTATGATATTGAAAGTTTCACACATAAATTCTGTCATTTGAGAACAGTCTGGATCGAATTCGTCATTTCTGAATTTCTCCAAACGACGCGGGTAAGACCATTTCTCAAAGCCGCTCAAACCTGCCACTTGATCAGGCAAGCCCTCTGCGATTTCTTTGGTTTTTGCCAGAAGATGAGCGTTCAATTTCTCAATACAAACGCGCCTTTCCACGGGCGGATGTCCAAGTTCGCAGTAGTCATATGCCGAAGACATACATCGAGTATCCATTTCGTTAGCTATGAGGGTGCCGGACAGCGCTGTGCAACCGTCAAACCAAGTAGGGACATCCAGCGTTTCTATCGTTTCCTCAGCAGCTAGCGGAGCGGTAGCACCAAAGGTCAATACACACAGTGTCAGCAGTCGCTTCATTCATGTACCTCCCCCGCCGCCCGCGCCTTCAATTCCTTCCGGATCACCTTCCCCGTCACCGTCATCGGCAACTCCTCCAGAAACGCCACCTCGCGCGGATAGGAATACTGCGCCAGACGGTCCTTGACCCACTCCTGTAACTCGGCCTCCAAAGCCTCGGCTCCCGGTTTCAGCACGACATAGGCCTTCACGATCTCGGTTCGCAAAGGATCAGGCTTTCCGACCACACCTACCGTTGCCACCGCCGGGTGGGTCAGCAGGCAGTCCTCAATCTCAGCCGGGCCGATCCGGTATCCGGCGGAGGTAATCACGTCGTCATCACGACCGACAAAGCGCAGATAGTCGCCCTCCCACACGCCGCGATCGCCGGTGATCAGCCAGTCACCCCGGAACTTCTCAGCCGTCGCTTGCGGATTGTTCCAGTATTCCAGCAGCATCGAGGCCGAGCCGCGCCGGATGGCGACATCGCCTTCCTCGCTGGTCGGGTTGCCGTCATAGTCGATAACCGCGACTTCATGCCCGGGCACCGGCTTGCCGATGCAGCCGGGTTGAACGGGGAAATCCTCGGCGCAGGAGGATACGACCATATTGCATTCGGTCTGGCCGTAGAACTCGTTGATCGTCAGGCCAAACGCTTGCTGTCCCCAGGCCAGCATCTCGGCCCCCAGCGGCTCGCCGCCGGACGCCACCGAGCGCAGCCCGGGGATCGCCTGATCCGAAGCCTTGAGCATCCGCAGCGCTGTTGGTGGGAAGAAGACATTCCGCACCCCGCCCCGCGCAATGATCTCGGCGCAGGCTTCGGGAGAGAACTTCTCAAGCCGTGCCGCGACAACCGGGATGCCCAGCGCAAGGCCCGGCATCAGCACATCGAACAACCCACCGATCCACGCCCAATCCGCCGGGGTCCACAGGCAGTCTCCGTCGCGCAGGTGATTGTGGCTGATCGAGACGCCCGGCAAATGCCCGGTCAGAACCCGGTGCCCGTGCAGTGCGCCTTTCGGGCTGCCGGTTGTACCAGAGGTGTAGATCAATACGGCAGGATCCTCGGGCCCGGTCGCGGCATAGGGCAGAGCAGGACCCGCCACGCCAATTTCGGATGCGATCAGAGGTTCAGCCAGATCGCCCAGCAAATCCACCCCTTCGGCATCGGTCAGCACAATCTGAACGCCTGCATCGCCCGCCCGCGATCGCAGCGCATCCTGCTTGAACAACTTGAACAAGGGCACCGAAATCGCGCCGATCTTCCAGATCGCCAAATGAGCTGCCGCACACCAGGGAGACTGGCTCAGCAGCACTCCGACCCGATCACCGGGCTGGACGCGGGCCAGCAGGGCGCGGGCGATCCCATCAGCCATCTGTGCCAGTTGCCCATAGGTTATCAGCCGCCGCCCTGATCCGGTCAGATCAACAAGCGCCACCTGTTCACCCGGATGGTTCAGACATTGCTGCGCCATGTTCAGCCGGTCCGGTATGTCCCAGCCTCGTCCTGAGAGCAAACCCGGTATGCGCTCAGCGTGCAGCAACGCGAATTCCCCTTGTTTTCCTGATGCTTCGCGACCTGACCTTGGGCGGACACATCACGCAAACTTGATGCAGATCAGAGTGGCCGGACACCGCCTTTGCAAAACCAAGAGCATCAACATAACCAAAGGCAAGAATATGACAAAGAAACTCGCCGCTTTGACACTGTCTACCGCGTTGGTCGCACTGGCGGCTCCGGCTTTGGCCCAGTCGCAAGGGGATTGGACGCTGGGTATCGGTGTTGGCTATCTGGATCCGAAATCCGACAACGGTACGCTGGCCGGTGCGGCAGCGACGATCGACGCGGACACCCGCCCGATCTTCACCGCAGAGTACTTTATTCGCGACAACCTGGGTATCGAGCTTCTGGCGGCGACCCCGTTCAAACACACCGTTTCCCTTGGCGGTACGGACGCGGCCACGGTCAAGCACCTGCCGCCCACCCTGTCGCTGAACTATCACTTCCCGACCAACAGCGCCTGGAAACCCTATGTCGGCGCCGGTCTCAACTATACGATCTTCTTCGACGAGCAATCGCCCCTGGGCAATATCAAGGTCGATGACTCCTTCGGCGTCTCGTTGCAGGCCGGTCTGGATTACATGGTCACCGACAACGGGGCGATCCGCCTGAACGTGCGCTGGTTCGACATCGACTCGGACGTCTCGCTCAACGGCGCCCCCATCGGCACCGCGGAAATCGATCCCTGGCTGGTCGGTGTTTCCTACGTCCATCGGTTCTGATCCCGTTTCCAAAACGCCCTGCGGTTTCCTCGTCCGCAGGGCGTTCTTTCTTTCAGAGCATTTCATTCATCATTTCGCGGCCGATCAGCATCCGGCGAATCTCGCTGGTGCCTGCGCCGATTTCCATCAACTTGGCATCCCGGAAAATCCGGCTGACCGGCGCATCCGACAGGAAGCCCGCCCCGCCCAGCGCCTGAACCGCCTGATGGGCCTGAACCATCGCCTGTTCCGACGCGTAAAGGCAGCACGCCGCCGCATCCTGCCGGGTCACGTCACCGCGGTCACAGGCTTTGGCGACTTCATAGACATAGGCCCGCGCCGAGTTCATCGCGGTGTACATGTCGGCAATCTTGCCTTGCATCAACTGAAAGCTACCGATGGGTTTGCCGAACTGCTTGCGCTCAGCCACATAAGGCATCACTTCGTCCAGGCAAGCGGCCATGATGCCGGTCCCGATGCCTGCCAGTACGACACGTTCATAATCCAGCCCGGACATGAGCACGGCAACACCCTTGCCCTCTTCGCCCAACACGTTCTCGAACGGCACCTCGACGTCTTCAAAGATAAGCTCAGCCGTGTTCGACCCGCGCATACCCAACTTGTCGAAATGGGGCGAGGTCGAAAAACCCTTCATCTCTTTTTCGATCAGGAATGCGGTAATGCCCTTCGATCCGGCATCGGGGTCCGTCTTGGCATAAACCACCAGAGTATCCGCGTCCGGCCCGTTGGTGATCCAGTATTTATTGCCGTTCAAGCGGTAATGATCGTTCCGCTTTTCGGCGCGCAGCTTCATCGACACCACATCCGAGCCGGCCGAGGGCTCTGACATGGCCAGCGCCCCTACATGCTCACCGGAAACCAGGCGCGGCAGGTATTTCTGCTTCTGCTCTTCATTGCCGTTCAGCTTGATCTGGTTCACGCACAGGTTGGAATGCGCCCCGTATGACAAGGAAACCGAGGCCGACGCACGCGCAACCTCTTCCACGGCGATCGTATGCGCCAGATAAGACATGCCTGCACCGCCGTACTCTTCCGGCACGGTGACACCCAACAGACCAAGCTCTCCCATTTCTTTCCACAGCTCGTTCGGAAAGGCATTCGTGGCGTCGATCTCGGCCGCCATCGGCTTGACACGCTCCTGCGCCCAGCGATGCACCATCTCGCGCAGGGCATTCACATCCTCACCCAGATCAAACTTCATCGTGGCCATGAACATCTGCGTCTTCCCTCCGCTTTAATGAACAAGTGTTCAATAAATCTCTAGCAGCGAATCTGCTGCCGGTCAATCTTTGTGACAGCGCGTCCGAAACGGAAAACGCCGCCCCAAAAGGGCGGCGTTTCAAAAGATCGAGCGTGCGCCGCAGGCGCACTCCGCTTGGTCAAGACTGATAAACCGCGCTCACTTCGGCCCGGATGATCCGTGCGATCAATCGACAATCCTCCAGGGAAAACGTCAAAGGCACGCGCATATCCATCACGCCGGCCAGAACGCGGTCACTTTCCGGCATCCGCTCGCTTTCAAAATACCGCCAACTGTCATAGCGCGACGTGAAACCTGTCGGTTCGGCACCGCCGAACCACTTCAGCTCAACCCCACGCGCCGCGCAACGGCTGATGACTTCGGCTATCCGTTCAGGCGACCAATCCAGCAGCAGGAACTGAATCGAAGACCCGACATAGGTTTCCGCCTCGGGCCGCTCGACGATCGTCAGACCCGGAGTGCCGCGCAACCCGGTTTCGATCTCGCGATAGCGCTCGTTCCACCGGGCCACCTGCCGGTCAAGATCCCGCAATTGCGGGCGCAGGATCGCCGCGCGCAAATTGTCCATCCGGCCCGAGACGTTGGGCGTGGTATATTTGATCCGTTCGAACACGTCCGGCCCCGGCGCCGCAAGATGGCGTTCATACAACATGTAGGATCCCGACAACATCGTGGCCTTGGCCGCCAGTTCCTCGTCATCGGTGACCAGCAAGCCCCCTTCGCCCGAATTGACATGCTTGTAGGTCTGACAGGAATAACACCCGATCGCGCCCTGCCGCCCCGACAACTGACCGCGCCAGGCTGCACCCATCGTGTGCGCGCAATCCTCGATCACGATCACCCCGGCTGCGTCACACATCTGCATCAGCCGGTCCATATCACACAGATGTCCGCGCATATGGCTGAGCATCAACACACGCGCCTGATCCAGCTTGGCCTCAAGATCATCCAGATCAATGGTCAGGTCTTCCGTCACTCCGACAAAAATTGCCCGCCCTCCGACCGAGGCAATCGACCCCGGGACCGGCGCCAGCGTAAACGCATTTGTCAAAACCGGGTCACCGGGCTGCACGCCAACCGCACGCAGGGCCGTGGCCAGAGCGTAACCGCCAGACGAAACCGCCAGACAGTATTTTGCCCCCATCTGCGCCGCAAATTCCTGCTCCAGCAGGGCTGTTTCCCCCAACTCTCCGGGGACGACATTGTAACGATGCAGACGCCCATGGCGCAGAACGGCCAATGCCGCTTCGATTGCATCTTCCGGAAGGGGTTCCTGCTGCGTAAAGCTGCCAGAGAATATGTCGGTCATGATCTTGTTCTGAGGCTCCGAAAGGGTCCGGTCAAGGTTTCAGGCTGCCGCACCGATCAGATCAGGCACGAGGTCGGGCAAATCATCAAAATGATGCAGCAGGGCGTCGGGTTCCAAAGCCGCCATGTCATCCCCCGATGGTCCGAAGGTAACCAGCACCGAAGGAACGCCCGCCGCCCTGGCGGTGTTGCGGTCGGTATCCGAATCTCCGACCAGCACGCAACAGTCCGGATCGCCCCCGGCACGACGCGCAGCTTCCCGCAGCGGCGCCGGGTCCGGTTTACGGACCGGCAGCGTATCGGCCCCGACCAAAGATGCAAAACGGTCCCGCACCCCCATGCGCGTCAGCAACAATTCTGCCAGATGTTCCGGTTTGTTCGTGCAAATGCCCACACCGTAACCCGCGTCACTCAGCATCTCGACCGCCTGTAGTGCACCGGGGTAGAAACTGGTGTGGGTGTCGATGTCCCGAGCATAAGCTTCAAGCAGAACCGGATAGTAGGCCTGGACCGTATCCTCGTCATAGGCCCCGACACGTTTCAACCCGTGGGTCAGCATCATGCGTCCGCCTCGCAGCGCTATACCTGAATCTGCACCGTGGACCAGGACATCCCCGTGCCCCATCTCGCGGAAACAATGGTTCGCGGCAGCCAGCAAATCGCCGGATGTATCCGCCAAAGTACCATCCAGATCGAAGATGACGGTGCGCATTTCGCCCCCTTGCTCGGCAGGTTTTCGCCGTGTCCTGTTTCAATCGGCAATCTTGTTTGATGGCCGAACGGCTTGCGCCTTTGACCTCAGCGGATAAAACGGACGGCAACAAAACACAAAGAGAAAACGATTTCATGAGCAATGCCCTTGTCATCCTTGCCGCCGGAAAAGGCACCAGGATGAATTCGGATCTTCCCAAAGTCCTGCATCCCATCGCTCAGGTTCCGATGCTGATCCATGCGATGCGCGCCGGATCTGTCCTGTCGCCCGAACGTACTGTGATCGTTACCGGCCACGGGTCCGAAGCTGTGGCAAAGGCCGCAATGGCCGAGGATGAAGATGTGCAAATCGCCGTTCAGGAAGACCAGTTGGGTACGGCCCATGCGGTCGCCCAGGCCCGGAACGCATTGAACGGCTTCGATGGCGATGTGGTTGTTCTTTACGGCGACACCCCGTTCTTGCAGCCCGACACGCTGGAAAGGATGATCGAGGCGCGGTCCGGGAATGACTTGGTCATTCTTGGCTTTGAAGCGGTCGACCCTGCCCGTTATGGCCGGCTGGTCATGAATGGCGATGTGCTGGAACGCATTGTCGAGTTCAAAGATGCGTCAGATGAAGAACGATCCATAACTTTCTGCAATTCAGGGCTTTTGGCCTGCAATGCGCAGCTGCTGTTCTCGTTGATCGACGAGGTCGGAAACGACAACGCTGCGGGCGAGTACTATCTGACCGACGTGGTTGAAATTGCGCGCCGCCGTGGGCTGAACGTGACCGCTGTCGCGTGCGACGAGGCGCAGACGCTGGGCGTGAACTCTCGCGCTGATCTGGCCGCCGCAGATGCCGTGTTTCAGGCGCGCGCGCGAGCTGAGCTTCTTGACCTGGGCGTCACATTGATGGCCCCAGAGACGGTGTACCTGGCTGCGGATACGGTGGTCGGGCGCGATACGGTGATCGAACCGAATGTGGTGTTCGGACCGGGCGTCACCGTTGAAAGCGGCGCGACGATCCGGGCCTTTTCGCATCTTGAGGGCTGCCATGTCAGCCGGGGCGCTGTCGTCGGCCCCTACGCGCGCCTGCGCCCCGGCGCCGAACTCGCTGAAAACACGCGGGTCGGCAATTTCGTCGAGATCAAGAATGCCGAAATCGCCGAAGGCGCGAAGGTCAATCACCTCAGCTATATCGGAGACGCTTCGGTTGGCGCTGCGACCAACATCGGCGCGGGGACGATCACCTGCAACTATGACGGCGTGATGAAGCATAAAACCACGATTGGTGCGAACGTCTTTGTCGGCTCGAACACCATGCTGGTGGCCCCGGTCACTGTGGGCGACGGCGCGATGACCGCGACGGGCACCGTCGTGACCAGGGATGTGGACCCCGAGGCATTGGCCGTGGCCCGCGCCAAGCAGGAAAACAAGCCCGGATATGCGCGTAAATTGTTTGACATGTTGAAGGCGAAGAAGGCTCGCCGCGATAAAAAGGCCTGAGATATGTGTGGAATAGTAGGTGTTTTGGGGCAGCACGAGGCCGCCCCCATTCTGGTAGAAGCCCTGAAACGGCTGGAATATCGCGGCTATGACAGCGCCGGGATTGCGACCGTCAACGACGGCGCATTGGGCCGGCGGCGCGCGGTTGGCAAGCTGGTCAATCTCAGCGACCTTCTGGTGCATGATCCTCTTCCCGGAAAATCGGGCATTGGCCACACCCGCTGGGCCACACATGGTGCCCCGTCGGTCAACAATGCACATCCGCACAAGGCGGGCCCTGTGGCCGTCGTTCATAACGGCATCGTCGAAAACTATCGCGACCTGAGGGCCGAACTGGCCGAACATGGTGTTGATTTCCAGACCGAAACCGACACGGAAACGGTTGCCCTCATGACGGAACACCACCTGAACTCGGGCCTGTCCCCGGTTGAGGCCGCGTTCAGGACGATCGACCAGTTGGAAGGCGCGTTTGCACTGGCCTTTCTGTTCGACGGAGAGGACGACCTGATCGTGGCGGCCCGCAAGGGATCACCACTGGCCATCGGCCATGGGGATGGTGAGATGTATGTGGGTTCTGATGCCATTGCGCTGGCCCCGCTGACCAATCAGATTACATATCTGGAAGAAGGCGACCGCGCGGTTCTGACCCGGACGTCACTTGAAATCCGCAACGAGGCCGGTGAGCTGGCAAACCGGGAAAAGCGCAAGATCAAGCTGGATCACGCACGCGCGGACAAGGGCGAGCACAAGCATTTCATGGCCAAGGAAATCGCTGAACAGCCCATTGTCGTGGCAGAGGCGATCCGGTCCTACCTGCCCACGGGCGGCGACCGCGTGGTCCTGCCGGACACGGATCTGGATTTCAGCAAACTGGACCGTCTGACCATGGTGGCCTGCGGCACCGCGTTTTACGCTTGCCTGACCGCGAAATACTGGTTCGAGCAACTGGCGAAGATGCCCGTTGAAGTCGATATCGCCAGCGAGTTCCGCTATCGCGAACCGCCGATCACCGACCGAACACTGGCGCTGTTCGTCAGCCAGTCGGGCGAAACCGCCGACACGCTGGCCGCGTTGCGCTATTGCGAGGGCAAGGCAGACAAGATCGTTTCGGTCGTCAACGTGCCCGAAAGCTCGATTGCACGAGAAAGCGATATCGCCTTGCCGATCCATGCCGGTGTCGAGATCGGTGTCGCCTCGACCAAGGCCTTCACCTGCCAGTTGAGCGTGCTGCTGATGCTGGCGCTCAAGGCTGCCGCAGACCGGGGCACGCTGACGGATGAGGACATCGCCGATCATGCCGCCGCGCTGCGTGGGTTGCCGACTGTACTGAACGCGGCACTCGATCAGAACCGGGCGATCCGCAAGGCCGCCCAACGCCTGTCGGAGGCGCGCGACGTCCTGTTTCTGGGCCGTGGTCTGATGTATCCGCTGGCAATGGAAGGCGCGCTGAAGCTGAAGGAAATCAGCTATATCCACGCTGAAGGATACGCGTCGGGAGAGTTGAAACACGGCCCCATCGCCCTGATCGACAAGCATATGCCTGTGGTCGTCATGGCCCCGCGTGACACGGTTTTCGACAAGACCGTCTCGAACATGCAGGAAGTGATGGCGCGCAAGGGCAAAGTGATCCTTGTCTCTGATGATGATGGCATTGACGAGGCCGGCGACGGTGTCTGGAGCAGCATCCGCATGCCACATGTTCACACCAGCCTTGCACCGATCCTCTACTCGATTCCCGCGCAATTGCTGGCCTATCACACGGCTGTTGCCAAGGGCACGGATGTGGATCAGCCGCGCAATCTGGCAAAGTCGGTCACGGTGGAGTGATTTATGGCCAAGCAGTTCCCGCAGCTTGATGAAGCGCATCAAAGGTTCATCGAAGACCAGCATATGTTCTTCGTCGGCACCGCCGGGGCCGAAGGTCGGGTCAATATTTCCCCCAAGGGAATGGATTCGCTGCGGGTACTGGGGCCGAACCGCATCGTCTGGATGAACCTGACCGGCAGTGGCAATGAAACGGCGGGGCATCTTTTGCAGGTCAACAGGATGACGCTGATGTGGTGTTCCTTCACCACACGTCCGATGATCCTGCGCACCTATGGCACGGCACGTTGCCTGCATGTCGGGGATGATGGATGGAACGACCTTGCCGGCCTGTTCCCAAATCACCGAAGCGCACGACAAATCTATGACCAGTCGATCGACATGGTGCAGACCTCTTGCGGCTATGCCGTGCCTTTCATGGAATTCCAATCCGACCGCGACACGATGCAGAAATGGGTGGATGGAAAATCAGACGAGGAAATCCGTACCTACTGGGTGGAAAGGAACGGCCAGACAATTGATGGAAAGCCAACCGGCGTACCGATGTGAGTCCGATGCTGAGTGGATATCTCGATCAGATCAACGCGCATGGTGACCCCGAACGGGCGACCCAGATGGCCAGTTACCACAAGGCGGATCGCATCTATCTGGGCGTCGCGAACCCGGTTCTCAACGACCTGACCAAGGCGTGGCGGCAAGAACTGGATGTGCCGGCGCGGATCGCATTGGCGGACGCATTATGGAAAACGAACATCCACGAAGGGCGTCTTGCTGCATCCAAGCTTTTGACTCAGGCGCGCATCAGACCAGACGCGGCGGTTTGGGACTTGCTTCAAAGCTGGCTGCCGGATTTCGATGCGTGGGCCGTTGCGGATCACGCGTGCATGGCGATGCAAAAGCGACTTTCAGCAGATCCTGACCGACTGGATCAGGTAGAGCATTGGACCCGGTCCGATCACATGTGGACCCGGCGCGCAGCCTTGGTCGCAACCCTGCCCTGGACCAAACAGAACCACCCCAAGCCTGACGACCTGCGCCGCCGTGACCGCATCCTTGGCTGGGCTGCCGGATATGTTCCGGACCGCAACTGGTTCATTCAGAAATCCATCGCCTGGTGGCTCCGCGAACTGTCCAAACATGACCCGGAACGCGTGATCGCCTTTCTGAAACAGCACGGTGATGCCATGAAGCCATTTGCCCGCCGCGAGGCAGGCAAATACCTGAAAAATCAGTCCATATAGACCTCAAGCTCGACAAGTTCGTCGAGGGGCACCAGCAGGGCCCTCATGGCGTCCAGAGACAAGCGACTGCCGCTGCTGTCCGGACCGGAAACCGGGACCAATGTGATATAGGCCTGCGCCCCAGTTCGCGGCACGACGACACGCGCCGTAACTTCGCTGTCCACCAGCGGAGTCTGCATCCAGCGCCCCGGAGTGGTCGGATCCCCGAGCCCGGCGATGGTGGTTTTCGCTCCAACCCAGTTCGGGCGCGCGGAAACCGGTTCGGGTTGCAGCACCTCTTCGGCAACTGCGGTGCCAGTTTCCGCGTCAGGCACCGTCTGGACGGGCGTGTCGCCCCCGCCGAACACTCGGTCAGTCGTTGACTGCACGGCGTCGCATCCGGCCGTCATTGCGCATGTCAAAACAAGTATTTTCTTCATGCCGGAAACCTACAGCCCCGCGCCCACCTGTTCCAGCGCAAAGCACAGTTCGCCCTTGTCGCGGCCATGTTCCAGCTTTACTTATTGCATCATGACAGCTCCGCTTATCGACCCGTTTGCCCGCGCCATCACATATCTCCGCGTCTCCGTCACGGACCGCTGCGACTTCCGCTGCGTGTATTGCATGTCCGAGAACATGACCTTTCTGCCCAAAAAAGACCTGCTGACATTGGAGGAACTGGACCGGATGTGTTCGACCTTCGTCAGGATGGGGGTCGAAAAGCTGCGCATTACGGGTGGTGAGCCGTTGGTGCGTCGCAACATCATGACGTTCTTCAACTCGATGACACGCCACCTGGACAGCGGTGCATTGAAGGAACTGACGCTGACAACCAATGGGTCGCAACTGCACCGATTTTCCGATGATCTGTATGCGGCCGGTGTGCGCCGGGTGAATGTCTCGCTGGACACTCTGGATGATGACAAGTTCGCCAAGGTCACACGCTGGGGGCGCCTGAAACAGGTTTTGAACGGAATTGACGCCGCGCAAAAGGCTGGACTGCGGATCAAGATAAACGCCGTCGCCCTGAAAGGGTTCAATGAACCCGAACTTCCGAAAATCACGGAATGGTGCGCCCAGCGGGATATGGATCTGACCTGGATCGAAGTCATGCCGATGGGTGATATCGGCAACGAAGACCGCCTGGATCAGTACTGGTCACTCAAAGACGTGCGGAAAGAATACGAAAACCACTATTCGGTCACCGATCTGGCCGAACGCAGCGGTGGCCCGGCCCGTTACGTGCGGCTCGAGGAAACCGGCCAGAAAATCGGCTTCATAACGCCGCTGTCGCACAATTTCTGTGAAAGCTGCAACAGGGTCCGGCTGACCTGCACGGGCGAACTTTACATGTGCCTGGGTCAGGAAGACATGGCCGACCTGCGCGGCGCCCTGCGCGATCATCCCGATACCGAACAGCCACTTGAAGACGCGATCCGGTCCGCCATAAATCTCAAGCCCAAAGGGCATGACTTCGACTATTCCCGCCAAGCCGTCGATGGCCGGATGAGCCGTCACATGAGTCACACAGGCGGCTGATATGCCGGATCACGACGGCCGCCCCACGGCGTTGTACCATGCGTACTGCGCCCTCACGTCTCTTGCCGCGCCCCTGGTATGGCGGGTCGTGCGGAACAAGCTGCGGGCAGCAAACGTACCTGTCAAGCGACAACAAGAACGCCTTGGCCATGCCAGCCTGCCCAGGCCAAATGGGCGTTTGATCTGGTTCCATGCCGCCAGCGTCGGCGAAAGCCTTTCGGTCCTCAGCCTGATCAGACGGCTCGCAGACCGCCTGCCCGAAGCCGAGTTTCTGATCACCTCCGGCACCCCGACCTCAGCGGCTCTGATCGAAAAACGCCTGCCGCCCCGCACACGGCATCAATACCCGCCGCTTGACACGGCAGGTCCGGTCCGACGCTTTCTGAACCATTGGCAACCAGAAGGCGGGGTTTTCGTCGAAAGCGAAATCTGGCCCCGGTTGATCGTCGAAAGCGCCAAACGGGGCATTCCGCTGGCCATTCTGAATGCACGACTGTCGGACAAGTCTGTTGCCGGTTGGAAAAAACGCCCCGAAACGGCGCGGTTCATTCTGAACAAATTCAACTTGTTCCTGACGCAGAACGACAAAACCGCAGCCAACCTGACAGCCATGGGTGCCCCTGCCGGCCGCGTCCGGCCCGGCACCAATCTCAAGGCCATGTCAGACCCCCTTCCCATAGACCACGGCACGCTGGATGACATCGGTTCTCAGATTTCCGGCAGACCTGTGTGGATCGCCAGTTCAACCCATGCCGGTGAAGAGGAAACCGTTCTGGCCGCGCACCAATCACTTCTGGAACGCTGGCCCGATCTGCTGCTGTTGCTGATCCCGCGCCACCCCGAGCGACGCGGCGATATCGCCAAACTACTGGAAGCCTCCGATCTCAACGCCGCGTTCCGATCCGAAACTTCCCCTATCAAAACCGAAACCCAGGTATATGTTGCAGATACATTGGGCGAGACCGGCACATGGTACGCGCTGTGTCCCATCGTGTTCCTGGGCGGCTCCCTGAAAGACATCGGCGGTCACAACCCATTCGAACCGGCACAGGCCGGAGCCGCCGTGGTTACCGGCCCCGGATACTTCAATTTTGCAGAAACGTTCGCACCGCTGATCAAAACCGGTGGCGCCATCGAGGTTCGAACCGAAAAGGATCTCTCTGCGGCGGTCGAGCATTGGCTTTCAGACGACCAAGCCCTGACCCAGGCCCGCAACGCCGCCCAATCCTGCGTCAAGACCCAAAGCAACGCGCTGGACTCCGTCGTGGAAACACTGTGCAGCTCGCTCAACCTGACTTGACAGTGCAGGATCCCTCTTCATCTGGCCGAAAATATCCCGGGGGTGTGGGGGCAGAGCCCCCACTCGTCCGATCAGGCCGCCGGCATCCGCTGCTCAACGATCTCTGCCCACCAACTGCACCCGGCGGGAATCGCCTCATCGTTGAAGTTGTACTCCGGGTGGTGAACCATGGCCGTATCGCCGTTACCCACTAGAATATAGGCCCCGGGACGTTCCTCCAGCATGAAGGCAAAGTCCTCGCCTCCCATGACCAAAGGCGCATCGTCGCAATCGCCGGATACCGACCGGGCAACAGCTGCGGCGAACTCGGTCTGTTCTTCACTGTTCACCATCACCGGGTACCCGCGGATGTAGGTCACGTTTGCCGTGCCTCCGAACGTGGCCGCGATTCCATTGCAGATCTCATTGATCCGCTTTTCGGCCAGATCCCGCATGTCCTTGCTCATGGTGCGTACGGTTCCTTTGATCTGAACGGTTTGCGGGATCACGTTGAACGCTTTCGACGAGGTCTCGAACGACGTCACCGACACCACGACCTGATCGATCGGATCGGCATTGCGCGAGGAAATGGTCTGAAGCGCCAACACCGCCTGCGCAGCCAGAACCGTGGTATCTACTGTTTCATGCGGCTTGGCCGCATGACCACCCCGCCCTTCAAAAGTGATGTCGAACTGATCGGTTGCGGCAAAGAAGGAACCGGGACGGATGGCGAACTTGCCCACAGGTTGTCCCGGCCAGTTGTGCATGCCGTAGACTTCCTGAATATTCCAGCGGTCCATCATGCCATCTTCACACATTTCACGACCACCGCCGCCGCCCTCTTCGGCAGGCTGGAAGATCACAACGACCGTGCCATCGAAGTTTCGGGTTTCCGACAGGTATTTCGCAGCACCCAAAAGCATCGCCGTGTGGCCATCATGGCCGCAGGCATGCATCGCGCCCGGTGTTTTCGAGGCATAGTCCAATCCCGTCGCCTCATGAATCGGCAACGCGTCCATATCCGCCCGCAGACCGATCACCTTGCCGCTGCTGTCCGATTTGCCCTTGATCACGCCAACAACGCCGGTGCGCCCGATGCCGGTGACGACCTCATCGCAACCGAACTCCTGCAGTTTCTCGGCCACCATTGCGCTGGTGCGGTGCGTTTCGAACAGGATTTCCGGGTTTTCGTGCAGATCCCGTCGCCAGGCGGTGATCTCATCCTGCAACTCGGCAAAGCGGTTTTTGACTGGCATGTCTTCTCTCTCCTAATTCAGTTCAAGCCGCCGGCATTCGGCGCTCGACCATTTCTGCAAACCACGAGCATCCGATCGGGATGATCTCGTCGTTGAAGTTGTATTCAGGGTGGTGCAACCCGGCGCTGTCACCGTTGCCCAGAACGATGAAGGCTCCGGGCCGTTCCTCCAGCATGAACGAGAAATCCTCGCCCCCCATGACCATCGGCGCCTCGATGCAGCTGCCCCCGACCGAAACCGCGGCTTCTGCCGCATATCCCGTTTGAGTTTCGGCGTTGATCGTCACCGGAACGCCACGCGTGTAATTGACGTTCACGGAACCACCGAATGTTCCAGCAATCCCTTCGGCGACCTCTTTGAGGCGCTGTTCGATCAGATCACGCATCTGGTTGGAATGGGTCCGGACCGTGCCGCGTATCCGCGCCGATTGCGGGATCACGTTGAACGCTGTCGAAGACGTCTCAACGGACGTCACCGACAGCACGGCTTGCAGGATCGGATCCGCATTGCGCGACACGATCGTCTGCAATGCCACGATCATTTGCGACAGCATCACCGTCGTATCGACCGTCTCATGGGGTTTCGCAGCGTGACCTCCGCGCCCTTCAAGATGGATGTCAAATTCGTCCGCCGCAGCCAGCAATGGGCCCGAACGGATCGCGAACTGCCCGGTGGGCAGGCCCGGTACGTTGTGCATCGCATAGACTTCCTGAATGCCGAACCGGTCCATCAGACCGTCCTTGCACATGGCCTCGGCACCATTCCCGCCCTCTTCGGCGGGCTGAAAGATCACGATTGCAGTGCCATCGAAATTGCGCGTCTCAGACAGGTACTTTGCCGCTCCCAAAACCATGGCGGTATGCCCGTCATGCCCGCAGGCATGCATCGCGCCAGGTGTCTTCGAGGCATAGTCCAGCCCGGTCTGTTCCTGCATCGGCAGGGCATCCATGTCGGCGCGCAGGCCAATCACGCGGCCCTGCGTGTCGCTTTTGCCGCGAATGACCCCGACCACTCCGGTGCGACCGATGCCTGTCACGACCTCATCACAGCCGAATTCCTTCAGCTTTTCCGCCACCAGCGCGCTGGTGCGGTGCGTGTCGTACAGAATTTCCGGGTGTTGGTGAATGTCACGCCGCCAGCCTGTGATCTCTTCGTGCATCTCTGCAAGGCGGTTCTTGATCGGCATGGCACTCTCCCTGATTTATACGACCGGCAATCGTCGTTCCACAATCTCGGCAAACCAACTGCAACCGGCGGGAATCGCGTCGTCGTCAAAGTTGTATTCCGGGTGATGGCACATGGCCGTGTCCCCGTTCCCGATAAAGATGTAAGCTCCGGGCCGTTCTTCAAGCATGTAGGCAAAATCTTCCGAGGGCATGATCGGATCAGTGCCGTCGTTGACCCTGCCCGCTACGGCCTCGGCCGCCTCGGCAGCGTACGCCGTCTCAGCCTCGGAGTTGACCGTAACCGGATAGCCGGGCGTCCAGACGACATCCGCCTTTGCGCCGAAGGCCGAGGCCGTATCCTCGGCGATCCTGCGCACGCGCTCTTCTGCAATCGCGCGGTATTCTGGGTCGAGTGTCCGGACGGTCCCCTGCAAACGGACGGTATGCGCGATCACGTTCGACGCGACGCTGTCCGTTTCGAACGTGCCCACAGTCAGCACCACGCGTTTGATCGGATCGACGTTGCGCGACACGACGGATTGCAACGACACAACGATATGCGAGGCTACCAGCGTGGTGTCTACCGCGTCATGCGGTGCAGCCGCGTGTCCGCCCTTGCCGGTGATCGTGATCTCGAATTCATCAGATGAGGCCAGCAATGCGCCGGGTCGGATCGCGAATTCGCCCACCGGCAAGCCCGGCATGTTGTGCATACCATAGACCTCATCAATGCCCCAGCGGTCCATCAGACCATCCTGACACATGGCCAAGCCACCCGCGCCGCCTTCTTCTGCCGGCTGGAAAATCAGAACCACAGTGCCATCGAAGTTTCGCGTTTCGGCCAGGTACTGGGCGGCCCCAAGCAGCATCGAGGTATGCCCGTCATGCCCGCAGGCGTGCATCTTGCCCGATACGGTCGACGCATAATCCAACCCCGTCGCCTCTTCGATCGGCAATGCGTCCATATCTGCACGAAGTCCGATCACGCGCCCGGTCGTATCCTGCCGCCCCCGGATAACGGCCACGACACCGGTCTTGCCAATTCCCGGAGTGATCTCATCAACACCAAACTCCTTGAGGCGCTCGACAACGAAAGCAGCGGTTTCGTGCACGTCATACATCAATTCAGGATGCGCATGCAGATGGCGGCGCCACGCGGCAATATCGCCGTGCATTTCCGCAAGTCTGTTTTTGACAGGCATCTCAAGACCTTCCTCTGAACAATTGATGCTGTGTTGAATGCTACTCTGCGCCGAGCTTTTCAACCAGTCGTTGCATAAACCTGTGCCCCGCATCGAACTGCGCGATTGATATGAACTCGTTCGGCTGATGCGCCTGCGCGATATCGCCGGGGCCGCAGATCACGGCTGAATACCCGGCCTCCTGAAACTGCCCCGCCTCGGTCCCGTAGCTGACGACGTGGCTTGCGTTGTCCCCGGTCAGGGCGCGCACCAAAGCTTCGGCTTCTCCGTCCTGTTCAGGCACCAGCCCCGGGATCGCGAAATGCTCAGACAGTTCGATACGCGCATCGGGGTGAACGGCCTGCATCCGTGCTTCGACCTGGCGAACCTGTTCGATATAGGCCTCGCGCCATTCAGCCTGCGTTTCGTCCGGCACCGTGCGGAAATCCATCATGAACTTGCAGTCTTTGGCAGTGATGTTGTGGGCTGTCCCGCCTTCGATCATGCCGACATGACAGGTGGTCCACGGCGGGTCAAAAACAGCCGCGATTTCGCTCGGCTCAGCGGCCATGCTCTCGGCGTTTCTATGATTTGCCCAATCGATCAAAGGCGCCGCCGCCATGATCGCATTCACGCCGGTATGCATGATCGAGCTGTGCACTTCGAACCCGACAATATGTGTATCAATGCCGAACCCGCCCTTGTGCCCCGTCACTGCCTGCATCATCGACGGCTCACCCACGATCACTGCCGATCCCTTGGGCAAAACCTGTTGCATTGCCTCAATCATGGGCGGCGCACCGGTGCATCCGACCTCTTCGTCAAAGCTGAGCGCAAGTTGCAGCGGCCGCTTTATTTCAGCGTAATGCGCTTCGACCAGGGCCCAGATCGCCAGGGCGTCAAACCCCTTCATGTCGCAGGTGCCGCGACCGAAGTATTTGCCGTCCTTCTCGGTCACCGTGAAAGGATCGGTATCCCACGGCTGACCGTCCACCGGCACGACATCCGTGTGGCCAGATAAAACCACCGCGCCTTCTTCCAGCGGACCCACATGCGCAAAGATCGCGGCCTTGTGCGGTTGATCCGGGTCCGGCCACCGATGGGGCGCGATTCCATGACCTTGCAGATATTCCTCGACCCAATCCACCAGCGGCAGATTGGTGTCGCGGCTTACGGTCGGAAATGAGATCAGCTTTGTCATGATCTCAAGCGGCGTCAGGCGTTTCGCCATTGGGGTCAATACCCGCTGTCGGTGGTCAGGATGAAGTGCCCTGCCTCAACCTCTCGATATTGCGAAGGTTCCGGCCTGTAGTCAGTGGGATGAATCGGAGAAGGGATCGGTTTGAAATTCAGATCCTTTTCCGATTTCCGCTTGTTCGGGTCCGCGATCGGAACCGCCTTCATCAGCGCCTGTGTATAGGGATGCTGCGGGTTCTCGAACACCCGCGCCCGGGGCCCAAGTTCGACAATACGACCCAGATACATGACCCCGACATAATGGCTGACCCTTTCAACCACGGCCATATCGTGACTGATGAACAGATAAGACAGGCCCAGTTCGGACTGCAATTCCATCATCAGGTTCAGAACCTGCGCTTGCACCGACACGTCGAGGGCCGAGACCGCCTCATCCGCGATGATCAGCTTGGGGTTCAGGGCCAGAGCCCGCGCGATGGCAATCCGTTGCCGCTGACCGCCCGACATTTCATGCGGGAACCGACGCATGAAGCTGCGCGGCAATTGCACCTTGTCGAACAATTGTGCCACGCGGTCCTGAAGCTCGGATCCCGACGCCACGCCATAGTTGCGCATCGGCTCGGCCACCTGATCGACCAGCTGCATCTGCGGGTTCAAGGACGCGAACGGGTCCTGGAAAATCATCTGCATGTCCAGCCGCGCCTTGCGCAAACCAGATGGGTCAAGCTTCATGATGTCGACACCGTCCAGATCAATCTCGCCCGCCAGAGGCTCAACCAGCCGCAGGATCGAACGCCCCGCCGAAGACTTGCCGCACCCGGATTCGCCGACAAGGCTGAGCGTCTGACCTTTGTTCAGTGTGAACGAGACATCCTCGACCGCATGAACGTTCGAGATCGTGCGCCGCAAAAGCCCGCCCTTGACCGGGAACCGGGTCGTCAGGTTCTTGACGGTCAGCAGAACCTCTTCCGTACCCGGAATTGGTGCAATATTCTGCCCTTCGACCCCCAGCAGCTTCATCGGCTCGGGCGCAGATTTCCCCTGCATCTCGCCCAGTTTCGGCACTGCGGCCAGCAACGCCTTGGTATAGTCGTGCTGCGGGTTTTCAAAGATTTCCTTGACGGTGCCTTCTTCGACCTTGTTGCCGCGGTACATGACAACGACACGGTCAGCCATCTGTGCAACCACGGCCATATCGTGGGTGATGAACATCACCGCAGTTCCGGTTTCCCGCTTCAGGCGGTCCATCAAGGCCAGGATCTCGGCCTGAATGGTCACGTCCAGCGCTGTGGTGGGTTCGTCGGCGATCAACAGGCGCGGCTCGCAGGCCATCGCCATCGCAATGACGACGCGTTGGCGCATCCCGCCCGACAACTCGTGAGGATATTGTTTCAGACGCCGCTCAGGTTCAGGTATGCGAACCTGGCGCAACAATTCAAGCGCCCGCGCTTCTGCCTGCGCTTTCGTCATGTCCTTGTGGATACGCAGACCTTCGGTCAACTGGCGGCCCACGGTGAAAACGGGGTTCAGCGCGGTCATCGGCTCTTGAAAGATCATCCCGATCTCGTTGCCGCGAATCTGCTTCATCAGATCCTGATCGGCCTTGGCCAGGTCCATTTTTTCGCCATCGCGACGATCAAACAGCAGTTCGCCGCCCGCGATTTCGCCGCCACCGAACTCGACCAGGCGCATCAAGGACAACGATGAAACCGACTTCCCCGAGCCCGATTCGCCAACGATACAAACGGTTTCGCCTGGCTTGACCTCGAACGAGACGTCCTCAACACCAACAACGGGACCGTCCTTTGTCTGAAACTCCACCCGCAGTTTTTTGATTTGAGCAATAGGCTGATCCAGCACGTGCGCGCTCCCTTGACGACGTTGTTCTTGTTCTGAATGCCGAACGCTACGGCGGGCCACCGGGAAAAGTCAAACCCATTACACATTTTCGCGACGGCACCACTTGCATTTTTCTCAAGTTCTGTTTCGATACCCAGCGTAACCGCCTTGGGGAGGCAGCGCCGACGGAAACCGTTAGCGCTATTATCACGAATGATCAAAACCTTACCCCGAAGCGGCAACGCCAAACCCGCAGGCCTTGCGGAGATAATCGAGACACGAACGTGTCCAATTCGGGAGTGACTTATGAAAATCAAAACCCTTTTGCTAGGTGCGATCGCAAGCACGGCAATGGCCCCGATGGCCTTTGCCGAGCGCGGTTCGGACGGCAATGTCAGCATCATCTATTGGCAGGCCCCGTCGATCCTGAACCCGTTCCTGTCCGGCGGCACGAAAGACGTGGAATCAGCCTCGCTGGTGATCGAGCCGCTTGCCCGCTACGACCAGGACGGCAACATGGTGCCATATCTGGCGTCTGAAATCCCGACCGTGGAAAATGGCGGTGTCAGCGAAGATCTGACGTCGATCACATGGAAAATCGCGCCGGGAATCAAATGGTCGGACGGCACTCCGTTCACCGCTGCTGACGTGAAGTTCACCGCTGATTACTGCATGCACCCGGAAGGTGGCTGCGCGCAGGTGACCAAGTTCGAAGGCGTCACCTCGGTCGAAGCTGTTGATGACCTGACCGTCAAAGTCACTTTCGACGCACCGACCCCCTTCCCCTATGGCCCGTTCGTCGGCGGTGAAAGCCCGATCATTCAGGCCGCACAGTTCGCCGATTGCCTTGGTGCGAAAGCACCTGAATGCACCGACCAGAACTTCAACCCGATCGGCACCGGCCCCTTTGTCGTCACCGAGTTCAAACCGAACGACGTGATTACATTCAAGGCCAACGACAACTATCGTGATCCGGCAAAACCGGCCTTTGCGACCGTGACCTTCAAAGGCGGCGGTGACGCGACAGCTGCTGGTCGTGCCGTCATGGAAACCGGTGAGTTTGATTATGCCTGGAACCTGCAACTGGCTCCGGAAGTGATCGCACAGATGCAGGAAGGCGGCAAAGGCACGCCGGTTGCAGGCTTCGGCCCGCTGGTCGAGCGCAT
This sequence comes from Ruegeria sp. YTSA144, assembly GCF_059610125.1. Taxonomy (NCBI): domain Bacteria; kingdom Pseudomonadati; phylum Pseudomonadota; class Alphaproteobacteria; order Rhodobacterales; family Roseobacteraceae; genus Ruegeria; species Ruegeria sp. YTSA144. Next base: position 722,064 of record NZ_JBXWNA010000001.1, read on the forward strand.
CATGCTGAACCAGACCAACCCGTCGCCCGAGCTGCCGGAAGGCGAGCGTTCGACGGCCAAGCACCCGCACCCGTTCCTGAAGGATCCGGCCGTTTACAAAGCCATGTCGATGGCCATCGACCGTCCGCTGCTGGTGGAAATCGGCTATGGTCAGGCTGGTAAAGTGACCTGCAACTGGGTTCCGGCCCCTGCCGCATTCAACTCGACCTCGATGACCTGCGACACGCAGGATATCGAAGGCGCCAAGAAACTGCTGGATGATGCCGGCATCGTCGACACCGATGGCGACGGCGTCCGCGAGAAGGACGGCGTTCCGCTGAAGATCGTCTATCAGACCTCGACCAACGCCGTCCGCCAGGACTTCCAGGCGCTGATCAAGGAATGGTGGAGCCAGATCGGCATTGAAACCGAACTGCGCAACATCAACGCATCGGTCTTCTTCGGTGGTGACCCGGGCTCGCCCGATACGTTCCAGAAGTTCTATGCCGACGTTGAAATGTACGCCAACACCTTCAACGGCACCGACCCGCAATCCTATCTGGGCAACGGCCTGTGCGACAAGGCACCGCGCCCCGAGACGCAGTGGCAGGGCGAGAACATCAGCCGCTTCTGCAACGAAGAGTTCGACAAGCTGCACGCTCAGCTGGCTGAAACCGCGGGTCTTGAGCAACGTGCCGAGATCGCGAAAAAGCTGAACGACATCATGGTTGAAAACGGTGGCATGATCCCGCTGGTTCACCGTGGTCGTCTGTCGGCGCACGCAAACACCCTGGGTGGCGTTGTCCTGAACGTTTGGGACAGCGAGCTGTGGAACATTGCGGACTGGTACCGCAAGACCGGTTCCTAAGCACTGACCTTGCAAAACCGCGCCCCGATCGTTATCGGGGCGCGGTCATTTGCATCCCACCCCAACAAGAAGACGCATATAAAGGCGCCTCTTAATGCTTAATTTCACAATCAGACGACTGGTGCTGGCCGTTCCAACGCTGCTGTTCATCAGCCTCGTCATCTTCCTGCTCCTCGAACTCGCACCCGGCGATCCGATGGCGCAGGTTCCGCTCACCGTTCCCCCCGAAGTCAAGGAAAAGATGCGCGAGGCGCTTGGCCTTGGCCAGCCGATGCATATCCGGTTCTGGAAGTGGATCGTGCAGTTCTTCTGGATCGAACCGCAGGTCCTGATCGACTCGATGTTCGGTACAACCTTTTCCGAAGGCGACCTGCGCGTGATATCCTGGCAGACCCGCTCGCCCGTCATGGACATCGTTGTTCAGCGTATCCCGCAGACTCTGTGGGTTGTCGGCACCGCCTATGTGGTCGCCATCCTGATCGCCCTGCCCATCGGCATCTATTCGGCCTATCGTCAGTATTCCTGGTTCGACCAGATGGGCACCTTCGTGTCGATGGTCGGCTTCTCGGTCCCTCCGTTTTTCTCGGGCGTTCTGGTGATCGTGATTTTCTCGGTCCAACTGGGCTGGTTCCCGTCGATCTATGACACCACGCATGTGGTCAACAGCTGGGACAGCTTCGTCGTGCAGCTGAAGCAGATGATCATGCCGGTCATGGTGCTGGCGTTGCAGATCACTGCGCAGCTCAGCCGATTCATGCGCGCCTCGATGCTGGACAATCTCAACCAGGATTACGTCCGCACCGCGCGCGCCAAGGGGCTCAGCGAATACACCGTGGTCATGGTCCACGTCCTGAGGAACTCGATGATCCCGGTGGTCACGGTCATTGCACTGGGTATCCCGGCCATCTTCGGCGGCGCCATCATCACCGAGCAGGTTTTCAAGGTGAATGGTATCGGTCAGTTGCTGATCGGGGCCATCCAGGCCAATGACCTGCCGATGGTGCAAACCCTGACCTTCATCTTTGCCGTGCTGATCGTGCTGTTCAACCTGATCGCCGACGTCCTGTATGGCATTCTGGACCCGAGGATTCGCTATGACTGATCACGACAAATCAGACACGCTGATCCCCGACGAAGGTCTGGCCCCGGCATCCACCGCGCTGCCAACCGCTGATGTGATGGAGGAACTCACGACCCCGCCACGCAGCCAATGGCGCGATGTGTGGGATCAGTTCAAGACGCACAAGGGCGCAATGATCGGGGCGATCCTGTTCATCTTCATCGTAGCGGGCGTGTATCTGGGCCCCTATCTCTGGAGCATTGATCCGACGCAGATCGATATCCGGGCCCGCAATCAGGGGCCAAGCTGGGCGCATCCGTTCGGCACCGACCAACTGGGCCGGGATATTCTGGCCCGCATGATGTCGGGCGGTCAGACCTCGGTATCGGTGGGCATCACCGCGATGCTGCTGGCACTGTTTCTGGGATCGTTCATCGGCGTTCTGGCCGGGTTCTTCAAACGGCTGGATGGTCCGCTTATGCGCCTGACAGACCTGTTTCTGGCCCTGCCCCTGCTGCCCTTGTTGCTGGTCATGATGCTGCTGTTCCGCGAGCCCCTGTCGGCCGCGTTCGGGCTGGAGCGCGGGATCTTCATCCTGATCGTCTGCGCCATCGGCATCACCTCGTGGATGCCCACGGCGCGGATCGTACGCGGTGACGTGCTGGCCATCAAAGAGCGTGAATTCGTATTGGCAGCCCGGTCCATCGGCACCAGCAACACTCAGATCATCACGCGGCATATCCTGCCGAACGTGTTGTCTCCGATCATGGTATCGGCGACGCTGGGCATTGCCACGGCCATCATCACCGAAAGCGCGCTTTCCTTCCTGGGTCTGGGCTTTCCGCCCGACTTCCCGACATGGGGTCGCCTGCTGTTCGACGGTGTCGATTATCTACAGCAATACCCCGAGCGTGTTTTCTGGCCGGGTCTGGCAATCTCGCTGACCGTTCTCAGCGTCAACTATCTGGGTGACGGTCTGCGCGACGCGCTGGATCCGCGCATCCGCGGTCGTTGAACTAAACCGAGCCGGCGCGCTTCAGCGCGCCGGCCAACAGCACGATCAGAACGGCCAATGGCAGCAGTACGGCAAAAGCCAAACGCAGGCCGAACAACTCCGCCAGAAGACCGATCAACGGCGGACCGATCAACAGCCCCCCATACCCCAATGTCGCTACACTTGCGATGGCTTGCCCCGGTGGCACATTCGGATCGCTGGCCGCCCGGCTGAATGCCAGCGGCATGATCACGGCATAGCCAATTCCCATCAAGGCAAACCCAAGCAACGCTGTCAAAGGCGTCGCCGCAGAAACCACCGTAAAAACACCAAACGCGGCGCAAATACCGCCGAACCGGGCCGTAACAACCGGGCCGAACCGGGTGATAACAACGGCACCGGCAAGTCGAAACGCCACCATGGTCACTGAAAACACCGCATAGCCCAGGGCAGCGACGCTTTCGGTCGCCCCCGTGATGTCACGCAGATATATCGCGCTCCAGTCCGCGACGGCCCCTTCGCCCAATGCTCCGCACAAGGCGGCTATGCCAACCAGTATCAGCGCGCCGGATGGCAAGGCGAAAACCGTACCCTGAGGCCCTTTGGATCGGCGCGAGCTCCAGCTTACCCAGGATGACGCAAGCGCAAGGCCGACAACCACGCCGCCCGCCAGCAGGAAATGCACAAGAACCGTCAGCCCCATCTGAACCGCAACATACCCGCTGAGTGCGCCAAGACCGGCGCCAAGGCTCCACATTGCGTGGAACGAGGACATTACGGGTTTGTCATATGCCTGCTCTACCTCGGCGGCCCATGCATTCATCGCAACATCCATCGATCCGTGGAAGGCGCCAAAGACAAACAGGAACACAGCCAACCCCCAAAGCCCATCAGCCAGGGCAAGCAAGATCAGCGACCCAGTGTACAGAACTGCAATGATCCGGGTGATTGCAACAGCACCGAAACGATCCGTCAGCCGCCCGGTTATCGGGAAAGAGCAGACAGCCCCCGCCGCCATGAACAACAGGCCGAATCCCAGTGCCTCATGGGACAGTTCCAACCTGTCACGTATGGCGGGAATGCGTGACGCCCAGATTCCGAACAGGGCGCCATTCAGAATGAACATGGCAGCGACAGCGCGCCATGCTGCAACTACGCTTATCATATGACTCCCTCGCTCTGCGTGCCAAGTGCCCGTGTTCTACAGGCCAGACGAAACCTGGCAATTGCCGCTCAACCGAGCCGTTTGCGGATGCGTCGGACCGCGTACCACACCGCGACGACAACCGGGATCGTAACCGCCGCCGTCAGCATGCCCTTGCTGATGCCAGAGGCCGTCAACGGATACAAAAGATAGCTGACCAGCGAAACCGCATAATAGCTGATGGCAACCACGGAAAGCCCCTCGACCGTGTGTTGCAACCGCAATGCCAGATCGGCCCGACGGTCCATGCTTTCCAGCAACGCCTGGTTTTGTGCGCTGCGTTCCACATCCACCCTTGTCCGCAGCAACTCACCGGCACGGATCGCCCGGTCCGACAAGGCCTGAAGGCGGCGTTCCGTGGATTTCACAGTGCGGATTGCAGGGTCATAGCGGCGCATCATGAAATCGGCGAAATTCTGTCCGCCTTCGAAACGTTCTTCTCGCAACACTTCGATCCGCTGGTTGACGATGGCCTCATACGCCCCGGTGGCACCGAACCGGAAAGAACATCGGGCCGACAGTGTTTCGAGCTCGATCGACGTTGCCAGCAAATCCTGCAACAGCACGTCAGGTTGCGCCGAGTTGTCGGTCATCTGCCCCATCAACCGGGTGAGTTGCCCATCCAGTTCCCCGATACGCGGCATCAGTTGCTTGACGCGCGCGAAACCCAGCATCGACATCGCCTTGTACGTTTCGATTTCGCACAGGCGCTGAATAATGCGTCCCGTCCGGCGCCGTCCGGTGCCCTCGGCCACGAACAAGGCAAAGCGCATATGACCTGCCGGATCGATCCGAAAATCACTGGCACAAACCGCTGCATCGTCCAACACCCTGGACACGGCCAGGCTTTCCGGCTCGAACCAATCCAGCAGCCTTGACTTTACCACATCGTCACTTTCGCGTTCAACGACGCGCATCATCGCCGACGTTACCCTTTGCCCTGGGCTGGCCATCAGCCAATCAGGCGGAAAGACTTCAAAGTCGGCCGGGTTGAACGCGCGATCACTCACATTCTGAGCGATCGCGGTGTAGGTCACGAATTCGGTATGCTGCTCCCACTTCAACCAGTGGCGACCAATCTGACCCGCGTAATGTGTTGCATCAGGCTGAGGATGCTGCGCGCCGTGGCGGTCCAGCAGGTCGATCAAATGAGCCAAATCCTCACGACGATCACGAGCGACCGCAGCCTCTGGTTTCTTGATCGCCAGAAAGACCACAGTACAGGGCATTGACGCGACCGGGAACGGTCGAGCATGCAATTCATTGGCCAGCGCATAGCGAAGGGGATGGTCATCTATCGGTGTCATTCAGGGCTCCGCCTCGTCACGCGCACTATACGCCACACAAACGAGACATCAATTCTCTTTTTATTTCATACACTTACAAGGATACAACGGTATACAACACCGCTATCTCATTGATTTGGCTGCCACAGCTCGATGGGGTTGCCTTCGGGATCAAGGATGCGGGCAAATTTTCCAACTTCGCTGTCCCAGTCAGGATTGGTTTCCACCGTGATTCCAGCCTGCTCAAGCTGCGCCGTCAGCGCGGCCAGATCATCGACACGAAAATTGATCATCCACTGCTGATCGGCCCGTCCGAAATACTCGGTGTCCTCAGCGAATGGCGCAAAGACCGTATAGCCTTCACGCTGCTTCCAGGGCACGGGGTCATAGTGATTGACGCCCAAGTGCTTCTCATACCAGGCGCTCAACGCCTTTGGGTCGCGGGCGCGAAAGAACACACCGCCGATACCGTTCACCTTCTCCATCTTCGACCTCCTGCCATCTTTGTCGGCACCCCAGACTACCACACTCCGCCTGCTTCATCTGGCTGGAAATATCCTGGGGGTTTGGGGGCAACGCCCCCATGCACATTCACAAAGAAAAGGGCGCCCAAAGGCGCCCTTTGCAATCTGATCCAACGCGACGATCAATCGATCATCGGCAGCAGCTTGTCCAGTGACTCTTTGGCGTCGCCGTAGAACATCCGGGTGTTCTCTTTGAAGAACAAAGGATTCTCGATACCCGAGTACCCGGTGCCCTGACCACGTTTCGAGACGAACACCTGCTTGGCTTTCCAGCATTCCAGAACCGGCATGCCGGCGATGGGGCTGTTGGGGTCTTCCTGCGCCGCAGGGTTCACGATGTCGTTTGAACCGATGACGATGGCCACATCGGTGTCCGGAAAGTCATCGTTGATCTCATCCATTTCCAGAACGATATCATACGGCACCTTCGCTTCGGCCAGCAAAACGTTCATATGGCCCGGCAAGCGGCCCGCAACGGGGTGAATAGCGAAACGAACATTCTTGCCCTTGGCCCGCAGCTTGCGCACCAGTTCGGAAACCGATTGCTGCGCCTGTGCCACGGCCATGCCATAGCCCGGGATGATGATCACGCTGTCCGCGTCGTTCAGGGCCGCGGCCACACCGTCGGCCTCGATAGCGATCTGCTCGCCTTCAACGGCCATCTGTTCACCCTGAGGTCCGCCAAAGCCGCCCAGGATCACGCTGACAAAGTGGCGGTTCATCGCCTTGCACATGATGTAGGACAGGATCGCACCCGACGAGCCCACCAGCGCACCAACCACGATCAGCAGGTCGTTGCCCAGCGAAAAACCGATCGCCGCGGCTGCCCAACCCGAGTAGCTGTTCAGCATCGACACAACCACCGGCATGTCGGCGCCTCCGATGCCCATGATCAGGTGATAGCCGATGAACAAAGCCGCCAGCGTCATCAGGATCAGCGGAAACAGGCCCCCTGTCGAAGTGTACCAGATCAGGCAGATCAGCGAGAGACCCGCCGCCGCCGCATTCAGTGCGTGGCCACCGGGCAGCTTTGTCGCTGCCGAGGTCACCTTGCCCGCCAGCTTGCCATAGGCGACGACCGACCCGGTAAAGGTGATCGCACCGATGAAGATGCCCAGGAACAGTTCCACGTGCAGAATAGCCAGCTCAGCCGGAGTTTTCTTGGCAATCAGCTTGGCAAAAGACCCCAGATCGGACAGGTCCGCCTGGCTGGCGCTGTCAGCAATGGCCATGACCTGCGCCACGTTGCCGATCTCGAAATGCGCGTTGAAACCGACGAACACGGCCGCAAGACCGACCAGCGAGTGCATCGCCGCAACAAGCTGCGGCATCTCGGTCATCTGCACGCGCTGTGCAACATACTGGCCGATGAAACCACCGCCCGCGATCAGCAGCAGTGACAGCAACCACAGGCCCGAACCCGGGCCGACCAGCGTGGCGAAAACCGCCAGCGCCATGCCGACGATGCCATACCAGACCGCGCGCTTGGCACTTTCCTGGTTCGACAGACCGCCGAGCGAAAGGATGAAAAGGACAGCCGCAACAACATAGGCGGCAGTGGTGAAGCCATAATCCATGTGCCCGGCCTCCTTAAGATTTCTGGAACATGGCGAGCATGCGCCGGGTTACGAGGAAACCGCCGAAGATATTGATCCCGGCCATGAAGACGGACAGTGCCGCCAGCAGAATGACCAGGAACGACCCCGATCCGATCTGCATCAAAGCACCGACGATAATGATCGACGAGATCGCGTTGGTGATCGCCATCAGCGGAGTGTGCAGGCTGTGTGCGACGTTCCAGATCACCTGGAAGCCCACAAAGATGGCCAGCACGAAGACGATGAAGTGCTGCATGAAACTGGCCGGAGCGATCAGCCCCACCAGCAGCATGAGCGCGCCACCAACACCCAGCAGGGTGAACTGCTGCTTGGTCTGCGCCTTGAAGGCCGCAATCTCCTGCGCCTTCTTCTCTTCCGGGGTCAGTTCCTTGACCTCGGACTTCTTCTGCGCCGCGATCGCCTGCACCTTGGGTGGCGGCGGCGGGAAGGTGATCTCACCCTCATAGGTCACGGTCGCGCCACGGATCACGTCATCTTCCATGTCGTGATTGATCTGGCCGTCCTTGTTGGGTGTCAGGTCCGTCATCATGTGACGAATGTTGGTCGCGTACAAAGACGAAGACTGCGCCGCCATCCGGCTGGGGAAGTCGGTATAGCCGATGATGGTCACGCCATTGGGCGTCACGACCTTTTCGTCCGGCACGGTACCTTCGACGTTCCCGCCGCGCTCTGCCGCAAGATCAACGATGACCGAGCCCGGCTTCATTGCCTTGACCATATCTTCCAGCCACAGCTTTGGCGCCGGGCGGTTGGGGATCAGGGCCGTGGTGATGACGATGTCCATTTCCGGGGCCAGTTCGCGGAACTTGGCCAACTGCGCATTGCGGAACTCTTCTGACTGGACCGACGCATACCCACCGGTGGCCGCTCCATCCTGCTGTTCTTCTTCGAAATCCAGATAGACGAACTCCGCCCCCATCGATTCGACCTGCTCGGCCACCTCGGGGCGCACGTCGAACGCGTAGGTGATTGCACCCAGCGAGGTCGACGTCCCGATCGCGGCAAGCCCGGCAACACCGGCCCCGACGATCAGAACCTTTGCAGGCGGCACTTTACCGGCCGCAGTCACCTGACCGGTGAAGAAACGGCCAAAGTTGTTGCCGGCTTCGATCACCGCGCGATAGCCGGCAATATTGGCCATCGACGACAATGCGTCCATCTTCTGCGCGCGCGAAATACGCGGCACCATTTCCATGGCGATCACGTTTGCGCCCTTGGACTTGGCAAGTTCCATTCCTTCTTCGTTTCCGGCAGGATTGAAGAAGGAAATCAACGTCTTGCCCTTGGTCAGACGTTTCAGCTCCGTCTCGGTCGGGATACGAACCTTGGCGATGATATCTGCGGTCTTCCACAGCGATGCCGCGGTCTTGACAACCTCAACGCCCACAGCCTCATACGCCGCGTCCGAAAAACCGGCAGCAGCACCTGCGCCTTTTTCGATCAGGCACTCATAGCCCAGTTTTTGCAGTTGCACGGCCGAATCCGGAGTCATCGCGACCCGGTTTTCGCCGTCCAATATTTCCTTTGGCGTGCCTATCTTCACTGGCAGTCCCCCTAATTCTTAATCTGTCTGAGCGGGTGATCGGTATTCTTTGTTAAGCAAAGATGTATCCTGCGCAACATTATTTCGCAAGCGCAGCATTCCTGACGTGATGTCATTGCAGAATTCACCCTAGATCCAGCGCCGTGTCTTGCGTTCATAACGCGCGAAGTCGGCGCGAAAGGTTCGACGCAGGCGATCTTCTTCCGGCAGGATGAACCGACGCTCCAACACCCAGACGAAGACTGGCACAAGAACCAGAGACAATACGGCGTCAAAACGAAGAATAAGGCCTGCAAGGATCAGAACGTCGCCCACATAGATCGGATTGCGACTGCGCTTGTAGATGCCGGATTGCACCATCGACGATGGTGTTTCATGAGGAACAACAGTTGTCTTGTGACGGCGGAATTCGACCACCGCCAGGACAGCTATCAGGATTCCACCTCCGATCAACAGCCCGCTCAGAAGGTCCGTCAAACCGCCCTCAAGCGACAGGCCGAGTTTCAGATACTTGCCCTGCAACCAAGCAAGCGCAGCAAAAGCAATCAGCCAAACCGGCGGCACGTCTATCCAGCGCATGCAGAGCCCTCATTGAGTGACGACAAGATCGAGTACATGTCGCATCTGAGCGATGTCCTACCGCTTTTGGGTCAAAATGGCAAAAGACCAGTATGTCGCATCGCATGGACTCACATTTGAGGATCGACTACCTCAAAAGCAATCACCGACGTTCACACAAGTTAGCGAGCCCTCATGACTGATTTTGCAGCAACCAAAGCCATGTTCGACCTGCCCGAGGGCGTCATTTATCTGGACGGCAATTCTCTGGGCCCGCTGCCGAAATCGGCAGGCGCGCGAGTACAAAGGATGCTGACCGAAGAATGGGGCCAGATGCTGATCACCGGATGGAACAAGGCAGGTTGGATGGGCCTGCCCACCGGGCTTGGTGACCGGATTGGCCGCCTGATCGGAGCAGAGCCCGGCAGCGTGGTGACCGGCGACACCTTGTCGATCAAGGTCTATCAGGCCCTGGCCTCGGCCCTTGAACTGAATCCGGATCGCAAAGTGGTTCTGTCGGATAACGGCAACTTTCCTTCGGACTTGTACATGGCGGATGGCCTGTTGCGGTCACTCGGCGACGACTACGAATTGCGGATTGTCGATCCGGAAACCGTGGCCGACGCAATCACCGAAGAGGTCGCCGTTCTTATGCTGACCGAGGTGGATTACCGCTCGGGCCGGATGCACGACATGAGGGCGCTGACCGAACTGGCGCATGCCGCCGGCGTAGTGACGGTATGGGATCTGGCCCATTCCGCAGGGGCCATCCCCGTAGACCTTTCAGGATGCAACGCCGATTTCGCGGTCGGGTGTACGTACAAATACCTCAACGGGGGACCCGGCGCACCAGCCTTCATCTATGTCGCACCCAGATTGGCAGACAACACACGCCCTGCCCTGTCCGGTTGGCTGGGGCACGAAGCACCCTTTGCCTTCGATCTCGACTACCGCCCCGGCAGCGGCATTGAGCGGATGCGGGTGGGAACGCCACCCATCATCCAGATGACGGCCTTGTCGGCCGCCATGGACATCTGGGATTTGGCGGACATGAACGACGTCCGCGCCAAATCTGTTGAACTGACCGAGCTTTTCATAGAACGCGTCGAGGCAACCTGCCCGGATCTGCAACTGGCCAGCCCCCGTGATCCGCAGCAGCGTGGCAGTCAGATCTCGTTCCGTTTCAAGGAAGGCTATGCCGCCATGCAGGCCCTGATCGCCCGCGGCGTGATCGGAGATTTTCGTGCACCCGACATCATGCGGTTCGGCTTTACACCTTTGTATATCGACGAAGGCGATGTTGAACGCGCCGTCGGGATTATGGCCGATATCATGCAGAACCGCCTGTGGGACACGCCCGAATACAAGATCCGTCAGCGCGTTACCTGACTTCGAGTCCGGCGCCGAAAAGGGCCGCGACCTGTGCGACCTGCCGTTCATAGACCTCGGCGCCGGCACCAATCAGCTTCAGCCCCTTGAGCGTGGCCGTGATCGTCCGACCGGTCTCTGCCGCGTCAGCCAGCAGGCGAACCCGGCCCGCCTTTTCCTGTTGCACCAGCCAGTCCGCATAAAGCGCGGCCAGCTTGGCCTCGCCCGCCGCGATGATTTCCGCAGACAGGGACTTTGTGTTGTCGAGTATCTCAAGCCCGTGGGGCGAGGCCAGAATTTTTGCCATCCCCTCGGTCTGCGCCTGGATCGCGCGGCTCAGAACCTCGAGCACCGAACCCTGGGTGGCCAACGCTTCGGCCACCGCAACGCTCTTTTCGGCATAATACAGCTCGGTCAGTTTGCTGACGATCGCCTCTTTGTTCTTGTAATGCAGATACACCGCCGGCCGAGACATCCCCGCGCCGCGCGCGATGTCGTCCATCGAGGTCTTTCGGTATCCATAAGTGGAAAACGCCTGAAACGCCGAGTTCAGGATCGCCTGTTGCCGTGAGCCGTCACCATTGTCTTTCATATCCGAAGCCCTGACATTTTTTGTCCAATTTGTCAATTGACACCCTGACATTTTTACGCAATTATGTCAGAAACCAGCCACAGCAACAAGAGGTGCGCCATGGCGACGACCTTGAAGATCAACGGCAAGCAATACCAGGTGGACTTGCCAGATGACGTCCCCCTGCTTTGGGCTCTGCGGGACGAGGTCGGCCTGACCGGCACCAAGTTCGGCTGCGGCGTGGCCGCATGCGGGGCCTGCACCGTGCACATCGATGGTGAGGCCGTGCGCTCGTGCCAGGTGGCGCTGTCGGATGTCTGGGGTGACGTGACCACGATCGAAGGGCTCGGCTCACCGGACGCGCTGGCCACGATCCAACAGGCCTGGATCGAACATCAGGTCGCGCAGTGCGGATACTGCCAGTCGGGCCAGATCATGCAGGCCGCTGCATTGCTGGCGGAAAACCCGGACCCCACTGACGCAGACATCGACGAAGCGATGCAGGGCAACCTGTGCCGCTGCGGCACCTATCCCCTTATCCGCGCAGCAATCCATGACGCGGCATCCAAGCTGAAGGAGGCGTAAGCAATGGCTTCCGTTGGAAAAATCCTCCGCCGAACGTTCCTGATCGGCTCTGCCGCGATCGTTGGCGGCGTGGCCTTTGGCACCTATTACGTTACCCGACCCGCGGCCAACCCCTTGAAGCCCGGTGAAGGCGAGGCGGCACTGAACCCGTTTGTGCTGATTGACCAGAATGGCGTCACCTTGTTTGCGCCCCGCGCGGAAATGGGCCAGGGCGTCCGAACCACATGGGCCGCGCTGATCGCCGAGGAACTGGATGTCGATCTGGATCAGATCACCGTTCTGCATGGTCCCGCTGCGGCGGCCTATTACAACTCGGCCCTTGTGGGCGAAGGGTTGCCGAACAAGGGGTACGATATCTCGAATTTCCAGCACAATCTGGGCGAGGCACTGGGGGTACTGGGCAAAACGCTCAGCCTGCAAGTCACGGGTGGCTCGACCTCGATGAAAGATGGGTTCGACCGGATGCGGCAAGCCGGTGCTTCGGCCCGTGAAACACTCAAACGCGCTGCCGCAGACCGGTTGGGTGTCGACCCCTCGGACCTGAAAACGGCGTCGGGCCATGTCATTGCCCCCAACGGCGACAAGATCGCCTATTCAATGCTTGCCGAGGATGCCGCCGGGCTGGAACCCGTTGAGGTGCCGTTGCGAGACCCGTCTGAATGGCGCTATCTGGGCCAAAGCCAACCGCGTCTCGACATGGTGGGCAAGGCGACGGGCACTGCTGAATTCGGCGTCGATGTCCGCCTGCCCGGTATGAAGTTCGCCAGCGTCCGAATGAATCCCAAACTGGGCGGTGCGATGAACGGCTTTGACGACAGCGCCGCAAGAACCATGCCCGGGGTTGAGAAGATCGTCGATCTGGGCACAGGCGTAGCCGTGATCGCAAGCAACACATGGTTGGCCAATCAGGCAGTCGAGGCCATCGACGTCGATTGGGGCGACGCGCCTTATCCGCCGGATACCGAGGGCATCTTTGCCAGGATCGCCGAAGCTTTTGACGAGGCACCGAACTCGACCATGCGCGACGACGGCGATGTCAGCGCAAGCCCGGAAAACGCAACGGAAATCACCGCCGAATATCGCGTGCCTTATCTGGCCCATGCAACGATGGAGCCAATGAATGCCACCGCGCTCTATACGGGAAATGCGTTGGAACTGTGGTGCGGCAACCAGGCCCCGACCCTGATCCAGTTCCGCGTCGCCAACACCGCCGGTCTGGAAACCGAAGCCGTCCAAATCCACACCACCTATCTGGGTGGCGGCTTTGGGCGCCGGGGCGAACTGGATTTCGGCGAAATCGCCACCAAGGTTGCCATGGCCATGCCCGGCACGCCGGTTCAGACAACCTGGAGCCGTGAAGAGGACATGCGCCACGACTATTTCCGCCCCGGCGCCATCGCCCGGATGCGCGGCGCGGTTCAGGACGGCAAGGCCGTGGTCATTGACGGCAAGGTCGCTGCGCAATCTCCGACCCAACAGGCGGTCGAGCGCTACACCGGGTTCCCCGGCGGCGGACCCGACAAAGTGCTGGTCGAAGGTTTCTTCAACCAGCCCTACGCGGTACCGAATTACCGCATGAGCGGCCACATTGCCGATTTGGCTGTCCCGGTGGGGTTCTGGCGCTCGGTCGGCAACAGCCATAACGGCTTTTTTCATGAGACATTCATGGATGAGATGGCCCATGCCGCAGGCCGTGACCCGCTGGAGTTCCGGCTGGACCTGATGAAGACCGAACATGCGCCGTCGGCGGGATGTCTGGAAGCCGTGAAGGAGATGTCAGGCTGGACGGGTCAGACGCCCGAAGGCGTCGGCCGGGGCGTGGCCTTCACATACAGCTTCGGCACCCCGGTGGCTCAGGTCATCGAAGTGGTAGACGAAGACGGCGCCATCCGCATCAGCAAGGCCTGGATTGCCTGCGACATGGGGCTGGCGCTGGACCCGGAAAACGTCAAGGCGCAGATGTTCGGCGGCATGATGTACGGCCTGTCCGCCGCATGTTTCGGCGAGATCACCTTTGCCGAAGGCGAAGTCGAGCAGTTCAACTTCCCCGACTATGACGCGATGCGGATGCACACAGCCCCGCAGGTCGAGGTGCGCGTGCTGGAAACCAATCGGCATATGGGCGGTGCGGGCGAACCCGGAACACCGCCTTCGATGCCGGCGCTCGGCAATGCGCTTTTCGACCTGACGGGCAAGCGCGCACGTTCCCTTCCGCTGATCAATCAGTTCAACTTGCTGGTCTGATCGCACGGCACCGGCCCGATTTTTCCCCTCGTCGGGCCGGTGTAATTCAGGCAGATTTTTGAACTGCCTGATGAACCGTTCCGGCGGCCCATCCACGCACCGCATCGCCGAAGGCTTCGAACAGGGGGCGCGAGACCGGGTCATTGATCGCGTCCCATTCCGGATGCCATTGAACCGACAGGGTAAAGCCGGGCGCATCCTTGATATAGATCGCCTCGGGCGTCCCGTCCGGTGCATGGCCGTCAATGACAACGCGATGCCCAATCGTTTTGATGCCCTGACCGTGCAAGGTGTTGGTCATGACCTCGGTTGCGCCGAACAGCTTGTGGAAAACACCGCCGTTTTCCAGTGTCACCACATGACGCAGAGCAAACTTTTCTTCCAGGGTTCCATCGGGTGGCATCCGGTGGTTCATCCGCCCCGGCAGATCGCGTATCTCGGGATAAAGCGTTCCGCCCATGGCAACGTTGACTTCCTGAAACCCCCGGCAGATGCCCAAAAACGGCTGCCCCCTTTCTACGCAGGCGCGAACCAGCGGCAGAGTTATGGCGTCTCGAGCCCGGTCGAATTCGCCATGTGCATCGGTTGCAGGTTCCCCGTATTCTTCCGGGTGCACGTTCGGGCGACCGCCCGTCAGCAGAAAGCCGTCGCAGACCTCCAGCAACTCATCTACCGAAACGTAACGCGGATCTGCGGGTATCAACAAAGGAAGACATCCTGACACGTTGGCCACGGCATCCGAATTCATCGTTCCCCCAGCATGTGTGGGGTATTGGTCGTTCATGAGATACGAGTTGCCGATGATACCGACGACAGGCCGAGACATTCCGCTTTCCCTGCTGTTGTTGTGCCTGTCAAGGAAGCTAGCGGCAGCGGTTTAAACGTGCAAGAATACACGCCCTGCATGAAAGCGCAGGGACGTGTTCGAAGACGCACTGTACGTTCTGATCCGCCCTGTTTAATTGGAAACGTTTTCCAAGAAGCCGCCAAGCGGGGGGGATAGTTTCCCCGCCCAGTTCGAAAAACGTATCAATACAACGCTCTTGTCAAATCTCACCGATCAGGCCGGCCGCCTCGATCCCCGCCATTGCGGCCAGCGCATCATTGTCAGATGTGTCGCCGGTGACCCCGACGGCGCCGATCACGGCCCCCTTGCGATCACGCAACAGCACGCCACCCGGAACCGGCACGACCTGACCACCATAGACGCCATTCACTGAGGCCATGAAATAGGCCTGCGCTTCGGCGCGCTGCATCTGCGCGGTGCCCGCCATTCCCAGCATGACCGACCCATAGGCCTTGCCCTGCGCAATCCCGAACCGGCCCGGTGCAGCACCATCCTCGCGCTCGAACGCGATGACATGCCCACCGGCATCCAAAACCACGACTGAGAGCGGCTTCAACTCCATCTCTCGGCCCTTCTCCAGGGTTTTGCGGATGATGGTGCGGGCTTTGCGTAGGGAAACTGACATCTGATGATCCTCTTCTCGGATTGGAGTTCGAAAAAGCCCGCAAACGATTGGTCTGTGGGCTTTTGCCGGGGTTATCTTTGGCTGGCTTTCAACTCCAGCCGGCGCGCGTGCAGGACCGGCTCGGTATAGCCCGAGGGCTGAACCCGGCCCTTGAACACCAGATCGCAGGCCGCCTGAAAGGCGATGCCGTCAAATCCCGGAGCCATAGGGGTGTAATTCGGATCGTTTTCATTCTGGCGATCCACGACGGCGGCCATCTTTTGCAGAGCGGCCATGACCTGGGCGTCATCCACGATGCTGTGATGCAGCCAGTTGGCCAGCGCCTGTGACGAAATCCGGCAGGTCGCGCGGTCTTCCATCAGGCCGACATCGTTGATGTCGGGCACCTTGGAGCAGCCCACGCCCTGATCGACCCAACGCACGACATAACCCAGAATACCCTGCGCATTGTTTTCAAGTTCACGCGTGATTTCTTCGTCGCTCAGGTTGCGTCCAGCCAGCAAAGGGATGGTCAACAGATCCCTCAAAGTGCCCCGCGCACCGCCTGCGGCCAGCTCGTCCTGACGGGCCAGCACATCGACCTTGTGGTAATGCGTAGCGTGCAGGGTCGCGGCCGTGGGTGACGGCACCCAGGCGCATGTCGCTCCGGCCATCGGGTGGCCGATCTTGGTCTCAAGCATTTCGCCCATGCGATCCGGCATGGCCCACATGCCCTTGCCGATCTGTGCCTTGCCCTTCAGGCCACAGGCCAGCCCGATATCGACGTTGCGATCTTCATAGGCCGCAATCCATGGCGTATTTTTCATGTCGCCCTTGGGCAGCATCGGACCCGCCTCCATCGAGGTGTGTATTTCATCGCCGGTCCGGTCCAGAAACCCCGTGTTGATAAAGGCGACCCGTGATTTTGCGGCGCGAATGCACTCTTTGAGGTTGACCGAGGTGCGGCGTTCTTCATCCATGATGCCCAGTTTCACGGTATTGCGCGGCAGGCCCAGAATGTCTTCGACCATGTCGAAAATCTCGACCGAGAACGCGACTTCCTCGGGCCCGTGCATCTTGGGTTTCACCACATAGACAGAGCCTTCCACAGAATTGCCCCCGTCTCGCTTCAGGTCGTGCATGGCGATCAGGGTGGTACACAGAGCATCCATCAAACCTTCGCCGATCTCGCGCCCTTCTGCGTCAAGTACGGCCGGGTTGGTCATCAGGTGGCCCACGTTGCGCACAAGCATCAAGGACCGGCCTTTCAGCCTGGCCTTATCACCCGACGGAGTGGTAAAGCTCAGGTCCTCGGCCAGTTTTCGAGTGAACGTGGCGCCGCCCTTTGAGACCTCTTCGGTCAGGTCGCCTTTCATGAGGCCCAGCCAGTTGCCATAGGCCACAACCTTGTCGGCAGCATCGACGCAGGCAACCGAGTCTTCACAATCCATGATGGTGGACAGCGCGGATTCCAGCCGGACATCTGCAACGCCTGCGGGGTCGGTCGCGCCTATGTTGCTTGTGGGGTCGATCATGATCTGGATGTGCAGACCGTTGTTTTTCAACAGCACAAAGTCGGGCTTGTCCGCCGCGCCGCCGAACCCGGCAAATTGAGCGGGATCGCCCAGCGCAGGGGTCAAAGCACCGTCGGTGACGCTCAATTCGGTGACATCCGCCCATGATCCAGACGCCAGAGGCACAGCATCATCCAGAAACGCCTTGGCCCATGCGATCACCCGCGCGCCGCGCGCCGCGTCATAGCCACCGCTTGCCGGCAGATCCCCCATTGCATCCGTTCCGTAAAGCGCATCATACAGGCTGCCCCAGCGCGCGTTGGCCGCGTTCAGGGCAAAGCGTGCGTTGGTAATCGGAACAACCAGTTGCGGGCCCGGGATCAGGGCGATTTCGGGGTCGACATTGGCCGTTTCAATCTGGAACTCGTCGCCTTCTTCGACCAGATACCCGATCTCTTTCAGGAAAGCCTCATATTCAGCGGCATCGGTGTTCTGCCCCTTTCGGGACATGTGCCACCCATCGATGCGGCTTTGGATCTCGGCCCGTTTGGCCAGCAGCTCACGGTTTTTCGGCCCCAGTTCGTTCACCATCCGCGCCATGCCGGCCCAGAACCTCTGCGAAGAGACGCCCGTTCCCGGCAGCGCCTGTGTCTCGATGAACTCAGCCAAAACCGGATCGATCTGCAATCCGCTCAGGGTCTGTCTGTCCGTCATATTCCTGCTCTCCCGCGATTGTGCGCCATTGTATGCATTGTGACTTAGGCGGAAAGTTTCCGATAGGCAACTTTCATCCCGTCATTTGGGGCATTCGCTTCGGCTTGAAGCTGTTTCAAAAACCTCAAGGCAATGGCAGGGCCGGTTGCAGCGCCCGAACGAAGCCCCTAACGTCGCGCCAGTCCCGAACAGATACGAGGCCCAAGATGCACGACGCTGCTCCCACCACGATCTACCTGAAAGACTACACACCGTTTGGCTATCTGGTGGACAGCGTGCACCTGACCTTTGATCTGGCCGCGCACGCCACGCGCGTCACCTCGCGCATTGCGTTCCGGCCCAATCCTGACGCCACTGACCGCACATTCTTTCTGCACGGGGAAGAACTGAAATTGATCCGCGCCGCCATTGACGGGGCCGAGATCACGCCAGACGTGACCGACAAGGGGCTAACCGCGGATGTCCCCGACGCGCCGTTCCTGTGGGAAGCCGAGGTTGAAATCGACCCCGGCAACAACACAGCGCTGGAAGGTCTGTACATGTCGAACGGCATGTACTGCACCCAGTGCGAGGCTGAGGGGTTCCGCAAGATCACCTTCTATCCCGACCGGCCGGACGTGATGTCCACCTTTACCGTGCGCATCAATGGCGACTTGCCGGTTCTGCTGTCGAACGGCAACCCGTCCGGCAAGGGTGAAGGATGGGCGGAATGGGTCGATCCATGGCCCAAACCCGCCTATCTGTTCGCCCTGGTCGCCGGAGACCTGATCGCACATCCCGGTCAGTTCACCACCAAGTCAGGTCGCAACGTCGATCTGAACCTCTGGGTCCGTCCCGGAGACGAGGGGAAATGCGCTTTCGGAATGGAGGCGTTGAAGAAGTCGATGAAGTGGGACGAGGACGTCTATGGCCGTGAATACGATCTGGATGTCTTCAACATCGTGGCCGTCGATGACTTCAACATGGGCGCGATGGAGAACAAGGGGCTGAACATCTTCAACTCGTCCGCCGTTCTGGCCAGCCCGGAAACTTCGACCGACGCCAATTTCGAACGGATCGAGGCGATCATCGCGCATGAGTATTTTCACAACTGGACCGGCAACCGCATCACCTGCCGAGACTGGTTTCAACTGTGCCTCAAGGAAGGTCTGACAGTATTCCGGGATGCGCAGTTTACCTCGGACATGCGCTCGGCCCCGGTGAAACGCATCCACGACGCGATAGACCTGCGTGCCCGGCAGTTCCCCGAGGACAACGGTCCGTTGTCGCATCCTGTGCGCCCCGAAAGCTTTCAGGAAATCAACAACTTCTACACCGCCACTGTCTATGAGAAGGGCGCCGAGGTCATCGGCATGCTGAAACGGTTGGTCGGGGATGCGGCCTATGCCAAGGCGCTTGATCTGTATTTTGAACGCCATGACGGTCAGGCCTGCACGATCGAGGACTGGCTGAAGGTTTTCGAAGACACCACTGGGCGCGATCTGACACAATTCAAACGTTGGTACAGCCAGTCGGGCACACCGCGCGTCAGGGTTAAGGAAGACTGGGCCGACGGCACCTATACCCTCACGCTGAAACAGCGAACCGACCCCACGCCGGGACAGGATCAGAAACTGCCGCAGGTCATCCCGGTTGCAGTTGGCCTGCTTGGGCCCAACGGCGATGAGGTTCGCGCGACCGAAGTTCTGGAACTGACACAGGCCGAACAGAGCTTTGAATTCACCGGCCTGGCGGCGAAACCCACGCCCTCGATCCTGCGCGATTTCTCGGCACCTGTTATTCTGGAGCATGACCAGTCGAACGCAGAACGTGCATTTCTTCTGGCGCATGACACGGACCCGTTCAACCGATGGCAGGCAGGACGGGATCTGGCGCAAGACACCCTGATGCGGATGATCCTTCAGGATGCGGCACCGGATACAGATTACCTTGACGGAGTGTTGGCCGTGCTGCGCAATGACGAACTGGACCCGGCCTATCGTGCGTTGATGCTGGGATTGCCTACACAGTCGGAATTGGCAGCGGCCCTGCATGACCGCGGTCACACGCCCGACCCCATGGCGATCTGGGCCGCGGTGGAAACGCTGCGGCAGGCAACGGCCCAGAACGTGCAGGATTTGCTGCCCCGCCTGCACAGTGAGGCCTTTGTGGACGGCCCCTACAGCCCGGACGCCGAGCAGTCCGGCAAACGGGCACTTGGCAGCGCTGCGCTGGCATTGACCTCTCGTCTGGATGGTGGGGCGATGGCGGCTGAGGTGTACGACACAGCCGACAACATGACATTTCAACTGACTGCGCTGTCTTGCCTTTTACGCGCCCGCAAGGGTGAGGCGCAGCTGGGCGCATTCTACGAACAGTGGCAGCATGACCGGCTGGTCATGGACAAATGGTTCGGCCTGCAAGTCGCGATGGCAGCACCCGAGGCGACACCCGCGATTGCCACGACCCTGACCGAGCATTCGGATTTCAACTGGAAAAACCCGAACAGGTTCCGCGCCGTCATGGGGGCCCTGGCGATGAACCACGCAGGATTCCACCAGCCGGATGGCGCCGGATACGCCCTGCTTGCAGACTGGCTGATCCGTCTGGACCCGGTGAACCCACAGACCACTGCGCGTATGTGCTCGGCGTTTCAGACCTGGAAACGGTATGATCCGGATCGTCAGGCCCTGATGCGTGCGCAGCTTTCCCGCATCGCGGAAACACCGAACCTGTCGCGGGACACGACCGAAATGGTGTCCCGCATCCTCGGCGCATGACGCCTTACAGCTTTGCCCGCAGCAACCGGAGTTTGCGAACGCTGGCCATCCTGGCCGGTGTTTATGCGGCGTTGCTGGCGCTGGTTGTCCTGTTTGACGCGGCCTGGTGGATCGCTGGGCTGCTGTCCCTGGCCACCCTGCCCGCACTTTGGGACGTGGTTCAGAACACCCGCGCGGGCATGCAATTGGATCAGGATGCACTGAGCTGGTTCACGGGGAACCGGCAGGCAGAGGTCGCGCTGCGCGACATCGACCATTTCCGCTTTGACACCCGTTGGGATTTCTCGGTTCGAGTGTCGATCGTTCTGCATTCCGGCAAACGAATCCGTCTGCCGGATGAGTCGCTTCCGCTGCATCGGGATTTGGAAACCCTTCTAAACCAAGCCGGAATTCGCGTGGAACGGCATCATTTCACCGTTTTCTGAAACACTGGACCATTGAAGGGTGAATTGGACACTAAAAAGGAAAATTATTCGGCAATTTACTTGATTTGAACCCGATATCCCGCCAGACTTCGGTGTCAGTTATCAGTTTTTTCAGTTTTGAGTTTCGCCATGTTTCGGTCGCTAAGGGCACTGTTCGCCCCATCCACAGCCAGTCCTACAAATGCTTCAGCAGACCTGTGCGCGACAAAATCCGCGCTTGCGGCAGCCTTGCCCGAGCAGGGTCAGCTCAATATTCCCGTTGCAAGATCCGACCGCGATGATCTGATCGGACATTCCACGATCGAACATGGCCGCTACCTCGCCCGGCAGGGCCGCTGGGCAGAGCTGTCGCAGGAAATGCGCGTGGCCGATCAGGGTCGCGCCGCTGTTTCAGATGGTATGCCGGTTGCCGATCTGTTGGCGTTCGGCGCCAGATCTGACGTGGTTCTGGCCGCTGAACATGCGCTTTCGGATGGCAAGGCCATCTCGGATTACGACTTGTTGGGGGGCATCTCGGAACTTGAAGGCGAGATGGCGGACAACCCCGATGATCCAATGATCGCCACCGTCGTATCCCTTGCCCATATCGATCTGGCATGGGCTTGGCGCGGCACGGCCTCGGACGCGACGCTGCCACCCTTGCACCGGTCACGCTGCGCCGCTCATTTCGACCGTGCCGCAGCGATCCTGCCCAAGTGCAGGAAAAACGCCCCCGACAGCCCCCTGATTGCTGCGGCCGGATGTGCGCTACTGGCTGGTCAACGCAAATCCAACGCGCGGGTGTCTGACGAATATGAACGCCTGATCACGCTGGATCCACGCAACCAGCGCCACATGCGCGCGATGGGCAGCCACCTTCTGCCCCGCTGGTTCGGCAGCTACGAAGAGCTGGAGCTGCAAGCCTTGCGCACGGCCGCCAGGACACAGGATATCTGGGGCGCGGGCGGATACACATGGGTTCAGTTCGACGCCATCGCATTGGACGAAGAGGCCTGTGCCCGCGTCGATATCGAGTATTTCCTTGAAGGTCTGCGTGATATCGTGCGCCTGCGGCCCGATCAGCAGATGATCAACATGCTGTCATCCTACTGCGCGATCACCGTCCAGAACGGATTTGGCCTGAACGATCAGGCCGACCTTGTCCGGTCTCAGATGCGCGACACGGCAAACTGGCTTATCCGCGATCATCTGACGGAATTGCACCCCTTGATCTGGGCGCATGCGGCCAACGGCTTCAACAATTCTGTCCGCATAAACTCGCCCGAGCGATTTGCTGCGCGCGGTCAGCGCGATGCCTTGCGCGCCATCTCGGATCTGTTCCGGGAAGAATTGCGCAGCGGTATGGATGTGACGTTCACACCTTCGGGCCTGCGGTTTTCCCAGAACTGAACACGACAGGATTCCCCCTTGCCCCTAGGCCCTGCCGGGCCTAATACGCAGGCTTAGACTTCTGCGGAAATGAGGCGCGCCATGCTCGATCTGACATACGAAATGCCCAAACCCAAAACCATTGCCGGGGCCAAGCACGATTGGGAACTGGTCATCGGGATGGAGGTGCATGCTCAGGTCTCATCCAATGCCAAGCTGTTTTCGGGTGCATCCACCCAATTCGGGGCCGAACCGAATTCGAACGTGGCCTTCGTGGACGCGGCCATGCCGGGCATGCTGCCGGTGATCAACGAATACTGCGTTGAACAGGCGGTGCGCACCGGGCTGGGCCTGAAGGCGGATATCAATCTGAAATCGGCCTTTGACCGCAAGAATTACTTCTACCCCGACCTTCCGCAAGGGTATCAGATCTCCCAGCTGTATCACCCGATCGTGGGTGAAGGCGAAGTACTGGTCGAGATGGGTGACGGCACCGCACGCAAGGTGCGGATCGAGCGTATCCACATGGAACAGGACGCGGGCAAATCGATCCACGACATGGACCCGCATATGTCCTTCGTCGACCTGAACCGCACCGGCGTCTGCCTGATGGAGATCGTCAGCCGCCCTGACATCCGCGGGCCGGAAGAGGCCGCGGCCTATATCGCCAAGCTGCGCCAGATCATGCGTTACCTGGGCACCTGCGACGGTAACATGCAAAACGGCAACCTGCGCGCGGACGTGAACGTCTCGATCTGTTTGCCCGGCGCCTATGAGAAGTATCAGGAAACACAGGATTTTTCGCATCTCGGCACGCGCTGCGAGATCAAGAACATGAACTCGATGCGCTTTATCCAGCAGGCGATCGAGGTCGAAGCCCGCCGTCAGATCGCCATCGTCGAAGCCGGCGGCGAGGTCGAGCAGGAAACGCGCCTGTACGACCCGGACAAGGGCGAAACCCGTTCCATGCGGTCCAAGGAAGAAGCGCATGATTATCGCTATTTCCCCGACCCTGACCTGCTGCCGCTCGAGATCGAGCAGGCCTGGGTCGATGACATTGCCGCCAGGCTGCCGGAACTTCCCGACGACAAAAAGGCGCGTTTCATCAAAGACTTCGGCCTGACCGATTACGATGCTTCGGTGCTGACCGCCGAGGTTGAATCCGCCGCCTATTTCGAGGAAGTGGCCAAGGGCCGCAACGGAAAACTGGCCGCGAACTGGGTCATCAACGAACTGTTCGGTCGGCTGAAGAAAGAAGACCACGACATCACCGATTCACCCGTGTCACCGGCACAATTGGGCGGGATCATCGACCTGATCTCGTCGGATGCGATCTCGGGCAAGATTGCCAAGGATCTGTTCGAAATCGTTTACACAGAAGGCGGTGATCCGGCGCAGATCGTTGAAGATCGTAGCATGAAACAGGTGACCGACACCGGCGCGATCGAGGCCGCTTTGGACGAAATCATCGCAGCCAACCCGGCACAGGTCGAGAAGGCCAAAGTGAACCCGAAGCTTGCGGGCTGGTTCGTTGGTCAGGTCATGAAAGCCACCGGCGGCAAGGCCAACCCGAAAGCCGTCAACGAACTGGTCAGCAAGAAGCTGGGGTCGTAAACCTTTCGTTTTGTACAAGCCTGCCGGCCGTCTTTGGCGGGTTTGTACAATCCGGTTTCTCACGAAATCTTAAGACTTGGGGTCAAGCCATCGGCTTGACTTCCCGCTGTTCGCGCCCTTTCCTCCGTCACCGAGAGGTGAGGTATTATGCAAAGCAGATTTGATCAGGAACTCGAAGACCGGCTGGTGCGTTACGCCGCCATCGACAGTCAAAGTGACGAGACATCCCCATCGACCCCGAGCACTCAGATCCAGTTCAACATGTTGAACCTGTTGCGCGATGAACTGAACCAGATTGGCGCTCAGGATGTCGAGATGACGGGCGACAGTGTTGTCGTCGCCACCATTCCCGGAACGGCGCCGGGACCGACCGTGGGCTTTCTGGCCCATGTCGATACGGCCCCTCAGTTCAACGCAACCGGCGTCAAGCCGCGGGTGATCAAGGGGTATAACGGTGGCGACATCACCTTTCCCGACAACCCGGATCTGGTTCTTTCCCCGGAAGACCACCCCTATCTGGCCGAAAAGATCGGCCATGACCTGATCACCGCATCGGGCACAACCCTGCTGGGCGCGGATGACAAGGCCGGTGTGTCGATTCTGATGACGATGGCGCGGCACCTGATCGAAAATCAGGACATTCCACATGGCCCGATCCGTATCGCGTTCACACCGGATGAAGAGATCGGCCGGGGCGTCACGGAACAGCTGCCCAAGGATCTGGGCGTGGATTTTGCCTATACGCTGGACGGGCAGCAAGTGGGTGAGATCGAGTATGAAAGCTTCTCGGCCGACCGCGCCGTGATCCGGATCGAGGGTGTTTCGATCCATCCCGGCCTGGCCAAGGAAAAGATGGTGAATGCCACGCATCTGGCGGCGAAGATCGTGCAGACGTTGCCTCAGGCCACCATGACGCCCGAAACCACGGACGGGCGCGAAGGCTTCATCCATGTCACGGACATGAACGGCGGATCATCCGAGATGGAGATCAAGCTGATCCTGCGTGATTTCGAGATGGACGGGCTGGAAGCGCAACGAAACATCGTGCGGCAGGTCTGCGCCGCCGTGCAGGCCACCGAACCGCGCGCGACCATCAGCTGCGACATCAGCCACCAGTACCGCAACATGCGGTATTGGCTGGAAAACGACATGACTCCGGTCGAGCTGGCGCGGGATGCGTGTCGCGAGTTGGGGATTGAACCGCTGTCGGTACCGATCAGGGGCGGCACGGACGGATCGCGCCTGACCGAATTCGGCACCCCCTGCCCCAACATCTTCACCGGGATGCAATGCGTCCACGGCCCGTTGGAATGGATTTCAGTGCAGGACATGGCGCTGGCGACGGAACTGTGCCTGTCGGTTGTGGCCAAGGCGGCACAGACCGAAACGAATGGTCAGGGCTGAAATCCGCCGGATGGGCAAGGGCCCTTTCACCCGGGGGGCAGCGTGTTAAGTTGGCGCGGAAACGCATTTAGGAACAGTAGATGAAGCGCTACGAATACAAGGTCATCCCCGCCCCGCAAAAAGGTGTCAAAGCCAAAGGCGTGAAAACGGCCGAGGGCCGCTTTGCCGTCTCGGTCGAGCAACTGCTGAATCAGATGGGTCAGGATGGCTGGGAATACCAGCGGGCCGAATTGCTGCCCAGCGAGGAACGCACGGGCCTGACCGGATCGACCACGAACTGGCGCAATGTGCTGGTGTTCCGCCGCGTGGTGGAAGAAGAAGTCGATGCCTCGTGGGTCGGCGCAGTACCTGAGATGGATGACACCCCGCTGGCCCAGCCGGTTCCAGGCCCCGACGAGGTGCAGGCGCCGAAACCAATTGCCGCAGAGCCGGACGAGCCACCTTTGTCGCTGAAGCGGTCTGATGACGCCGCTGATGAAAGTGGCCCTTCAAAAACATAGGCTTGGGGACTGGTACGAACGACGGACCGAATGCAATCGACCTGTGGTCTTGTGCAGAACGTCCGTTTTCTCTCTGACGTATCGCAAGTCAATCCGGGTACGGCCCGTGTCTTCATAACGGTATTGGCAGGCAATAAGGGCTACACCCTCGGGAAATCTGTGGCATGTTAGCCAGATATTCTGGAGGGACATCGAAATGGCTATTCGACAGACACAAGGGCGGACACGCCTGTATGACAGCATTCTCGACACGGTCGGTGACACGCCCTGCATTCGGGTCAATCGGATCGCGCCAGAGCATGTGACCGTCTATGTGAAATTCGAGGCCTTCAACCCGGCAGGCTCGGTCAAAGACAGGTTGGCGCTGAACATCATCGAGGCCGCGGAACGTGACGGACGGCTGAAACCCGGACAAACCGTTGTCGAAGCGACATCCGGCAACACCGGGATCGGGCTGGCCATGGTGTGCGCGGCCAAGGGATATCCACTGGTCGTGACGATGGCCGAGAGCTTCTCGGTCGAGCGGCGAAAGCTGATGCGGTTTCTGGGCGCAAAGGTTGTTCTGACCCCGAAGGCGAAAAAAGGGTTCGGCATGTATACCAAAGCCAAGGAACTGGCCGAGGAAAACGGATGGTTCCTTGCCAGCCAGTTTGAGACCTCTGCCAATGCCGATATTCACGAGAACACGACGGCGCGGGAAATACTTGCCGATTTCGAAGGCGAACGGCTGGATTATTGGGTGACGGGCTACGGGACCGGCGGCACCGTTTCGGGTGTTTCGCGGGTATTGCGGAAAGAGCGGCCCGACACCAGGATCATCCTGACCGAACCGGCCAATGCAGCCATCGTGTCATCGGGTTACGTCAACACCCGAAACGATGATCACCAGCCGACCGAAAGCCACCCCAGTTTCGAACCTCATCCGATTCAAGGCTGGACACCGGATTTCATCCCGTGGGTCCTTCAGGAAGCCATCGACAATTCCTATTATGATGAGCTGATCCCCATTTCAGGACCCGAAGGGATAGAATGGTCGCGCAGGCTTGCCTCGGAGGAAGGTGTTTTCACTGGGATTTCAGGAGGATCGACCTTTGCGGTGGCCATGAAGTTGGCGGAATCCGCACCGGCAGGCTCTGTCATGCTGGTCATGTTGCCGGACACGGGCGAGCGATACCTGTCGACCCCCCTGTTCGAGGGAATCGAAGAGGGCATGACGGAGGAAGAATATTCCATCTCGGCATCGACGCCGTCCGCACAGATGAAGGCGGACTGACACGCAAAGGTCTTCAAACGCCGATATCCAGGGCCAGCGCATGGATGCGCGGCACGATGTCGCCCAGCGCCTTGTGCACGGCGCGGTGGCGGGCGACGCGGGATTTGCCTTCGAATGCGCTGGCGCGGATGCGGACGTTGAAGTGACTTTCACCGCCTTCCTGATAGCCCGCATGGCCCCGGTGGCTTTCGCTGTCGTCGATCACTTCCAGCTCGCGCGGATCAAAGGCGGCTTGCAGGCGGGTTCGGATTTCGTCGGTCACGCTCATTTTTTCGCTCAGCGGCAAAAATATTGCCGCACCCCTCTTCTACTTTCGGCTGCTTAGATTAAACTGCTGCCTCCGAGTCGAAAAGACGCGTTCTTGAGGATTAGAGCATGGCGAAATCAGACCCCTTCGGATTCGATATGTCCGTTTCCAGCGCCAAGAAGAAGAATCCGCGGGGTCGTCGAGGCATGTCAGGTGCGTCCGAAACCTCTGTCAGGGTGTGTGATCACGAGGGATGTGACGAGCCGGGCAAGTTCCGCGCGCCGAAGGCACCGGATGTCCTGGATGATTATTTCTGGTTCTGCCAGCAACACGTGCGGGAATATAACCAGAAGTGGAACTTCTTTGACGGCACCACCGAGGCCGAGTTGAACGCGCAGCGATCGAAAGACAAGGTTTGGGAGCGCGAGACCAAGCCGATGGGCGACCCCGAAGCGCGCGCCTGGGCCCGTTTGGGGATCGAGGATCCGCATCAGGTGCTCGGCGCCAACAGCACGCAGAACAAGGGCCGCAACACGGGCAGCGGACGCCGCCTGCCGCCGACCGAACGCCGTGCGATCGAGATTCTCGAGGCCAAGGACAGCTGGACCAAGGCCGAGGTTCGCAAAGCGTACAAGAAGCTGATCAAAGTGCTGCATCCGGACATGAACGGCGGCGACCGCTCGCAGGAAGAGCAGTTGCAGGAAGTTGTCTGGGCCTGGGATCAGATCAAGGACAGCCGGAACTTCAAGTAAGGGTCACGGCTTTGCCTGCTTTACCTTCGCGGTGCGCCCTGCCTGAATGGTTGGGTGCCGCGGATGACACAACCTGAAACAACTGCGCGATTTCCGTATGGAAACCTGTTTCAATCCCCGCGAAAGTGGTGGAAGATTTGGGACAGGAATTTCCAGGGATCAGTTTCGTTGCGCACATCCATTTGCCTGTTGCTCGTCTCGGTAAGCGGACTCATCGTCGCCAGTTTCATTCCGACCGATGCCGATTGGCTGTTCCTACTGGCGCTGAATTGCGTGATGGCCAGCGCCATCCTGTTCATACGGGCCTGGTTCAGCTGGCGCAGAGCCAACACATGGATCATCGTGGACGGCTCGAACGTCATGCACTGGAAAGACGGCACCCCGGATCTGGACACGTTGAAGAAGGTCCTTGAGACTTTGAAGCAGGCCGGATTCAAACCGGGCGTCATGTTCGATGCGAATGTCGGGTACAAGGTCGAAGGTGATTATATGGACGACCGGATGCTGAGCCGCGCCCTGGGCCTACGATCCAGGCAGGTCATGGTGGCCCCCAAAGGAACACCCGCCGACCCGCTGATCTTGCAGGCGGCGCGGGACAGCCAGGCGCGCATCGTTACAAATGACCGGTTTCGGGATTGGGCGGACGAGTATCCGGATGTGTTGAACGCGGATCGCCTCGTGAAAGGCGGCTTTCAAAAGGGTGAACTTTGGTTCTCACTCTGAGGCGGGATCGGTCCACCTGTCCGGAAAACACTGCTTGATACGCCTGTCCGGTGTACAGATAGGGCCAGTTTGCAAGAAAAACATGCGCACCTTTGGACGTGTTCCTCTTTCCCTTGCCCTTGCCTGCAATATGTTGCACCACACACGGGTTCATACCCGGTGAACGGGCCAAAGGATAAGGACTAGGCGCATGGCTGACGGATCGATCGATATCAACGCAAAACCTACCGAGGATATCTCGGTCCGTGACGTGTTCGGCATTGACAGCGACATGGCGGTGAAGGGTTTTGCCGAAGCGACAGACCGTGTGCCCGCCATCGACCCGACCTACAAGTTCGATCCGGAAACCACGCTGGCGATTCTGGCGGGCTTTTCCCATAACCGCCGCGTCATGATCCAAGGCTATCACGGCACCGGCAAATCGACCCATATCGAACAGGTCGCCGCCCGTCTGAACTGGCCCGCCGTTCGTGTGAACCTGGACAGCCATATCAGCCGGATCGACCTGATCGGCAAGGATGCGATCAAGCTGCGCGACGGCAAGCAGGTGACCGAGTTCCACGAAGGCATCCTGCCCTGGGCGCTGCGCAACCCCGTGGCCATCGTGTTCGACGAATATGATGCGGGCCGCGCCGACGTGATGTTCGTCATCCAGCGTGTGCTGGAGCATGACGGCAAGCTGACCCTGCTGGACCAGAACGAGATCATCACCCCGAACCCGAATTTCCGCCTGTTTGCCACCGCCAACACGGTCGGTCTGGGCGACACCACGGGCCTGTATCACGGCACGCAGCAGATCAACCAGGCGCAGATGGACCGCTGGTCGCTGGTCTCGACGCTGAACTACCTGAGCCACGACGCCGAGACGATGATCGTTCTGTCGAAGGCGCCGCATTACAACACCGCCGAGGGCCGCAAGACCGTCAGCCAGATGGTCACGGTCGCCGACCTGACCCGAACCGCCTTCATGAATGGCGATCTGTCCACCGTCATGAGCCCGCGGACCGTGATCAACTGGGCCCAGAACGCCGAGATCTTCCGCAACGTGGGCTATGCGTTCCGCCTGTCCTTCCTCAACAAATGCGATGAGTTGGAGCGTCAGACCGTGGCCGAATTCTATCAGCGCTGCTTCGATGAGGAGTTGCCCGAGAGCGCCGCGAGCGCAAGCTTGGGGTAAGCACCCGAATTGCGCCCGTTCCGGGCGCAATGCCTCCGGCGGGGATATTTTTGGCCAGATGAAGTCGGATCCGTTACAGTTTTCAACGCCGGACAGGTCATTTTGATGAGGGCTTAAGGACATGGCACAGAAGAACGACAACCCTGCTGATCCGTTCAAGAAGGCCCTGGCCGAAGCAACCAAGGTCATGGCCGATGATCCCGAGCTGTCGGTGACTTATACGGTCGACCCTTCGGGCATGTCGGGCGAGTCGATGCGGCTGCCACAGGTCTCGCGCCGGATGACGCGCGAAGAAGTGCTGTTGGCGCGTGGCACGGCGGATGCCTTGGCGTTGCAGCGCAAGTATCATGACGACGCGACCCATGCGCGCTATGCGCCACCGGGTGATATGGCGCGGGATCTGTACGAAGCGATGGAGACCGCCCGCTGCGAAGCGATGGGCGCGCGGGACATGCCGGGCACCGCCAGCAATATTGACGTCAAGATCGGGCATGAAGCGATCCGGCGGGGCTATGATCAGTGCAAGCAACCCGCCGATGCCCCTCTGTCGATTGCAGCAGGGTACCTGATCCGACATCTGGCCACCGGGCGTGATCTGCCCTCTGCCGCTGATAATATCATGAACCTGTGGCGTGGGTTCATCGAAGAGCAAGCTGGCGGAACGCTGGAAAACCTGGACGAAATCCTCTCGGATCAGGCGGAGTTTGCCAAATTCGCCCGTCAGGTGATCAAGGATCTGGGATATGGCGACCAGCTTGGGGAAGACCCGGACGAGCTGGACGACGAACAGGAAGACCAGGCCGAGGAAGACGCGGAGGAACAGCCCGATCCCGACAGCACTGGTCAGGATGATCAGGACGAACAGGACGCGGACGCAACACCTGAGCAGACGCAGGAAGAGCAGCAGGATCAGTCTCAGGCCCAGGTCTCGATGGACGAAATGGCCGAAGACGAGATGGGCGACGAGGCTGAGATGCCGGATGGCGAGGCGCCGCTGGAGCCGCCTGCCCCGCCGCCCGCATCCGAAGCGGATCCGGATTACAAAGTCTATCTGGACACCCATGACGAAGAGATCGCCGCCGAGGATCTGGCGGAACCGGCCGAGCTGGAACGTCTGCGGGCCTATCTGGATCAGCAGCTGGAGCCCTTGAAAGGGGCGGTATCGCGTCTGGCCAACAAGCTGCAACGCCGCTTGCAGGCGCAGCAGAACCGCAGCTGGGAGTTCGACCGCGAGGAAGGCATTCTGGACGCGGGCCGATTGGCACGTGTGGTCGCGAACCCCACCACTCCGCTGAGTTTCAAGGTCGAAAAGGACACCGAGTTCCGCGACACGGTGGTGACGCTGCTGCTGGACAATTCGGGGTCGATGCGGGGTCGTCCGATTTCGATCGCGGCCATTTGCGCGGATGTTCTGGCGCGGACGCTGGAGCGGTGCAACGTAAAGGTCGAAATTCTGGGCTTTACCACACGGGCGTGGAAAGGCGGTCAGGCACGTGAGGCATGGCTGAACGATGGCCGCCCGCAGCAGCCGGGCCGTCTGAACGACCTGCGCCACATCATCTACAAGGGCGCGGACGCCCCTTGGCGTCGTGCGCGGCCCAATCTGGGGCTGATGATGAAAGAGGGCCTGCTGAAGGAAAACATCGATGGTGAAGCCCTGGAATGGGCACATCGCCGGATGCTGGCACGGCGCGAGCAACGCAAGATCCTGATGGTGATCTCGGACGGTGCGCCGGTCGATGATTCGACACTGAGCGTGAACCCGGCCAACTATCTGGAAAAACACCTGCGTGACGTGATCGCGATGGTCGAAAAGCGCAAGATGGTCGAACTCTTGGCCATCGGGATCGGCCATGACGTGACCCGGTATTACGACCGGGCGGTGACGATTACCGACGTAGAGCAACTGGCCGGCGCGATGACCGAACAACTGGCAGCTCTGTTTGACAGCGACCCGCGGGCGCGGGCGCGGGTCATGGGGATGAGAAAGGCCGGCTGAGGCTGATCTTCTGCCCAGCGGGCCAATTTCCCCGAGGGCGACGCGTTTTTCGTTGCTGATCATCGGCCTGTTCAGGCGGGGTGTTCCCGTCTGGACATTTTTTGAAATGCGCCTCAGGGTCACGCACGAATGCTGTGAATGAGGCCGCCCATGTTCCAATCCTTCAAAGTGACCGCCCGCCCGGAACAGGGGCCACCGCGGCTGGCCGCCTTGCGCGAACAGATGGTGCAAGAAGGGCTGGACGGGTTTCTGATCCCGCGGGCGGATGCGCATCAGGGAGAGTATGTCGCGGCGCGCGATGAACGTCTGGCCTGGCTGACCGGGTTCACGGGCTCGGCCGGGTTTTGCGCCGCCCTGCGCGACGTGGCCGGGGTTTTCATCGACGGGCGGTATCGCACCCAGGTCAAGGCACAGGTTGCCGAAGATTTCACCCCGGTCCCCTGGCCCGAGGTAAGCCTGAGCGCCTGGCTGAAACAGCAGTTGCCCAACGGCGGCAAGATCGGTTTTGATCCGTGGCTGCATGCGGCGGGGCAGATTTCCGGCACATTGAGTGATCTGGATGGATCGGGCATCGAACTGGTGAGATGCGAAAACCTTGTGGACCGGATCTGGCCAGATCAGCCGGCCCCACCGATGAACCCGGTCAAGGCGCATCCGATCGAGTTTGCCGGGGAAGGTGCAGACAGCAAGATCGCCCGTCTGGCCGAAGACCTTAGGCGGGACGGGCACACGGCAGCGGTGATCACCCTGCCGGATTCGATCATGTGGCTGTTGAATATCCGTGGGTCGGATATCGCCTATAATCCGGTGGCCCACGGCTTTGCCATTCTTCATGCAGGAGGTCAGGTCGATCTGTTCATGGCGGCAGAGAAACTGGCCGGGGTGCGGGATCATCTGGGTTCTCAGGTGACTTTGCGCGCTGTGGGCGATTTTCTGGATGCGGTTGCGGCTCTGGCCGGTCCGGTGCAGGTGGATGCCGCTTCGGTGCCTCAGATCGTGGCGGATGCGCTGGGGGATGCGATGACGGATGGCGGTGATCCCTGCGCCCTGCCCAAAGCCTGCAAGAATCCGGCTGAAATCGCGGGCAGCGCCGAGGCGCATTTGCGCGATGCGGTGGCGGTCACCGAGACGTTGTGCTGGCTGGACCAACAGGCCCCGGGCAGCGTGACCGAAACACAGGTTGTCACCCGGTTGGAGGAAAACCGGCGCAAGGACAATGCGCTTCAGGACATCTCGTTCGATACCATTGCAGGCACGGGTCCGAACGGCGCGATCATGCATTACCGCGTGACGGAAGAGACTGACAGCCGGTTGGAAAACGGACATATGCTGGTGCTGGACAGTGGCGGGCAGTATCTGGACGGCACCACCGACATCACGCGAACCATCGCCATCGGTGACGTCGGAGCCGAGGAAAAAACCTGCTTTACCCGGGTGCTGAAGGGCATGATTGCCATGTCGATGCTGCGCTGGCCTGCCGGCCTTGCCGGGCGGGATATCGAATGTGTGGCCCGCGTGCCGCTGTGGTCCGCGGGACAGGATTTCAACCATGGGGTCGGACATGGGGTCGGCGCCTATCTGAGCGTGCATGAAGGGCCGCAGCGGCTGTCGAAAGTCAGCCATGTACCGCTGCAACCCGGCATGATCCTGTCAAACGAACCCGGGTATTATCGGGAAGGCGCATTTGGCATCCGCATCGAGAACCTTGTGGTGGTCGAAGAGGCGCCCGCCCTGCCCTCTGGCGACGCCGAACGCGCAATGTTGAACTGGCGTACCCTGACCTTTGTGCCGATTGACCGCAGGCTGATCATGGTCGATATGTTGACGACCGACGAACGCGACTGGCTGAATGCCTATCACCGCGACGTTGCGGAAAAAATCCGCCCAAGGCTGGGACATGACGCGCAACTGTGGTTGGATGCCGCAACTGCTCCGGTCTGACACTGGTCTGTTACATAGAACAGGGAGAGGGGTGGCCCTGATACGACGACGGAAGGAAATGGAATGGCTGAGATCACGATCCGGAAAGCGCCGGGCAAATGGACTGTCCGCTCGGGCGGTGCGATCCTGGGCGAAACGAACAACGCGCTGGAACTGCTTGAAGGCGACAAGGATCCCGTGATCTATTTTCCGCGCAACGATATTGCGATGGCGTTTCTGGATCGGACCGACAAGGTGACCCACTGCCCCGGCAAGGGCGACGCGACGCATTTTTCCATCGTAAACAAGTCATCCGTGACCGCCAATGCGGTCTGGAGCTATGAGGATCCGATTCAGGCGGTGGCCGAGATCAGGGACCATCTGGCATTTTATCCGGTCGAGTCGGTAAAGGTGGAGCAGATTTAACGCCAGCCCCAGCGCCCACCTCACGCAGCTGTGGCATGCACGTGAGCGGTATTTGCGGCACACTTGCTCCGGGGTAACACCGGAGGCTTCCATGGCGATGTCACGTCGCGGTTTTGCTGGGATGATCGGGGCTGGTGCAATGGCACCCGACGCGCTTTGGGCGCAGCAGGATCCGGTTCTGGAGGCGTTGCGCAGCACGCTGAACGGGCGTCGGACCGCGTTTGAGGCGCAGATGGCGTATCTGAAGGACCGCGGCCAGCCGGATGTTGTGGCCGGGTTGCTGACCGCGATGCGCTATGCCGACAGGCGGCGGGATGAGATTGTCGAGGTGATGGAGGCCCTGACCGGGCAGCGTCATGGCAACGACTGGTTCGCGTGGATGCTGTGGCAGGAACGAAACCCGCAGATTGTCCCTCATCCTTCGCTGATCCCGTTCAAGCGCGAAGTTCTGTTGGGGATCGACCCGAATTTCGATCTGTTCCTGCGGTCTGAGTATCTGCAACGCGGCAGGATGAAGATCCGCCTGGAAGAGATCGCCTGGGGCGGTGTGTACAAGGATGGCATTCCGTCGCTGGACAACCCAACCCTGATCTCGGCTTCGAATGCGGGGTATCTGAAGGGCGATGATCTGGTGTTCGGCGTCGCCATCAACGGCGATGAGCGCGCCTATCCCCTTCGGATCATGGGATGGCACGAGATGTTCAACGAGGTGATCGGAGGCGTGCCCGTGGCGCTGGCCTATTGCACGCTTTGCGGGTCGGGCA
This sequence comes from Ruegeria sp. YTSA144, assembly GCF_059610125.1. Lineage (NCBI taxonomy): Bacteria > Pseudomonadati > Pseudomonadota > Alphaproteobacteria > Rhodobacterales > Roseobacteraceae > Ruegeria > Ruegeria sp. YTSA144. The sequence continues at coordinate 757,497 of NZ_JBXWNA010000001.1, forward strand.
TCCTGTTCGAAACCCAGGTGGCGGGGCGGCGAAAGCCGTTCATTTTCGGGTCGTCAGGTTTCCTCTATCGCTCGAACAAGCTGATGTTTGACCGCGAAACGCATTCGCTGTGGAACCAGTATACCGGCAAGCCTGTGGTCGGGCCTTTGGCCAACAGCGGCATCACGTTGAAACAGCGCCCGGTGGTGATCACGACATGGGACAGCTGGAGGACCTCGCATCCCAAAACCCGTGTTCTGTCGCTGAACACCGGGCATCGGCGCAATTACGGATCAGGGGTGGTTTATCGCGACTATTTCGCCTCGAGCGAGCTGATGTTCCCGGCCACTGTGGATCAGTCCCGGCATCGGCAGAAGGATTACATCTTTGCCGTGCGCCAGTTTGGTGCCGCCCGCGCCTGGCCTCTGGATGTGTTCAAGGGCAAACCGGTGATCAACGATGCAATCGGCCAGACACCTCTGGTTCTGATTGGCGATCCCAAAGAGCGCAGCGTGCGGGCCTATGAACGAAAATCTCATGTGTTCCGGGCGACGCAAGACGGATTGCAGGATAGCGCGGGGAATGGTTGGACCGTCACGGAAGAGGCTTTGATCGGGCCGGATGGCACGCGTTTGCCTCGGGTCGCCGGGCATATATCGTACTGGTTTGCGTGGGACAATTATCTGGGCGACGCAGCCAGCGTGTATGGTGAGTGAAACTCAGGAATGCTCTTCGGCAGCCGTGGCCGCAAGCGCCCTGTTATACGCCTTGAGCGCATCGACGTGATAGAGCGCGCCAACCGGTGTTTCGGATCCGTCTTTTTCCAGAATGATAACCGGAATGCAGGGGATGTCGTCACGATCAAAGTAGGGCATGGCGGCTTCCAGCGTGGCGCTGGCCTGAATGCACAGGCCCTGGTCGATCAGCCCCTGTGCCTCTTCCTTCGTGATCGACCGCGGATCCCCAAGCGGGCGCATCACGGCCCCGGCGCGAAGCATTGCCAGCAGATACGCCTGCGGCCCCGCGGCCAGGTGGACATCGCGTCGTTCCAGCTGGGTCAGGAAGAACGACCTGTCCACCAGGCGCGAGGCCAGCGCAGTGGACATGGACACACTGACCATAACCGCAAGACCGATCTGCCAGTCGCCGGTCAGTTCAAAAACGATCAGAGTGGTCGAGATGGGCGCCCCAAGCACCGCCGCAGCCACGGCACCCATACCGGCAAAGGCATAAAGCGTGTGCGTGCCCGACACATCCGGCAGCAACCCGGTGGCGATAAGCCCGAAGGCCAGCCCGGTCAGCGCGCCGACCATCAGAGAAGGCGAGAAAACACCGCCACCCATGCGCCCGCCCATGGTAATCGCCACCGCAACCGTTTTGGTCACCGCAAACAGGATGGCCGTGCTCAGCACCAGATCACCGGTCAGGGCGCGAATTGTCGTCTCGTACCCCACGCCGATGATATGCGGAAACCAGATCGCCATCAGCCCCAGCATCGCCCCAGACACCGCAGGGCGCAGCCAGCCCGGAATTGACAGACGGTTCTGAATATGGCTGCCGATATCCTCGGCAAAGAAGATCGACCGCATCAGCAGCAACGCAACAAGTCCGCAGATCAGGCCCAGGATCAGGAAGGCCGGAAGTTCGACATAGAATTGCAGCGATCCCGGCGTCTCGAGCGTGAACTCGGTAACGTCGCCATATTCCAGCCGGTTGATCACCGTTCCCGCGACCGAGGCGATGACGATGGGTGCAAAGGCGTGAACGGCGAAGTGGCGCAGCACGACCTCGAGCGCGAACAATGCCCCGGCGATGGGGGCGTTGAAGCTGGCCGACACGGCCGCAGCGACGGCGCAGCCCAGCAGATCACGGCCCGTGATCCCATCCGCATGTATGCGGTTGCTGACCCATGTGGAGATGACCCCGGCCATATGCACCACCGGGCCTTCGCGCCCCGTTGACCCGCCCGAACTGAGCGTGATCAGCGAGGCGAAAAACGACGCGATGCCCGCCTTGACCTCGACCCGCCCGTCAGTGATGGCCGAACCTTCGATCACGTCGGCAACCGACCGGACGCGGCCGTCATTGGTAAACCGGTTCAGGATCACACCGACGATCAAACCGCCGATGATGGGAATGATCAGAACCATGAACCAAGGCAGTTTCTCGGCGTGGCTGTGCAGCAGCAGGATGTCATCGGTATCGTAAAGATAGGCCTGCAACGCACGGATGGCTTTGCGGAAGCCAAGCGCCATGAAACCCGCTGCGATCCCGATGGCCAGCGCGATGAACCAGAACTGGATCTGGCTTGGCCCCCGGCGCAGCATGACCCGCCACGCATCCTTGATCGCGGCCAGAGCCTGATTGAACTGGTTGCGCAGAACGGTGCGGGTCGATTGGGTCATTGGCCCTCGGGGATCATCACTTAACCCTTAGTAAGCCACGGAGCGTCCATATAAAAGTGAGATAGCGACAGTGTGAGCACCAATTCACGCCATCGCCCCATCAGGCCTGCAACAGAGCCCGGGCGGCGGCACGGGCTTCTTCGGTGATGGTATCGCCGGCCACCATGCGCGCGATCTCGTCCACCCGATCCGGTTCGGCCAGAGGAATGACGGTGGACAGGGTTTGCCCGTTGGTGACCTGTTTCTGCACCCGCCAGTGATGCGCCGCCCGCGCGGCGACTTGCGGAGAGTGTGTGACAACCAGAACCTGCCCGCCCTGCGCCAGCGACGCCAGCCTGCGCCCGACCGCATCAGCGGTTGCCCCACCGACACCGCGATCGATCTCGTCAAAGATCATCGTCCGGGCACCGTCGTCGCCAGACAGGCAGACCTTGAGGGCCAGCAGGAAGCGGCTGAGTTCACCCCCCGAGGCGATCTTGTTCAACGGCCCCGCCGGCGCACCGGGGTTGGTGGCCACGGTGAAAGCCACCGCGTCGGTGCCCTCGGGGCCGGGTTCAGCCGGGGTGATTTCGGTCTGAAACACAGCACGTTCCATCTTGAGCGGGGCCAGTTCCGCCATGACGGCCGCGTCAAGCCGCCCGGCGGCCGCCTTGCGCGCGGCGCTGAGGTCGGCGACGGCGGCGTCATAGGCCTGTTGCGCCGCTTCTACGGCTGCTCGTCTGTCTGCCAGGTCGGCATCTCCTGCCTCCAACCGGTTCAACCGGTCACGCAGAGTGTCGGCAAACGAACCCAGATCATCCGGGGCCACGTCATGTTTGCGGGCCTGCGCCCGGATGGCAAACAGGCGTTCCTCGGCCTGTTCCAATTCTGCCGGATTGAAGTCCAGCGCCTGAAGGCAGGCATTCACGCCATCCTGCGCCTCGCCCAATTCGATCATCGCGCGCCCGAGCGCTGCTATCGGTTCTTCCAACTGGCCGCCCGCATTGTCCGAGACGCCTTCCAGCCAGCGGATGGCGTCGGACATGGCCCCTTCCGCCCCGTCCCCGGACAACAGGGCAAAGGCTCGCGCAACATCGTCGCGAATCCGCTCGGCCCCTTGCATCATGCGGCGGCGGGCATCCAGTTCGGCATCCTCACCGGGTTGCGGGTCAAGCTGGTCAAGCTCGGCGACCGCGTGGCGCAGGAATTCTTCCTCGCTGCGGACGGCAGCCAGAGCGGCCTCGGTCTCGGCCAGCGCCTTGCGGGTACGGGACATCGCGGCCCAGGCGGTTCGCACGTTTGACAGCTGCTCCGAGACCTGTGCAAATTCGTCCAGCGTCGCCCGATGACCACGCGGGTTCAGCAAACCGCGGTCATCATGCTGTCCGTGCAGTTCTATCAGGGTCTCGGACAGCGCCCGCAGAACTTCGCCCGAGCACCGGCGATCATTGACCCAGGCGGTCTTGCGCCCCTCGGCCGTGTTGACGCGGCGCAGGATCAGTTCTTGCCCCCCCGGCAAACCGGCTTCGGCCAAAACCGCATGTGCGGGATGATCGGCAGAAAGCTCGAACTCGGCGACGACCTCACCCTGCGCGGCACCCTGCCGCACCAGTTCGGCCCGACCGCGCCAGCCAAGCACGAAACCCAGTGAGTCCAATAAAATCGATTTGCCCGCACCGGTTTCGCCGGTCAAGGCGTTCAAGCCCGGCTGAAAGCCCAGTTCCAGCCGGTCGATGATCAGCATATCGCGGATATCAAGGGCGCGCAGCATGAGGTCTTCAGCGTCCCGGACCCGAGGCCATCGCGATTACAACCATTCACCTTTGATGGTCTGACGATAAATCGTGCTGAGCCAGTTGTTACCGCGGCTCTTGAGATCAAGCCCGCGAGAGGTCAACAGTTTGTACGCATCGTCATACCATTCCGAGGACTGGTAGTTGTAACCAAGAATGGCACCTGCGGTCTGCGCCTCGTCCAGCAGGCCAAGAGACAGATAGGCCTCGACCAGACGATACAGTGCCTCGGCGGTGTGGGATGTGGTCTGAAAGTCTTCAACCACGACACGGAACCGGTTGATGGCTGCGATATAGTGATCCTGACGCAGGTAATAGCGCCCGATCTCCATTTCCTTGCCCGCCAGATGGTCGAAGGCCAGATCGAATTTCAGAACCGCCGATGTGGCGTATTCGCTGTCTGGATAGACCTCGATCACGGTCCGCAGGGATTGCAGCGCCTGGAAGGTCAGGCCCTGGTCGCGCCCGACTTCGTCAATCTGGTCGTAATAGCTGAGCGCCAGCAGATACTGCGCATAAGCCGCATCTTCATCCGTCGGATAGAAGTCGATATAACGCTGCGCCGCCGCACGGCTTTCTTCGTAATTCTGGTCCGAATGGAACGAAAACGCCTGCATGATCAGCGCACGCTTGGCCCAGTCGGAATACGGATACAGACGTTCGACTTCCGAGAAATACCACGCCGCGTCGTCCGAGCGATTCTGCGACAGTTCGTATTCACCACGGGTATATATCTGTTCCGGCGTAAACCCTTCCAGGTTCTGTTCACGGTCCGCGCCCTTGCGACCAAAAAGGCCGCCGGCGTTGCCGCATGCCGTCAAAACTGCTGCCAGAAGAATCGCACCCGCGAATCTGACTGCCGCTTTGCTGCCAACCATACCGCCCATCCTTGTCGTCTTGCTTAATGGGGTTTGCCCCGATTTGAGCCATGGTCTAGCACAGAAAATTCCGGTGCAAAACGCCTTATGCGACTTCTGGTGCAAATGTCGTCAGAGTTGATCTGATCAGGCCACTTCGGGGATTTCGTTGACGACAAGCCCCTGCCCCGGCAGGCGCGCGGCCTGTTCAGGCGTACACAGCACCGGACGCACGGCACCCGGCGTTTCGAACAGGTTGCGCAGCAATGTGTTGGTCAGCGAATGACCCGACTTGTTTCCGGTGAAGTGACCCAAGATCGGCCCACCAGCCAGATAGAGATCACCCAGGGCGTCCAGCATCTTGTGGCGCACCGCCTCATCGACCCGGCGGAAACCGCCCGGTGTCAGTACTTCGACGCCCTGAACGACCACGGCATTTTCAAGCGTGCCACCCAAAGCCAACCCGTTTCGGCGCATCGCCTCGACATCCGTGCGACGGCAGAACGTGCGACAATCGCTGAGTTCGCGCGCGAAGGAACCGTTGCGCATGTCCAGCGTCTTGCTCTGGCTGCCGATGGCACTGTCTTCGAAATCGATGTGGAAGTCGATGATCAGCCCGTCAGCAGGTGCTATGCTGGCGCTGGCCCCTTCACGGGATGCGGTGACGGTTTTCAGAACCTCATAGGCCAATACCGGGCTGGCCTGACGGCGCACGCCCCTGGCCATGATGCCACGCACGAAGTCAATCGAGGACCCGTCCATGATCGGAACTTCGGGACCGTCGATCTCGATGAGCGCGTTGTGCACGCCACACCCGGCAAGAGCAGCCATGATATGTTCGACGGTGGAAACCGAAACGCCGGCATCATTCACCAGTCGCGTACAAAGCGGGGTCCGTTCGACCACATGGTAGAGCGCCGGAATCATCGCATCGCCCAGTTGAATATCCGTCCGCTTGAACCAGATGCCGTGACCCGCTGCCGCCGGTTTCAGGACCATGGTCGCCGGCTTGCCGCTGTGCAGCCCGACGCCTGTAAACGTGACCGGAGATTTGAGCGTATGTTGCAAAATGGGCCTCGGTGAGTGGTGTCCAGCCTGCTTGGGCCGTGTTGGACACCCAGTTAAGGAAGCCCGCGTCAAGGCTCAACTCACTCTTTGCAACCGATTGAAACATGTATGTAACAGATCGGCAAAACCCTGCTTACATGCCTGCAAGATACTGTAAATAAACGATTAAGGGCCGCCAAATGGCAGCCCCTTGAGTGGATTTTGTTACCGCGATCAGTTGGCTTGACGGCGCAGGAAGGCCGGAATTTCGATACGGTCCTGATCCGGATCGGCCTCCTCCTGAATCGGCGCGGTCGCCTCGGACTGTCGCAAAACGGGCTGCTGCCGCGGCGGTTGGGCCGGTGTATCCGAGGCATGACCGGTCATCCGATCGATCAGACGATTGAAGCCAAAACGCGACCGCTCCTCGGGTTCCGGCTGCGAAACCGCTTCGGGTTGGCGGGGCGCTGCCGGACGCTGCTGCGCCGACGGAACCTTCTGCACAGCGGCCTGCAAACGCTGCAATGCTTCGGGCGACGGGGTGCCGGCGGCATGTCCGCGCGGCGCCACGAATGCCTCGGGCGCGGGTTCAACATGCTCGGGCTGCGGTTCGAACTCGGCCACACGCGGCTGATAAGCGGGTGGCGGCAAGCCGTCATCGTCACGCTCGTCGCGCGGCTGGAATTGCGGTTGCGCCGGCTCTTCAGCGGCTTCGAACAGCGAAGGTTCGCGGTTTTCTTCCGGTTGCGGGGCGGGCTCTGCTGCGTCGGCAGCTATCCGGGTTTCTTCCTGAATATGCTCTTCAGCCGAAACCGTGCGGGTCAGCGGTTCTGACATCGAACGGCGGGCCACCGGGACTTCGGTCGTTTTTTCGCTGGCGTCGATGCCAGTCGCGACAACCGACACGCGCATTCCGCCTTCCATGGCGGTATCCAGCGTCGAGCCGACGATGATATTGGCCTCGGGGTCCACTTCCTCGCGGATGCGGTTTGCGGCTTCGTCCAGTTCGAACAGGGTCAGGTCGTGCGACCCGGTGATGTTGATCAGCACGCCTTTGGCGCCCTTGAGGCTGATTTCGTCCAACAGCGGGTTTGCAATGGCCTTTTCCGCCGCCTGGATGGCGCGGTCTTCACCTGTTGCCTCGCCGGTACCCATCATCGCCTTGCCCATCTCGTCCATCACGGCACGAACGTCGGCAAAGTCGAGGTTGATCAGGCCGGGGCGCACCATCAGGTCGGTCACGCCTTTGACGCCCTGATACAGAACGTCGTCAGCCATCGAGAACGCCTCGGTAAAGGTGGTCTTTTCATTGGCCAGACGGAACAGGTTCTGGTTCGGGATGATGATCAGCGTGTCGACAACCTGCTGCAATGCCTCAACGCCGTCTTCGGCCTGACGCATCCGCTTGGCGCCTTCGAACTGGAAGGGCTTGGTGACGACACCGACGGTCAGAACACCCAGTTCGCGGGCGGCCTGCGCGATGATCGGAGCAGCGCCCGTTCCGGTACCGCCGCCCATACCGGCGGTGATGAAGCACATATGCGCGCCGGCAAGGTGGTCCACGATCTGTTCGATGCTTTCCTCGGCGGCGGCCGCGCCGACGGTCGGGCGGGCCCCTGCCCCCAAACCTTCGGTGACCTTCACGCCCAGTTGCACCCGCGCCGAAGACTGGCTTTGTTGCAGTGCCTGCGCGTCGGTGTTGGCGACCACGAAATCAACGCCGTCCAACTGTTTTTCAATCATGTTGTTGACGGCGTTCCCGCCTGCACCGCCAACGCCAAATACTGTAATCCGAGGCTTCAGTTCGTCGTGCCCGGGCATCGAAAGATTCAATGTCATGCTCTGTCCGCCTGTATTTATGTCCCGCCAAAGCGGTGTTTTTCTTACCTATCCTTGGTCGATTCTAGCGGCCTGATGCCAAAAGGTCACGTCAAAAATCGCGTTTTCCCACAAAATATGGAGGAAATAAGGCAGAAACCGGCGGCATTTCGCAGGTCATGCCAGATATAGCGGAAACAACGGCGACCATCACTAGACAACCGGCATGAACGCGAGGACACATTCGTTCATCGCGCTCTGATCAACTGTCATCTACACTGCGGAAAACTGCTCAGGTCCTGCCGCGAGGCCTCTTTCGGGCCTTGTGGATATCTTGAGGGATAAATCGACACGCTGCAACCGGTTTCTTTAGCTGAGCGGAGCACCTGGGCAGTTCAGGCCGCTGTCCGTCATGGAGCGCACTTCCTGGATTTCCCCATCGACGAAAGAGGCAAGCCGCACCATCAGGCGGCCTTCGTGCAAAAACGGCCACCAGCAGACCGGAATGCCGTCCGGATCATTGTCGTACAGAAAACACAACTGACCGTTAGGCGTCGTGATCTGCCCGTAGACACAGCCCTGCCCCTCTTCGCGCCAAACCGAGACACTTCGGTTCAGGAACTGTTCCGTTCCGACCAGACCGCCGCTGCGAATTTCATAGAACGTGAGGGTTTTGCCGACAGCCGCATCCAGAAACGCCTCGGGCGTGATCATGGTCTGGGCCGATGCCCAGCACGGCAACAGGGCCGCGCCCAGCGCAACCCCGCGCAGGTGCCTACCAATTGTCACGGAACCACCGCACGGCGCGCTTGAACGGGCGCGCGGCGTAGGTGTCGACCGGGATTTCAAAATCCCACCATTCGTCCTGTGGATGGGCCGCAAACAGACTGAGGCCGACAGCGGATGAGAACCCGGGCCCGGTGGCTGACTGTGGCAGCCCATGCACGCGCAAGGGGCGGCCAAGGCGCACGCGCTGGCCGAGGATGCGGGTGGCGAGCCCGTCCAGCCCCATGATCTGGCTGCCGCCGCCGGTCAGTACGATCTGCTGGCTTGGCATATGTTCAAACCCGGCGGCGTCAAGCCGGACGCGGACCTCTTCAAGAATTTCCTCGACACGCGGGCGCATGATGCCGATCAGCTCGGCGCGGCTGACGGTGCGGCGGTCGTGTTCCCAGTCGCCGGTGTCACCACCGATATCAATCATATCCCTGTCGTCGGCCCCGGTGGCATGAACGCCACCATTGAATGTCTTGATCCGTTCCGCCACGGCGGCAGGCACACCCAGACCCATCGAGATATCGGCGGTCACGTGATCGCCGCCCATGCGCACGCAATCGGCATAGATCATGTGCTTCTTCATGAAGATCGAAACGCTTGTGGTGCCGCCGCCCATGTCGATACAGGCCGCGCCCAGTTCCTGCTCGTCTTCGACCAGAGCCGAGATGCCCGAGACATAGGCCGAGTTGGCAATACCTGCGAGTTCAAGATCGCAGCGCTTGATACAGCGCACGATGTTCTGGATCGCTGACGAATCCACGGTCAGCATATGCATGTCGACCGCAAGGCTCTGACCCATCTGCCCGCGCGGGTCGATCAGGCCCGAACGGTTGTCGAGCGCGAAATTCACCGGTTGAGCATGCAGCACTTCGCGCCCGTCGCCATAATCCGGCACGTCGCAGGCGTTCAGAACGCGGCCCACTTCGGCCTCGGTCACGATCTGACCGTCCAGATCGACTTGTGCATCCAACCCGTAAGAGCGCGGGTTCGCGCCCGAGAAACAGGCGATCACATGGTCGACGCGGATATCGGCCATCTTTTGTGCGGCCTGAAGCGCGGTGCGGATGGCACGCTCGGTTTCCTGCATGGCGGTGACTTCGCCGAACTGGACCCCCCGCGACCGGGTGGTCGCGGCGCCGATGACGCGAAAGCCCGTCTGCCCCGCCATGGACCCGATGGTGTTGTCCTCGCTCAGCCGACCTGTTCCGTCAAAGCGCAGCACAAGACAGGCGATTTTCGAACTGCCCACATCCAGAATCGCAATCACACCGCGTTGCAAAGCCTGCCGCCGCATCTGACGCATGGCGCGTTGGGACTGATAAAGATCGGTCATCATGGTCGTTACTGCCCGTTACTCACTGTCACTTTTGTGTTCCACCAGTCTTCGCTGGCGGCTTTGGTCATTCGGATGGTCGGACGCTGCCCGAGGCGCATGTCGACCGCGGCCACGTCACGTTCCAGAAGGTCCTGCACCTCGTTCACGGCAAGCACGCGTTCCAGCGCCCGTACCGGCCGTTCGGTCGGCAGCATGATGCGCTGACCACGGTCCAGCACCAGATCCCAGCGTCGCTCTCCCACGCGCACCAAGCCGCGCACGCGATTGCCCAGGCTGCGCGAGGTCTGAAGAAGTTCCAGCGCTTCACCCACGTGATCGTTGGCGCCCGCCCCCGCGATCAGCGGCAGATCGGCGTGGTCCTTGCGAGAGGTGGCTTCCTTGACATGCGCGCCTGTCTTATCGAGCAGTTCGAGCCCGTCATGCGTTCGCCAGACAATTACTGGCTGACGCTCGACGACATCGACTTGCAGGATGCCTCCGGGGCGGATTCTGACGGTTGCGGATTTTACCGGGTCCAGCCCGGTTATCGTGTCGCGGATCTGTTCAACATCCAGATCCCAGGAACTGATCGGGAAATCCAGTGGCACAATTTCGCGGATATCCTCGGACAGGCCGGTTCCCGCCCCATCGATGGCCATCAGGTTGACCATGAACTCGGGGCGCTCCTGAATCGAAGTGCGCACATCGGCGATGTAAGCGGCCAGTGCGTCGCGACGGTCCTGCGAGGCAAAGAAGATGCCAACTGCGGCAGCGATGGCGCAGATCGGCAGGCCGACCTTGACACCGAGGCGAATGCCAGGTGTCAGCATCCAGCGCTGGAGCCGGTAGCTGAGGCGCGACGGCGCCGGGTCGCTGCGACGGGCCGTGCGGGAAAACACCCGCGCGCCACGCAGGCGCAGAAGCGGTTCGGCCTCGTGCGAGTCCGTGTCGGCCGAAGCGAAATCCGCATCCGGCCCTGCAACAGGTTTGGTTCGATGGATTTCCAACGCGCGGCTGGCGGTCAGCGGTCGCATGAGGCGTCCTCCACCATCCAGGCGCAAAGCTGGCCGAATGTCATGTCCAGATGGGCGGCCTGCTCCGGGGCCAGAGATGTGGGCGTCATGCCGGGCTGGGTGTTCGTCTCAAGCAGGAACAGCCCATCGGCACCCAAGCGGTCATCCCAGCGGAAATCGGTGCGGCTGACGCCTCTGCACCCCAAGGCAACATGCGCGCGCACGGCATAATCCATGCAGCGATCAAAGATGTCCGGTGGCACATCGGCAGGCAGAACGTGCCATGACCCGCCGGGTTTGTATTTGGCATCGTAGTCATACCAACCGCCATCGGTCATGATCTCGGTCACGGTCAGGGCGCGGTCGCCCATCACCGTTACGGTCAGTTCGCGCCCCGCGACATATTTCTCGACCATGATCTGATCAGGCATGTCTTCGGACAGCTGCGGCGGGCCATTGGCATTTTCGTGGACGATGTAAATCCCGACGCTGGAGCCTTCGTTGTTTGGCTTGGCCACATAGGGCGGCTCCATCACGTGGGCTTCGATCACCTCAAGCCTGGGAACGATCACGCTTGGAACGACAGGCAGACCTTCGGCCTGATAGACGTCCTTGCTGCGTTGTTTGTCCATTGCCAGCGCCGAGGCCAACACGCCGGAATGCGTGTAGGGAATGCGCATCCATTCCAGCAGGCCCTGCACACAGCCATCTTCGCCCCAGCGGCCATGCAGGGCGTTGAAAACCACATCCGGCTTGATGTCCGCAAGGCGCGCGCAGAGGTCGGGACCTGCGTCCAGTTCGACCACTTCAAAGCCTTCTCCCACAAGGGCGGCTGCGCATTCGCGCCCAGAGCTGAGAGACACCTCGCGTTCCGCCGAGGGGCCACCCATCAATACCGCCACTTTGGGGTTTGTCCTGCTCGACATACCCAACGTGCGCCTCAATGTCCCCGGACCTTATATGGTGGTCCGTACTGCGTTTATGCCTTTGATCCGTCGCCTGATTTTGCCTGTTTTGGTCTGACGGTCCGGGCTTTATTCTTTCACCGGATCTCCGACCCGCATGATTTCCCACTCTAGCGTGATGCCGCTTGTTTCGTAAACCTTTTTTCGCACCTCTTCGCCAAGGCCTTCGAGGTCGGCAGCGGTGGCTGAACCGGTATTGATCAGGAAATTCGAGTGTTTCGGGCTCATCTGCGCGCCGCCAAGCGTCGCACCGCGCATCCCCGCATCGTCGATCACCTTCCACGCCTTGAGATCATGCACGTCATCCGCCTGTCCGGTCGAGGAAAACCCGGCTGGATTGCGGAAGGTCGACCCCGCGCTGCGGTCCTTGGTGGGCTGGGTTTCGTCGCGTTTTTTCAACTGTGCCGCCATCCGGGCATGGAGGTCTTGGGGATTGCCCGAAGGGCCCTCGAACACAGCCGAAATCAGCACCGCGCCTTCCGGCAGGTCCGTCTGGCGATAGCGAAAGTTCAAGTCTTCGGGCGTCAGGTCCACGATATCCCCTTGCCGGGTGACAATGGTGGCCTTGCGCAACACGTCCGCCGTGTAACTGCCATAACAGCCCGCATTCATGCGCACCGCACCGCCGATCGAGCCGGGAATGGTACGCAGAAAGGTCAGGTCTACGCCCGCGTCCGCCGCCTTGCGCGCCACATGCGCATCCAGCGCCGCAGCCCCTGCCGTAACCGTATTGCCGTCAACCGAGATCGTGTTGAACCCGCGCCCCAACCGGATCACAACGGCCCGCAGACCCCCATCCCGAACAATCAGGTTCGAACCGACACCGATCGGAAAGATCGGGGTTTGTGCGGGCAGTTCCCGCAGGAACGCTTGCAGGTCTTCGATATCGGCAGGCTGGAACAGGTAATCGGCCGGGCCGCCGACGCGAAGCCAAGTGAGGTCAGAGAGAGGCCGCGCGCGCGACAGGCGGCCTTTCGGAACGGGAAACGTTGTCATGCGTCAGCACGCACCGCCAGGCTGCGTCCGCCCACACCGCCCATGATCGCGGCGAACAGAAAGGGAAGAACGCCGGCGGTCAGCCAGACCAGCGGGCCGAACGCCTGTTCTTCTTCGCCGGTTCCGATACCGGCCAGCACCACGATCAACGCCAAGCCGACGGCCGAGGCCAGACCGATCAGCCATAACAGGCCGCGCAGGCCCAACCAGCGGCCCGCCGTGAAACCGGCACTGGCCCCGAGAAGGAAGGAAAGAAGTGGCAGATAGGCAAATGTAGCGACCGACGCCATGGCGGATCTCCTGAAACTGGCCGGTTATTTGTCAGCCGCCTTCATGCCCTGCATTTTCGTCTTTGTCCAACGGGTCAGATAAATGACGGGCCAGCGCAGCACGGACATCCCCATGGCCAGCACCAGCAAGCCGATCCACGGGCCGTTCTGATAGGTGACATACCCCAGAATCGGAATGCCCACGGCGATCAGGATATAGGCGCGCGTCCAATGGTTGTCTTTGCTCGGGATCATTGCCAGCAGATTCGCGGAAACGCCCCACAGACCGGCAAGGGCGATGGACCAGTTCATTCCATGACCTCCCCTCGCACCCATTTCCGCCAATAGAACCGGATCGGGTTGCGGAACATCGAAACGAAACCGCCAAAGGCAAAAACGGACCAGAACCAACCGTGGTCATATCCCAGCCAGACGATCAGAACCGGAGCGCAGATCAGCAGGGTCACGCCCGGCGGAAACTGCATTCGCATCGGCAAGAACGCCACGATCGTGGCGCAGATCACCCAAAGGGCGGCAAGGATCATCGAATAGTCCACTTGTCCCCTCCGAGGGTATGCGACGGTTGCGGGCAGGTTACCACACTTTCAGGTTGTGCGCCAAACAGAAGGGGCGTCAAACAGCTTGTTTTCGTTGCAGTCTCTCGGGCAGGCCGTTGGCCCAGGCGCTGATCGTGCCAGCCCCGAGACAGACAACCATATCGCCCGGGCGGGCCTGTTCCAGCACGAGCCGTTCCAGATCGGCCTCGTCCAGCAGCGCGCGGGCGTGGCGGTGGCCGTGACGGATCAGGCCCTGCACCAGATCATCCCGCGATGCGCCTTCGATCGGGTCTTCGCCGGCGGCAAAAATGTCGGCAATGGCCACGACATCGGCGTCGTTGAAACAGGTGCAGAAATCGTCGAACAGGTTGGACAGGCGCGAATAGCGGTGCGGTTGGTGCACCGCGATCACGCGGCCTTCGGTCGCCTGGCGCGCGGCTTTCAGAACAGCGGCAATCTCGACCGGGTGGTGGCCGTAATCGTCGATGATGGTGACGCCGTCGACTTCTCCGACCTTGGTGAAGCGGCGATTGACGCCACCGAAATTGGCCAGCGCGTCGCGGATTTCCGAGGCTTTCATGCCCAGATGGCGGGCAACGGCCACGGCGGACAGCGCGTTCGAGACATTATGGTCTCCGGGCATCGGCAGGGTGCAGCCTTCGATCACCTTGTCTTCGTATTGCAGGTGGATATCAAAATGCGCGACGCCGCCTTTGTAGGTCAGGTTCTCGGCCCGCACATCGGCCTGCGCGTTGAAGCCATAGGTGCGCACGCGGCGGTCGGTGATGCGGCCCACCAGAGCCTGCACCTCGGCATGGTCGGTGCAGCACACGGCCAGCCCGTAGAAGGGGATGTTCGAGACGAATTCATGGAAACCCGCGCGCAGCTTGTCGAAATCGCCCCAATGCTCCATATGCTCGGGGTCGATATTGGTGACGATGGCGATGGTCGCGGGCAGGCGGTTGAACGAGCCGTCGGATTCGTCGGCCTCGACCACCATCCATTCGCCCTGTCCCATACGGGCATTCGAGCCATAGGCATGGATGATGCCGCCATTGATCACGGTCGGGTCAAAATCCCCTGCCACCATCAGTTCGGCCATCATGGTGGTCGTGGTGGTCTTGCCGTGGGTCCCGGCAATGGCGATGTTGGATTTCAGCCGCATCAGTTCGGCCAGCATGTCAGCCCGGCGGACAACAGGCAGGCCCTGTGCCCGCGCTTCGTCCAGTTCCGGATTGCCCGGTTTGATCGCGGTCGAAACAACCACAACGGCCGCGTTTTCAAGGTTTTCGGCGCGTTGACCGACAAAGATCTCGGCCCCCAGACTTGCCAGCCGGTCGGTGATCTTCGATGCCTTGAGGTCCGAACCCTGCACCCGGTACCCCAGATTGAGCAGCACCTCGGCGATACCTGACATCCCGATCCCGCCGATCCCCACAAAGTGAATCGGCCCTACGTCCTGCGGCAGTTTGGTTGCTGGGTTCATGTGGTCTCCTTCTGCGCCAATTGCTCGACGAGGGCCGACAGACGCTCGGTGGCGTCAGGTGCCCCGACGGACAAGGCGGCATGGGCCATTTTCTGTGCGGCTTCGGGGTTCGTGAGAACCGTGGTGATTTGCTGTGTCAGCGCAGGAACGTCAAGTGCCTTTTCCGGGATCATGATGGCCCCGCCCGCCTGTACCAACCCACGTGCGTTCGCCGTCTGATGATCTCCGGCGGCGGCGGCAAAGGGGATCAGGATCGACGGGCGCCCGATGACCGAGATATCGGCAACGCTGGACGCGCCAGACCGTGAGATCACCAGCTGGGCATCCGACATGCGACGGGGGACATCATCGAAGAAGGGCTGCACATCGGCGCGGATGCCGTGTTCGTTGTAGAAGGCTGTGACGCGCTCGCCGTCCTCGTCCCGCGCCTGATGCGAGACGCGGATGTGATTGCGGATGTCTTCGGGCAGTGCGGCGATGGCTCCGGGCACAACATCGCTGAGGATGCGGGCGCCTTGCGACCCGCCCATGACAAGGACCGACATCGGGTAATCACCGGGCGGAATGTAACCGGCTGCGGCGCGGTCCAGAACGGCGGACCGGACCGGGTTGCCAGTGTGGATGCCATGTGCGCCTTCGGGCAGGTCCGTGGGCCAGACACCGCAGGCCACCTGCGCGACGCGGGTGGCGAACACCTGGTTCACACGTCCCAACACTCCGTTCTGTTCGTGGATCATGCGCGGGACTTTGAGCATGGTCGCCGCGCTCAGCGCCGGGATCGAAGGATACCCGCCGAAGCCCACAACAACATCGGGCTTGTCCCGCATCATCTGGAATACCATGCCAGCCACGCCGCCGGCGATCTTGGGGCCGGCCATGGCCTTGGCCGCCAGACCGCCACGCGCGAAAGTGGCCGAGGACGCCTCGACAATTTCGGTCGAATGCGGGAAACCACCGGTATAGCGGGCGCCGCGCGGATCGGTAGACAGCCGCACACGCCAGCCCTTGTTCAGCATCGCCTCGGCCAGCGCCTGAGCAGGGAACATGTGCCCCCCGGTCCCACCAGCCGCAATCAACAGGTATGGAGTCCCCATTATCCTCGTCCGCGCAGAATATCGCCAAGTTCGCCCTGTGGGCGGTTTCGGGTGAAGGCCAACAGCATTCCGACCGCAATACCGCCTGCAATCAGGGATGAGCCGCCATAGCTGACAAAAGGCAACGTCATCCCCTTCGCGGGCAGCAGACGTACCGCAACACCCATGTTGATCATCGCCTGCACGCCGAACATGCACGCCAGACCGGTGCCCGCCAGACGGATGAACATGTCGCGTTCCCGCATCAGGCGCAGCAGCGAGCGTACCACGATCAACGAATAAAGCGCGATGATGATGAGCACCAGAATCAGGCCGTATTCCTCGGCCGCGACGGCAATGATGAAATCGGTATGCGCATCCGGCAGAGACCATTTCACCTGCCCCTCACCCACACCGACACCGAACAAACCACCTTCACGAATGGCGTTGGTGGCATAGCCCAGCTGCGTGGTCGGATCGACCTCTTGATTCAGAAAGCCATCGATACGGCGGGCAAAGTGTTCAGAATTGGAATAGGCGAACATACCGCCCAGAACAACAAACCCGGCCATTCCGACCAGCAGCAGCATCGGCGCCCCGGCGACAAAATACATCACCCCCCAGCCGAACAGGATCAGGCAGGCCTGGCCGAAATCAGGCTGCATCACCAGCATGCCGACTATCGCCATGCACAGGGCAAACGACCAGATCCGCCCCGGCGGGCCGTTTATCTCTTGTGAGGCAGCCAGCAGCCATGCAGCGACGACGACGAAGCCGGGTTTCAGAAACTCGGACGGCTGAAGCGAGGCAAAGCCCAGCGAGTACCAGCGCACCGCGCCCTTGCCAAAATCAGTTCCGAACACGGGCAGGAAAACCAGCGCCACGAATGCCCCCAGAAAGCCCAGCACCGCCAGCCGCCGCACCAGCGTCGGCGACATCATCGAGGTCAGCAGCATCGCAATCAGCGCCAATCCGCCGAAGATGGCCTGACGTTCGACATAATGGAACGGATCGAACCCGTTTCGCCCGGCCAGCGGAGGCGAAGACGCCAGCCCCAGCAACAGACCGATGGCAAACAGGATCAGAACGCAGGACATCGTCCAGCGATCGATTGTACGCCACCATTTCGGTAGAATCGGTTCGCCGCGCTGGTCCTGGACCGCGCCATACACCATCTCAGTCATGAGATACCGCCACTCTCTGCCTCGTCAACGCCCCGTTTTCGGGGTCTGTTTGAGACTTTACAGGGATTTTTGTTTTTGGGCTAGCAGAATGAAGCAATAAGGCAGAAATCAACCTGCCATGCCCAAGGTGTCCCCCTTCTGCATCTGGCTGACCTTTGATATCGCAATGTCAGCCGCGCCACTTGGTCGAGCGGCGTGTGATGAAACCTACTAGGTGTTGCTCATTGCGCTAACCTTTGATCGGATATCGGTCGGGCTCTTCAAAAACATCGATGACACGAGACCCCGCCTTGATGGTCCCTCCGTGCTCCACTCCGCTTGGGATCGAGTAGCTG
Source organism: Ruegeria sp. YTSA144 (assembly GCF_059610125.1). Classification (NCBI taxonomy): domain Bacteria; kingdom Pseudomonadati; phylum Pseudomonadota; class Alphaproteobacteria; order Rhodobacterales; family Roseobacteraceae; genus Ruegeria; species Ruegeria sp. YTSA144. The sequence goes on from NZ_JBXWNA010000001.1 coordinate 775,345, forward strand.
TCGCCGGGGCGGTAGATGCGTGTCTGGCCACCGATCGTGAGTTCAATTTCCCCCTCGACCACTGTCCCCCATTGGGCACCATGCGAATGCAGGGGAAGCTCCATGTCCTTGAGGAAAGTGAAGAAAGCGACCAGCCCTGCATCTGATCGAATGACGGCCGTCTGCACCACGTCTTCAGGAAAAGGCACATCCAGTTTTGGAAATGACGAAATAAATTCGGGAAACTGCATTGGAAATTCCTTTTGTCAGCTTGTTTTGTCAAAGCCTCTTTGCGTTAAAGCCGCAGCATGACAGCGCGCTGAACATCTGGCAATCGGCATGTCGGTTGACCTCAAATCCGGGAATGCGCGGGCAGTGCGTCTCATGCACTACTTCGGCATGAGGCCTTGCCATCCCGATTAATCCACGCCATCCCCCGCCCATGACCTACGACACGATCATCCTTGGGGCCGGGGCTGCCGGCATGATGTGTGCGGCCCATTGCGGCGGGCGCGTGCTGGTGATTGATCACGCCAAGGCACCCGGCGAGAAAATCCGCATCTCGGGTGGCGGGCGCTGCAATTTCACCAACATGCATGCCGCGCCGGGCAATTTCCTGTCGCAGAACCCGCATTTCTGCAAATCCGCCCTTGCACGGTACACGCAATGGGATTTCGTCGATCTGGTCGGACGTCACAACATCGCCTGGCATGAAAAAACCCTGGGCCAGCTGTTCTGCGATGGCTCTTCGAAACAGATCATCCGGATGTTGCTGGATGAAATGAGCGGTGCAGGAGCAGAGCTGTGGGTTCAAACCTCGCTGCGTGATCTGCGCAAGACCGAAAGCGGCTTTGCACTGGAGGTGGAGCGTGACGGGCAAAGGCAGCATCTGACCTGCACCAATATGGTGCTGGCAACGGGCGGGAAATCGATTCCCAAGATGGGCGCTACCGGGCTGGCCTATGACATCGCGCGCCAGTTCGGGTTGCGGATGACCGAGACGCGGGCGGCGCTGGTGCCGTTCACCTTCTCGGACGGGCGGTTCAAGGACCTGTCCGGTGTTTCACTGCCCGTGCGACTGTCGAATGATCGCGCCAGCTTCGACGAGGCGCTGCTGTTCACCCATCGCGGCCTCAGCGGACCGTCAGTGTTGCAATTGTCGTCTTACTGGCGCGAAGGTGAGCCGATCCGGGTGAACCTGATCCCCGATCTGCCTCTGCTTGATCTGTTGCGCACACAGCGGCAAAGCGCAGGGCGCAAGGCGCTGACCACTGAACTGGCGCGGCATCTGCCGGCCCGGCTGGTCGATCACCTGTGCCGGATCATTCCGATGTCCGGGAAGCTGGCGGATCAGTCGGACGCGAAACTGGCCGAGCTGACCGCGGCCTTGTCCGCGTGGCAACTGGCGCCGTCGGGAACCGAAGGGTATCGCACCGCCGAAGTCACCTTGGGCGGGATCGACACGGACGACTTGTCCTCGAAAACGATGGAGGCCAAGGATGTCCCCGGCCTCTATGCGATTGGTGAAGCGGTGGATGTCACCGGCTGGTTGGGCGGCTACAACTTCCAGTGGGCATGGTCGTCAGGCCATGCCGCAGGTGTTGCAATTGCCGCAGGGCGTTAGCCTACGACGTTGTACCCGCGCCCACGCATGCAGTTGCGCACGATCACTTCCTTGTTCTGGTTTTTGTTGATGACGTCTGCGCCAGCACCTACCAGGGCACCTGCCACAGCCGCGCGACCAAGATTGTCGCTGCTGTCCTGAACGATCCCGGTAACGGCCGCGGCACCCGCTGCGCCAATTGCCGCGTTCCCTGCGGTAGAGCCATCAACGCTGCTCTGCGATGCCGCCAGTTGTTGGCATTGTTGCAGGTCCACGTTGTAGTTCGGACCGACCGGGCCGTCGACAATGGGCTGATAGTTGGCACCCGTATTGGTACAGGCCCCCGCAACAAGAATGGCAGGCAGGATCAGAGAAAGTCTACGAAATGGCATAGTCATAACCTCGTGTTGAATCTGGAGGCAGGCAAAACCAATAGTGATGCCGCGTCAAGCTGATAGCATCCAAGCTTGGCCCAGCCGGCGATCTATTGCAAATGGCTATTCCGTCAGCCTGAGCCTGACTTGCGTTGCAAAGTCATCGCCGCGCTGTTCGAAATTGTCATATTGGTCGAAACTGGCGGCGGCCGGTGCCAACAGCACCGTGTCACCGGCCTCGGCATCCTCCATGGCTTGTGCCACGGCGGCCTCCATCGTGGTGCAGACCTGCGCGTCTGCTTCAAGCTGCATCGCAAAACCGGCCGCTTCGCGTCCGATCACATACGCCTTGATGACCTCGCCCGTCGCCGTGTTCAGGGCTGATATGCCGCCCTCTTTCTCAAGACCGCCGCAAATCCATCGGATCTTTTTGAACGCGGTCAATGCCTTCAGGGCGCTGTCGACATTGGTCGCCTTGGAGTCGTTGACGTAGGTAACCCCATCGGCCTCGGCGATGATCTGGCTGCGATGCGGCAGACCCGGATAGGAATGCAGCGCATCCTCGATCACGCGCGGGGCAAGGCCCAGCGACCGGCAGGCGGCGTAGGCCGCGCAGGCATTCTGGTGATTATGCGCACCGGGCAGGCCCTTGATGGCGCGCAGGTCGATAGACCCCGCCTGCCGCCCCTTGCGGTATTCCGACAGGAACCCTTTGCGCGCAAAGACCTGCCAGCCCGGCCCGGTCAGCTTCCGCGCCACCGAGACACGGATCACCCGGTCATCCGATGGCCCTTCGGCCAGTTGCCCGGCCAAAAACGCACCTTCGGTTTCGTCGACGCCAATGATCGCGCGGTCGGGGCCGCCTTCGGAAAAGAGGCGCCGTTTGGCCGCGAAATATCCACCCATGCCGCCGTGGCGGTCCAGATGATCGGGCGACAGGTTGGTGAACACCGCCACATCGGGGGTCAGAGCGCGGGCCAGTTCCGTCTGATAGCTGGAAAGCTCCAGCACCACGACCGAACCATCTCCGCCCGGATCGATATCCAGAACACCGCGCCCGATATTGCCCGCCAACTGCGCCTCGCGCCCGGCCTCGGTCAGAATGTGGTGGATCAACGCCGCCGTGGTCGATTTCCCGTTCGATCCCGTCACCGCAATCACGCGCGGCGGCGTGTCGTAACCGTTCCATTCCGCCCCCGCGAACGAGCGGAAGAACAGGCCGATGTCATTGTCCACAGGCACGCCTGCATCCAGGGCTGCGGCCACCACGGGGTTCGGTTCAGGATAGAGATGCGGAATGCCCGGTGAAACGATCAGCGACGCGATGTCGTCAAACGCCCCGTGCTTGCGCAGGTCGGCGCAAAAGAAGCCCTCGCCTTCGGCGGTTTCACGGGCGGCCGGGTTGTCGTCCCAGCACACTGGCTCGGCCCCGCCCGCACTCAGGGCGCGCGCAGTGGCCAAGCCGGATCGGCCCAGCCCCAGAACAGCTACTCTCTGTCCTGTAAAGCCTTTGACCGGGATCATTTGTTAGTCACCGAAGTACCTGACGAGTACGATTGCTATGGAAATAATAGTAAACACTACTACCGCGAGCGACCTCCACCCCATGTAGTTCACGAATTGCAGCTCTAAGCTCTTGCCTTTGCTCAAAACTTTCAGACCGGAATCATAAGTATAGGCAAGGCTCAAAAGAAACCCGGAAAAACAAATAAAAGCGCCAAACGCACAAGCCGCACCATACAAAGAAAAGGCAAATTTTTCAGCAAACCAAAGCGTTGCTATGCCGAACCCCAGCATTCCCCCAAATCCTCGAGCGAAATTTGCAACTCGGCCTGAGTTTGTGCTCGAGTCTGTGAAGTCAAAATGCATCGTTTGTATTCCTTTATCTTACCTTCAGCGTCGCCAGACCGATCATCGCCAGGATCAGCGAGATGATCCAGAAGCGGATCACGATGGTCGGCTCGGCCCAGCCTTTTTTCTCATAGTGGTGATGGATCGGGGCCATCAGGAAGACCCTCTTGCCCGTGCGTTTGAAATAGAGGACCTGAATGATCACGCTCAGCGCCTCGACCACGAACAGGCCGCCGACCACGGCCAGAACCAGCTCGTGCTTGGTGGCTACGGCGATGGCACCCAATGCGCCGCCCAGGGCCAGCGATCCGGTGTCACCCATGAACACCGCCGCCGGGGGGGCGTTGTACCAGAGAAACCCGAGGCCGGCTCCGAACAGCGCGGAGGTGAAGATGAAGATCTCACCGGTACCGGGGACGTAATGCACATCGAGATATTCGGTGAAGTCGACCCGACCCACCGCATAGGCAATCACGCCCAGGGTCGAGGCCGCGATCATCGCCGGCATGATGGCCAGCCCGTCCAGACCATCGGTCAGGTTCACCGCATTGGCGGCCCCCACGATCACGACAATCGCAAAGGGGATATAGAAGATGCCCAGATTGACCAGCGTGTCCTTGAAGACGGGTACGGCCAGTTGGTTCTGCAAGGCTTCGGGATGGTGCAACGTCGCCCAAAGCGAGGCCAGCACGGCGATGATTACGCCCAAAGCCAGACGCATCCGGCCCGAAACCCCTTGCGTGTTCTGTTTTGAAACCTTGGCATAGTCGTCCGCAAACCCGATGGCCGCATATGACAAGGTCACAAAAAGAACCATCCAGACATACGGGTTGTCCAACCGCGCCCAGACAAGGGTTGACGTGACCAGAGCGCCGACAATCAGCAACCCGCCCATTGTCGGTGTGCCTGCCTTGGAAAAATGCCCTTCGGGGCCGTCGTCACGGATTGGCTGGCCCTTGCCCTGTTTCTTGCGCAGCACGTTGATCAGGGGTTTTCCGAAGATGAACCCAAAGATCAGCGCGGTCATGAAGGCACCGCCTGCACGGAAGGTGATATACCGGAAGAGGTTCCAGAAATCCCCTCCGTCCGACAGAGCGGTCAACCAGTACAGCATGACAATACCTTTCTCACACGAGGCGCGCGGGCATGTTCACCCATCAAGCGCGCCCCCTTGCCCCATTTTGCGCAGACCGTCAACAATCGCGGCCAACGCCATGCTGAGTGAGCCCTTGGCGAGCACCGTGTCGCCATCCCGGATCAACGCAGGCAGATGTTCGGCCATTTCGGCGCTGGTTGCGAACCAGAGTCCACGTTTCTTTTCTGGCAGCGCGTGGTGCATCGCCTGCATCAACGGCCCGATGCAATGAACCTGATCCACATGCGCCATCGCCTTGATATCTGCCATGGCGGCATGCATGGCCTCTTCCTGGGCGCCCAGTTCCTTCATGTCACCCAGAAACGCTATGCGGCGGGTGCCTTTGGAGGCGGCCAAGACATCCAGCGCAGCCTCCATCGAGGTCGGGTTGGCGTTGTAGCTGTCATCCAAAAGCTCGATCTGCCCACCCCCTGACAATGGCAAGCTTTCACGTACCCCGCGCCCCTTGACGGGTGACCACGCATTCAGGCCCGCGATGGCCTGTTCCAGATCGACCCCCAATTCGACGCAGGCCGCCAAAGCGCCAAGCGCGTTCATCGCGAAATGCGTACCGGCAGAGTTCACCTCGAATTGGATCACGTGATCACCAACCTTGGCTTCGGCTTTCACTGCATCGGCTACTGCCCGAGCATCGGTCAGCCGGTAATCCGCTGCGTTCCGGCCAAAATCGACAATCCCTGCCCCCTGCTCCAGCGCTGTTTGGCGCAGGATGTCCGCGTGGTCGATATCTGCGTTGACGATCGCGGCCCCGCCGGGTTCGAGCCCTTCGAAGATCGCCGCTTTTTCATGGGCAATGCCGGCCACCGATTCGAAGGCTTCCAGATGCACCGCCGCCACGGTCGTCACCAGCGCCACATGCGGGCGGGCCTGTTTGGCCAGCGGGGAAATTTCACCGGGGTGATTCATGCCGATCTCGATCACCGCAAATTCGGTGTCGCGGGGCATCCGCGCAAGGGTCAGGGGCACGCCCCAATGGTTGTTGTAACTGGCGACGCTGGCGTGGGTTTTCCCTTGCGTTTCCAGGATTGTCGCCAGCATCTCCTTGGTCGATGTTTTACCCACACTGCCCGTCACGCCGACCACGCGCGCATCCGTTCGGGCCCGTGCCGCCTGCCCCAACGCTTCAAGACCTGCCTGCACGTCCTGGACGATCAGCAGAGGAGCCCCGTCTGGTACATCGTCCGGAACACGGGAAACCAGCGCGGCACCAGCCCCTTTTTCCAACGCCTGAGCTACGAAATCATGCCCGTCCCGCGCCGCTTTCAGCGCCACGAACAGATCGCCGGGCTGAAGGGTGCGGGTGTCGATGGAGACACCATTTGCCGCCCAGTCGGTCGTCGCCTGACCGCCCGTCGCCTCAACCGCATCGGATGCTGTCCAGAGCGTCATGCGACCCTCCCGTCCAGTGCTGCCACGGAAATGCTGGCCTGTTCCACATCGTCGAAGGGCAGAACCTGATCCCCCACGATCTGTCCGGATTCATGGCCCTTTCCGGCAATCAGCAGAGCGTCGCCCGGTTGCAGCGCATCGATGCCGCGCAGGATGGCCTCGGCGCGGTCGCCGACTTCGGTCACGCTGGCGTCGCCGGCGGCCTCCGAAGCGCCCGCCATCACGGCCGCACGGATGACAGCAGGATCTTCGCTGCGCGGGTTGTCGTCAGTGACAAAGACCACATCTGCATGGTTGGCTGCCGCCTTGCCCATCAACGGGCGCTTGGTGGCGTCGCGATCCCCGCCCGCGCCAACAATGGCAATCAGACGGCCCATCACATGCGGGCGCAGCGCCTTGAGTGCTGTGGCGACAGCGTCAGGCGTGTGGGCATAATCCACGAACACCGTCGCGCCATTGTCACGCGTGGCGGCCAGTTGCATCCGCCCGCGAACCGTCGTCAGGTGGGGCAGAGTTTCAAAAACGCGTTCGGGGCCGTCCCCGGCTGCGATCACCAGCCCACAGGCCAGCAGGATGTTTTCGGCCTGAAACCCGCCGATCAGGTTCAGGCGGGTCTGGAACGTTCGGCCCTGCCACGCAAAGCGCAGGTCTTGCCCCGTGGCGTCGAACCGTTGGTTGATCAGGCACAGGTCAGCATCGCCCAGCCCGACCGTCAGCACCGACTGACCACGTGCCTCGGCAATCCGCCTGATCTGAGCCCCTTTAGGGTCGCTCAGGTTGACGACAGCTGTTCCGTCCTGCGGCAAAACCCGGTCGAACAGACCAGCCTTTGCGTTGAAATAAGCCTCGAAGGTTTCGTGGTAATCCAGATGATCCTGCGTGAAGTTCGAGAAACCGGCGGCGGTCAGGTGAACGCCATCAAGACGGCGCTGTTCAAGGCCGTGGGACGACGCCTCCATTGCGGCATGGGTCACGCCGTTCTCGGCCGCCTCGGCCAGACAGCGGTGCAAGGTGATCGGCTCGGGCGTGGTATGGGCCAGCGGCGCTGTCCAGGCACCCTCGACCCCGGTAGTGCCGAGGTTGATGGCGGCATGGCCAAGCTCGGTCCAGATCTGCCGGACAAAGGTGGAAACAGACGTTTTGCCATTCGTTCCCGTGACGGCCACGATGGTTTGCGGCTGCGCCCCGAACCACAGCGCCGCGGCACCGGCCAGCGCCTGACGCGGGTCTTCCACCACGACCAGCGCTGCGTCCGAGGCTGCCAGTTCGGCCTCGGCGATCTCTGCCCCTTTGGCATCGGTCAGGATCGCAGCGGCCCCCATGCGCAGGGCAAACTGGATGAACTCTCCGCCATGAACGCGGGAACCGGGCAGCGCGGCAAACAGAAAGCCTTCTTTCACCTCGCGGCTGTCAACGGCCAGACCAGTGATATCCGGGTTTGCGCCCTCTCTTGCGGTCAGGGCCAGCTGGCTGAGTTTCTTCGTCCTTGTGCCCATGACCCACCTCTTGCCGGACAGCCTAGTTTGAGGTCAGCGTTATAGCAGCGCCCGCCTCAGGCTCAAGCCGGGGGCGTAGCCCCAACAACGGTGCGACGCGACCGATGAGTTCGGCGGCAACAGGCACCGCAGTCCAACCGGCCGTGCGGCGCTTTTCACCGTAGGCCACGATCGAAGGTTCGTCCAACGTGACGATCAGAACGTATTGCGGGTCATAGGCCGGGAAGATCGTCGCAAAGGTGGCAATGACCTTGTCGTCGTAATACCCGCCGCGCGGTTTGGGCTTGTCGGCCGTACCGGTCTTGCCCGCCACGTCATAGCCCTTGACCTCGGCGAAACTGGCGGTGCCGTCCGTTACCACCTTGCGCAGCATTTTCTGCGCCTGACGTGCGGTGTCCTGTGACATGACACGAGGCCCGTATTGCGTGCCGTTCTGGCGCAGGATGGTCGGGCTGACGTAATGCCCGCCATTGGCAATCGCAGCATATCCGGCGGCCAGATGCATCGGACTGGTCGACAGGCCATGGCCATAGGAAATTGTCACGGTGCTGAGCTCGCCCCATTTCTTCGGCTTCAGCGGCACGCCGCCCTTGGCCTCGACAATCTCGAAAGGGGTCGGATCGAACATGCCAAGCGCGTCCAGAAACTCCTGCTGCCGTTTGGCCCCGATTTGCAAGGCCAGACGCCCCGTGCCACGGTTCGAGCTGTGGACGATCACATCCGCCACGCTGATCTTGCCATAGTTCTTGCCGTTGAATTCGCCTATGGGAAAGCGGCCGATCTTCATCGGCCCGGACGTATCGATGATGGTGTTCGAATTCACCAATCCAAGTTCAACGGCCTGGGCCGCGGTGAAAATCTTGAAAACGGACCCCAGTTCGTACACGCCTTGCACATAACGGTTGAACAGCGGGCTGTCCGAGGGGTCAAAGCCCGAGGTCGGCGGGCGCGGGCGGTCATTGGGATCAAAAGAAGGCAGCGAAGCAGCTGAAATGACCTCGCCCGTATGCGCGTTCATCAGAACGGCCGAGGCCCCCTTGGCATTCATGATCTTCATGCCGCCATCGAGAACCTGTTCAACCGCGGCCTGAATGGTCAGGTCCAGCGACAGTTGCAGCGGTTTGTTGCCGTTGGCCGGATCGCGCAGATAATCGTCGAACTGCTTTTCCACACCGGCCACGCCGATCACTTCGGCGGCGCTGACGCCTTCACGCCCAAAACCGGCCCCGCCCAGGATATGAGCGGCCAGCCGCCCGTTGGGGTAAAGCCGCATTTCTCGCGGGCCGAACAGGATGCCGGGATCACCGATGTCGTGCACGGCCTGCTTCTGCTCGGGCGAAATGCGTTTCTTGATCCACAGGAATTTGCGGTTGCCGGTGAAGTCCTTGATCAGCCGCTCTTTGTCCAGATCAGGAAAAATCGCTACCAACTGGTCTGCGGCGGCAACGGGGTCGATCATCAAAGGGGGCTGTGCGTAAACGGAATAGGTGTCCAGATTGGTGGCCAGTATGCGCCCTTCGCGATCGACGATGTTGGCGCGCTGCATGGCAATCGCTGCTCCCGGCGCGCTGGCCAGAGGCTCTTGTGCTTCCGAGGTCGCCAACATGCCCATGCGAACACCGACAACTGAAAATGCGCAGAAGAAGAACAGACCAAGCACCAGCAGACGCCCTTCGGCGCGGGCGCGGGCGCGATCTTTCATCTCTTCGTGGCGCTTGCGGATGTTTTCACGCTCGATTGCCTTGGGGTTTTCGCCTCGGGCGCGGGCATCAAGGATTCGGGCCAGGGGGCGCAGAGGGGTGCGTGTCATGGAATCTGCACCTCGCCCAAAGCCTGAATATCGGTGATGGCCTGCAATTCAATCGGATCAACGACAGGCAGGTCCGGGTCTTCGGCATAGGCGATCTGATCCGCGCGTCCGAACTGCTCGGCCCGCAACGGCAGCAGGCCAAGGCGTTCAAAGTTCAGGTCGGCCAGTTCGCGCAGCCTGTCCGGGCGGTTCAGATAGGCCCATTCCGCGTTCAGAACGGCCAGCCGCACCTGTGCCATTCCGATCTCGCGCTGCAAAGACTGCGTTTCCTTGACCACTTGTTGGGTTCGGTAGTTTTCCTGATAGGCCCACAAAGCAAGGCCGAATACGGACAGAGCAGTCAACACATACAAAACACTCTTCATCTTGCCCTTCCCCCCAGTTGCGGCATCCCGATGGCCCGCGATTCGATTTCCCCCGCCGGAGCATCGGTTCGTATCGCCACGCGCAGTTTGGCTGACCGTGCACGCGGGTTTTCCCGCAACTCCTGTTCGTCAGGACCCACCGCCTTGCGGGTCTTCAACGTGAACTGAGGCTGTTCCTGTTCAATCTCGGGTGCATAGCGGTTCGCACGCCCCGTCTTTCCCGCGCGGGACTGGAAAAACCGTTTCACCATCCGGTCTTCGATGGAATGGAACGTGACGACAGCCAATTGCCCGCCGGGTTTCAATGCACGTTCAGCGGCCATCAATCCCTGAAACAGCTCTTCATATTCTGCATTCACGGCGATCCGCAGCCCTTGAAAGCTGCGCGTGGCCGGGTGGGATTGCCCCGGTTTCGGACGTGGCAGGCAGGATTCGATGATCTCGGCCAGACGCAGGGTCGTGGTAATCGGCTCTTCCGCGCGCGCTTTGACAATCGCCCTGGCAATCCGGCGGCTGGCGCGTTCTTCACCATAATGGAACAGGATGTCGGCCAATTGAGCCTCGGTCGCGGTATTGACCAGATCGGCAGCGCTTTCGCCATCCTGGCTCATGCGCATGTCCAAAGGGCCATCCTTCATGAAGGAAAATCCACGGTCGGCCTGGTCCAGTTGCATCGAGGAAACGCCAAGGTCAAGCACAACGCCGTCCAGATCCTGCGCGTATTCATCCATACGAGAGAACACGCCGGGCTGCATCACCAGCCGGTCGCCAAACGCGCCCGCCCAGTCTGACGCCATCTCAAAAGCCAGCGGATCGCGATCAACACCGATCACCTTGTCGGCCCCGGCCTCCAGCAATCCGCGGGTGTACCCGCCTGCGCCGAAGGTGCCGTCCAGCCAGACGCCCGTGACCGGCGCCACCGCCGCCAGGAGCGGGCGCAGCAAGACAGGGATGTGAGGCGCGTCCGGTTGTGGGTGATCCGCGGCCGCCATGCCGTCACCCGCCCTCGACTTCATCGAGGAATTGCAGCGGGTCAACATCCTCGCCAAGGCCGTCGAGCCATTCCTCGGTCGCCGCCAGTTCCTCGGATTCGTAGGTCTCGGGCTTCCAGATCTGAAAAGTATCCCCGGCGGCGATAAAAAACGCCTCGCCCTCAAGACCGATCTTCTTGCGCAGCTTTGCCGGCAGGACCAGCCGCCCGGTTTCATCGACATTGGTCGGGAAGGACTGCCCGTGGAACAGGCGCTGCAACATCTTGCGCTTCATCGAGCCGCGTGGCAGCGCGTCAATCTTGGCATCGACCTCGTCGATCGCCTCCATCGTGTAGCATTCCAGGTATTTGCGGCGATGATCCCCGTAGACGATCACAAGCTCTGGATTGTCGCCGGGCTGCCAGTTGGAATCGGAGGCTTCAAGCACACGGCGAAACGAGGCCGGGATCGACACCCTGCCTTTCGCATCCACCTTATGGTGGCTTTCACCTCTGAACCTGCGCGCCAAGACGACTGTCCCTTTCGCTTGCGCCCCACTTGAAATTCGCGTTCCCCCCGGATGAAAAACGGCGGGTTGATCTGCTGCCACTGATCAACCCGCCGCATTGACCCGCTGTGCGGGATGTCCAGCTGCACGCGCCACCTGGGGGGATGTCTGCTCGCCCGCGCGCCGGATCTCTTGATTGATGAAAGCGAGATGCCTGTATGAAACCTGATTATTTTTGGTCGGGGTCGTTTGGCGCCCCTGCTGCCTCGTCCTCATCGGATGTATTAGGGATGCCATGGGAATTCATGGAAATCAACAGGAATTTCGCCAATCGTATTCTCTGAATCACCCTGGGGATACAATATCACCATGAAATTTGAGCGCAACAACACCAACTGTAGGAGGCACTGTCACAACACCCCCTAGATATAGACAATATGAAGCTGAAATTTTTTTCCCATGATTTCCCAAAAAAACTGAATGATTGGCATTCAGGATGGAAAAACCCGGCTTCCATGGGCAGCAATCTTGCAGAATCATTCGCATTTCGCGCGCAATTTCGGCGGGACATCCCCTCGACAACCACATTGGCCCATGAAGTCCCGTGGCATTCGGGCTGTACACTCCGCGACCTGCGAAACCGGCAAATCGTGCACCAGGGAATAGCTGAACCGCCGCGCCTTGCCTGGCGCTTCGGTCACACGCACGTCTTGAATGGTTTTGTTGCGCACAAATTCCAGCCAACACCGCTCAATTAAAAGGCAAGCCGTCGGAAGGCCATGTTTCCGCCGTCACCCGTGACCCAAGGGAAGGCCCAATGATTCAAGGCGCATTTCGAGTTGAAGGAAAAAATTGAACCAATCTATGCGCTTGCTGCATAGCAGCATTGACGATGCGACCTATTGTGCAATCGCAGCATTTGCCTATTTTCAACCTCAAGCAAGGGCCGAGCGTTATCGGCAAAGCAAATGAATACGGATGATGAGCATGGCAGTCGCAAGCACACATACAGCCTCGAAGAGCGCATCGGCGTTCGGGATCGCAACTTTGATCGAAAACGCAAAGGCGCGTTTTGCCCGCTATCGTATGTATCGCCAGACCGTCAATGAGCTGGCAGGACTGTCGGACCGTGAACTGGCCGATCTGGGCCTGCATCGGTCCATGATCCGTCGGGTGGCCATTCAGGCCGCCAACGATCACATCGCGCAATAAGCGCGCCACGAATACCGAGATCAGGCCCTTCCTCCTCCCTTAGGGTCTGTTATCAGCGGCAACGTCTCTCCTCCTCCCTGACGTTGCCGCACCCTATACCGGCCTCAACCCGCCGGATCCTGATACATCGAGGCTCTCCTCCTCCCTGCCTTGATGTTGAAAGCGCGCGGCGACGTCCTCCTCCTCCCTGACGTCGCCGCGTCTTCTCCATACCGGGTTCAAACCCGGGTTCGAATACATCGGGGCTCTCCTCCTCCCTGCTCTGATGTTGACAAGACGGCGGTTCCCCTTCCTCCTCCCTGGGAACCGCCGTTTTTTTTTCGACACCAGTGCAAGATGGCCCGCTGTTTTCTGATCCCGAGGAAACGATAGCCGCCTGTTTCATCGCGCAGATCGACACCCACGACCCGGATGGGTAACAGGATGATCCGGCGGGTTTGATGCGGAACTTCGACCGCCACAAGGGCCGACTGCTCACGGTCTCATCGAAACCGGTCGAACGGATCGAAGGCGATTGGCCCAAAGGTGGCATTGTGCTGATGGAGCTTACGGACCTTGCCACGGCGAAAGCCAGGAAAGACGACCCCGACTACATCGGGCTGGCGAGGATCCGGCAAGTTACCGCCTCGATCAATCTGGTTCTGGTCGAAGGGATAAGACGCCTCAGAACGGGACGTCATCCTTGTTGGTCAGAAAACGCGAGACCACTTTCTTTGTGCCGGCCTTGTCGAATTCGACCTCGACCTTGTCGCCCTCGATCCCGACAACCGCGCCATAGCCGAATTTCTGGTGGAACACCCGTTCCCCCAGCGTGAAACTGGCCACGGCGGTCGCGTCGATCACCGTGTTGCGGGATTCGCGCGGCTGAGACATACCGTATTGCCCCTGGCGCGCCTGCATCCGCCTCCAGCCCGGCGAGTTGTAGACATTCGCTTCGGCCGCGCGGGTTTCAATGCCCGCAGTGGGCTGGCCGCCACCATAGAGCCCCGGAGGAGTCAGCACCTCGACATGTTCTTCCGGCAATTCGTCGATGAACCGGGATGGTAACATCGATTGCCAACCTTTGAAATCACCAGAGAAAATTAACCTATTGGAGGCAAATGAAATTGTGCAAACTTCCTCCGCGCGAGTGATGCCCACATAGGCGAGGCGACGCTCTTCCTCGAGTCCCTTCAACCCAGTTTCATCCATCGACCTCTGGGACGGAAACAGCCCCTCCTCCCATCCCGAAAGAAAAACCGCTGGATACTCTGAACCCTTAGCGGCATGAAGTGTCATGATCGAGACCTTTGGCTCATCATTGTCCTGTTCGTTGTCCATGACGAGACTCACATGCTCGAGAAAACCTTGCAGATTCTCAAATTCGCCCAAGTGGTTAACCAACTCCTTCAGGTTTTCCAACCGTCCGGCAGCCTCGTGATCACGCGGTCTACGTGGCGGGCTTGGGTCCATTTTTAGCTCTTCATTGGAAAGTGGTTTCAAGTAACTTTCAGTGTAACCACTTTCATCCAAGATCATCTGAGCCAATTCAATATGTGAAACCTCTGGATCGCCATACCGGGCAGGTTCGGCACCGTTATCAATCACTGAATCATCATCGATTTCAATCTGTGGGCCGCGGGTCATGGCATTCCAACGCGCCAGCCCATCGACCAATTCGCGCAAAGCCGCGCCGCCCTTGCCCTTGATCAACCCCTGCTCGGACGCAATCCGCGCGCCGTGAAGCAGCGACACGCCATGATCCCGCGCAGTGCGCTGGATCGTCTGTTGCGCCTTCTCTCCTAAACTGCGCTTAGGCGTGTTTACGATTCGCTCGAAAGCCAGATCATTGTCGGGACTGACCACGACACGGAAATAGGCAATTGCATCCCTGATTTCCAATCTACGGTAGAAAGGCACTCCACCAATAACCCTATATGGCATGCCGATCTTCAGAAACCGATCCTCAAGCACTTTCATTTGGTGGGTAGCTCGAACCATTATCGCTATTTCATTTAGCTCAAAGGGTCGCATGCCTCGAGTACCGCTTCGCATTGCATCGATTTCCTCACAAATCCACCGGGCTTCCTCTTCGGCGTCCCAATGGCCGATCAGGCGGACCTTTTCGCCCTCCGGTTTGTCGGTCCAAAGCTCCTTGCCCAAGCGGCTTTCATTGCCGCGGATGACGTTCGAGGCGGCGGCCAGGATATGCGGGGTCGAGCGATAGTTCTGTTCCAACCGCACCACATACGCGCCGGGAAAGTCCTTTTCGAACCGCAGGATGTTGCCCACTTCGGCACCGCGCCAGCCATAGATCGACTGGTCGTCATCGCCGACGCAACAGATGTTCTTGTGCCCACCCGCCAGCAGCCGCAGCCACAGGTACTGGGCGATGTTGGTGTCCTGGTATTCGTCCACCAGGATATAGCGGAACCAGCGCTGGTATTGCTCCAGAACATCCTGATGGGTCTGGAAGATCGCAACCATGTGCAGAAGCAGATCGCCGAAATCCACCGCATTCAACTCTCGCAGGCGGGTCTGGTATTGGGCATATAGCTCAATGCCCTTGTTGTCATAGGCCCCGGCATCGGCGGCTGGCACCTTGTCGGGTGTCAGCGCACGGTTCTTCCAATCGTCGATGACTCCCAGCAACATCCGCGCAGGCCAGCGTTTGTCGTCGATATTTGCGGCCTGCACCAACTGCTTGAGCAGGCGCAGCTGGTCGTCGGTATCCAGTATGGTGAAGTTCGACTTCAGATCGACCAGCTCTGCATGCCGGCGCAGCAGTTTGACGCAGATCGAATGAAAGGTGCCCAGCCACGGCATCCCCTCGGCGGGCTGTCCCAGCAGGCGGCCAACCCGTTCCTTCATCTCGCGCGCGGCCTTGTTGGTGAACGTGACCGACAGAATTTCGTTCGGGCGTGCGCGCGCGGTGTTAAGAAGATGCGCAATACGGGTGGTCAACGCCTTGGTCTTGCCGGTGCCGGCACCGGCCAACATCAGAACCGGGCCATCCAGCCGCTCGACCGCGTCCCGTTGTGCCGGGTTCAGCTCATCCAGATAGGGCGAAGGGCGCACGGCCATGGCCCGCGCCGACAGCGAAGCGCCCTCGAAGGCGTCCATTTCGTCAAAACTGCTCATGGCCCCAAACTACGCTGGAAAAGCGCGAAGGGAAAGGGTTTGTTCACGGCTTGTTCGCAGACTTTTCGCACTTCTTTTTATGTTCAATTCTAAACAAACACGCCACCGCCCTGCACCCCCGTTAACTCTCTGTAAAACCCTGACTGGGATGCTTGGCCGTGTGTTGTGGGAGCGGACATATGAAACAAGCGAAACTGACAGGTCAGTCCTCGAGGCTTAAAATGATAGGCGTAGCCCTGATGCTGCTCGTGCTGACGGCAGCAGCGGGCTGGGGGATCTATGCCGTCCCGGCGCCAGTGGTTGATCGCATGCTGGAAGCAGACCTGCGAAAAACCGCGATGCGGATGAGCCGCCAGGTCGAAAGCCATCTGAACGATCTTGAACAGGCATTCCGTTTCCACACATTGAGCGAGCATGACGAGGAGTTTCTGGAGTTACTGCCCGAAACCACGGACATTTACCGCTTCAAGCTGTTTGATGCGTCGGGGCAAGTGTTCTGGTCGACCCGTGCAAGCGACGTCGGGTTCGTGAATGAGAAACCCTATTTCCAGTCGATCGTCGCCGCCGGGGGCCTTTATTACAAACACGAAGAGAAGCCGATTACCGAAGTCGGTTCCTTTGTTGTCGACAATTCCTGGGATTCGGAACTGAGCAGCCGCCATGTGGCCGAGGTCTACACGCCGATCATCAAGGATGCGACGTTCCTGGGCGCGATCGAGTTCTATTCCGACATAACCGACCTGCGGAACCTGTTCATCACGCGCGTTCGCCTGTCGCTTGCGCTGCTCGGCGGGATAGCCCTGCTGGCGCTGACGACAGTTATCCTGATTGTTCATCGCACCAACCGTCGACAGGTTCGCGATCTGCGCAAACGGGCCGTAAAAGAGCGGGAACTGATGGACGAACAGCTGCGCCTGGCCCGCGAGGTCCGCCTGCTGGGTGAATTGAACGAATGGCTGCAATCAAGCCGGTCACTGGATGAACTGTTCGACATGGTGTCCCGCTTCATGACCCATATCCTGCCAGAGGCCGAAGGCAGCGTGTATGTCTACTCAAACTCACGCGACGTGCTGGATGGCTGCGCCAGCTGGAACGGTGGAACTCATAAATCCCACATTCATCCCGAAGGATGCTGGGGATTGCGGCGCGGCCGGACCTACGAGTTCGGCGCATCCGAGATTGATTTTGTATGCGAACACGCCGAACCGCATGACGGGCGGCCCTATTTCTGCTTTCCCATTCTGGCCCATGGCGAAACCGTTGGTCTTTTGCATCTGCGGGCACTTGAGGGGCGCGAAGACTGTTTCAACAAGAGCCGCAAGCTGGCCCAATTATGCGCCGAACAGATCAGTATGGCGATCGCCAATGTCCGCATGCGGGATCAGCTGCACGACCAATCGGTACGAGACCCGCTGACCGGGCTGTTCAATCGCCGCCATATGACCGAGATGCTGCGCAAGTCCATCAGCCGCAGCCAGCAGACGGGCGCCGCACTAAGCCTGATCGCGGTGGACGTGGATCACTTCAAGAAGTTCAACGATACTCATGGGCATGATGCGGGCGACATGGTGTTGCGCGCCGTCGGCGCCGCCTTGGAGCAAGGGTGCGACCGGGACGAAGTCGCCTGCCGCATCGGTGGCGAGGAGTTCATGCTGATCCTGCCTGACAACAGCCCCGAAGATGCCATGACCCGCGCCGAACAACTGCGCCAGGCGGTTGAAGCCGTTACCGTACGATATGGCGAGAAGGCCTTGCCGCGCATTACGATATCGGTTGGGGTCGCACATTACCCGGCCCACGGCGCCATGCCGCAGGACCTGATGCGCGCGGCCGACGACGCACTTTATGTCGCCAAGGACAAGGGGCGCAACCAAGTGTATGTTGCAAGCGGCACCGGGAACCAGATTAAAAAAACGCCACCTGAAAACCGGCAACCACCTAAGGATGCAGCTTAAAAAACTTGCCGAATCGCATGGCAGGTCGGATCAATCTGCATGGACTTGCACAGCACCTATCCCGGCATACCGGATCTGAAACACCGTGCGCGCCGTCGTCTGCCGCATTTCGTGTGGGAGTATATCGACAGTGGAACCGGGATGGAAACGACACTGCACCGGAACCGCCAGGCCCTGGATGGTGTGCGCCTCTGCCCCTCGATCCTGCATGGCGAGCTGGACTTTGATACGTCAAAGACGTTTCTCGACGCTTCGTATCCGCTGCCCTTCGGAATCGCGCCGATCGGCATGTCCGGGCTGGTCTGGCCCTGCGCCGAACAGCTGCTTGCCAGCGCGGCCGCAAATGCGGGTATTCCCTATACTCTGTCGACAGTAGCCAGCCAAAGCCCCGAAGACATGGCACCGCATATTGGGGACAATGCCTGGTTCCAGCTTTACCCGCCCCGAGATCCGGATATTCGAAAGGACCTGCTGAACCGGGTCCGCAAGGCCGGGTTCAAAACCCTGGTCCTCACCGCGGATGTTCCCGTCGCATCGCGCAGGGAAAGGCAGACACGATCGGGCCTGCGGCAACCCCCAAAGCTGACCCCGCGCATTCTGGCGCAGATCGCCCAGCGGCCTGCCTGGGCCATCGGCATGCTGCGCAACGGCGTGCCGCACATGCGAACGCTGGACAAATATATCGAAAACCCCGGAGATCTGCCGCCCACGGCTCATATCGGTTACCTGCTTCGAACCTCGCCGGATCTGGACTATGTCAAATGGCTGCGCGACCACTGGGACGGTCCGCTTGTCCTGAAAGGTGTCCTGCGCCCGGAGGATACGAACCGGCTGGAACAGGTTGGCGTCGACGCCTTGTGGGTGTCGAATCATGGCGGTCGTCAGTTTGATGCGGCCCCGGCCAGCATTGAGGTTCTGCCCTCTGTCCGGGATGCGACCCGCCTGCCCCTGATCTTCGACAGCGGCGTCGAAGGTGGCCTGGATATCTTGAGGGCCATGTCACTGGGCGCGGATTTCGTCATGCTCGGGCGGGCTTTTTTGTATGGACTCGCGGCACTTGGCGCGCGGGGGCCTGCACATGTCATCGAGATTCTCAGGCAGGACCTGCATGCAAATATGGGCCAGATGGGCCTGGCAAGCCTGTGTCAGATCGAGAGTTAACGTTAAACATTTGATGCTGCGGCGCAGCAAAAGTATAAGGGCGCTGCGATCATAGGGCGTTTGCGAGCGATAACATGCCGGTTCTACCCAGAAGAACGGATATACCTGCGCGTATTCTCCGCCCAAAAAGACGCCCATACACAAAAGACCGGGACCTATCATGACAGACTTCAACAAGATCCTGATCGCCAACCGCGGCGAGATTGCCATCCGCGTCATGCGCGCAGCAAACGAGATGGGAAAACGAACCGTCGCCGTTTACGCTGAAGAAGACAAACTGGGCCTGCACCGGTTCAAGGCGGACGAGGCATATCAGATCGGTGAAGGCATGGGGCCGGTGGCCGCGTATCTTTCGATCGACGAGATCATCCGTGTCGCCAAGCAATGTGGTGCCGACGCGATCCACCCGGGCTATGGCCTGCTGTCCGAGAACCCGGATTTCGTCGATGCCTGCGTCAAGAACGGCATCACCTTCATCGGCCCCAAGGCGGAAACCATGCGCGCGCTTGGCGACAAGGCCAGCGCGCGGCGCGTAGCCATCGAAGCAGGTGTTCCGGTCATTCCTGCCACCGAAGTTCTGGGCGATGACATGGACGCGATCCGCAAGGAGGCCGCCGAAATCGGCTATCCGCTGATGCTCAAGGCGTCCTGGGGCGGCGGCGGGCGCGGGATGCGCCCGATCCAGTCGGAAGACGAGCTGGAAGAGAAAGTGCTGGAAGGCCGTCGCGAGGCCGAAGCCGCCTTTGGCAATGGCGAGGGTTATCTGGAAAAGATGATCATACGTGCGCGCCACGTCGAGGTGCAGATCCTGGGCGACAAACACGGTGAGATCTATCACCTCTATGAACGCGACTGCTCGGTCCAGCGCCGGAACCAGAAGGTCGTGGAACGCGCCCCTGCCCCGTATCTGAGCGACGAACAGCGCGCCGAGATCTGTGAACTGGGCCGCCGTATCTGCGCTCATGTGAACTATGAATGCGCCGGCACGGTCGAGTTCCTGATGGATATGGACACCGGCAAGTTCTATTTCATCGAGGTGAATCCTCGTGTGCAGGTGGAACACACCGTCACCGAAGAAGTCACCGGCATCGACATCGTGCAGGCGCAGATCCTGATCGCCGAGGGCAAACCTCTGGCAGAGGCGACCGGCGCTGCAAGCCAGGCAGACGTACAACTGAACGGCCACGCGTTGCAGACCCGGATCACGACGGAAGACCCGCAGAACAACTTCATCCCCGACTATGGCCGCATCACCGCCTATCGCTCGGCCACCGGTATGGGCATTCGTCTGGATGGCGGCACGGCCTATGCGGGTGGTGTGATCACACGGTATTATGACTCGCTGCTGACCAAGGTTACCGCCTGGGCCCCGACGCCCGAAAAAGCGATCAGCCGGATGGACCGTGCCTTGCGAGAATTCCGAATTCGTGGTGTCAGCACCAATATCGATTTCGTCATCAACCTGCTCAAGCATCCGACCTTTTTGTCGAACGAATACACCACCAAGTTCATCGACACCACGCCCGAGCTGTTCACCTTCAAGAAGCGGCGCGACCGGGGCACCAAGGTTTTGACCTATATCGCGGACATCACCGTGAACGGGCATCCCGAAACCAAGGACCGCCCGCGCCCGCGCGCCGACCTGAAGGAGGCCAGGCCTCCGGCGCTGAAGGCCGAACCGCAGATGGGTACCCGCAACCTGCTCGAGCAGAAGGGCCCGCAGGCGGTGGCCGACTGGATGAAGGCGCAGCGCCAACTGCTGATCACCGACACCACCATGCGCGACGGGCACCAGTCTCTGCTGGCGACGCGGATGCGCTCGATCGACATGATCAAGGTGGCGCCGACCTATGCGGCGAACCTGCCGCAGTTGTTCTCGGTCGAATGCTGGGGCGGCGCGACATTCGACGTCGCCTACCGTTTCTTGCAGGAATGCCCGTGGCAGCGCCTGCGGGACCTGCGCGAGGCGATGCCGAACCTGATGACCCAGATGCTGCTGCGCGGCGCAAACGGCGTGGGCTATACGAACTACCCTGACAACGTGGTGCAGGAATTCGTGCGTCAGGCGGCGACAGGAATTGACGTGTTCCGCGTCTTCGACTCGCTGAACTGGGTCGAGAACATGCGCGTGGCGATGGATGCGGTCGTCGAAAGCGGCAAAATTTGTGAAGGTACCGTCTGCTACACCGGCGATATTCTTGACCCGGATCGCGCCAAGTACGACCTGAAATACTATGTCGGCATGGCGAAAGAACTGCGCGACGCCGGCGCGCATATTCTGGGCCTGAAGGACATGGCGGGCCTGCTGAAACCGGCTGCGGCCAAGATCCTGATCCGCGCGCTGAAAGAAGAGGTCGGGCTGCCGATACACTTCCACACCCATGACACCGCCGGTATTGCCAGCGCGACCATTCTGGCCGCGTCCGAGGCGGGCGTGGATGCTGTTGACTGCGCGATGGACAGCTTCTCGGGCAACACCAGCCAGGCGACGCTGGGCACCGTGGTCGAGGCGCTGCGCCACACAGACCGCGACACCGGGCTGGACATCAAGGCCATCCGTGAAATCAGCGATTACTTCGAGGCTGTGCGTGGCCAGTATGCGGCCTTCGAATCCAGCCTTCAGGCCCCGGCGTCCGAAGTTTACCTGCACGAGATGCCCGGCGGTCAGTTCACCAACCTCAAGGCACAGGCGCGCAGCCTGGGCCTGGAAGAGCGCTGGCACGAAGTGGCACAGATGTATGCCGACGTGAACCAGATGTTCGGTGACATCGTCAAGGTCACGCCGTCTTCCAAGGTCGTTGGCGACATGGCGTTGATGATGGTCAGCCAGAACTTGACCCGTGAACAGGTCGAGGATCCGAATACCGATGTGGCTTTCCCCGATTCGGTCGTGGACATGATGCGCGGCAATCTGGGTCAGCCTCCGGGCGGTTTCCCCGAGACCATCATCAAGAAGGTGCTGAAAGACGAGGTGCCCAACACCCAACGACCCGGCAAGGATGTGCCCCCGGTCGATCTTGAAGCCACCCGCGCCGAGCTGTCCAAGCAGCTGGAAGGCAAAGAGGTCGATGACGAGGATCTTAACGGATACCTGATGTATCCCAAGGTGTTCCTGGACTACATGGGTCGCCACCGGGTCTACGGCCCGGTCCGTACGCTGCCAACGCGCACCTTCTTCTACGGCATGGAGCCGGGCGAGGAGATCACCGCGGAAATCGACCCCGGCAAGACGCTGGAAATCCGCTGTCAGGCCATTGGCGAAACGGATGAAAAGGGCGAGGTCAAAGTGTTCTTTGAACTCAACGGTCAACCGCGCGTGATCCGGGTTCCGAACCGGTTGGTCACCTCGACCACGCAGGCGCGGCCCAAGGCCGAGGTCGGCAACCCGGATCATGTCGGTGCGCCGATGCCAGGTGTTGTTGCCACTGTCGCCGTAACAGCGGGCCAGCAGGTCAAGGAAGGCGACATGCTGCTGACCATCGAGGCGATGAAGATGGAAACCGGCATCCACGCCGAGCGCGATGCGACCGTCAAGGCCGTTCATGTGCAGCCCGGCGGCCAGATTGACGCAAAGGACCTTCTGATCGAGCTGGAATAAGCTGCTGAACCGATTACAGTTCAAAGGGCCGCGCGGGAAACCACGCGGCCCTTTTTCTATGCCGGAGCGGAGACACACCATGCTTGCTATCACCCCGATCTATGCGGCCCTGATCGCTATTCTTTACGTTGCACTCAGCGTCAAAGTGATCCTTCAGCGCCGCAGCGACAAAATCTCGGTCGGGGATGGGGGCAGCAAATTGATGATCAAGGCGATACGGACACATTCAAATTGCGCCGAATACGCCCCAATCGCCCTATTGTTGATCACCATGGTGGAATTGCAGGGCGCCGGAGGGTTGCTTGTGCATATACTGGGTTTGATGTTGCTGGCCGGGCGTCTGCTGCACGCTTACGGATTCGGGCGCACGCCCCAGATCGTCATCCTGCGGCAGGCTGGCATGAGCCTGACGTTCCTAGCCATTCTGGTTGCGGCCATCGCCAACCTGATTCTGGCGCTGTAGGACAGCTGGCGGGTGCTACCCCGTCAGATCCGTCGTCATCACATGGGGCGCTTTCAACAAAACGGGCGTGATCCGATTGTGTTCGTGATCGTCCGATTCCGGCATCACGGCGACCAGCAAGATCATCGCGGCCAGCGCCATTATCTTCATGTCTGCAACGGATATCATGAAAGCCCCTCTGCCTGTGTCCTTTTTTGATCCGTGTTTGAGATTGAACGGGCCGGATGCCGGGTTCCGTCGAAATACTTTTTTCTCATTTTTGTGTTTTTCCGCTTGCAGCCCCGCGTGGGAATTTATAAATCCCTCCTCACTCAACGGCGCGGGCGTAGCTCAGGGGTAGAGCATAACCTTGCCAAGGTTAGGGTCGGGCGTTCGAATCGCCTCGCCCGCTCCATTGAGAGGTCTTCGGACCACATATGTATCTGATGCGGGCGTAGCTCAGGGGTAGAGCATAACCTTGCCAAGGTTAGGGTCGGGCGTTCGAATCGCCTCGCCCGCTCCAGATACAGAACTCTCCATACATGCTGGTTCTTCACAAGACATTGCGTCATTCTGGTTGCATCGCCCAACGCAGGATTCACCCATGTCTGATTACGTCATCCGCCCACTCACCGTTGACGAGGTGCAAAAGGCCGTCGATTGGGCCGGGCGCGAAGGGTGGAACCCGGGGTATCACGATGCTCGTTGCTTCCACGGCACGGATCCCCGCGGGTTTCTCGGCGGGTTCCTGGATGGCGAAATGATCGCTTCCATCTCGGTCGTTCAGTATGATGACACCTTTGCGTTCCTTGGGTTCTACATCGTCCGGCCCGAGTTTCGCGGATCGGGCCACGGGCTGAAAATCTGGCGGCACGCCTTGGAAAACTGCAATGCGGACAACATCGGTCTGGATGGTGTCGTCGAGCAGCAGGATAACTACCGCAAGTCCGGTTTTACCTTTGCCTATAACAACTACCGCTTTGGCGGGACAAAACGCGGGATTCTGGCCGCGCTCGGGGCGCGACCGGCTGCGCGGGTTGAGGAGTTGCACAGCCTCTCGGACGATCTAGCCGCCTATGACCGGCAGATGTTCCCTGCCCCGCGCGACATCTTCCTGCGCGATTGGCTGAGCGCGCCCAGCCACGCCTCGCGCGTGATTGCCGAGAATGGCGTAATCCGGGGCTATGCAACCCTGCGGCCCTGTCAAAGCGGATACAAGATCGGGCCGTTGTTTGCGGACGACGCCGAGATTGCGCAAGCCCTGTTGGCCTCGGTATTGGAAGCCATCCCCGACGATCACGCCACGCATGACGTGTTCATCGACATGCCGCGGCCCAACGCCGCCGCCTTTGCGCTGGCGGATGCGCTGGGTCTTGAGAAGGTGTTTGAAACGGCCCGGATGTATTCCGACCACACGCCGGATATCGATCTGGACCGTGTCTTTGGTGTCACCACATTCGAACTGGGTTAAAACGCCTTGAACGTCATTGTGGTCAGCGAGCGTTCGATATTGGGAATCACCAGCAGGTGTTCGTTGATGAAATGGCCCACATCCTCGGTTTCGGGGATATAGAGCTTGAGCAGCAGGTCATATTCACCGCTGGTGGAATACAGTTCGGAGTGGATTTCGCGCAGGGCGATTTCCTCGGCGACCTTGTAGGTGGTGCCGGGCTTGCAGCGGATCTGGATGAAAACGCAGGTGGACATGGTTTGACCCTATCGGTTCGTGTTGTTGGCAAGCTGACACGGGGCCAAGCCGGGTGCAATCCCCTGCAACAGTTTGCAGCGATCGCAACGCATGGTCTGGAAAACCACGACCATCCCCGTCTATAAGCGCGCCTGTAGCAAAAGGAATTCGCCCATGCGCAGCGCAAAGATCAGCCGCCAGACTGCCGAAACGGAAATCTCGGTAGAGATCAATCTGGATGGCGCCGGTACATATGACAACCAGACCGGAGTTGGCTTCTTTGATCACATGCTGGATCAACTGGCGCGCCATTCCCTGATCGACATGACGATCCGCGCCAAGGGCGATTACCACATTGATGATCACCACACGGTCGAAGATACCGGCATCGCGCTGGGGCAGGCTTTGACGCAGGCCCTGGGCGACAAGAAAGGTATCCGGCGGTACGGAGAATGCCACCTGCCCATGGATGACGCTCAGGTGCGTTGCGCGCTGGACCTGTCGGGCCGCCCCTATCTGATCTGGAATGTGGACCTGCCGACGCAGAAGATCGGTGCATTCGACACAGAACTTGTGCGCGAGTTCTTTCAGGCGCTCAGCACCCATGGCGGCATCACGCTGCATATCGACCAGTTGCACGGTTTCAACAGCCACCACATCGCCGAGGCCGCATTCAAGGCCGTCGCGCGCGCGCTGCGTGACGCCGTCGAAACCGATCCGCGCAAGGCAGACGCGATTCCGTCGACCAAAGGCGCGTTGTAAATGCTGACCGCCATTATCGACTACGAAAGCGGCAACCTGCACTCGGCGGAAAAAGCGTTTCAGCGCATGGCGCAGGAGGTCGGCGCGGGCGAGGTTGTCGTCACCTCGGACGCGGATGTTGTGGCGCGCGCGGATCGCTTGGTTCTGCCCGGCGACGGGGCGTTTCCGGCATGCGCTGCCGAATTGCGTGGTCACAAGGGTATCTATGACGCGATGGTCGAGGCGGTCGAACAGAAAGGCCGCCCGTTTCTGGGCATCTGTGTGGGCATGCAGTTGATGGCAACCAAGGGCCATGAATACAGCGAAACGGATGGTCTGGACTGGATTGCCGGCGATGTCGTCAGAATCGAGCCGTCAGACACATCGCTGAAAGTGCCGCATATGGGCTGGAACGATCTTGTTCTGGACAGCGATCACCCGGTGTTCAACGGGGTGAAATCCGGCGATCACACCTATTTCGTGCATTCTTACCACTTCCGGGTATCCGACCCGGCACAGCGATTGGCTTATGTGGATTACGGGCAGGAGGTCACGGCCGTCATTGGCCGCGACACGATGGTTGGAATGCAGTTTCACCCCGAGAAAAGTCAGGACGTTGGCCTGCGCATGCTGGGAAACTTCCTGACCTGGAAACCCTGAACCCTACTGAACACGCGTCCAGGTTTGTCCGCGGCAGATCAGACCGCCCGCCACACACCCTTTGACGGTCAGTTTGTTCTGGCCGTCCAGCGACATTTTCGAGTTGTATGTCTTGTCCCGGTCCGGTGCCCAGATCTTGCCGCTGTCATAGCTTCCGCCACCCTCGGGCACCATGTCCCAGATGATCTGCTTGCCAAGGTTTTCATATTCCAGCTGCTCGTTGCCATCCGCATCAAACGCGCTGTCGATGGTTCCGCAGATCGCACTGCCGCATGCGGAAATCGTCACGTGCAGATAGCCGCCGGTATCACCCGGTGCGGTCTTCCACAGACCGTCGACGGGATCCGCAGCCATTGCGCTGGTCGCAAGAAGCATCAAACCCGCTGCAAAAGTAAATCTCTTCATGATTGTCTCCCTGTTTTGCGAGCAGTCTGACCCGGCAACCAGCTGCGGGCAAGAATGACCCAGCGTCGCGTTGCATCCCCTGCCCCGCCTGTGCGATATCCCGCGCGTGCAACACAGATATAGGGCCGCCCGACATGATCCTCTACCCCGCCATCGACCTCAAAGACGGCAATGCCGTGCGCCTGCTGCGTGGTGAAATGGACAAAGCCACCGTGTTCAACGAAGACCCCGCCGCGCAGGCGCGCGCTTTTGTCGAGGCCGGGTGCGAGTGGCTGCATCTGGTCGATCTGAACGGCGCCTTTGCAGGTGAGCCGGTCAACGCCGCCCCGGTCGAAGCGATTCTGAAAACCTGCGACGTGCCCGCGCAATTGGGCGGTGGCATCCGTGACATGGCCACCATCGAAACCTGGATCGAAAAGGGTCTGGCGCGGGTTATTCTGGGCACGGTCGCGGTCGAGAACCCCGATCTGGTGCGCGAAGCGGCCAAAGCCTTTCCCGGCAAGGTCGCCGTGGGCATCGACGCGCGCAACGGTCTGGTTGCCACCAAGGGTTGGGCCGAAGAAACCAATGTTCAGGTAACCGATCTGGCCCGCAGCTTCGAAGACGCGGGCGTGGCCGCGATCATCTACACCGACATCAACCGGGACGGCGCGATGCAGGGCCCCAATGTCGAGGCCACCGCAGAGCTTGCCAAAGCGGTTGATATTCCGGTCATCGCATCTGGCGGCGTGTCCTCGATCGCCGATCTGATCGCCCTGCGCGATTGTGGCGCAGCCCTGAACGGTGCCATTTCCGGACGTGCACTGTATGATGGGGCGATTGATCTGAAAGAGGCTCTGACGACGCTCAGAGAATAGTTCAATGTTCCATTCGCCGGTAAAGCGTTCCAATCTGTCCGCGCAAAGCCTGCTGCACGAACGGTACAAAACCGGCGACTTTCTGGACTGCTTTAGCGTCGAATCCGATCTTCCACCGCGCCGGGCCGCGGAAATCATCACCGCGTTCCCCGGATGGGCGATGGCGTTGCTTCGGCTGCGCGGCCTGCTGGTAACACCCTTTGACCTCAGTACGACCGGCCCGGATGCTGACGACAAGCTGGGTATTTTCCCGGTTGAACATGATGACAGGACCGAGGTGATCGCAGGTTTCAACGATCGCCACCTGGATTTCCGGGTTTCCGTACTGTCGGAAAACGGTCGCATCTCGCTGGCCACGTGGGTCCGTCGCCATAACCTTGGCGGGCGCCTGTACCTAGCAGCGATCCTGCCGTTTCACATCCTGATCGCGCGAAACGCGCTTGCGCGTGTGAAAAGCGCAAGCGCAGATCCAAAACGGTCTTAACCCGCGGCGGCAGCGGTCAACTTGGCGAGCGCACCGCGCATCTTCTCGATGACTGGTGACTTTTCGACGTCATCCAACTCGTCCATCGTTTCCTTGGGGTCTTCATAGGCCAACCAGACCTGACCGTTCTCATCCTCGTACGCCTGCACTTTGAGCGGCAGGAACAATCCTGCACGCGGATCGATCTGCATGGCCGGCGTGCCCAGCGCAGGATTGCCGAAAATCAGCACTTGATTGGCCGGGATGGGCGTACCGACCTTTTCCGCCCCGGCCGCGTGGTCGATGCGGGCGAAGACGGTGGCCCCTGCGTTGCCAACCGCCGCTTCCAGCGCATCCAGCGCTTCGGCTACGGATTTGTTCGTTTGAACTTTGATGATGTCGTCAGCCATGGCGGCCAAAGCCCCTCCGAGCGAAAGAA
The DNA here is from genome assembly GCF_059610125.1 of Ruegeria sp. YTSA144. Taxonomy (NCBI): domain Bacteria; kingdom Pseudomonadati; phylum Pseudomonadota; class Alphaproteobacteria; order Rhodobacterales; family Roseobacteraceae; genus Ruegeria; species Ruegeria sp. YTSA144. Next base: position 803,587 of record NZ_JBXWNA010000001.1, read on the forward strand.
TTGAAGCAAGTATCAAGCTACGCATATCGGTTTTCCTTCTGTAATATTCACCCCAATTCTCACAGGTTTTGGAATTCTGACAATCACAAGTCTGGCATCAGCAAAGCCTTGCCTGAATTGGAGATGCTCATTTTACCCTTGTTTTTGCGAACAATCCGACCAGAAGCCAAACATTTTACTGCGTTGAGCCATAATTCGGGCGGAATCCCCGCTTAATTCCTTCGTCAAACACAACAACCCGGGTGGTACACGTGAGTATTTCCAACCTAGACGTTCCCAACACGTTTAGATTCAGATCAGCAACCATTGCGATCTTCTGCGCGGCGATTTTCACGAGCGCGAGTCTGCTTTTCTTTGTCCAGCCGCTTTTTGCCAAGCTGGTTCTTCCCAAGATCGGCGGTGCGCCGGCGGTCTGGACGACCGCAATGCTGTTTTTTCAAGTGGTGCTGATACTCGGGTATGTTTATGCGCATTTGTTGACTAAGTTTCTGTCCTTGCGCTGGCAGATCATCACCCATTTTGCATTCTGGGTCGCAGCGCTGACTTTCCTGCCGCTGTCCACCAACGAAAGCTGGAGCTATGACGCCTCGACCTCGACCGCGCTGCAAACGCTTGGCCTGTTCGCCGTAGGTGTGGGTGTACCTTTTGCGGTATTGTCGGCAAATGCGCCCCTGTTGCAAGCCTGGTACGCCAAGTCGGGTGGGCCTTCGGCAGATGATCCGTATTTCCTTTACAGCGCCAGTAATGTCGGATCCTTGTTGGCGTTGTTGGCCTTCCCCTTGGTTGCAGACCCATTTTTTGGCGCCGCTGAGATCAGCCGCGTTTGGCTGATCGGCTTCGTGCTGTTCGGGGCGCTCTTGCTGGGCAGTGGCATGATCGCCCTGCGGGGATCACGTCACACAGAGTCCTCGGTGCAAACAGCACTCAAGGCCAGTTTCCCCACCCTGCGGCAAATGGCTATTTGGGTGTTCGTCGCCTTCATCCCCTCTTCCTTGATGCTGTCCTTCACAACGCGGGTCAGCACGGACCTTGGTGCTCTCCCGCTGATCTGGGTCGTTCCGCTGGCGGTCTACATCCTGTCCTTCATCATTGCCTTCGCCAAATGGAAACACCTGACGCTTGACGCCTTGAACCTGCCCATGCTGGCGGCGCTGGCGGCAGGTGTCGTACTGGTGTCCAAAGTGGTCAGCGAACATGACGCGCCGGTGGTTATCCTGCTCTACGTCCCGGTGTTGTTCGTCATCGCTCTTTTTGCGCACCGCCTGCTTTACGACATGCGTCCGTCAGCCGAGCAGTTGACCGTGTTCTACATCGCCCTTTCGGTGGGCGGAGCGATTGGCGGGCTGTTCAACTCGATCGTTGCGCCAATTGCCTTCACACGTGAGTTGGAGGCGCCAATCACCATGATCCTGGCCGGAGGATTGTTCCTTGTCCGCGCGCCGGGATTTGCCCTTCGCCACGTCATCATGGGCATTGCGGCAAGTGTTTTCATCCTCGTCATCGCGGGTGCGACACGGGGCGTCGCGGCCCTGAGTGCGGACATCCCGCGCGCAGGCGCCCTGTTCGTGCTGATATTTGCGGTGCTGTACCTGTTCCGGGCACAGGCCATGCGTATCCCGGTGGTTCTTGCCGTCGTTCTGCTGCCTGCATTTGCAGTAAAGAACAATCCGGTGTTCGAAGATCGCAGCTTTTTCGGCGTGCATTCGGTGTATTCAAGTGAGGGCTACCGCGTCTACAAGAACGGCACCACGGTGCATGGCTGGCAACGCGAGTCCGAATATGGCACTCGGCCCACACCGCTGTCCTATTATCACCCCGAAGGACCAATGGCGCAGGTCATCACGTCGGACTTCGGCAAACAATCCAGCAGCATCGGAATTGTCGGTCTGGGAACGGGGGCGCTGGCCTGTTACCGGCAGCCTTCGCAAAACTGGGACTTCTTCGAGATCGACGCGACCGTTGACCAGATCGCACGCGACCCTTCGCTGTTCACCTATCTGTCGGAATGCACACCCGATTCCGAAACCCATCTGGGTGATGCCCGGATCGTTCTGAAGCAAAAGCCATTTGCCTTCGATATCCTGGTCTTGGATGCTTACAGCTCGGACGCCATTCCGCTTCACCTGATCACACGCGAGGCGGTAGAGATGTACACGAGCCGCCTGACAGACGATGGGGTTCTGGTGTTCCACATCACGAACCGGTTCTACGATCTGGTCCAGCCTTTGGCCCGAATTGCCGACAGTTTGAACCTGACAGCTGCGCATCAAAGGCTGGCCGTGGGCGAAGAGCAGGTTGAAACCGGAGCCGCCACCAGCAGCGTTGTGATCCTGAGCCCGGACAAATCGCGAATTGAGAGTTTTGTGCAGGACGGAAACTGGCAAATCGTTAAAACCGACGGCGCGCAGCCCTGGACCGATGACAAGGCAAACTTGCTCTCGGCGCTGAAACTGCTGAAGAACCAGGATCACTGAAGCTGGACACCCGCGCTGCCCATGGCCGGTGCGATCCGGGCCATGGGCGTCAAAACGTCTGTGGCATCAGCGGCGCTTTGTCGGTAAAGGTCCGGCAAAGAAGGACGATCAGATGCTGAAGACCCGGATCATTCCCTGCCTTGATGTTGCCGATGGCCGCGTGGTCAAAGGCGTGAATTTCGTCGGTCTGCGCGATGCCGGCGATCCCGTGGAATCGGCCAAGGCGTATGACGCCGCAGGCGCGGACGAGATCTGTTTTCTGGACATCCACGCCACCCACGAAAACCGCGGCACCATGTTCGACGTGGTACAGCGCACGGCCGAGCAGTGCTTTGTACCTCTGACAGTCGGCGGCGGCGTTCGGACCAAAGATGATGTACGCGCCCTGTTGCTGGCCGGGGCAGACAAGGTCAGCTTCAACTCGGCTGCCGTTGCCAATCCCGACGTAATCGCGGAATCGGCAGATCAATTCGGCAGCCAGTGCATCGTCTGCGCCATCGACGCCAAGACGGTCAGTCCCGGCAAGTGGGAGATTTTCACCCATGGCGGACGCAAGCCCACGGGCATTGACGCGGTAGAATTCGCAAAAACCGTTGTCGCCAAAGGCGCCGGAGAAATCCTGCTGACCTCGATGGATCGCGACGGCACCAAAGCTGGTTTCAACCTGCCCCTGACCCGTGCGATTTCCGATGCTGTGGACGTGCCCGTGATCGCAAGCGGCGGTGTCGGCAATCTGGACCATCTTGTCGAAGGCGTCACCGAAGGCGGCGCGAGTGCGGTGCTTGCTGCCTCGATCTTCCATTTCGGCGAATACACGATCCGCGAAGCCAAAGAACATATGGCCGCCGCTGGCATTCCGATGAGGCTGACATGAGTATTCTACACGACCTTGCTGCCACGATCGAGGCACGTAAAGGGGCGGATCCGGATTCAAGCTGGACAGCCAAGCTGCTTGCAAAGGGTCCCGAGAAATGCGCCGAGAAATTTGGTGAAGAAGCCATCGAAGCCATCATCGAAGCCACGAAGGGCGATCAGGCCAAGCTGACCGCCGAAGCCGCAGACGTGCTGTACCACCTGCTGGTCATGCTGGCCGCGCGAGACGTGGCGCTGGAAGATGTCCTGGCCGAGCTTGCGCGCCGTCAGGGCATCAGCGGAATTGCCGAAAAAGCCGCCCGCCCCAAAGGGTAACGGCCGGGTTCCGCGCCGCCGCAACGGCCGCTATACTCGGGCGTCAGAATGACAGGCCGAGGGCGCGACATGATCCGAGTTTTGATGCTTGTGGCAACGCTTGCCACCGTTGCGGCATGTGCGGCGCCTCCCCCCTCGACCGGGGATGAGGTACAACGCCTGACAGCCGAAATTCAGCGTCTTGGCCCGGATATCGATCCTGAAGAGGCCCGCCGGGCGGCGCAAGTCGCCTATTCCTATACCGCGCAGCTGGTGGACGAATACCAGATCACCGATCCGCCGCTGATCCACAATGCAAAGGTCAACAAGGGATTGCGCCCGCGTGGTCTGTGCTGGCATTGGGCCGAGGATATCGAGCGTCGCCTGAAACAGGAAGACTTCCAGACGCTGGAATTGCACCGCGCCATCGCCAACGCCGACAATCCACTGAGGATCGACCACAGCACCGCGATTATCAGTCGCAAGGGAGAGTCGTTGTATGAGGGCGTCGTGCTGGACCCCTGGCGCTATGGCGGGGTGTTGTTCTGGGCACCACTTGTCGAGGATACCCGTTATGAGTGGGTGCCACGTGACGTCGTGCTGGAAAAACGACGACTGGAACAGGTGGCCCGCCTGAAACCATATCAGCCAGCAACGCCCTAAAGCTTGGACGAGATGATCCCGGTGGAAAACCCGCCCATGCGCAGCTCGCCAAACAGGCGCTGATATTCGATCTTCGGACAGCGGTTCATCACCACGTCAACACCGCGGGCCTCGGCCTTGGCTGCCGCATCGGGGTGTTCAACCCCGATCTGCATCCAGATCGTGCCGAGCGTCGGGAATGCATCCAACGCTTCGTCCACAATGGGCGGCACGGATTCGGACCGCCGGAAGATGTCTACCATGTCCACGGGTTCGGATATCTCCGAAAGGCTGCCTCGTACCGTCTGGCCAAACAGGTCTTTCCCGGCATGGCCCGGATTGACCGGGATCACGCTGAACCCTTTCAACGAAAGGTAGCGGGCAACGTAATAGCTGGGTCGCACCGGGTTCATGGACACCCCGACAACGGCAACGGTCTTGGTGCGTTGCAGAATGGTTCTCAGGTGCTGATCGGAATAGTCTGACATGCCCTATCCTTAGCAGGGTTCCAAAAAGAAAAAAGCGCCCAAGAAGTCTTGGGCGCCAGTTGTTGGAACGAGGGACAGTGAAATGACCCGCGGCAGTTCCATTCCGCGGTCACTGTGACATTTAGGCATATATTTGGGAAAAAAAAGAGGGGCGGCGCATTTTTGTGATGACTCTTCACGATTGCCTGATTCCCGATCATTCCTGATAGAGGAGTGCCGGCCAGTTTTGTTCAGCCATCTCAATGTATTCTGCCTGATCCCGCTGCCAGACTTCTTCGATTTCGATCGAGTGCGTCAGGTACAGACGACCATCCACAACTTTCCAGGCCTTGGGGTCTGCACTCTTCAGAACGCCCATCGCCATCGCATATGAACAATACCCGCCGAACTGCGGCGCGAAAGCACGGGGGTTGCTTTCGAAAAGTTCGCGGTTCTCCTGCGAGGTGAAATGCCACCGCGCTCCTTTCCACATCACGGAATTCTCGGGCATGCCCATGATGGGCATAGAACTGTCGAAATAGGACACGGCATCATACCCGGCCAACGCCACCCCTTCGGTGGTGTAGTACACGGGCCTTTCCTGCGCATACGTGGCAGGCGCCAGAAAAAAAGCGCACAGCGCGCCAAGTGTGGAACGTCGGGTCAGCATTGTCATGTCAGAATCTGAATTCATTGGGGTATGAAGATGCAATTTTTTGCTGCATGCGGAACCCCTGTTGACGTGGATGTGAACGATCTTCACCCAAATTCGTTCAATCAAAGATATCTTCGATCACATCCCAGGCTTCATCGAATACGCGCGAGAACATGCTCTTTTTCTTCTTTTTTCGCTTGGCCTTCCGCGGAGGGGTGTGAGAAACCGCAGGTCGCACCGTTTTGGAAGGCGCGGCCTTCCGCTTAGGCAGCATCTTCAGATCATGCAGAGGTGCGCCACAACTGGAACAGCTCAGCTCGTGCCGCTCCTTGCCCCTCAGGACCAACGCTGCCCGGGTCCCGCAATAGCAGCAGGTCGCGATTTTTGATGGACCGGGAATAGCGCTCTCCTTTTTTGTCAGGGCCGGGATGCATATAGGGCGATTGCCGCCGCATTTGAGACATTCAGCGATCCGAATCCCCCGGCTGCGTCAATTTTCACCAATTGATCTACGGTTTCCTTCGTCTTTTGGCGCAATCCCGGGCCTTCCGCCCCAAGAACAAGTGCGACGGGGCGGTCCCGACCGTCGCTCAGCGCGCCTTCGATCGTCACGTCTGCTTCTCCGTCCAGCCCAAGGACCAGAAATCCCATATTCTGTAGTTCAACAATTGTGTCGGCAAGGTTGCGCATCCGCAGGTAAGGTTGACGCTCCAGCGCGCCGCTGGCGGTTTTTGCCAGTGCCCCGGTCTCGGGCGCGGAATGGTGGCGCGTGCCAATCACGGCACTGGCACCCAGAACCTCGGCCGAGCGCAGAATCGCGCCGACATTGTGCGGGTCCGTGACACGGTCCAGAAGGATGACGCGCGGGTTTTCCCGACCGATGCAGTTTTCGGCCAGACCGCCCCAGTCCAGTGGCTTCACCTCCAGCGCGGCCCCCTGGTGCACCGAGCCTGCATCAATGGGCGCCGTAAACTTGCGCGGATCAGCCATCTCGGGCTCGATACCAGAGAATTCAATCGCTTCCGCCAGTTTATCCCGCGCATTGCGCGTTACGATCAGGCGCAGTTTCTGCCGATTGGGGTTCATCAAAGCGTCGCGAACCGCATGCAGACCGAACAGCCAAACGGTTTCAGCAGCCGCGGCCTTGCGCGCCTGTTCCTTCTCAACGACCCATTTGGGTTTCTTCATTTTTCAGGCCTCCGGGCCAAGAGTTCGGTTTCCTGCGCCAAAGCGAAATTTTCCTGTTGACGCTCCTTTGGTGCGCTAGTAATCACGCCTCCACGTCAGGTGCAACGCCTGACAGTGGGCGACAGGCCGCAAGGTGTGGCAGGGGACTGTAACTCCCTCGCGGAGACGCACGCCTGGTTCGATTCCAGGGTCGCCCACCATTTCGCACTTTTGTGTTGAAATTCCCGCTAACACCTTGAAGGGAAAGGTGGTTTTAGCGGTTCGATAACCACTTGCACGGTTGTAGCTCAAAGGCTCAGCAAAAGCCAATTTAAGCACTGTTCGTCGCAGGGCTATTCCTCCGTTTTCGTAAATATTCCAAGGGCTTGCTAGGAAAGTCATGGTGTGTTCGATAAAGTCGTCGAACCTACCCTTTGGCGGCACAGCTTGCGCGGCTTGATCGGCCAGCAGTAGCTTCCGCTTTTCAAGCTTTTCGATCTTGGCTTCATAGGCCCGCACCAATGACTCACCACTTGCATCGACAACGCGATCCAGCAGAACCTCAATCTGCCCATCGATCTCACTGATCTGAGCCGCAAACGTGTCCTTCGCCATGTGAGCTTGATTCAGTCGAATTTTCCAAGCATCCGCAAACATTACTTTCGCCAATGCGAACATCTGCTTGGCAGGTTGCAATGAGCGCAACACCTCAGCCGCCCCGCTTTCAATCTTGGCGCGCGGGATGGATTTACGCTTGGATGGGCATTTTGGCGTATCGCACAGGTAGTACGGATAATGCTTATTGCGCCCCTTCGACCAGCAAGAGGTAAGCGGCTCGCCGCAATCATCGCAGTTCACAAAGCCACGTAGTGGGAAGTCTTCGCTGATGTCCTTGCGCGCAGGCGCATAGACTTTGCCGCTTAGGACGGTTTGAACACGTTCAAAGGTGCCGAAAGAGATCAAAGGCTCATGATGGCCTTTCCGCAGGCTCACGCCCCAGTCGGGCGCCGCAACATATCCGGCGTAGACAGGGCGTTGTAGAATGTCCTTCACCTTCGACGGATGGACATAGTTGGTCTTGCCGCTCTTAGGGAAATCCGGCTTGGACTCCAGAAACCGTTTTACCTCGACTTGCGATCCAAACCGACCGCTGGCAAATCCTTCCAATGCCTCTGCCAAGATCGACGCAATGGGCTCATCACGCACGAGCAGCTTTCCGTGCATGCGATCCTTGGTATATCGATACCCTATTGGCGGATGAAAGACGTAGTAGCCTTTCTCAATGCGTGCCCGCATTTTTTGGACGACCTGACGCTTGTTTTGCTCGCGTTCGAGCTGACCTTGCGCAGCAATGATCGTCTCAATGAAACGACCTTCCGGCGTGTCCTCAAAGTTAAAGTTTAGGCACTCGATGGACGCACCAAGTTCGGCAAACTCGCGGCGCAACTTGATGTGAAATTCCGTATCGCGTGCAAATCTCTTTAAATCGTCAAAAATGACGGTGTACTGACGACCCTTCTGTGCATCCAGGTAAGCCAGCATTGCGCGCATGCCTGGACGCTGCATGAAATCTCCACCGCCGGATACATCATCCGGAAAAACTGCTTCGACAGCATAGCCTTTTTGTTCTGCATATTGGCGGCATCGATGTTCTTGGCTATCGAGCCCTGCCCCCGAAGTGCGTTGCTTAACAGACGACACGCGGCAGTAGATAATGGCTGCCGTTGGTTCTGCTTCAGTCTGTGGGACACCCATGAATCCTCTCTTTCTCGCGCCACTCGCTAGATTGCGGGCGCGTCTGTGCCTGGGTTATTCTTGTCTTGCTTAGGTTTAGTGGACTCCGATTTCACCTTTAGATCAAGGGCCGTTTCGGGTTTTCCACAGGCTTGTTGGACCGGATGAACGCCAAAACCTAGCTCGACAAAGGCGGAGATGATCGTCCACAACGCGCCGACGATATCTTCTTTCTGGTCGAGCGTTAAAGCCGGATCATCCAGATAGCTCTGGTAGTGATCGAGATCGATCTCCAGCCGACTAGGATGGCCTTCGTTGGCTGCTTTGTTCATGGCCTTGGCCAGATCGGGACAGTCTTTTATTTCAGCATCTTTCACGACGTTTGATCCTTATCATGCTGGCACGAAGACGCCTCTTGCGGCCATCTTGGGACGGCGCGTTCAGGCACTTGCGTGTCTAGGAGTTTCCGCAACCGGAACTAAATTCAGGTCGCTAATGGTGCGATGAAGCGTGTGACGCTTAATGAGCGGGGCTTTCGCACTGGCACCTACTTCCAATTATACCATGGATTGCAGGCTCTTGCCAAAAATAGAGGCGAATGTGCAGAGCGTTCGAGCACTGCCGAACGCCCCGCTCACATTGACTTAGCGCTCTCTGTCATCGCGTTGACGGCGACGCGGTTCGCGCTTGTCAGGCGCGTCTTGCGCTTGTTGCCGCAACCTTGCGATGCTCTCGTAAGCCTTCTGGTCGAGGCGCGCCGCCTTCAACAGATCGCGTTCAGGAATGGAGTGGGTTTTCTTCCATTTCCCATCTTCATCGCGGTACGAGCGCGTTCTTTCCGTGTTGTAGACCGGCCCCTTGTCCGTCTCCTTTTCCCATACCGCGACTTGCACAAGACCGTCGCGGTGTCGCACCTTCGGGTGCCGGTCATCCTCTTTCTCTTCGGACATTGATTTCTCCTGATTTAGATTAGCGCGGGCGATAGCCTTGGACGTATGACCAAGAGCCAGCGTCATATTGCGGGAGGTGCGCAAACTTGTTCGGCACCGCTTCCGTAATCACTTTAGCCTTTCCTCGACCCCATCGACGGGGGATAGGAACGTGGTCCAAGGGCGGATGAAACGGATTGGGCAGGAATTGTCCTGCAAATTCAGGGCGCGTGTAGTACGGATATTTGTGACCAAGGATCGGCCCGAGACTTTTTCCAGACACGAATGCGATCATTCGGTCTTCCGGCATTGCCAAAATCTCATCAGGGGTCATAAGCGACCTCGCTTGTTTCGTTCGGTGTGTTTCTTCGAATGCGTGGTGTTGGTAATTCTGAACCGCAGCGAACGGATCATTGCCACCAAGGATGCTCATGGCCGCATGCCGTTTGGCTTTTCGTGCCTGGGATTGGCGCAGCGTGTCGTCGTATTCGAGGGTTTCCTGGCCGAGCATAGATGAGACGAGCAGCGCAGTTTGGTAGTCTCGAATTCCGAAGAACTGACGGAGCGCCGCCGATCCCATGAAGCCTTGCAAACCGGTGGGTCCGAAATTGCGGGTGATTTGCCCCGCATCCTGAAACAAGGCCCAAGCACGAACTCCAGCGCCACGTCCGAAGGTGAAAGACCGCAGGAGCGCATCGAAATTACCGAGCTGACCGGCTTCATCGATGATCATATTCACTGGTGGTGAAGACGGACTGCGGGACTTGTAGAGCATCTGCACAGTGAACATCGTGCGCAGCACCGGAGCCCAGATCGACACATATTCAATTGGCACATTGATGAACCAGGTCGCGGGCTGTGCTGGATCACAGGTTGCTGACAGCGATGCACGCGGCTTCTCAAGAGCACGCTGAAGCATCGGATCATCTAGAAAATTCAGGTAAGCATAGAGTTCGCCGACGATGCTTCCGAACTCGCGGGGACTGTCTTGCTGCTTGGCCAGCATCTCGCCAGCACAACGCCGTACGCTTTCCATGCCGGAGCCCAGCATAAATTCCAGGATGTCGGGCCATTCGCCCGTGTTGGACTCGATTGCGTTTAGGGTTCGGTAGAGCGATGGGAATGACACTTCGCCATCGCGCTCAACGAGCATTTTGACAAAGGCCTCACCCCATTCTTGCGCTCTTAGCTCAAAGTATTTGCCGCTCGCCGAACCACTGACCGGAATGAGGCTTTGCAGAATGAACTTGCAGTCCGCGTGGAAAGACGGACTTTCCATCTTCAAGATATCGAGAGGCTGCATGGCATGCTGTGGCAGGTCATGGAGTCCAGTTGGGTTCCAGCAGTATAAATACGCGCCCGCAGTTGCGAAATTGAGCATCGTAACCGAGGCTATTTCGCCGCGCGGATCAAGGATGAAGTTTCGCGCTCCGGCAGCTCCGGCCACGGCCATCGAGAGAAGATCGCGCATTTTTCCCGACCCGGCACCGGCAATTGTTAGCCGTGGCGCATCCGTTTCAAGGGTCAGTGCAGACTGCCCCAAATAGCCGAACTGCATGCCCGCGCCACCCAAGATGTCAGCGCGAGATATTTGACGCTCGGTGGCCCATACTGCGCTACCAAAACGGTTAGATTCATTGTCAAAGGTCATTTGTTTCTCCCAAAGAAAAAGGGCCGCCGAATGGCGACCCTTCGTTTGCTTCGATGTCTTGCAGTCAGTGGTTCAGAGCCCAGCCGACGGCAAAGGACAAAAAGAAAAGAGAGATGCAGACACGGGTCCAGAAAAAGGGTTCTTTCTCTTTCTTGTAGACCTTGCCCACTTCGTTGTATTTCGCCATTTTTACCTCTTTTCTCAGCCTATTGCCGCGCCGATGATGATCAGGAAGATCACCACAGCGATTACAGCAGGCCAGACACTTTCCTCTTTCTTGTAAACGTTTCCGACGTGACGGTATTTGGGCATTGCACTTCCTCCTTTGTTGAGTGCTCACATGAAGCGGGTGACGATTGCCAATCCGCCGAAAATCAGTGCTGTTCCGATTGTTGCGCGTGCCACGAAGAAGATGAGCAGGTAGCTCAGGCCGTACCAAACCAGCTTCGCGAGACCGATGATCTCGCCACCGTAGGTCTGGTAGGTCAATTCCAAAACGTAGGGAGCCGTTGCGTAGTAGAGCGTCGGACCCCCGAGAAACGCAGCAATAAAAGCCAGCACATTGGCGAGGCCGGTGACAGAAGACATAAAGAGATTCTGCCCCGCCTTTGCGTGGTTTGTGTTCATGTTCCTTTTTTCCGAGTTTGTAGTTTGTGAAACGAGTTCGTGTCGCTTCGAATCCTGTTCTACATCGACAACCGAACTCGTTTCGGGGGATAGGCCTAGCTGGCGACTGATTGTGTAGAATTAGCGAACAACCAGATACTGCAAAGAGCGAACATCAGACCGCCGATTTGGTGATAAGTCAGACGCTCGCCAAAAGCCGTGATCCCAATGATGGTCATCAAAATCAGATGTGTCATACTAGACATGGCAGCACCTTGGCCAAGCCCCTTGGCGAGGACGTTCACGTAGATCAAGTTGCTAAGCGCGAAGATTGCGAATGCGCATCCTAAATCGCCTAGCGTTCCGAGATCAGCAAATCTTTTGAGAAAATAGCTTCCGCCTGCGAAGCCTCCACTGGAGGCAAGCAGGCTCAGCCAAGACACTGTGGTCATGGTGGCACCTCTTGATGTCAGGAAAGAAAAAGCACCGCTCCGAGTCGGGCGGTGCTTCAGAACTTAGTTGAGCGGAAGCGCTGTCAGCGGTGGATAAAACTCACACAGAAGCAGGAGCGCGATTGTCGTTTGCGGCCTCTAGGCTCCATTTCACCCGTTCCCAAGGGTGCCAAGCAAAGTAGACGCTTCCCAAGGCTCGCCACCGTGGCTGCGCTTCGCAGCGCACACGGTTGATAGGATTCGCAGACACGGCAGGACCGAAATTGTCACGCCACCACTCTTCTGGGGCTTCGATCAAACAGTCTGTGTTCACGAAGACCTCCTGGAACTTGCCAGTTAGCGGGTCAATGAAACCTGCATCAGAATCGAAAAAGCGTCCTGAATAGTCGCGGTTCAGATCAACGATTTGATCAAGCAACCTGCCATGATGGACGCACAGACTTAGGATGCGTCGCTTCAGAGCAGTGACTTTGATAGGGCAAGAAGCTTCAGCAAGTGAGAGCAACGGACTGTAGCTATTGGCGCAGAACACGGTCACGCCAGCCGGATGGCGGTAAGGCATGGGTTTATCCTCTATGTAAGTGGTCGTTTGCGGTGGGGTCAGCGCCGAACCCGTGCACGCACCTTCGCAAAGCTTGCTCTTGCTTCGTACTTTTCGTTTAACCTCAGGAAGAATATTCCCCTTTGATTGCGGTTCGCCGAAATGCCCAAAAAGTACACACCGAAAAACCGATACTGCAGGAACACAAAGCTCAGTGAGGATGAGTTCGTTCAGGCATTCATGGCGTACATGGGCGGCCTAAGCGCGGCTGCATATTCACGGCAATCAGAGCGCTCCGAGCGCACGATCCGTGAACTGTTCAACAGGTTCCGCGAACGCCTCTCAACTGACAAGGAGCTTACTGGGTGGCTGGGTGTTGATGACGAATTGCCTGCCAACGACGATCCAATCTGGGAGAAGATTCACTTCTGTCTTTTTGAATGCCCAGCCTATGTCGATGACCGGATGTATCGAAGTCCAACCTATTCTTCAGAGTTTCGAGGCACCGATCCGAATGACGATCATCGGCAGAAGGCTCTTACCTTCGTACGAAAGAAACACGGTACGGAGTGCACACAGTGCCCGATTGCTCTGGACTTCGACTTCGATGCTCAAGTCAGAGAGATTTGGGGTAAGCACGATCTTCGAGTTGGCGGTATCCCAAAGAAGAATTTCAAACCTCACTACATTGAGATAATGCTCAGAAGCGCGATGGAGATTAAGAATTCAAAATTCAATCCACCCGAAAATTTTGGGCCGGAGTTCTTCTTGAGGCGCTTCGAGGAAGAACCGCTCTGATCAAATGAACCTGAAAGAGCTCTCAGGATCGAGACGCAATCCGTTGGCGTACTCGTTCAGCTTGCGCGCGATGTCGTCGTAATACTCTTTCCACTCGGGATCGAGGTTTAGACCGCGCAGAACTTTGGCGAGACGTTCGATATGATCGGCAGCAGCTAGGTGCGCAGCAATCTCTTCGCCATCGAACTCAATTGTTGCCATGTAATCTTGCGCGAGCTGTCCTGCCAATCTTTCCGACTTTTGCCCCAGCTCCTTGGCGACTTCGATGCTCTGATCTGCGAAGAATCCCTCCTCCAAACGTTCCCTAAAGAACATCGCAGATTGTTGTAGCTGTTGAATGACCAGATCGATCGTTCGCTCGGCAACCACGTCGTCGCTGCTCAAAGCAGTTCGTGAAAAAATCTGCTTTGCAAGTACCGCGTCTGTGGTCACGACTTTCCTCCTGCCTTCAATAATTTGGGCTTTTTATCAGACCACGAAGAACCATGATAGGTGGTGCAAAGGCCAAAACATCAAATGGCAAAAACACACTTGACCAATGCCGTATGTCTCCAAGAAATAAGGTGGCAAAAGCTGCGTACTGAAACTGCCCCGATGTGGCACAGCGAGGAAGCAATCTCTAAGACATTATCAACAATGCATTGAAGGCAAACAAATCAGAATTTTGGAATACCTAACAACTGTCCGGCAACACTGCCATTGGTTAGCTGCTCACACGTATTTGCGCCTAGCTTGGTCGCAAATTCCTCACTGCTTTCTGGGCTATGATCAACCTTGGATTGCAAGACATCTACAGCAGCACTAAACTCAAGATTTCCAGGTATTTTTATGCTGTCTTGTATTTCGATCAACGGCAAAAGAATTCCGAGGGGAATATCTGGATTCATTATTGCGTATGTATCGATAGAATCGATTACAATCCGAGCGGCGGCTGCTTCATTGCGTGTCGATGCCCAGCCGTCCAAGTTTTCAACCACATCTGGGTTACTACAAGGATGCGCAGCATCAAAGCTCGACCTCAAATCCAGATTTTCACCAATAACTTCATTTTCACTCATAACTTCCTCAAATCGTTCATAAACTGTTGACTTCATTCTAGCAAATTCGCCTTAAGAATTGGTTAACCTTCATGGTTTCTGACTTCATGCTCTACGCTCCTTTCCGATATCTCTCACCCGCAAGATGTGCGGTGTAGTACACCGCATCTTGGCAAGGGGGCCCGCTGTGCGCCCCCGTTGCATCCCCCCGACTGTGCCTCTTCCAGGGTATTGAACCCATTCCAGAGCCAGAAGACCGTATCGCCGGTCAAACACTCGCAGGGCTTGGAGACGTCCCTCTCCACCTGCCCCGAACCATGGATCAATGGGGCTATCGCGCCCCCTTGAAACCCACTCGCGGAAGACTTCGCTCTCCCTGCACCCATCGACTTGGCGGGCGTTCCTGCCCCCAAGACCCCAGACCACTTCATGGAGACGACTTCATCGAGAGCAAAGGGCGATCCTGCCCTTGTGCAATCCTGACCAGGAAGGGAGCTGTCGCGCTGCCCTTCCTTGGAACCATCCCATCGACAAGAAGCTCATGTTGCACGAAATTCTTATCTTCATCCCCGTAGCATGCGTGGTGAAGGCAAGCCTAGGTAATCGCTAAAAAATGGTGCTGCTTGAACCCGTTGTATGGAACTGACCCTTCCTGCTGCTATTGAGTTGTTCGTCTTTTCATCCTTGGGTGTGGAAAAACCCTAGGTTGCTCTCCCGTTCGGGCAATTAGCAGGCTATGCTCAAAAAAAACGTAGGGACGAGCAAACCACCATGACAGAGATTTCACTGCACGAGTTACTTGAAGACTACCGTAAAGCTGCTCGTAGCGAGCGTGAAAAAGGGGACTACTTTGAGCGATTGACCCGCGTTTTTTTGGAAAACGATGATACGCAAAAGCAGTTCTATTCGGCAGTGGTGCCATTCTCCGACTGGGCAAAGGAACAAGGATGGAGCAATACTGATACAGGAATTGACCTTGTCGCCACCTTAGCTGACGGATCAGGGTATGCAGCAATTCAGTGCAAGTTCTACGCACCAAACCACACTATACAAAAGCCCGATATCGACAGTTTTATTTCGGCTGCCTCAAACGACCTATTTACGCGTCTTGTGATAGCTGACACCACTCAGAAAGACTTTGGCCGGAACACAAAGGAGACGCTCGACAAGCTTTCCAAGGATTGGAACCGAATTGGTATCAATGAATTGGAAGCTAGCCGCATAAACTGGTCTCAGTATATTCGAACGGGCAACGTCAACCTCGCACCAAAAAAGGAACTACGAGACCATCAGCGTGATGCATTGACTGCTGTCGCCGACGGGCTCGCCAAGAAGGATCGTGGTAAGCTCATCATGGCTTGTGGTACCGGCAAAACCTTCACCGGACTTCGTATCGCCGAGAAGATAGCTGGGCCTGAAAAGCTCGTACTGTTTATGGTGCCGTCACTCGCGCTAATGTCGCAAACTGTCCGTGAGTGGAAGAATGACGCTCAAAAGGACTTTACAGCATTCTCAGCCTGTTCGGACACCAAGGTAGGCAGAAACGCTGACGCTGACAGTTTGGACCTCAACGTTCACGATCTGGCGTTTCCCGCCACCACTGACCCTGAAAAGCTTGCTCGCCAGGTAACTGATGCAAACCCCGAAAAAATGACGGTTGTGTTCTCGACATATCATTCTATCGACGTGCTCACGCGTGCACAGAAGAATCATGGGCTGCCCTCATTCGATCTTGTGATTTGTGATGAAGCACATCGAACAACTGGAGTTACCCTCAAAGATGAGGATGACAGCAACTTCGTCCGAATCCACAGCAATGATTATGTAGCGGCGCAAAAACGCCTTTACATGACAGCGACGCCTCGCATCTTCGGGGACGCTGCGAGACGGAAAGCAGATGACCATGACGCTGAATTGGCTTCGATGGACGATGAAAATAAATTTGGTGAGGACCTTTTCCACCGTGGTTTCGGTTGGGCAGTCGAACAGGAACTCCTTACGGATTATAAGGTTGTCGTTCTGGCGGTAGATGAAGGGCTCATCTCTACCACCATTCAAAGCCGCCTTAGGGAAGGCGCGGAACTGACCCTTGATGACGCTACCAAGATTATAGGTTGTTACAAGGCGCTTACGAAGAGTGATATCAAAACTGATCTAGAATTTGATCCGCTGCCAATGAAACGCGCATTGGCATTTTGTCAGACCATCGCGAAGTCTAAGATTATAGAGGATGAGTTCGCCAACGTTGTAGACGAATACACGGGAAGCGATCTGATCGATAATGCGAGGCATCTGAATACCGAAGTTCGCCATATTGACGGCAGTGACAATGCCAGCGCTCGTGAAGAAATGCTAGGTTGGCTGAAGGCTGACGCTGGTGATGACACATGCCGCATCCTCACAAACGCCAGAGTGCTGTCAGAGGGCGTAGATGTACCGGCTCTAGACGCTATCATGTTCATGCACCCGCGCAAAAGTCAGATCGATGTGGTGCAATCTGTTGGCCGTGTAATGCGACGGGCCGAGGGGAAGAAGCTTGGCTATGTTATCCTTCCGGTTGCTATCCCCCCCAATACCACGCCGGAGGAAGCGCTGAACGACAACGAACGCTACAAGGTCGTCTGGCAAATTCTCAACGCGCTACGCGCTCATGACGAACGCCTTGATGCGCGGATCAATCAAGCAGAATTGGGCGAGGACATTAGCGACAAGGTAGAGCTAGTACGCATATCGTCTGATACCGAACTGAAGGAGTTGACTGCGGTTGTGGAAGACTTCGCGACCAGCAAGGCGAAATCTAAAAAACCTGGAGCGGGTATCGGAAGCGACGTCCCTAGCGGTCGCAAGCCCGACGAAGTCACTCAAAGCGAAATGATTTTCGACGAATTTACCCGCGCGATAATGGCGAAGATTGTCGCAAAGTGCGGTACCCGCGAATACTGGGATACATGGGCTAAGGACATTGCCAAGATCGCCCAAACTCACATCACGCGCATCACCACCATCGTTGCCAAGGATGGGCCCGAGCGCACGGCCTTCCTCGCTTTCCTCGAAGAGCTACAGGATGACCTGAACCCCGAGATTACCGAGGCAGAGGCCGTCGAGATGTTGGCCCAGCACCTTATTACGCGCCCTGTCTTTGACGCGCTCTTCAAGGGCAGCCAGTTCACAAAGGAAAACCCCGTTTCCCGCGCGATGGAGGTCGTGCTTGGCCAGCTTCACGAACACAACCTCGCCAAGGAATCCGAAAGCCTGTCGAAGTTCTACGCCAGCGTGGAACGCCGCGCCGCCGATGTGATCACCGCCAATGGGCGGCAGGAGCTGATTTACAAGCTCTACGACAGTTTCTTCAAAGGGGCCTTCCCAGTCCTGACTCAGCGGCTTGGTATCGTCTACACGCCGGTCGAGGTGGTGGACTTCATCATCCACTCGGTCAATGACGTGCTCAAGGCGCAGTTCGGCCAGACGCTCGGCTCCGAGGGAGTGCATATCCTCGACCCTTTCACCGGCACGGGCACCTTCATCACTCGCCTGCTGCAATCGGGCCTGATCGAAACGGAAGAGTTGGAGCATAAGTACAAGAACGAAATCCACGCCAACGAGATCGTGCTGTTGGCTTACTATATTGCCGCGATCAACATAGAGACGGTCTATCACGAGCTTGCGCAAGGTGAATTGCGCGAAGACAGACCTTATGAACCCTTCGAGGGCATCCTCCTGACCGATACATTCCAGATGTACGAGCAGGAGCGGGACATGGTAGCAAACTTGCTGCCCGACAACTCCGAACGTCGGACCCGACAGAAGGGGTTAGATATTCGGGTGATCATCGGGAACCCGCCGTACTCCGGCGGTCAACGTGAAGACAACGACGATGCATCTAATATCGACTATGCGAACCTTGATACAAAAATAGCCAAGACATACGCAGCAAATTCCAAGGCTAAGCTCAAAACAGCACTAAAGAACAGCTATATACGTGCGTTTAGATGGGCAACGGATCGGGTCGGAGATTCGGGCGTAATAGCCTTTGTAACGGATGCAGGTTGGGTCGACGGAAACGCTATGGACGGGATGCGTCAGTGCTTGGTCGAGGACTTTACCGAAATTTCCGTGTTTCATCTAAGAGGCAATCAAAGGACAGAAGGCGAGACATCTCGCAAGGAAGGTGGCAAAGTTTTCTTGTCAGGCAGCCGGTCGCCAATAGCTATAACAGTTCTGGTCAAACGACCGCAGAGCGACCTCGCTGGTAAGATACGCTTCTATGCAGTTGACGACTACCTTGACCAAAAACAAAAGCTGAATCTAGCTAGAGAAATGGTTTCCGTGGATGGAATAAGTGAAAGAGGTTTGTGGTCTGAAATCGTCCCAAACAGTGAGAACGACTGGCTAAATCAACGCGATCCCAGCTTCGAATTGGGAGCGAGAATTGGTAGCAAAGTCAAAGGCGTGAACGAAGCTATTTTCGTCAATTATTCAAGTGGAGTAAAAACCAATCGAGACTTCTGGTGCATCAACTCGTCTGCTGGCACCGTGGCGACAAAAATGGAACAAATGATCGCATTTTATAACGATGAAGTTGATCGTTTAGCCTCAGACTCAGCTAGCTTTGAACCAAGCAACGATACCAAAAAAATAAGCTGGGATGGCACGCTAAGAGCAGATCTTAAGAAGGGGAAACGAGGCGAGTTCGTTGAGGACAGAATTAGATCGATCTTTTATAGACCCTTTCAACCGCAATGGATGTATTTTGACCGGCAATTCAACAACAGCGTCTATCAAATGCAGGAAATCTATCCGTCAGCAGAGACGAATAATCGAACCATTTGTCTAACTGGGGTCGGCGAGGCGAAGCATTTCAGTGCGCTGATGAGTGACCGGATGACCGAGCACAAGTACCACTACAATAGCCAATGCTTCCCTCTAAAATTGCCAAGCTCCACAGAACCCGATCAACATGATCTCTTAAGCAGTCATGAGCAAAACATTGAAAGCAAAGATGGTATCTCTGACTGGGGTTTAAATTTTTTCAGGCAAGCCTATCCTGATTGCACGTTGAGCAAGGAGGATATCTTTTATTATATCTATGGCGTCCTCCATTCACCGGACTATCGAACACGCTTTAAGAACAATCTACCAAAGGAACTGCCTCGCATACCGGCGGTCAACACCTTCGCCGACTTCGTCGCCTTCCGCGACGCAGGCCGTGCACTGGGCGATCTGCATGTGAATTTTGAGAGCGTGGAGCCGTACATGGTCACATTTAAGGAAGGCACCCACGAACTCATCCCCGAGGCACAGGACGACCCGGTAAAATTCTACCGAGTCAACAAGATGAAGTTTGGTGGCAAGAGCAAAGAGAAAGACAAGACCACCGTCATCTACAACGCCAATATCACTATGCAGAATATCCCACTGGAAGCCTATGACTATGTTGTCAACGGCAAACCAGCACTGGATTGGGTTATGGAGCGTCAAGTAGTCAAGCAAGATAAGAGCAGCGGTATCGTTAACGATGCAAACGATTACGCAAACGAAACGATTGGCGATCCGCGCTACCCGTTAGACCTCTTCCGCCGCGTAATCACTGTGAGCCTTGAAACGATGAAAATCGTTCGTGCTCTGCCCCCATTGGAGATCGACGGATGACAAGTGAATTTGCGGGCACTGGCGACAAGGGAGCCCACTACCATCGTTGTGATTTTCAGGTTCACAGTCCACGAGATCGGCAATGGACTGGTGCGCCTCGTGTCACAGAGGAAGAAAGGCTCGATTACGCGGCAACCCTTATTGCGGCATGTCGTGAAAAAGGTCTCGATGCGATTGCCATCACCGATCACCATGACATGGCATTTGTACGCTACGTGCGACAGGCCGCAGCGCAGGAGACAGACGACAACGGAGACCCTCTTGCTGAGCGAGAGCGCATACTTGTTTTCCCTGGCATTGAGCTAACGCTTGCCGTGCCATGCCAAGCGATCATCCTTCTGGATGCAGATTTTGAAGATAACCGTTTCGATGCTGTTATGACTGCGTTGACGATTTCGCCTTCACCAGAAACTGACAGCAAGACAATCGAAACGGAGCAGTTAGAGCACTTTCAATCAATCAGAAGCTTGAAGGATGCCCTAGACAAGCATCCTTGGCTCAAAGATCGCTTCATTATTTTGCCAAATGTTTCCGACGGCAAGAAGAAACACTCAATTTTGCGAAGCAAGATGGCCCCTAAATACAAAGATGCCCCAATCGTTGGCGGTTATCTGGATGGCTCAAGAACATCTCTAGGAACCGGTGCAAGCACTATTATCAGTGGCAAAGACAAGACTTGGGGTAACAAACGTATTGCCTGTATCCAAACTTCGGACAACCGTCGGGAAGATCATAGCGATCTGGGCGTCCACTCATCATGGATAAAATGGGCAAGTCCGACCGCTGAAGCTTTGCGACAGGCTTGCTTGGCACAGGAGTCACGTATCTCCGATACCGAACCTAGCATTTCTTCTGTGGTTATAACTTCCGTCAGTGTTCAAAATAGCTCGTTTCTCGGTCCTTTGGAGCTATCGCTAAACCCACAATACAACGCACTTATTGGCGGGCGTGGCACAGGCAAATCAACCATTCTTGAATACCTTCGTTGGGCATTATGTGATCAGCCACCGGCTGCCAGCGATGACGAAGCACCGGACTATCAGGCTCGGCGCGCACGGCTGATCGAGGGGACTCTAAAGCCACTTTCCGCAACAGTTGATGTCGCCTTCACTGTCAATGGCGTGCCTCATCAAGTGCGTCGCGCAAGCACAGATGGTTCCGTGCAAATCAAAGTCGGTGAAGATGCATTTCGGCCTTGCACGGAGAGCGAAGTCCGTACTCTTTTACCTATTCAGGCTTACAGTCAAAAGCAGCTAAGTAATGTTAGCGTTCGACTGGATGAGCTGGCGCGTTTTATTAACGCGCCGATCCGCGCCGAGCTTGGACGGCTTGAAAGACAAATCTCGGAACAAGCCGACAAACTCCGGCGGAGTTTTTCGACGCGTCAGCGCCAAAAAACGATTGAAAGAGACCTAACCCGGCTCACCCTCGAACTTCGTTCTTACCAAGAGCAAGCCAATCAGATTCGAACTTCACTTAGCGGCTTGTCAGATGCGGATCGAAAACTTCTCGATCTAGGCCCGCAGTATGACCGTGCCGAGCAGATTGTTGAAGAAAAAAGAAGCCGCTTGTCTGAAACCAAAGAACAACTCAACAAGCTGGCTCGACGTCTAGATGTCGAAAAGAGTTCAGATACTGCTGAGTTTGAGGAAGGCTTCCCCGAAAAGAAATTGGTGGCTGATGTCATCGCGGAATATGATGTGCTTGTTGAGCAAGTTGATTCAGCTCTTCGTGATCTAGCAGGCCAAATTGATGACCTCGTCGGAGATCGTGAGAATAGCAAATGGGGTGAATGGGACTCGCGCCTTGAAGCATACCGCGAGAGCTATTCTGAAGCACTAGGTCGCTCATCGGCGCACATAGATCGAATGGAACAGCTAAAAGCCCTAGAAGCTAAGATTTCCGGCCTACAGCGTGAGATAAGCCGACTATCTGAAGAACTAAACTCTATTCGGAAAGATGGAGAAACGTATGTGCTCGAACAAGGGCTCTTATTCGAGTTTCGTGCTGAGCGGGATAAACTGATCCAAGAGCAGTGTGACGCACTGACAAACCGTTCAAGTGGCCTCATCAGAGCAGTTGTTCGGCGGTACACGAATGCGGACCGATTCACTGAGGTTCTCAAAGAAAAGCTGACAGGATCAGGAATTCGCCGAGACAAAATAGATCAAATAGCCAGTTTTGTTGTCGATGCTGAAGACCCGCATAAGGCTTGGATAGGCATAGTCGAAGACCTCGAAAATCTTTCAAATGTTGATATAGACGTGGAGGCGAGTGAACATTTGCCCGAAACGCCGTTCTTGTCGAGTGCTGGCGCGACAAAATCAGATTGCGAAAAACTTGCGCGAAAACTTGCACCAGATGATTGGCTTTCGCTTTCCCTAACCGAGATAGAAAGCCAGCCTCATTTTGAGTATCGCTCGCGCGAAGGAGAATACATCAATTTTTCGAATGCCTCATCTGGTCAGCAAGCAACAGCACTATTGCGAACACTTTTGAATCAGGCAGGCCCACCGCTCTTAATCGACCAACCAGAAGAAGACCTCGACAACCCCGTTATGCAGGAGATTGTGGAGCAAGTTTGGTCGGCAAAGAAAAGACGTCAGATCGTTTTCGTAAGTCACAATGCTAACTTGGTTGTGAATGGTGATGCCGAGCTCGTGGCATGGTGTGAGTATCGCAAGGCAGGCGACCAATCCGGGGGCAAGATCGCTGGTGAGGGCGCGATTGATATTCCGGATGTGCGTGAAGCTATCAAGCGCATTATGGAAGGTGGCGAAGCGGCGTTTAATCTTAGGCGTGAAAAATATGGCTTCTAGATTCCATAAATATCCACCCGTCGAAAATGTGAGATCAATTTGCGCACCACCTACGCGGACGGGATCTCGTGAACCGAACCCGCTGCACGGTTTCAGCCATCCGGCTTCGATCCCTTGCGCATAACCTGCCAGCCCTAAGAGGCTGACTTTTTTTTCTTGATTGAAGTGGGGCCTGCGGCCCCTAGGCCATCAAGACCTAAACGCCCCTTTGGGGCGCGCACGGCGTGTATCCCCGTCCTTCCGCACTCCTTCGTCGTTTGTGCAGGGCGGGTGATCCCCCTCACGCCATGCGGGTCTTGACCGCCATCCCCCGCTCATTGGCGCGGGCCTAGTCCCGGTTGCATGCGCAACCGGCTATCTAGGAAAGGAAAAGCCAATGAAAAAAGACATTTATCAGAAAGTCACTGACAAGATTATTGCAGATTTGGAGCAAGGCGAACTCACTTGGCTGAAGCCTTGGAGCTCTGCGAATACAGATGGGCGGATCATCAAGCCGCTACGTCATAACGGTTTGCCCTATAGCGGGATCAACGTTTTGATGCTGTGGGGTGCAGCGATGGAAGGCGGCTATGCATCGTCCTACTGGATGACATTCAAGCAGGCCAAGGAGTTTGACGCCCACGTCAAAAAGGGCGAACGCGGCAATCTGGTCGTATATGCCAACACCATTACAAAGACTGAAGAGACCAGCGACGGGGGCGAGGAAGAACGCAAAATCCCGTTCATGAAGGGCTATTCAGTGTTCAATGTGGAGCAGATCGAAGGCTTGCCTGACCACTACTATGCCGAGCCGCCCAAGGTCATTGATCCGGTCTTGCGGATTGATCATGCGGACAGCTTTTTTGCCAAGACGGGTGCAGATGTTCGCCACGGCGGAAACCGCGCTTACTATTCTGGCGGCAGCGATCATGTGCAGATGCCGTGTTTTGAGAGCTTCCGCAGCCCTGAAGCCTATTATGCAACCTTGGCGCATGAGCTAACCCACTGGACAAAGCACAAGAGCCGCCTTGACCGTGAATTCGGGCGCAAGAAATGGGGCGATGAAGGCTATGCACGCGAAGAACTGGTTGCCGAACTTGGCGCAGCATTTCTTTGTGCTGATCTGGCCCTAACGCCGGAGCCCGGCACCGACCATGCCGCCTATATTCAAAGCTGGCTGAAAGTCTTGAAGAACGACACGCGCGCGATCTTCAGTGCAGCAGCCCATGCGCAGCGCGCGGCGGATTTCTTGAACGGGTTTCAAGGGGAAGAGAAAAAAGCTGGAGCGGCGGCATAGCCGCTCCTTGCAGCAAAAGAAAATTGCGGTGGGCCTTTCGGCCCGCCGCCTAATCATTTGTTGGGGAAAAAAAGAAAGTTCCGCCCCATTCACCCGATACTTTCTGATATTCTTTTTTTCATGAAATCTGACTTAATTCGAATTTCAAAGGTACAAGGCATTGCCCTATTTTTGTTCATGGCTGCCATAGCGATAGGCGCGATAGCATTCGCAACACTTCCAAATCAACAACGTCACATTACGCCGGCAGAGGTTGTAAAGTGTCATGAGCTCTGCGAAACGGGATGGAGAAGCAAGTTTAGCTCTAGTCAACAGTGTATTGATAGCTGCCAAAAGCACGGAGTGTGTTCTCTTCCTTGGGTCGCTTGCCCAAGTTTTGAGCTCAATAAATGAGCGTTTCCCGAATTATTTGCGGTGGGCCTTTCGGCCCACCGCGCGAGGCTTAAAGCCCTGGCATTCTTGATGCCAGTTCAGCCTCGATGTTTTCAAGAGAAGCCAGAGCATCTTGGCGCTCCTCGGAACCGCGCGGCGCAAC
This sequence comes from Ruegeria sp. YTSA144, assembly GCF_059610125.1. Classification (NCBI taxonomy): domain Bacteria; kingdom Pseudomonadati; phylum Pseudomonadota; class Alphaproteobacteria; order Rhodobacterales; family Roseobacteraceae; genus Ruegeria; species Ruegeria sp. YTSA144. The sequence continues at coordinate 828,186 of NZ_JBXWNA010000001.1, forward strand.
AGAAAAAGCGTTGAACGCTTCTCTGAAGAGACCTTGCAATTGTGCAGTGCTGCGAGATGCTGCTTCAAATCGTGTGACGAGTTTCATGTGATCCTCCATCGTCAGGGAGGCCCCAAACCACTCAGGGCCTTTCGGCCCACACACATCAAGGCGCTTGATGGTTTGGTTGGTCTACTTGTCGTGGCAGTGAGGAATCAAAGAAAGGAAGACAGGCGATTGGTGCAGCAGTTTCCTGCTGGACTGCACAATTCACATTCTTGGAGGGGAGCTGGTTCTCTATCTGTCGAGTTCTGGTCCGCGCGGTTTGCGTGTTCGACCTTCTCGCAGGCGTTGAAGACGATCTTGCGGTGATATGGCGTCTCGCCCTGTCTGACGAACGCGGACGGTTGGTTTTTGCTGCTGATCTTTACGCAGACTTTCAAGCCGTTCTTGAGCAGCCTTCACCCGCTCAGCCGACATCGTTTTCTGGCTCTCAACGTAGGCCTGCTTCACCGAACGTGCATTAGTTTTGGAGCTCTGAACGCGTGTTTCTTTCGTCGCCTGCCGTTCTAAGCCACGCATCATCAATCGGTTGTTTGTCCTATCGTGGTGCAAGCCACGCAGCACCTCAGCATGACGATTGCGGGCTGCGACAATTTCAGCTTGAATGTTCTGCCGGTCCTGGAGCTGCGCTTCGACCAAGGTATGGCGCTGTTCGCGGTCGCGCTGAAGTGCCCAAACGGCTTCCATCTGGTTCTGTTTTTCGAGCGCGGCACGCTTGCCGGTTACGCGGTCGAGCAATCCGCGTAGGCCTTTTCGCAATCGTGCTGATCGAGCGGCGGCTTCTTTTTCAACACGGGCCTTTTGACTGGCATCGAGCTTAGCGCGTTCAGACTGTTGCTGCGCTTGCATCTCCTGACGACGTTTCTCAAGAGCAGATTTTTCAACATTAGCGTCGGCGCGTGCTTTCGTGATGTAAGAGGCAAGCTTGGGCGCAATGTCTTGCGCGATGCGTTGGCGGGTTTCACTGACGGTGTTCAGCTCCTGCGGCTTGCCCAGACGCGCTGTGATATCCTTCGACTTCTTGCCAATGGCGCGGGGGATCGAGATCACTTCCCCCTCGAACGTCAAGGCGACATGACCGCGCCGATCACCACGCGCTAGGAAAAGCCCACGCTCTTCGAGCGCATGCGAAAAGCTGTTCCGGCTGTCTGAGATCGCCCAGGCTTCCTGAATGTCGGCTTTGAGGTCTCCAGCATGCCGTCCGACGCGTTTGGCTTGCTGCCATTCAGTAAGGGTGAAGTTGCGGGGATCGCGGTCCTTATTGTTGGCCAAGCCTCTTGGCATCTGCCAGCCATGCTCAAGATAAAGCTGCTTCGATACTTCCATCAGCTTGTTTTTGAAGAAAGGTAGTGGCTTGGCGGTCATGGTTTCTGCATCGATGCGGCTCCACACGGCATGGCAATGCCGCCGCCCTTCTTTCTCATGGAAGACGACTACGCGGGGTTGGTCGGTCAGGCCATGTTTTTCTTCGATTGCTGCAATAGCTTGTTCGAACGTCTCAATACGGACGGATTCGGACTCGGGCGGGTTCAGTGAGACCGAAAACAGGAATTGTCTGCACTTTGTACCCTTGGACACGGCTTCAGCTTCGCGGAGCGCGCCCACGACATCGTCGGTCATAAAGCCTCTGATATCGTGGATTTCGACATGTTCGTTCTCGGCAGTCTTTAGAAGGTGAAGTCCGAGCTGCTTGGCACCGCCGCGCTGAGAGCCTTTCAGTATCATGACGACCCCAAATCGCTACGCTGGCCGAGCGCCCGCAGCAGTTCTTTTCGCATCGCGGCAACATCGGCGCATGCGCTGCGGATGTCTTTCTCGGTTTCTCCTACGACAGGCAGGGAGCCTAAATTCACGGCCTTGGCCAGTTGGTTGAGATTGTTGGCGATGCGCGAGCTTCCCAGCAGTGCAAGGAGCCTTGCCAGACTGGCATCATCCTTGACGGGGCGTCTGAGCTTCGAGCGGGCGCGTTTGTGCGATGCACCACGCCCGTCAAAGAGTTTACGCTTGATATAGCTGCCGAGTGGCTCATCGCCCGCCAGCTCTTCAAGGCGGCTACGTTCCTCAAAGGTCAGACGCAATGAGAACGGCGCGGGTTTCTTCTTTGCCTTATTTTTCGCTATCGCATTGAAATTATTGTCTGTTGTGCTCATCGCCGCACCTCAGATCATCTAGATCATATTGTGCGAGATGGGTTTCCCATTCTTCGAAAACCTTGAATAGATGGTTTAACTCATCTACGCTCAGGTCCACCATCTTTCCAGCAGGTTTCAAAGATGGTCAGAATGCATTGCCCGCGCGTGCTTACGTGCATGCTTATGCGCAAAGACGGCTGCAAAGACTCGTAAAAGTTGCGAAACCGGGCATCGCCCGCTAGTCTGAACACGTTTTTGCGAGGGACTTGTTATGAGACTGCTTTTGGCGGCGCTTGCCGTTTGTGTCGCGGGCGCAGCGAATGCGCTGACTATTACATTTGACAACAACTTTCCGAATGATCCTCAAAGCGGGCTGACAACGTTTCAAGGAACCAGCCAGGGTTTCACTTTTGACTATGCCCCTGTCTACAACTTTGGAAATCAGATCAACTTCCACGACGACAACGGTGTGCTGTCAACGGTGGTGCAGGCCGTAAACGGGACGAGATTTACGGCACAATCCGTGGATCTGTCTGGTTTGTCGCGTGTGTTCAAGACCGGTCGCGGCCCTGCACCCGCGCTTGGAACGCAGGCTTACAACCAGTGGCTCAAGGCGGGTACTGCGACAGTCCCGACCCTGACATTTTCGGGGCTTCTGAACGGTGCCACAGTTGCGACGCAGACGTTCGGACCTTCGGCTTTGAGCACTTTTGGTTTTTCCAGTGGGTTCACCGCCATTGATCAACTGTTGATCACGCTGAACGTCCCCAACGCGGTCAAATTCCCCTTTGGCCTTGGATCCAATACCGTTTGGTGCGACCAATGGTGTGGCGAATTCAATGTGGACAACTTGCAGGTTGCACCGGTCCCCTTGCCCGCAAGCGGGCTGCTTTTGATCGGGGCCGTTCTGGGCCTGTTCGGGTACCGCAGGCTTAAGACAACCTAGTTGCACCCAACATGAAAAAAAGGCGGCGCTGATTGTTGATCAGCGCCGTATTTTGTCTCTCAAACAAATTTGGAAGGTTCTACTCCGCCGCCGGGCGCAGTCCCGAGACCTTGTTGAACCACGCCTCGATTGCATCCAGATCCGCCGGGAGGGCTTCCGCGGAACCCTCCGCGAAGGTCTGGAAATTCTCTTCGTTTAAACCGTTCACGCCGACAAGAACCGGGATATCCATCGCCAGCGCTTCGCCGATCACGGGGCGGAACCCTCGACCGTCGGATTCATGCTTGCCGAACTTGTTGATGATCAGCAGCTGTGGCGCATCCTCAAGCGAGGCGGTCACATATCCCACCGCCTGTTCCAGCGCTGCGGGGTCCAGACGGCAGCCGCGTGACTGGGTGCCCAGCGACTGCGAAATGCGGATGGTTTCACCGTCGGGCAGCACGCGCAAGTCCATATCGCATTTGCTGCTGTCGGCACATTCCGTGTTCGTTTGCACGACACCGGCCAGTTTCGCGCCGGACGCCAGCAGACGTTCCGCAACGGCGCTCAGCAGGCGGTCTGTCGCGCCGCGATCGGTGGTGGTGACATAGGCCAGATGCATCTTGGACCTCTTGTAATTCGTTTGTGACGTTTCAAATAGCACGCAAGGCACCGCCCGGCCACTCCCTCGTTCACGGAAGCGGGGACAGGCCAATCACAGGAGCGTGCAGGTGAAGCAGAACCGCATAGGCGGCAAGCGCGGCCAGCCACACCCCGGGACGTGGCCAGGGGCGCGGTGCGCGCAGTGAAAACCGCGCCGTGTTGCGGGACAAGCGGACCCATTCAAAGCCCATTTCCCGCGACTTGCGGCGGTCGACAAGGGCCATGCCCATGGCCGCGAAACCGGCAAACAGGCCGAACAGAATCACATGTGACAGGCTGCCATTGGCCAGCAGATGTGCCACCGCCCACAGCACCAGCGCGGCAAGGATCGGGTGTCGGGTGGTGCGCAGGATACCGGGCCGCTCTGGGTCAAAGGGCCGATTGCCCAGCCCTCCGAAAGAGAAAGGGTTCTGAATGATCAGCCCCGCGACAGCCAGCCAGCAGACCACCGGCATGATCAGAACCGGCACCCAACGCAAAACCGCATATGGCGGGATGATCTCGACATAAGGAGCGTTGGCAGCGGCCATGATCAACCACGCCAGGACGGCCAGCGACAGAACCGAATAAGCGGTGAAATACCCCCGGCGTCCGAGTGTATCGATCAGCCGTCCGCGTATGGCGGGCCGAACGGGAATCGCGTGGCTGAGAAGGAAGGTGATGAGTGCTGCAAGGAATAGGACCCAACCGGTCATGGTGATCTCCGCGTTATTGGGATCGGTCTAGATCAGGATGGCGGTGGTATCCTTGTCCGAAATCAAGTCAGGCACAGGGGCGGGGGCACCGCCCCTGTGCTGTGTTACAACCCAAGCGCCGCGCGGCGTTCTTCGGCAAACCCCTGCACGATGCGGTCGGCAATCAGCGCCAGAATCGCCATCGCGGCCCCGGCCGAAATGCCAAGCCCCACATCCGCCTGACCCAGCGCCAGATAGATCGACTGGCCCAGACCGGTGGTGCCGATCAGGGCGGCGATCACCAGCATCGCAAAGGCATAGAGGATGGTCTGGTTCAGTCCCAGCAGGATCGTGGGCGCGGCATAAGGCGCACGGACGTCGCGCATGATCTGCCACTCGGTCGCACCGCTTGAGATCGCGGCCTCCATCATCTCGTCCGGCGTGTTGACCAGCCCGTGCCGCGTGTAGCGGATCATAGGCACGATCGCATAGGCACAGATTGCCAGAAAGGCCGAGAACTCGCCGATCTGGAACACCATGAGGACCGGGATCAGGAACACGAACAGAGGGATTGTCTGCAACATGTCGCAGATCGGACGGACCACTTTCCACACTGGTTCCCAGACCGCGCTGGCAAGGCCGATCAGGCCGCCGACCACGGCGCAGGAAAACACCGCCGCACCGCTGAGGTAAAGCGACAAGAGCGCCCTCTCCCACAGGCCCGAAACGAGGATGGTGCAAAGCAGCCCCACGCACAGCGCCGCCAGACGCCAGCCCCCCGCGACCCAGCCCAGAGCAGCGGCACCGGTCAGGACAAAGGGCCACGGCAGGTTGGCAATGCCGGTTTCCAGCATCCCGATCAGGATCAGGACGATCAGACCGCCCGTCAGCCGCCCACGCCACGCCATCAGCAGTGCAATTACGGCACCTGCGGCGAACAGACCAAAGCTCATGCCCGGCGTCCACTGAAAGCCCCAGGTAAAGGGCAGCACCGCCTGATCCAGACCGATCCGCAAAGGCAGCAGCACATAGAACAGTGAATTGTTCTTGAGCGCATCCAACCACGGGCCATTGGCCTGAGTGAACGCGGTCAGGCCGCTGTCCACGGCCTCGGCCATCGGATCCAGCAAGGTCAGTTCGGATGGGTTCGGCAGCCAGGCCCAGAAGGCGGCAGTGAAGACCACGGCAAACCCCAGAATTGCCCAAACAACCCGGCTGTCATAACGTTTGCGCTCGGTCGCCAAGGTGCCGCTCATGCGATCTATGACGACGGCAAAGACCACGATGACCAGACCCGCCATCAGAGATTCCCCGAACTGCGCCTTGCGCATGGTCAGCAGGACCTCCCAGCCGATGTCGTTGAACCCACCGATGACGGCGGCGATGATCACCATCGACAGCGCCGCCATCAGGCACTGGTTCACGCCCACCATGATCTGCGTCGCAGCCGCCGGGATTTCCACCTGGAACAGTTGCTGAAACCGGGTGCCACCAGACATGATGGCGGCCTCCTTGATCTCGGGCTCGACCCGCTCCAACCCCAGCATCACATTGCGCGCCATAGGCGGCGCTGCATAGATGGCCGAGGCGATCAGACCGACGACGGGGCCAAAGCCAAAGAGCAACAACAGGGGCGTGAGATATGCGAAGGTCGGCACGGTCTGCATCACATCCAGAACGGCCTGAACGAAGGATTTCACCCGCGGCACCTCATTGGCGAGGATGCCGATGCCACCACCCAATATCAACGCCACCGGAACGGATACCGCGACCAAGGCCAGCGTGTTCATGCTCTCAGCCCAGTAGCCTGACGCCAACACAAAGCTGAGGCCCAAAAAGCCCAGCGCCGCCATGGGCAAGCCGCCCAGATACCAGCCCAGCGCGGTCACGATCCCGATCAGGATGGGCCATGGTGTGTTGCCAAGCACGAAATTCGCCCAGTTCATCGGATAGGTCATCATATCCGAGAACAACCGCATCGCCGGTTTGATAAGGTTCAGAAACCAATCCAGAAACGCGCCCACCCATTGGGTTGCAGGCAGTTCCCACGCGGCGGGCCATTTGACCAGCCATGGGGCGATACCCTCCAGAGCAAGGCAGACCGCACCGACGATAACCGTGATCAGGGCGGCCTTGGCACCGGCCGTCAACTGCGCGCTGCGTTGCGTCGGAAAGTCAGTCAAGGCGGTCATGTTTCATCCACCTGAAGTGCGGCAGCCAGATCAGACGGGTGCACCGTGCCGACGACATTGCCATCGGCATCCCGCACCGGCACGGGTTCATACAACTCCATGCAATGGGCCAGGGCTGCGTCCAGTGTCATCGACGTGGTCAGGCCGGGATCATCCGGGCCACATTCTGCCTCGCTCCGCATGACCGAGGCGACTTTGGCATGCTGGCCCTTGGCGACATCCTTGGAAAACTCGCGCACATAGTCATCAACGGGTCGCAGGACGATATCCGTGGGCGTGCCGATCTGTACGATCTTGCCGTCCCGCATGATGGCGATGCGGTCAGCAAGCTTCAGCGCTTCCTGAATATCGTGAGTGATGAAGACGATCGACTTCTTCAGGGTCGCCTGTATGCGCAGGAATTCGTCCTGCAACTGGCGACGGATCAGCGGATCAAGCGCAGAAAACGGCTCGTCCAGAAACCAGATATCGGGGTTCACGGCCAAAGATCGCGCAATCCCCACGCGCTGACGCTGACCACCTGACAGTTGCCGGGGAAAGCTGTCTTCGCGCCCTTCCAGGCCGACCAGCGAGATCACTTCCTGCGCGCGGTCCAGCCGTTCCTTTTTGCCGACGCCCTGCACCCGCAGAGGATATGCGACATTTTCAGCAACGGTCATGTGTGGGAACAGGCCGAAATGCTGGAACACCATGCCCAGCTTTTTACGGCGCAGATCGGTCAGGGCCTTTTTCGAGGCGCCTATGACATTCTCGCCATCGACCCGTATTTCACCGCCGGTGCCGGGCAACAGTTGCGAGATACAGCGGATCAGAGTGGATTTACCCGAGCCCGACAGGCCCATGATGACGAACAACTCGCCTTCCTTGACCTCGAAATTGGCGTCCTGAACGGCGGGGATATACCCGCTTTCCCGCAGGTCGGCGGCGGCTTTTTCGGCGTCGTTCCCTGACCGAGACAGCGCGTCGGTCAGGGCTTTGTCAGCGCCGGGGCCAAAGACCTGCCAGAGATTCCGGCAGGCGATGGCTGGCATGTTCGCGTCAGTCACTTACGTGCGCTCACTGGATTGCTGCGTCTACGACCGGACGCCACTTGCCTTCGTTCTCGGCCATCCAGACGGCGACGACTTCTTCGACCTTTCCGCCGTCAACATCGATCGCGCCCATCATCGGCTGCTGGTCTTCGACCGCAAGTTGATAGTTGGACAGGATTTCATAGGCGGCGGGCCATTTCTCTTCCATACCGCTCCAGCCGGCTTTGAAGATGCGCGATGGCGAAAAGTCGCAATCGTTCACCGCGTTCGGGTTCGGACCCCACGCCGGATCGTTAAAGCATGCCTCTTCACCTGCGGGCAGTTCAACGAACTGCACGTCATAGGCAGACATCGCCCAGTGCGGCTGCCAGAATGTGATCAACAGTGGCGACTTGCGCTCGGTCGAAGCCCGAAGTTCGGCGATCAAGGCACCTTCGGAACCGGCGGGAACAGCCTTGAACGGCAGCTCAAGGCCCGCCATGCGATCCGCGCCAGGTGTGCCCCAGTCGGCCGGATAATCGACCAGACGGCCACCGGGCAGAGTTTCCGCCGTGGCAAAGACCTGCGCGCAGTCTTTCAGCGCTTCCCACGCAGGCAAGCCGGGGCACAGATCAGCGACATGCGCCGGGTATGCGATACCTTCCTTGGCATCCAGGCCAAGATCGCCGATTTCGACAACAGTGCCTTCCTCGATCTTCTTGGCATATTCATCCGACACGTTGGACGACCAGATTTCCAGCGTCGCGTCGATGTCTCCATCGGCCAGAGCCTGAAACTGGTTCATCATGCCGGCGGTCACATACTCCACTTTGTAACCGGCTGCCTTGAGCATCTCACCCGCCACATGCGTGGTCACGTGCTGACCAGTCCATTCGTTGATCGCCAGTTTGATCGGCTCGTCCACGGCGCCCATGTCCGCCGCATGCGCCGCACCGGCAACGGTCAGGGCCATAAGGCTTACACTCAGTTTTTTCATGGATTTTCTCCCTGTCTTATTTGTTTTGCCCACCCCGGCGAGGTTTTTCCCGCCGGTATCTTTGTCTGATGACAATACCATGTCGCAACATGCACAAATTCAGTCGGAAAAGGAAAGTGATCAGTTTGTAACGGCGCGGTTTTCTTTCCGCCAAACCGTTGATGTTTCCCCGCAGACGCCGCAAAGGCCCCTGCCCGACCCGTCATTATCCCTAGCCCCGGGCCCGGAATGTTGACTGACGAGTCAATCACAAACCGTTTTAAGCCCGTTTGTCGAGGATTTCTTTGACAGTTCACAGTTTTTTCTTGTTCGGGCCGAGTTTCAATTCCGGTCGGGTGAGTTTCAAACACTCAAAATTCTCATTGCAAAAGGAAGGCAAAACAAAACACTCTTCACATGACAGCTTTGAGGTTGGGTCTATGCGTTCATTTGAAGAGATCTTTGATATTGCCGCCTCTCGCCACGGTGGGGTCGAAGCCTTTGAAGCACAGCTGACCAAGCCCAAAAGCCACGAAGAACTGGCGGCGATGCCCGACGACCGGTGGCTATCGATCATCACGAAATGCGTCTTTCAGGCCGGTTTCAACTGGAAGGTCATCGAAAACAAATGGGAAGGATTCGAAGCCGCCTTTGACGGTTTCGAAGTGGGTCGGTGCGCGTTCATGGATGATGAAAAGTTCGATTCCCTGCTGCAAGACACACGCATTGTCCGCAATGGAACCAAGATCGCAGCAGTGCGGGACAACGCGGCGTTCCTTTTGGAACTGCGCGACGAAGGCGGCGCGGGCAAGGTTCTGGGGGGCTGGCCCTCGGATGACTATGTCAGCCTTCTTGCCATGCTGGCCAAACGCGGATCCCGTCTTGGCGGGGCTTCGGCGCAATATGCGATGCGCTTTGCGGGGCGCGACAGTTTCATTCTGTCGCGGGACGTCACCGCCCGTCTGATCGCCGAAGGCGTGATCGACAAGCCCGCCACGTCGAAAAAAGCCATGGCGGCGGTGCAACGGGCCTTCAATTCCTGGATGGATCAATCCGGCCGGTCTTTGACGGAAATCAGCCGCGCTCTGGCCATGAGCCTGTGAAAACGGTTTGCGGATTGCAGGCAGCGGACTAGGATTCACCTCATGGTTCTGCGCGTATTCCTGTGTGCTCTTTTGTTGCTGCCCTCCTGCGGTCGTCAATTGACAAAGCAAGAGCGTGATTTTGCGGATGCCATTCAGGGCGAAACCCTGAACCTTGACAGCGTGCGATTGGTCCAAGGTGCGCCGGTTGCCAACGTGACGTATTTCCGCGAGGAGCGCCCACGTCTGGCCTGCCGCGAGCGTATCCTTCCTCCGGTGGAACCCGGGTTGGTGACAGGCAGGCCAGCAGCCGTGGCCCTGTTCAACAAGGTCTACTTTGCGCGCGACTGGTATCTGGAAGACTACATGTCCGATTTCCCGGATCAGATGAACCTGGTGGCCGCGATGCTGCTGGCCCATGAACTGACGCATGTCTGGCAGTGGCAGAATCGCCGGACCACCGGTTACCACCCGTTGCGAGCAGCGGCGGAACATGGTGGGCGCAGCGACCCGTATCTTTTTGACCTCGAAACCTCGCCGGACTTCCTGTCCTACGGGTTTGAACAGCAGGGCGCCATCGTCGAGGAATACGTTTGCTGCCGTGCGCTTGACCCCCAGGCCACCCGAACCAAACGGCTGCACACGATGCTGGGCGCGCATTTTGATCTGTCCCCGCTTCCGCAAAAAGGGCGAGAGCGCGCAATCCTGCTTCCCTGGAGCGAGGCCGAGATCGACGGGATTTGCAGCGGAACCTAGTTCTGCTGAAGGGTCTCCAGAAAGGCCACCAGATCCACGATGGGCTGGCTCGTCAGAATTGGCTGCCCCTGCGGCGTTTTCATGGATGTGTCCTGCCCGTCAAAGTAAGGACCATAAACCGGCATCGGGCTACCATGGCTGACCAATGGGTCCCGACCATCAATGCGGGCGACAACGCGGGCAGTCGGGAACACGCCTTCCTCGTTGGACAAAGCGGTCAGATCGCTTGGTTGAACCACCAGCACGGCCGCCATCGGACCCTGCCCCATTGCATCGATCCCATGGCAGGTCGCGCAATGATGCATATAAAGTTCTTCTCCGGTCTTCGCGTCCTGAGCCCAGGCGGCCTGCGAGGCAGCAGCCGAAACCCCAAGAACCAGCACACTGATTGTTGCCTTGAACATCGTATCCTCCTGCCTGGATTGGCATTTGCAGGGTTGCCCGATGGCCGTCATGGCGCAATGATCCAGATCAACGAAAAAGGTACAGAGGGTTCGGGCAATGACACAATACGCCGCCATCATGCTGGCCGCCGGATTTGGAATTCCGATCCTGGCCGCGCTTAACGCGGCGCTGGGCAAAGTCATCGGGTCGCCAACTGCGGCAGCTGTTGTGCTGTTTGCCATCGCCTTCGTCGCCTCGGCGTTGGTCATGGCGCTGTTTCCCGGATTTGCGGCCTTGTCCAAGATTGCCAATGCGCCGAAACACCTGTTGCTTGCAGGTGTCCTGATTGCTTTCTATGTCCTGTCGATCACCCATGTCGCACCGCATTTCGGGGTGGGCAATGCCGTGTTCTTTGTGCTGCTCGGGCAATTGATCAGCGCTGCGGCCATCGACCATTTCGGCCTGTTCGGCGCACAGGTCGAACCGCTTACGCTCATGCGGATGGGCGGGATCGCCGTCATGGCCATTGGTGTTGCGATCACTCAACTGGCCTGAGCACCCCGCCCTCAAGCCGAACCATCCGGTCCATGCGCGCCGCCAGGTCAAGATTGTGCGTTGCGATCAACGCCGACAACCCTTCGTCCCGCACCAGCTTCATCAATGTATCAAAAACCTGATCCGAGGTTTCGGGGTCCAGATTGCCCGTCGGTTCATCTGCCAACAAAACACGGGGCGCATTGGCCAAGGCCCGGCAGAATGCCACCCGTTGTTGTTCCCCGCCAGAGAGCGCTGCGGGGCGGTGGCTGGCGCGTGCGGCGACACCGACACGGTCCAGCAGGTCCAGCGCCCGGGCCTGTGCGGCCTTGTCCGACACACCATTGGCCAGTTGCGGCAGGGTGATGTTTTCCAATGCCGTGAATTCCGGCAGCAAATGGTGGAATTGATAAACGAACCCGACATCCTGCCGACGCAGTGCGGTTCTGGTCCGGTCGCCCTTGCCCGATACATTCTGCCCGCCGATTTCGACGGTTCCTTCGTCGGGCATGTCCAGCAGACCGGCGATATGCAGAAGCGTTGATTTACCTGCCCCAGAGGGCGCAACCATGGCTACGGCCTCACCCGCGCGCAGATCCAGATCAACTCCGCGCAAGACCTGCACCTCGCCCGGTTTGCCTTTCAGATAGGTCTTGGTCAGACCCTTCAGACGCAATGTGACATCATTCATAGCGCAACGCCTCGACCGGGTTCAGCCGCGCCGCTCGACGGGCAGGAAAATAGGTGACGACAAAGGACAGGCCAAGCGACAGGCCGATGGCCTTGAGCACATCGCTCAGGTGCAGCTCGGCGGGTAAAGCATAGATGCCCCGGATCGACGGATCCCAGACGCCACCGCCCATCACGTAATTTACGAACGAAAAGATCGGATCGATATAGATCGCAAAAAGGCACCCCAGGATGACTCCCAAAGCCGTTCCGATCAGGCCGGTAAAAGCGCCGCAGATGAAAAACACACGCAGCACCGACCCTTCGCTCAGACCGATGGTGCGCAGGATGCCGATATCGCGGCCCTTGTTCTTGACCAGCATGATCAGGCCCGAGACGATATTCATCGCGGCGATCAGAACGAGGATCGAGAGGATGATGAACATCACGTTGTCTTCGACTTCCAATGCCCGCAGGAACCCACCGGATGCATCCTGCCAGGTCCAGATCTGGCTGCGCTCGCCCGATGCTTCGAGAATGGAAATCAGGATCGGGCCCAGTTCCTCGGGCTTTTCCACCATCACTTCGATCTCATCCGCCACACCTTCGCGATTGAAAAAACTCTGCGCCTGCGAAAACGGCATGTAGACACGCGTTCGGTCGATGTCATAGCGCCCCGCCGAGAACACATAGACAACGCGATAGGCATTTACGCGGGGCGACGTACCGAAGGCGGTTTTTACCCCGTTGGGCGAGGTCAACTTGACGACGTCCCCCACGGTGGCGCCTATGCTACGCGCCACGCCTGACCCAATTGCAATGACATCCTGACCCGTCTGAAATTCTGACAAGTCCCCCACAGCCTGCTCTGCCTGGGCTATACCCGGCAGATCAACCAGATCGTCGGGTCGCATTCCAAACACCTCAACCCCGCTGCTGCGGTCGCGGTTGGTGATCAGCACCTGCCCCTTCACCAAAGGAGCCGCGCGTTGAACACCGGGCACTTGTGCGATACGGGCCGCGCGCTCTTCGTAGTCGGCGATCGTGCGATCCACCCGCCCCTGGGCATCGATCTCGCCTGACGAATAGACCGTCACATGCGCGTTTGCGCCCAGAATGGTGCCGACGAATTCGGAACGGAAGCCGGACCGGACCGACAATGTCGCGATCAGGGCAAACACTGCCAGTGTGATCCCGATCAGGGAAATCCAGGTCATCACACTGACGCCGCCCTCGGCCCTGCGGGCCCGCAGATAACGCCATGCGATTTTCCATTCAAAAGGGGCAAAGGGCGGGGGTGTCTTGGCCATACATGCTCCGGGGTGTTCGTGTTCGCGGGGACAGTTTCGGCATTTCACCCGATGGTCAAGCCGGTTGTCCCTCTGACCCGACTCCTCAGCCTGAATGAGCCGAATCAACTCGGTGTGCAACTGGAACGATTGAGCCGATCGGATGACTTCGGAAGCTGGCGTTACACCATGAGTTGTGAAGCGCATCACAGACAAACTGATATTGTTTCATGTATGAAGTTAATCATCGCGCTTTGTGAGCTCCTGAATCGAAAAAGCAACAATGGGCGCGAAATTTTATTACTCTTTTTGATTATTTTCAGAAACTTTGTCACCCTATCTGTGGGGGAACACATTTAAGGAGCGGGGGTCGCTCAATGAATTTTCAAATCTCAACCAACGGTGCGGGGGTAATTCCGTCCCGCCAAGCATCAACAGAACTGGATTGTGAAACAGCGGCGCTGCTGCGTGCGGCCATTCGGCCAATCTTTGCCAGCGCGGCAAGCTGGGGCAATCTGACGGATATTCTGAAAGACAAAGGGTACCGTCTGGTTTTCCGGCAAGGGCGTCTGTGTATCACGGATCGAACCACGGACGCGCGGGTTTGCGGGTTGCGGTTTCTGGGCCTTGAGTTTCGCGAACTGGTCAACCGGCTGGGTCGTCCGATCGTGGTGGCACGGGGCGACGGGGCCAACGGCGACATCCTGGCAACGCGCCCGACGGCAGACCAAGACTGACGTCTCAACCAATCGAATTGGTCAGATCACATCTGGTGGCCAAAGCAATCGCATGGCCACCCTGGTGAAACGGATCTGTGTTGCGTGACACCAAAACCCGTCACCGGTGACGGTGCTCAGGCAATCTGCTGGTAGATTTCAGCAACTTTGGTAACGGCCGCCTCGGGGCTCAGTTCCTCGCTATCGCCGGTCCGGCGGCAGGTCAGTTCAACGACACCATTCTTCAGACCGCGCGGGCCGACCGTGATCCGCCAGGGCAGACCAATCAGATCCATGGTCGCAAACTTGCCCCCTGCCCGTTCATTGCGGTCATCATAAAGCGGCTCCAGCCCCAAGGCCGTCAGAGCGTTATAGATTTTGTCGCAGGCGGCATCCGCTTCTTCATCACCCTGCTTCAGGTTCACGATGCCGCAATGGAACGGGGTCACGCCCTCGGGCCAGATGATGCCTTTGTCGTCATGGCTGGCTTCGATGATCGCGCCGACCAGACGGCTGACACCGATCCCGTGGCTGCCCATATGCACCGGAACCGGTTTTCCATCCGGGCCCTGCACGGTCGCACCCAGCGGCTCGGAATACTTCGTGCCGAAGTAGAAGATCTGCCCAACTTCGATACCACGCGCCACGCGGCGGCGTTCTTCGGGGATCTGATTGAACAGCGCCTCGTCATGCGTTTCATCCGTGCGCGCGTATTTCGAGGTGAACTCTTCCAGAATGGCCTGACATTGTTCGCGGCTGTCATAGTCAATCTCACGATCACCAAAGGTCAGGTCGGTAACGGCGCTGTCATAGAAGACCTCGGATTCACCAGTGTCAGCCAGCACGAGGAACTCATGGGTGTCATCGCCGCCGATGGGCCCGGAATCCGCGCGCATCGGGATCGCCTGAAGGCCCATACGTTCATAGGTGCGCAGATAGCTGACAAGATGGCGGTTATAGGCGTGCAGCGCGTCTTCCTTGGTGAGGTCGAAGTTGTAGCCGTCCTTCATATAGAACTCGCGGCCCCGCATCACGCCGAAACGCGGGCGGATTTCGTCGCGGAACTTCCACTGGATCTGATAGAGGGTCAGCGGCAGGTCTTTGTAGCTGTTCACGTGGCCACGGAAGATATCGGTCACCAGTTCTTCGGCTGTGGGTGTGAACAGCATGTCACGGTCATGCCGGTCCTTCATCCGCAGCATCTCCTGACCATAATCGTCATAGCGTCCGGATTCACGCCACAAATCCGCCGACTGGATGATGGGCATCTGAATCGCGATGTGACCCGCCCGCGCCTGTTCTTCGTGGACGATGTTTTCCAGCTTGCGCAGCACTTTGAAGCCCAGCGGCAGCCAGGAATAAATCCCGGCAGAGGCCTGCTTGATCATCCCGGCACGCAGCATCAGCCGATGGCTGACGATCTGGGCCTCGGACGGGTTTTCCTTGAGAACGGGCAGAAAGTAACGGCTGAGGCGCATGGGTTAACCTTCAAAGGTAAATTTCGACTTCAAAGGTGATTATGTCAAACCACCGCCGGGGGCAATCGGGCATTGGTGTTTTTGCGACTTCGCGTCAGTCGGTTTTTTGATTGACCCTGCAATCGGGAATTCCAATTGTGGCGCAAACTCAAAACCCATGAGGCCTTGATGCAGACCATTCAGGAACCCGCCCGCAGCATTCCCGTTGTCCACTCTACAGACGTGCTGGTCGTCGGGTCCGGTCCTGCCGGTTTGGCCGCAGCACTGGCCGCAGCGCGGACAGGTGTGGACGTCTCGCTGGTTGACCGGTTCGGGTGCATGGGCGGCAACATCACCGCCGTCGGCGTCGAAGGATTCGCCTGGTACCGGCACGAGCAAACCGTCGAGGCCGGCGGCATCGGGATGGAATTCGAAACCCGCGCCAAAGAGATGGGCGCGGCGGTGCCCGAAAGCCAGTCGCTCAGTTATGAACTGGACAGCGAAGGGTTCAAGCTGGTGGCGGACAAGCTGGTCGAAGAGGCGGGTGTTCACCCGATGCTGCACCGGCAATTCGTCGCCCCCGTCAAGGAAGGGGACCGGATCATCGGCATCATCACCGAATCCAAGGCCGGGCGCGAGGCGATACTGGCCAAGGTGGTAATCGATGCAACCGGCGACGCCGATGTGGCCCATCGCGCGGGGGCCCCGACGCATAAAACGCCACGGGAGGACATGATGGCCGCCTCTGTCATGTTCCACCTGGCCGGAGTGGACAAGCGCGCCTTTATCGAGGGCGTCAAGGCCGACCCGCAGACCTACAAGGACTGGGGCGGCGGCGGTGAGTGGAATATCGAAACCAGCGGCAAAGAGGACGCCATGTTCTCACCCTTCGTGCACAAGCCCTTCCAGCAGGCGATTGATGAAGGTCTGATCCCGCCGCATCTGAACACCATCGCCGGCACCTGGGGCGCGATGCATGACACGGGCGAACTGACCTACATGAACCTCATTCACCTGGCCGGGATCGACGGGACCGACCCCGACAGCCTGACGCGCGGTGAAATCGAAGGTCGGCGCCAGTCAATGTTGGCCATCGAAGCCCTGCGCCGGTTCATGCCCGGCTGCGCGAACGCTCGGCTGCGGAATTTCGGAATGACCATCGGCATTCGCGACACCCGCAAAATCGATGCGGTATACAACATGACCGAAAACGACGCCCGCCATCAGGGCCGGTTCGAGGATACGATCGGCATCTACCCCGAATTCATCGACGGGTATGGCATCCTGATCCTGCCGACCACGGGGCGGTACATGCAGGTCCCGTACCGCTCGATGCTGCCCAGGGGCGTCAAGGGCCTGCTGGTCGCGGGGCGGTCACACGGTGCCGACCGGGTGGCCCATGCCGCCACGCGCAACATGGCCTGCTGCGCCGTTATGGGTCAGGGCGCGGGCATTGCAGCCGCGATGTCACTGAAAAGCAATCAGGACCTGGATCAATTGAACCTGGCACCTGTTCACACGGAACTAGAGCGTCAGGGGGTCAGGGTTCACTGATGGACAGAATTCCGACAATAGACATCTCGCCGCTGTCCGATCCTGGCAGCGCAGCCTTTGATGCAACGGTACAAAGCATCATTGAGGCCTGCACGGGGATCGGGTTTCTGTCCATCACCGGAACAGGTGTGTCCCAGCAGACGGTGGATCAGGTCCGTCAGACCACACGAGAGATCTTTGCCATCAATGAAGCCCGCAAATGGGATCAGGCCATCACACGCGAGAATTATCGCGGTTATATCCCGATGGGTTTTTTCACACCCAACGATGGATCCGGCAAAGCCGACAAATACGAGGGTTACAAGCTGCACCACGAGGTTGCCGCCACCGACCCCGTGCGCGCCGAGTGTGCCCTGTACGGCCCGAACCTGTGGCCCGCTGAAGTCCCCGAGGCAAAAGAGGTCATCCTGGATTATTGGCGTCAATTGGATCAGGTCACTGATGTGTTGTTGGGCGCATTGGAATCCGGCCTGGGCTTGACCTCTGGCATTTTGCGCGACGCGTTCCGAAACCCGATGACCAATATGACATTGCTGCACTATCCCCCGCAGGCTGCGGATGAAGCAGGTTATGGCATCCATCCGCACAAGGATACGGACGCACTGACCATCATCGCGCCCGATCCGGTGGGCGGGCTCGAGGTGCAGACCCGCAGCGGCAAGTGGATTTCACCTGACTGCCCACTCGGCGGTTTTGTGGTGAATATCGGCGACATGCTGGAGCTGTGGTCAGGCGGGCGGTTGAAGTCCACGCCACACCGGGTGGTGAACAGATCGGGCAAGGAACGGTACTCGTTCCCCTATTTCGCCGTACCCCGCCATGACGTCATTGTTGAGCCATTGTTGCCCGCCCTGCCCGGCTTTGACCGCCCAGCGGTTCATTGTGGTCACTGGTCGGCGGAAATCTGGCGCACCAACTGGCCTGATGAAACCGCAGAAGAAGACACCCCGGAACTGGGGACGTTGCACGATTGATACCGGCAAAGCCCTTCCCAATGAAGCGCTTGCATCATGGGCTTTGATGCGCCAAGAACGCCTGCAAGGGCCTGAACAAGGGGATTGCCATGGCTTTGCCGGTAAAGGATCAGCTGAGATACTGGGGCATCGCCGCTGCGGTTTTTGTTCTGATCCTCTGGGCCTTGGGGGATGTCCTGCTGCCCTTCGTCATTGGCGGAGCAATTGCGTATTTTCTTGATCCCGTTGCGGATCGACTGGAGCGGTTGGGCCTGTCGCGCGTCGCAGCCACAGCCATCATCACCGTCATCGGCGTTCTGGGATTTATGTTGGCGGTCCTGATGGTCGTACCTGCCCTGATTACCCAGCTGCTGGATCTGATCGACGTTCTGCCCGATCTGTTCAAGCAATTGCGCGGGTTCATTGAAAAACAGTTCCCGTCGCTGCTAGACCGGGAATCAAATACTCATCAGATGCTGGTGTCCTTCGGCGACATGCTGAAATCCAAAACAGGGGATGTCCTGCAAACGGTTCTCGCGTCGCTTGGATCTGCGATCAACATCGTCGTCTTGCTGGTGATCGTACCCGTCGTGGCTGTTTACCTGCTGCTGGACTGGGATCGCATGATCGCTCGCATCGGAGAACTCCTGCCGCGTGACCATGCCCCCACCATCAGGCGGCTGGCCGGTGAGATTGACGCCGTGCTGGCCTCTTTCGTGCGCGGGATGGGAACGGTCTGCCTGATCCTTGGCACCTATTATGCGGTTGCCCTGATGCTGGCCGGTCTGCAATTTGGCCTGATCGTGGGTTTCATTGCCGGATTGGTCACGTTCATCCCTTACCTGGGCGCCCTGATCGGTGGTTCGCTGGCGATCGGGCTGGCGCTGTTTCAGTTCTGGGGTGATTGGGCGCATATCGGGCTGATCGCGGGCATCTTTGCCATCGGACAGGTCACCGAGGGGAATTTCCTGACACCCAAGCTGGTGGGCAACTCTGTCGGGCTGCACCCGGTCTGGCTGCTGCTGGCCCTGTCTGTCTTTGGGGCTTTGTTCGGCTTTGTCGGTATGCTGATCGCCGTGCCCGTGGCCGCCGCATTGGGCGTGCTGGCCCGATTTGCCACATCGCTGTACCTGGACAGCCGACTTTATACCGGTCTTGAAGGTCAGGATCAGGAAACCGAGTAAATGCCCCGACAACTCAGCTTTGATCTGCCCGCCAAGACTGCGCTCGGGCGTGAGGATTTCTTTGTGTCGCCTGCCAATGCTTTGGCTGTGGCGATGATCTCGGCCACATCCTGGCCGGGAAACAAGCTTGTTCTGACTGGCCCGGCTGGCGCAGGTAAAACCCATCTGGCGCATGTCTGGGCCGCGGAAACCGGCGGACGCATCATTCAGGCCGCCGACTTGCGGTATGACGACGTCCCGGATCTGGCACGCAGGCCAATTGCCGTCGAAGACGTGCCCATGATCGCCGACGATGCCGAACAGCAGAAAACGCTGTTTCACCTGCACAATCTGGTTCTGGCCGAAGGGCACGCCTTGTTGATGACAGGTCGGCTGGCCCCGAAATTCTGGGAATTGCCGCTGGCGGACCTGCAAAGCCGGGTCGAAGGTGCCCATCACGTGGCGCTGGACCCGCCCGACGATGCATTGCTGGGCGCGGTTCTGGCCAAACTGTTCGTAGATCGGCAGTTGAACCCCGGTCCCGAGGTAATCGCCTATCTCGTCAAACACATGGATCGGCGATTTGAAACTGCGGCCGACGTGGTGGCGCAACTGGATCAATTGGCCCTTATGGAAAAGCGCGACATCACCCGTTCCCTGGCCGTGCGGGTTCTGAACATGAGCCCGGATGAGATCGAGACGGGTGATTGACCCGCACCCGCCAATTTCGCATCCTCACACAGCATTACCTGGAAGACACATGGATCAGACCGCTGCAACCGACATCCCTGACTGGGGACCTTTCGGAAAGCCACTGTTCGACGAGCCTGGAACCCGGGCTTTGTCGCGTGTCGGCGTTGTCGATGTCGGATCCAACTCGGTCCGGATGGTCATCTTTGACGGTGCGGCCCGATCACCGGCCTATTTCTACAATGAAAAGGTCATGTGTGAACTGGGCGCGGGCCTGTCCGAGACCGGGCGGCTGAATCCGCGTGGGCGCGAACGCGCGCTGGCGGCGCTGCGACGGTTTCAGAATCTGGCGGTTGATCTGGAATTGCCGGGTCTGCATGTCGTGGCCACGGCTGCTGTGCGCGAGGCAAAGGACGGACCGGATTTCTGCGATCAGGTGAAGGCGGAAACCGGGCTGCACGTGGAAGTCATCACCGGGGAAGAAGAAGCCCGTTTTTCAGCTCAGGGTGTGCTGCTGGGATGGCCCGGCGCCTATGGCCTGATCTGCGACATCGGCGGGTCTTCGATGGAGCTGGCCGAGATCGGGGACGGTCAGGTGGGCCGCCGCCTGACCTCGGCGCTCGGACCACTGAAACTGCGCGATATCAAGGGCGGACGGCGTGCACGCAAGGCTCATATCAAAAGTACGATGGAAAAGCTGCGCGATGAGATGGGTCCGCAGCGGGATCGTCTGTTCCTGGTTGGCGGCAGCTGGCGGGCCTTTGCCCGGCTGGACATGCTGCGGCGCGGCTATCCGCTGAACGTGCTGCATGAATACCGGATGACGACAAAACAGGTTCGTGAAACGATCAAGTTCATTGAAAAGAACGATCATGAAAAACTGCGCAGCCAGGCCGGTGTATCCAGCTCGCGCATGTCGCTCATCCCTTACGCAATGGACGTTCTGGCCCGGCTGATACGAACGTTCAAACCCAAGGACATCGCCATTTCCAGCTATGGGATCCGTGAAGGATTGCTGTATGAACAGATGTCGCAGGAGTTGCGCGACCGGGACCCGCTGATCGAAGCCAGCCTTTTTGCCGAATCCAAGGATGCCCGCCTGCCCGGATTTGGCCGAAACCTCTATGATTTCGTGATGCCGCTGTTCAAATCAGCGCCCCCCAGCAGCGTTCGGCTGATCAAGGCTGCGTGCCTGCTGCACGATGTCAGCTGGCGTGCTCATCCCGATTACCGGGCCGAAGTCTGTTTCGACAATGTCACCCGCGCCAATCTGGGCGGTTTGAAGCATTCCGAACGTGTCTTTATCGGGCTGGCCTTGCAGCACCGGTATCGCAACAAACGCGAGGGCAACCGGTTTGCGCCCCTGTATGATCTGCTGGACGAAAAAGGCCAGAAAGAGGCCGAGATTCTGGGCAAGGCCATGCGCTTTGGCGCGATGCTGTGGATGCATAATGACGCCAATATGGGTCGCCTGAAATTCTATCCCAAAAAGCGCGAGCTGGAGCTGTATCTGCCCGAAGCAGCGGCCCCCCTGTTCAGCGAAGTTGCCGAAGCGCGCCTGAATTCTCTGGCAAACGCCCTGAAATCCGAAACGCGCGTGATCATCAGGGGCTGACCATCGATCCGGTCAGATATCAGTTGCGCCTTCGGGCAACGCTTCATCTTCGTTTTCAGGCTCTGGCGGTCCCTCGGCCTGTTTCCTGCGGATGATGATGTCACCATTGGGCAAGATCTCGGGCGCTTCATAAGCGCTCCAGTCCTTGATCTCGGCCCCCAGCTCGGCCAGTGCCGGGCCCATTTCCCGCAAGAACGACTGCATCGCCGGGCCAAACTCATCCGCGAGGCCCAGCAGCTCATCCAGCGCCGGTTCCATTTCCTTGCGCAGACCTTCGAAGAACAGCTCGGCCCCCTGCTCCATCAGGGATTTGCTGTTGTCCTCCTGCGACATGGCGGGTGCGGCAATGCCAGCCGTGATCATGCTGATCAGCAAAACGTGTTTCATACCTGATATATAGTCCCCCTGCCGCAGGCGTGAAAGGTCACAGGTCGATGTCCAGCGTGACCGGGAAATGATCCGACGCCGTCAACAGTGCCTGTCGCAGGTCCGGTGCGGACCAGCAGACCGCATCGCGAAACGGATGCCAAATACGCCAGGCCGGACGGTAGGCACGCAGATCCTGGGTAATCATTATATAATCCAGAAGAGCCTCGAGAAACCTGCCTTCTTCCGGACGGGCAAAGCGGGCCGTGGAAGGTATCGATCCGGGCCGAAAACCATGAGCCGTCACCGCGTGCGGATCGAACAAACCCGCTTGCAGCAAAATCTCGACCGAAGACCGGCCGAACAGGTGCTCGAACTCATCCAGCCCGGGGCCATCGTTCAGGTCTCCCAGCAAAATGACGGGTTCTTGGTTTGCAACGTGCATCTCGACCCGCCTTGCCAGCCAGACCGCCTGTGCCAATTGCTTGCGGCGGTTGGCAATCGAGATACGGATCGCCTCATCCCGCGACCCAGCCCCATGCGGAGCCTTTGATTTCAAATGAGCTCCGATCAGCCGGACCTCGCGGCCCGATTGCGTGGTCACCGCCAATTCCATCGGTGGTTTGGAAAACCGCACAACATCCTCGGTCGCATCTATATCCAGGTCGATTCTGAACTCGCCATCAAATCGGGGGGCCAAGGGGTCGTCGATGTCACCCCTGGGATCATGGCGCGCGGTAAGAACGGTCCTGTCGTAAAGCAGCGCCAGCTCCTGATGGGTGTCGTTGGCAAACCCCATCACCGCGTCAGAGGTGCGCAGATCAAACGCCTCGGCAAAGGTTTGCAGGGCCCGCACCGTATTCTGGCGTTTGCCGGTGTTCGGAGCCTCGACGATCAATACCGCGTCTGCGTCAATCGCGGTCAGCACTTTTGCAATCGCCTCGACCTGCTGCGCCTTGGTGACGTCATGCCGCCCGGACCAGGTGTCATCGACAATCAGATTGTCTTTTTGATCAAAAAGATTGGCGAACCATTCGATATTGTAGGTCGCCAGCCGCATCCTGTCAGGCCCGCGCGCCGTTGATCTCATCCCAGGCGCGGTTGATGTCGATCATCTTTTTCTCGGCCAGTCTGATCGCCTCTTCCGGGACACCACGCGCCATCATGGCGTCCGGGTGCGTTTCGCGGACCAGTTGTCGCCAGACTTTGCGGATATCCGGCAGTGGCATGTCCTGCGGCACACCCAGAACCGTGTAAGGATCTTTTGGAGCATCCGGAACAAATCGCGCCCGCAATGCTTTGAATTGAGCGTCGGTCTGCCCGAAGATCTTGCTCACTTCTTCCAAGAACGCGTTCTCATTGGGGTGGTAGAACCCATCGGCCATGGCGATGTGAAACAGCCCTTCCATCAGGTCGCAAAGCGTGGTGCTGTCTTCGGCAAACATCCGGGCGATCTTGCGGGCATAGTCCTGATACCCCGCCACATCCGTGCGGGCCATGTTGAAGACCCGCGCGGCACCTTCCTCGTCTTCACGCGCGATCTGGAACACATCGCGGAAGGCCGTAACCTCGTCTCGTGTCACCTGACCGTCTGCCTTGGCCATTTTTGCACCCAGCGCAATCACTGCAATCGTGAAAGCCACCGAACGTTCCGGGGGCGAACGCAGCTTTTCAAAAACTGCGGTCAGGCTTTCGCCTTGGGCCAGCGCACTGAGCGCTTCGGATATGCGGGTCCAGATCGACATGGGCGTACACTAGCGTCACAATCCGGGACTGTCAGGTGCGACAGATCACTCAGGCGAAAGAATTTTCTGCATCAGCACAAGATCCAGCCGTTGGCCCCATTTGAACCCTACTTCGGGCATGCGACCAACCTGCGAAAAGCCCAGCGCCGCGTGGAACGCCACAGCACCCGGATTGGCCGAGGAGATGCCTGCGACCAGCACATGCACCCCGTCGGTTCGTGCGGCCTGCTCCAGCGCGCGCATCAAAGCACGCCCAACGCCCTTTCCGCGCGCGTCCGGTGACAGCTGGATCGAGTGTTCGCGCGTCTGCGCATATCCGGGCCCCGCACGAAACGGGGCATGGGTGGCAAAACCAACAACTTGCCCATCAAGTTCGGCGACCAGAAATCCGTTGCCCCGCGCCGCGATGTCCTCGGTGATTTGCGTCGTGCTGCGCTCATCGGTCGTGAACGTGATCAGGGACTCGCGAATGATCGCATTGGTGATCCTGGCGATTGCGGGCGCATCCGCCCCCACGGCCGGGCGAATGATCATTCCAGCACCCGGACCCCATGGGGCGTCTCGAATTCAGCCCTGAGCGCGGCCGGACCGGTGTCGAACACCACATATTCCAATGCACCCAGATGTCTGGCCAGCGTCAATGCATCCGGGTGGTACACAACCAAACGCCGCAGCCGACAGGCGCTGTCTTGCAGCATGTCGGCCGGGTGAAGGTCGCCCTGCCATTCGATAAGTGCGGGAAACAGGTTGTCGAACGGCAAGCGCCCGGTTGGCGGAACCGCCATGCGCCATCGTAACGCCCCCCGGGTCAGGTCGATCGGTTGCCCGACACCATCGGGAAACACGGAAAGCGAGGCTTCGATATCGTCGACCCTGCAAATCCAGTTGGTCAGACGCGGGCTGCCCTCGAAGCGGTCCAGATCGAACCATCGCGTTCTGCCCGGAGTTTGCGCCTGCGGGTCGATCGCGATCGCCTCCAGATAGAGACCGTCCCTGAGGCCAAGCAATTTGTTGTATGTCCCGAACGTCTCGTGCTTGCCGCCGGGTTGCAGCGCAACGCCAAGCGCTTGTTCGATATGGGCAGTTGCGTCTTCCAGCGTTTCACCCGCGACGGCCAGATGATCCAGTAACATGCGCCACCTCCTGCAAGTATTACGGCCAGATCCTTGCGGATCTGGCCGTATGTTTTCGCCAAAGAGGCGCAATCGCAAGATGTTTCGAAGAAAACCTGACCTTCGTCAGCCGCGCGCTTCGCGGATCAGGCGCAGGATGTCCTGAGCGGCCTCGGGAATGTTGGTGCCCGGGCCAAAGATGGCCTTGACCCCATGATCATAAAGGAACTGGTAATCCTGCTGCGGGATCACCCCGCCGCAGATCACGATGATGTCCTCGGCCCCGGCCTTTTTCAGCTCTTCCACCAGTTGCGGGGCCAATGTCTTGTGCCCTGCCGCCTGCGAGGAGATGCCGACCACATGCACGTCATTGTCGACCGCGTCCTGCGCGGCCTCGGCCGGTGTCTGGAACAAGGGGCCCACGTCTACGTCGAACCCGATATCGGCAAAGGCGGTTGCAATGACCTTGGCCCCACGGTCATGACCGTCCTGCCCCATCTTGACCACCAGCAGACGGGGGCGGCGGCCTTCGGCGTCGGCGAATTCCTCGATGGATTTCTGGATCGCGGCAAAGCCTTCGTCACCCTCATAGGCCGCCCCATAAACGCCGGCCAGGGTTTTCACTTCGGCGCGGTGGCGGCCGAATTCCTTTTCCATTGCCATGCTGATCTCTCCTACGGATGCGCGGGCACGGGCGGCCTCGACCGCAGCGGCCAGCAGGTTTCCGCCCTCTTGGGCAGCCTTGGTCAAAGCGTCCAGCGCCTGTTGGCAGGCAGCCTCGTCACGGGTCGCACGGATGCGTTCCAAACGCGCGACCTGGGCCTCGCGTACGGCCACGTTGTCGACGTCCAGAATGTCGATCGGGTCTTCCTGTTCCTTGCGATACTTGTTGACCCCGACGATCACCTCTTCGCCCCGGTCGATCATGGCCTGGCGGCGCGCGGCGCTTTCCTCGATGCGCAGCTTGGGCATGCCGCTGGCCACGGCCTTGGTCATGCCGCCCATTTCCTCGACCTCTTCCATCAGGGCCCAGGCTTTCTCGATCAGTTCATTGGTCAGGCTTTCGACGTAATAGGACCCCGCCAGCGGATCGACCACATCGGTCACGCCGGTCTCTTCCTGCAACACCAGCTGCGTGTTCCGGGCGATACGCGCCGAAAAGTCGGTGGGCAGCGCGATCGCCTCGTCCAGAGCGTTTGTGTGAAGCGACTGTGTGCCGCCCAAAACCGCGCTCATCGCCTCATAGGCGGTGCGGATCACGTTGTTGTAGGGGTCCTGTTCCTGCAAGCTGACACCTGACGTCTGGCAGTGGGTGCGCAGCATTTTGGACCGTTCGGATTTCGCGCCGAACTCGGTCATGACCCGGTGCCACAGCGTGCGCGCGGCGCGCAGTTTGGCGATCTCCATGAAAAAGTTCATGCCGATGGCAAAGAAGAACGACAGCCGGCCTGCGAACTTGTCCACGTCCATCCCGGCCTGTGTCGCGGCCCGAACGTATTCGCGCCCGTCAGCCAGGGTATAGGCCAGCTCCTGCACCAGGTTCGCGCCGGCCTCTTGCATGTGATAGCCCGAGATCGAGATCGAGTTGAACTTGGGCATCTCGTTCGAGGTATACTCGATGATGTCCGAGATGATCCGCATCGAAGGTTCCGGCGGATAGATATAGGTGTTGCGCACCATGAATTCCTTCAGAATGTCGTTCTGAATGGTGCCGGACAGGACGGATTTGTCATGACCCTGTTCTTCACCCGCAACGATGAAGTTCGCCAGGATCGGGATCACCGCGCCGTTCATGGTCATCGAGACCGAGACCTTATCGAGCGGGATGCCATCGAACAGGATCTTCATGTCTTCGACACTGTCGATGGCCACGCCAGCCTTACCAACGTCACCCACCACGCGGGGATGGTCGCTGTCATAGCCGCGGTGGGTGGCCAGATCGAAGGCGACCGAAACACCCTGCTGGCCCGCCGCCAGGTTGCGGCGATAGAAGGCGTTGGATTCTTCGGCAGTCGAAAAGCCCGCGTACTGACGGATCGTCCAGGGACGGCCCGCATACATCGTGGCCTTCACGCCGCGTGTAAACGGACCAAAGCCCGGCAGCGAACCCATATGCGGCAAACCGGCGGTGTCTTCCTGCGTATAGAGCGGTTTGACCGCGATGCCCTCCAGCGTCTCTTTGGTCAGGTCGTCCAGCGGACGTCCGCGCAGCTCTTTCTCGGCCAGCGCTTTCCAATCCTTGGTGTCGGTCATTTCGGTTTCCTCTTGTCAATTCGGATGGCGGCAGTCGATAGCTTCCGCATTGAGGTCTTGCGCTTGGCCTTTTCATTCAGGCGCAAGCGCGACATTTTGAGTGTTTGGTACAAATCGTCGGTCGCAATCGGTGGCACAGAGGCTATATTCGAAGGAACAGGAGGCCACATGACACGCACGCTTGCCTTTGTTTTTTCGACACTAATCCCGCTGTCCGTCTGGGCGGCGGATGGTACGGCGACGACGGAAGACAGTTTTGTCCGCCCGGTAGGTGACAGCGAACTCAGCGATTTTCTCTGGGTCAGCCGCCCGATCGTGGTCTTTGCCGACACGCCGGCGGACCCGCGGTTCCAGCAACAGATCGACATGTTGCTCGAAGGCGAAGCCGCAATGCGTGAGCGTGACGTGGTGGTTCTGACCGATACCGACCCATCGGCGCGGTCGCCGATCCGGTCACAGCTGCGCCCGCGTGGGTTCCAGATGGTATTCGTCGACAAGGACGGCGTGGTCAAACTGCGCAAACCTTCTCCGTGGAGCGTGCGCGAGATTGGCCGGTCCATCGACAAGACACCCCTGCGCGAACGCGAAATTCGCGAACGGCGCGAAGGTGGCTGACCGCTTTCGCCACCCCGAAAGACCCCGGCACGGAATGCCGGAGGCTTTGACTGGTATGGCAAAAGCGCAGTCATGATCACTCGAACTCGATGATCACTTCGTCCACGGCGAGGCTGTCGCCGGGGCCTGCATTGATCTTGGCAACGGTGCCCTTCCTCTCGGCGCGCAGGATGTTTTCCATCTTCATCGCCTCGATGGTGCACAGCGCCTGGCCTTCCTGCACCTCTTGCCCCACTTCGACGTCGATCTTCACGACCAGGCCGGGCATCGGGCACAGCAGCATTTTCGAAGTGTCCGGCGGCAGTTTTTCAGGCATCAGACGCGCCAGTTCGGCCTGGCGCGGAGTGCGTATCTGCACCTTGAGATCCGCGCCGCGGTTACGGATGCGGAACCCGCCCGAGATCTTGCCCACCTTCATGACCAGCGGCGCGTCATCGACCGTCATGACGGCAAGCTGATCGCCCGGAGTCCAATCACCCGTCACCCGCATTTCCTGACCGTCGTCAAACCTGATCGTGGCCCCATCCTGATCCGCGTCAACCTTGACGGGCCACTGGATCTCGCGCCCGAAGGAGACGACCCAATCGGTGCCGACCTTGCGTTCGTGATTGTCCATCCGGCCCGACACCCGGGTCCGGCGAATTTCAGCGACGCGATGCATGGCCGCGCAGGACGCCGCAATCCGGCGCAGGTCTGCCTCGGCCAGTTCGACGCCCTCGAACCCGTCGGGGTATTCCTCGGCGATGAAGGCCGTGGTCATATCGCCGCTGATGAATTTCGGATGATCCATGACGGCGGACAGGAACGGCAGGTTGTGGCCAATGCCCTCAACCTCGAAACTGTCCAGCGCCACGCGCATCGCCTCGATCGCCTGATCACGGGTCGGAGCCCAGGTACACAGTTTGGCAATCATCGGGTCGTAATACATGCTGATCTCACCGCCTTCATAGACGCCGGTGTCATTTCGAACGGCAACATCGCCTTCGGGCGCATCCCCCTGCCATTTGCCGTTGGCCAGCATCGGTCCGGCTGCCGTCTCCTGAGGCGGGCGATACCGGGTCAGACGGCCAATCGAGGGCAGGAAGCCGCGATACGGATCCTCGGCGTACAGGCGGTTTTCGATCGCCCATCCGGTCAGTGACACGTCGTCCTGCGTGATAGACAGCTTTTCACCCGCTGCCACGCGGATCATCTGTTCGACCAGATCAACACCTGTGATCAGTTCGGTAACAGGGTGTTCCACCTGCAAGCGGGTGTTCATTTCAAGGAAATAGAAGTTCTTTTCACCGTCAACGATGAACTCGACTGTGCCTGCGCTGGAATAGCCCACGGCCTTGGCCAGCGCCACGGCCTGTTCCCCCATGGCCTTGCGCGTCGCTTCGTCCAGAAACGGCGACGGCGCCTCTTCCACGACTTTCTGGTTGCGGCGCTGGATCGAGCATTCGCGCTCGCCCAGGTAGATACCGTTTCCATGACTGTCGCACAGAACCTGAATTTCGATGTGACGCGGTTGGGTCACAAATTTCTCGATGAAGATCCGGTCATCCCCGAACGAGCTTGCGGCTTCGTTCTTTGACGACTGGAAGCCCTCGCGCGCTTCGTCATCATTCCACGCGATCCGCATGCCCTTGCCACCGCCCCCGGCGCTGGCCTTGATCATGACAGGATAGCCGATCTGGTTCGAGATTTTGACCGCCTCTTCCGCGTCTTCGATCAGCCCCATGTATCCGGGAACTGTCGACACGTTTGCTTCCTGAGCGATTTTCTTCGAGGTAATCTTGTCGCCCATCGCCTCGATCGCACCTTTCGGGGGACCGACAAAAGCCACGCCTTCGGCTTCCAGCGCCTCGGCAAACTTGGCGTTTTCGGACAGGAAGCCATAACCGGGATGGACCGCCTGCGCGCCGCTCTGGCGGATGGCATCCATGACCTTGTCGATCACGATGTAAGACTGGTTGGCAGGTGGCGGGCCGATATGAATGGCTTCATCCGCCATCGACACATGCAGCGCGTTCTTGTCCGCGTCCGAGAAAATGGCGACGGTGCCGATACCCATCTTGCGGGCAGTCTTGATAACCCGGCAGGCGATCTCGCCCCGGTTGGCGATCAGGATCTTATTGAACATGGAACGTCCTTTGGCTTGGTGTTCTGGAAACGCAAAACGCCGCCGCAGGGAACAATCCCCACGACGGCGTGATGCGCGATGACGGGCGGGACGACATGCGCCCCGCAAAATATGCGTTAGTTACAGGTGTTCTGCGTTTTGCAGTACAGCACGTTGCCCGCCGCGCCGACGGCTGCGCCAAACAACGGGTCCGCGTTGAGGACCGCCGCCCCCACTGCCCCGGCACCTCCGCCGAGGATTGCCTGTTCGCCCGTGGTGTCTCCGCAGGCGGCCAGGCCCGCGCAGGTCGTCGCAACAAGGATGAAGCGTGAGAATCGCATTGTATCTGCCCTTTTTGGTTTCTTGGTTCTTTTGGGGTCAGATGCGCGAAACACGCCCTGTTATTCAATATCAACGGGTGCGCAGACGAGTTTTGTGCGGGATTTTGCCTTTTTTTGTCCGATACAGGCAAAAAGAAAAACGCGGACAGGACTATGTGGGGAACACAAGCCTGCCCGCGCAAGGAAGGGGTACGGAATAGTAGGTGCATGTGCGGCGCAGGCAAAGTAGAGCCGCACGGCCTATCCAGTTTGCACAGCACAATATTGCCAGCAAACAAAGGATTGTTTCCGATCGGGTTTTCGGCTGGAATCTGCCCACACCGGGAAATGCCGCGCAACTTCGCGCCGATACCGGTTCGGTACTTCTCGGGCGTTTGAGGCCGCTTTGCCGTCACAGTTTCGTGACAGATCAAGCTGCTTTCCGCGCGTTTCGCGGTTGCAGCATCACGACCTTCTGCCAGCGACGGGTATACAGAACCGCCTTGCGCCAATGCGTTGTCCAAGCGGCTCAAGACGTCGTGTTTAAGCGCAGTGGAAAACACACATTTTCTTGAAAAATCAATGCCTTCACTTCCCACTCTCGTGATTTCCCAAGGTTTGAACCTCGTGAAACGGTCCGTGTGCACACTCGCACTCAAAGGAATACCCACATGACGAAGACTAGAAAAAAGGCACTCCTGCTTGCTGCCTCCACGCTCAGTGTGACCGGCACGCTTGCCTTTGCCCAGGATGCCCAAACCCAAGCCGAGCTTGACGCCTTGCGCGCCCGGGTCGAGGCGCTGGAATCTGGCAGGAACAGCCCCGCCAACGGAGACTTCCGCATCGGCAACACCGTTCTGGATGTTTATGGCTACGTGAAGGCCGACTTCTTCTACGATTTCGATTTCGATCAGGGGGATACGGCGTTCGTGAATGTCATCGGAGAACCCTCGGCTGCGACCGATGGCACATTTGGTGCCACCGTCCGCCAATCGCGGATCGGTCTGCGCACCACCACCCCAAGCGGCATCGGCGATATCGGCGGGCAACTGGAACTTGATCTGTTTGGTTCGGGCGGAACAGCCGAATTGCGTGTACGCCACGCCAATATCACCATCGGTGACAACTGGCTTATCGGTCAGACCTGGACCAACTTCATGCCGCTGGACACCTACCCGACCTCGGTGGAATTCAACGGCCCCGTTGGCATTCCTTTCGCACGGGTTCCGCAGGTTCGCTATACCAACTCTTTCGGAACGAACACGTCCTTCGCAGTTTCGATCGAAGAGAATGTCGGCGGTTCGAATTCGGATGATCCGGTTTTGACCGCATCCGCCGAGTACAATGACGGGACATATGTCGCGCGTGTGTCCGGCCTTTATGGCAAGGCGCAATCCGGCAATATCGAAGTTGATCAAACCGGGTTCACGATATCCGGCTCGGTTCGCCCGTGGCAGGGCGGCCTGTTCCAGGTCAACTATGTGAACGGCGAGGCACTCGGCCCGTACCTGATCGGCCTTGGTGATCCCATCGTGAATGGCCAGGCCAACGACGTGGATGGCTACACCATCGAATTCCGGCAGGATCTGAGCCCGAAATGGAATGTTGGCATTGCATACGGCAAAGAAGACTATGACCTGCCGACCTCGACCGGAACCCTGTCGTTTACCGAGCTGGAAACGATCCACGTCAACGCATTTTACAAGGCAACCGAGGATCTGACACTCAGCGCCGAGTACATCTATGGCGAACGGAACGACGCGCCGACCGGCAGAACCTTTGACGGAAGCCGCGTTCAGCTCGCCGCTCAGTTGAACTTCTGATTCCGCACACGGACCCTGCCCGGATTCGGGCAGGGTCATCCCGAAACCGGTCCTGAAGGGCTGATATGCGGCGGCTTGGATCACGATCAGCCTGTCCCGTCGATTACGTCGGGAAAGGACGCACGTGCGGCGTCCACATCGATCACCAGCATCGCATCATAGCTGGCCGGATCAAATGGGTCTTCCGCCGGAATGACTTCGCGCCCGAAAAGCCAGCTGAGCCGTCCGGCATCCAGATTGCCCCGCTCGAACGGCTGATCGCCGAAATGGGCCCAAAGGGCCTCCATGAAGGCAGCATCGGCACGTTTGTCCGCCGGTTTGCGATCCCGGAACCGTTCCCGCCGCGTCAGCGGCGTCACGCCTTTGGGATTGGCGCGCCGAATTGTGAACTGATAATCGGTGCCTGAAAGACGCCCCGGGAACCCGCGATGTTTCAGCATGGCGACACTCCACAGCTTTTTGTCGCAGACAATAATAGTTCGAACCCGAACCTGGATGGGATCATGTTGCGCACCTCCAAAGCCGCACCGTTGGTCTGAGATGCTTTGACGTCATGAATGCGTAAGTTCATGGTCAAAGCCCCTCCCAGATACACCGGGACTGCTCCAGCCGGTAGGCTTCAAAATACTGTGTCGCGTCCGGCGCGGTGTCGCCGAATTCCACCGGGCGATCAGACAGGGAAATGACAACTCTTGATGGCTGCAATTCGTGCTGAGCCACGTAGGGAACGGCAAGAATATGGCACAGATGCTCCATATCCTTCGACGCCACGTCATAGCCGATCCGTCCCACTGAGGCTCCGATCCTCGGGGCGACAAATCGAAAGCGCACCCAAAGCTCACCGGGGTTGTTGTCCAGCAGGACATCGCTCAGATGCACCGGCTGACCGGACGGCACCGGCAACGAACTGTCTGTCTGGGCAAAAACGGAAGTGCCGAACGCGCACAACACCAGACATATGGCACGATCCCGGACCCACCGAAGGCAGGCTCCTCCTTCCGGGATCGCGCGCGCAGTGCTTTTGGCCTGCGCGGTTCTATGTCTGACGGGTCGGATCATTCAACCATTTGTCGCTTTTTGTCAATTCCGCCGCAATTTTGAGCATTTTTCGCTCAGAATCGGACTGCCAGTGCCAACAACCGGGGCGGACAAAGCCGCCCCGAATGGATCAAAGCGGAATATTGTCGTGCTTTTTCCATGGGTTCTTAAGCTTCTTGCCGCGCAAACTGGCAAAGGCCCTGGACACGCGCCGGCGGGTCGAATGCGGCATGATCACCTCGTCGACGAACCCGCGTTCGGCGGCGACAAAGGGGTTTGCAAACCGATCTTCGTAATCGGCGACATGCTGTGCGGTCTTTTCCGCATCATGCAGATCTGCCCGGTGAATGATCTCGGTTGCGCCCTTGGCACCCATCACCGCGATTTCGGCGGTCGGCCAGGCATAGTTGAAATCGCCGCGCAGGTGTTTGGACGCCATAACCACATAGGCACCGCCATACGCCTTGCGCGTGATCACCGTGACCTTGGGCACAGTCGCCTCACCATATGCATAAAGCAGCTTTGCGCCGTGCTTGATCACACCGCTGTATTCCTGCTGTGTGCCCGGCAGAAAGCCCGGAACATCGACAAGCGTCAGGATAGGAATTTCGAAACAGTCGCAGAACCGCACGAACCGCGCCGCCTTGCGCGAACTGTCGATGTCCAGACATCCCGCCAAAACCATCGGCTGGTTCGCCACCACACCTACGGTCTGACCTTCCAGCCGGATAAAGCCGGTGATGATATTCTTGGCGAAATCTTCCTGAATTTCGTAGAAATCACCCTCATCGGCTATTTTGGTGATGAGTTCCTTCATGTCATAGGGCGTATTCGGATTGTCCGGAACCAGAGTGTCCAGCGAATCCTCGATCCGGTGCGGGTCATCAAAGAACGGACGCACCGGAGGTTTCTCGCGGTTGTTGAGCGGCAGGAAATCCACCAGACGGCGCACTTCTGCCAATGCTTCCACATCGTTTTCGAACGCGGCATCGGCGACCGAGGATTTCCTGGTGTGGGTCGAGGCACCACCCAGTTCTTCGGCCGTTACAACCTCGTTGGTAACCGTTTTCACGACGTCGGGGCCCGTCACGAACATGTATGACGTGTCTTTGACCATAAAAATGAAGTCAGTCATCGCAGGGCTGTAAACCGCACCGCCGGCGCATGGGCCCATGATTACGCTGATCTGCGGAACCACACCCGAGGCCGTGATGTTGCGCTGAAACACTTCGGCATAACCCGCCAGAGATGCCACACCTTCCTGGATTCGCGCACCGCCCGAGTCGTTGATTCCGACAATCGGTGCACCGTTTTGCACCGCCATATCCATGATCTTGCAGATTTTCTGGGCATGCGTCTCGGACAGCGATCCACCAAAGACCGTAAAGTCCTGGCTGAACACATAGACCATGCGTCCGTTGATGGTGCCCCAACCCGTGACAACGCCATCACCCGCAGGTTTTTGTTTTTCCATTCCGAATTCTGTGCAACGATGACTGACGAACATGTCGAATTCTTCAAAGCTGCCCTCATCCAGCAGCAACTCGATCCGCTCTCGCGCCGTCAGCTTTCCGCGCGCATGCTGGGCATCGATCCGCCTCTGCCCGCCGCCCAGTCGTGCATCGTTGCGGCGGTTTTCCAACTCGGAAAGGATGTCTTTCATGACGATTATCCCCTGTAAAATTTGCCGGGACCCTACCCTTTTGCGCCTCTCATCCAAAGCTCTTTTCGGCAAATTTGCAAATATTCAGCAACAACAATCTGGATAACTGTAAACTTGCAAAGTCTCTCGTTGAGATAACTGGATGGCTGGCAATCCAGAATTCCATGACTATACATGTGAACCATGCAGTTCAGCTCTCGCGCGGTTCGCCGCACACCACCCACATTGGCGACACTTGTATTGCTCGCGGGCTTGTCTGCGCTGAGCATGAACCTGTTTCTGCCGAGCCTGCCGAACATGGCAGCGTATTTCGGCGCCGATTACAAGGTCATGCAGTTGTCGATCGCGTTGTATCTTCTGGTCAATGCCGTTCTGCAAATCCTGATCGGGCCGCTCGCAGACAAGGCTGGTCGCAGGCCTGTTCTGCTGTGGGGGATCGGCTTGTTCCTGCTGGCCACGCTTGGATGCATCTATGCGCCCAACGTTGAAATCTTTCTGGCGTTCAGAATGTGCCAGGCGGTCGTGGTTGTCGGCATGGTCCTCAGCCGGGCTGCGGTAAGGGATATGTACGATCAGGACCAGGCGGCATCGATGATCGGATACGTGACAATGGGTATGGCCGTGGTCCCGATGATCGGCCCGGCGATCGGCGGGCTGCTGGAGGAAAGCTTTGGCTGGAAAGCGAACTTCTGGCTGCCTTTCGCCGTGGGCGCCTTGACGCTTGCCTTGACCTTCGCGGATTTTGGCGAAACGTCAGCCAAAAGCGGCAAGACCCTTGTTCAGCAATTCAAGGAATATCCTGAACTTCTGACCTCGCCACGGTTCTGGGGCTATTCGCTGTCCTGCGCGTTGTCTTCGGGCACGTTCTTTGCCTATCTCGGTGGTGCGCCCTTTATCGGAACCGAACTGTTCGGTCTAAGCGCGGCACAGGTCGGCATATATTTCGGCGCCCCCGCAGTCGGCTATTTTGTTGGCAACTTTCTGAGCGGTCGTTTTTCCATGCAGATTGGAATCAACCGGATGGTGCTGTGGGGCAGCCTGCTGAACGCCTTGGGCGTTGCGCTTTCGGCATCCTTGTTCCTCACAGGTCTGGGCACCGCCCTCAGCTTTTTCAGCTTGATGACCTTTGTGGGCGTCGGAAACGGCATGGCCATTCCCAATGCCACCTCCGGCGCACTGTCGGTTCGTCCGCACCTGGCGGCAACCGCCTCGGGGTTGAGCGGCGCAATCATGCTGGGCGGCGGCGCGGGCCTGAGCGCGCTGGCAGGCACCCTGCTGACCCGGGAAACCGGCGCCATGCCCTTGCTCTGGCTGATGCTCACATCCGCAGTTCTGGCGATTTTCGCAATTGGATCCGTCATTCGGCGAGAGCGGCAATTAGGGCTGTAACGACTTGCCCCGAAAACTTTGCAAAGTTAATCTTCCAAAAAAGAAAACTTGCAAAGGCATCTCATGGCCACTCAAAAGCTCTATGCCGGCGCGAAACTGCGTGAAATGCGCACGCGACTGACCCTGACACAACGCGAATTCGCTGCGAAACTGGGTGTTTCTCTCCCATACCTGAACCAGATGGAGAACAACAACAGGCCGATTTCGACCACGGTTGTGTTGGCTCTGGCGCAAGAATTCGGCATGGATGTCACCGAGCTCAGCACCGGCGACAGTGAGCGACTGGTGTCGGATATGCGCGAAGCTCTGGCCGACCCGGTTTTTGCGGATATTCTGCCGCCACTTGCCGATTTACGCCTGACGGCATCAAACGCCCCGGCATTGGCCCGCGCATTTATCGAGCTGCACAAAACCTACCGGCAAACACATGAGCGTCTCGCCTCTCTGGACGAAGCTTTGGGACGGGAAGACGCCCGAATGCAGGCCAGCCCCTGGGAAGAGGTGCGAGACTTCTTCCATTATTGCGACAATTACATCGATGCCGTGGACCGGGCGGCAGAGCTGTTCGCCAATCGCGCGGAAAGCCCGGGCAGTATCCGGCAGGCCGCTTTGAACAGCCTGACTGAGCGTGGCATTCAGGTGATGTTCTCTGACATCGCCCCTTTGCGCACCTATGACGCCGAAAGCAAAATCCTGCGCCTGTCCTCCCGCTCGACTCCGCAAACGCAAGTGTTTCAACTGCTGTTGCAAGTGGCATTGATCAGTCAGGACAAACTGCTGGAAGCGACACTGGATTTTGCCAAGTTCCAAAGCGACGAGGCGCGGTCCATCGCCAAGATCGGCCTTGCCAATTATTTCGCCGGCGCGTCCTTGATGCCCTATTCCGCATTTCTGACCGCCGCTCAGGAAGAGCGCCACGACCTGGAACTGCTCAGCAACCGGTTCGGCGCATCGATCGAGCAGGTTGCGCATAGACTGTCGACTCTGCAACGCCCCGGCGCAAAAGGTATCCCGTTCTTTTTTGTCCGCGTGGATCAGGCCGGGACGATCACGAAACGGCACTCGGCCACGCGCCTGCAATTTGCGCGGTTCGGTGGCGCCTGCCCCCTTTGGAACGTGCATCGGGCCTTTGAAACGCCGGGCCATTTCCTGAGGCAACTGGCAGAAACGCCGGATGGTGTGCGTTACATCTCGCTGGCTCGGGATGTGTCGAAATCAGGCGGCTCATTCGGCGCACCGGTCAGGCGGTACGCAATTGCGCTGGGGTGCGAGGTGCGCCATGCCCCGGCGCTCGTGTATGCCGACAACCTCGACATAAACAACGCCAGCGCCTACGAGCCCATCGGCATTTCCTGCCGCATCTGCGAGCGCCAAAACTGCCACCAGCGTTCGGTCCCGCCGCTGGAACGCCGCCTCAGCATCGATACCCATACGCGCGGCACTCTGCCATACGAAGTCACCTGATTTCGCATGGCCGAAACTCTACCGGGAGAGCCCCGACCCGGGCCGGGGCAGCGAGTGCCCCGGCACTGGCGTTCAGGCCTTGGACAAAATCGCCCAGATTTCGTCTTTCAGCGCTGCCCGTTTCTTGCGCAAATCAACTTCGGCCAGTTCTTCCATGGGTTCGACGTTGGTTTCAGCCCGATGCACAACGCGATTGACCTCGTGATACTCATCAGCCAGACGGGCAAAATGCGCGTCCGTTTGCTTGAGCTGGCTCATCAGTTCAACCTTGTCCGGAAACTCTTCGGCCAGTTCATGCGGGGTGTGGGACATGTCTGTTCGCTCCTTCATATGTCGTTACATATCAGTGGTAGAAGCGTGACGCGGCGCCCTCTTTGACGCGGATCAATTTCATACAGGAAAAATTCAGAATTCAGCGCCGCGCAGCACGCCAACCCGCAGCACGTGCTTCGGCAGCAGAGCAGAACCATCGCTCGCCCCTGGCTGCACTGATCCGGGTCTTGGCATAGTACCTCTGGCCCGGTTCGTGAAAGATCCTTTCGCCCTTTGACGAAACATTTCCTTTGATCAGGCATGTTTCAGAGGATTTCGGCTTCTTGCGCGCCCTGTGCACCCAAGGCACCTGAATCTGTGTCTTGTGCAATCCCCTGTTTCCAATCCTCGCGACCTGCTCGGCACCTGCGTACGCATCCGAATATTTGCGGTACGCAAAGGCCAAGCCCTGCTCTACAATCCGGGCAGCGACATCTTCGCGTTCCACGCTGCACCGGGCAACGATGCGACCGTAGCGATCCCGATCCACCGGGACACAAGTGGTCATCCGTCCCTGAAACTGGTTCTGAACCATATGAGTGACCCACGCCCCGCATGGCCAGTTTGATCCGTCGGAATCCTGACAGGTCTGATCCAGTTCGGGCGCATCGATACCGTGCAGCCGCACCCGGACACCGCCGACATGCCAGGTATCCGCATCAACGACGTCAACCCGACCTGTAAACTGTTCTGCGGCATGAGTCAGACCCGGCACCAGAAGAACAAAAATGAAACAAATCCTTAACATGCCCCCGATATGCGCGGTATTTCACACACATTCAACCGGGGGCCGTTTGGAAAGGTTAACGCTGAGCGGTCGCCCAGTTGGGGTGAATCCACGGACGATCATTGGCCTTCGGCAACGGATCCTTGCCCAAAAGCGAATCCGACACTTTTTCGCCCACCATGATCGACGGCGCATTCAGGTTGCCGTTGGTAATCTGCGGAAAGATGGAACTGTCCGCAACGCGCAACCCGTCCACGCCGATGACACGGCCTTCGGGGTCGACCACCGCATTCTTGTCATCCGCACGCCCCATCCGGCAGGTGCCGCAGGGGTGATAGGCGCTTTCCGCATGTTCCGCGATAAAGGCGTTCAGTTCTTCATCCGTTTGAACCGCGGCACCGGGCTGGATTTCTTTGCCCGCAAAGGGCTTGAAGGCGGCTTGTCCAAAGATTTCGCGGGTCAGTCGGATACAGGTGCGGAAATCCTCCCAATCCTTTTCATGGCTCATGTAGTTGAACTTGATCACCGGCGCGTCTGCGGCTTGGGCCGAGCGCAATGTGACCGCCCCGCGTGACGGCGACCGCATCGGGCCGACATGCGCCTGAAACCCGTGCCCCTCGGCAGCGGCCTGCCCATCATAGCGAACCGCAATCGGCAGGAAGTGGTATTGAATGTCGGGGTATTCCACGCCCGGTTTCGACCGGATGAACGCCGCGCTTTCGAACTGGTTCGATGCGCCCAATCCCGTTTTGGTAAACAACCATTGCGCCCCGATCAGGCCCTTGCTGACCAGGTTCCAGTGCTTGTAGAGCGTGATCGGTTGCAGCGACGCCTGTTGAATGTACAGCTCCAGATGGTCCTGTAGGTTGGCACCAACCCCCGGGCGATCCGCCACGACGTCGATCCCATGCTCGGCCAGATGCGCTGCTGGGCCAATACCGGACAACATCAGCAGCTTGGGCGAATTGATTGACGATGCCGCCAGAACGACTTCGCGCCGGGCCCTGATGACTTCTTTCCTGCCGCCACGGATCAGTTCGACCCCTATGGCGCGACCGTCTTCCATGACAACCCGAGACGCAAGACCGCGCACGATATCGCAATTGTCCCGCTTGAGCGCGGGTTTCAGATAGGCATTCGCCGCAGACCAGCGCCGCCCCTTCCAGACGGTCTGCTCCATCGGGCCAAAGCCTTCCTGCTTTTCACCGTTGTAGTCACCCGTGACTTCGTAACCGGCCTGCTGACCTGCGTCCACAAAGGCCTGAAACAACGGGTTTTCGCGCGGGCCGCGCGACACGTGCAACGGACCGTCAGTGCCACGCCAAGCCGGATCGCCCCCATGGCCGCCGTCGTGCCAGGTCTCCATCCGTTTGTAATAAGGCAAAACATCCGCGTAAGACCAACCGTCAGCCCCCATCTCGGCCCAGGTGTCGAAATCGCGCGCGTGGCCGCGAACATAGACCATGCCATTGATCGAGGACGACCCGCCGATCACCTTGCCGCGCGGACAGGCCAGGCGACGGTTGTTCAGGTGCGGCTCGGGCTCGGACTGATACCCCCAGTCATAGCGCGACATGTTCATCGGATAGCTCAGCGCCGCCGGCATCTGAATGAACGGCCCCATATCGGTGCCGCCGTGTTCGATCACCAGAACCGAGGCCCCCGCCTCGCTCAGACGATATGCCATTGCGCAGCCTGCGGACCCTGCGCCGACGATGACAAAATCTGCTTCCATTTCCACAACTCCTGCCCCACCGAGAAGGTTGGATGCCTCCGGCGGGAGTATTTTCGAAAAGATGAAGAGGTTATTCGCCGCGCGGGAACCGGGCGTTTTCCTCGACGATGTTGAGATCCATGTGATTGCGCATGTAGCGTTCCGACGCTTTTTGCAGCGGCTGATAATCCCACGGGTAGTAGCCGCCCTGCCGCAGCGCTTCGTACACAACCCAGCGCCGCGCCTGGCTGGCGCGGACATCGGCGTCGAAGCGATCCAGATCCCAACGGGCCTCGGATTTGGCACGCAGTGTTTGCAGCGTACCTGCGTGTTCGGGGCTGTCGGCCAGGTTGTTCAGTTCGTGCGGGTCGGCTTCAAGGTCAAACAACTGATCGGGGTCCAATGCGCAGCGATTGTATTTCCACTTGCCATATCGCAATGAGACCAATGGCGCGTAGGATGCCTCGGCCGCGTATTCCATGGCCACCGGTGCGCTTCGTTCTTCGCCCAGCACCAATGGCACGAGGTCTTCGCCATCGGTCCAGGGAGCGATTTCGGCCATGTCTACGCCGGCCAGCGCCCCCAGGGTCGGCGTCACGTCTAATGTTGATACCGGAGCATCTATCCGGCCGGCGGGCAGATCAGGCGACGCGATCATAAGCGGCACACGCGCCGAGCCTTCGTAGAAGTTCATCTTGAACCACAAGCCGCGTTCGCCCAGCATGTCGCCGTGATCCGAAACGAACAGGATGATCGCCTCTTGCCGGGTCGTTTCCAGCACTTCGAGGATTTCGCCGATCTTGTCGTCCAGATAGGAAATATTGGCGAAATAGGCGCGGCGCGATTTGCGGATATCTTCTTGGGTGATGTCGAAACTGCGCCAGTCATTGGCATCAAAAATCCGCTGAGCATGCGGGTCCTGATTGTCATAGCCGATATCAGAAACTTCGGGCAGCAGATGCTCGCAATCCTCATACAGATCCCAGTACTTGCGACGGGCTACGTATGGGTCATGCGGATGGGTGAAGCTGACGGTCACACACCATGGGCGGTCATCCTTGCCGCGTGCCAGATCATAAAGCTTGGCTTTGGCGTTGTAGGCGACCTCGTCGTCATATTCCATCTGGTTGGAAATCTCGGCAACGCCCGCGCCGGTTACGGACCCCATGTTGTGATACCACCAGTCGATCCGTTCCCCTGGCTTGCGGTAATCCGGGGTCCAGCCGAAATCGGCCGGATAGATGTCGGTGGTCAGGCGGTCTTCGAACCCGTGCAACTGATCGGGGCCGACGAAATGCATCTTGCCGGACAGGCAGGTGTAATAGCCCGCGCGGCGCAGGTGATGTGCGTATGTGGGGATGTCGCTGCGGAACTCGGCCGCGTTGTCATAGACCCCTGTGCGCGACGGCAATTGACCGGACATGAAGCTGGCCCGCCCGGGCGCACACAAGGGCGACGCCGTGTAGGCATTGGCAAACCGGGTTGACCGTTCCGCCAGTTTCTTCAGGTTCGGAGCGTGAAGCCAGTCAGCGGGACCATCTGGAAAGAGAGTCCCGTTCAACTGATCCACCATCAGGATCAGAATGTTCGGTTTTGTCATTTTTCAGCCTCGAGCAGAGTGTCGAGCACACGCATCGCGTGGCTCACGGCCAGTTGCGGTTCTTCGGGGGCGCTGAGTGCGGCGCGGATGTACAGACCATCAATCAGGGCAACCATGTTCTCGGCCGCCTCTTTAGGGTCGGCCAACTTGTGCCGCAGGGCGTGGGTCAGATTGGATTTGATGCGGGCCTGGTAGATCTGCCACAGGCGCAGGGCGTCATCATTGGTCTGAGCCAGTACATAAAAGGTCATCCAGGCCGCAATCACATCGGGTGTGAAACAAGAGGGCGCAAAACACGCCCTGACGATCGCCTGCGCCCTTTCGTCCGGCGCGGCTGCTATCAACTCGCCTCGCGCCTCTTTGCCGAAGTCCGACAGGATCTGCCGCATGGCAGCCAGAAAGATCTGATCCTTGCCGCCGAAATAGTGGTGCGCCAGAGCGCTGGACATGCCCGCACGCTTGGCAATCTGACTGACTGTTACATCAAGGGATTTCTTCACGCCCAATTCAGCGATTGTCGCACGAACAATCGCATCCCGGCGGATTGGCTCCATTCCGACTTTTGGCATCGTTCTCCCCTTGAGCAGGCGTCACGGGACCACGCTAAGGGGTTTTTATTGACTCGTCAATTAATGAAAAATCGGGGAGCGTTGTCGTTACAGCTTCGGCGCAATACTCGGAGGCGTCAAGTCCCGGCGGTTCAACACGAATTCGCGCCATGAGATAAAGCTTACGGCGGCAAGGATCAGCGTGCCGCCCGCGACAACCCACACGTCAACGCTTTCATGGAACACTGCGGCGCCCAGGATCGTGGCCCATATCAGCTGAAGAAACGTCACCGGCTGCGTGACGGCCACTGGCGCCGCCTGAAGTGCCAAGGTCATGAAGTAGTGCCCGGCTGTCGCAAAGCTGGCCACCAGAAAAAGAACCCCGAGATCCCGCAGGCTTGGCTGCGTCCAGACGGCGACCGCAAATGGTATCAGGGCTATGGTCACCCAGATCGACAGATGCGCCACGACGACGGATGGCGGTACATCACGCACCAGAATCTTGGCCAATAAATACGACCCCCCAAGAGTCAGGGCCGTTCCCAGCATGGCCAGATGGCCTGATGACACGTCGCGAAAACCGGGCCGCAGGATGATCAGGACGCCAACTAGAGCGACCAGAATGGCTGCAATCCGGCGAAAGGCCAGTTTTTCACCCAGAAACAGGGCCGCCCCCAGCGTGACGTAAACCGGCGTCATGTAATTCATGGCGGTGACCTCGGCCAATGGTATCTGTGTCATGGCAAAGAACCAGAGCATGACCGCAACCGCATGCACGACCCCTCGCAGGCCGAACAGCGTCAGCAGGCGGGGTGTCAGATGTGTCGACATGATCGACCGCATGGCTGGCAAAAGAAACACCAAACCCAGCACATACCGCAGGAAGGCGGCCTGGATAGAATTCATCGATGTGCCCAGCGACTTCACCAGCGCGGTCATCACGACAAAGGACAAGCCGGCGGCGAACATCCAGAACATGCCGGCAAGCGGGCGGGACGATACGGTGGATGAAGTCATGTTCAAGGTTGAACACCGAAACCCGGCCGGGAACAACCCTTCACATGATAACAAGTTTCAGTGCGATACCCAGCATGACGATGCCAATCCCGGCATCCAGCACCTGCCACGCCCGGGGGCGCGCAAAAACCGGGGAAAGGATACCCGCGCCGTAACCAAGCGAAAAGAAGAACACGAAGCTGGATGTCATCGCGCCAAGGGCGAAACCCAGCCGGTCGTCATATTGGGCCGAGATCGAGCCGATCAGCACGACCGTATCCAGATACACATGCGGATTCAGCCAGGTGAACGCGAATACCGTCAGCAGCGCAGCCTTGAGGCTGGTTCGCTTTCCATTGCCGATTTCCAT
This sequence comes from Ruegeria sp. YTSA144, assembly GCF_059610125.1. NCBI lineage: Bacteria > Pseudomonadati > Pseudomonadota > Alphaproteobacteria > Rhodobacterales > Roseobacteraceae > Ruegeria > Ruegeria sp. YTSA144. The sequence goes on from NZ_JBXWNA010000001.1 coordinate 871,821, forward strand.
CACCGAACCTCCCAGCCAGGATGACCGCAGACTGCGCAAGCCATACCAGATCAGGAATGCCGCCCCACCGTATCGCATCACGGTTTCGAACCAGGGTGCGGCCTGTGCCAGAGTGCCAAAACCTGCCACGCCTGCTCCGATCAGGATGGCATCAGACACTGCACAGGTCAGGCACAGAAAAAACACATGCTCGCGCCGCAAGCCCTGCCTCAGGATAAAGGCGTTCTGCGCCCCGATGGCGAGGATCAGGCTGAAACCCAGCGCAAAACCGGCGATCACGGATGTAGGCATGATATCTCCTGCGTTGTCACTGCGTTGACTAATGGCCGCGATACGATCTATCAAATTAAAGATGTTGCCCTCTGTTAAGTTTTGCTAATGCTGCTGGACCCTCACCAACTGGCCGCCTTGTCCGCCATTCTGCGCCATGGCAGTTTTGATGCAGCGGCGGCGGAGCTGGCCGTGACCCCTTCGGCGATATCCCAGCGGATAAAGGCGCTGGAGGATCGGGTGGGCGCCTCGCTCATCCATAGGGGAACCCCTTGCACCGGAACGCCCGCCGGGCAGCGCATCGCGCGCTACGCCGAAGATGTCGGGCTGCTGGAATCACAACTGGCCCGTGAATTGGCGCTGGTACAAGAACCCGGGTCCGCGCGGGTTCGCATTGCGGTTCCCGCCGACATTCTGGCGACCTGGTTCATTGACGCGATGGCGCGTGTGCCCGACATGCTGTTCGACCTTGTGATCGACGATCAGGACCATTCGGCAGATTGGCTGAGGCGCGGTGAGGTCAGCGCCGCCGTCACCGTCGGCGGACAAACCATAAGCGGTTGTGACGCGCTTGAACTGGGCGTGTTGAGGTATCTGCCCACCGCCAGCCCGGACTTTATCAATGCGTGGTTCAAGGACGGCGTGACCGAGGAGACGCTCAGAAAAGCGCCCTGCCTTGTCTTCAACAAGAAAGACGGCCTGCAAAAAGCGTGGATCGCTCGTCACACCGGCAACCGTCTTTCACCGCCTTCCCACTTCCTGCCGTCTTCGCAAGGCTTCGTTGATGCCGCGATCGCGGGAATTGGCTGGGGTATGAACCCGGCAGCCCTTGTGCAAGACGCCATGGCGCGTGGACAGTTGCGCCCGATCGTTCCCGATGCGCCACTGGACGTCGCGCTCAGCTGGCAGGTCGGGCGTGTTCTTGCGCCAGCGCTCAAACCTCTTACACAGGCAGTCCAGCATGCTGCGCAACGGGTTTTGCTCCCGTCACAACGCAAATAGTCAGACTCATTCGATCGGAGGAACCAATGTTCTCACGCGACGCCCTCAGTTATGACCCCATTCCCCTGCCCGACCGATGCGAGATCAGTGATGCGGACATGCAGGGCGCGGCTGTGGCTTTTTTTGAAAAAATGCGGCGGCGTCATACCGTTCGGGATTTCACCACGCGCCCGGTGGCCCGCGATGTGATCGAAACCTGCCTGCGCACCGCGGGAACAGCGCCGTCAGGTGCAAACCATCAACCCTGGCACTTTGCTGCCATATCGGACCCAAAGCTGAAACTGCGCATCCGCGAGGAAGCCGAAGAAGAAGAGCGCCGGTTCTATGCGGGAGGGGCGGGCGATGAATGGATCAAGGCACTGGAACCCATCGGGACCAATGCGGTCAAAGAGCACCTGACCACCGCCCCGTGGCTGATCGTGGTCTTTGCCCAACGCTGGGGGCAATTCGAAGACGGGACGCGGTACAAGAATTACTACGTGCCAGAAAGTGTGAACATTGCCACCGGCTTTCTGTTGGCCGCGCTACATCACGCCGGTCTCAGCACCCTGACCCATACCCCGAATCCGATGCGGTTTCTGAACGACGCGCTGGACCGACCCTCATCCGAGAAACCGACAATGATCATCGCAGTTGGTCATCCCTCGGACACCGCGACCGTACCTTCTGTGGCAAAGCTGAAGAAGCCTTTGGAAGAGATTTCCTCGTTCTTCTGAGCGGACCTGCGTTAGTTCTGAGGCCGGGGGGAATCTTCCCGGTCGGGCGACATCGTCAGGTAGCACGTCACGCAAGCCATCAGACTGGCCGCGACTATGAACGCGACCGCCAAGGCAACCTCATGCATATGGGCGACTGCGGCCAGCGCGGCCGAAAGCAGCACCGCCAACAATCGAGTAAACGATTTGATAGCCGCGGATCCCTGAACGCGTTGCTCCTTGGGCGCGACGTCCAGGAAATAGAGCTTGCGCGCGCTGCTGATCCCGGTCACCGCGACGGTGACGACGAACAGCGCTATCGCATGCAGGTGCACATCGTGATCGATACCCATGTAGTGGAATGCCAGCAGAACACCTCCGGTAGCGGCCACCATGAGTGTCCCGACCACCATGACGGCACGATGCGATTTCATGTTCACGACCTGCCACAACGGCCCCGAGACAAGATAGCCCGAAGCGGATGAAACAATCATCGCGGTCAGACCCTTGGCCGAGCCATGATGCGCCTCTGCCGCTATCAGCGCGAAGAACGGGACGGATAGCGACACAGCCACCAAAGGTATACGCATAACCATGTAACGCCGAAACCAGGTGTATTCGAACATGCCAAGGATACCCCGGGCATTGGCCGTGAACGACAGCTTGGGTTTGCTTCCAGTCTTTTTTGCCGGTTCCGCAGAGCGGGCATTCTCGGTCATTGCCAGCATCAACAGCCCTGAAAGCATGAAAAACGCAACCGATACGCCGATCATGGTTGAATGGCGTGAAAAAGGTGGGTTTTCCTTGGTGATCTGATGCACCAGCAGGGCCAGACCGATGGCACACAGACCCCCGCCCCCAAGTTGCAGGTAATGCATGACCATGCGCGAACGCGAGTGGACATGATCGCCCAACAGATCAGTGAACATCAGGTTCTGAACTTCATCCACCAGACCGATCACGAAGAAGACCGCCACGAAAACCACTGCGATCAACGGAACGACCCCGGTCGCGGCGGCCACCATCGCCAGAACAAGACAGGCACCGATAACGGCTTCGGTCAGAGCGATGGCGCGCTTCTTTTGCGATTTCGCCGCTATGGGTTGCGCCAGAAAAAAGTCGGAAATCATACTTCCAACCATCCGCACCGAAACCAGCGCGCCCGCCACGAACATCGGCAATTCGAATGACACGGCCAGAAACGGCAAAACCACCGATGGGCTGCCCAAAGTCCACGCAACCTGAGACACGATACTCTGCCCAGCAAGAACCGGCACGTTTCGCTTGGTCTTATCAGAGGTCACATCCGTCATGGATCTTTCGGTGGCATCGTCCCAGAACTTCCGAGTTGTACCAGCCTAAGCGTTTCGAAGGTTTCAGCCAACACCTCTTCGAAACTGCCCGAAAACGAAAAAACCCGGCAGTCGAGCCGGGTTTCACAATCAGGTTCCGCAACAGCTCAGAGCTGCGCCATCACCTCATCCGAGGCTTCGAAATTGGTCGTGACACGCTGTACGTCGTCATCGTCTTCCAGCGCATCCACCAGCTTCATCAGCTTTTGCATGTCTTCCAGACCCAGCTCCGTCGTGGTGGTCGGTTTCCAGACCAACTTGGTGGATTCAGATTCACCCAGCGCAGCCTCCAACGCGTTCGAAACGTCGTTCAGATCCGTATCCGCACACCAGATGATGTGGCCATCCTCTGAACTTTCGACATCTTCCGCGCCAGCCTCGATGGCGGCTTCGAAAATGGTGTCTGCGTCACCTGCCGTCGCCGGATAAATCACTTCGCCCTTGCGTTCGAACATGAACCCGACCGAGCCCGTTTCGCCCAGATTGCCACCGTTCTTGGAAAAGGTCGAACGCACGGTCGACGCAGTGCGATTGCGGTTGTCCGTCATGGTTTCAACGATCACGGCCACGCCGTTGGGGCCATAGCCTTCATAGCGGATTTCTTCGTAATCGTCGCCTTCACCGGCAGTGGACTTTTTGATCGCGCGGTCAATCACATCCTTGGGAACCGAGTTCGACTTGGCCTCTTTCACGGCCAGACGCAAGCGCGGGTTCTTTTCAGGATCGGGGTCGCCCATCTTGGCGGCAACGGTGATCTCTTTCGACAGTTTGGAAAACAGTTTGGACCGCGCGGCGTCCTGACGCCCCTTGCGGTGCTGGATGTTGGCCCATTTTGAGTGGCCTGCCATAATGCGTCCTCGTCATCGTGATTGCGTGTTCGGCGCTCATATAGACGTTTGCAGGGGGCAGGATCAAGAGAGCGGCTTGCGACGGCTTCACCGGCTAGTATGGTGACGGCATGACAACAGACCAGATCATTCTTTTTGCGCTTTTCATCACCGTCTTCGGAATGCTGCTATGGGGCCGGTTTCGATACGACCTTGTGGCCTTTGCCGCACTGATGATCGGCGTCGTGCTGGGCGTCGTGCCCGTGGATGGCGCCTTTGCCGGGTTCGGCCATCCGGCGACTATCATCGTGGCGCTGGTTTTGGTGGTTTCTGCCGGTTTGGTCCGATCCGGAGCAGTGTTCCTGATCACCCGCACGCTGGTTGATGCCTCGCGGGGCCTGGGCGCGCATATCGCCCTGATGGGTGGGATCGGCGCGGTTCTGTCGGCCTTCATGAACAACGTAGCGGCGCTGGCGCTGCTGATGCCCGTGGACATTCAGACCGCACGCAAAGCGGGCCGGTCTGTGGGCCTGTCGCTAATGCCGCTGAGCTTTGCCACGATTCTCGGCGGGATGGCCACGCTGATCGGGACCCCCCCGAACATCATCATCGCCTCGATCCGGGCCGAAACACTGGGCGAGCCGTTTCACATGTTCGATTTTGCCCCGGTCGGTGGGCTGGCCGCGATCGCCGGCCTTGCCTTTGTTGCACTGGTAGGGTGGCGCCTGATCCCCAATCGCGGGCCGCAGGCTGAAACATCGGAAACCTTGGCCGAATACATCGCCGAGCTGACCGTTCCACCGAAATCCGCCCATATCGGCAAACGGGTCAGCGAGCTTTATGAGGCGGCCGAGAAATCGGACGTGGCCATCATCGGTTTGATCCGGGATGGCAAGCGTCGCTATGGCCGGTCGGCGCACGCCGTTTTGCAGGAAGGTGACGCGCTGGTTCTGGAAGCCCGACCCGAAGCGCTGGACGAGTTCCGTGCCGCGCTCAACCTGGATTTCTCGGACACGCGCCGGCAGGAATTGCTGACGGCTGAGGGGGACGGGCTGGAAGTGATCGAAGTCGTCGTGCCGGAAAGCGCGCGCATCACAGGTCGCACGGCACAAGGGCTTGGGCTGGCCTGGCGGCAAAGCACCGTTCTGATGGGCATCTCACGCCAGGGGCGCAGGATCACCGAACAGGTCCGCAAGACCGAGGTGGAACCGGGCGATATCCTGCTGCTGCTCTGCCCCCGCGACCGCGCTGCGGATGTTACGGAATGGCTGGGTTGCCTGCCCCTTGCCGGACGCGGGCTGAACGTTACGGCTAACGACAAGGCATGGCTGGCCATCGGCCTGTTCGCCGCCGCTGTCTTGGCCGCAAGTGTCGGGTTGATCTATCTTCCCATTGCTTTGGGGCTGGTGGTGATTGCTTATGTGCTGACCAAGATCATGCCGATCACCGAGATTTACAATCACATCGAATGGCCGGTGGTCGTACTGCTGGGGTCTATGATCCCTCTGGGCAGTGCTTTGGAGACCTCGGGCGGAACCGAACTGATCGCAAACGCCCTGATCCAGCTGACCGATGGTCTGCCCGCCTGGGCCATTCTGACCGTACTGATGGTCGTCACGATGACTTTGTCAGACGTGTTGAACAACACCGCCACCGCCATTGTCGCCGCGCCGGTCGGGATACAAATGGCACGCACGCTCGAGGTGTCACCCGACCCGTTTCTGATGACCGTGGCCGTTGCGGCCTCGGCTGCGTTCCTGACCCCCATCGGGCACAAAAACAACACGCTGGTTCTGGGGCCCGGCGGCTATCGTTTCGGGGATTACTGGCGCATGGGATTGCCCTTGGAGATGCTGATCATCGCCGTTTCTGTTCCCGCCATTCTTGTGTTCTGGCCGCTGTGACGGGTAAAGGCTGCGCATGAAACCCTTTTTGATCCTGCAACTGCGCCCCGAAACCGATGCATCCGACGCCGAATACGCCTCGATCCTGAACCGGAGCGGGTTGTCTCCTGAACAGACGCGTCGCATCCGTTTGGATTGCGAAAACCTGCCCGGGGAGATGGATGTCACAGACTACGCCGGTGTCATCGTGGGCGGCGGACCTGGATGCGTCAGTGACGACCCGGCGACCAAATCCCCGCTGGATGCCCGGATCGAGGCGACGATCATGGGGTTGATGCCGCAGATCATCGCACAGGATCACCCGTTCATGGGCTGCTGCTATGGCCTTGGCATTCTGGCGGCGCATCTGGGTGGCGACGTCAGCAAGGCCCGATATGGCGAACCCGTCGGACCATCCACGTGCCACCTGACCCCGGAAGGCCAGCAGGACCCGTTGACCGCAGGGTTGGAACCCACCTTCGACGCATTCGTTGGTCACAAGGAAGCGGTTCAGGCGCTGCCCGAGGGTTGCGTTCACCTTGTCACGTCAGACCCCTGCCCGTTCCAGATGATCCGCTGGGGGCAGAACGTATATGCCACGCAGTTCCACCCCGAGGCCGATGCCAGGGATTTTGAACAGCGCATCAATATCTACAAGAACCACGGCTATTTCCCGCCTGAAGACGCGCAAAAACTGATTGACCGCTGCCATTCGGCCGATGTCACACAACCCGGCGAGATCCTGCGCCGGTTCGTCCGACGATACGAGTGACCCAACGGCGCGGTTGCCTGCGCCTTGCCCCCTCGCTTAGGCTGATCTGACGCAACTTTGGGAGGAGTTGTCCTTGGATCTGCTCATTAACGTCGGTCTGCCGGTTTCACTGGCCGTTATCATGCTGTCTCTGGGCATCGGGCTGGAGGTGGCAGACTTCCGCCGTGTCATGAGCCGACGACGCGCCTTTGCCATCGGGGCGGCAAGTCAGGTTGTTCTATTGCCGGTGGCGGCCTTTGCGACGGTCAAATTTTTTGCTTTGCCGCCTGAGATCGCCGTTGGTTTCATGCTGCTCAGTTTTTGCCCGGGCGGCGTAACCAGCAATATCCTGTCAAAGCTCGCCAAGGCCGATGTCGCGCTTTCAGTCAGCCTGACCGCCGTGATCAGCCTTCTGTCGATGGTGACTGTGCCGATACTGGCCGCCTGGTCGATCGCGCATTTCATGGGCGACGAAGCCCCCGAGGTTTCGATCACCGGGCTGGCTGTTGCATTGTTTCTGATAACAACGCTGCCCGTGGCAATCGGGGTCGGAGTTCGCAGCTTTGCAACAGGGTTTGCAAACCGTGTCGAGCCGGGGTTGTCGGCGCTCGCGACCGTTTTGTTCGTGCTGATCATTGCCGCGGCACTGGCCGGGAACTGGCAATTGTTGGTCGACAATCTCGGCATCATGGGCGCAGGCTTGATTTCTTTGAATATCGCCCTGCTGTTCATCGGATTGGGGCTGGCGCGGATAACAAACCTGTCCTGGAATGAGTGCAAGACGATCTCGATCGAAACCGGAATTCAAAATTCCACGCTGGGCATTACACTGGCGGCGCTGATCACGAATACCGAAAGCGGGTTCAGCCCGCTGGCCCTGCCCTCGGCGGTATATGGTATTACGATGTACGCCGTGGTTCTGCCGTTTCTTGTCTGGTTCCGCAGGCGCTGAAAGGACCGTTATGACAAACAACACTGCTGATGCGATCGTTGTCGGGGCTGGTCTGGCCGGATTGGCCGCCGCTGCCGAACTGGGCGACCGAGGCAAGAAGGTAATCATACTCGATCAGGAACCAGAAGGTTTTCTGGGCGGTCAGGCATTCTGGAGCCTGGGTGGCCTGTTCATGGTCGACACGCCGGAACAACGCCGCATGGGTATCCGCGACAGCCACGATCTGGCGTTGCGCGACTGGATGGGCAGCGCGCAGTTCGACCGCGAAGAAGATACCTGGCCCCGTAAATGGGCCGAAGCCTATATCGAGTTCGCCGCCGGTGAAATGCGTCCCTGGCTGCATGGCATGGGGCTGCGCTGGTTTCCGGTCGTGGGCTGGGCTGAACGTGGCGGGTCCTACGCAAACGGCCACGGCAATTCCGTCCCGCGCTTTCACATCACCTGGGGCACCGGACCTGGCGTGCTGGAACACTTCATCCGCCGGGTCCGCGACCATGTCAGCGCCGGTCTGATCCAGATGAAATACCGCCATCAGGTCAGCCACATCATCATGCAGAACGGCGAGGCCAAGGGCGTCTCGGGCGAGGTGCTGGCCGATGACGCGGCCCCGCGCGGCGGCAAGACCAACCGCGACGAGGTGGGCGAGTTCGAGGTCTATGCGCCCTCGGTCATCGTCACCTCGGGCGGGATCGGTGGCAATTTCGAGATGGTGCGCCAGAACTGGCCCCGCGACCGTCTGGGCGACCCGCCCAAGGACATGGTGGCGGGTGTGCCCTTCCATGTGGACGGTCGGATGATCGCCATCAGCGAAAAGGCCGGTGGCCATGTCATCAACGGCGACCGCATGTGGCATTACACCGAAGGCGTGCGCAACTGGGATCCGATCTGGCCCGCCCATGGCATTCGCATTCTGCCCGGCCCCAGCTCGATGTGGTTCGACGCGCGCGGAAACCGGTTGCAGCCCCCCTGCCTGCCCGGGTTCGATACGCTGGGGACACTGCGCGAAATCCTGAACACCGGGTATGAATACAGTTGGTTCGTTCTGACTCAGAAGGTGATCAAGAAGGAATTCGCCCTGTCCGGGTCTGAACAGAACCCCGATTTCACGTCAGGCAGCTGGAAAGAGGTTATTCGTCAACGCATACTGTCCGGGTCCAAAGCGACCGCCCCGGTCGAGGCATTCAAGGAGAAGGGCGAGGATTTTGTTGTTGCCAACACGCTGACCGAGCTGGTCAACGGAATGAACCATTTGGGTGGGGGGCTGATAGACGAGGCCCATTTGCGTGCCCAGATCGAGGCGCGGGATTCTCAGGTCGACAATCCGTTCTCAAAAGACGCGCAGATGATGGCGATCCTTGCAGCCCGCAATTATCGTGGAGACAAACTGATCCGCACCGCCAAGCCGCACAAGTTCCTGGACCCCAAGAATGGCCCGCTGATCGCGGTCAAGCTGCACGTGCTGACCCGCAAGACACTGGGCGGTTTGCAGACCAATCTGGACAGTCAGATGATCGGCGCCGACGGCCAGGTGGTGCCCGGCCTGTTCGCAGCCGGTGAAGTCGCAGGGTTCGGTGGCGGTGGTTATCACGGTTACAACGCGCTGGAAGGGACCTTTCTGGGTGGCTGCATCTTTTCGGGTCGCAACGCAGGGCGATCGAGGGCCGTCGCCTGACAACCCTGCCCTTTTACTTGCGCTCCAGTTTGATCACCGGCTCACCCTGAGCATCCAGCAAGGCCAGCGCGTTGCCTTGCACCGCGAAGGTCGTGACAGTTTGCATCGCTTTCAGAAACTGCCGCTCGACCTCGTCCAGCGGGGGTGGGCACGCCATGAGCGTTGCAGCCATATTGTCCGGGAACGCGATCCGATTGGCAGAAATCTCGGCCTGGCCACTGAACCTGTTACAGCCACCACTACCTGAAAACGCTCCGCCCTGCCCGAAAGCAAGCTCAGGACGTTTCTCTGTCTCGACAGGCGCACCATTGAGGCCCGAAGCGACCCATTCGGTGTTTTCCAGCATCGCGGCACCTTGGTGTTGCACCTGAATCATCAGCAGGTCAGCTGAATTCTCGGCCCCATCTGTCAGAACCGGGTAGACGGTATCGGTGGTGAACAACTGGTTTTGCCCCTGCATGACCGAAGCACGCACGGCATATCTGCGCCCGTCCTGGATCAACGCATCATCATAGGTCAGTTCAAACTGTGCCGGCACACCGGTCAGGGCATATCTCTGCGCGGCAAGCGTTTCGGCCGGCGCATCCGCCAATGAGATATCCTGAAGCTCGACGAACAAGGTCGCGCCGGGCGGGAGCGCAATACGCTCTCGGTAGGTTGCGGTTCCTTCGACGGTTCCAGCAAGCGATGTGCCGCTCAAAACGGTGGCGAAGGCAACCGCAGGAAACGTGGTGCGGACGAGTGTCAGCATGGCAGTACCCTTCAAATATCAGTTCTACAAAAGATTGCTGTTCATCCGACATTTACAAGTACGCCGCGAGCAAAGCGGCAAATCTGTGCCGATGTCATAACGGCCAGATCAACGGGATCAGCAGGGACGCCAACAATCCGACCGTCAGGTTCAGCGGCACGCCCACTTTCATGAAGTCGGTGAACCTGTAGCCTCCGGGACCATAGACCATCATGTTCGTCTGGTATCCGATCGGTGTTGCAAACGATGCCGAGGCCGCCACCATGACCGCGACGACCAGCGGACGCGGATCTATTCCGACAGCCTGCGCCAGACCGATGGCGATCGGGGTGACGACAACCGCAACGGCGTTGTTGGAGACCAGTTCGGTCAGCACCGAGGTCAGCAGATAAATCGCCCAGATAATTAGGAATGGCGGCAAGGCACTGAGCCCCGGCGCAACGGCCTCGACGATCAGGGAAACCGCGCCCGAGCTGTCCAGCGCAGCCCCTATGCCCAGCATCGCGAAGATCAACGCCAACAGACGACCTTCAACAAAGGAAAACGCCTCATCCGCGTCGATACAGCGGGTCAACAGAACCACGGCGCAGGCCACAATCGACAACAACAGGATGGGCGCAATGCCCAGCGCAGCGAGGGCGACAATCCCTACAAGAGCACCAATCGCAATGGGTGCATGGCTTCGACGGAATGCTCGAGCCGATGGTTGTGTGACGTCCACCATGTCCATATCAGCCGCCAGCCGCTGGATATCCGCCGGGGCACCTTCCAAAAGCAACGTATCCCCAACCCTGACCACCAATTCATCCAACTGACGGCCGATATTCTGGTTGCGACGGTGCACCGCCAGCACGTAAACGCCATAGCGACGCCGAAGCCGCATCATCCCAAGGGTCCGCCCCACCAGACGGCATCCGGGCGTGATCAACACCTCAACCGTCTTGGTTTCAACGGCGGATACCTGATCCACGCGTTTGAGTTCCCGGTTGCGCTGAAGGCTCAGAAGTTCGGTCATCTCGGTGCGTAAAACCACCCTGTCGCCGACCTTCAGTTCGACGCCTTTCAAGTTGCGCCGCAACGACTCATCCCCCCGGATGACATCGATTAGACGCACGCCGGGGCGTTTGAACAACTGCACGCCCGTCACTTCGCGCCCGATCAGGTTGCTGTCCGGCGGAATGACGGCCTCGGTAAAGAACTTCATCTTGGACCGGTCACTGAGCAGCGACGCCATGCTGTCCCGCTCGGGCAACAGTTTGGGCGCGATGAAGCGCAAATAGATCATGCCGTAGATCACCAGCGCGATCCCCAGCGGCGTGACTTCGAAAATCGTAAAGGGTTTCATCCCCTGCGCGCGGGCCACGCCATCCACCAGCAGGTTGGTGGACGTGCCGATCAATGTCAGCGTGCCGCCCAGAATGGCCGCATAACTCAGCGGAATCAGCAATTTGGACGCGGGAACATTCAGGGTGCGGGCAATTTGCACAAAGACCGGTATCATCACCACGACCACTGGCGTATTCGACACCACCGCCGAGGCCAGCACGACAAACCCCATAAGCAAAGCGATGGCAATACGCGGGTTTACCTGAGCCTGCTTCTGCGCGGTCGAGGTGAACGAGTCCAGGGCTCCGGTCCGCACCAAGGCCCCCATGATGATGAACATCGCGGCAATCGTCCAGGGTGCCGGGTTGGACAGAACCGCAAGCGCGCTTTGATAGGGCAAGATGCCGGTTACAAGCATCAGTGAGACACCGCCAATCGCCACGACTTCGGTCGGATAAACCTCGCGCAGGAACATGATGAACATGCCCGCAACGATGACCAGCGCCAGAACTGCGCTTCCTGTGTCTGTCAGTGAAAGGAAATTCATTCGTGGTATTCTGTCCGAACCCCGGCCCAAGCGCCTGATGACATGCAGTTTCACGCATTGCGCCCGACAGAGCAAGCCTGACGATGACTATTCGGGCCCGGCTTGTTCCAGACGCCCGCCGACCCGCACCATGCGCACGGATTTGGCCTGTCCGTCACGATCATCGGTTTCCACGAACACGCCGCTCAGTGTGGCCTCGCCATTTGCGGGGGTAAAGCGCGCCTTAGGCATACCGGTGATGAACCGTCGCATCGGCTCTTGCTTGTCCATGCCGATGACCGAATCGTAGTCTCCGCACATGCCTGCATCTGTCAGATACCCGGTGCCACCCGGCAGAATCTGCGAATCCGCGGTTGGCACATGGGTATGCGTTCCCACCACAAGGCTGGCGCGCTTGTCACAGTAATGCCCCATCGCCATCTTCTCGGACGTCGCTTCGCAATGCATGTCCACGATGATTGCTTGCGCCTGACCTCCCCTGGGATGGGATTTCAGGATCGGCTCAATGGCTGAGAACGGATCGTCGAACGGACGCTTCATAAAGACCTGACCCAGCACCTGCACAACCAGAACCTTGCGCCCCCCCGGCGCCGTGAACAACCGATGACCCCGCCCCGGCGCGCCTTTGGCGAAGTTCACGGGTCGTATGATGCGCTGTTCCTTCTCGATGAATTGCAGCATGTCTTTCTGGTCGAACGCATGATCGCCCAGCGTCAGGCAATCTGCCCCGGCGTCGAGCAACAGCCTGGCGTGATCTCCGCTCAACCCCATGCCGTTCGACGCGTTTTCGCCATTGACCACAACAAAATCCAGCCGCCATTCGTCGCGCAGGCGCGGCAAATGCTGCTGAACGGCAGCGCGGCCCGCGCGCCCCATGACATCGCCAAGAAACAGAATCCTCATGATCCGGGTCGTAGGGGCTGTACAGGGCAATAACAAGGCGGAAGCGTGAAATTAACGGCAGACTTCGGGGTTGAAATCAAATTCTGCCGTGGCAATGTTTCGATACGTCTTTTGAATACAGAAGGAATTCTTCGTGAAGTCGTCAATTGTTCTGACCGGCTGCCTTTTGGCGGCAACCGCTGCCGCGGCCGAAGGCACCAAGACATCCATGCCCAACCCCGCCGCGACCTTCTGCATTGAAAACGACGGGACCTACCAGCTTCGTAAAAACGAAGAAGGCAGTGTCTATGGCATCTGCATCCTGAAAGACGGCACCGAGGTGGATGCCTGGGATTTCTTGCGCAGCCACTTCGAGCAATAGCAGCTAGAAGGTCAACACGCGGCTTTCCGTGACAACCATGTCCAGTGGTTGGTCGGTTGGCTCGAGCGGCAGATCCGCAGTCTCTTGCGCGTCAAAAGCAAAGCCAATGGCAAGCGTCGGGCGTTTGGAGCGCAAGCCTTCCAGCGTTCGGTCATAAAACCCGCCGCCATACCCCAGGCGGCCACCATTTGCATCGAAGGCGACCAGCGGCACGATCAGGATTTCGGGGTCGAAATAGTCATCCACCTGGGGCACTTTTGCACCGAACGGGCCATCCTTGAGCACACCGTCCGGCGTCCAGCGAGAGAATTTCAGCGGCTGACCGGTTGCCTGAATGACAGGCACCCCCACCGGGCCATAAGCCGATGCCTCGGCCATCGCAGGCACCGGGTCGATCTCGGTCCGGATCGGCATGTAACCTGACAGGGGAACGCCGCGATGGCCTGCCAGAACTTCGGACAAGCGCCCGGCTGCGCCCGGCAAGCGGGCATCAAACGCGGTCTTGCGGCGGGCAAACGCCGCTTTGCGCGCTGCGGCTTTGATTTCGGTCAGATCGGTCACAGGAGCACCACGCTGGCAAGCCCAAGAAATATGAAGAAACCCATGACATCCGTCGTGGTTGTCACAAAGGTTCCCGATGCCAGCGCCGGGTCGATGCCCAAGCGGTCCAGCACGACTGGTACTACCGTACCTGCAAAGCCTGCGATGATCATGTTCACGACCAAGGCCGACCCAATCACGACACCCAGCAGCGGGGAATCGAACCACAGCATCCCCACGGTCCCCAGCACGATTGCAAAGCAGAGCCCATTCAGCATCCCCACCAGCAGTTCCCGGCGAATAACGCGCAGCACGTTTGCATTGGTCAGGTCGCGCGTCGCCAACGCGCGCACCGTAACGGTGAGCGACTGTGTTCCAGCATTGCCGCCCATCGACGCGACGATCGGCATCAGGATGGCCAGCGCGACCAGTTGATCAATCGCCGCCTCGAATTGCGAAATCACCAAAGAGGCACAGATCGCCGTGCACAGGTTCACCGCCAGCCAGGGCAACCTTCGCCGGCTGGTTGCCGCCACGCTGTCGGACAACGAGCTTTCGTCGCCGACACCGGCAAGACGCAGGATGTCTTCTTCATGCTCTTCATCCAGAACGACCATCGCGTCATCAATGGTGATGACACCGACCAAACGGCCATCCGCATCCACCACCGGGGCCGAGATCAGGTGATACTGGTTGAAGGCATAAGCCACGTCTTCCTCATCCTGATCGACAGGGATGATGTGAAACTCCTCCTCTGTCAGATCAAGCAGAGGCACGTCACGCCGCGCCGCCATCAGCTTGCCCAACGTCACCTGCGCCACAGGTTTCAGGCGCGGATCGACCAGAACGACGTGATAGAACTGCTCGGGCAAATCGTCATTGGCGCGCATGAAATCAATGGCTTGGCCAACGGTCCAATGCTCGGGCGCCATGACCACTTCACGCTGCATGAGGCGACCCGCCGAGTTCTCGGGGTAGGACAGGGCCTGTTCGGCTGCGATCCGTTCGGAATCCTCCAGCGCGTCCAGGATGGTTTCCTGCTGCGGTTCCTCAAGGTCTTCAAGCAGGTCAACGACATCGTCGCTTTCCATCTCGCGCACGGCATCGGCCAGAACATCCGGGTTCAGGACCGAGATCACCTCTTCACGAACCGATTCATCCAGTTCAGACAGGATGTCGCCGTCAAACTCTTTGTCGTACAGGCGAATCAGGCGCGACCGGTCAAACGGATTGATCTGTTCAAGAAGGTCGGCAATGTCGGCCGAGTGCAGCGGCTCCATCAACTCGATCAGCTTGTCGCGGTCGTCTATATCCACCGCGTACAGGATTGCCGCTACTGCCTTGGGATCCAACGCATAGGCGTCTTCATCCCGGGGCTGATCGTGTCCGGCTTCGTCTCTGCCTGTCGTCATGCTCTGCCCCTTTTTTACGATTTGCTCTTAAATAGAAGAAGCAGCTACCGGAAAACAATGACAATGCGCCGATTTACCCACTTCTTTCGTCCGCCTATGCTGGTGTGCGGTTCCAAACAGGCGGAGAACAGGGAAAATGGCGCAAAAGACGCTTTTGAAAGGGCGTGTTCTGAGTTTCACAGGCTCACCCTTCGACGGAGAGCCGACCGAGGCGACCCGGTTGGACGAAGCGGTCGTGATCGAACACGGGCGAATTGCCGAGGTCGGCACCATCGACGCGCTGAAAAAAGCCCATCCTGACGCAGTCACGAAGGATCACGGAACGTGCTTGATCATGGCTGGGTTCGTCGACCCGCATGTGCATTACCCACAGACGGCGATGATCGCCAGCTGGGGCAAGCGGCTGATCGACTGGCTGAACACCTACACCTTCCCGGAAGAGATGAAGTTCGGCGATTTCGACTATGCGACCGAGATCGCCAACCGGTATCTGGACCTGACGACCGCCCACGGCACCACGACCATGTGCAGTTTTTGCACGATTCACCCTGAAAGCGTGGATGCCTTTTTCACCGCGGCGCAACAGCGTGGGCAGCGTGTGGTCGCCGGCAAGACCTGCATGGACCGTAACGCGCCCGAAGGTCTGCGCGACACCGCGCAGACGGCTTATGACCAGTCCGCCGCCCTGCTGGAAAAATGGCATCGCGTCGACCGCTTGTCCTATGCGATCACACCACGCTTTTCGCCCACCTCGACCCCGGAACAGCTCGAGGCCATGGGCGCGCTTTGGGCCGAACATCCCCATTGTCTCATGCAAACCCACCTGAGCGAGCAAACGGATGAAATCGAATGGGTCCGGTCCCTGTTCCCTGATGCAAGGGATTATCTGGATACCTACGAGAAATTTGGCCTGTTGGGCCAGAACGGCCTGTATGGCCATGTCATCCACCTGGAAGACCGGGAACGGGATCGGCTGCGCGAGGTCGATGCCTCTTTGATTCATTGCCCCACGTCGAACACCTTCATCGGATCGGGACTGTTTGACATGAACGGGCTGATCCATGATGGCCACCGGATCGGTCTGGCCACGGATACCGGCGGCGGGTCCAGCTTTTCGATGCTGCGCACCATGGCCGCCGCCTATGAGATCGGCCAATTGCGCGGCCGCCCTCTGCACCCGGCGCAATTGCTGTGGTTGGGCACGGTCGGATCGGCCCGTAGCCTGCGTATGGACGACTGCATCGGAAACATCACTCCGGGGATGGAGGCGGATCTGGTCGTGATCGACCTCGCCTCGACCCCCGCCATCGCCCAGCGCGAGGCCCATGCAGAAGACGTTTGGGAAGCGATCTTCCCGACGATCATGATGGGCGATGATCGGGCCGTGGCAGAGGTCTGGATCGGCGGGCGGCAGGCGGCTTAAGCCTGCAACGCCCGGGCCAGCGTGTTCTGACGCTCGATCACGCGGGGCAGATCAATGGTCGTTATGTGCCCGTCACGTACGATCTGGCGGCCTTCGACGAACAGGTGTTTCACCGACATCGGCCCCGCCAGAAGCAGCGCCGCCGGATCCCAACTGCCCGCGCTTTCGATGCCGCAGATATCCCACACCGCAATATCGGCACGTTTTCCGGGCATCAGCCGTCCGCAATCGGGACGTCCCAACACATCCGCCCCGCCGCGCGTCGCAATCTCAAGCGCTTCGCGGACCGACATGGCATCCGCACCATTGGCGACCCGCTGCAACAACATGGCCTGGCGCGCCTCAAGCATGAGGTTGCCATTGTCATTGCTGGCCGATCCATCCGCGCCGAAGCCGACCTTGACACCCGCATCGCGCATCGCCCGCACCGGCGCGATACCCGATCCGAGGCGGCAATTTGAACAGGGGCAATGGGCCACGCCTGTTTCAGAGCGCGAGAACAGATCAATCTCGGCCCCGTCCAGCTTGACGCAATGGGCGTGCCAGACATCCGGGCCGGTCCAACCCAATTCCTCGGCATATTGCCCCGGGCGGCAGCCGAATTGCGCCTGCGAATAGGCAATATCCTCATCATTCTCGGCCAGATGGGTATGCAGCATCACGCCCTTGTCCCGCGCCAGCAACGCCGCATCGCGCATCAGGTCCCGGCTGACGGAAAACGGTGAACACGGGGCAAGGCCAACGCGGCACATCGAACCCTCCGACGGGTCGTGAAACGCATCCACGACACGTACCATGTCGTCCAGAATGGCGGCTTCCTTTTCCACCAGATGGTCCGGCGGCAGACCCCCATCGCTCTCGCCGATGCTCATCGCGCCGCGTGTCGGATGAAACCGCATCCCCAACTCGGATGCGGCAGCGATCGTATCCTCAAGCCGCGCACCGTTGGGATAGAGGTAAAGGTGATCGGAACTGAGCGTGCACCCCGACAGCGCCAGTTCGGCCAAACCGATCTGGGCCGAGGTGAACATTTCCTCCGGCCCGAAACGCGACCAGATCGGGTAGAGCGTTTGCAGCCACCCAAACAGCAACGCATCCTGTCCGCCCGGCACCGCCCGTGTCAGAGTTTGATAAAGATGGTGGTGGGTATTCACCAGGCCGGGCGTCACCACACAGCCTGAAACATCATGCACCTCACCCTGTGTTTCCAATCCCCGCCCGATCCGGGCAATCTGCCCGTCGCGGACCAAAATATCGGCCTTGGACAATTCCTGCCGGGACTCGTCCATCGTCAGGATCAGATCAGCATTCTTGAGTAGGGTTTCCGTCATTTCGCGCTCCTGCATCTGCCCGTCTCATGCAAGAAGTGCGTCGGCCGGTGGAAAACGGGCGCAAGAACCGGCCATCCCCGGTGTAGTTGCCTTTGATGCGCCGGGCAACAGGATTCAGAATTGGCGGAGTATCTCAAGCGCTGCGGCGTGCAGGTCAGCGTTGGCCGCAGCCAGGGCCCGACCGCCTTGATGCGCGGGGCCGCCCTGCCAATCAGTCACGACACCGCCAGCCGCCTGAATAACGGCAATCGGCGCTTGAATATCATAGGAATTCAAGCCCGCCTCGATCACCAAATCCGCCTGCCCGGCAGCCAGAAGCGCATAGGCATAGCAATCCATTCCATAGCGCGTCAGCTGTACCTGATCGGACACGGCCTGAAACCCTGCGCGGTCCTGCGGGGTTCCAACCTCGGGGAACGTGGTAAACAAAGTCGCCTGATCCAGCGCCCTGGTATCGCGCGTTCGAATTCTTCTGGTGCCCTGCGGACCGGTCATGTGAGCACCGGAAGACGATCCGACAAAGCGCTCTCCGATATACGGCTGATCGATTACACCCATAAAAGGCCCGTCCTGATCACTCAGCGCAATCAAAACACCCCAGGTTGGCGTGCCGCTGATAAACCCACGGGTGCCATCGATGGGGTCCAGTACCCAGGTACGGCCACTGGTGCCCGTATGCGCGCCGAACTCCTCGCCCAGCACACCGTCATCCGGGCACCGCCGCGCCAGAACGTCCCGCATCGCCTGTTCAGCGGCGCGGTCAGCCACGGTGACCGGGTCAAACCCGTCGGTCAGTTTGTTGGCGGTTTCCAGATTTGTTTGACGAAAAAAGGGGAGTATGGCCTCACGCGCAGCCTCGGCCATTTCTTCGGCAATTTCGATATCGCTCAGTGTCGTCGGTTGCATGGCCCCGAGGTGCGGGCAATCCGCGACAAAGTCAAGTCAGTCAGGCAACGTCGCTGAGAACCCGCGCCAGTTCGAACAGGCGGCGACGCTGGTTTTCCGGAATCGCATAGTAAGAGCGCACCAGATCCAAAGCTTCTTTGTCACCCATCAGGTCAGCAGGGACGGATTTCTTGTCCGCATCGCTTTTCTGGGCTTCTTCCAGACCTTCGAAGAAAAAGCTGACCGGAACATCCAGCGCCTCGGCGATGTCCCACAGGCGGGATGCGCTGATTCGGTTGGCACCGGTCTCATATTTCTGGATTTGCTGAAACTTGATACCAACTTGCTGCGCCAACTGCTGCTGGGTCATCCCAATCAGCCAGCGGCGATGCCGAACGCGCTTGCCCACATGGACATCGACGTGATGAGTCATTGGTATTCTCCTATACTACACAAACATCTGCACGGGATTTTGCGACGTCCGATATCGCAGTTTTAGAGAGCTCCCCTTAACCGCTCCCTAATACGGACTGTACCGCCCCCCGTTAACAGCACTGACTGCATATAATGCCGGTTTTGAGATTTTTTTCAAGCTGGTTGAGTCGAACACCCCTGACAGGGATTTGTGGTTGTATTACCTCAAGCCTTTACAGAAACGTATTCCTGCAACTGAATCCGCCTTCAAAATAGGGCCCTTTTGCGCCCGCGCAGCAAACGGATTGACTTTTCTGGCGGCACACGCGCCTATGTCGCAAATTCTTGAGGAACGATATGCGGGCCTATTGCATTCCATACGACGGGGCGTCTGCCCAGCTTTGTGACGTGAAAACACCCGAGCCGGGCGAAGGTCAGGTGCGGGTCGCCATAAAAGCGTGCGGCCTGAACTTCGCCGATCTGCTGATGCAGACGGGCGCGTATCAGGACACGCCACCTGCCCCATTCACTTTGGGCATGGAGATCGCCGGCGTCGTGGATACAGTCGGTCCCGGCGTTTCGACGCTGAGGCCGGGCGACCGGATCGCGGTCTATTCAGGTCAGGGCGGGTTGGCAGAATACGGCGTGTTCGACGCGGACCGTGCGATCGTGCTGCCGGACGGCACCGGCTTCGAAGACGCCGCCGCCATCCAGATCGCATATGCCACCAGTCACATGGCCCTTGAACACAGGGCACGCCTGCAACCGGGTGAAACCCTTCTGGTCACCGGCGCAGCGGGAGGCGTCGGCCTGACCGCCGTCGAAATCGGCAAACTCATGGGCGCCACGGTCATCGCGCAGGCACGCGGCGAGAACAAGCTTGCCGTTGCCCGTGCCGCTGGTGCCGATCATCTGATCGATGCTTCCGAAGACTTGCGGGAACGGGTCAAATCGCTGGGCGGCGCGGATGTCGTCTATGACGTCATCGGCGGGGATGTGTTCAAGGCCGCTTTCCGCGCGACCAATCCCGAAGGGCGTTTGCTGCCCATCGGATTCGCCGGGGGCGACATCCCGCAGATTCCGGCCAATCATCTTCTGGTCAAAAACCTAACCGTGATCGGGGTGTATATCGGCGGTTATCTGAAGTTCCGCCCCGAAGCTGTGCGCAACAGTTTTGAAACCCTGTTCAAATGGCATTCAGAGGGCAGGATAAAACCGCATATCAGTCACGTCCTGCCACTTGAAGACGTCGCGCAGGGAATGCAGTTGCTGAAAGAGCGAAAATCGACGGGCAAGATCGTGATCACGCCCTGATCGCGATCACCCAACCACCGCCCGCAACTGCGTACCGCCCAGCAATCTGAAGTTCTGACGCACCAATTGTGCCAGAGCTTCGACAACCGCATCCCGGCCCGGTTCCCCACCGTATAGATTGATCATATGCGCAGGCAAATCCGGCAGAGCCCCACCCGAGTCGATCTGTTCAAGATGCGCGGCCTCGGTTCCGTCCAGCATTGCGTGTACGGCAAGATCGGCACTGACCGTGGCTTCTATTGTCCGGTCGTTTTCGGTTTCCACCGACAGTTCCCACGGTACTCCGGCGGCATCCAGTGCCGAAATGACCTGCGGTCTGAACAAGCAGCGCCGTCCAAGCGCCAGTGGCAACGGACGTTTGCGCCATGCAGATCCGCCCGGCGCACCGATCCAGCGCAACGGCAGCTCTGCGATGGTCTCTGCGCCATCGGCCGAAGACGGTTCGGTCGTCAGGATCACATCACATTCGCCCCGCTTGTACATGTCTTTCAATTGCAGTGAATAGGACGACACCAACTGCACCCTGACACGGGGAAAATCGGCGTTGAACCGTTGCAGGACCCGGGGGATCGCGGGGTAGACGATGTCATGGGGAACGCCCAGAACCACTTCGCCTTCAAAGGCCTGGTCGGTGAGTTTCGAGATTACCTCGTCATTCAGGGCAATCATGCGGCGCGCGTAGGCCAACAGCTGCTCACCGGATGCGGTCAGAGCAATTGTCCTACCGCTTCGGTCCAGCAACTCCAGGCCCAGCAGCTCCTCCAGCCGTTTCAGCTGCATGGACACCGCAGACTGCGTCAGGTGCAGAAATCCGGCAGCGCGGGTCACACCGCCCTGATCCGCCACCGCCACAAAGGATCGCAGGGTTGTAATGTCCAAATTCCGCATCTTCACGATTCCTTATGCGTTCCATCAAAAATATTCGTTTTCAAAATATGTCATACGCACCCATATCAATCAAGGAAATTGATAACAGCCAGCAAAACCATCGAGAATACAGAAAGGACAAGTTATGACGCAACTCGCAATCCATAATCCCTGCAAACCGGCCAAACGTTCTTTGGTGTCCCTGATCTCACAAGCGTTCGAACTGTCCAGACAGCGGCGAAAGCTGGCACAGCTGGATGCCGCCATGCTGGACGATATCGGTCTGACCCGCGAGGAAGCAACCTCAGAAGCAGAACGCTTCTTCTGGGATGCACCTCAATTCTGGAAAAGGTGACTGTGACTCTCATATTTTTATGGCGATGGGCGACGTCGAGTCGCCTGTTGGCATTTTTGTTGCGTGTTTTAGTCGGTTTTCCCGCGGAATCTCTTGAAACACAGCCCCTTGTTGCCGATATTTAGATGGAAAACCGCCCCGCTCTGCCGGGGCGCTCTAACTTGACGACTAGGGAGACCCTTTGATGGCACAATTCGACACGATCCGGACGGCATCCGGCGCGCGCGCCGCCGAGATTGATCAGGGCCTGCGCGCCCACATGAACAAAGTCTACGGCACAATGTCCGTCGGCATGCTGATCACTGCACTGGCGGCATGGGCTATTGCCGGTCTGGCAGTAACCAGCGATCCAAGCAACGCGGTCGCACAGATCGGCGCAGATCGCTATCTGACCAGCCTGGGTGGCGCGCTGTTCCTGTCGCCGCTGAAATGGGTGGTCATGTTTGCGCCGCTGGCCTTTATCCTATTTGGCTGGGGTGCCCTGATGCGCCGCGGCTCAGCCGCGACAGTTCAGCTTGGCTTCTTCGTCTTTGCCGCGGTAATGGGCATCTCGATGAGCTCGATCTTCATGATCTTCACGCCCTACTCGATTACCCAGACCTTCCTGGTGACGGCAATCGCCTTTGCTGGCCTCAGCCTTTATGGCTATACCACAAAGCGGAACCTCAGCGGAATGGGCACCTTCTTCATGATGGGTGTGATTGGTCTGCTGGTTGCAATGATCATCAACCTGTTTCTGCAATCCGGCGTGATGATGCTGGCCATCTCGGCCATTGGCATCCTGATCTTTGCCGGTCTGACCGCGTTCTACACGCAGGACATCAAGAACACATACGTCGCCCATGCTGCGCATGGCGATCAGGAATGGCTGGACAAAGCGGCCTTTGACGGCGCGCTGAGCCTGTACATCTCGTTCCTGAACATGTTCCAGTTCCTGCTGATGTTCATGGGCCAGCAGGAATAGCCTTTGTTGACACCTGAATTGGTTTGGGGCCGGTCATTGACCGGCCCTTTTCTTTGCGCGCCGGACTTCTTTTACCCGGAAATGAAAAGCCCCGCCTGACAAGGCGGGGCTTTCTGTTTCCGAAGCGTTTATGTGTTCAGCTACAGTTCAGCGGAATGGCAAAGCCCGAACTCTTCTCGGATGTTCCTTTGCGGAAAACACCGCCAGCCGGCAGACAGCCGGTGAAACGCTCTGTTTCTTCCGCAAAGCCCACACCGATCGAATTGTCGACTTTCACACTGTTGGAATGCGTGCGCAGCACACCAAACAAAGTGCCGTTCACACTGACAGTGCTGAGGAACAGGTTCGTGTCGCTCCCTTGCAATTGCACCGCAGTGTCCGGCGTCTGGCCGCCGTTGTCGATTGCAACCGATGCGACCTTGGAAGGATCCACCTCATCACTCAAAAGCGTGACTGTCCGCAGTTCCGCCAGTTCTGCCGGAACGTTGGTCGCATCTGGCAGAAAGGCTACGGCTCCGGGTACGTCCGAAATCGTGCGTGGTTCGCCATCGATTCCAGTAAACCCGACACCTTCGCGGTTAAACGGGTCTTCACAGGCCGCTAGGGTTAGAACGGCAATTGTGGATAACAAGATTTTTTTCATGGCGGTCAACATTTTGTGGCGGTTTGCTGAAGCGTACTTGCAGGTTCCCACAAAAAGCAAGCCGCAGGGGATGCGATTGTCCCAAACGCTGATGCGCCACTGCAACGGACTGCCCAGGCCTGCCACCCACCGAAATCAGGAAACCGGAACTGAAAAAGGGCTCTGTGCACCAGAGCCCTTTTTCGGAATTTCCAAATGGAATGGCAGATTACTTGATCTTGCCTTCCTTGTACTCGACATGCTTGCGAACGACCGGGTCGTATTTACGAATGGTCATTTTCTCGGTCATGGTGCGCGCGTTCTTCTTGGTCACGTAGAAGTGGCCCGTGCCCGCGGTCGAGTTCAGACGGATCTTGATTGTCGTCGGCTTCGCCATGGTTATCTCCTGCGTCCGAAAAGGCAGGGGCCTTTCGGTTGAATTCCTATGAGCGTGCGCTTTTACGCGCTGCACCGGCCATGTCAAGGCCAATCAGATGATACCGGCTCAGGAATCTGGTGCAGGATCACCCGGGCAGGGTTGGCGCACCCATATAGGTGTGAATCTGGTCTCTTTCCGCGTCCGAAAGGCCCAACGCGGTGGACAACTGCCGCAGATAGGACGCCTCGCGCGCGTTGTCCAGACGGATCGCGGCCAGGGATGTCGCATAGATCTGCGTCTTGAGCGGCGCACCAGAATCAGCCGCCAATCCCATGACGTCAATCGGTGCGTTCAGCTGCTCTTGCACGAATGCGCGCTCTTCCTCGCTGACGTCATCGCCCAATTCACCCAGAATGATTTCCTTTTCCTGCTCATCCAGCTCGCCATCCGCCTTGGCAGCTTGGATCATCGCCCGAAGCATCAGCTTCGCCTGTTCTTCCATCGCCGCACCCGCGGGCGTGCCGCCGAACACGGTTTCCATCATGTCACCCGTGTGTTGATTGGCCGTCTTGGCGGCACCCTGCATGGCATTCAACAATCCACCCAATCCGGCGGCCCCGGCTGTGCTGCCGCCGATGCCCATCTTGCTCATCATGTCCTGCAAGCCTGACGCGCCACCGGGCAGACCAAACTGTTCTGCCATTTTGCCCAGCTGATCCACGCCGAAACCACCGCCGGCGCCTTGCATCTTGTCTTGCAGCCCAGCCATGCCGCCCATCTTCTGATATTTTTCCATGCCCTTGGCCGCAGCAAAACCAATGGCAACGGACGCCAGCGTTTTCATAAAGCTCATAATCAACCTCCCATATCTTCAAATTGGTTCCAAAAGCCTAACAGCCGAATGCAATCCCGAATACTGCGCTCAACCCCAGCGCGACTGACGTGCACCATAACACCTGAAGAAGGCGTGTTATCCGGCATCATGTTTGTGCATATCACGAATTCGTGATAAGTTCGCCCATCCAAGAAGCCGAATTCAGGCTCGAAGGCCGAGGCAGCGTGAATGGGGGCAACCTGCAACGAGCAGAGTTGTTCCACGCGACTTTTCTTGGGGGCTATCATGACAGAATGGGCTATTCAGGCCGAAGAACTGGCCAATTGCAATTGCAATTTCGGTTGCCCGTGTCAGTTCAGCGTACTTCCGTCTCATGGAAACTGCGAGGCGGTTGTCGTTTTCGACATTCAAAGCGGTCACTACGGTGACATTGATCTGGGCGGGCTTCGGGCGGCAGGGGTCTATCATTGGCCGGGACCAATTCATGAGGGCAACGGTCAGATGCAGCTGATCATTGATGAAAGCGCAAAGGCTGACCAGCGGGCCGCGTTGCAAGCGATCATGACCGGTCTGGACACGGATGAAATGGCTACGTTCTGGTATGTCTTCAGCGCCATGGCGCCTTTGAAACATGAAACGCTGTTTGTTCCGATCGAGCTGGATTGGAACCGCGAAGAGCGCAGCGGATACGCCAAGGTTGCCGGGGTTTTCGATGTCGTGGTCAATCCGATCCCTCATATCGTCTCGGGCGCACCTCACCGCGCGTCGATACAATTGCCGAATGGCTTTGAATACCGCCATGCCGAGGCGGCATCGGGCAGTGCGACGACAACAGGCGGTCAGATCAGCCTGACCTTTGACGCGACGCACGCTCATCTGGCGCATCTGAACATCTCGGGCCATGGCGTCTTGGGCGCTTAGGCAGAGAACCCCCATGGCCAAACAGAACGCATCGCCCCGGGGCCGGACGGTTGAGCGGTTGCTGAGACAGGACAACGCGATTGTTCTGGGAAGCGTCCTTCTGATCATCCTCGGTGCAACCTGGTACACGATAGCCGGCGTCGGGATGAACATGTCCGCGGTCGAGATGACCCGGATGGCCGGCCCGGTCGGAGACCCCATGCAAATGGGCCCGGCAGCAGCGTGGAGCGCAAGCTATGCTTTGCTGATCTTTCTGATGTGGTGGGTCATGATGATCGCCATGATGACCCCGAGCGCTGCGCCTGCCGTTCTTCTGTTCATCGCGGTCAAGCGGACAGGGCCCGAAAAGCATCGGACGGTTGCGTTCAGCCTGTGGTTTTTATCCGGCTATCTGGTGGCCTGGGGGGCGCTCAGCCTGATTGCAACCGCATTGCAATGGGGGTTGGAACATGTCGGGCTGTCCGACGGGCGGATGATGACGATCAGCTCGGGCGTCTTCGCAGGAAGTATTCTGCTGGCGGCTGGCGCCTATCAGTTTTCAGGTTTGAAAAACGCATGCCTGCGCCACTGTCAAAGCCCCGCACGTTTCCTGGCCGATCACAACCGGCCCGGAACATTCGGTGCATTCCGAACCGGTATCCTGCACGGCACGTATTGTCTGGGATGCTGCTGGGCACTGATGTTGCTGCTGTTCGTCGGTGGGATCATGAATCTCTACTGGATTGTCGGAATTGCCGCCTATGTCGCGCTGGAAAAACTCCTGCCCGGGGCCCGGTGGCTTGTGCCGGTGACAGGTTCTGCGCTGATCGGCGCTGGCCTTTGGTTCATCACGGCGCCGTTGTTTTCTGGCACCTGATTTTCGACGGCCCCGGGGTCGGCTGACTTGAAGACCCAAAAACGATTTGATGTAACAGGAGGTATCCATGCCCATTTTCATTACTTACGCATCTTACTCGCAAGCCGGTGTCAAAGGCATGTTGCAAAAGCCCGAGAACCGCACCGGTCCGGTGAAGGCTCTGCTGGAAAAAGTAGGTGGCAGGTTGCTGTCCTTCTACATGACAACCGGCAGCAACGACGTGGTCGTGATCAGCGAAGCCCCTGATGGCACAGACGCCGTGGCCGTTGGCATGGCCGTCGCCGCATCGGGTGCAGTGACGAACATCGAAACCGTTCGCGCCTGGACTGCGGACGAGTTCACGTCGATAACCGAAAAGGCGGCGGCGCTGACCGGCTCCTACACGCCGCCCGGAGGATAGGAGGATACGCGCGGAGGACCTGTAAGCCGGATCTTGTTCCGGGGTTGCCCCCTTCGATGACCATTCCTCTAGGCCGTGCATTGCTGCACGGCTCAAGCTGCCAACCCGGTCCCTCTCGGCCAAGACGCGCTTAGCGGCGGTATCGGCTTGCGCCGACCGGCCCGCGCGGGGACCCTATTTGGCATTGCTCCCGGTGGGGCTTGCCGTGCCGCCGCTGTTGCCAGCGGCGCGGTGGGCTCTTACCCCACCGTTTCACCCTTACCCTTGACCGAAGTCGCAGGCGGTCTGATTTCTGTGGCGCTTTCCGTCGGGTTACCCCGCCCGGGCGTTACCCGGCACCGTTGTCTTGTGGAGTCCGGACTTTCCTCTCGGGCCTTGCGACCCCAGCGGCCATCCGGCCCTCCGCGCTTGGGCTGGGTAGGCTCTGCGCCCAGCATCGTCAAGAGTGGAAAGGGGTTAAGGGGCCAGCCCCTTCTTGGCCTGCGGCCAATTCAACCCCGGGATATTTTCGGCCAGATGAAGTGCGGATCAGGAGTGCCGGATCAACGGGGCGAGGTCGGCTTGCTGCAATGGCCCCCTGCCCCATGGGCGGTATCGAAGACGGACGGCATGCAACAGAGTTTCATTGTCTACATCAGCGCTGAAACCGGCGGCTTGAGCCAGATTTCGGAACTGGCCCTCTGATGCAGTTGGCAGACCAGCGGCATTTCCGCGGGGCGCGGCCAGCAAATTGCGCTCGAGCCGCGACCAGTCAAATCGCGGACCGGGGTCAAATTTGCGCCCGGGCGCCATGTCCGAATGGCCGATAACACCGTTTGGCAAGATGGCCCAACGGTGCATTATCTGGCGCAACAGCTGTTCCAGCCGGTGCATCTGGGGTTCCGGGAACGGATGCTTGCCGGTGTTGTCCAACTCGATGCCAATGGAACGAGAGTTTATGTCGGTCTGACCGTGCCATTCTCCGGCACCCGCGTGCCAAGCGCGGTGCTCTTCACGCACCATCTGCCACAGCGTGCCATCATTGCCGATCAGGTAGTGGGCCGAGACCTCGGCCTTTGGGTCGCACAGACGATCCAGAGCCGCCTGCGCGCTGTCCATTGCCGTGTAGTGAATCACGATCAAAGACGGCGTCAGACCACCCCGGCGTTCGCCGAAATTTGGCGACGGATGCCAGATCGGGCTCAGGGCGTCAGTTGCTGACGGCACTGCGGAACGGGCTTGGGTCCCAGCCACATGCATAGCCGTCCCCATCCGGGTCCAGACCTTTGCGATCACGCTGGGGGCCGCCATTGGACAGAAACTCGATCTGAGCCTGATCGGGGGATGGGAATTGCGCGCAGTTCCTCTGAGCCTTGGCCTGAAGGTTGAAGCCCGAGCGGCTGTAGAGTTGGGTGCCGACGGGATTGGACGTGCTCAGCGCGTATTGCACGATGTTTGTCTGGCCGCTCGCCGTACGCTCGGGCACTGCCGTAGGGGCCACGATTTCGTAGGTCTGGCGGTTCTGCTCGATCCGGGCGGCGTCGGATTCGATGCTGCGGCGTTCGGAGACGGCAGAAAAATCCTGTTCATCCGAAATCGCGCCAGTGTTCGCCACCGGAACCGCCGTAGCAGCGGCTGGGTCTTGGCCAGATGTGCTGGCCAATGCCGCCGCGGCCTGGTTGGCGATATCCGCGTTTTCACCCGTCGCAACAGTCGCCGCACCAGGGGCGCCCAGCGGTTGTTGTGACACATCGACCGGAGCCAGCAGAGGGTTGCCGACCGCACCCTGACCTGCCAATTGAGCCTCGCGCTGCGCCTGGTATTCAGGCGTGTTGAAACCTGTGCTGGTCAGCGGCGCGACATCCGTGCATGCAGCTGCCAATGTCAGAGCGGGCACCAAAAGCAAAACGCGCATTGTTTGGCTCCGTGTCTAATGCTTCAGTTGCCCGAGGCTTACCACCATTTCCCGGGCTTGGCCACAAAACCGGCCGCATTTTCCAGCGCATAGGCGGTGTTGAGCAGATCGCCTTCTTCCCAAGGACGCCCGATCAGTTGCAATCCCAGCGGAAGGCCTTGTGTGTCCAGCCCTGCGGGGACCGAGATACCAGGCAAACCGGCCAGGTTCACGGTCACTGTAAAGACGTCGTTCAAATACATTTGAACTGGATCTGCTTCGGTCATTTCGCCCAGACCGAAGGCTGCCGATGGGGTTGCCGGGGTCAGGATGGCGTCGACCCCGGCCGCGAACACGTCTTCGAAGTCTTTCTTGATCAGCGTGCGCACCTTGCGGGCACGGTTGTAATAGGCGTCGTAGAAACCAGCCGACAGAACATAGGTGCCGACCATGACCCGGCGCTGCACTTCGTGACCAAAGCCCTCGGCGCGGGTCTTTTCATACATCTCGGTGATGCCATCCCCCTGCGCCAACTGCGCACGATGCCCATAACGGACACCGTCATAGCGGGCGAGGTTCGAAGACGCCTCGGCCGGGGCGATCACATAGTAGGCAGGCAGCGCATACTTGGTGTGCGGCAGCGAGATATCGACGATCTCGGCCCCCGCATCCTTCAGCATCGCGGCACCGTCGGCCCAGAGCTTTTCGATCTCGGCGGGCATGCCGTCCATGCGGTATTCCTTGGGGATACCGATCTTCTTGCCCTTGATGTCTCCGGTCAGCATCGCTTCGAAATTCGGGACCGCCAGGTCCGCACTGGTCGAATCCTTGGCGTCATGACCGCACATGGTTTCCAGCATGATCGCGGCGTCGCGGACATTCTTGGTCATCGGCCCGGCCTGATCCAGCGAGGATGCAAAGGCAACAATGCCCCAACGAGAGCAGCGACCATAAGTCGGCTTGATGCCGGTGATGCCGACAAAAGCCGCGGGCTGGCGGATGGAACCGCCGGTATCGGTGCCCGTTGCCGCAAGGCACAGATCGGCAGCAACGGCCGCCGCCGACCCGCCGGACGAGCCACCCGGCGTCAGCTGCGTATCATCGTTGCCACGACGCCAAGGGCTGACGGCATTGCCATAGACCGATGTTTCGTTGGACGACCCCATGGCGAATTCGTCCATGTTCAGCTTGCCCAGCATAACGGCACCTGCGTCAGCCAGTTGCTGTGAAACAGTGGATTCGTATTCCGGCTTGAATCCTTCAAGAATGCCCGACGCGGCTTGCGACGGCACGCCCTTGGTGCAGAACAGGTCCTTGATGCCGATCGGCAGGCCACACATTGACGGAGCGTCGCCACCTTTGATCCGTTCATCCGCCGCCTTGGCGCGTTCCATCGCGATCTCAGGCGTCTTGTGGACGAATGCGTTCAGCGCATCTGCTTCATCAATGGCTTTCAGGCAGGCGTCTGTCAGCTCAACAGAAGTGACGTCGCCGGCTCGCAATGCGTCGCGGGCCTCGGCCAGGCCCATTTTGTTCAGATCGCTCATGTCTTACTCCACCACTTTGGGGACTGCGAAGAACCCTTCGCGGGCGTCGGGGGCGTTGGCCAGAATCTTGTCCTGCTGATTGCCATCGGTGACTTCGTCCTGACGACGCTTGAGGCGCATGGGTGTGACCGAGACCATCGGCTCGACACCTTCCACATCCACTTCGTTCAGCTGTTCGATGAACCCCAGGATGGTGTTGAACTCGGATGCCAGCGCCGGCAGCGCGTCATCCTCGACCTTGATCCGGGCCAGTTTGGCCACTTTGGCGGCGGTGCTTTGGTCAATCGACATCGGCTTCCCTCATCTACGTTAGGGGGCGTTTACCCGTCTGTAGCGACAGTCGCAAGACCGGGGTGCCATGGGCAGGTGCAAGTTTGGAATTCCCTCCACTTCTGCGGCCATTCAAAACTGAATGGCCGGTATGCAAAAAAGTAAACCGAATAGTTCATTATCGATCTTGAAAACTGAACTGTACTGTTCATTTTATTTATGCGACATAACGCAAACCGGAGAAAAAACATGAAACCCCTGATAACAGCCGCAGTCTTGTCCGCCACGATTTTGGCCGCACCGGCCATGGCTTTGGGTATCGACACAAGCAACCTGACACGCACGTTGACCTTCCCGTCCCCTATCGCGGAACCGGTCACGCAGGATCAGGTTAAACCTGCCAAGTAAAGCGCAGGTCCCGGCCGGGTCAGATATCCCCTCTCTGACCCGGCCGTTTTTCATTTTCGAGGATGCACATCCCAGGGCAAGCCGTTAGCATGACGTCGAATACAGAACAGAACTGCGCCGAGGTTTCGTAGTTCAGGCAAGCCAGTGGAGCAGATGATGAGCGCGCAAAAACAAGCGGTTCTGGACGCAATCGACGCAGCCAATGCAAATGACCCCAACCAAGACGATGGCCGCCCTGCGGCACTGCTGTATGGCGAACGCATGAGTGCCGAGTTGGACCGCCTGTTTCCGGACGCTTCTGACGCCCTTCAGATCGCCGCGCGCGGGCAGCATGTGGAACGTTGGAGACTTGCCCGCAGTGAATATCCCGAAGGCCGGGCTGGATACCTGTCATGGCGCAAGGCGCAGGGCGAACACCATGCCGATGTGGTCATGGGATTGATGACCCGTGAAGGTTATGACGCGGAACAGGTCGAGGCCGCAGGGCGCATGTTGCGCAAAAAGGGCATCAAGCGCGACGCAGAGGTGCAGGCGCTGGAAGACGTGATCTGCTTTGTATTCCTGAAATGGTATTTCCAGCCCTTTGCCGCGAAACACTCGGCCGAGAAAATCCAGAGCATCGTTGAAAAAACGGCTCGCAAGATGTCGCCCGAAGGCCGCGCTCGGGTGTTGAGCGAATTCGATCTGCCCGACCATCTGGCGGCAGCCTTTCAGAACTAGGATCGGACCAGGGCGGTTTCGTTGACCTCCTTTTCACGAAGCTCGGAGGACACACGCGATCCCTCCGCGCCTCAAGACGCCGGGCCTTTGCCAAAACGGCCCCTGACAAGAGCCGCGCGATACACTTCGATCATCCAACCCAGCATGATGGCATTCAGGATATGCCACATGAAATGCGTCCCCATCGGCCATTGCCTGCAAATTGGCAGATCGACCGCCCGGAAAGTGATCGATAGAATCAGGATCAGAGCCCCAAGCGTCATCCCTCTGGCCAAGTTCGGATCATTGCCCCGCAGCAGGAACGCGTAGATCAGGATCAACAAAGGGACCGGCGCATAAGCCGCCGACCCACCAATCCCCGGCACAAGTTGGAACAATGGTGCAACGGCCGCCGCATACGGAAGAAACAGAAGCGTACCGCAGATCGCCAATCCAGACGACATCCGACAGATGTCGCGGTTCACCGCATATATATAGACCAATATGAACAGCAGGATCGGCGCCACATCCGCCAAGGCCGCCCAAACCCGGGCATGGGTGTGAAACAGATAGCTTCCGATCCCGATCATGGCCAAAATCACGACCAGACCCTTGGCCAGCGGCATGTCCTGATCGCGCACGCGCCGCCACATGATCCATGCGGCTATCAGAAAAGCAGCGTTCGTGATCGCATTGATCGGCTCGGCCCAATAGTCCGGCGACACGCGTTCACAATAGCCATCAATTTCTCGAATCCAGTCCATGGAATTTTACATAGCCGATGCTAGGCTGCTGCCAAGAGACCTTATGGGAGGAAAACCGGAATGAACATTATCTGGCTGGGCCATGGCAGTTTTCGCATTGAAACTCAGGGGCAGGTTCTGTTGATCGACCCGTGGCTGACCGGCAACCCGGTCTTGCCGGAAGATCAGCATGATGCAGCGCTGGATGGTGCGTCTCATATCCTTCTGACCCACACGCATTTCGACCATGTGGTTGACATTCTGCCGCTGGCCAAACACCTGAAAATCCCCGTTGTCGGACAGTATGACCTGATGGGATACTGGAGCGAAGCGGAAGGCATCGAGACCATCGGTTTCAACAAAGGCGGCACCGTCGATCTGAACGGCGTCAAGGTGACAATGGTTCCGGCCTCTCACAGTTCGACTTTTTCAACACCAGATGGTCTGCGCACCGGCGGCAGTGAGGTCGGCTTCATGATCGCGGCCGAGGGGCGTATGCTCTATGTTTCGGGCGATACCGACATCATGGCGGACATGGATTGGATGGGGGATTACTACAAGCCCGATATCGGCATCCTTTCAGCCGGCGGGCATTTCACCATGGATATGAAAGCCGCCGCCTATGCCGCGAAACGGTACTTCGACTTCAAGACGGTCATCCCATGCCACTACAGGACGTTCCCCATTCTGGAACAATCCGCACGGGCATTGATCGACGGATTGCCGGGGGTCGATGTGATCGAACCTGAGGTTATGAAAGCCATCACCGTCTGACGACAGCGCAGCGCGTCAGCCCGGCGCGTCTTTGCGGCGCGCTTCGAAGAAGGCCTTCAAAAGCGCGGCAGCCTCTTCGCCTGCAATCCCGTCATAGACCTCGGGCACGTGATGCGCCTGTGCATGTGAAAACACGCGCGCGCCATGCGCCACGCCCCCGGATTTGGGGTCTGCCGCACCGTAATAGATCCGCCGGATGCGCGCGGCCGCCAAGGCTGCGGCGCACATCGCGCAAGGCTCCAGCGTGACATAGAGATCGTGATCCGGCAGCCGTTCAGAGCCCGCCTGCGCACAGGCTGCTCGCAAGGCCATGATTTCCGCATGGGCCGTGGGATCATTCAACTCGCGCGTCCGGTTTCCGGCCGCGGCCACGACCGTTCCGTCCGGACCAACGACAACAGCCCCCACGGGCACCTCCCCCCTGTCGGCTGCCGCTCGCGCCTCGGACAGGGCCTGTTGCATATGCGATTTGAACACCATGCCCCTGACTGCATCAGAAACCCGCCTTTCGCAAGCGCGCGGGATGCGGTATGGCCCTGACATGAACAAGACCCCACCCCCCGGCGATCGGATCGCCAAAGTCCTGGCCCGCGCTGGCATAGCGTCGCGGCGCGAGGCGGAACGCATGATCGAAGCAGGCCGCGTGGCAGTGAATGGCAAGACCATCGACAGCCCCGCCCTGAACGTGACGGCGAAAGACAAGATCGCAGTCGACGGCAAGCCGGTCTCGGAACCGGAACCGTCGCGTCTCTGGCTGTATCACAAGCCCGCCGGGTTGGTGACGACGACCAGCGACGAAAAAGGACGAGAGACAATTTTCGACAAGCTGCCCGACGACATGCCACGGGTGATGAGCGTCGGTCGGCTGGACCTGAATTCCGAAGGATTGCTGCTGTTGACCAACGATGGCGGCATCAAGCGCAAGCTGGAACTGCCCTCGACCGGCTGGTTGCGGAAGTACCGCGTGCGGGTGAACGGTCGCCCGAAGGACGAGGATTTCGAACCGCTGCGCAAGGGGCTGGTGATCGAGGGAGAGCGGTTTCAGCCAATGACCGTGTCGCTGGATCGCCAACAGGGCGCAAATGCCTGGCTGACGATCGGCCTGCGCGAAGGCAAGAACCGCGAAATCCGCCGCGCGATGGAAGATATCGGCTTAACCGTGAACCGACTGTTGCGCGTGTCCTATGGCCCCTTCCAGCTGGGGACCCTGAAACAGGGCGAGGTCGAAGAAGTCCGTCGCCGGGTCATGCGCGACCAGCTGGGTCTGGACGCCGAGGACAAACCCGACAACGCGCCCAAACGCCCGTCACGGCCACAAAGAAAACGGTCTCGGATCGGCAAGAATCCCCGCAAGTGATGCGGGTTCGGCAACCTTCCCCCTAGCGCTAAGCCCACGTATCCCCTAAATTTTCAGTGAAAGCTGCTATTTGGGGGGCGTGATGTCCGGAAGCGGAGTGCAAAAACTGGCCTACGCGGCACTGCTGGTACTGTTGTTCGGCGTCTGCACTGGCTTGCTCGGGGGTCTGTAAGCCATGGCAAAACGGTTTGGCGGCAAATACAGCCCGAACGGCGATGAATCGGAAAACACCCCACTGCCGAGGGGTCAGTTTGACGGCGCACGGGTCGAGCCCGCTGGCGCACGTGCGAATATTCTGTTTGTGCCCGCCATTCCTCTGGTATTTCTGTCCCTGAACGACGGCGCGATTGGCATGACCATGGGGCTGGTCGCAGCTGGTTTCCTGACGGCGGCCGCATTCTTGCTGCGGGAAGGTCTGAGGGCCGAGGCCGCGTACAACGCCCGCAAAACCGCCCGACGGCCCGCTTTTCCGCGCAAGATATTTGCCAGTGTTCTCACGGGCCTTGGCGCAGGCCTTGCGTCTTACAGATCCGAGTTTCTGGACGCTGAAGCAGCCGCGCAGGTCAGCCTGTTGGCCCCCGCGCTGTTTGGCGTGGCAGCGACCGTTCTGCATTCTGTCTCATTCGGCCTTGATCCGATGAAGAACAAGGGCATGGAGGGGGTCGACACCTTTCAGCAAGACCGCGTGGCCCGCGTGGTCGATGATGCCGAGAAACATTTGTCGGAAATGACGGATGCCATAAAACGCGCGGGCGACCGACGCGTCGAAGCCCGGGTCGAGCGATTTCAGGACACCGCACGTGACCTGTTCCGCACGGTCGAGGAAGACCCCCGCGATCTGGCTGGTGCCAGAAAATACCTGACCGTTTATCTACAGGGCGCGCGTGATGCGACTGTCAAATTTGCCGATATCTACGCGCGCACCCGCGACGCGCAGGCACTGGCCGACTATTCCGCCCTGCTGGACGATCTGGAACAGAATTTTGCCGCGCGTACGCGGAAAATGTTATTGGATGACCGCAGTGATCTGACGGTCGAAATCGACGTGCTGCGTGAAAGATTGCAGCGCGAAGGCGTCCGGCTGGACTGACCGGCCATATTTGAGCGAGGAACATCCCCATGTCCGATGAGATCAAGAAAAAGGCGGTACAGGCCGAAACTCTGGTACAGGAAGTCACCGCAGTTGCCCTGCCCGAACCACAGGCCGAGGTCGTGTCGCTGGAGGAAGCCGACGAACCCGTCAGCGCCGAAATCCGCAAGCGGATGAATGAAATCGACATGGACAACACCAATTCTATCGTCGCGTTCGGCTCGTCCGCGCAGGCCGAGTTGCAGGAGATCAGCCAGGCCATGCTTGCGGATGTGCGCAACAAGGATGTCGGCCCGGCCGGTGACAGCCTGCGCAACATCGTAACCACGATCCGCGGGTTCTCGGTCAGTGAACTAGACGTGCGCCGCGAGCGCAGCTGGTGGGAAAAACTGTTGGGCAGGGCTGCACCATTTGCGAAATTCACCGCCCAGTACGAAGAGGTTCAGGACCAGATAGACCGCATAACCGACGATCTACTGGGGCATGAGCATACGCTGCTCAAGGATATCAAGTCTTTGGACCTGCTGTATGAAAAGACCTTGGATTTCTATGATGAACTGGCGCTGTACATCGCGGCGGGCGAAGAGAAACTGACCGAGCTGGACAGCCACGACATCCCTGAAAAGGAGGCCGAAGTTCAGGCCGCTCCGGAAGACCAGCAAGTCATGAAGGCGCAGGAACTGCGTGACATGCGCGCGGCACGCGATGACCTCGAACGCCGGGTTCATGACCTGAAACTGACACGACAGGTCACGATGCAGTCCCTGCCGTCGATCCGCTTGGTTCAGGAAAACGACAAATCGCTGGTCACCAAGATCAACTCGACACTGGTGAACACCGTCCCGCTTTGGGAAACGCAACTGGCCCAGGCGGTTACGATTCAGCGCAGCGCCGAAGCCGCCGCCGCGGTGCGGGATGCCAATGACCTGACCAACGAGCTTTTGACCTCGAACGCAGCCAACCTGCGTGAATCGAACAAGATAATCCGCGAAGAAATGGAGCGCGGTGTGTTCGACATCGAAGCAGTCAAGCAGGCCAATGCCGACCTGATTGGCACCATCAACGAAAGCCTTGCGATTGCGGACGAAGGCAAGGCCAAACGCGCCGCAGCCGAAGCCGAGTTGCAGAAGATGGAAAAGGAACTGCGCGACACTTTGGCGTCTGCCAAGGCACGGCGCGACGGAACTGGCGACACTGCCGGTACGGCGGTACCCGGTTAAGGGCGGGATCGGCGTGCGGGCCTTCGGTTACTTGAAAGGAACCTTGGGGATGGTATCGCTCTTGGCCTTGGCCAATTGCGACGAGACCCTGACGTCATCCGTTGTTCCACAACCTCGCCCGACACCCGCACCCGAGGCAGCCAATGCTTATGTGCCGCCATCTGCCGCAAGTCAGGATCTGGCGCGCTTTTATCGACGGGTTGAACGGGACCTGCTGGTGCGGGGGCTTTTACGCACCGATGGGGGCGGCCCCGACACCCCCTATGATGCCGACGATCTGGCGCGGAATTTCGAAGCGATCGCGTTCTACAGCGAATATCCGACGCAAAGCGTCGCGGCTGGCTCGCGTCAGACGGACGGGCAACTCAGCCGATGGTCCGGCTCTGTCCGGATACAGACCGAGTTCGGCCCCTCCGTGCTTCCTTCTGCACGGCAGCAAGATGCAGATCAGGTTCGGTCCTTTGCCACCCGTCTGGCCAGATTGACCGATCATCCGGTTTCCGTCGTCTCCCGCAACGCCAATTTCCATGTCTTTTTTGCAGGCAAGGATGACAGCGCCTATGTCGTATCCCGCCTGAAACAGCTGATCCCGAATATCAGTCAGGATTCGCTGAATCTGGTGGCCAATCCACGCGCCAATTTCGACTGTCTGGTGTTTGCGTCGGCTACGACCTCATCACCACACAGATACGTACGTGCCGTTTCCCTTATCCGGGCCGAATTGACGGATCTGGGCCGCCAAAGCTGCATTCACGAAGAAATTGCTCAGGGTCTTGGCCTGTCCAATGACAGCCCGGCAGCGCGACCTTCGATTTTCAACGATGATGACGAATTTGCCCTGCTGACCAGCCACGACGAAAAGCTGCTGACGATGTTGTATGACCCGCGATTGCAGCCCGGCATAGACGTTGATGAAGCACGACCCATTGTACGAATAATCGCACATGAATTGATGGGGCAGCCGCTCTGACCCCGATGACAGGAGAACCCAGATGGGAATTTTCGATTTTCTGACCGGAGAATTCATTGATGTCATTCATTGGGTGGACGACACCCGTGACACGATGGTCTGGCGGTTCGAACGCGAAGGCCACGAGATCAAGTATGGCGCCAAGCTGACCGTGCGCGAAGGTCAGGCGGCGGTATTCGTACACGAAGGCCAACTGGCCGACGTGTTCACGCCGGGCCTTTATATGCTCGAAACCAACAACATGCCGATCATGACGACGCTGCAACATTGGGATCACGGGTTCCAGTCGCCCTTCAAGTCCGAGATCTATTTCGTCAACACCACCCGGTTCAACGACCTGAAATGGGGCACCAAGAACCCGATCATGCTGCGCGACCCGGAATTCGGCCCGACCCGGATCCGCGCCTATGGCACTTATACGGTACGTGTGAAAGACCCGGCCAAGTTCCTGATCGAGATCGTGGGCACCGATGGTGAATTCACCATGGACGAGATCAGCTTTCAGATCCGCAACATCATCGTGCAGGAATTCAGCCGGGTCATTGCAGGCTCGGGCATTCCGGTTCTGGACATGGCCGCCAACACCGCCGATCTGGGCAAGCTGATCGCGGCCGAGGTCTCACCCGTGCTGGACGGATACGGGCTGGAGATGCCTGAATTCTACATCGAAAACATCTCACTGCCGCCGGCAGTCGAGGCGGCGCTGGACAAGCGTACCTCGATGGGGCTGGCGGGGGATCTGGGCAAGTTTACGCAGTATTCCGCAGCCGAGGCGATGACGGCGGCCGCCAGCAACCCAAACGGCGGTGGCGGCATGGGCGCTGGCCTTGGTATGGGAATGGGCATGGCGATGGCGAACCAGATGTCGAACATGGCAGCGGGTCGGCCGTCAGGCCCGTGGGGCGCGCCCGCGCCCGCTGCCCCGCAACCGTCTGCGCATGTCGCCCCGCCGCCCCCGCCGCCGGTCGAGCATGTGTGGCACATCGCGGTGGACGGACAGACCAGCGGCCCGTTCTCGAAGGCCAAGATGGGCCGCATGGCCAGCGACGGCGAGATCACGCGCGACACCTACGTGTGGACGCCCGGTCAGGACGGCTGGAAGAAGGCGGGCGAGGTGCAGGAACTGGCGCAACTGTTCACCATTCTGCCGCCGCCCCCGCCCGGCGCATGAGGGCACCGCGTGGCCGGCCTTGGAAAACGCTCGAAAAAGGGCAGGCGCAGAACGCGTCCCGACCCGCATTTCGTCTGCCCTTGCTGCGACTATGTCACCCTTTCGGAACGCGGAAAGTACCTGATCTGCCCGATCTGTTTCTGGGAGGACGAGGACATCCATTATTACACGAACCCACGCGAGCCCTCGGCGGCCAATCACGGCCTGACGCTGGCCGAGGGGCGAAAAAATTTCAGGACGATCGGGGCCTGCGAAGCCGAAATGCTGCCGCATGTCCTGCCCGAGGAAGACCGCGCGGACTATCTCTACTTCCCTCTCAAGGACTGAGCGCCTCATGACTCATGCCCCTGCCCCATCACCTGATTTTGCGGAACACCGTTTTCCGTGTGACCAGTGCGGCGCGGACTATCGGTTCGACCCGAAATCCGGCACGCTGACCTGCGATCACTGCGGCCATTCCGAACCGATCGGGGCTGGCCCCTGGGGCGGCGCCAGCCTGCGCGAGCTGGATTTCGACGCGGCCATCGCCGACCGCTTGCCTGACAGTGAAATCGAAGAGACGCGGGTTCTGTCCTGCCCGAACTGTGCGGCGCAGGTTGAATTCGACCCCA
Source organism: Ruegeria sp. YTSA144 (assembly GCF_059610125.1). Classification (NCBI taxonomy): domain Bacteria; kingdom Pseudomonadati; phylum Pseudomonadota; class Alphaproteobacteria; order Rhodobacterales; family Roseobacteraceae; genus Ruegeria; species Ruegeria sp. YTSA144. Next base: position 911,364 of record NZ_JBXWNA010000001.1, read on the forward strand.
ACACCCATGCTGCGGAATGCCCGTTCTGCGCCACCCCGGTCGTGACGGACACCGGGGTGAACCGGCATATCAAACCGAAGGGTGTTCTGCCTTTTGCTCTGGATGAACGCTCGGCCCTCAGGGCGATGAGCGATTGGCTGGGGCGGCTGTGGTTCGCGCCGAACGGGCTCAAGGACTATGCCCGCAAGGGCCGCAGGATGCAGGGTATCTATGTGCCCTACTGGACCTTTGATGCCGACACGAAATCGGCCTATCGCGGAGAGCGCGGCACGGTCTACTATGAAACCCGCACCGTCATGCGGGATGGCAAACGGGTGCAACAACAGGTGCCCAAGGTCCGCTGGACGCCCAAGTCCGGCCGGGTGGCCCGGTTCTTTGACGACGTGCTGGTATTGGCTTCAAGGTCTCTTCCCAAGGCTTACACGGATGCTCTGGAGCCTTGGGATCTCCCGGCTCTGGAACCCTACCAGCCAGAATACCTCGCCGGTTTTCGGGCCGAGGCCTATACGGTTGAACTGAAAGAGGGATATGCCGAGGCCCGCGCACATATGGCCCGCGTGATCGAGCGGGATGTACGTTTTGATATTGGGGGCGACAGGCAACGTATCCATGCGGTGGACACTGATGTGCGCGATGTCACATTCAAACATATCCTGCTGCCGGTCTGGTTGGCGGCCTATAAGTATCGCGGCCAGACCTATCGTTTCGTGGTGAACGGCCGGACCGGTCGGGTTCAGGGAGAGCGCCCCTGGTCGGCAACAAAGATCACGATCGCCGTTGTACTTGGCCTGCTGGTTGCCGCAGGTGTCGGATATTTGATGGCAACAGGACAGCAATAACAGCCTCTTGTACAATTTACACCGCACCGTCATCCTCAGGCCTGCAACGTTGAGAAGAGGTCCACGTGTCGATTGCTGAATTGAATGCCTTGCTGGACAAACGTCATTCCTGCCGCGCCTTTCTTCCGGACCCGGTACCGCAAGACCAGATCGCGCAGATCGTGACCAGCGCGTCCCGGGTGCCAAGCTGGTGCAACGCGCAACCTTGGCAACTGGTCATCACTAGCGGAGACGAAACCGACAGGTTCCGCGACGCGATGTCAAACGAGGCGGAAAACGGCACACCGGCCCCCGATCTTCCTTTTCCCGTTTCCTACTCCGGCGTGTATCAAGACCGCCGCCGGACGTGCGGCTGGGCACTCTACAGCGCGGTTGGCGTAGAACGGGGGGACCGCGAAGGGTCGGCGCAGCAAATGATGCAGAACTTTGCCCTGTTTGGCGCACCACATTGTGCCATCATCTCAAGCCCGGCAGAGCTTGGACCTTATGGTGCAATGGATTGCGGCGGCTTTGTCACGGCTTTCGCGCTCGCTGCTCAGGCTTTGGGCGTGGCAACCATCCCACAAGCGGCATTGGCCGCATACAGCCCTTTTTTGCATCAGTATTTTCAGATCCCCGATGATCGTTTGATCCTGTGCGCAATTTCCTTTGGCTATTCGGATACGGATCATCCTGCAAACAGCTTCCGTACGGAACGTGCGGCATTGGGTGACTTTGTGGACTGGCGCGGCTAAACCGTCGCTCAGGCAGGCTCAACATCTCGGGGGAGGAACCAAGTGCGCGCATTGCTGCAAAGGGTGACACAGGCCAAAGTGTCGGTCGAAGGCACCGTCATCGGCACAACCGGCCCTGGGCTCATGATTCTGGTCTGCGCCATGCAGGGCGACAGCAAGGCACAGGCAGAAAAACTGGCCGAGAAAACTGCAAAACTGCGGATTTTCAAGGACGACGCCGGCAAGATGAACCGCTCGCTTCTGGATGTTCAAGGCTCTGCTCTGGTGGTCAGCCAGTTTACATTGGCGGCGGACACTTCCAGCGGCAATCGCCCCGGATTTTCAAACGCAGCCCCGCCCGAGCTGGGAGAGCAGTTGTACAAGGTCTTCGCCGAGCACCTTGCCGCGCAGGGCGTCGCGGTGGAAACCGGCCAGTTCGGTGCGGACATGGCGGTGGAACTTGTAAATGACGGGCCGGTCACGATCTGGGTGGAGAATTGATGGATATTGAGAAGCAAGCCGTCACGTTGTGGCAGGCCGGTGTTGAGGCCGTCGGCGGGTACGAGGCCACCCTGGCCGCCTTGCCTGATGTCCCGAAACCCGACCGTATTCTGGCCGTGGGCAAACCCGCCGCAGCCATGGCGCGGGCTGCGCTGGAACATTTCGGCACCATTCCAACGCTTGTGGTCACCAAAGACGACCATGGCCGCGACCTGCCGGGTGGGGTCGAGGTGATCGAGGCGTCGCACCCCGTTCCGGACGACCGCAGTCTTGCGGGCGGGCGGGCACTGCGCCTCGCCATGGAACAGATGGGGCCCGGATCACATGTGCTGCTGCTGGTCTCGGGCGGCGCGTCATCCCTGGCCGAGGACCTGCCTCCCGGAACATCGCTTGATGACCTCGGGGCATTGAACCGCGAACTGCTGTCGAAAGGGCTGGATATCCGCGCGATGAATGCCGAGCGTCGCAAGCTGTCGCGTATCAAGGGCGGCGGTCTGCTGTCCCATTTCGCCGGAGACCGCGCCACTGTTCTGGCGATCTCGGACGTACCCGGAGACGATCTGAACGTCATCGGCTCGGGAATCGGAGCATTGCCCGACAACCATTCCTTTGCGGCCACCACCCGGATCGTTGCTTCGAACGCGCATGCACGCAATGCCGCTGCCAAAGCAGCGGAAAAAATGGGACTGAGGGTTTTGACCAATGATGAGGCCCTGCACGACGACTATTTGAAAGTCGCGGCGCGTCTTGGGCCCATGCTGCGAGGAATGGAAAAGGGCGTGATGATCTTTGGCGGAGAACCGACCGTGGTTTTGCCTGATCACCCGGGGCGTGGCGGCAGAAATCAGGCCCTTGCGCTTGCCTTGGCCAAAGAGATTTCAGGCCAGACGGATCTTGCGGTGATCGTGGGCGGCACCGACGGCACGGACGGTCCGACAAATGCGGCGGGTGGAATCATAACAGGCGCAACCTGGGGTGATGGCGCAGATCTTGCACTTCTAAAAGCCGACAGCGGGTCTTTCCTGGAAAAAGCCAATGCTTTGCTGACAACAGGGCCAACCGGCACCAATGTCATGGACCTGGTTGTCGCGATACGTGGATGATTTGACGCTTATCATGCTGCTTTGGCCCGCAATCGACCGGAAACTACCCGGAAATGCAGAATGCACCTGAGCACCCACTCAGCAATTGCCGCACACCGGACAAGAAAGAGAGGGCTTCGGCCTTCGGTATTTAAAAGAAATAACCTTGCCCGGTCCGCGGAAATAAGCCAACGTTGACTCATGCGTCAACAAAAAGCCCCCCCAAGGGGCAGGAACCACTCAATAGGGAGAACACTCATATGAACGAACAAATCACGTATATGGCCGGTCAGGTCACAGCCGGGAAGATGACTCGCCGCGAATTCATGGGGAAAGCTGCGGCTCTGGGCGTTTCGGCTGCCGTGGCCAGCACGATGTTCGCGGACGCAGCACGCGCGGCAGGCCCGAAAAAGGGCGGTGACCTGAAATTTGGCCTTCAGGGTGGCGAATCCACGAACTCGCTGGATCCAGCGACCTATGCCAGCTCGGTTCCGTTCCAGAACGGCAAGCAATTCGGCGACCAGCTTGTAGAAGTTGCCCCCGATGGGTCCATCGAACCGCGCCTGGCGGAAAGCGTCGAAGGCAGCGCGGACGCCAAGGTCTGGACCTTCAAACTGCGTCAGGGTGTCGAATTCCACAACGGCAAGACCATGACCAGCGAGGACGTGCTGAAGACCATGCAGCGCCACTCGAACGAAGACTCCAAGTCTGGTGCTCTGGGCATCATGAAGGGCATCGAGTCAATGAAAGCCGACGGCGACAACTTCCAGGTTACGCTGTCCGAGCCGAACGCGGACCTTCCGTATCTGATGGCCGACTACCACCTGATCATTCAGCCCGATGGCGGCATGGACAATCCAGGGGCAGGTATCGGAACCGGACCGTACAAGGTGGAAGTGGACGAACCCGGTGTGCGCCACTTGTTCACAAAGTACGAGAACCACTGGAACTCTGATTTTGGCAACTTCGACAGTGTTGAAGTCGTGGTTATCAATGACGCGACCGCGCGTACCGCTGCACTGCAATCGGGTCAGGTCCACGCCATCAACCGTGTTGAACCAAAGGTCGCGGACCTGCTGGGGCGCGCACCCAATCTGACCGTGCATTCGACCGCTGGCCGTGGCCACTATGTCTTTATCATGCACTGCGATACCGCACCGTTCGACAACAACGAACTGCGCACGGCCCTGAAATATGCCATCAATCGTACCGAACTCGTAGACAAGGTTCTGCGCGGCTATGGCTCGATCGGGAATGACATGCCGATCAACGCAGCCTATCCTCTGTTTGATGAGACCATCGAACAGCGCGAGTTCAGCGTGGAAAAAGCCGCCGAGCACTACAAGAAGTCCGGTCATGACGGTTCGCCGATTATCCTTCGTGTTGCAGACGGTGCCTTCCCGGGTGCCGTGGATGCCGCAGCCCTGTTCCAACAGACAGCGACCCAGGCCGGAATTCCGCTGGAAATCAAGCGCGAGCCGAATGATGGCTACTGGTCTGAGGTTTGGAACGTGCAGCCCTTCTGTGCCTCTTACTGGGGCGGTCGTCCGGTGCAGGACCAGATGTATTCGACCGCGTATCTGTCGACGGCGGACTGGAATGACACACGGTTCAAAGTTCAGGCATTTGACGACCTGCTGTTCGCGGCTCGTGCAGAACTGGATGCCGAAAAACGCAAGAAGATCTACAGCCAGATGGGCCGCATGGTCCGTGATGAAGGCGGCCTGATCTGCCCGATGTTCAATGATTTTGTCGAAGGTGTCAGCAACCAGCTGGATGGTTGGGAAAGCGACCCGACGCAGGAGATGATGAACGGCAACATGTCCCGCAAAATGTGGTTCGTCTGATACGGGCATCGGACAATGCATCCTATCATAAAACTGGTTTCCCAGCGCCTCGCGCTGGGAATTCTATTGCTGTTCGGCGCTTCGGCCTTGATTTTTGGCCTGACCGAAGCTCTTCCCGGAGACGCCGCGCAAGCCGTCCTGGGGCAGTCCGCAACCCCCGAGGCCTTGGCCAACCTTCGCGAAGAAATGGGCCTGGATCGCCCGGCCCTGACCCGTTATTTTGAATGGCTGGGCGGCATCGTTCAGGGCGACCTTGGCCAATCGCTGACCAACAAGCTTGATATTGCCGAGAGCATCGGAAAACGCCTCGGGAACACGTTGTTCCTGGCTTGTGTTGCGGCAATCGTATCCGTCCCGCTTGCGATTTTCCTTGGGCTACTGGCCGTCCGGTACCGCAATCGCTGGCCCGACAAACTGATTTCCGCCGTCACGCTGACAACGGTTTCTATCCCCGAGTTCCTGATCGGCTACGTCGTGATCTACTACATCTCGGTCAAACTGGGATGGTTTTCCTCGCTTGCGATGATCAACGACTCGATGTCGTTCTGGCAAAAGCTGAACGCGATTGCGCTGCCTGCCTTCGTTCTGACATTGGTGGTCCTGGCGCAGATGATGCGGATGACCCGCGCTGCAATTCTGAACCTCATGCAATCAGCCTATATCGAAACGGCCGAACTCAAGGGCCTGAGCACGTTTCAGGTCATCGCGCGACATGCCTTTCCCAACGCAATCTCACCCATCGTGAACGTTGTCATGCTGAACCTCGCCTACCTCGTTGTTGGCGTCGTCGTGGTCGAAGTCGTGTTCGTCTATCCCGGCATGGGGCAGTACCTTGTGGACGCCGTGACCAAACGTGACGTGCCGGTCGTTCTGGCCTGCGGCGTGGTGTTCGCGGCTGTGTACATCGGCCTGAACATGGTCGCGGATATCGTCTCGATCCTTGCAAACCCAAGACTGAGGCATCCGAAATGAAGAACATTCCTATTTCGGCTCTGATTGGCCTCATGTTCACCGGCGCCTATTTCTTCGTGGCAATCGCAGCCCCGTTGATCGCGCCTTACGGGATGGCGGAAGTGGTCGGCGATGTATGGGAACCGGCCAGCGCCGAGCACCTGCTGGGCACCGACAACATCGGCCGTGACCTGCTGACCCGCATGATCTATGGCGGGCGCACGACGATCTTCATTGCCGCCGCCGCGACATTGCTCAGCTTCTTGACCGGTACATCGCTTGGTCTTCTGGCCGCCGTTCTGGGCGGTTGGGCGGATCAGGCGCTCAGCCGGACGGTCGATCTGATCATGTCCATCCCTACGCTGATCCTTGCGCTGGTCATTCTGGCCATCGTTCCGGTCACCGTTCCGATCCTGATCCTTGTCATGGGTCTTCTGGATGCGACACGCCCCTATCGCCTGTCGCGGTCCGTCGCCGTGGACATCAACGTGATGGATTATGTCGAAGCCGCGAAACTGCGTGGTGAGGGGCGGATGTGGATCATCTTCCGGGAAATCCTGCCGAACGCATTGTCACCGCTGGTGGCCGAGTTCGGCCTGCGGTTCATTTTCATGGTGCTGTTCATCTCTACCCTGTCCTTCCTGGGTCTCGGCGTTCAACCGCCGCTGGCCGACTGGGGTGGCATCGTGAAGGAAAACAAGGACGGCATCGTCTATGGCATTGGCGCGGCCCTGTACCCCGCCGTGGCCATCGCGACGCTCGCAATCTCGGTCAACCTTGTGGCTGACTGGATCCTGAACCGAACCACATCGCTGAAAGGAGGTCGGGGATGAGTGATACCCTTCTCAAGGTCCGTGACCTCAAGATCGGCGCGACCGTTTACCCACCGGGTGAGAAACCCCATGACATCGAAATCGTGCACAGGGTCAGCTTTGACCTGGAGCGCGGCAAGGTACTGGGTCTGATCGGTGAATCCGGCGCAGGGAAATCCACCATCGGTCTTGCCTCGATGGCCTATGGCCGGGGTGGCGTCGAAATCACCGGCGGCGAGGTCTGGGTCAACGGGCGCGACATCCTGAAATCATCGCATAGCGATATTCGGAATCTGCGCGGGGGCGAGGTTGCCTATGTCTCGCAATCCGCTGCCGCGTCGTTCAACCCAGCCAAGAGGATCATGGATCAGGTTGTCGAAGCGGCTGTCGAGCACAAGAAGTTTTCTCGCAAAGAAGCTGAAGGCCGCGCGCGCGAACTGTTCGCAAAGCTCGGCTTGCCCGATCCTGACAACATCGGCAGCCGCTATCCGCATCAGGTCTCGGGCGGTCAGTTGCAGCGTTGCATGACTGCGCTGGCACTGTGTCCTGAACCCGATCTGGTGGTGTTCGACGAACCGACCACGGCGCTTGATGTGACCACCCAGATCGATGTTCTGATGGCAATCAAGGATGCCATACGCGATACCGGCGTTGCTGCTTTGTACATCACGCATGATCTGGCGGTCGTTGCGCAGGTCAGCGACGATATCATGGTTTTGCGGATGGGTGACACAGTCGAATACGGCAGCACCGACCAGATCATCAACAACCCGCAGGAAGAATATACGCAGGCTTTGGTCTCGGTGCGTTCGATCGAGCACGAAGAAAAGCAGCCCACACCGGAACCGCTGCTTACCGTTGACGGGATCACCGCGCGCTATAAGGGGCTGAACTTCGACGTGCTGCACAACGTCAATGTCGAGCTTCATCCGGGGCAGACACTGGCGGTCGTGGGCGAATCCGGCTCGGGCAAATCCACGCTGGCCCGGGTGATCACCGGCCTGTTGCCGCCGCGCGATGGCGAGATCCGTTTTGCCGGTCGCACGCTGTCGCCGGACCTTGCGGGGCGGTCTCGCGAGGATCTGCGCGAGTTGCAGATGATCTATCAGATGGCAGACGTGGCAATGAACCCACGCCAGACCGTCGGCACCATCATCGGCCGCCCGTTGGAGTTCTATTTCAACATGCGCGGCGCTGAGAAACGTAAACGGATCATCGAGTTGTTGGATGAGATCGAGCTGGGCGAAAAATTCATCGACCGCTATCCTGCGGAACTGTCCGGAGGTCAGAAACAGCGTGTCTGTATCGCCCGGTCACTGGCAGCCAAGCCAAAGATGATCATCTGTGACGAGGTCACTTCGGCACTGGATCCGCTGGTGGCGGACGGCATCCTCAAGCTGCTGCTGGACCTGCAAAAGATCGAGGATGTGGCCTATCTGTTCATCACCCACGATCTGGCGACGGTCCGCGCGATCAGCGACAGCATCGCGGTGATGTATCAGGGTCGCGTGGCCCGTTATGGCTCGAAGAGTCAGGTGCTGAGCCCGCCCTTCGACGATTATACCGACCTGCTGCTCAGTTCGGTGCCTGAAATGCACCTGGGCTGGCTGGAAGAGGTCGTCGCCCATCGCAAGATGGAAAGCGCCGGTAACTGATCCGGTTCGTGACATTTCGATGAAGGTTTGAATCCCGGCACCTTGTTTGAAGACAGGTGTCGGGATTTTGCTATTGGGGGCGCAAAGTGGCAGCCGATAGACGTCGAATCTCTTAGGGTCGCCGGAACGCAATGTCTCTCAAAGGGCCTCGACATGGACCGCAAGCTTCTCCTCATCATTCTGGACGGTGTCCCCTATCGCAATTTTCGCCGCCTGTTCGGCAATCTCGAAGGCTGGGTCGACAGTGGTGAAGCACGGCTTTGGAAACTGCGTGCCGTGCTGCCTTCGACATCGGCCAGTTGCTATGCGTCAATCCACACGGGCGTGACACCGCAAGAGCATGGCTGCACCGGGAATGGAAACGTCTTCCGGCTGAGCCACAAGGACGTGTTCAGTCAGGTGCGTGAAGCCGGTGGTGTGACCGGGGCGGTGACACACAGCTATTGGTCGCAGTTCTTCAACCGTCATCCCTTCGATTACGTCCGCGACATCGAATACGACGAGCCCGAAAGCGCGACGATCAACCATGGTCGTTTTCACAGCATGACCGGCTATGGCAAAGCCAACCAGATGACGCCATCCGATGTCGATCTGTATGCCACTCTGACCAATCTGTGCCTGCGTTTCGGGCTGGACTATGGCATTCTGCACACCTGCACGCTGGACAGCATGGGCCACCGTTTTTTCCACGATTGTGAAGAAATGGATCACGCCTGCTTTGTTGCCGACGAAATGCTTGCGCCTTTCATCCCCCGCTGGCGCCAGTTGGGATATGAAGTGATCGTCACCGCGGATCATGGCCAGGACGAGCGCGGCCACCACGGTGGGCGCGGCCCGCTGCAACAGGAAACGGCGCTGTACTATTTCGGTGACGCAGAAGGGCCAGACGCCGAGACCGTCATAAGCCAGTTGCAATTGGCCCCGACCATCCTGAGCCGAATGGGTGCCCCCATTGCAGAGACAATGAAGGCGGAACCGTTTCTGCGGTAATGGCCATGCGGCTTCGGGGCCGCTTATGCGGCCTTCGCCGCCACCACTGTCGCAAATACCTGGTATCCGTAAAGCGACCCGTTTCGAGCACGTCTTTCGTGCTCGGCCACAAGCCCCGCTGCCAGTTCTTTTCCGATATCACCTCGCTCGTACATTTGCTTGGTGGTCAGGTCGACCCAAGGCAACATCTGCTCGGGTGTCGAGACAACTCTGCTTTGCACGTCAAAGTGTTTCACGGATAGTCCGGCATCGGAAATCATTGACCTGAGTTTTGCGACGACAAATGGATCGGTCACAAACTCGCGGACGAACTCTTTTGCGCAGATATCCAGTGGATCATTCGGAAAAGAGCTGAACGTCGCTTTGGAAAAATCAGCGTCACACACAATCAACAGACCATCAGGCTTCAGCACTCTGAAAGCCTCGGCAATCAGAGATTCGGGGTCTTCTACATGCGTGAGCACCGTGTGCATGATAACCGCATCGACGGTTTCATCTTCCAAAGGCAGCGCGGCACCGTCCGCCACTTTAAACGTCAGGTTCGAATACTCTTTAGCCCGATCGTTGGCTTCCGAGACAAACCCTTTCGAAGGTTCAAAACCTATGACGTTCGCCGGGTGGCAGTGTGATGCGATGCGACGTGTGACGGCGCCTGCACCGGCCCCAACCTCGACAACCGTTGATGCATCCGTGACGTTCAGATGACCCAGATAGGCGGCAACGATCCGTTCCATGGCCGGGTCCGCTTGCCGTTGGTCCATTGAATCCGCAAACAACTTGATGAATTCAGGCCCGGCGGCATCAACGTTCTGGAAGGGGTCGGTCATAAGGTAAGATCTCCTCGGAGAATTTGAGTGAGCTTACCACAGCCAGCCGCTTTTCGGCATACAGGCCCCAAAAAGGACCAGAGCCTTCAAATCACTGCATCAGTCGTAGGACCAGATCCCCTGCCCCAGCGCTTCTATCGCAACCGAAATACGTTCAAAACTGTCAGCCGCACGTTTCACCGAGGTTCTCGCGCGCAGATACCCGTGCACAAGACCGAATTCATTGATCCAGTGGGCCTGCCCGCCCGCCGCATTGATCCGACTGCAATAAACCTGCCCGTCGTCACGCAGCGGATCGCAATCAGCCGTTACAACCACGGTCGGCGGCAGGTTTGAAAAGTCACTGTCCTGCAACGGCGCATAGGTCGGATCGCCCTGGGGCGGATCGCCCGCGCATCGGACGGTTTCATAAAACTTGATTTCATCCAACGTCAGCAAGGGGGCCTGGGCATGTTCCTGGTAGGACCCCCGGGTGCGGTCCCCACCGAGGCCCGGATAGATCAGCACCTGCCCCAGGATTCCGTCCAAACGCCCGCGCGCGTAGTGGGATACCGCAGCAGCCAGATTTCCACCGGCGCTGTCACCGGCCAAAATCAATGGGTCTCCGAATTTGGTTGCGGCCCAGTTCGCTGCCGCCCAACAGTCATCAAACTGTGCCGGGTGCACATGTTCAGGACACAGCCGGTAATCGACGGCGACGACCCGGTACCCGGTTTGGGCGCATAATTCAGCGCAAACATCGTCGTGACTTTCCAGACCACCAACAACGAAACCGCCACCATGAAAATAGATGACGGTTCGGGTTGGTTGCCCGGCAGAGTAAATTCGGACCGGAACACCATCAGCGGTCCGGTCTTCTGTTTCCACCCCAGTTGGGCGTGGTTGGCGAAAGTCCTGACACATGGTGTCATAGACACGGCGCTGATCCTCGATCGACAGATCGACCGCGTCATCGGGATAGCTTTCTGCCGTGCGACGTATGAACGCCCAGGTTTCTTCGTCGATCAGGCGTTCATAGTCCATTGTCCCTCCGGCTTATTCAGACCACTCCCATGGCCGGGTGTATACCCCCAGCACTTTTGCAACATCGTCTTCCGAAGATCCGTTCGCGTCAAGCTGCGCGACAAGGCCGCGCTTCTTGTCATCGATGACAGAAACAACCCGCGCCGCCAATCCTGCATCCTCAAGTGCGCCGTTGTAGATACGAGTGATGGCCTGTTTCCGAAGATTAGGCTTGAACACCTTGCCAACCGCCGTTTTGGGCAGCTCATCCAGAATGGTCATGTGCTTGGGTTGCGCCGCGCGTTCATGCACGTGAATCTTGCAGTAATCCATCAGCTCTTTTTCTGTGACCGACGCGCCCTCGACCAGTTCGACAAAGGCGCAGGGAACTTCACCGGAATGCGCGTCCGGCTGGCCGATGGCACCGGCAAAAGCAACGGCGTCATGGCCCAGCAAAGCCTCTTCGATCTCGGCAGGGTCGATGTTGTGACCGCCACGAATGATCAGGTCCTTCGCGCGACCGGTGATCCACAGATACCCATCTTCGTCGAAGCGCCCCAGATCGCCCGTGCGCAGGTACTTGTCGAAGTGATACAGGTTAACGTTCTTGTCGGCCTCGGTATAGGTATTGCCCGAATAGACACCCGGGTTCGAGATGCAGATCTCACCGATTTGATCAGTGTCGCACTCGGTCGGTCCATCTGGCCCATCCTGCAAGATCTTGACGTCTGTATAGGGGAAGGGAATACCGATGGATCCGATCTTTTTCTCACCATCTACCGGGTTGCACGAGACCAGACACGTGGCCTCTGTCAGACCATACCCTTCGACAATGGTGACGCCGGTCGCTTCTTCAAACCGGCGGAACAGCTCCACCGGCAACGGGGCCGAACCCGAGAAGGCCGTTTTTACGCTTGAGATATCGGCATCGACCGGGCGCTGCATCTTGGCTGAAATCGCAGTTGGCACGGTGATGATGAAGCTCACCTTCCAACGCTCGATCAGCTTCCAGAAATTGTCGAACACCCCGTCGCCGCGATATCCCTGTGGCGTCGGGAAAACCACATGGGCACCGGAGGATACGGCCGCCATCACAATCACATGCACCGCGAAAACGTGGAACATGGGCAGCGGGCACATGATGACGTCGTTTTCGTCAAACAGAAGCGTGCTTCCCAACCAGCCGTTGTAGATCAGGCCGGAATACTTGTGCTGCGCCACCTTCGGCATACCCGTGGTACCGCCGGTATGAAAATAACAGGCGACACGATCTTCCTTGCTGTCTTCAAACGTCAGCGTCGTCTGCTGCTTGGCCAGTTCCGTGTGGAAGTTCTTGTAATCCGCATGGGCCAGCTTTTCCTTGTCGCCCATCTTGGGGCGCAGGAACGGCACCAGCCATGATTTGGGTGGGGTCAGATACCGGTTCAGATCAATTTCCAGAATGGTATTGACCTTGGGTGCGTGGCGCACCGCCTCTTCGACCTTCTGCGCGACATCTGTTTTCGGGAAGGATTTCAGCGTCACCACGACCTTGGCGCCGGTCTCGCGTAGGATCGCTGCGATCTGTTCCGGTTCAAGCAGGGGGTTGATCGGGTTCACGATCCCCGCAACCGCACCGCCCATCATCGTGACCAGTGTCTCGTTGCAGTTGGGCAGCACATAGGCGACCACGTCTTTTTCACCCACACCCAGCGAGCGGAACAGGTTCGCCGCCTGGTTGACCTGGCCCAGAAGTTGCGACCAGGTCAGCGTTTCGGCCTTGTCCTTCGGGCCCGAGAACAGTTGGAAGCTCATGGCTTTGTGGTTGGGGAACTTCCCTGCGGTGCGCGACAAAAGCTGATGGAAGGTGACGGGCAAATCCCGATCCTCCCACGGCATTTCCTGTTCCATGCGCTTCTTGTCTTCCAAACCCACAAAGGCCATGTGGTTCCTCCCGTATTATTCTCCCGCGTTTTGCGCGGGCTTGTTATGCGCAACCAAGATGGAAGCAAAACGAACCTCGCGCAAGCGAGGCCTTAGCCTTCAAAGGGAGTAAAATGTAGAATGACGCTACGGCGAATGTGCAAGTGCCGGAGCGTCACTCTTATTCTGCGGCGACACCATCGGTGAACTGCAACCGTGCAAGGCGTGCATACAGCCCGTCCTGAGACACCAGATCCTCGTGGCGGCCTTGTGCCACGATGCGGCCTTCCTCCAGCACAACGATGCGGTCGGCTTTCTTTACGGTTGCCAATCTGTGCGCGACGATCAGGGTCGTGCGCCCGGCACGCATCTTGTCCACCGCGCCCTGCACTGCGCGTTCACTTTCCGCATCCAGCGCCGAAGTCGCCTCGTCCAGCAGCAGAACCGGCGCGTCGCGCAGGATTGCACGGGCAATGGCAATACGCTGCTTCTGCCCGCCGGACAGCATGACACCGCGTTCGCCGACAAAGCTGTCATATCCTTCGGGCAGGGCCGCGATAAAGTCATGCGCGGCAGCGGCCCGGGCGGCGGCCTCGACTTCTGCATCCGAGGCGTCCAGACGGCCAAAGCGGATGTTTTCACGCGCGGATGCAGCAAAGATCACAGGGTCCTGGGGCACCAAAGCCATGTGGCGGCGAAAGTCTGACCGGTCGAGGTCGCGCAGATCAAGACCGTCCAACGTCACGCGGCCCGAGTTTGGATCATAGAAGCGCTGGATCAGTTGGATCACGGTTGTTTTTCCCGCCCCCGATGGCCCGACGAATGCGACCGTCTCGCCGGGTTTCACCAAAAGCGAGAGATGATCCAGTGCAATCGTATCGGGGCGCGCCGGATAGCGGAAGCTGACGTCTTCAAACCGGATTTCACCCTGAACGTCTTTGGGCAGCGCTGTGGGATTGGCGGGGTCGGTGACGGTATCTTCTGCATGAAGCAGCTCGACCAGACGTTCGGTGGCACCTGCGGCGCGCTGAAGTTCGCTCCAGATTTCGGACAGGGCCGCGACCGAGCCCGCCATGATGATCGAATAGATGACGAACTGGATCAGAACGCCTTCGGTCATCACGCCATTTCGCACGTCGTTGGCACCCATCCACAGAACACCCACGATACCCGAGAAGACCAGGAAGATCACGATCACCGTCAGAACCGCGCGGGTCTGTATGCGGCGCAGCGACACGCGGTAGGATGTCTCGGTCATCTCACTGAACTGCTGGCGGCTGGCCTGTTCATGAGAAAAAGCCTGAACGGTCTGCACCGCGCTCAATGCCTCACCGGCGTTGCCGGACGAGGCCGCGATCCAGTCCTGATTCTCGCGGCTGATCACGCGCAGGCGGCGGCCAAGTACGAGGATAGGCACGATGACCACCGGGATCAGCAACAATACCAGCCCGGTCAGCTTGGCGGATGTCAGCAGCATCAGAACCAGCCCGCCGACGAACAACAGTATGTTTCTCAGGGCAATGGACACTGACGAGCCGAGGACCGATTGGATCAGCGTCGTATCGGTGGTGATCCGGCTTAGCACCTCTCCGGTCATGATGCGTTCGTAGAATTCCGGGCTCATGCCGATGACCCGATCAAACACCGCCTTGCGGATATCGGCCACCACCCGTTCGCCCAGACGGGTCACAAGCGCGTATCTGATACCGGTGCCCACGGCCAGAACAGCGGCAATGCCGAGCGCGGCCAGAAAATACCAATCCAGAAGCTCTCCATCCTGAATGCGGAAATTGTCGACGACGCGCCGTACTGCCAGTGGCAGCGTCAGGGTCATGCTCGCCGTCAGAATCAACGCCAGCGTCGCGCCGATCATCAGGAACTTGTAGGGTTTCATGAACGGCCAAAGCGAGGCCAGAACCCCAATCTTCTTTGAACGCGCGCGTTCCTCGGAGGCTCCGGGCGCGGCGGTATGCGTTGGCTTGCTGGCGGCTTGTCTTGCCATGTCTGGCCCTTGTGTCCTGATCGGTACTGAGTGACCGCTTTCTTGGAGGTACAGTCAAGTATGGTCAAGCATCACAACCACAATCGGCAGGTCGAAAGGGCCATTTGACGCAGAATTTCAGGGAAGGAGTGGAGCGGGTAGACGGAATCGAACCGACATAGCCTGCTTGGAAGGCAGGGGCTTTACCATTAAGCTATACCCGCAAATGGTCTGCGCTGGTTAAGTCATGCTTTCGGGATCGTCAAGCCGGAAGTGGCAAATTTAGTGGCGCAATTTTTCCGATACAGCCCGGCCCGACACCGGCCCGTCAGTCCTGATTGCGAAATATCCGGGTCGAGGAAAAGAACCGCTCCAGTTCTTCGATCCGTTCCTTGCTTTCTTCCCATCGTGCCTCCTGCACTTCTGCAATCAGCGTTTCCGAGATCAACTGCAAGGCAATGGTCGAATCCCAACTGGATGGTGCCTCGACCAATGCGTGGAAAGAATAATTGGCGGTCTTTCCGATCGGTGACCCCCATTGATCCGTAAACAGCACAACGGTGACGCCCCGGCCCGAGGCAACCTGTGCCAGCTTCTCCAGATGCGCCTCGTAACGGCGGATGTCGAAAATCACCAGAACGGATGATTCATCCATATCCAGCAGGTATTGCGGCCAGACATTCGCCGAATTGCCCAGCATCGTCACATTGGGACGGATGATCTGCATGTGATTGAACAGGTAATCCGCGTTTGACCGGGTGATGCGGCCGCCAACGACGTAAAGATGGCGCTCTGTCTCGGCCAAAAGATGCGCGACGGTATCGAACATCTCTTTGTCCAGACGTTCCAGCGTGTGGCGCATGTTGGTCCATACCGCCTGGGCAAAGCGCGTTGTCGGATGTTCCGCCTCATCATCCACAACCCAGGCGTCCCGTTTCGAGATCGGCTTCTTGATCTGCGCCGCCACTTCTTCACGCAGCGCATCCTGCAAGTCGGGGAACCCGTCAAATCCAAGCTTGCGCGCCATGCGAATGACGGTCGGGGTCGAAACCTGCGCCGCGGCGGCCAGCTTGGTGATCGATTGCAAACCGGCCATCGGATAATCCTGCAACAGGACCGAGGCCAACTGACGTTCAGACCGTGTCAGATCGTCCAGTTCATCCTGAATCCGCTGTTTGACAAGTTTGGCAACGGTGGCCATCGGCGCCCTCGTTTCTTGAATTTGTTACAGAATATGTTCGTTTGAAATTTTGTCTACAGAAATTTTCTTGACAGGTGAGAAGTTGCTGTAACAAATGCTACCTATGCGTCACGAGACCGAGTCATCATTGCTTTTGCCGGCGGAAGCCCCGGCAGCCCGCGTGCTCAATGCGCACGGTCGCGCGCCTGCTGTGCTGATATGCGAACATGCAAGCCGGTTTATTCCTGCCGCGCTGGATGGATTGGGGCTGGATGAGGCGGCGGCCAGCTCTCATGCGGCCTGGGACATCGGCGCGCTGGACCTGTCGGTGGAGCTGATGGGCGCTTTGGATGCGCCGCTGGTCCACTCGCGCGTCAGCCGGCTGGTTTATGACTGCAACCGACCGCCCGAACGCGAAGATGCCATGCCGCAGGTCAGCGAAGTGTTTTCCGTTCCCGGAAACATGAACCTGACAGATGCCCAGCGCGCCCAGCGGGTACGCGATGTCTATGAACCTTTCAAAACGCTGGTTTCGTCCACTTTGGACGAACGGCCCGAACCTCCGGTTGTCATCACGATCCACAGCTTCACGCCTGTCTACAAGGGAACCCCCCGAACGGTAGAGCTGGGAATTCTTCATGACGCAGACGACCGCGCCGCACAGCTGATGCTGAGCCACGCGGAAGGCTCAGGACTACGCGTGGCTCTGAATGAGCCCTACTCGGCCACGGATGGCGTCACGCACACGTTGCGCGAACACGCGGTCCGGCGCGGGCTTCCAAATGTCATGATCGAAGTCCGAAACGATCTGATCGACACCGCAGAAGGCGTGAATCGCATTGCGGGATTGCTGACGCCAATTCTGCATTCGGTCATCAAAGACATATCGCACGCAGAGGCGAAACCATGAAAACAGAGGTATCGAGATGAATTTCATGCGGGGATATGTGGCGGTCATTGACCGCACGAACCGCTGGATCGGGCGCGTTGTCATGTACGGAATATTCGTCATGATGGGCATCCTGCTCTGGTCCTCGATCTCGAAAACGTTCTTTCTGCCATCGCTATGGACACTGGAGATGGCCCAGTTCGCAATGGTCGCCTACTACATTCTGGGCGGCCCTTATTCGATCCAGATGGGGTCCAACGTCCGCATGGACCTGCTGTACGGCGAATGGTCCGACCGCCGTCGAGCGTGGACGGATGCGATCACCGTCCTTTTCCTGATCATCTACCTGGGCGTGATGATCTACGGCGGATACGACTCGCTGAGCTATTCGCTGCAATATGGTGAACGCAGCCCGACCGCGTGGCGTCCCTATCTGTGGCCAATCAAGGTCATCATGGTCGTGGGTCTGTTCCTGATGCTGCTTCAGGCAATCTCGGAACTGTTCAAAGATATTCTGCGCCTCAGGGGCGATGACATCCCGCGCGAGGTGATCTGATGTCTTACGAGTTGATCGCCATCCTGATGTTTTCGACCATGATGCTGATGCTGATGACCGGGCAGCGCGTTTTTGGCGCGATTGGTTTTGTTGCCGTGATGGCCGCCCTGTTCCTGTGGGGAGATCGCGGCGGCTATGACATTGGCTTTTCGGCCGCCATGAAACTGATGAAATGGTATCCGCTGCTGACGCTTCCGATGTTCATTTTCATGGGGTACGTGCTGGCCGAGTCCAAGATCGCAGACGATCTGTACAAGATGTTCCATGTCTGGATGGGCGGTCTGAACGGTGGGCTCGCGATTGGCACGATTGGCCTTATGGTGCTGATCTCGGCCATGAACGGGCTGAGTGTCGCGGGCATGGCCATCGGAGCGACCATTGCGCTGCCGGAACTGCTGAAACGCGGCTATGACAAGAAGATGGTGACCGGGGTGATACAAGCCGGGTCATCACTGGGTATCCTCGTACCACCCTCCGTCGTGCTGGTGCTTTACGCGATGATCGCGCGCCAGCCGGTTGGGCAGCTGTGGCTTGCCGGGCTGCTTCCCGGACTGATGATGGCTGCAATGTTCATCCTGTATATCGTGATCCGCTGCCGCATCAACCCGGCCTTGGGGCCTGCTCTGTCAGCAGCGGAACGCGACGTATCAATGGCAGAGAAAATGCGCCTGCTGCGCGCGGGCCTTCTGCCTTTGGGTATTTTCGCCGCGATGATGGTGCCCTTCGTCAACGGCTGGACCTCACTGGTCGAAAGCTCGGCCATCGGTGCCTTGACCGCGTTCGCCGCAGCCATCCTCAAGGGACGCATGACACGTGAGGTTTTCGAGACGTCTGTGCGGTCAACGCTGGGCATCACCTGTATGTTCATGTGGATCATCCTGGCTGCGCTTGCCTTTGGCGCTGTATTCGACGGGTTGGGTGCCGTTCGGGCAATCGAGAACCTGTTTACCGAACGGCTGGGCCTGAACCCGTGGGTGATCCTGATCTTGATGCAGCTCAGCTTTATTCTGATGGGCACGTTTCTGGACGACACGGCCATGCTGGTGATCGTCGCGCCTTTGTACGTGCCACTCGTGGGGGCAATGGGATTCGACCTGATCTGGTATGGGGTTCTGTACACGATCACGACCCAGATCGCCTATATGACACCGCCCTTCGGTTACAACCTGTTCCTGATGCGTGCGATGGCGCCGCCAGAGATTTCGCTGCGCGACATCTACGGGTCAATCCTGCCCTTCGTGATGGTGATGACGCTGGCGCTGGCGATCATCATGACATTCCCGCAGATCGCGCTGTGGCTGCCTGAATACATCTACAACAAATGATCCCGGATCAAACCGGGGCTTCGCGGGCAATCCCCGCACAATCGAAACTGACCAACGGAGAGAGAGAATGACGAACAGACGTACATTTCTGAAAGGTGCTGCGGCCGCTCCCGCCGCTGCTCTGGCGACGCCTGCACTGGCGCAATCGACCATCAGATGGCGGATGCAGACCTATGCCGGCCCGGCGCTGGCCGAACACGTGATCGACCCGGCCATCAAGATGTTCAACACGATCGCCGGTGACCGGATGCAGATAGAGCTGTTCTATGCCGACCAGCTGGTTCCAACGGGCGAGTTGTTCCGCGCCATGCAGCGCGGCACGATTGATGCCGTTCAGTCGGATGATGACTCGATGGCGTCACCCACCGAGGTCACCGTGTTCGGCGGCTATTTCCCCTTTGCCTCGCGCTATTCGCTGGACGTGCCGGTTCTGTTCAACCAGTACGGGCTGAACGAGATCTGGGACGAGGAATACTCGAAAGTCGGTGTGAAACACATCTCGGCCGGTGCCTGGGATCCGTGCCACTTTGCAACGAAGGACCCGATCAACAGCCTGGCGGACCTTCAGGGCAAACGTGTGTTCACCTTCCCGACCGCGGGCCGCTTCCTGTCTCAGTTCGGCGTTGTGCCGGTCACCCTGCCCTGGGAAGACATCGAAGTCGCGGTGCAGACCGGCGAGCTGGACGGCATCGCGTGGTCCGGCATCACCGAAGACTACACTGTCGGCTGGGCGGATGTGACCAATTACTTCCTGACCAACAACATCTCGGGCGCCTGGGCCGGTTCGTTCTTTGCCAACATGGATCGCTGGAACGAGCTGCCCGAAGATTTGCAGACCCTGTTCCGCGTTTGCACCGATCAGTCACACTATTATCGTCAGTGGTGGTACTGGGGCGGCGAAGCCAGCCTGCGCGTCAACGGAGACAAGATGCAGCTGACGTCGATCCCGGACGAAGAATGGGCAACCGTCGAAGCCGCGGCCGTTGCCTTCTGGGATGAGATCGCAGCCGAATCTGAAACCAAGGCGAAGGTTGTTGAAATCTTCAAACAGTACAACGCCGACATGCTCAAGGCTGGACGGCCGTACCGCTACGGCTAAGAATTGGCCAGGCGACCCGCCCCTTGCATGGGGCGGGTCAAACAGGACGAATGGCCGATGATGGATTTCGGCAAAGACAAAGGTGGCACATGCTCACGTTCGAACATCTGAAAACGCAGGTATCCGAAGGTTCGGTTGATACGGTTTTGGTCTGCATGGTGGACATGCAGGGCCGGTTGATGGGCAAACGCTTTCACGCGGGCCATTTCGTGGCTGGCGCATGGGAAGAGACACATTGCTGCAACTACCTGCTGGCCACCGATCTGGAGATGGCAACACCTGATGGCTATGCCTCGACCAGTTGGGAACGGGGCTATGGCGATTATGTCATGAAGCCGGACCTCAGCACCCTGCGCCCGGTGCCGTGGCTTGAGGGCACGGCGATGGTGATGTGTGATGTGCTGGATCATCACACCCATGAGGAAGTGCCGCACGCGCCGCGTTCAATCCTGAAAAAGCAGGTAAACCGTTTGAAAGCCATGGGCTATGACGCCATGACGGCGACCGAGCTTGAGTTTTTCCTGTTCGAGAAAAGCTTTGACCAGATCCGCAAGGAAGGGTTCCGCGATCTGGAGCCGATCTCGGGCTATAACGAAGACTATCACATCCTTCAGACCACCAAGGAAGAACATGTGATGCGCCCGATCCGCAACCATCTGTGGGATGCGGGTATTCCGGTTGAGAACTCCAAAGGTGAGGCCGAGACCGGACAGGAAGAGCTTAACATCAAATACGCACCCGCGATGGAAACAGCCGAGTATCACTCGATCGCCAAGAACGCTGTGAAAGAGATCGCGTGGCAACATGGTCATGCGGCGACCTTCCTGCCGAAATGGCATCACGATAAGGTGGGCAGTTCGTCCCATGTGCACCAGTCACTGTGGGCGGATGGACAGCCTGCCTTCTATGACGCTGGGGATGATCTGGGCATGTCGGCGCTGATGAAAAGCTATATGGCCGGTTTGCTGAAATATGCCCCTGATTATACCTATTTCATGGCGCCCTACATCAACAGTTACAAACGCTTCATGAAAGGTACCTTCGCGCCAACGCGGATCATCTGGTCCGTGGACAACCGCACTGCCGGGTTCCGCCTATGCGGTGACGGCACCAAGGCCGTACGTGTCGAGTGCCGGATTCCGGGCTCAGATATGAACCCCTATCTGGCGATGGCCGGCATGCTGGCGGCAGGGATCGCGGGCATCGAGGAAGGGCTGGATCTGCAACCGCCGACCAAGGGCGACGTTTATCAGGGTGAGACTGCCATGATCCCGGGCAACCTTCGTGCGGCGCGGGATGCGCTGCATGGTTCGAGCATGTTGCGGGCGGCCATGGGAGATGACGTCGTCGACCACTATACCCGTGCCGCGGAAGTCGAGATCGAGGAATTCGAACGCGTGGTCACGGATTGGGAAATCGCCCGCGGGTTCGAGCGGGCGTGAAGTCGGGTCGTGCTGGGGGCTCTGCCCCCAGACCCCCGGGATATTTTTGGCCAGATGAAGCAGGGTTCCTGTTTCTTTCGGAAATGGAGTGAAAATGGGGCAGATGTTGAAATGTGTCTCGCCGATCGACGGATCGGTTTTTGCCGAACGTGAAGTGTTGTCGCGAGAGGCCGCTTTCGGGGCCGCGGCCCACGCTCGGGCTGCTCAGGCGGACTGGGCGGCCCGTCCGTTGCAGGAGCGGATTGATCTTGTGATGGCTGGCGTGGCCGCCGTTGGCGCCATGAACGATGAGATCGTGCCCGAACTGGCCCATATGATGGGTCGCCCGGTGCGTTATGGTGGTGAATTCGGTGGATTCAACGAACGCGCAAGCCACATGGCGAAGATTGCAGAGACGTCTCTGGCAGATATCGCCGTGGGCGAGGATGCGACGTTCAAGCGTTATATCAAGCGCATCCCGCATGGGGTGGTCTTTGTGGTGGCACCCTGGAACTATCCTTACATGACGGCGATCAACACGGTCGCACCGGCGCTTATCGCGGGCAACACGGTCGTCCTGAAACACGCGACACAGACCTTGCTGGTGGGCGAGCGCATGGCAAAGGCGTTCCATTCGGCAGGAGTGCCCGAGGACGTGTTCCAGAATGTGTTCCTGAGCCATGACGTGACCAACGATCTGATCGCGGGCAATGCATTTGATTTCGTGAACTTCACCGGATCAGTCGGCGGCGGTCAGGCGATGGAACGTGCCGCGGCCGGCACGTTTACCGGCGTCGGCACTGAACTGGGGGGCAAGGACCCCGGCTATGTCATGGACGACGCCGATCTGGATGCGGCGGTCGAGACGCTGATCGACGGGGCCATGTTCAACTCGGGCCAGTGCTGTTGCGGGATCGAGCGGATCTATGTCCACGAAAGCCTCTATGACGACTTTGTCGCCAAGGCAGTGGGCATCGTGCAGGGCTACAAGCTGGGCAACCCGCTGGACGCCGAGACAACGATTGGCCCGATGGCCAATGTGCGGTTTGCCGATGAGGTGCGAGCCCAGATCGCCGAGGCGGTTGCATCCGGCGCGGTCGCGCATATCGACACCTTCGCAGAAGACGATGGCGGCGCGTATCTGACACCGCAAATCCTGACCAATGTCACCCATGACATGCGCGTGATGCGGGACGAAAGCTTTGGGCCAGTGGTGGGCATCATGAAAGTGTCATCCGACGAAGAGGCCATCGCATTGATGAATGACAGTGAGTTTGGCCTGACCGCCAGCCTGTGGACCCGGGATGTGGATCGTGCGGTGCGGGTGGGTGACCGGATTGAAACGGGCACTGTGTTCATGAACCGCGCCGACTATCTGGACCCTGGCCTGTGCTGGACGGGCTGCAAGAATACCGGGCGTGGCGGCGGTCTGTCCGTGATTGGATATCACAACCTGACACGTCCCAAATCCTACCACCTCAAAAAGGTAACGGGCTAAGGACGACGGCCTGCTTCGGACCCACCCCCTCGCCGAAGCAGGCCTTTTTTTGCAAAGGAAACCTGACATGACACTTGTTGGAAACTGGTCCTATCCGACCGCCATCAAATTCGGAGCCGGGCGCATCAGGGAATTGCCCGAAGCCTGCGCCGCCGCCGGAATGAAGAAACCCTTGCTGGTCACGGACAAGGGGCTGGCCGATCTGCCCATCACCAGCGCGACACTGGATATCATGGAGGCCGCCGGTTTGGGCCGCGGGGTGTTCAGCGATGTGGACCCCAACCCGAATGAGAAGAACCTGGAAGCCGGCGTTGCGGCCTATAACGCAGGTGGCCATGATGGGGTGATCGCCTTTGGCGGCGGCTCGGGGCTGGATCTGGGCAAGATGGTCGCCTTCATGGCCGGTCAGACGCGCCCGGTTTGGGATTTCGAGGATATCGGCGACTGGTGGACGCGAGCCGACGCCGACGTTATCGCGCCAATCATTGCCGTTCCGACCACCGCAGGGACAGGATCGGAAGTGGGCCGCGCGAGCGTCATCACCAATTCCGAGACTCATGCCAAGAAGATCATCTTTCATCCCAAGGTTCTGCCGACCGTGGTGATTTGCGACCCGGAGCTGACCGTCGGAATGCCCAGGTTCATCACGGCAGGAACAGGCCTGGACGCCTTTGCGCATTGCGTCGAAGCCTTCTCGAGCCCGCATTATCACCCGATGAGCCAGGGCATCGCGCTGGAAGGGATGCGGCTGGTGAAGGAGTACTTGCCGCGCGCTTATGCTGACGGCACCGATATCGAGGCCCGCGCCCAGATGATGAGCGCCGCTGCCATGGGTGCAACGGCTTTCCAGAAGGGTCTTGGCGCGATCCACGCGATGAGCCATCCAATTGGCGCGGTATTCAACACCCATCACGGCACCACAAACGCGGTCTGCATGCCCGCCGTGCTGAACTTCAACGCCCCCGCCATTGCAGACCGGTTCCAACAAGCTGCGGCATATCTGGGCATCGACGGCGGCTTCGATGGTTTTTGCGCCTTCGTGCAGGATTTCAACGACAGCCTTGGCATCCCCCGCACTCTGTCCGACCTAGGTGTGACCGAAGCTTCAATACCAGAGCTTGTCGAAGGCGCGATCATCGATCCTTCATGCGGTGGAAATCCGATTGAGTTGACGAAAGACAACCTGACTCAGCTGTTCAAAGCAGCGCTGTAAGAAACCAAAGGGCCCGGCGAAACTTGCCGGGCCCTTCGCGTTCGGATTGCCAAGATCAGATCAATGCCCGGTCAAAACCAGAGTGTTCACCGGCATCAGGATCAAACGCAGGCGCAGACCCGCTGCATGCACCACGCCGATCGTGTCGACCACGTGCAGGAAGGCCGCCTCCCAAAAGCCCAGATCTTCGTGCTCCAACCGCTCGTGATTGTCTGTGTAGACATTGGCCAGACAATTGCTGCCCGGTGGAATGTCATCGGCCATACCTTTGTACAGCGGCTCCATATAAACCAGAATCGAGCCCGGATTATTGTTGGTCTGCACATCCCGCAATTCATCCGATGGACGGATCTGGCCGGAAGGAATGACATCCTGCACCTCGACCACCACGGTGGGGATCACGGTGAATGGCTTTGTCATGCAGCCCAATTCGCCAATCATGCCCGGCTTGATCACCTGGGCAGACAGCTGGCTGAAAGCGGCCTGAAAGCGGTCATGTCCGGTGTGCGATGGCACTAGAACACCAGCAGGGCGCAACAGCGGGCTTACGTAATCACCGACCTGAAGGCCGAACTGTTCGACCCGCCCCGTGACGCCCGCTATGATTACGGTTTTGTCCAATTCGGTCTGCGCAGCATCCAGTTGCGCAATGGCACTTGCCAGCTGCGCGGGGATCAGTTCTTCAATCTGCTGCTCAACCGCAGCACGTTTGGATTCCGCTGCAAGAACCTGGGCCTCTCGCTGGGCAACAAGGTTTTCCAGCCTCTCAATCTCGGCCAGCCTCACCGCGCTTGACCCTTCGTCACGCAGGGTTGTGTTGCGCTCAAGATCCTCCAGAGACTGCGCAAGCGCTGCCTTGGCACCTGCAATTCCAGCTTCGGCCTCGGCCAAATCGGTTTCCGCAACCTTAAGTGAGGCCTGCACCTGTGCAATCTGCGCATTTGCCGCCTGAACCTGTGCAGTCTGACTGAAATCCTCGATCCGGAAAATCGGTTGCCCAGCGGTTACCAGTTCGTTGTTCTTGACGAAAACCTCGGAAACACGGCCACCCAATTGCGGCAGAATGGTCACTGTTCGGAAATAGGATGCCGCGGTTTTACTGGCCGGATGAAAATAGAATAGCGTGGTGATCACGGTCAGCGCCAGAATGGCACAGGTGGTCAACCCCCACCGCAATTCGTACCACATGGTAAACAAGGTAATCTCGTGACCGATCCGCTTACCCTGAACGAACCGGCGGAACAGATAGTCGGGCAGCACAGTTACCAGGGCACAGAGCATGGTCTCGATCATGTGGTGTGCTCCTGCGTATCGCTGGCTTCGGACTCCGGCGATGCCGGTACCGTTGTTTCAGGCACTGTCTGCGGAACAGGAGACGGACCAAGAGAACGAATGGCATCGGCAATATTTCTAAGCGGGGTGGCAAAATCCGGAAACTGGAACCCCGCGACCAGAATGGCGGCAATCCAGAAAAGCCCATTATGTGTGAACAGTGCCAGCAGCGCCAGAATACCCACCAACTGGAATTGCGGGTGATTGTTTTCGTGGGCCATTTTTTCAGGAACCGAATGAAGTGTCAGGTATCCGACACCGATCAACACCACCAGAACGACGAAAAAAACGACCATGGCGGAGAAAAGGTAATCGCTTCCGTCAGCTGCGACAACGTATCCGGGAATATGCCCCGTGGCCATTGGATGAAGGTCTGCTGCGGTCACCTTACCCTCCTGTTTATTTTGATACTTCTTTGACCGGGTTGAAGCACGATTTCAAGGCTGCTTATAGTCTGAAAACCCAAACGCGTGGCGAATAAGGAGCATTAGGGTCAGCATGGAGTTCAAGAAACCCATTGCATATCCGTTTCGAACGGATCGCAAGTTATGATTGATTTCCTAGTCATCGGCGGCGGAATCGCCGGGCTGAGCGCCGGTGCGCGCCTGTCGCAACACGGAACTGTGGTGGTTCTCGAAGCCGAAGACGCCCTGGGCTATCACGCTTCGGGCCGGTCGGCGGCGTTGTTCGAAGAAAGCTATGGGCCTCCCTCGGTCGTCGCCCTGAACAAAGCGGGGGCTGCCTTTCTTCATACGCAGAATGGCGGTTACCTGACACCGCGCGGATTGATGCTGGTCGGAGCAATTGACCAGCCTGACATTTTTGAGGCCGATCGCGCCGATCTGAACATGGTGAGGATACCGATGGATCAGGCGATATCGCGCGTTCCGATCCTGAACCCGGACAAGGTCGGGTTTGCAGCCATCAGCGAAGCGGCCTTTGACATCGATACAGATCGCCTGTTGCAGGATTTCGCCCGGATCATCCGGCAAAACGGAGGAACGGTTTCGACGAAAAGCAAAGTCACCGGCATTCGAAAAGAAAAGCACTGGGTGGTCGAGGCCAATGAGATCTTTGAAGCCCGCATTCTGGTCAACGCAGCCGGTGCCTGGGTGGATGAGGTTGCGCAGCTTGCAGGGCTGCCCGGTATCGGCATCATACCCCGTCGTCGGTCAATGGCGCGTCTGCCCGCCCCCGGAGGGCATGACGTTTCTGTCTGGCCGATGATGCTGGGCGCTGGCGAGACATGGTACGCCAAACCGGATGCGGGCAAGCTTCTGGTCTCACCCTCCGAAGCCGATCCGGTTCCGCCGCAGGATGCCTATGCAGATGATATGGTGCTGGCAGAGGGGCTGGCGCGGTATGAAGAGCTGATGACCGTGCCGGTCACAAGGGTTGAAACGAATTGGGCAGGTTTGCGCAGTTTTGCCCCGGATGGGACCTTGGTGCTTGGGCGCGACCCACTGGACCCTTCGTTTGTCTGGTGTGGCGGTCAGGGCGGGTATGGTTTTCAAACCTCACCGGCGGCCTCGCAACTGCTGTGCGATCTTGTTGTCGGAAACACACCCGAACTGGAACCTGACATAGTAGGCATGTTGACCCCTGACAGGCTGAAACGATGATCAAACGCAGCCTCCCCTCTTCTGCAAGCGTCGCCAATGCGTCTGAAGATGGCAAGCTGGTGGCCCCGGCAGCATCCCGGAACACGGACGCCCTGTGTGCACTGCTGCAAGAATGGGGCCCGTCCCGGGGCCAGGCATTGGAAATCGCAAGCGGAACTGGTCAGCATGTCAGGACCTTCGCCGAAGCGCTGCCCGGGCTGACGTGGCAGCCTTCGGAAGTTGACCCAGAGCGGCGCGTAAGTATCGACGCCTATACCCGCAACCTGCCAAATGTCACGCCGGTCGCAGAACTGGATGCAACGATATCAGGCTGGCACAGGCGGTTTAACGGCCAGGATCTGATCGTTCTGATAAACTTGATTCACTTGATCAGTTGGCAGGAAACCAGAACCCTCGTTTCGGAAGTCGCCCAATCCCTGTCACCAAAGGGGCGGTTCATTTTGTACGGCCCGTTCAAACGCTCGGGCCTACTCACCAGTGACGGGGATGTCCGCTTTCATGAGGCTTTGATCCAGCAAGACCCGGAAATCGGCTACAAAAACGACGAGGACATTCTGGACCTGTTCAAAAACGTTGGCCTGCACGCGTTGGCACCGGTCGAAATGCCTGCCAACAATCTTGCATTCATTGCCGAGCGCCCTGACGTCTGATCGAGATCAAAGTCAAACAGCTGCACCCCGCTTCATATTCCAGTTGAAAAATATGAAGAAGGGCACTCAGCAATGGCATGGCAAGAAAAACTCTCGGCGACACGAAAGAGTTTGCGAAACCTGAACGGATCCATCCCCGATACCACGCGCGCATTCGGAGCGCTTGGCAAAGCCGTCAAAGAGGGCGGGACGCTCGACTACAAGACGAAGGAACTCATTGCGTTGGGCATGTCGATCAGCCTGCGCTGCGAACCCTGCATCACCCTGCATACCGAAGCTTTGATCAAGGCAGGTGCGACACGGGAAGAAGTGTCCGACGTGTTGGCCATGGCGATCCAGATGGGTGGCGGCCCAGCCATGATGTACGCGGCCAAGGCGCTGGAATGCTTCGACGAACTCTCAGCATGACAAAAAGAAAAGGCCCCGAAGGTTTCCGGGGCCTTTCTTCGATCAACCGTCCTTGCGGATGGTTTCGTTTTTCGGGTCGTAGGGGCTGTCGCAGGTCACGACCGCATCCCACAGCTTGTCCTGCATCTTGACCTTCAGCTTTGTGCCTTCGACTGCCAGCTCGGGCTTTACATAACCCATGCCGATGGACTTCTCGAAGGCCACGGAATACCCGCCCGAGGTCAATCGACCCACACGCTCGCCTTCCGGTGTGTACAGTGCTTCGCGGCCCCATGGGTCGGCATCCTCCGGGCCGTCGATCAGCAGGGTACAGCACTTCACGCGCACGCCGGTCTCTTCCAGCTTGGCCTTGCCGTAGAAGTCTTTCGACAAGTCGACAAAGCGCGGCAGGTCGGCCTCCAGCGGGGTGGCGTCGCGGCCCAGTTCGGTGCCGAAGGCACGATAGGATTTCTCCTGACGCAGCCAGTTCTGGGCGCGGGCACCAACCAGCTTCATATCGTGCTTCTCGCCGGCCTTTTCCAGCAGGTCGAACAGATAGTTCTGCATCTCGATCGGATGGTGCAGTTCCCAGCCCAACTCACCGGTATAGGCCACGCGGATCGCGTTGACCGGGCACATGCCCAGTTCGATCTGACGGGCCGACAGCCACGGGAAGCGCTTGTTGGAAAGGGCGGTTTCCGGATCGGCGTCCCTGATGACCTCTTTCAGAACGTCACGCGACTTGGGTCCGGCGATGGCGAAGACGCCCCACTGGGTGGTTACGTCCTGGATCTCGATGTAACCGAACTCCTCCATCTTGTCCTCGGCCGCCTTGCGCAGGTAATCGGCGTCGTACTCCGTCCAGGCTCCGGCAGAGACGAGGTAATAGTTGTTCTCGCCATTGCGGACGATGGTGTATTCGGTACGAGTGGTGCCGTGCGAGGTCAGCGCGTAGGTCAGGTTGATGCGACCGACCTTGGGCAGCTTGTTGCAGGTGAACCAATCCAGGAACTGGGTGGCACCGGGGCCTTTGATGACATGCTTGGTGAAGGCCGATGCGTCGATCAGGCCAACGCCTTTGCGGATCGCCTTGGCTTCTTCGACGGCATATTGCCACCAGCCGCCACGACGGAACGACCGGCTTTCCTTGTCGAAGTTCTCGGGCGCATCGACAGGGCCGAAATAGTTCGGACGTTCCCAGCCGTTGACCCAGCCGAATTGTGCACCGCGTGCTTTCTGACGGTCGTATGCCGGAACGGTCCGCAGCGGGCGGCAGGCTTCACGCTCTTCGTCGGGGTGGTGCAGGATGTAGACGTGCTCATAGCACTCTTCGTTCTTGCGCGCCGCGAACTCGGTGGTCATCCAATTGCTGGAATAGCGTTTGGGGTCCAGCGAGGCCATATCGATCTCGGCTTCGCCATCGACCATCATCTGCGCCAGATAATAGCCGGTGCCGCCTGCTGCGGTAATGCCAAAGCTGAAACCTTCGGCCAGCCACATATTGCGCAGGCCCGGCGCAGGCCCAACCAGCGGGTTGCCGTCAGGCGTATAACAGATCGGGCCGTTGAAATCGTCTTTCAGGCCGGATTCAGCACAGGACGGCACACGCTCGGCCATGGCCATGTACTGATCCGCAATCCGGTCCAGATCCAGCGGGAACAGATCCGCGCGGAAGCTGTCCGGCACACCGTGTTCAAACCGTGCGGGGGCGCCATGCTCATAGATGCCCAGAATCCAGCCGCCGCGTTCTTCACGGGCATAGGATTCATTGTCCGCGTCGCGCACGACGGGGTGTTCGGGGTTGCCCGCTTCACGCCATTTGACCAACTCCGGGTCTTTGTCCATGACGATGAACGTATGCTCGACCGGGATCGCCGGCATCTTGATGCCCAGCATCTTGGCGGTGCGCTGTGCGTGGTTGCCCGATGCAGTGACAACATGCTCGGCAGTGATCACGACCTTCTCATCGCTTTCGACAAGATTGCCGCCTTTTTCCACCATCTTGGTGCAAGTGACTTCCCAATGGGTTCCGTTCCAGTGGAAGGCATCCGCCTGCATCTTGCGCACGATCTCGACACCACGCTGACGGGCCCCCTTGGCCATCGCCTGCGTCACGTCCGCCGGGTTAATGTAGCCGTCCTCGGTGTGGTAGATCGCGCCTTTCAGATCCGATGTCTCGATCAGCGGCCAACGCTCCTTGATCTGCTCGGGCGTCAGCCACTCATAGGCAACATCGCAGGTTTCGGCGGTGGACGCGTAGAGCATGTACTCGTCCATGCGCTCCTGCGTCTGTGCCATGCGCAGGTTGCCGACGACGGCAAAACCCGCATTCAGTCCGGTTTCTTCTTCCAGCGTCTTGTAGAAATCGACCGAATACTTGTGGATGTGAGTTGTCGCATAGGACATGTTGAACAATGGCAGCAGACCAGCCGCGTGCCACGTGGACCCGGACGTCAGCTCGTCCCGTTCGATCAACATCACATCATCCCAGCCCGCTTTGGCCAGATGATAGGCAATCGAGGTCCCAACGGCGCCGCCGCCAACGACCAGTGCTTTGACTTGGGTTTTCATAACCGGGCGTCTCCCCTTGAAATCAGTTGACACCATATGGCGCACTTGAAGGGGATCGCGCGACATTCATCCGACCAGTGATATGAAAAAAACGACCCGATCATCGAATGCGGGCCGCAGATCGGTCATGAAACCCGTGATCTCAACCGCTGGAGCGACACCGCTTGCTTGTCCCGATCGTGGTGCAGACGAGTTTCTTAGTCTCCTCTGCCGGTGTCTTCGCCGCAGGTTCCTCTGGCTGTACAGGTTGAGCCTTTGCATCAAGCCGACTGTCCGAAATGCCGACACGCGCGGATACCGAGGCAACATAACCTTTGAGGCCCAGCCCGGTCTCGGATGCCTTGGCCTGCTGATAATAATCCAGCCCAGCAACGACAACTCCACAGACTGCTGCAAACCCTGCCAGATATTTTGCGCTCATGTCGACCACCTGTTCTCAATCGAGGATGTGAAACCAGAACATGTGGACGATTTGAAGGCGCAATGCGGGCCAGAACGCGAAAACCGCTAGGATTGGCCCGCCAAAACCTTGCCGGGATTCATGATATTTTCGGGGTCCAGAGCGGCCTTGATCGCCGCCATATACTGCGTGGCAGCACCCAGCTCCTTGATGAGGTAAGGCATTTTGCCCTGACCGATTCCGTGTTCACCTGTACAGGTGCCTTCCATTGAAATTGCCAGATCATTCAACCAGCCGACAAACTCTTCGGCTTTGGCAACTTCTTCGGTATTTTCCATGTCGATCAATAGAAGCGAGTGGAAGTTCCCATCCCCCACATGCCCGACCATTGGCGCGAGCAAACCAAGATCGGATGCCTTCTGTTGGGTGCTGGTCACACATTCCGCCAGACGCGAGATCGGCACGCAGACATCCGTTGAAATACCGCGCGCGCCGGGGCGCAGTTGCAGGCACGCCCAATACATATCATGCCGGGCCTGCCAAAGCTTGTTCCGTTCTTCGGTGGTCGAGGTCGCAGCAAAGTCAGTGCCGCCGAACTCCTCAGCGATCTGACCAAAGGTTTCAGCCTGTTCCGCTGCACCGCTTTCAGAGCCATGGAATTCAAGCAGCAACAATGGCGTTTCCGGCAGGCATAGCCCGGAATAGGCGTTTGCCGCCTGAACCGACATTTCATCCAGCAACTCTATTCGGGCGACCGGAATGCCGTACTGAATGGTCATCATCACAGCCCGACACGCTGCATCGACCGATGGAAAAGAACACCTGGCCGAGCTGATCGCTTCGGGGATACCCTGCAACCGCAGAGTCAGCTCGGTGATGATCCCCAAGGTGCCTTCTGCCCCGATCAGAAGGCGTGCCAGATCATACCCGGCCGATGATTTCTTGGCCCTGTGACCGGTACGGATGATCTGGCCGTCCGGCATGACCGCCTCGAGGCTGAGAACGTTGTCCCGCATCGTTCCGTATCGCACCGCATTGGTGCCTGACGCGCGGGTCGCGGCCATACCGCCCAGCGAGGCATTCGCCCCCGGGTCAATCGGAAAGAACAACCCCTGATCCCGCAAATGGGTGTTCAGCGCCTCTCGCGTGACGCCGGGCTGCACGACGCAATCCAGATCTTCGGCGTGGACAGCCAGCACCTTGTCCATCTGCATCAGATCGACCGAGATCCCCCCCGCTGGCGCATTCACATGCCCTTCCAGCGACGTTCCAGTGCCGAATGGGATCACCGGCACCCTGTGCGCGGCACAGGTTTTGACGATTTCCGAAACCTCCTGCGATGTATGCGGGAAAACCACAGCATCCGGGCTCTGGTTTTCGATCCAGGTCGTGGTGTGCCCGTGCTGTTCCCGGATTGCGGCACCCGTTTGCAGCCTGTCGCCAAAGCGTTGTTTCAGAACGCCTATGGCGGTTTCGATACCTGTTTCATTCCGAGGCAAAGCGGTCGCCTGCACCATCGTCATCCTCCCTTGCCGCAGCACATCGCGGGCCTTTCAGTGTATGACTAATTGGCCCACCAAGTGCGGGCAATCCCCACAAATACCGAGGGTCTATTCGCCCAGCGCGATACCTTCGCGACGGGGGTCAGCGCCACCGCTCAGCCCTTCGCCGATTTCGATGGCGTGAAGACCAGATGTCAGGTCACGCGGGTTTACCTCGAACCCAAACTGAGTCAGCCCGTCGGAAAAGCCTTCGGCAGAGGTCCCGGCCTCGACATCATACGTCCCGAAACGATTGACGAGATGCGGCAGCGACACGGCTTGTTGCACATCCATGCCCCAGTCGGCCCAGGCGATGATCGATTTGGCCACATAGCCGATGATCCGACTGCCGCCCGGAGAACCAATGGCCAAAACCGGTGTGCCATCCTGCATCACGATGGTTGGGCTCATGGAGGAACGCGGGCGTTTTCCGGGCTCCAGCCGGTTGGCGATCGGCACGCCGTTACTGTGGGTCTTGAACGAAAAATCCGTCATTTCGTTGTTCAGAAGGAACCCGTTTGTCGTCAGGCGTGAACCAAAGCCGTTCTCGATGGTCGTGGTCATCGACAGCACGTTGCCATAGCCGTCGACGATCGAGATATGCGAGGTCGAGGGCAATTCCAGCGACACGTCATCCGCCCAGTTCAGCGCGTGATCGAATTCCGGTTGCCCCGGTCCGACCTCTGCCAGCGCGCCTTCAGTGTTCAGCAATTCAGCACGTTGCGACAGGTAGGCCGGATCAACCAGCCCCTTGGTCGGCATCGGTACGAAATCGCTGTCGGCCATGTAGCGGCCCCGGTCCGCAAAGGCGAGGCGCGAAGCGTCTCCGATCAGTCGCCAGGCCTCGGCGCTTTCCGGCCCCATGGCCGCCAGATCATGGCTGTTCAGCATCCCCAGAATTTGCCCCACGGTCAGTGCACCCGACGACGGCGGGCCCATGCCGCAGACTTCATAGGCGCGGTATTCTGCGCAAACCGGCTCGCGCTCGATCACCTGATACAGCGCAAGATCCGCACCGGACAGAACACCGGGATTGCCCGAAGCGTTGCGAACCGTGCGTACGATATCCGCGGCAATCTCACCGCCGTAGAATCCAGCCGCCCCGTCACTGGCCAGCACACGCAGTGTTTCGGCATAAGCCGGGTTCATCAGGCGCTGCCCCTGTTGCAGCGGTGCGCCCCCCGGCAGAAAATACGCGGCCGTTTCCGGAAAGCGCGACAAACGCTCGGCATCTTTTTCGACAAGGCTGGCCAGGCGCGGGGACACCAGAAAGCCTTCATCCGCCAACCTTATTCCATCGGCAAACAATCCGGGCCACGAGGAACGCCCCCAGCGGCGATGCGCCTCTTCCAGCAAGGCAGGTGTGCCCGGCGTCCCCACGGACAGCCCACCGACAACCGCATCGAAGAATTTCAGCGGTTCACCATTTTCGTCCTGAAACAAGGTCGGCGTGGCCGCCAGCGGCGCCGTTTCACGCCCGTCCAGAGTTGTGATCTGACCGGTCGCTGCATCGTACCAGACCAGAAACGCACCGCCGCCCAAGCCCGAGGATTGAGGCTCGACCAGGCCCAGCACGACCTGCACCGCAACCATGGCGTCTGCGGCAGACCCACCTGCGCGCAATACTCTGGCGCCGGCTTCCACGGCCAGCGGGTTGGCCGCGGCGACCATCCAGTTCTGGGACGTGACCGGAACGCCATCCAGCTTGGCCTCGAGCGCCGCGATGACCTCGTCGGTCATGGCCTGTACCTGCCCTTCCGTGGCCGTTTCCGGCGCAACGGCATCGGCCGCTTCCTGAGCGAACCCCGGAGCTGCAAAACAAAATGCAGAAAACAGTAGAACTGAAACACGTCTCATCTGATCAAATCCTCCAATACATCCCTGATTTTCAAAACCGCGCGCCAAACACGCTGTGAACAAGTCCAAGCTGCACGCCATCCACACACGGCGGACGTCCGCAGCACGCGTTAGGCCTTTGCGTCGTCTACCAATCGATCCCGATCATAACGGGTCATACCGCGGAACTCGGGCAACCACGCTTCACGCCGGGAGACCCAGCTTTCATATGTTGGCGTCAACTGGTCTGGCGCATCAAGGCACCCAAGATGCACTTCAACTTCAACTCCGCTGCGCGCAAAGACCGGAGAGCCGCAGCCCGGGCAGAAGAACCTGTCAGCATAACCGCGCGCTTCGCCGGAAACCTCAATTCTGTCATCCGGGAAAACGGCCGCTGCATAGAACAAAGCGCCATGATGCTTGCGGCAGTCCAGACAGTGACAGATTCCGACCCGCAGAGGACGACCCGAAGCCCTGATGCGCAAATTTCCACAACGGCACCCTCCTTCATAGACGTCCATTCCTGCTCCTTTCCAGAGCGCTACAGCATCGCCGGCACGACCTGATCCGGCGGGCGGTGGCCGTCTTCGAAAGTCTTGATGTTGATGATGACCTTCTCGCCCATCTCCACCCGGCCCTCCAGCGTTGCCGATCCCATATGAGGCAACAAAACCACATTGGGCAGCTGCCGCAGACGCGGGTTCACGTCAGTGCCCTTTTCGTAGACATCCAGCCCCGCCCCCGCAATTTCACCTGCGCGGATCATCCGGGTCAGGGCGTTTTCATCCACGACTTCGCCACGTGACGTATTTACGATCACTGCCGAGGGTTTCATCAGTTTCAGACGACGTGCGTTCATAAGATGGAAGGTCGACGGCGTTGAAGGGCAATTGACCGAGATCACATCCATCCGCGCGACCATCTGATCCAGGCTTTCCCAATAGGTTGCCTCCAGCTCCTGCTCGGTCTCGGGGTGCAGCCTGCGGCGGTTGTGATAGTGGACCTGCATTCCAAACGCTTTCGCACGTCGCGCCACCGCCTGCCCGATCCGGCCCATGCCCAGAATGCCCAGACGACGACCTCCGATACGACCTCCCAGAAACGCGGTGGGCGCCCAGCCGGACCAATCTCCCTGCTGCATCACGCTCAGACCTTCGGGAATGCGTCTGGTAACGGCCAGGATCAGGGCCATCGTCATGTCGGCGGTGTCATCGGTCAGCACCCCCGGCGTGTTCGACACCAGAATTCCACGCTGACGCGCGGTGGACACGTCGATATTGTCGACACCGGCACCGTAATTGGCAATGAGCTTCAGCCGTTCGCCCGCCTGGCCCAGCAGACCGCCATCAATCGCATCAGTTACCGTAGGCACCAGCACATCGGCGTCTTGCACTGCGGCCACCAGTTCCTCGCGCGTCATCGGAGTGTCATCTTCGCGCAAGCGCACATCAAACAACTCGCTCAAACGTGTTTCGACCGCTTCGGGCAACCGTCGCGTAACGACAACACTCAAACGTTCTCTTGGCACCTCGGCCCTCCCACTGCTTTGCAAACGGACGCGCGCCATGGCATCGTGGCGCAGGAAAAGGCGGGGCACAAGAACCCCTTTGACATTGAGTCGACCTTTTTTCGGAACCGGATCAACAGGCATAAGAGCAGGCAGTCAGTGAGTGGTATTCGACCGGTAAATCGCCGTTGTCTGGCGACACTATCCGTATTTCTGATCATGTTCGGCGCATGGGCTGCGTTTGCCGACGTGAAACGTGGACCGGTCACCAACCTCCCCCTGCCCCGTTATGTCTCGATGAAAGCGGCAGAAGGCAACGTAAGACGCGGACCTTCTTTGACGCATCGAATCGACTGGGTGTTCAAACGGCGCGGAATGCCGCTTCAGGTCACTGCCGAATACGGCAACTGGCGACGGGTTCAGGACCGCGACGGCGCTGGAGGCTGGGTTCACTACGCCCTGTTGTCGGGTGTTCGGACAGTGCTGGTTGAAGCCGAAATGTTGCCTGTCTATGCCCGCCCCGATCCGACCTCGCCCGTGAATGCGCATTTCGAATCCGGGGTCGTGGCCCGACTGGGAACCTGTTCGCTGGACTGGTGCCAAATCTCTGCCGGCGGATATCGAGGCTGGACATTGAAATCGAACCTTTGGGGCGTCGACCCGTCCGAGGTTCGCGAATAGACACAAGGCTGACCTTCCCCCGCGTTTCGGACCCGCGACAAGGTGTTTGAGTTTCCCGCCGATATGCTGTGAAACTCGACCAAAACGGAGGCTATCATGCGCGCAGTTACATATTCCACCTTCGGAGACCCGGCCGATGTCCTGCGGATACAGGACCTCCCTCTGGTCCCGCCGGGTCCGGGTGAGGTCACGGTTGAGCTGTCCTTTTCCGGGGTGAACCCTTCCGACGTCAAAGCCCGCGCCGGGACCAGACCGGGCGTGACAGAGCCGCCGTTCCCCCTGATCATCCCGCACAGTGACGGCGCTGGTGTAATCTCGGCCGTTGGCGATGGCGTATCCGCATCTCGGATCGGTCAGCGCGTGTGGATCTGGAACGGGCAATGGCAACGCCCCTTCGGCACCGCCGCCAGCCACATCACCCTTCCCGATGCGCAGGCCGTGGCTCTGCCGGATGCAGTGTCGTTGCAGACCGGCGCGATTCTGGGCATCCCCGGTCTCACCGCCTGCCATGCGGTGTTTTCAGGCGGCCGCCCCGATGGGCATACGATCTTGATACACGGTGGCGCGGGCACCGTCGGCTTTCTGGCCGTTCAGCTTGCCAAATGGGCGGGCGCGCGCGTGATTGCGACCGCCAGCCCTCGCAACTTTGACCGGGTCAGGGAAGCCGGCGCAGATATCGTGGTTGATTACGCCAGCGAGGATCTTTCCACCGAAATTCTCGATGCAAATGAAGGAAAGACAATCGGCCGAATCATCGACGTCGAATTCGGCCGGAGTATTCAAACAAACGCCGCGGTCATCGCCGAGAACGGTCGCATCAACGCCTATGGGTCCGCGCAGGACATGACCCCCATGTTTCCGTTCGGACCGATGATGTTCAAAGCCATGACGCTTGAGACCATTTTGATTTATCTTCTTCCGCCGGATCTTCGTGCCACTGCCGTGAAGACCCTTCACAAGGCCTTGGCGGATGGCGCTTTGACCTGCCCTGTTCAAAAGGTTTTTGCACTTGAGGAATGCGCGTCTGCTCATGCAATGGTGCAGGACGGAAACCGGACCGGAGCCGTGTTGATCGACACCAAATGACCGCCCTGAAAAAAATCGGTTCAACCTGAGTTTTTTTGACAAAACGCTCTTGATCCCCGCCAGCAACAATCGTAGATAGCCGCTCACCGTTGGGGTGTAGCCAAGTGGTAAGGCAGCGGTTTTTGGTACCGTGTATCGTAGGTTCGAATCCTACCACCCCAGCCATCTCATCAGGACATGGTTGAACAGTAGGCACTTGGAGCCAAACCCTCCAAGAAATGCCCCCGTTTATGCCCCCGCTCAGATCACACATGTCTTGCTAGTCTGTCTTTCTGTCTGCACGTCAGCGGTGACCTCCCCCAAACAGAGGGAGAGGCCGATAGCGGTTATGGCTGAGTATAGTCGGCATAGGGATAAGTAATGGAAAACGCGGGATAAAGAGGAGAAGAGAAACTCAAACCTCTCCCCCTCCCGATCACCCCAGTTTCCTCATCCCCCAAGAGAATCCAGATACGCTATCCTCTCGCTGAAGATACGCTGACGGGCCCGATAGACAGGGCAGCGGGGGAGATAACGCATTTCCATGTAATCATCGACCAAGGTAAGCGTCCGTTGAACCCGACCTAACGCTTGCCGCTATCGGGGGCTAAGTGTCCACTATCGATGGTGGACACTGTGAGGTACTCTATGAGCAGGCGGAAGAAACGGTTTTGGGCTGATGAAGAGAAGCGCGAGATTTGTGCGCAGGCGACAACGCCGGGGATGTCGGTTGCGCAGGTGGCGCGTCGCTATGCGGTCAATGCGAACCTTATTTTCAAATGGCTAAAGGATCCGCGGTTTGCGCCAGAGGCTGATGCGTCCGCTCAAGAAGCGATGTTTTTGCCGATTGAGATCGAGGCTGATGTTACCTGCGAACCTCGGCCCATCGACGTGCCAATGCCGTCCCCATCTGCCTCTCTGTCGGCCAGCCGAGTGGACATCACTTTGTCGGACGGACGGCGCATCCTGGTTGAAGGGCCGACGGCGCTGGCAGCTGTGGTCAGTTTAGTGCAAGGTCTGGCGGTTTGATCCCGGTTCCCAGCAATACGCGCGTCTGGCTGGCGGCGGGTGTCACGGACATGCGGCGGGGTTTTAACACCTTGGCCGCGCAGGCGGAGAAGGTTCTGGAACTTGACCCTTACTCCGGCCACCTGTTCGTTTTCCGTGGAAGACGTGGCGATCTGTTGAAGATTATCTGGTGGGATGCGCAGGGCGCGTGCTTGTTCAGCAAGCGGTTGGAGAAGGGTCGGTTTGTTTGGCCCTCTGCGAAGGACGGCAAGATCAGCGTCACGCCAGCACAGTTGTCGATGCTGCTGGAAGGGATTGACTGGCGGATGCCTCAAAAGACATGGCGTCCCTTGCGGGTCGGGTAACTCAACAAATACAATGTCTTGAGCACTTTCGGGATTCACGTTTTGCCCCCGATCCGGTATAGGATCAGCGATGCTGAAGGACCTCGATATCACACCAGATGACCCGGAAGAACTGCGGGCAGTGAACCGTCTGCTGGCGGACGAGGTCAAGTCGCAAGCCCTAGTGATCGAGAAGCTGAAGCACCAGCTGGCGGGCCAGAACCGTCATCGGTTTGGTGTCCGCTCCGAGAGCCTGGGTCAGCTCAATTTGACCTTCGAAGAAGATGAGGCGATTGCCGGGGCCGCATCTGATCAGACGCAACCTGAGACGCCATCCGCTGAAGACAAGCCTCAGCGCCAGCACAGCCGCAAGCCACTGCCTGATCATCTGGACCGGCATGAAGAAGTGCTTTCGCCTGGCGAGGACTGCACCCACTGCGGCGGCAAGCTGAAGACGCTCGGCGAAGATGTCACCGAGGAGCTTGAGTATGTGCCGGGATGCTTCGTCGTGAACCGTATCGTCCGGCCCCACAAAGCCTGCGCCTGCTGTGAGGCGATTGTTCAATCCCCTTTGCCGTCGCGCGCCATCGAGCGTGGGCGGCCTGGGCCCGGTCTTCTGGCACATGTTCTGGGCAGCAAATACGCTGATCACTTGCCGCTCTATCGCCAAAGCCAGATCTACGCCTGCGAGGGGATCGATTTGGACCGCTCGACGATGGCGGATTGGGTTGGAAGATCAACCGCACTTCTGGAGCCGCTTGCCCCCTCTCGGCAGATCACTGTGTGATCGCCTGCCGGGCAATGGATGAGATCGGGCGGATCGTCCGGCGCAGCGATGCGCTCTTTGCCGACGATACGCCGGTCAAAATGCAAGCGCCGGGTCATAAGAAGACCAAAACAGCGCGGATCTGGACATATGTGCGTGACGAGAGGCCGTGGGCAGGACAATCACCGCCATGTGCCTGGTATCAGTTCACGATTGATCGCAAGGGTGAACATCCCGTCAGTCACCTCGCAGGCTACAAGGGGTTCCGAGTGGAAGAGGTGTTCGAAGACTGCGTGACCGGCCATGCCGTCACCGGCCCTCTGGCTGGAACCTACGGTGAACCGGCCCTCGAGATGATCGTACGACTCGTCTCAACCCACTGAACCAATCCCACATTCCAAACCTGAAAGGAGGAGACCCATGTCTGCTCACATTCGCTATGCCTATCTGAAGGGTCACACGTGGCTTTATAGACGCAACTATCCCGTTGACGTGGCTCTCGCGCTGGGCGCTCAGGCGCTGAAGCAGAGCCTCAAGACCGGAGACCGTAACACCGCCCGCGTTCGTGCCGCTGAAGTCAATGCCCGGTTCGAAACGCTGGTGGAACAGTTTCGGGGCAAGGCAGAGGAAGCCCTGTCTGTCCCGGAGAGCACCGCTGACGTTCCTGATTGGTTCTCAGCCAACCGGAAACGTCTCTCGTCCGTCTCCGGGCCACTCTGGGGGACTCTGGATGCAATCTGGAGCAACCTGCCTTCACCCGACCCGTTGCGAAGGTAAAGGTGCCGGTTCGTGACCTGAGCCGCGCCTATCTCTCCCGGCGTAGTGATGAACTGCGACCCAGCGGGTTCAAATCGGTCCGATACTCCGTCGGGTTGTTCACGAGCCGATATGGTGACCAGTCAGTGTGCAGTCTGACGCGGGCAGAAGGACGAGACTTCCTGTCAGCGATAGCCCAACTGTCTCCGATGATTGGCAAGTCGGAAAGAACCCGAGGGCTGCCCCTGGAACAGTTAGTCGCGTACTCTTCTCGTGGGGGGACCGCGACGATAACAGCCAGAACCCAGCGTCGGATCTGGTCGCAGGTCAATCACTTCCTCGACTGGGTGGTCTACGAGGGGCATCTGGAGGTTAACCCCTTCCGAACTGTTCTCTTCGATCGCAAAGTCCGGCCTCAACCCTATGCCGTCCCGACTGACGATGAAGTCTCCAGACTTCTGAGCGCTCGTGACCCTGAGCTTCATACCGTGTTGTTGACCTGTCTACTGTCAGGAATGCGAGCGGGGGAAGCGGTCGGGCTGCTCCGGGAAGACCTCGTGGCCAAGGGCAATCTCGGGGCGTTCGTGCATGTTCGACCGAACCGACTGCGGCTGCTGAAGACGGACGCGGCGGAGAGACTTG
This sequence comes from Ruegeria sp. YTSA144, assembly GCF_059610125.1. Taxonomy (NCBI): domain Bacteria; kingdom Pseudomonadati; phylum Pseudomonadota; class Alphaproteobacteria; order Rhodobacterales; family Roseobacteraceae; genus Ruegeria; species Ruegeria sp. YTSA144. The sequence continues at coordinate 952,755 of NZ_JBXWNA010000001.1, forward strand.
TTCCGGTTCACCCGGTGCTGGATGAGACCTTCCGGCAGTTACCGTCGTCTGGCCCTATGTTCCCTGATCTGACCGTGGCGCATGTCACCAAGGGATTTGCACGACTGCGACGGCGGTTGGGTCTGGAGCGACCGGGTCTGGTGTTTCATTCGACCCGTAAGTGGTTCATCACCCAGTGCGAGAGAACGGGCGTTCCTGAGCACTTCACGGCCTCTCTGGTCGGGCACAAGTCGGCCCGGTCGGAGAACGGGATCACCTACGGCATCTACTCAGCGGGCATCAGTGACGAGCAGCGCCGGTCGATCGTTGACCAGATAAGACTTCCGGTATGACCTTCCCAGACATTGACGCCTTCGAGGAGCGTGCTGCTATTGCCGAATACGATGGTGGTTGTACCCGTAGGGCAGCGGAAAACCTCGCAGCGCGTGCTCAGGGGTTCCGTGATGCCGAAGCCTAATGGCAGTGGCTGGCTGACTATGTCGTCCAACGGCGACCACCCTCGTAAACCTATCCCTCGGCGGCCCTCAACGGGTTGCCGCGGGATCACTTTGATATTTTTTTCTTGCCGCTTCGAAATTACGCGGCGAGAATGAGATGGAAAATACCAATATTTTAGCTGTTTACGTATTTGAGTTAAGAGGTTTGTGATGAAGGTTAGTGGGATAGTCGACGATACCGGCGAGGCGGTCTTTCAGGAAATATCTGATGTTTCCGTCGAAAAGTTGCAGTCATTGGCATCATTGGGCTTATCGTCTGGAGAGCTGAAGGCAAAGATCGACAATTTGGCGGTCTCGGCTGATGCGAAGGCGCTTTTGTTTCAGGTCGCCACGAAGGTAATCCGAGTGGGAGAGACAGTCATCAAAATCGGCCAAAAGATTCTTGAGACGGTTCTCGAAATCATCAAAGCCTATCCGAATACAAGCTTCGGAGTTGTTTTTGGAGCGATTGCAGGAACTCTAGTTAGTTCAATTCCAGTGATTGGATGGGTGCTAGGCCCAATAGTAACTCCGATACTAGTTCTCTTTGGAATGTCCGCAGGCGCAGTCATGGATTTTTCGAACAAAGCAGTCGAGAGACGAGTAATGGCATCATTGGCCGAGTTTAACGCTCTAAAAGCCGGGATCAGCTAATGGAACACGGTTGGTTTGATGTTGTCGTTGATGTTGTTCACGACGATATGCGGTTCAAGGCAAAGCTGGGGATTGGCGAGAACGCCTATACGTCCATTCGCATGAAAAAAGCTCTATTTGAAGCTTGGGATGTCGCAGGAATTGCCGCGACGGGAGCTCAAGTCGCGAGTTCTGCTATGATCGCTCAGAAATTCTTTGCTGCCCCTAGTTTGCTTGCCGCCATTGGAATTGGCACTGCAACCGCGGCGACACCAGTCGGCTGGATCGCTGCGGCGAGCGTCATCTCGGGCGGCGCTTGGCTCGGAATAACCCGTTATCTGAAATCTGATAACAAAAAGACGACCGTAATTCCCACTTTCATCAACACGCCTCTGGACGTCTTGGGGCTAGGTATTTTCGACCTGTTGGCCCCGCTTGCCATGAAGGTTGCCCAAGTTGACGAAAAAGTCGATGAAACAGAAGAAGCAGCCATTAGGCGCTATTTCGTAGAAGAGTGGGGTTATTCGGAGCAATTTGCCGAGCGTGGTTTCGAGTTCGTGAAACTTCGACTAGATGAATATAACATCAAAGCGACGGCGCAAACACTTGGCGCGTTCACTAGAGACAACCCGGATTGCAGTTTCCAGCATATGTATTCAGACATTATGACTTTCCTGCAAGCTGTCGCGGAAGCGGACGGCGTCCTGGATGAGCGAGAAGAAATGGCCTTGGAGCGGATTTCAAAGGTATTTTCGGACGAAGGAAAGTTCTCCGTATCAAGAACCGTTGCACCAGTGGGCAACGCCATTGGTTCGGCAGCAGCGTCAGTCGGCGGTGTCATCGGCTCGGTACCGTCGCAGTTAGCAAGCTTAAACCCACTGAGGCGAATAGTCAGTGAGGATGAGCAAGCCGACACAGATAAAGAAAGCGAGCACTAGCAGTCCCAGAGGATTGAGCGTTAGAAGGCCCGAAAGTTTCAGAAGTTATGCACGGTCAGCCTCAATCTTTAGGCTGTTTCCATTCTGGTTGGAGATACTTAATTTAAAGACTGCAGTTGGCGCAGTTTGTGACATTTTCGCGGTGCCTTAGAGGCCTTCAATGTCAGCTACTCCAACTATATTTCTTTGCGGCTCTCTTCCGGGCTGAGGGTTGTTTGACAGACGAACGCCGATAACACGCCCTAGGCGATGAAGTTCCCGGATTTCGTCTATCCTCGAAAATTGAATCTCGGCACGATATGGGAACCGACCTTCGTAAGCGTGCTCCGTAAACTGTGTTTCAGTTCCATCTTCCTCAATCCGCGTTCTTCTAAGAACCACCTAGATCTCCTGTTAGTCGTTAGTCGTTAGTCGTTAGTTAGAGGTGGTTCGGTTCGTTTGAACAGTTTCGAGCCCAAAGAGCGTGATGCTGCACATGTCACGAATGTCGCGAACATCGCTGAAACCCACCGTTCATGTTCCTTCTTCAGTTTATAGATACCTATGTGAAGTTGACCCATAAGCACTAATATGAAGTGGCCCTCCAGCGATCAATCGAGGTCATTTTCCGATGAGTTTTCCGATGATTCCGCTCAAAGGGTTCAAAGGATTAAGGTATTTCTTTTCCGTCTTGACCGTAACGACAATGGCACCGTCTGGTTTTTTTTCCGTCGTGGTGGTTTCGATTTCTTCGATTTTTCCTTCCTTAGCAATGACAATGTACAGCGCCCCAAAAAGCGCCCCTAGCACCAGCAATTCAACTCCTGCAATCGTCTGACGTTTCGAACTGTCTTGAATAGCGGTTTCAATACCAGCACGGTATTCAGTCTCCCAAAGACCCAGTAAGATTGCTCTCAACAGTCCAACCGTATCGTCGGAAAAACCCTCGGCAGATTGCTTCATACTGGCTCGAAAGTTGATAAGCTCGTCTTCAGGGATTCCGAGCTCGGCAATAACTTTTTCCTCAGCATGAATCTCGTCAGCAACGTCCAAGAGATCAGGCAAAACTGATCTCGACACCTCCAAAACTTGCGCATCACTCAAATTTTCAATTTCGTTAGAATCACTCATCACTGGTTCCTTCGCTTCAAGTTATGGCTGGAACCAAACACTCTCATTGCCCTGCACGCAATGGCAGAAACTCCATCCCGTTCCGCGTCCCGTGTAACGTCAAACACTACATCCTGAACTGACTTTGTCTCTTCTTGTACAATGCGTCTCACGATTTCTGAGGTGAGTTCCATTCCAGCGATGCTCGGCATCTCCCACAAGGGGGCTACAAGGCAGTTTGTTCCAGACAAGAACAGGGAACGTTCCAAACCTAACCGTTCCCATCCGAGAGCTGTCAAAACGGATCCTCCTTCACAAGAAGAGGTAACCACGATTGAAGCCGAGGAGGACAAAGTTGTACTTCCCGAGAACTCAAAAGAATAGTTCTTTCTCGCCTTGTCCCCCATCATTGCTACGGCAGATGGCGGGAGACCTCCTTTCGAAGAGACGAGAAGATTAAAATACCCAGACTGAGCGTCCAAATAGCCATGAGCTGTTATTCGGCAGACGTCCGACGCCTGTAAACACTGTGCAAGATCTGAAGCAGACGCCTCTCGCCCAATCTTGTGCACATAGGCCTTCACATTCGGCTCGGAAGAAGAGGTCCGTTCCAGTGCCTCTCCAACCGAAATTTGTTTTGCGACGATGTCATCTCGGTCTCCTGCTCGCCACACAGAAAAATCTGCCAACCTCAATTCACGAGGAAAGCCCCGTGATCGCTCATCTAAGCTCAGAGCACTGGACAGGCTTGGCGCAATCGACACGCTGTTGTGTTCACCGAGCGCTAAGCTTAAGAAAGTCGGGGCTGCAGGGCCACATATGATGCGGAAGTTTTTGTACTCCCACAATGCACTCGGAATTGTCTTTCTAAAACTCTCCAACTCCCCCAGGACTTGAGCCATTCTGTCCAAGCAAAGCGTACTACTGGTGGTGGGAAGACGATTGATGTGAAAACTGATCATACTTCCCAACCGTTTGGTCCGACTAGCAGTAATCGAGAATTCTAGCAGGGTGGAAACTAGCCCTGTTCCGACTGTGTAGCTCACGTATGCCATCAATTTGCCTTCGCCGGGCGTCGCAAAGAACTGAAAAATGGCCGTTTCTGCATCAGAGAGTAATTTCTTGGTATTTTCGTCTGTCGCTGCAAACAGGGACGCGTTTTCTCCTAGTCGCGAATTTATTCGACGCGCTATGACCGGCGATGCTTGAAAATCTACCGCAGCCCTTGTCAAGCTTGGTGAGATTGCGTTGTTGGACCGTGCCCAACTCGCGATGTCCGCAACTATCGAAATATCAGTTTGGAAGTGACTAAAAAGAGAAAGTGGATCACCGTCTGGGTCTGTCTTCTCGACATGGTCGTCCAAAGACTGCAACGTATTCAATATTGCATCATTCAACTCTGCCGCTGAATGTTTGCGCGACACTAGAAGCCTTAACTTGTTCGCCTGAACTCTCCAACTATCGCCCCCAACTTGGCCGAACTCGTCTATGAAGGCTTCAGCCTCCTCTGGACGCGAGTCTGAGGACAGCAAATTTGAACCGAGAACAATTAATCCAGCTTTCGCTTCGGACAGACCTGCAGAAAAATCTCCTCTTCGAAGGCTCTCACTGATCAACAATAATACGTTGTCGATCTGATCCCTTGATACTTTTTTGCCCAACTTTTTTTGAATTTCTAGGCTTCGAGCCGTCGGATAGGCCGTGAACCCAACTGGAACTTTGTTGAGGTCCAAGGCAGCGTGTGCATCATAGATTTCAAGCGCTTGCTGCAGCTTTCCCTTTGAGTAATAGGCCTCAGCTATCATCAGCGATAGGCTGCGCTCATCAACTCCGCTAATGGAACGACCACGCAGAAGTTTTTCCGACGACAATAACCTCTTAGTGGCTTCTTCTTGACGTCCTTCAAGGATCAGACAAATGACGTAGCTCGTCTCAATGCCAATCGCTTCGTCACTGTTGGCCAAGGGAAGAATTTTCTCAAATATCTCCGCTGCTTCTGAAGTTCTACCCATACTCCTTAGGACAATTGCACTGTTTCTCATCAGCACCAATACATCACCGGGAGAGATTCCTTCGCCTTCCTTCCTAATCGCAGTTTCGTAATGTTCCAAAGCGTCTTGATAGCTGCCCGCATATCGATGACAATTTCCTATTTCGCAATGGAAATAGGATTCAAAGGGAAACCCCAAGGTTTGTTCTTTCGGATAGCTCCAGTCGTCAAAGCTTTTTGTGATTTCATCAGAAAACTCCATCCCTGTTTGGTACCAACCATACGAATTGAGAGCCTGAATAAGGGGGCATGCCAAAGCAAACCTGTCCCGGTCTTCGCCTTTAAGAACAATTTGAAACGCAGTGTGAAATACGATTTCGTGCCACTCTGACGAAGTTGAAACCAACATATTTCTGATCAGGAAACGCATGCCTTCAAGCACATCAAGGTCATCTTGCTGCATAATGTGATTGAATAAATCCAGCATCAGCGGTGCAACTTGATCCCGCTTGAGGTTGGTTAGTTGAATGGTAGGTTGCGTAATCGCCGCTTCCCTCGGATATATCCTCTGGACTACGCGGTTTGCCATCATCGCTTTCTCGACCTTAGAGGTTATGTCGCTCTCGTTGTCCGAACTGGACCTCCCGAAATCTGTGACCGCGCGCGCAAACGTGGACCTATCGATCATTCTTCGAACAACTTCCGGAGCGATCAATTGGCGCTCGTTAGAACCATTTGATTCCCTCATGAATTCAAAAAATGCCGTAAAGTCGCTGTATTCCTCCTGATCCGGAAAAGGATCGTGTGATGCCAAATAGCACAGAGCTGCGGCTGAAACGAAAATGTACTTAGTTGTGATCCAACCATCACCATCCTCAGTGACTTGGGAAACCAACTCTCGGTAAGCCTGCAACAGATGTTCAGATGTTTCGGGATAACGAAGGAAGCCGACTGGCAACGCATCAAGTACCCTAGAAACTCCCCAGTTTATGTCACCGGATTCTTGTACCCCATTTAAGAGTGAAGTCACGGAATACGCATAAGCCAGCCGCCCCAAAAGGCCGCGCAGGTAATCCAGCCTACGTGCGAACTCTTCTTTAGACAAACGCTCGTCGTTCTCGGGCGCGGGCTGAAAGACAGGCGCATTCTCAATGTCATCTGCTACGCTAGACTTAATTTCGACCGCACCTGAAGCAACGATGATCAGGGAAGCAAAAAACTCGTCGTCAATATCGTGATAGTGAGACAAGACCGCCTGAAAAACGTTGATACTGTCATCCTGCAAAGCCAAAAATATATCTTTGAATACTTCAAGTCGTGGAACCATTTCCCTCGTGATGAATTCTCGCCGAAATTGCCGCTTTTCTGCTGAACAGATCAGCTTTCTGCCGCCCGAGAGAAGGTTGGTATGTCTAATCTTTTCAATCAGTTCGCCTTCTGGTAACGGCGAAATCACATGGAGGGCGCTATCGGTACCTATCGCGGCTCCGTCAATAATTTCGTTATCGTAGCCACAAACTGGGCAGCTAGTAACGTTCTCTTTTTCGACGAACATCAAGGCAGTTCCGACCGGGTTTTCTGGGAAGGTCGCCATCTTGATTTGGGGACCGAAGTCAGAGAACTCAAATACGTGATCACACTCGCCGCTCGGATTTTCACACTTCCGATGCATAACAGAGTTCCTAATTCAAAATGAAACAAATTGAGACAAAGGTAGACTTCTACATGCTATCGGTAAAGGTGTTAAGCTAGTATCAGTTGGTACGATTTCGCAGCCTTTGAAACACTAAGAATTATATCCAAACTTTATTTGATGTACTGTCTGTCCAGTCCATCATCGAACAGACCAAGGATCAGTTTTGAACCTGCAGATAGGAAAACGATCAACGTCGCCTGTCAGGTGTTAGAAGCCGTTCAAGTTTATCTTGTCAAATTCGGCTCAGACGACGGACACGTGCGGCAGGTCGCCTGACTCTGGTCTGTCAAGTTTTCGCACATGGTCCGCCTCTCACACGTTCGACCTTCACGACAACGGAGCGCGCAAAGAGCTCTTCGAGAGGCAGCCCAGCCTCGCCTTTTGACGCTGATGTCGTAATGAAGTATGAGCGCGCTTCCGCAAGCTCTTCCTGCTTGGAGAAACGATCGAATTCAGAGAGCCTTTCATGCCATTCCTCTTCTTTGCCGGCCAACAGGTCCGAGATCTGGGCAAGGCTCAGGGTGTCAGTCGGGCTGTCACTGATCATGATGTGAATTCGGTTCTGAGCCTCTTTGTCGGGAATCTGCTTGGCCAACTTGGACAGGGTGGCAGCCCTGCGGCCTTCGGCCAAGGCGAGGTTCAGTTGCTCTTTGGAAGAATCGGCGCGCACGTCTTTCCAGGTGCGGCTGGCCAGCCCGATTATGTCCAAGGTCAGTTCTGCACTGGCACCGTCCAAGGCAGGATCGTCGGAGCGTTTCAGGCATTGCTCCAGGTGTTCCGCGATGCGGCCAAAATACGTGCCTTCATCTGAGTTTCCCAGCGCCGGGTCGTCGAAGTTGATTTGACGGGCGCCAAAGACAAAGGCCATTTGCAGAGGCCGTTTGCCATAAGTCGCTTTGTCGTTTTCACTGAATTTCACTTCGTTGTTGAAGAAGGGCAAAATCAAAGTATCCGGCCAGCTTTTTCCAGCGGGTGCACCATTGGGCACGAGAAGGTTGGTGATCCAAGTGCTGGGTTGAACATCCGAGGAGGGCGTATTTTCTTGCAGCTCGTGCAGGATGGGCAGGACAACCGCTGCCGGGCTGTTTCCCAGTGGTATTTCCTGCTCGATAAGCTGCGCCAGTTTCTCGTTTGACGTTGCGATCCTGGCCACCAGCTCAGTTAGCGCCTCAAGCTCGTCCTGATCGAGCAGGTCCACCTGCAACGGGTTCGGGAACTTGGTCGACGGAGTGAACGAGCCTGCCCTTGGCCATGTCAGGCGCATAGTATCCGCTATCGACAGTTTTTCGGCAATCACAAGCTTTTCCGCCAAAGACTGCCGTATGCGAACAAAGGCAGCAGCGAAACGCGGGCCATCGAATTCGGATGGGTCGGTCACGGCCAGCAACTCTTCCATCTCGTTGCGCGCCTCTGCAATCTCGGGATCTGTCTCGGGGGACCATACGGCTGTTGGTGCCCCGCTCAGACTTTCAGCAATTTTCTGAAGGCCCGAGAGTATCTCTTGGCGCACTTCTTTTTCGCCCAAAGCATCAAGCGCCTTGCCCGCGTGATGGACGCGCAGGGTATTGTGATTGGGATCTGTTGCCGTGCAATCCAGCAAGCCGTGATCATCATCCGTGTGTTCAGGGGGGATAACGCGGATTACCAGATCCCGAGGTACGACTTGCGCGCCGATTTCAGGGAATATCTGCAACACCCATCCCGTCCAATGTGCCGTGGATGGTGCCACTTCACGGACGAAGTAGTCGGCTTTCGTCGCAAAAACCAGACGGCCCCTTGCCAAAACACATGGAGGTGCCTCAGGTAAGCGGGCCACGAACACGCGGTGCTCCTCGCCACCCGAAACTGTATTGCCGATAAAACGATCCCATCCGAACAAAACCGCTGCTGGAAACGCCAAGATGGCGCAGTTGAATGCAAAAGTTTTTGCAGTTCGCCGGAAGTTCTCATTTCTCCACTGAAATACAGATTGGTCCTTGTTGCCCGCAGATTTCGCTCCGTATTCTATTGAAGGGAACTTCACAGCTTCGTCTAGCAAGCGTCTGCCCAGAATCATTTGACGCAATTTCGCCACCGATCTCTTGATCCATGAAACTAGCCGTTTCACGATTTTGAAGAGTAAGTTCGTTATCTGCGGATCAGACCTGCGTGGCATGATGATGTGTCGAATTTGACGCGCCGTATGCGTACGCAGTGCTTCCATCTTTTTCTTGCGCGCTGAAAAGCCCAACCAGATCGAAAAGGCCCAACTTGCGACAAAGCTTGCAACCAGGATTGTAATTGAATTGTCATGCAGCAATTCTGCGTTGTTGCGCGCTAGAATTCCTTTCACAAGTATCGTGAAAACTGCCGCCACAATGAAAGGGTGTGGCCTAAGAAGAGGCCTGCGTTCGATCGCTTGCGAAACGAGGCGTGACTGCTGTTCAGCGGCATCTCGATTTGGGGCGCTGCACAAGTCGTTTTGCAGGTTTTTGAGGTTGCCGTCGCTTTGCTTGAGAAAATCACCAAGCTTCTCGCAAAAGGATGCGCCCTTTTTGCACAGGTCTGCAATTCTTTCTGGCTCTAAACCGCTGGCTAGGCTTGCACTCTCTTCGGTCTTCATCCGCTTTTTGTGTCCGGAAAAGGTCTGGCTCAGCGCAGCTAAGAAACACTCAAGATTCTGTAAACGTTTTTGGGCGCATTCGGCCTTTTTTTGTTCCTCTGCCAGAACCTTTACGTCCATTTCGGCTTTCTGGCTGATCCGGTCGTAGTTCTGCCGCAGGAGATTCACGTAAGTCGGACCATCCATTTCTTCCGCAACTCGCTTTGCCGTCAGGAGGTCCACCAGTGATTGCAGTTCTTCCTCCAATGACTTGCAATTCAGGCGAAAGAACAGATCGGCGTCGTTGCGCGCTGCATTTTCGGGTGCTCTTTTCAAATCCCTAATCTTTTCAAGCAATTCATCCGGCTTTTGCAGTGGGATTTTGGATTTGTTCTCAACGAGAAACCGTGCACCATCGCTCGGAAATATGCCTAGGATGATCTCTTTGGACAGCACGTTCAGTGAATTCAACAAGTCCTGGATTTCGCCAATAACTCTCTCATAAACGGCCTCCCAGCGTTGTTCCTGCACCTGCAAGCGTGTCTCGGCCTCGTCCAGTTGTCCTTGAGCCTCGGCTCGATCAATCCCAGCCTCGCTGATCGCTGTTTCAAGATCGTTGATGATCTGCCGGCAATTGCTCAAATCGGCCTGAGCCCTTTCCAGCAATTCGGTAAGCTCACCGCGCTCGGCTTCCGGCGCAGATTCCAGCTTCTCCCTGTTTTCGTTAACGATTTCTTCGAATTGTCGCTCGTCTCGTCTCAGTCGTGCGAGTTTGTCAGAGCTGGCTTGCATGTGCCGTCGCACGGTTTCTATCTTCGCGCGATGCTCATCAACCTCATCGGTGGCGCTCTTACGCGCTTCATACTCACGGTCGAAAGCTTCGATATCCGGCAATAGACCTTCGAGGATCTTCTTGACGGCTATTGCCTGCTGCTCAGAACTGCCTGCGTCTGACTTGGTATCCTGAGACTTTATTTCTTCTTCCAGCGTACCAATATATTTTTCAAAATCACCATGTAGCATAATGAATTCCCCCTTTTCGTGCATCTACTCCGTCTTGTTAAGTTCTTTCAGAAACGCTTCGGCGCGCTTGAGGCCCGCCAAATAAAGCTCTGTCTTCTCGGGACCCGACATGACAAAGTTGAGCCAATTGGCCTTGCCAGGATCAATCGGCGCGATTCCTACGGGGTACTTGCGCATCGCGAAGTCCGCGTCGATCTTGGGGTCTTGCCGAGTCTCAAACTGTGCCCGAAGCGCAGCGTTTTGAATCCAGATTTCGCGGTCACGCTGCAACCGAACTGCTGTTGCGCAGGCGATAGCATCACCGACCAGATCGGACAGCCTCCTGCGCTGCGAGACGTTTTGTTTCTCTCCACTGCTGACCAATGGCACGACGACGGTCGGAACGTCCGGCATCAATTTGCGAAACGAGTCACTGGGAAGGTTTGAAGTTAAACCGCCATCGAGAAAAACGAACTTTTCGAGTTCCTTGAACCTCTGGATCTGATCCTCGGAAAACAAGCCTCGGAGCGTGTCTTCGGCGAACGCGGGCCAGGTCTTTCGATCAGGTCGCATAACCACGGGGTCGAAAAACGCAGGGATTGACATCGACGTTCGTACAAGCCGCGCAGGAGAAATTTTGCTGTACTCATCACTTAGCAGGCTCAGGTCCTTCGGAAAGTGCATCTTCAGACCGACCGGCATCGCCGTGGCAATCAATTGAAGCAGTTCGATCCCGGGATGTTCCAGCCCTGTGGTCGTGGGTTTCAAAACAGCTTTTTTTTCGCCTTGACCTTTCAATTCGAGTTCTTCGTTGCGCAAATCCTCGAGGTCGTTCCAAATCTGGCCGAGGGCCAAGTACATGTCCTCTATGGACTTGAAGCCGAGATCGTCCAAAACGGACTGCATCCAGTACTCAAACGCTCGCCCCGGGTTCAAACCTCGGCTGTCACGCAGTCTGCGAACGGCGGCGAACAAACCGAACCAGCTGCGAAATTGGTAGATCTTAGGTTGCTTGAGCGCTTGTTTGATAAATTTTCGGATTGGTCGCGGACCGTCGATGAAATGATCCATTGGGACTGTTTCGGAAAGGGCCGCCAGCCGTTCTGCGGTTGCACGGGTCAGGTCGCCTCCGCGTATCGCTGCAATGCCCATGGCGATGATCGAGCCGGCCGAGGTTCCGGCCAATCCGACAAAGCGTATCCCCGCCGCTTCTAACCCGGCGACAAATCCGGCATGCGCCAAACCTAGCGCACCTCCACCCTGCAAGATCAGATTGCAAAGTCGAAAAGATCCTTCGACATTCGGTTGACGTTCGGAAAAAACGGAACCAATTCTGTGGCCATCATTTTCGGACTCGTTCTTACTTGCTCGCAGCCAGAAAAACCGATCGATTCCGGGTAATTTATCATGGCGGGACTCCTCTGGTCCAGCCGGAGCCTGCAACTCAAACTCGGATTTAATGTCGATGAGAAGTCTACGGACTTCGGGTTCCCTAAGAAGATGCATGTTAACTCACAAAAAAATCTGTACAATTGCGCTTCTGTTCGAGTGATGTTGTTTTTCCTTTGCCTAGAAGGATTGGCAAAAACAAACTGCCTAGCGAACCTGCATGATCACCTCTTTTCACCGGTGATCAAACCCGAAGACGAAACATTCCGGCCGTCTCAGATCTTTTACGCATTCCAAATCTCGCGTAAAAATCTGTTCATGTACGGCTCTGCTTTACAATCTCTGCCCAAGTGAGTCGTATGACCGCAGTCATCCACCATCAATCAAGCTAAACGAGACCACAAAAGCGACCGAAGCAGGCATAAATCGCACTATCAGGATAGTATTCCCACGAGTTCCCAAAGCGCCAACAGCAGCTGTAATCGAAATCAGCAACAGGACCGCACTTTGAGTGAAAACTTGATACGGGACCGGTACCCAGAAGCTCAAACACAGCCCCACAGCTATCGATGCGTTATAAGACGAAAAACTACGACCCAAAAATGCTGTACCCTTAATCTCTTCTTCAGAAAAATTGGTGAGCTTCTTGCAGATATATGGCCAACGAAACCACTGTAAGTAAGCAAAGAAAAAATGCCCACCAATGACGGCGGCCATTGCCATCCAATAGAAGTAATTCATATCATCCTCTTGGGTTTGGTGGGTTTCTTCGAATCACTGTCTGTCGAAAGAAAACTTGCCCCAAATCGCATCATTGCACGAACGAACTGAGTTCTATTCGAACAATTTGACTTGAGAAGAATGGATTTGGTTTGTGCGTTTACTGTTGCTACAGAACGACCACGTCGGTCTGCTATTTCGGGGTTGGTCAAACCTTGACCTATTGCGTCGACTAGTGAGGTTTCTGCTGATGTCAGACCAAATGCCTGCTGAACCAGCCGCGTATTGCACGAAACAGGAAGCCCTGTATCGGTACTACAGAGTATAAAACCGTCAAATACCCTGGTTCCGATTTCACCAGATTTACGGAGCGGTGAAAGCTCGATGCAAAGGGGCTCCAGCAAGTGGCTCACTATGCTTTCCTTGCGTGGTCGCGCGCCGAACTTGCCGTGTTGATGAAGATCGGACATTAGGCTTTCTAAAATCTTTTGCCCCAGACGATCCGTGATGGTCAATTTTCCGTCCGGACTAATTCGGAATGTACGATAAGTCTCCTGTTGTCGCTGGAATTCTTGATTTCGCGCCACAATCATACCTCTACGATCCAGAACACAAACGCCGATGTTCAAGCAGTCGATGGCAGAAAGTACACCTTGGTAACGTTCCTGCAATTGTCTCATCGGAAGGCTGAGGTCGAGAGCTTTCGCGATGTGGGGCAGGAGTTGGGATAAGTATTTTCTCTCTACTTCGTCCAGCGGTTTCCTGTTGGCGGCTAATTGCACTGAAAACAGGGATATCCATGGATTGTCCTTATTCAATATTCCGGCCGCGCGGTGGAATATTCCAAGACGCATTAGTTTTTGAACGTGTTCTTGGCTTTTTAGTTCTTTAACAGACGGCGCAAGAAGAGTGTCATCAAGGATTTCAATTTCGTCGTGACTTCGGGTTTTTTCCCGTAAAATTTCCTGATCCTTGGCTTCAAGGTGTTGGCACTTTACAAGATAGGTATTCAGTGCGGCATTTGTATAAAAGCCAGAATGAAACGGCGCGGTCAGAGACATATTCCCATCGCCTTGAGACCATTCAAATATTATGCTTCCCTGTGCTCCGATCCGTTCCACCAGCTGGTCCAAGACACCGGTCCATGCCAATGGGTCGGCAATTGCATCATAAATTTCAAGCGTAAGATCTCGAATTTCTTGGGTCACAATAAGTTTCCCTTTTTTCAAATATATCGGACCATCTTAACTTCTAAAGCGAATATCAGCATAGCCCATTTGGGTGATGCCTTTTGCTGGATCGGACATAGAATCAGTTCGTAAAAAAGTATCTAACCCTGCAAAATTACACCAAGTGTGCTAGAGTGTACACTTGCAGATGCATAACATTTCTATGACTATACAGCTCTTTCCGAACTGGGAGTCTGTGGCAGATGGTTTTCGCCAATTATTTTTTAAGGAAGGAATTAGGCTATGGGAAACTCCCGAAAGCGAGAAAACGACATCTCAAATCTACATCCTGCAATTAGGGAACACGTCAGGGCCATACAGGCTCAACTACAGAAGGAGGATATTCCATTCGAGGTTTTCGAAGCATTTCGAACACCAGAGCGCCAAGCAGATCTTTATGCGCAAGGAAGAACGAAGCCAGGCGCCAAGGTAACCTGGGTTGGACCATGGCATTCGATACACCAATACGGGCTCGCCGTCGACTTCGTCCTAAGGGAGAACGGTAAGTGGAGTTGGGATACCACAGGCCACAAAGGGGCTTGGTGGGACCGGATGCATGTGATCGCAAAAGAAAATGGAATGACGCCGATCTACAACTCCAAAGGTAAGCTCATCGAGAAACCACATATTCAACTTCAAGGAACAAAGTCTCGCGACTTGTACCAGGGGGCTTATCCGGATGGCGGAGACGAGGCCTGGGCCGATCGCCTCAACGAATTGATCGACAACTGGAGTGGGCTCCCTGCCCCTCCGCCGCGACCTTCAATAAATCTGGGCGCACCCGCAATCGACACGGAGTTGATGGCATCCATGGAGGCCGAGTCATCGGCACCGGTGCATACTTCGATGAATTCGGCTGAAAGAGATCTCCGTTTCCAAAAGCTCCACAAATTCATCAAAGATGCGGAAGGCGGGTTCGTAAATAATCAGCACGACAAAGGTGGCGCCACAAATTTTGGCATTACAAAGACAACTCTGGCGGAATGGCGTGGTACGAACGTAACGGAAGAAGACGTTGCCACCATGAGCCAGAAAGAGGCCGAAGAAATCCTTTATACAAATTACTACATCAAGTGTAAGTGCGATAAATTGCACGACCGCGTTGCAATGGTCGTCTACAATATGGCAGTTCACTCGGGACCAAAGGTGGCCCAAAGAACTGCACAACGCGCCTTCAATGAACTTGGCATGAAGGTTGACGGCACTTCGTTGGAAGAAGATGGGATAATTGGCCGGATCACGTTGAGCGCGATCAATCAGACCGACCCGTCCGTGCTTTCCGAGAAATACCTCGAGCTATACGAACAACGCCTGCGCGGTCTTGAGGATTTTGTCATCTTTGGGGCCGGTTGGATAAATCGTGTCAACAAGTTGCGTGTCTTTTTGAATGCTTTGCCAGAGGGAGAGGGCAAACGTCCTATCAAAATCATGAAAGTTAAAGAAAGAGACTTGGACATTGACGTCGACGATGTACTGAGAGTTGCATTGATGGCATTGACTGGTGGAAAATCCGCAGCCGTTAAGGCATTGGCCTTAGGAATTCTGAACAAGAGACTCGCAAACAAAACCGACGAAAGAGATGAAAATCTCAGTTTGCTAAATGCGATACTGAACGAAAAGATCGACGCGCCGTCGGATGAAAATGCAACGTCTCAGCCGGTTGCGCCTCTCGAAGAACTAACACCTGTCAACAATGCACTTGGACCGATGATTGGCAAGTTGTTAGACGGCAAGAAGTCCATTATTGGCATCGTCGGCCTTGTCGTCACAGCCGTTCTTCCGCAACTCGGCTTAAGTTCCTCTCAACCGCAATTGCAACAACTGTTTGCCGATGGCGACAAGACCACCATGCTCACTTTGTTTTCGCTGCTAACGAGTTGGGGTTTTCTCGGGAAAATTGACAAAAAATTTGTGGATCTAAAGCAAAGTACATGACCGCAACGTGAGGTGCCCCTAGTTTCCTGGGGTCACCGAACGGCCCTTTCGATGGCGGCACTCAGGGCTGCGCGTGACAGTTTCTGTAGATCGGCAACGTCCCGCTTCTTGAGCAGGTGAATGCGTCCGTTCCGGGCGCGATCTTTCCAAGAGTCGTCCAATTGCGCCGCTTCGTGCATTCGGCTGATTAGCGCAGCCCCAGCCGCATCTTTGCTTTTGCCGGGCGGCAGCATTTCAATTGCCGCAAACCCGTCCCTGATTTTCAGATGGCGCCGATGCGGAAGGTTTACTCCTCTCTCCGTTAGGGCGACGCCAATGACCACGCGTGGTTTGCCTGCCGGAAAGAACCGGCATTTGTGCGATTTCAACCCAGCTTTGGCGATGATGCCACGCACCTTAAAGAGGGTGGCGCGTGATGCACTTTCGCCGCTGAGGTACATGTCATCCACATAGACCGTGAACGTGAGCGCGTTTTCGGTCGCCAGATTAGCGATCTCGTCGAACATACGTTTATGGGCAAAGTACGAAAGGATGGGACTTACCGGGCTTCCAGTTGGCAAATGTCCGTCGACGGTCAGTGCCTTCGCCATGAGCATAGCGACATCACTTCGGCACCGCATGAAGTCCACGAAAAACAGGTAGACGGCGTGAGTCGTAACGTTCTGGAAGAACGACCGGATATCGACCTTGATGAGGTTGGTATCTGCGCGATGTGCTTTGGCATTGGTTATGTAGGATCGGCCTTTGGTTGCCGAATGCAAATAGTCGGGGGTTTCGATCCGCGCCAGCCACCGGGAAACTCGCTTGTGGATCGCGCGCAGCCGGTCTTTTGGCTCCTGCACGTCCCGTTTCTTCGTCTTTCCCACCTTGAAGCGCTTGTAGTTGTCCAGCCGGTTCGCCAAATCTTCAAGCTCTGCCACATCGAGACCAAGAACCTCAGCCAGACGCCGTGGCGATGTGATCTTGTAGAGTGGCGATTGAGCGAGGGGATATCGGCGCATGGATCAGGCGTCCTTCTTCTGATCTGATCCGGAAATCGTGGCCATCCAGTCGAGCATCTTCAGTGCTTTGTGCGCTACGAAATTCCGCGCCCGATCAGAAAAATCGGAGTCTTCGGTCCGCTCGGCGAACAACATCAACGACGACACAGGGATCTCGAAGTAGTCCGAATATCGTTGCAGTGTCTCAATCGTGACCTTCTTCTTACCGGCCTCCAACTCCGTAACGAACGACCGCGAAAAACCAAGCTCGCGAGCGAGATCGGCTTTGGTCATGTCGTGATAGACCCGGACAAGTCTTAGCGCTTCGTTCAGCATCATCTCCACCAGCGGCACAAGGGTAGCTTAGAGGTTCTCGAACAACCAACGGACAGAGCGGATTGCGGCAACGATCATCGCGACCACTTTCCAGACCGTCAGCAGAATGCGCCGCATCCTGCGTCCCCTGCGGCTCCACTTCGAGCGCGCCGAGGGTTTCACGAGAGAGTTTCGCCCGGCGACCGGGGGATCATCTGTGTCTTGCGACATGACTGAGTCCTTTCGTCTCAGAGCACCAGACGGGATTGTCTGGCGTCACGCTCTCTGAAACAGGCTCAGGCGAAACACCTCTAAGCCACCGTGATCGCCCGCTCACGCGGGGCGATCCTTACCGGGCCTCGCCGCCGACGCCCGCTGCCGGGAAACGTCGCCGGTGCGCCAATAAGAGGAAGAGACCTGCGCCTCCAAGCGTCAAGTGACGCCGCATATGCGTGGTGCCTTCCCGGTCGCAGGCAAGATAAAGAGGGTCGTTCGCCAGATTGCAAGGTTTGTTCGCAGTTGGCGAACAACTACCTTTCGATGGCTAAGCGCAGCTTTTTGAAGGTCAGGCGTCCGGTCGGTTCGAGCTTCTGCAAGGTTTGGTCTTGCAGCTCCTCATGCGCGGCTGCCGCGGCTGCCGCCAACCATAACAAGGCCTCGTCGAGGTCGGCGGGTTTCGGTGTGCCAAGTTCGTCCAGTTCATGTTGATGGTGCTCAAAATAGCTCGCGGTTGTGGGGTCCGGGTTTGTCCGCCATCCTATTTCTGTTACCGCGCGGCGACCCTTCGCAAAGACGCCGATTGGATCGCTTCCGACGAGATAAGCGAATGCCACGCCGAGGCCGGCACAAGAGAGCTTGGCTTGTTCGCAGTCGACCTTCATGGGAATGCGGTCACAGAGGGAAAAACAATCAAGCCAGACACTCATTATTTGCCCTTGCCTATCACCGAGGTTTCCCGCGCAAGTTCCCCATTCGAAGAAGTATCCACGGAACTTTTCTGCCTTGTCGACGGCCTTGTTCAGCAATCCAAGACTGTTCTTGAAAAGATCGCAGGCCTCCTGTCGCAGACTACGTGCTTCCTCCCTTTCCACGCCCTGTGCCGCGAATCGTAAAGCCCGGGCACAGTCAACGATCTGATCAGCCCTATCTGGTCGAGCTTCCATTGCCACTTCGGCAGCAGCGATCCCGATGAAACCGCGGCGACGCTCGGACAAACCAAGAGGCAAATCCTGTTTTAGGTGGGAGCCTGCGTGAACGATAGGACCATGACATTCCCGACTGACCTGTCCGTCATTTCCGAGCCGAGCGGTCTCAGACACAAGCCGCTCCCAGACACCGATCAGATCAGTATGAAAGCGGGTATCAGAGGCAACGACCACGGCATCGGCGACCTTCTTATGCCGCGTCAAGATGTGCATTCGGGTCTCGGCTGCGCCAATTTCGCGCCCAAGGGCACCAGCAATCAGAGTCGATACGCGATGGACCGGAATGTCGCAGATTGAAGCCAATACTCGCTTGTCGAGCCCCGGCATTCCTACCGCGTGACAATTCGCAACGTAGAGCAAGGCATCGTAGAGATTGCCCGCTCCGCCTTCTATATCCCGGTGGCGCAAGGGCTCCATTAGCGTAACGACATGGTCAATCAGCGCTGATCCGGAGAACCGAATGTCGAGCAAACCTCCGAAGAAACTGCCGTCTCCGCCTTTGACGTCTTGCGCCCGCGTCGCCGCAACGAGCTTCTTGATGCGCTCATCCCGTGACTTCTCGGACATCAGGCCCCGTAGTCCGGCATCCCCCTGTTCGCTCCATGCATCAACGACACGTTCTGCGTCGTCTTCCGCGATGCCGCCGAGCACGATGTCATCAAGACGGCTCAGCCGCCCGTTCCAACCCTTTTGATCACCCTTCTCGGCAAGCCAGTCGGTGTCACGCGCAGCCAGCAAGAAGGTAATATTGCGCCGGCCGGCCTCATGAAGGCGAACCGCACATTGCCATAGTTCATCGATCAAACCCTCAGCATCATCGGCAACAAGCACCCAGTGATGATCGGGATCTAGTGAAGCCACCACATCCGGGTTCAGGCCCGCATCGGGTAAAGGTCGATGCAGCACCACACAGTCGCGTTCCCGTGCCGCAGCAACCGCTGCCTGCAACAAGGCGGTCGATTTGCCTTCGCCACCCGCCGCGCGAACCAGTTGCAGGGTGCAGCCTGCAATGCTGACCAGCCCTTGGTCGATCCTGTCAACAACTGTCGCTACGTGGCTAAGCCTTGGGATCAGGGGACTGATTGCATGCCGTAGCGTTGGGACGGCCCCGTCAAAAAACCGAACAGCTTCCTCGCCCGTCAAGGGATCAAAGGCATCAAGCCGTTCCTTCGTCACCACTTCCCACCCGGCCAGAGGTGAGGTCTCAATTGCTGACCGTGTCACAGGATCGAAACCCAGATCGGCGATCAGGTCATCGAAGAAGGTGTGGCAGTTGACGCTGTGGAAGAACGTAATCCGCTCTTGTTGGATGCCGCCTTTGAACTTCTCGAAGAGCGCCGCGTTCTGTTCTCTGATTTCTGCTGGGCTGCTGCCGTAGAAGCACCACGTAACCGTTCCACTGAACGTGTCAGAGCTGAGGCAATTGGCGAGCGCGGACGTGAATATATCGTCCCAGCCACTGTATGCCATGACCACAAGGTTGGTCTGGTGTAGATGCTTTTCTAAGGAGGCTTGGAGTTGCGTCCGCTTGGCCTCTAGCTGTTGCGGGCTGTGCAGCGTCGGGGAGTCCCGCCAATAGCCGTGAAGGTGGAAAATGCTGACGTCATCACGAGCTACGCTGATCGGTGCGTTCAACGAACCTTCCAGCGGAATGGTGTATGGTTGATAGCGAATGCCCTGCGCGTGAAGCGCAAGCCCGATCATCGGATCGAAATTCGTGGTAAACACAGGGCCTGAAAACCGATTTGGGTCGAGCTTGATCAAGTGGGCAAGCCCACGCTGCCCTTGCGTGATATTCCATTCGTTGGGTGCACCATCAGAACCGTTATGCGGGTCGAGGCTCGGTGTCCCTGTCTTGCGTGCCGACAAGACTGCTGTTTGAACGATCTCCGTTACAACGTCAGCATCAAGGACGCTGAAAACAAAGCTCATGGCCGCTTGGTATTGGCCCGCACCATCAGCACCCGCAAGACGCGCTTCGAGTTCCTTCGAGAAGTCCGCGCCTTCGGCAGCAACGCGTTTGCGAATGACCTCTATGAAACCAGAGACGGGCGGAACGCCGGTACCGTTTTCCCATGAGAACGGCGCGCCAACGAGGAAGCTCGCTGGTTTGCCAGTTGTGCGTTTCAGCTTCAGCTTCAACGCTGAAATATCGTGGATTTCTGGTGTCATAGCGTGACATTGGCACAGAAGCAGTCAGCGATTAACCGAAAACTGACACTTGGGGAAACGAGCGCTCGGTTTCTCGCCCAGGCCGCGTCAGCGTACTTTCAAACCAAGCGACGCCTTCGGCTGTGTAAGTTCCCGGCCCAATCGCCCCTTAAGCCAAATTGGCGAGAACCGCATTTGTGCGATGCTACCCAAATGATACCCACAGGGCTAGCGGCCACAAAATCGAGCTACCTAGTGGCGCATAAACATTTAATATTGTTATTTAAAAGTGGTGCCCGGGGGCGGAATCGAACCACCGACACGAGGATTTTCAATCCCGGTCATGCAATTTTCGCGCGCATCCGGATGCGTCGAGTTGAATCACCTAAATCACCATAAGTCATTATTTTTTATAAATATTTGCAATATTGATTTTCGCGACATACGTGCACTGTGAAGTACGAAAAAGCAGCCCAGCGTGGCGGATTTGTTGCCCCAGTGTTGCCCAAGAAAGAACCGGACGATGTCGAACAGGAAAGCTCTGACCGATGTTTTTGTGCGCACAGTCACCGTGGACACGCGCACCGAATTCTCAGACACCCAGTGCCCGGGGCTGAAGCTGCGCGTCTCCAAGACGGGCAAAAAGAGTTTCGCACTCAAAGCCCGCGACGCGTTCGGCACGGTGCAGACCTTCACACTTGGAGAGTACCCGGCCACAACCTTGCGTCAAGCTCGGGACGCGGCGCAGGAGGCCCGGCGGCTTCTGCGAGAAGGGAAGAACTTCGCGGCGGAAAAGCGCACCCGCAAAGCGGAGCGGTCGAGCGCGCCGACACTGGCCGAGCTGATCCAAGAATATCAGGTCGTAGGGAGCGTCACGACAAAGGTGTGGCGCCCACGGGCAGATGGGCGCCTGCCGGAGGCGCAGAGTTCGGTCCAACGGGTGTTTGCGCCCCTCCTCGACAAGAACGTGACCACGCTCACCGCTGAAGACTTTGCCGAAGTTATGGCCAACTACCGCCCGAAACAGAGAGGCAAGCTGTCCGCGAACGGCAGCGTGTCCCGCGCGCGGTCATACCTGTCGGTCGTTCTGGATTGGGCCGCCCATCGGAAGCGCTTCGGCAAGATCGGGGCTGGCCGAAACCCGGCCTTGGACGTGGTCGACATCAAGCTCACGCACGACCCTGCGATCTCGGACCCCTCGATCACCGGAGGTCGCGAAAGGGTCCTCACAGAAGATGAACTGGCCTTGGTTCTGCCGTTGATGACATACCCCGCCCCGAAAGCCTTGAGAGGCAGGCTCGCAGCCGAGGACCATCTGCGCCCGGCTGCACATCGGTTCATTCTGCTGACCCTCGCGCGGCTTCGGGAGGTTGCGGAAATGCGATGGCGCGACGTCGATTTTCGATCAGGCATCTGGACGAAGATCCCGATCGACAAACGCTCAGCCGCCGAAAGCCGCAGACAGCGCGTCCCCCTCTCCGACGCGGCCATGTGCCTTCTGAAATCGCTCCCGGGTGCGGATACGGCCGACCCGGACGATCTGGTGTTTCCAAACTCCCACGGACAAGTGGAAGTGAACTGGAACCGGGGCACCGAGGCGATCAAAAGAGCGAGTGGGACCAGCGGTTGGACGCGCCATGATCTTCGCCGTACTTCAGCGACGATCCTCGCGGCCTTGGGGGCACCCATCGACCTGATCGCGGACATCCTTGGGCACTCGAACCGCACGAAGCGGCACGGCCTGTCTGGGGCGGTGGAACACTATGTCATCGCGACGAAGATTCTCAGAGACGTCGAGGATCCGCGCAAAATTGCGCTGGATCAGCTTGCGACTGTTCTTGACGCGATTGAGGCGCGGGCCAGGGACAATGACAACTTCTATGTCGGTCAAGCACAGGGTTCATTCGGGATCAAAACCTAAGAAATCTCTGGAGGAGCGGTGGGTTGGTCGTCGGGTTCCCCACTTGGCGCGCGCGATACGACTTCGAGCAGTATATCCTCGGCAACGATGCGAGGTAAATTCCCGGCCTTATCAGAGAAGGCCGCGAGAAAAGTACTCCACCGCGCCTCTGTCGGACCGCCATCTTCGATGATGCTGACATCTACCATATCGAGGACTGCGCGGTCTCCCTCGGGTCCGATCAGCATGACGGCAGACCCCTTGGCAACAAACCGGTGTCGGATTTGCACGCCGACCTGTTTCGCCGCGCGTTACAACGCAGCTAGCCATCCGACTCGGGTTCGATTTCGCCAAGCAGATAATCCAGCTTTTCCTCCAACGCGTCGATGCGGCGCTGCAACGCTTCCATCGCCGTAGCCAAGGTCCGGAACGCCGTAGTCTGCTCCGCCAGCTGGCTCTCCACGTCGAGAAGAAGACCAATCAGCCTTTCGGCGAATTCCGTTTTCACGTCCTCCTGCTCGGGGTCCAGGAGTTGCAGAAGCGGGTGCAGGCGGCGGACATCCTCCCGCGTCTTGTCCAGCTTAAGGTGGGTGAGGTCGTGATCCGAGATCATCTCGTTCATTGTGTGTTTCCTTCGGTTGGCCGATTGGGTGGGGAATGGCGCGCAGGCGGTGGGCGATGTCCACAAACAGCAGGACGACCCCCACCACCCGCAGATGGGCTGCTAGGCGAAAACGTTTCAAGATGAAGCGCGAGGAAAAGGCCGCGCCAGCATCCTTGGGGTTCACCGACCGTCCCGTAACGATGTTGGTCGGAACAAGCCGGTCGGATCGGTCGGGGGCTAGTTGGACGCGCCACGGAGACCCATGCATTTCCAGCGCATCGTTCAGACTTTCGACAGTGCTGGGCCGCGCAGATTTCATTGCTGCGTTCAGGTCTGATGCAAAACTCCATGCGGCTTTATTTTTGCGGGCTGACCTTTGGGTGAGTTCCGGGGTGAGCGTCAGGCTGGGATCCGACCGCCAAGGAAGGTCCGGCAGCCCCAAGCGCTGGCGGAGATCGCGCTCTAGCCGGTCGGTTGCGCGCACAGAGGTCGCGACGTCGAGCGGCCGCCCCATGAAAGTCTGACATGCGCTGACGATGTGGACGTGGTCACAGGATGTCTCTTCTCTGCCCCAGAGGAGCCAAGGCACCTGGTCCGGAGGCAGGCCGCTGGACCTGAGAACATGCCGTGCGACGACCAGCCATTGGCTTTCTGACAGCGATGTTCCATGGGGCATGGACAGCGTGAAATGAACGAGGCCCTGTCCATGCGGGGCATCGAAAGGGCGCAGGAAATCGACCGCCTGCCTCCATGTCCGAACGGGCATCGACCCGTCCAGCACCACCCCGTCCTTCGAAAGGTACGGTAGGATCGTGCCGGCCAGGCTGTGAAACGTGGTGTGCCGCCTCACCGCGCCTGCCTTTCGATGACGGCGGTCAGGGCCGCGCGTGACAGTCTCTGCAGATCGGCAACGTCCCGCTTCTTGAGCAGGTGAACGCGCCCGTTCTGGGCGCGATGGATCTTGTGGAGCGCGTAGCTCATACGGGCGATCTCGGCGGCGACGTCGTCTTCGACCGTTTCGCCGTAGTTGAGCGCGGCATGGATCACGTCTTTCGAGCGCGTCGCAATACCGTGCTGTGCTGCGCGGGCGTCGATCTGACGAGCTTCCTTCTTCGAGAGGCGGACGGTGCTGGCGATAGTCTTTTTCGGCATACTCTGCTCCTTGGTTGAGTAATGCCAAATTTACCGTTCGCGCCGTGTTTCCCGAAAAATTTTGGTCAAGACGGGAATACATAATCCGACGTCGAAAACGCGGTTTCAGCCAAGTATTCTTTGGAAAATTGCAGGTTCAGAGAGGTTGCAAAAAAATTGTAGCCATTCTCGGCTTCAGAAATTTTCGGCTTTTCCGGAATTTGTTTTTCACAGACCCGGCAGAAAAATGACGTCACCCCATAGGTTCTTTAGATCAGGGAACTCAGGAGCACTATATGAACGACTTTCGATGGGTTGGACGCGTCGGGCTTTTTCTCCGTTTCATGACAAACCCGTCGATCGAAACACAAACGTAAATTCAGCGCCTGTTACGTCGAGCACGTGGCGGGTCACATCAAAAAAGCGAGCACGCGTTTTTCCAGAACTTGAGGTGGAAAAATCCCAGCCTTCTGGAGTGGCCGTTGGGCTCAAGGTTGCACTTCCAAAGAAGCAATATTCAGTCGGTCCGCCCATCGGCGCGAAGTATCACAAGTTGGTTCGTCTCGGGAATTTGCTTAAACAGCAACCCGACGCCTGGACATAATCCCGTCAATCTCTAGAAATGTTTCCGCAAAAGGAAAACAACTGAGACGAGTGTGACTGACCCGCGCCTCACCTGCCCAATCTGCATGCACCGTTTGGCCGGGTTGATCCCAGCCCCTCGGCATGTGCAGGCATGGGAGGATCTGACCGCCCCCGAGCAAACCAGCATGCTCGCCCAGGTGGGCATGGCGCTCGGAAAGGGAGCCTCAGGCTTCTTGGCATCCTCGGAGCACGGTCATTTCCACTTGCGCGAGACATCCGGCGCTCGCCTTACGACTGGCGGCCAAGATCCCCTCTTGCCTTTGCTGGCCGAGCGCCTCGACACGGCGCAATCGGTAGACCTCGCGGTTGCATTTGCGATGGACAGCGGCGTGGCCCTTCTTGAACCCTGGTTCCGCGAACTGCTAATGCGCGGAGGTAGGCTTCGGATCGTTGTGGGTGACTATCTGGACACGACCGACCCGACCGCCCTGGCCCGACTGCTGGACCTCGATGGCGCCGAGGTTTTCGTCTTTGAGACACAGGGCCTGAGCTTCCACCCTAAGGCGTGGTTGTTCCGGGCCTCTGACGCGCGCGGGGCAGCCATTGTCGGAAGTTCCAACCTCTCGCAATCGGCGCTCACCGACGGCGTGGAATGGAACCTGCATTCCGAGGAGGCCGCTGACAGCGTCGCGGTAGCGTTTGAAGATCTTCTCGCCCGCCCAGAGGTGAAGCCGCTAACCGCGGACTGGATCGATGCATACACCAAGCGCCGCAGAGCTCGGCCCATGCCGGAATTCACAGCGCGCGTTGTGGCAGAAGAAGGCCCTCCTCCGGAGCCGCACGCGATTCAGCAAGAGGCTTTGGCCGCCCTCGCGCAAAGCCGCACCAACGGACATCGCGCGGGACTCGTCGTATTGGCGACAGGGTTGGGAAAGACTTGGCTTGCGGCCTTCGACACCATCCGGGCGGGGGCCGACCGCGTTCTGTTCGTCGCCCATCGCGACGAAATTTTGACCCAAGCAATGGCAGCGTTTCGAAAGGTGCGGCCCGACGCTAAACTAGGGCGCTATACGGGCACCGCAAAAGAAGCCGACGCCGATATCCTCTTTGCGTCTGTCCAAACCCTCGGCCGCATTGGCCATCTGCGCCAATTCGACCGGGATCACTTTGACTACATCGTGGTCGATGAATTTCACCACGCCGCCGCTCGAACCTACCAGAAGTTGATCGAGCATTTCACGCCCGGGTTCCTCCTTGGCCTCACGGCCACCCCGGACCGGACTGATGGCGCAGACCTGCTGGGCCTTTGCGGCGAGAACCTCGTCTACGAGTGTGACCTGTTTCGCGGGATCGAGGCAGGACGCCTGTCGCCGTTTCACTATTTTGGTGTGCCTGATGATGTGGACTATGCGCAGATTCCGTGGCGATCCGGTCAGTTCGACCCAACCGCTTTGGATGCGGCCCTGGCAACCGAAGCCCGAGCTAGGAACGCGTTGGACCAATACCAAAAGCGCGCCATCGGCCCAGCGATCGGCTTCTGCTGTTCGATGCGGCACGCCGACTATATGGCGAACTATTTTCGCGAAGCAGGGCTGAGGGCCGTGGCTGTCCACTCCGGCGCAAGCTCCGCACCACGCGCAAGCTCCCTGGCTGCGCTCGGCCGCGGCGAGATCGACATCCTGTTTGCTGTCGACATGTTCAACGAAGGTGTCGACGTGCCCGAAATCGGCACAGTCCTCATGCTCCGCCCCACCGAAAGCGCGATCATCTGGCTTCAGCAGTTGGGTCGCGGCTTGCGCCGGGTTGAAGGCAAAGTGCTGCAGGTCATCGACTATATCGGGAACCATCGAAGCTTTTTGACCAAGGTCGCCACGCTCTTGCGGGCTGGCGCGGGCGACCGCTCGATCTCGACAAAGCTTGAGGCCCTGCAAGCTGGCGAATTCCACCTGCCACCGGGCTGCGAAGTCACTTACGAACTTGAAGTGATAGACATCCTACAAGGCCTTCTGCGACCCAAGGAGGGCGCGGCAGAGCTCGAGGCGTTCTATGCCGATTTCCGCGACCGAAACGGTGTCCGGCCAACCGCCGTCGAAGTTTTCCGCAACGGCTTTGACCCACGAGCATCCGGCCATGGCGGGTGGTTCGATTTCGTTCGCGATATGGGCGACGAATTGCCAGAACGGCCGTTTTCCACCCACGGCCGCCTGTTGCGTGACCTGGAACGCCCCAATCGCTATTCCAATGCCGCCTTGGTTGGATTGCGCGACATCGTTGCCGGCAGACAACCCAGTGAGGGACATTCCGAACTCGCACTCGACCCTTACATTGCCCAAACCACCGAAGGGTTCGGGTTGGCCCGACCCGATGCTTCTGGAAAACTGGAGCCACTGGTGCGCGAGTTGGTCGAGTGGCGCCTGGCAGAAACCCCAATTGTCCGTGAGGCCGCCGAGGCCTCCGCAACCTTTGTCGGAAAACCCAAATCCCTGGAGCTCTGGCACCGCTACTTAGTACCCGATATCGCCGAGTTCTTCGGCGAGGAATACAAACAGAACCTATGGCGCACCGGGATGAAGGCATTGCCAAAGAAGAAGACCATGATTCTTCTGGCCAATGTTTCCACGCAGGATCTGACCTACGAGAATGCGTTTCTTGGCCCATCCCGTCTGAAATGGTTCAGCCAGAACCAGACGAAGCAAGACAGCAAGCATGGTCGCATCATCAATGGCACCGAGGGGCATGAGGTGCACTTGTTCATCCGCCGCGGAAACAAGGTGAATGGGAAGGTCAACCCATTCATCTATTGCGGGCAACCGAAGTTCGCAGGCTGGGCAGGCGAGACGCCGATCGAGGTGCAATGGGACTTAGACGAACCGGTTCCCCAAGAGCTTTGGGCAGAGCTTGGCATTCCCACAAAAGAATGATCCTGTGTGCTGGACATTGAAGTAACGAAATTTTGCAATGACCGGGAAATAAATAAATGGAGCGGCAAGGTCTGATTTCACGTTTCTTTTCTCGGACCACCAGTTCCGACCGAGATGAGAGCACACCGGAAGCCACTCCTGCACCCGAAATAGTGTTCTGGGGAGACAATGCGCGACGCCCTGTCCACGAGTTGGTTCAAACTGTTCTTGAGGAACCTCGCTGCCTAATTGTGACCGGATACCAGGATTTTTTGTCCTCCCTGACGATCCTACTCGAGACCGTGCGTGACCTTAGTAAACGGCCAGAGGGCAGCATTCGTATTGTTTTTGGCTCCAACACCGAGGCGCGGCAGGCGCTCGGAGGGATTGGCCGTTCTGTAGCTGAAGAGGCTCGCCAGTACTTCCTCGGGGCGCGTGGTTTCTCGGTTGTTGATTTGGCCGACCTGCGCGCAATTCTTGCCGTGGATGCAATTGAGCGTGGCATCATCCAGTTCCGCGTGTTCGATCCAGAATTTGCCAAAACCAAACTCGGCCGCCAGCCCCCTATGCTTCACGCGAAGCTGTTCGTCGGTGAAAAACATGCACTTTCCGGAAGCGCAAATTTTTCGATCAACGGTTTGCGGCGCAATCTAGAATTCATGGACGATGCCAGCGCCTGGTCTGAGCTTGCAAATGCACGCCGCGCGACTGCCGAACAATACTGGGAGATGGGGCGTGACTGGACAGAAACCGCACTGGAAATCCTGCGCTCGCTTATCCGCCTTGTTACTCCGGAAGAGGCCGTGGCCCGAACGGTTCTCGAAGCGACAAACTTCGTTCCGTGGCGCGTTGCCGGCAACACCAGCGCAGGACGCCCACCCCAACCGTTTCAGGCTGATCTTGTCTACGAAGCCGCGGGAACCGTATACGAACACGGTTTTGTATTCGTTGAAGCCCCGACTGGGGCAGGTAAAACTGACATCGGGAAGCACCTGGCGACCGTATTGCCGGTCAGCCATGGCCATACAGTCTTTTCCTGGGGTGAGCGTGCTGATCAACAGCGCTTGGGGTCCATTGCCCTAATACCAGCAAGCGTGCTCAACAACTGGACCAAGAATTCGCCCGCCAACTTCAAACCAATCAAACATAGCCATCTATCGCGCCGCGGGAACGA
This sequence comes from Ruegeria sp. YTSA144, assembly GCF_059610125.1. Lineage (NCBI taxonomy): Bacteria > Pseudomonadati > Pseudomonadota > Alphaproteobacteria > Rhodobacterales > Roseobacteraceae > Ruegeria > Ruegeria sp. YTSA144. The sequence goes on from NZ_JBXWNA010000001.1 coordinate 981,378, forward strand.
AGAAACAGAGCTGGAAGAAATCAATCTTGCGGTCCGGTCATCCGCATCAATGATCGTTGACGAAAGTCACCGGTTGAGTTCCCGGTATCTTGCTCCCTCTGCACGCTCACTCGTCTTCGAACGAAGCCCGGCCATCTGGACGGCCTGTCTGTCTGCCACACTGATGGGCAACCAAGGGCTCGACGGTTTGCTGGCCTTCCATGAGAAACGGGCCTCGATCTTTGTGCCGCCGGCAATCACGGATCAAATCAATGCGCATATGGAGAAGGTTCGCAAACGCGGTGAGCTTGTCCGCGACCTCGAAAAGATGAACAGCCGGATTGAAGATCAGAGCCTTCAGGAAGACCTTTTTGACAGCGTTGATGCGCTGAAGGATGAGGTCAAAAAGATTGAACGCGAATTGGGGTCCGGCGGCTTACATATCAGTGCGCTTCAGGAAGGCTTGGCGGACGCCCTTGCGCCCTACGTCGTTCGGCGTCAGCGTCACTGCATCGGAGAGAGCTCTCAAAGAGAGCAGGGTGCGTTTGTTTATCCGACGATCCGAAGCCATCGAAAAGATGCAGTGCTGGACGATCAGCAGCGGCAAATTATTGATCGAATAAAGACGTTGGCCGAGTCCATCACAACCGGTGTGACCCTCGTATCCGCAGACCCGCAGCGCGCCGCTCAGACGGAAATAAAATTCCATGACAAATCACGAATCCACATTCGAAACTTCCTCGCATTGCTTCGCGCCTCCGTGACCTTCGCGCGCGAGGAATGGGCGCGTGAGCGCGATAGTGAGGCCGACCGCCGCGGCCCGGCCTCAATAGGCGAGAACCTTCAACGGGCGGAACAACAGAACGCTCGCGGCATCGCTATTCCGGACGGCGCACTCCCAGAGGAAATTGATATCGATGCCGAAGAAAGCACAACACCCGTTTGCGATCGCATCAGTCGGCTGTTGAACCACCCCTGCCTCAACACCATTGATGACACCCGTGCGGATATCATGCGTGAAATACTCCGAACTCATGGTCACGCAATCTTTCTTGCTGAACGGGTCGGGGTGCTGGAGGTCTATGCAAAGCTGCTCGCCGGCCAGCGCGGCCGCGGCCCTGAGGTTTTTGTTGTGGCACCTGGCGCGCGGATCAAAACCAGCAAAAAGCTGCACCACATCAGATCAGGTTCGGAAGCGCAGGAATACTTTGGGATCGACGGAAAGAAAGTCGACCCCATGAAGCCAAGAGCCATGTTCCTGACCTTCCAAATGGCTGAGGGGATCAATCTTCAGCTCGCGTCAGCCCTGGGGATCATCGGCGTCACATCTGACATAAAAAGCCTCATCCAAGGATTGGGGCGGATAGATAGAATCGACAGCCCGCATTCCCGCATTCACTACTACACCTTTGATCTTCCAGGCTTGGTGCTGTCCTCCGATCGCAAGGCACGAGCCCGTGTAGCCAGCATCGCTCTCTTGTCGGGGGTCGGCGCAGAGGATCTCCCCTCTGAATTGGTCGAATTCTCGGCTGGTGACCTTACAGACCTAGTTCTTAAGCAGGTCAGGAAACCGCGAATCCTTCGGCCCAACAACTACTTCGATCAAATAGAAACACTGCGACGCAAGGTGCCGGAGGAGGTTCTGGAACGTGTGAATAAAGCTAAACCTCGCGGTCTTTGGGGCGCGGACCTTTGCCTTCTGTCTTCGAAGGAACCGGTTACCATCTTGTTTCTCGGTGGTCGCACTGGCAGCCCAACAGATCCGACCGTATTACCGCCTCGCCTGATTGCCGTACGGGATATTGCGGGGCGTGCAGAAATCATCGGCGACCAAATAGAGGCGGCCCGGCTTCTTTCCGGAGCATATTCTGAAACACACCGTTTAGGAAAACATGTGGATCGCCCCGGGCTGCAAGAGGTATCTAAAACATTCGATCGTCTTACCAATACCCTTTCTCATCTCTGCCACTGGGACATCCGTCCAGCACGGACTGTTTCGCTCCTTGCTTCACTTGCGAGTTTTTTAACCGGACAGGAAATTGATGACGCCGGCCAATCGCTATTTGGCTCTTTGACGTTGCCGACAATTGAAAAGCTCGCGGAAGCGTGGGCACATGAGCTCGATGTTTTCTGGATCCAAGCCAAAGAAGCAGTCAGCCAAAGAACCGCATCAGGGACCGAGATTCCCGACTATCTTGGCATCGATGCGATTTTCCGAGAATTCCAATCGCAACCTAGCGATATTCAAACGGCTGTTCGAACCAAAATGCTGGATCTTCTCGAGAAATGCAGAGAGATGTCAGAAGGACAACCGATTGATGTCCTCGGTCGTGTTTCGGTCATTTTTGAGGGCAAGCTGAGCTAATGGGATGAACTGCCTTCCTACCAACGCGCTGCTACCATGGCGATGAAAGCTTCCCTGCTCATGGTCAAGATCATGTGCGGCGTCGCATACTTCTCGAGAAAAGCCAGAAACCAGTCGCTCCGGGAGCTGCGGTGAAAGCGTTCCGCCTCGGGAAAGTACAGCGGCAGGTAGGGCGTCAAGATGCGGTGCCACAGTTCGGTCTTCGAGCGTGAAACAATCTCGTGGGTCTTGGACAGCTCCTGAATATCCGCGGTGCCCGTCACCAGCGGATAGTGGAAGAACTGCACGGCGCCGATCTCCAGCATATGCAGGTTCACCTGGGCGTCCTTGGGGTCGTTCTTGTCCCAGCTGTTGTGCAGAGCCTCGCGCGTCCGTACCAATCCGGCGGAGGAAACCAGCTTCAGCTCGAAACCGGCCTGGCCGAGATGATGGGCCAGCGGGCGGTGATAATTGCCGGTCGCCTCGAACCCGATCCGCACCGGCAGTTCGTAGCTGGCGAAAGTGGCAGCCAGGCGCTGAAAATCCTCCAGCGTGTTCGTGATCGTCAATCGACGGCGGCGCTTCTTGCCGGGTACGCCAATCAACACCTCGTGCCGGTGCTTGGAAATGTCGAAGGCGACCAGCAAGGTCGGCGCGGTAGAATGGGTGGCGGTCATAGCCGGTCTCCTCAGCGGTGTGGTTTGTGCAAAACCACTGTTGAGACCTGAGACCCGGTTATGGCCACCTGCTGCGCTATTCGGGAGCTGGGCGCGTGGCCATAACCTCTCAGCAGCGCTGCTTCCCAACGTGCTACGGGCCGGAATTTGTTGCGCAGAAGGTGCAGGACTGGATCGCGGCCGTGGGTGTCAAGACCGCCTACATCGAGCCGGGATCACATTGGGGAAACGGCTACTGCGAAAGCTTCAACGCCTGGTTCCGCGATGAACGGCTCAATGGCGAGCTATTCTGCAGCCTAAAGGAAGCCAAAATCCTGATCGAGCAATGGCGTGTCCAGTACAATACCGTCAGGCCACACAGCGCACTGGGCTACCGTCCACCGGCGCCAGAAAGCATCGTCCCGATGGACCGAAGGCCCACGATGCACTAACAATCGAGCCGGACCACCCCGTAGGGGCACATCAAGCGCTTTTGAGAAAGTCAGATCGCCAGAACGCTCCGATAAAAGGCGCGGCTGTGTGTATGTCGCGCTGGTATCCCCACGCGATCAAAACAATCCTGTTCAGAATCCTTGTCCCCAAATTGTCCGTAGTTCGCCACGGAAGGATCGTGTCATTCCTACCCTGTCAAACAGGAAAGGAAATCGACATGTCCAAACAGACTCCAATGACTCAGAAAGCTGCTGCACGCATTCAATCTGCCACCGCTAAATCCAATGGTGGCAAAGTCAGCAAAGGCAGCTTTGCGGCGCGTGCGCAATCTTCGGCCGCTAAACCCAAGAAATAGCGTCCATTCAATGGAGAAAACGGCGGGGCAAAGCCCCCGCCACGTTTCAGAGATGAGGTTCCTGGTGATCTATTCCAAGAACAAGGAAATACAGAAAAGGATAAAGAGGGAAGTCCAGCTTGGCGCACACTTTTTCCAAAAAGGTAAACACGGCAAACTTCTTCTTCCAAAAGGTGGAGTTTTAATTGTCCCTACCTCACCAAGCGACTACCGAGCATTCTACAATTTGCGCGCGCAGCTGCGCAAGTTGATCCATCGTTCCGAGAGTTTACAATGACTACCCAATCTGCCCCACCTGCTTTTCCACATATTGGGGAAATTGTTGAGTTTCTCGTCCGCCACTTTTCGGTCGTGCACGGGCATTATCAGCACGATCTGAAAAAACGCCTTGATCGAATGAAAAAGGACCCATTGCCCGTTGACACCTCGCTGGACCTAATAAGGTCGCAATTGGACGATCTGTTTGTCGCAAGCAAACGAAAGCGAGAAATGATTGCTCAAGTAGAGCAAGGGCTTCGATCATACTGCGACTATTGCCTCATGATCTCGGCAAACAGTCTGCCTCCTCATGCGGTCCGTCGGGTCTTTGACCAGATCGGCATCACAATTTTTACCCACCAACTTGCTCGCCCTGCATTCAAGTTTGGTGTCAGTATTGAACAAATTTTTGGTAAGCCGGATCAAGCCATTAAAGTTCTTTGGGACGCGTACACAAAGGACAAGTCGATCGCCAAAGTTGCCCGTGACTTTGACGGCAAACCTGGTCTCGCCAGAGGCGAAGAGAATTGGGAGAAAAGCATTCGCCGCTGGCTGGGCGGAAATGGAATGGACGTGGGCACCATTCTGGACATCACCAAACACGGTGACTTCGATTTCGGCTACAGCCTATTGCTCGCCAACGCCTATCAGGATTATTGCCACTTTGATTGTGTCGATCCGCGAAATCATCGACCGATCCACACTGTGGATCCGAGTCTGATACAAGAAGAGTTGGATGCGCTGTGCGTGAAAAAATACTCCCAACTCCACACTTTCCGAAAGGAAACCCAGGATTTGATTGACGTCCTTGACGAACTTTTGAAGCGGTATCGGATAAAGGAGGAGGGAGACGCAGCCCAAGCTAAAGCACTGATCGAAAAATTGAACCAAGAGCTCAAAGGTGACCCTAGGCTTGATGGTCTCGGTTACGTGTTTGCGCACTACCACATACAAATGGGACAGCTCGACGAAGCCTTGGTTGTTCTGGAAGAGGCCTGCACGCGTTTCGTCGGTCGGGATGGGCCGCTCCTAAAGAAACCGCTAATGGACCTGCTGTTGGTCGGGTCACTCCTCGGCAAAAAAAGGGTTCTGAATAAGTGGAGAAAAATTGCTGACTCACTTGGTATTGCCATTGACATACCAGCGCCCCGAGAGGCGCTCGAAAAGCGGTTCTTGTTTCCTTTTCCAGAAGCCCAGCCATTACCGAACAACCCAAAAACAGATGAGGAAATCCGAAAAGAATGGCTTAAGAAGCGTCCCAAGATAGCGGACCCTGAGCATGTTTTCCCAGCATCGCCTATCGGCCGCGCTCCTCAGTTGGTTATTTTCGCAGACTTAGGACGATCGGACGCTGTAGCTGAGCTTCTTGCAGCAGGAGCCGATCTCAATCGGACCAGCAAAGATGGAAACTCGGCACTTCTGGCCGCTATGAGGAGGGGCAACCAGTCGTGCGTGGAACTGCTCTTACCGTTGGCGTCGAATGAGCTTGTCAATTCTGCGAACCAAGATGGGGAAACTGCGCTTTTTTGGGCAATCTGGCGCAAACGACCGGATTGGGTAAGAGTGCTCTTGCGTCTCGGAGCTGACCCAAACTCATCAGGATTTAACGGGTCGCCACTCATTTGCGCGGCAATTTCCCTGTTCACGCCGCCTCACATGCTGTTAGAAGCGCTTTCGCATCCAAAAATGATGGAAAAAGCGATGCGCCTCATCCCGGCAAATCAACGAGAGTCGTATTCGCCATTCAGCTCGAAACAGATAAGCACTGAAGCTTGGAGGATTTGGGACCCGGCTTTCATAGAAGGGCTCACACAACATTCCGAATATGACGAAATGTGTGGCCGGGAGATTGTCAGCGCCTTGGTAACTTCGGGCGCAGATATCAATGCAGTATGGGGAGATCAGAAATGGACGCCGCTTCTTTGGGCGGCCCGCCTGGGCCACGTCTGGAGTATTGAATCTCTCCTAAAACACGGAGCGAATATTCGCACCAAGCTCTCGAATGGCATGACCGCATATTCACTCTTAGTTCTCGGAGGAAATGACCTGCTTGCCAAGTGGCTGTTCTGGTCGGTTTCTGACGGGGATAGGCAGTACTTTACTGAAAATCTGAGCGAATCAGCGTCAAACTCGCCTTGAGAGAATGCATAGGCGTCACAGAATAAGAACGGCCCAGAGACGACATCCAGCAGCCAACCGAATTGCTGCGGTCGCAGCCCTCTTTGCTGCCATTCGCTGCAGCGGCGAAATAAGAGGCCTGTCAAACTCACAGATTGCGGACAATGCAGCCGTTTGATCTATCGCTATTGGGCGGCTCGAAACATCGGAAAAAGGGGCGGGGCTTGGTCGGCTTTTATTAGACCCATCTCTTGGAAACCATAGCGCTTATACAGCGATAGATTTGCAGGGTTTGTCGACTCTAAGTAAGCAGGTCTTCCATCTTCGTCACAACGTTTGAGGCAGCATTCAAGCAACGCGGACCCCAACCCTTTTCCTTGGCGAATTGGATCGACCGCAATAAAAGCTAAATGCCAGCAGTCCTCATCGGGATGATAATTGTCCATCTGCTCGAAGGTTTCGAACAACGCATCATGCTTTTCTGGTGAGACCGTCTGCTCAAAACAGGCGACAAGCCGTTCTTCGTCAGGGTGAATGCTTGGTGGAAGCCAAAGTGCGCCAGCGGTGAAATCATCGTTTCGAAACGCGCTGCCCTGTTCAAATGCACGCCCTCCAAAGAAGTCCATTACTCGCGGGAAGTGGGTAAGGAAATCGGCAGGTTCAGGATACAGCCAACGCATGAATGGGTCGGCAGAAAATCCAAGAGCAAGTCCGCTTAACAAGCTTTCTGCTTCACTTCGGGTTGATGATCTAAACATGAAAATACCTTTGATCGTTCCACCTCGATTTTCACGTTTCAGCATGTGGGCCGCAAATACTTGTTGTCAAATGCGCAATTTATTGTCCTGCTCAAGCAACGATGGATGACTGCGTCGAGCTCCCAGCAGTCCTCTGAGGCGACGCAGCATCATGTGATGTTGTCTCTCGTCAATGTCAGGTTGTCGTTGTGGGAAGGGATGGCGGATCGGAGGATCAGTCATGGAAACCCAAACTTACCTGCCGTTCGCGCGCTTCGCCCAACCTGGAACAAAGGGCGTATCGTCGGTCTGCAGCGGCCGCTAAATCCCAAGCATTTCTGGGCGACCCGAGTTCGACTTGAACTGATCGAAACCATCGCGATCTCGCGTTGTTCAACATGGCAAGTCTTACGGTGCGAGGGCATCGATGACGATTGACGGCCTGCACATCATCGCAAGCTTTTTCAGTTACTGTTGGATAGTCTCTCCCATAAAGTTCGTTGAAATCAGAGTTGGCGGTGATCGAATGAACGGCGCAGAATCGTTAGTCAAAACCTTTCTTCACAACGGACTGGATACGGTTTTCGCCAATCCAGGCACGTCTGAAATGCACTTTGTCGCGGCTCTTGATAGACATCCCGAGATGAACTGTCTTCTGTGCCTGTTCGAAGGTGGAACGACGGGCGCCGCTGATGGCTACTACCGCATGAAACGGGACGTCGCCGGCACTCTGCTGCATCTTGCACCGGGGCTAGGCAACGCATTTGCCAATCTACACAACGCCCGAAAATCTGGATCCGGCATCGTGAATGTGGTGGGAGATCATGCAACACATCACCTGCGCTATGAAAGCCCGCTCAGAGGCGACATCACTGGGCTAAGTCGGGCCATAAGCCATTGGACACGCGTTTCTGATCAGGCGACAAGCGTCGCATCGGACGGGGCCGCAGCCATCCAGGCCGCCCGATCTCAAAACGGCCAGATCGCCACTCTTGTTCTTCCCGCCGATACTGCTTGGGATACAGCGACTGGCCTCGCGGCGAATAGCGTTCTAGCCCAACCACTTCATCGTCCGTCCTTGGAAAACATCGAGGCCGCAGCCATGCGTCTGATGACTGCAAACGCGGCTTTGATGATAGGTGGGTCCGCGCTTTTTGGTCCACTTCGTGCACTGGCTGGAAAAATTTCCGTCAAAACCGGGTGCCGCCTGTTGGCGGATACTCTAATCCCTCGAATCTCGAAGGGGGCCGGGGCAGTCAAATTGGATCAACTTGTGTATCCAATTGAACCCAAGATCGCTCAGCTTGAACAGACCTCGTCAATCACTTTGATCGGCGCCGACCAACCCGTTGCCTTCTTTGCATACCCCGGGAAACCGAGCACACCCGAGCCCGCCGGTTGCACGGTTTCAAGCCTATGCGCTCCGACGGATGATATTGCCTGGACTCTTCAATCACTGGCAGACGCGGCTGGTGTTTCGAGCAAGACACAGCTGAACACATACGCTCTCGACCTGCCTCCGATCCCGACCGGAGGTCTCACCTTAGCAAAAGTCGGCCAGACGTTAGCGGCCCTCATTCCCGAGAATGCTATCGTTTGCAATGAATCCGTGACGTCCGGGTTTCACGTCATTCCTCCGATTGCAACCGCGCGACCACATGACTTGCTTGGGGGAACCGGTGGGGCAATAGGGCTTTGCCTACCGTGCGCAACTGGCGCAGCAATTGCATGTCCAGACAGAAAAGTAATTGCTCTCACAGGCGATGGATCCGCCATGTACACGTTGCAATCTTTGTGGACGATGGCACGGGAAAGCCTGGACGTTACGGTGATTGTATTTGCCAACCGCGGCTATCAAATCCTTCGGGATGAGCTGGCAAATGTCGGTGTTGAGAGTTTTGGCAAGAATGCGGAGGCAATGTTTGATGTTGAAAACCCAACGCTTGACTGGGTTGCGCTCGCTAAAGGGCATGGTGTTCCCGGAACACGAATTGAAGACACCGATAGCTTTGTAAAAGCCCTTTCCGCAGGGCTATCACGTGACGGCCCTTCCTTGATTGAAGTTATGTGCCCGCCAGCATCTTGAGCACAAAATCTTTTTGAAACGGACGGCCCATTGCAGTCATTGATCGCGTTCAAAAGCTCATCGATTTTTTCTCGTAAAGCGGACCTTCAAGCTTGTTGCCGTGCTTCGGGCTCTATTGGCAGGCCCAAGCCGTCGCGCAGAAAGCTCTGACCGGTCGACTTAAACGCCTTGGTTCACGCTATTGCTTGTGTATCATGTCACGTAACGGTGCCGCCTTACAGATTTGCACTGTCTTTGGCCGCACTTCTGCGGAGTGTCGTTAATGCCCGCCATCGATGATCTCTCATGGCCTGAAGCGTACCTTAAGCTTCTGCCGCTGATAACTGACAGTTGGTCAGTGAAGGGTGAAGTTTATTTTCACCGACAGCTAAGCGCTGGTAAGTCCGGTGCCCTTGTGTACATTGTCGACATTACATGCGATGCATTCAGCGGTCAGGCCATTCTCAAATTCGATGCCCTTCCTGATCCGGAGTGGAAAGAAAAGGCCGAAAGCCAAAGGCACCTGGAGGCGTTCGAGGCGGTTCCTGCGTTTGGATCAAAGCATCTGGCACGCATCGTTCATTCTTTGGAACACGAAGGCAAGATCGCGATCCTTTCCACGGTCGTGGCGCAAGGACTTGAGTATTCGCTTCCCTGGAACGATTGTGGCTATGAGCTAGCCTTGAACGTTCTTGAGCGGCTGTCGAGAAGCCTGCTTGATGACTGGAACGTCGATTATGAAATGGCGCCCGGATTGCAGTCGCCCGGGGAACTGCTTTCCGGATGGCTCGGCTACAGACTGAACCCTGAGCCAGGTCGGCTGCATCACTTTCTTTCGGATGTTTGCGGTCATGACCCGAACGAACGTTGTCTGATGTTTGAAGGGCACTGGTACCCAAACCCGCTGGCTTTTGCCTGCGACGAGAAACTGCCAGGCCGATTGAGTCTAAGAGCGGCACAAGGTCGAGTGCATGGGGACCTCCATGGGTACAATGTACTGGTTCGAGCGCACCAAAGCCGCGATCCTGATTATTTTCTGATCGATTTGGCGCTATACGAAGACAACCAGTTTTTGTTTTACGATCATGCGTATTTCGAGTTGGCATACCTGCTGGCGCGGCGCGGAAACTGTAGCCCTGCTCAATGGGATGCCGTCCTTGATGACCTTGGCCTCTTTCATTCAAAACACCACACATTGGGGCTTTGGCAGGATGACGTGGGCATCGTCGAGTTTGTCAGAACTCTGCGACGAGGGGCGATGAGTTGGGTTGAGCGCCACGAAAGCCATCGGCTCAGCTTTATGGAAAGCCAATACTTGCTGGCCCGTGTCGCAGTGGGCCTGAATTTCGCACATAAACAACTCAGCGTCGGTGCTCGCAGCCACGCATTCTTGTACGCAGCTCACAACCTCAAAGACTACATGACGCTCAACAATGTTGAGTGGCCCAAGCATGGACCAGTTTTCCGCTTTCCGACAACGCAAGGAACTTTGTCCGGCTATCGAACGGAAACCGAAACGCTTGCGCCAATTACAGAGCCGCCAGCCGAAAAAGACCGTTTGTTTGACCGGATGGTCACACAGCTTCCAACACCACAAAAGCCAGTAGTCGCAGTGCTGCCTTTCGATTGCCTCAGTGGACAAAGCGGCGCCAATGGGTTTGTGGCTGGCATTAACCATGAACTTGTGACCGAACTGGCAAAAGTGGATTGGCTATCGGTGGTCTCTCCTACTTCCACCAAGATCCTCAAAGATGCTTCTTTGGCCGGCGAAGAGATCGCACAACGTCTCGGGGCGCACTATTTGGTAGAGGGCAGCGTACGCTATGACGATCAGCGCGTTCGTGTGACCGCCCATCTAGTAGACACATCAACTGGGCATAATCTTTGGGCTGATCGCCTGGACCACAAAACGGAAGATGTATTTTCCCTCCAGGAGGAAATCGCGTCAGCCGTTGTCGGGCACATAGATTGGGAGTTGCGGTTTGACTTGCGCGAACAAGCCCGGTTGAAACGTGGTGAAATCAACGTTTGGGACAGGGTTCAAAAAGCACTGTGGCATCTTTTCAAATTCACAGATGAAGATACCAAGAAAGCAATAGATATCCTAACAAGAACCAACGATATCGCACCGGACTATGCACTCGCGCACGCAGTGATGGCAAACGCCGAGCTTCGGAAACTGTTCTTCGCCCAGGTCGGTGATCGGGAAGAGGCGAAGGAACGCGCGCTCTATCACGCCGAGCGCGCCGTGGCCCTGGATGAGCAAAGCAGTTTCGCGCATGCCACTCTTGCCCGTGCCTACACTCAGTATAACAAACACGATACCGCGATTGCAGAGGCACAACTTGCCGTCAGTCTCAACCCAAGTGCCGCAAACGCGCATTTGGTTCTTGGGTATACACATCTGGCAAATGGGCAGGCGGAGCTTGCGTTATCCCATTTCGAGACAGCAACCCGGTTTGGCCCATCAGGTCCATATTTCAAGGTGAAACTGTTGGCCAAAGCTTTCTGCCTTTATGTTCTCGACAGTTTTGATCAGGCCGAAACTTGTGCGAGAACAGCATTGGAGGGAAAATCGGTTGATCCATTCGGCCGTTATGTGTTGGCGGTAATACTGATACGGCAGAACGCCATAGAAGAAGCGAGACGAATAGTCCGTCAGAGCAAAGAAAAACGCCCCGACATGACCTGTTCGCGCGTCCGTTTGGCCTTCGAAAACCTGCAAAAAAGCGATCTTGACAGATTTGTCGGAGATCTCCGGGAAGCTGGTTTGCCGGATTGAGCTTCACCTTCTGCGGATCGGGCCGTGAGGCATAGCATTCAATTCGCTTTGCCCAAAATGAGACCAGACGCCGTGCCGTTAGCAGCGCAAGTATCAATGAGGCGGATGATCCGCAGCGGTTGGTCGATGGTGCAAACGGGTTGCGATCAAAACGCCACCAACAATGAGCACACCGCCGAAACCTTGATAGATCTGGAGATCCACGCCCTTTAGCGCCACGGCTTCGACCGCAACGAGTATCGGCACGAGATATGCAAATAGGGAGGCTGTCGAAGCACCAACTTCGTTTGTGCCGAAATTGAGCAGGTGCAGATAGATAGCACCCATACCAACTCCGATGAACAGGATCGAGCCCCAGACCTGCCAAGAGTAGTCTATTGGTCGAAATGTGCCAGCTTCATGTATCACAACGAATGGCAGCAGAACGACAATGCCAACAACGAAAATCACGAACAAACCTTCGTCGGGCTTAGGATGCATGTGCCATTTCTTGAGAAGAACCAAATACAGACCTCGGCAGGCATTGGAGGCTATCATCAAAAGGAAGGCGAGATGCGGGTTGAAATTGATTAGATTTTCCAAATCACCACGAAATGCAAAAACCAGCGCTCCAAAGAGTGCGATGGCGACACCCAGATACTGAACTGCTCGCAATCGTTCGTTAAGCAACAACGCCGAAAACAAGATCGTGAGCAAAGGCACACTGGTATATCCGGCACCAAGATCTATCAGATCATTGGATTGGAGCGCTGTATATACAAACCAGGGCGTAGCCACCACGCCAATGCAAGCAAGGATTGTAGTACGGAGCCAACTGCCCTGAAAATGCTGGAATGGGTTGCTCCGTCTCTTCAGAACAAGTGGTAAAACAAATATTGCCGCAATCAGGCAGCGCCAAAATGTCAATACAACCGGATGAACTTCGTTGACTGCCAGATTGCCGAACAAAAGGTTCCCGGCGCTGATCAGCATTGCAAGCAACAATGCCCCGTAAGCCAGTGCTGTTTTGTTCATTTTCATGGTTGCATCAGAGCATGACCGGCTTTTGAAACAAAGCTTCAATCGATGCGGCGTTTGTGTAAAAACTACCTTAGAAAACTTGTACTGCTTCGACCTCGAAACTGGGAAAGCGGCCCTAACCGGACCTTCACCCCACAGTCTCCATGCTGCGGCGCGGCCCGTCGAACCTGCCGTTCGCTGCGAGAGCAAAATCAAAGGCTACCTGAACTCGCGAATTGCGGACTTTGCAGCCAACCGCATTTTTGCTCCAAAGCACCGCGGTCAGCCCAAACCGGACCTTCATTACGAGCACTACATCCTCCGAGATGCGGAGCAAACCGCCGTTCGCTTTCATCAGCGCAATGCCTGCATCCGGTAAGCGGTATTCTCTCAGGAAGGGCTCAACTATTTGGGAAATAGCAAGGTAGCTACAAGTCTTACGCCCCAACCGTCAGGTCCACTATCTGGGCCGTCGGCCCAGTAGCGTACTCCTCCGCCTACGCTGATAAGTTGATCCCCGAGTTGGGTAACTTTGGTGACAACACCGTTGATTGGCACAGACCATTGATCGGTTTCCCAGTTGTAGGTGGACTCAGTGTTTAATGTGAACGTCCACGCGTTCGAATTTGTGTAGGAAATAAATGGCTGTAAGAACGTCTGGTTGATGTCGGTATCACCATCAATGTCCCAGATGTGATTTGTCAGGCCACCATATGTCCACTGACCCTGCTGTTTGAGTGCCACGCCGGTAACTCCAGCACCCCACTCTCCGAGACCTAAGCTGTTATCTGTCGACGTTGGCAGCAGAAAAACGGGGCCAGCCCCCCAGATCCAACCGCCTGCACTTGGTTTTTTGGGCGAAAGGAATAAGCTTTGAACAGTATCTCCTAGCCCAGTCTCGGATCCAGAACCCGGCAGGCCACCATCTATGGAGGCAATTGGAAGAATTGTTCGGGATATGAGGTTCCAATCATCCGTAAGATCAAAGGGAACAACCGGTTGTACGTATAATATCCAATGCGAACCATTTCTGTCGGCACCCAAATTCTGATCATAATTCAGCTGGAATGGTACACTAATGAGAGCGGCCACGGGGTTAGCAAGTTGCTTTGCTAGTTCTTCTTCCTGGGACTCTGCCCACGCAGTACCAGAAAGGGCACCAATCCCGGCAAGTATGGAGCAGCGTAGCAACCTGAGGTTCATAGGCGGTCTCCTCTTAGCTGGCCGTTTTCTCATGGGTGGCTTGCACTTGAGATCGCCAGGTTGGCAATGACGTCAATGGCCCACTCACAGTCCGCCGCCACCGAACTGGATGAAATTATCCAGCACGGTTGACTTATAGCCAAAATACTTGATCGAACATGGCTTTCAGACTGTCTCCATAAGCGTATCCGAAAGCACATCCTCGGAGAGGGCCCCCGGTGCGCCTATCGCGACAAGCCTTGTTTCGGGTTTGCGGTCACCCCATGTTCCATCCCGTGCGATGTCCATACGTTTTCCAACGACCTGAACGAGAATGCGATGATCCGGATCCTCCTCACTGAAGACAAAACCCTTGAGACGATAGACATCACCGGGAAGCTTCCGAATGGCGCTGCGGAGAGAGGTTAGGCTTATGGGGTGTTCAGCTTTCATCATAGTTGTTGAAAAGCTGTCTGAATGATCAGCGTGGCGGCAACCGCAGTCGGGGCCATGTTCATGATGATCGGGTATTTCTGTTTGTAGCTGTTCGGCGGCAAAGCGACCGACTGAAAGAAGTATATCCAGTGGGACGTCCGCATTGACAGCTTCGACCAAACGATAGCGACGGAAGCGAGACCCGAGCCAATCGTGCACCCTTTGAACAGCGGCCCTGTCGACAAGATCGACTTTGTTCAAAATAACCATATCTGAGAACGCGATTTGACGGAGCTTCAGTTCCATTTGTTCCGGCGCAGCAAAAAGCTGTTCCGCATCGACCAGACACATAAGGCTGTCCAAGCGGATCATGTCCCGAAACTTCTGATCGGTAAATGTCATCGCAATCGATGACGGATCCGACACTCCACTTGCTTCAAGGACGATGTATTCCGGTTTCTCGGGCCGGGCGAGAACGGCTTCCACCGTTTCGATCAAGTCATCTCGTATCGAGCAGCAAACGCACCCATTCGCGAGGCTCATGACGTCATCTTCGAGGCCGACCACCAAGTCTGCATCGACGTTTATGGATCCAAAGTCATTTACAAGAACCGCAACCCGCAACCCGTGATTGCCTGTTAGGATCCGGTTCAAAAGTGTAGTCTTACCGGCTCCAAGAAAGCCGGTAAGGATCGTTACGGGGATCGCAGAAGTCGAACCAAATTCAATCATTGTTCGATCTCCTCTCAGTCTTCATCACGCGAGCCGATTACATCCGAAACTTTGATGGTAAAGTCCTGCGGCCAGTCCCCGCCGGGTGCTCGGAAAACGTCAGTTGGGTAGTATTCGCGTGGATCGATCTCCATATCACGGTACTTCTGGTCTTGCTGATCTGCTCGGGTGAGCCTCGGATTCGGTAATGTGATTTCATCCGGAAGCTCAATACGCCCGGCCTCGGCTGCCGCAGCCAGTTCACGAAATGGTGGCACAGTACCGGATTTTCCGGGCAATGCAGCTTTCCTGTACCAGATTGCATCCTTGGTCACGTTCACAACGGCTACATCGAGACCCCATTGGAACAGACCGTCGTAGTGGGCGCGAATACCAGCCAGCATTTCAGCGTCAATGTCTTCGTCCTGGGTATAGTGTGTCACCATTCCCAAACGCGGCCTTGTGTCAGCAAAGAGCTTACCCACGGCATAGTGGGAGGTGTGATGCGTATCGATAGTGTAATTAAAGAGATCCTGTGGGATACCGTATTTGTAAGTCATCAACTGACCAATATCCTGTCCCGACATTTCGGTTACAAAGACATCAACGCCTTCGCCGTATTTCCGTGAAAGCTCATCCGGGCGTCCATCGCCGGTCCATACAAAGCTCAGACCGTTCCAATCGAGCCGATAACCAACTGCGCCGTCCTTGGCATGACTGCGCGGCCAGGACCGGACAGTCACACCGTCTTGGTCATAAACGATGCCACCTTCTTGGCGGAAATCGAACTCGTTGACCTCGATCTCATAGCCGTCCCCAATCGGGAACACATCAAAGGCCTCCAGATGCCATTTGAGCATCTGTTGCATGCCTTTGACCATTCCAGCTGTGCCAAGTTCGGGTGTCCGACCAGAGGGACCATGGATGCGCAATGGTGTATACCCTCCAGACCAAGCCCGGAACGGATAGATATAAGGAATGTCGGCGTAGTGATCGACATGCAAATGAGAGATGAAGATATCGTTGATCAACTGCCCAGGCACTTGCATCGCAATGATGTTGCGGACACAACCGGACCCAAAGTCGAAGAAGAACCGTTTTCCATTCCCCAACTCCACCATGATACAAGTACCCGCCTGATCTTCGCGCGGCGGATATGGTGTTGAGCCGCAGAATGAGATGCGCATCTCATCTGGCCCCAACTCCTCACTAAGCGGAAAATAGTTCGCATTTGAACCAGTCATGTACTTCGTAGGACGGAAGTACTCTGGCAAAGAGATGCCGCCTGCGGGTCGACCACCATATGGGTTCTTGAGTGTTTCTCCCAGTGGACCGTCTCCTTCGTGGGCCTCGGCACTTCCTGCTGCAAACCCAGTTGCCCCTGTCGCAGCCGCTCCAGTTGCCAAGCCCTTAAGAACACTCCGCCGCGACGGGTCTTCAATTTGATCTGATGCCCGAACCTGTTTGTCGTCCTGGTCTTTTCTATTGTCTTCCTTGGTCATGGATTGGTCCTCAGTTGGAAGTATCTCAAAGGTTGCGCTTCAACATCCGGCGAAGCTCGTTGATGAGTTCAGATTTGATGTGGGCCCATTCGGCGCGCTCTGAGGCCGAGATCGATGCGTCTTTCGAAAACGCAGATGCTTTCTTCAGGTCTTCGATGACCTCGCCGAGTAGCGCATCCGTTCCGATACGCCCCGACAGCACATCAGAAAGTTCTGGAATTTCTTCAATCAGGTCGACCGTCACTGGAAAAGTCCCGACACCCACTATCTATTCTCAAATCAAGATGAGTGCGGTTGACC
Source organism: Ruegeria sp. YTSA144 (assembly GCF_059610125.1). Classification (NCBI taxonomy): domain Bacteria; kingdom Pseudomonadati; phylum Pseudomonadota; class Alphaproteobacteria; order Rhodobacterales; family Roseobacteraceae; genus Ruegeria; species Ruegeria sp. YTSA144. The sequence continues at coordinate 998,254 of NZ_JBXWNA010000001.1, forward strand.
GCAAAGGCCAAGTGAGTCACCGTGAGTTGGGGGTGAGTTGACATTGAACAAATCCAACGATTTAACAATAAATCAACATGTTGGACAGCCTTCTCCGGAACTCATCCGGGAAGCTCTGAGTCGAATCGTATCAAGCGACGGGTTTCAAGCTTCACCACGACTCACGCAATTTCTCACCTATATAGTCGAGGAATCTCTATCTGGTCGAAGCACTCAGATCAGAGGCAAAGCTATCGCTGTTGAGGTCTATGGGCGGCGCATAGATGGTACTGGTGGTCAAAACCTGGTTCGCGTTGAGGCAAGGCGGCTGCGTCGTCTTTTGCATCAGTTCTACGAAGATCACTGGGACGGCAATGGAGTTCGCATTTTTGTTGACCCCGGCGGATACAAGCCGCGGTTTTCATTCGAACCTACAATCGAAGACCGCACATCAAGTGAACTGAAGAGCGACAATCCAGTTGGCCGTTGGCGTTCGCGGCAACTGCTGCATGCAGGACTGGGTGTTCTTGCATTGGTCGCTGTACTTGGCATCTGGATGAGCCAGGATAGCAGGGAGGTTGTGCCAACAACTCGATCCATCGAACAAGCAGAACGTGTGGCGCTTGGTGAACAATCATTGACACGACTCCAGGCGGTCAACCTTGCGGATCAAGCCCGCGGCATGTTTTTCCCCGTTTTTGATGTCAAGCGTCAGCAAATAGCGCTGGGAATGTTCCAGCACGCTAGGGAACTCGACCCGGCTCTGTCCGACGGCTATGCCGGATCAGCGCAGGTCTTGGCGATCCTGGCAGTGTTGTCGCCGGATGAAGCACAAAGGGATGATCTCTTCAATCAAGCCTCGGAAATGTCTGGAAAAGCACTTGAGTTGTCCCCCTCTGATGCGTGGGCAAACGGCGCAAATGGTTGGGTGCTGGCTGTCAAAAACCAGCCAAACGAGGCATTGAAATACGCTAGAATGTCCGTCGAACTGGCGCCGAAGGATGGCCATATTCTCGACGTTGCAGGTATGACCGCCATCTTGGCTAACGCCCCGGAACTTGCTGCCGAGGTTAGCAACCCGGAGAGACCCAAATCAGGATCTGGTAGGTTTGGTGCGAGAAACATCTGGGGCGTTTCACAACTAATGCTCGGGAACTACGAAAGTGTTGTTGAAGCCTTTCAGGGAGCGCCAGCTGCCGGAGCGCCAGTCAGTGCGCCTTCGCTCTTATTCCAAGCCGTTGCGTATGATCAGTTGGGAAATTCAGAAGAAGCACGACGGCTCGTCGCTGAAATGCGCAGGACATGGCCTGAGTTTCCGTCCGAGTTTCTCGCCGGCAGGATTTTCCACAACGACGTCAATACGCGGAACATAATACTGGAGACGCTGAGTAGATACTGACGAAACGTATCGCGCCTATTGCCTAGAAACGAGCGTCAAAATCTATTCAGATAATTCCGCTTTGAAATCACACGGCGTTTATAAAATCGGTGATAGAGTCGGACCACGCCGTCTGTCGATTGAGGATGGGCTTTGCAGATTTGCAAAGCCCGCTTTCTGCGCATCGCTGCAATTGGGGCATCGCGCAGCATCGGTCAAAGTGGGCTCTTCGCCGCCATTAGTTCGATCGCAGCATGTTCTCTCGGCGGATCGTACTGCCCGCACATGGACGGCCCGGAGCGGACTCCCGGTACAACTGCCGCATGCTGCAGTCGCAGCCCGCTTTGCGGCTATTCGCTGCGAACGCAAGATCTGGTGATGACCGAGCACATCTTCGGCGGCGCAAGGCAAGCTTTCGGTCCGCCGTGGATAATTGCAATCCAATTAAAACAAGCGCTCCATCGCAGCTTATTTCTGGCACAAGTCACATTTTTTTTCCACTTGCCCTGCGTCGCTCAGCAAATCAATTGTAACAGAGCAAAACAACGCTCATTGGGGTTCATTTACTTATCAATTCTGGTGATCTTTGTCCCCTGTAGGCTTGTTCCAGCCATTAGACCTTCTTGCCCGAACACGATTGGCACGATGTCTCCTTGCAGATCGTTTGTTCCCATCGATGCAGACCAACCGTGATCGCCGCCAACCAGAGTCGGGCCCGTGCCTGCTTCCCAACCATCATTGTTGCGAAAGTACTCCAGCGCCGCATCATCCAGGAAAAACATCGCATATGAAAAATGCTGTATCCCTGCCTGAAACCCGTATGAAGCGCCTGCAATGCTGTAATATCCGGTAGTTTCGCCATTTTCTCGCATTGCTCCTTCACCAAATTGACCGCCAACCATCAGACCACCCTTGGTAATCGTTGGAAAAACAAGGATCGCAATCGATTTCTCTGATAGCGCTTTGGCTTCAGGTGAGCTCGCATAGAGCTGTTCAAGTGCTGCATCTACACCACTGTTGATCTCAGATGCAGTCGGGTTTCCAGCAGCGTCGAGGACAGCTTCACCGGCTGATCCTGCGGCTTCTCCAACCTTTTTGGCTGCGCCCGAGACGCCCTCCGTAACTTTGTCCAGTAGATTCTGTGCATGTGCAGTATGCTCTGTTGAGAGGCTCGCAAAAACAGCAATCGTAATTCCGACAAATAAATCAGTACGTAGCATCTAATCCTCCTCATATAGTAATACCAAAGCATCAAGGGCACACTGCAAGGACCGTTTGCCGCCAAAGACTCGGCCAATTCGTGTCAAAGGTAATTCAACTTCTTTGTGATCCAGAACAGGATCTCCGCCAAAGCTGAGATTGCCCCTGCCTCCTCAGTAATCACCAGTGCTGTACCAGACGCACCTAGTTTGGTTGTCTTTTCATCCAGTTCAGCCGGAATGTCGGCTATCACGATATACGCGGAGGACCCGGCAAGCTCGCCCAGTGAAGGCAGACCGTTTCGGGTGTCCAACGCACCTTCGCTGGTTGCTGGTGGGATATCCCGTATGGTTGTTTCGAACTCCTGCCCCGGTGCGCTGCGCATTGCGATGCGGATTTTATCGCCCACCGATACGTTCTGCAGACTACTCAAGGGAAGAGTTGCAACCAGAACCCGGTCGCCTGGTACTACGAAATTAACTGCACCTTGTAATGTCGTAACGCGGTTGCCCGGGCGCAGAGACAGGCCCGTCACCAAGCCATCTGCAGGGGCGCGAACGACGGTTTGTTCCAATGACCAACGTGCTTGCGCCAACATGTTTTCAACTTCGACGACACCAACATCGACACCATCAACCTGTGCCGCAATGCGCCGTTCAAGGCTTGCCTTGCGCGCATTGGCCGCTCGCAAACCAGCCTCAAGCTGTTCAATCGTTGAAACCGCCTCCTGCAGTTTGAACTCCGATGATGCTCCCCGGTCCGCAAGGCGTATGATGTCATCACGGCGTGCGATACCGAATTCCAGTTGCGCTTCGAGCGAGGCGATATCAGCCTCTGCCGCTTCGAGATCGTGTCTAAGTTGATCCGCTGAGGCTTGTGCTGAAGACAATGTAGCTTCAAGCCTCGCAACTTCAGCGGCTTGCTCCGTATCATCGATCCGGAACAGCACATCGCCCTTTGACACAGGCTGGTTGGGCTGAACGGTGACTTCGGTCACCGGACCGGAAACATTAGGAGCAATGCTGATTACAGCACCCTGGACGGACGCAGTGCCGCTTGGCGTGGTGTGGTTCAAAGCGCCGATCACGACAAGAGCGATCACGACTGCTCCACCATAGACAACCGTCTTGGAGGCGGTGTTCCAAGGCAGAAGTCGAAGCCTGGAAAACACAAGCCAAACCAAACCGAAATACAGCGCCAAAACAATAAGCATATCTCATGCCCCTTTGGGTAACCGACGATCTCGGCGCCGGAATGTTTCACGAAAATAGGCAACTTGTATCGCCGTTTCCTTTCACGAAACTCACAGAACAGTTTTCCCTGCTCGAGTTCTCAGAATGAAATCTTCGCACCAACAATCGGACCCGAGAACGACAAATCGCTTACGACATCGGAGTTGCCAATATCCCAAGCAAGGTGGCGGTAGCCAAAGCTCAGATACCAATTGTTGATCTGGTAATCGAAAGTCACTCCAGCCTGCCATGTCAGGTCGCTGTCACCCGTGCCCACATCAGCAATGAAGGAGAGCGCCCACTTGTCGGCCAGCGGCTGCACACCGCGCACACCGAAAACTGCGTCAAGGTTCGAGATAGAACCTGAAACCCTCTGCGATCCGGCGCCAACAGCTAGATTCGCCGTCGTATCCAGATCGAGGTAGCGAAACCCACCATATCCGACGAGCTGACCTGGCTGGGTGTGCTTGAAATCATATCCCGCAGACCCCGAAAACACGAACCCGGTAACACTAGCATCAGCCGTTGCGGGAATGCCGGGACCAACAGCTGCGTTCTGATCTGAGCTCAGATCAAGATATTGAAAGTCACCCAAGATGGATATCGGACCTTTGTTGGCTTCCAGCGCTCCCATTAAGCCAAAATCCAGATTTTCCACCAAATCCGAAAAACTCAGGGTCATATCCTGTCCGGTGACAGTTGTTCCGCTTAACTCGGGTGCCCAAAGGTAGATAAACGCCCGGAAATCCCATGTACCTTGCTCGGCGAACGCCGCGGTCCCCGAAAAGGCAAGCGCTGACGCCAAAGCAGTTGTTTTCGTAGTCATCTTCAAGGCGTAGCTCCATTTCTCAGATCAAGTGCTGATGTATATTGGTATCGCAGGTTCGAGTTGGATGCGGCGGCCGATGGGTTGGGCCACCGCACCTGTTTATTGGTTCGGAGCCTCACGGCGGACGACAAATGCGTCTACAGCAGCTTGTGTTTCAGGCCGGATGTTCTCTACCCCCTCATAGGGCATTCCGAAGGCAGGTGGTGTATCCGGGTAGCTCTGCTTACGCGCCTGATGCCGCGCCAGAATACGTACGAACTCCTGCCCACCCCATGCGCCAACTTCTGTCGACACCGAGTATTCTTCGCGTGTGTCGTGATAGAGGTTGTAGAACTTGGCCACGATCGGGTTTTCGCCAGGAGGCGGCAGCTTCAGCTTGAGTTGGTCCTTGACGATCGCTTTCGGCTTATCATCGGCATAGATGATGACGTGATCCCGACGCGCTTTTTGCTCATCGCTAAAGAGAAGCGCCGCAGATTGATCGACCCCATCCACCAAACGGTCGCGCGGGATGAACTGATCCGCACCAGCGAAGCGCGCCAATGTCGTGTACATATCCGAGACATGCACAATACTGTTGAGTAAGCCATCCGCTTCGATCATGCCGGGCCAGCGAATAAACGCGTCCGTTCGTACGCCGCCTTCGGTTGTGTCGGCCTTACCACCGCGGAAGATCATCGGTGTGTAGCCCGATTGTGGTGAGTATTTGGTGAAGTGCCCATTATCACCCATGACGACGACTATGGTGTTGTCCGCAACACCCAGCTCCTCCATGGAAACGAACATGGCCCCCAGCCATTCATCTACCAACTGCATCCGGTCTGCATACAGCCCCCCATTCGGCGATTGGGGGCCGTCGCGACCGGCGCGCGTGTTGTCGAGTGGCAGAAGCGGCCAGTACTGCAGGAAGAAGGGCTCTTCGCCCTTTGCGAGACGAGCGAGTTCTTCCATCGCCTTGTCTTGGAAGGCTTGGTTCATCTCGACGTATTTCTGGGCATTCCAACGCTCGCCGGGTTCCATACGGATTTCTCGGATCGGCCCGCCAGATTCGCCTTCGATGGTGGTCATCATTGCCGAGGCATCAGGTCGGAAGTAACTGTCGATCGTATAGCTCGGTAAATAGTCGTTGTTGGCGACAGACACACCTTCACGGATGGCATCGTCATTAAAAATAGTCAGCTGACCCTGTTGGTGTACAGCCATCTGGGCATAGTCGAACCCGTTGTTCATGGCCCAGCTTTCTGGGATGTCGCCCATATGCCATTTGCCGATATGGCTTGTGGCATAACCCGCTTTTTTAAGCACTTCTGGCAAGATGACTTCGTTGCCCGGCAATCCGAAACCAGCGATATCGACTGCGGTGTCGCCCATACCCATCCGAACCGGCAGACGTCCCGTCATCTGAGCGACCCGCGTCGGCGTACAAGACGGTTCGGTATACATGCGCACCATGCGCAACGCTTCATCCGAGAAATCGTTGATGTTGGGTGTCTCATAGCCACGGAGCGCGTTAAGCTCGGGAATTCCCATGTCACCAAAACCCAGATCATCGATCAGAATATTGATAATGTTTGGGGGTTTGCCGCCGTTCTTTTCACGAAATTCCGCCAGCCGAGCGTCCACGGCAGCGTCATCTTCGGCCCATTGGTCACCATGCTCTGAGAGCAGAATGTAGTATTCTGAATCGTGGATGATCGGCTCCTCCTGCGCCAGCAGCGGATGCGCTGCGAGCACCAAGGGAACAATTGTGAGTTTGGTCAGTTTCATAGTCTCTCCGTTGATCTCAATTCGTTTTCAACCGTATCTGGGGACGTCGTTGAACATCCGAGTTGGCAAAGTGAGAGAGCATTTCGTCTTTCAGTCCTGACAGGCACTCGTGCACATGCGGATCCTGTGCATCCACCAACTCGCTCAGTTTGGTAATTTCTACAAAATCCCGGCACATCTCAGCAAAGCTCTGGTCGCTCAGGAAAAGTGCACAAACGCTGTCAAAATCTTCGGTGAAGCATTCTGACAATCCTTCTGTCCAAAGCTCTTCTATCTCCATCGCTGGCCTCCGGTTGATGCCGCATGGAACTTGCCTAAACTCAATATTCGAATAGATATATGTTTTAACGGCATGTAACCGTTACATGCTGACGTAAGTCGCGGAATTGACTTCGAAAACCGGAGGCGCATAATTTACGATGCAGGACGTTTCCTCAGGGCTTCCAAGTGAAGAAGATGTTCGGGATGCGTTAGGTCGTGTCTTGTCCAGCGAAGTATTCGCTGGTGCAGACCGCCTGAAGGAATTTCTGCGTTACATTGTGGTCGAGAGCATCGAAGGTCGAGGCGACAAAATTCTTGGGAAACGGATTGCTCAAGACGTTTACGGACGCCGATCCGAAAAAGACATCGCTACGGCAAATGTCGTGCGCGTCGACGCTGGCCGCCTGAGGCGCAGACTGGATGCGTATTATCTGAAGGAAGGTGCACAGGATTCACTTCGCATCCACGTCGCTAAGGGTGGCTACGCGCCTCATTTCGAAACCAACGCACCACCAGCAAATTCCCAGACCGAAGCGTCGTCTGGGCCTCAGATTGGAATGGTCGTTGGCGCGATCGTTGTTCTTTTCGTGGGATTTGCGGCCGTCTTCTTTGGTTTGCGGACAGACAAAAAAACCCAGCTGTCCAATTTCGATCCAGACCAGCGCGAGCAAGTCGAGCGCGCGGTTTTATTCGAAGCATCCCCTGCTGCGTTGCAGGCCCGCAATATTGCGGAAGATGCGCGATCGTTGCTGTTTCCTGCCACTCAACCAGCTCGACTACTGGCTGCACTGACACTTTTCGAAAAAGCGATCGAGCTAAAACCAGATTACTTCGGTGGTTACGCCGGAGCGGCACAGGCGGCTACGTTCTTCGGAGGATTGGCTCCCGAAGGGCCGGATCGCGAGCAGATGCTGGCACAAGCCCGGCACTATGCCGAAGAAGCGATGCGTTTGGCACCGTCAGAGGCATGGAGCCAGTCGGCCATGGCAACGCTTTTGCTATTCGAGAGGGAGTTTGACGAAGCAAATAGGTTCTCGGTTCGCGCGGTGGAATTGGATCCGAATGATCTAATCGTTCTAGAATTTGACGCGATCATTGCGTTCTTCTCGGGAGACTTTGAAAGAGCCGTCGCGAGTTCAGATCCAAAAATTCATGAAAACCGCCAAGGATCGCGGTTCCCGTGGCGAAATGTTCTAGGCAACGCAAGTTATTATCTGGGGAACTACGAGGATTCGATTGATCACCTGATGGAGGCAGCAGCCTCTGGCGAACCCGTCAGCGAGATTAACACAGCGCATCTGATTGCTTCACTACAGGCGTCCGGGAAAACGGCAGAGGCGCAAAAACGTGCACAGGAATACAAGAAAGCCTGGCCAGACAGCCGCATAGAAGAGTTCATGTTTCGGCTGTTTCGCAACCCTGAAGACGCTGAGAACTTGATGAACCAATTGCGCCAGGCTGGGTGGAATCCATGATGCGTCGGCAATTCGTTTGAACAGAGGATTTCCATAGATCTTAACAATCCTCCAGCAAGTTCTGGCTATTTTCGGACTTTGAAGTTCCCCACAAAAATCGAGGCGACCGTCGTTATCGTGGCAACAAAAATCCCGATCCCGGCGACAGTGAAGATCATGGTGAAAACCTTGCCCACTGCCGTGATTGGCGCGATATCCCCATATCCAACGGTCGACATGGTGATGACAGAGAAATAGGCCGCATCCAGAATGCTCCAACCTTCGACCAAAACGTAGAAGCTTGTGCTGAAGAACACCAAAGATGCCGACATGGCGAGCAAATGCAAAGACCGGCCATCAGTCAAAGCGCTCACCAGTGCGCGAAATAGGGCAAGGTAGTTGAACAGAAAGTTGCGAACCATACTGCGTTTTGCCTATCAGGCAGAAACCGCTGCCGGTTTGCGCTCATCCTGTTCTTGTCTGCTGGCCCGCCATTTATTGACGTCCACGAAATCGAAATAGATTCCGAGCACGGTTGGGAACACGAAGATAACCAGCAAAGTGGATGCCAAAAGACCAAACGCAACAGCTGCAACCAACGGAACAAGAACCTGGGCCTGAGGGCTGGTTTCAAAGAGCATCGGCATCAAACCGGCAAACGTTGTCGCAAAAGAAAGAACAACCGGCCGGAACCTGTGCCTGACTGCTTCAATAGCTGCCGTCAGATAATCGCCGACTTCGATTTCATCTTCAAAGAAAGTCAGAAACAAAATGGCATTGTTCACAACGATCCCGGCCAATGAGGCGAAACCAATGAAGCTGGGCATCGAGATATCTATTCCCAGCGCAAAATGCCCAAGGATGGTACCGATCAGCGCAAACGGAATGCTGAGCATGATCATGAACGGCAGAGTGTAGCTGTGAAACTGGAACGCGAGGATCAAGTAGACGCCGACCAGACCAGTCAGCAATGCGCTGGAGATTGAGGCCTGTGTCTTTTGCTGCTCTTCAGTCGCGCCACCAATCCCGATCGTGACATCCGGGTATTTCTGTTGCAACTCCGGGCCAAGCTGATCGGTTATCAGCCCCGAAATTACGGTCGAAGTCGTGGCCCGCCGGTCGATTTTGCCAATAATGCGTGAGATTGCCTGACCATTCTTACGCGTGATTTGCGCATAGGCCTGTGTCAGCTCGATATCGGCGATGCTTGATAGAGCCACCTGCTCGCCACCGGCCACCGCAATCGGGAATTGTTCCAGATCGGCAAGGGTTGGCACCGTGTCCCCCAATTCAACCCGAATGCTGACATCCGAAAGTTGCTGACGAAAACTATCAGTCTCAGTACCCGAAAACGCTGCACGCAGTTGGGTGCTGACGGCTTGAGGTGTCAGACCGATGACATAGCCGAACTCCGTCAGGGACAGTCGAATTTCCGACCGACCCTTGGAAAAGTCCTGATAGGCTTCGGTCACATCGTCACGCGCGATCAATGTCTTCAGCAATTCGTCACTCGCAGCTTCCAATTGCTCGAGGTCGTGCGATGCAAGTTCAACATCCAGATCGTCCCCTCCGGGGCCAGCCGCAATCTGGGTGAAATTGCTTTGAACAATATCTGGCAACGGCCCCGACGCCTGCTTCCACATGGTCAGGACATCATTTGCCGCCACGTTGCGCAGATCGCTTTCAAGCAAATCCGCTGTGACCGTCGCCGTGTAGGCACCGTTGTCTTTGACGTCCTGATTGACCGAGTATTGGACAAGGATACGTTCAACCAGTGGCTGACTTCCCTCGGTATTTGGTGTCAGCCCTGCATCCACGCGCTTCAGCCCCGCAATGATTTGGGCTACGGCGTCCTGAGTGCGCTGGATTGGCAACCCGGACGTCAGGGCGATACGAGCTTCAATCGTGTCTCCTTCGGTTTCCGGAAAACCGACAACTTTGACCAGACCCGAGGCCAGCATGCCGATGCTGAGAATAAGGATGGCAAAAACCGACCCAAGCGTAGCGTAGCGCCACCGAAGCAGTACTGAGGCTACTGGGATGAAAAACCCGTCCCGCGCACGATCCAACAAGCGTGGAACAAACCGTTTCGCGTTTTTGGCTGCGTCGGCATGCGTGTGACTCATGTGATGAGGCAGGATCAGAAAAGCCTCGATCAGGCTGGTGATCATGGTCAGCAACAACACGATTGGGATGACCTGAAGAACCTTGCCGGTTTCGCCAGACAAAAACATCAGCGGACCAAAAACGCAGGCCGTTGTCAAAAACGAAGACAGGACGCCCGGCATGACCTCGGTGGCGCCTTTGATGGCAGCTTCTTTGGGGCCAAGCTTCTGGCGCCATTTAGAGATATTGTCGGCGATGACGATGCTGTCGTCCATGATCAGACCAATCGCCATCAATAATCCGATCAATGAGATTGTGTTGATGGTCACCCCCACGAGGCCCATCAGGAATATGCCTCCCAGAAACGAAAACGGCAGGGAGAAAGAAATCCAGATTGCCTCGGAGAACGAGAAAAAAAAACACATCACCAGAACCACAAGGATCAGACTCTGAACCGCGTTTCCAAGCACCAGATTGATCTGGGTTTCCACAGTCTCTGTCAGATTGTTGACCACCGTGATGCTGAACGGATCCGGAAAGCGGGCCTCTTCCTGCTCAATCTTGTCGGCGACCTGAGCAAAAGCCTTGATCGCATCGTCAGCCTTGCGTTTGCTGACCTGAATGATCGCCGCACGGTCTCCGTCGATAAAGGATTGCTGTTCGGGCGACGCTTCAGTCAGAGTTACGTCTGCCACGTCCGTTAGCCGTACGATGCCGCCTTCGGGCGTTTCAACCAGAACGAGGTTTTCAAGATCAACCGCAGACCGGCGCGCATCGAAATAGCGCAATGTGATTTCGCGACCGGTCGTGGCGACTGTTCCCAATGGTGCCCGCAGACTGCGTGCTTCGACCGCGTCGGCTACATCTTTCGGGCTCAACCCGAACCGACGCAGAGCAAGTTGGTCGAAGGAAATACGAAACTCGGCTTCGGATATCCCGGTGACTTCTGCGGTTGCGATCATAGGCAGGTTGGCCAGTTCTTCCGCAAAGGCGTCTGCATATCCGATCAACCCGTCATGACTTTCCACGCCCGAGACCGCAACAGAAGCAATCACTTCGGTTTGACCCAGAATACTCACGGACGGCAACTCGGCCTCATTGGGCAGGTCATTGATGCTTGAGACATCGGACGAGATATCGTTGTAGAACTGCCCGATGTCGCCGTTTTCGGCCATGGTCAGCGTCGCCGTGGCCAGGTTTTCGACGGACAGGCATTCAAAGTCTTCAAGGTTATTCACTGCCCCCAGGGCATCGTCCAGCACCAGACAAATCTGTTCGTCCACGTCGCTGGCGGAGGCCCCAGGAAACTCGACCGAAACCGAAACTTCGGACGCCGTGAACTCCGGAAAGCTCTCGCGCTCCATCTCGAGCAGAGTGGATATACCGATCAGGCAGACAGCGACGAGAATTAGATTGGCGGCAACTGGGTGGCGCGTGAAGTAAGAAATCATGATCCTTGACCCGAGGCTGTCTCAATGGGGTCAAGGAGCAATCCGATAACCGCTGGGCGCGGATCAGACAGCACGATTTGATCCTGTGCGGCCAAACCTCCGGTGATGATAGCTTCGTCGTCCTGAACCGATCCGATTTCGACATTGCGGCGTGCTAGCCGGGACTGGTCATCGACAATGTAGACAAACTTGGTGTCTTCGTCTGCACGAATAGCAGCGCGCGGAACGCGCAGCGCCTCGATCGGCTCGGGCGCGGACAGGCGAGCTTCGACAAACATTCCATTTGTTAACGGTGGCCCACGTCTGTTTGGGTCCAGCAGGCTCTGGTTTTCGATACGCACAACAAGGCCAACTGTCCCTGTTGTCGGATCAGCGCTGCCATCGAACCGGATAAGTTCAGCAGGCCAAGTGTAGATGTCGCCTGCCACGGACATACGCACCTCAGCCTGGAGGTTGAACCTCTTGAGCACGTCAAATGCATCGGACACATCCATGCCCTGCATCCTCTCTATGGGTTGAACACCTTCAAGCGTCGTGAATAGATTGCCCAATACCCGGGTCTGGAACTCGGCAGTCACTTCTGAGGCAGCCGTGCTTTCAATGGTCGCAAGGGTGTCACCGAAGCGAACAAATTGCCCCGGTGACACCGAACTGGCTACGACACGTCCCGTGAGTGGGGTTTTGATGGACGTGTTGGCCAGTGCTCGCTCGGCTTCTTCGATCTCGACAACGCGGGTGTCGATCGTCGCCCGCAGCGAAGCTCGTTGTGCTGGGAGCAAGCGCAACGAGTTTTCCAAATTGAGGACCATCTTTTCCTGGGCCAGCAGTTCCCTGACAGCAGTATCAACCGTCGCCTGAGCCGCACTGCCGCGATCCAACAGTTCCTGCTGGCGATCCAGCTCCGCCTTGCGAACCTCTTGAATCCGGGTTTCCAGCTGAATTGTCGACAGTGTGTTCGCCTCGGTGGCCTCCAGCTCATCCAATGCTGCTTGCGCGCTGTTACGAGTTGCCGTGGCGCGGGCCAACGCAATTTCGTAATCGCGTGGGTCAACGCGGATGATCTCGGTACCTTGGGCGATGACCGACCCGACCTCTAAACCAGGCGCAAGAAACTCCGCGCGCCCGTCCACCTGCGAAATCGCCTGCCAGCTGTCCTCGGCGGCCACCCGGCCAAAACCTGATGCGGTCGGAATCGCCATTGATGGGGTTAAAGTCATCGCGCGCACAACGGTCACCGTTTCCGCCGGCGGGATGACTTCCGTTTCGTCTGGACCGGACAGCCACATGAACCCGCCGACGCCGATTGCTAGAGGAGGGAGAAACAACAGGGGGCGAAGGTTCATGGACTATTCCTCATATTCTCTGTGGAATGAGTGAATTTGCGATGCGGACAGAACTGGCTTCATGTGGCTTTCGCTGATTGCGACCGCTCTGATCTGGAAATTCGGGGCTTGAATGCGCCCATGATCATTTCCGTCACCAACGGGATTACGTTCGACATACCGACCAGCTTTTCGGTGTGCTCAAGGTCCAGAAATGCCTGGCTCAGTGTACCATCAGGGATCGAAGCTTTGGCCAGCGCCAACAGATCCGGCATCATCGGTACAAGGAAGACGAAAGCGTTGATCGTCAGGAACGCCGTCATTGCTAACTTGATCCGCATCCACCACGCGCGCTCGCCAAACCTGAAGAACAGGATCAGATCAATCAGGATCTTCAGCCCAAGACCTGGCAGGATCAGGATGTAAGCGCTTTGCAGTTTGTAGTCATAGATGAATGCGGCTGTTTCCGGTGTCGGATGTGAATTGATGGCTCCGATCACGATGTGGGACAGGATACCGCCCACATACATAATTGTGCCGATTTCGGCGATGAACGAGAGAAGCTTTTTCATGGTGTTTAGGCCTGAATCCAGAGGCTTAACGGAATTCGAACGCTTCGGTGTGTATCTTGCGGCGCGGAACACCTTCGGCCTTGAGGTCTTTCATGAGGCCTTCGATCATTGGCTTTGGACCGCACATGAAATAGTCGTAGCTTTTCAGCGGATTGGGCAGTTTCTGCTTCATCATTTCAACCCGTGCAAAGTTTCCTTCGTCCGAGAACAATGGCACCAAGGTCACATTCCCCAATTGCGCGGCCCGCTCCTTGAGCTCATCAAGAAAGATGGCGTCTTGCGCCTCGCGCGCTGCATAGACCAAGTGGATTTGACGCTTGTCACCCGGCTGCATCGCGCGGATTTTCGAGAGAAAGGGCGTCAGCCCGATACCGCCCGCCAGCCAGATTTGTTTGTCACCAGCACCGGTGGCATCAAAACGTCCATAGGGGCCCCGCACGTTGACATGGCCGCCGGGCTGCAACTCTTCCCGAACTTTGCGAGTCCAGTCCCCCAAGACCTTCATTGTGAACTTCAGGTGGCCGTCACTGGGCGCGCTTGAAATGGTAAAGGGATGCGGTTCGCTCCACCCCTTACCAGCGATCTCAACAAAGGCGAACTGGCCGGGCTTGAAATCGAGATGCGGTCCGGTTGGCTTCAGGACAACTTCTGTGGCTCGCTCAAGCGTGTTGACGGCCTCAATTGTGTATGGAACCGCCGTGCGCTTGTTCATCCCGAATATCGAGTAGACCAAACTCACAATGCCGAGCCCTGCCGCTGCCAGCAGAAGGAAGCCGGACGGGCTGAACTGCACAACGAAAACCTGCGGTGCTGTGAAAAAATGTCCAACGATCAGGATGTAAACAAGCGCCATGATCTTATGTGTCGGGCGCCAAAGCGAATACCGGATTTTCCGGTTCAGCGCGATGAACAACCCGATCACAAGGAAGATCAGCCCCAACATGCCAAGAGGCGCGGATGGCACCAACGGGTTTTGGGCTGGATCAATTCCGGCAGGAAGTTCCTTTGGCACTCCAAAGAAATGCACGAGCGCAAACAATGCAGCAAGCACGCCGATGACCCTGTGTGTTTGATACATGCGATCCAGCCCGCCAAACCAATCTTCCAGCACCGGTGCGCGGGTGGACAATACGATCGAACAGGTCATCAGCAGAAACGCAATTCCACCAAGCAGCGTTGTTCCGGTTGCTCTTGGATCGTGCGTATCTGGCGCAAATACTACGTGAAGTACGGAAAATATTGCGATCAGACCTGCGATCGCCAACACACCTTGCCGCTTCAGCATTACGTTCACTCCTAAATGTCATTCGATACGCCAAGGATCGCCCTTCAAAACGCTGACACGGTGCGACTCAGGGTATGTCTTGACTTGTATTCGCAATACTTGCACTTACAAGAATTGTAAATGCAAAAGTTTCTGCAACACTTGCAGGCTGCAAGATTAGGGGTTAAGGCCATGATCAGGAGTTCATTCCTGATGACGCAAATGAAAAGCACCAAGCATATCAGAGAGAACAGTTTTGGGTTTCTGATCCAGACCTTGGCCCGCGACATCGATGCCAAGATGAAGCGAGCGCTTAAAGATGTGGACGTCGATGTGAAGGTCTTTGCCAACCTCATGCTGCTTGCAGACGAGGACGGGATCAACCAGCGTACCTTGGGGGAAAAGCTCAATTTTCCTGAGTACTTCACCAGTCGCAATATCGACGCATTGGTCGAAGCCGGCTATGCCGAGCGCAGGCCCGATCCGAACAGCAGGCGATCGTTTCTGATTTTCCTGACGGACGCGGGGCGTGAGAAAGCGACACAACTTCCGAACGTCGTACGACAGGTCAATGAAGAGACGCTTGGAATGCTCTCTAAGGAAGAACGCAATCAAGTTGTCGATTTGTTGAAGAAAGTGGCACTGAAGGTTTAGACGCTCCAGCTAACGTTGATGTTGCCAATGAAATTAGGAAGCTACGAGGACGGCCCAGTGCCGACATTGATGGCCCTGTCCCTAGCTGTGGCTCAACTCCCCCAAACCGGACGTTCATCGTTGACGCAGCATTTTCGTTGTTCGGGACCGAACGTTACAGACAACACGTAAGTGGTGGCTGTCCTTTCCATCATCGGTGGTATCTCTCAGGCGCTGAGTTACAATCCATGGCGGTTACTCTGAATTAGCCTTACAAGGATGCAATGGGAACGCAGTCAAGCCTCTTGGCAACTGCGAAACAGGAGTTGCGCCCGTGGTAGAGCCAGAAACATTTGCGTTCCTTGCGGATCTCGGAATGAACAACCGCAAAGCCTGGATGGACGAGCATCGCGAAGAACGCGATGACGCCTTGCGCAATTTCGCTGGTATCGCAATGACACTGCACGACTATGCTGATCGCTTTGATCCTTTCGTGGCTGAGGCGGGGATCAAACCGAAGCGAAGCTTCACCAAATTCTTTCAGGAACCACGAGACCGCATCGGGCGTGCTCTATACCGCTCGAACGTGGATGTTTTTGCCAATGCTGGTGATCCCGAAGAAAGCTTCGGATACTATCTCCACATCGAGCCAGAAAATTGCTACGCAGGAGGTGCACTTTTCAAACCCTCCAAGGACGCGCTCGTCCGAATGCAGACGCGTTTGATCAATGATCCGAGCGGCCTGACAGCCATCTTGGACGACCCTGAGTTTAAGAAGATTTTCCCGGACGGAATTGTCACGCGAAAGGCGTTGGGTACTGTGTCGGAAGGCTTTGCAAGTAACGACCCCGCCGCGCCCTATCTGAAAATGGCTGGCCTGGGATGCCGCAAAGATCTGCCAGACGCTCTGCTGCTTGACGACGAGGTAATCGATCTGCTGATTGAGATCTTCCGCGCCGCCCGCCCGCTGGTGCACTACTTCGACTGACTCTGCGCAGAGAGAATTATGCGAGTGGGGTGTTTTCGTGGGATGGCGCTTCATCCGTGAACACAGTCTGCGTTCTCGGCTATGCAAAACGCGTGCCGCAGGAAGCTAATTTGTAGCGCTCTCATGTCAAATAGCCCATTGAAACGTAATACCCCCGCTGCCATCGGACAACGGGGGCTGTTTTTCAGCGTCGAGGAATGATTACATCATCCTTCGCGTTCCAACTTCTTACGTGCCAGCTTTCTGGCGCGGCGGATCGCTTCAGCTTTCTGGCGCGCGTTTTTCTCAGATGGCTTCTCGAAATGTTGCTTGAGCTTCATTTCACGGAAAACGCCTTCCCTCTGGAGTTTTTTCTTAAGAACCCGAAGGGCCTGATCAACATTGTTGTCGCGTACACTAACCTGCATGTGGTTTATACCACCTTTCTGGTCTGAAGTTTGCAATATTGCAGGAATAGACCAAATAGCAATCTTGTCCTAGATTGTACAGCATACCGGTTGCAGGTGGGGCCGGAAGTAATCGTCATGCTCACAGCATCGGCCATTTAGGCTAGATGACATTGAATTCGCACACGGCCCTAACCTGCCGTTCGGCTTCGGTTGCCTTAGCCGATGTGCGGCGTGTCAGAGGAGGCATTCGCCGCAAACGCGAAACTGGGGCGCGAGTGTAGGTCTTGAGCACAGGGCGAAGCCATCGTCTGACCAAGTTGTTCGAACCGGTTAGGAAGGCCCAATTTGATCTGTTCTAAAGATTGAATAGAACCCGCACTGGCTTTGGAAACCAATCAAAGCTGACCGCAGTCCCGTTCAAAGCAACCCTGAGTCTACGCTGGTTGTTCTTGCGGGCAGTTCTTCTGCTTGTTGCGGATTGATTTCGAATGCTCGGTGAGCAAGTCAGCCAACTCTGGCCGGCAAGACCCGCAATTCGTTCCAGCCTGAAGCGCATTTCCGATATCGTCCACACTGATCAAATGCTGGTCATGAATGGCATGGATGATAGTTTTGAGCCCGACTTCGAAACAGGAACAGACGATTGGTCCGCAATCTTCTGATGACGCAGAAGAACGACCAGACAAAATCTGCTGAGGCGTCACCTCGGGAAAGCTTGCCAAATAATCTCGCATCAGCGTGATAGGTTGGCGCGAGACGAAGAGCGCTGCCAATACGCGCTGCCCGTCTGTCAGCGCTATTCTGTACGAGCCGCGCTTTGGGTCTTCGACCACGGTGGCTTCAGCATCCGGTAACCCAAACCAATCGCGGGCGGTGCTTTCCCAATCGTCTACGATCTGTTTCCCCGCCAACTCCATTCTGTAGCCGTTGGTTGTTTTGGCAGATGCCCAGTACTCTGAGCTAGGGGATGCGGCGTCGACCGTTACCGCGAAACCGTACCACGCGGCATGCATACGCCGTACGGATACCGCAGTTGACTTACTTTCCGGCTGTCCTGAGATCGGATCAGAAACACTTGGAACAAGTACATCCACACAAGCGGATGGGGCCGTTTCACATGTCCAGTGAATTGGCGCAAACACTTGGCCTGGTGCCACAGATTCTGTGACGCGAAGTCGAAACATGCCGCTTCCAACTGAGCTGTTGAGTTCGACCAAATCTGCGGCACTAAGGCCCAATCGATCAACGTCTTTGGGGTTAACGTCAACATAAGGCTCGGCAAGATGGGCTGACAGGCGCGGCGACAACCCGGACCTTGTCATGGTGTGCCACTGGTCCCTGTTTCGTCCCGTGTTCAAAAGAAACGGAAATTGTTCAGAAGTCGTCGCCTTAGGTGGACGATGGGTAACAGGCACAAAACGTGCTTTACCATCAGGATGAAAAAACTGCCCATCGCCGAAAAAACGGCCATCTGATCTACTGGGTGTCGTCGGCCACCGTGTTGGGCTTAGCGCTTCATAGTCTTCGTCATCAAGGTCCGAAAAACTTGTGATATCCAGATCCTTGCCAAATGATACGGCGAGCGAAGTCATCTTAGCGTATTCTCGAAATATCTGTACTGGGGTCTCATAGCTGAAAGCCTCCGTCCAGCCCATGCGGCGGCCCACTTCGGCCAAGATATCCCAATCCGCGCGCGCTTGTCCCGGAGGCATCAAAACGGCGCGTTGTCTGCTAATGGTGCGGTCTGAATTGGTCACTGTACCGTTTTTTTCACCCCAACCCGCTGCTGGCAGCAATATGTCTGCGAGCCGCGCGGTGTCTGTCCTGGCAGTCAGGTCGCTGACAACTGTGAATGGACAGTTTTTTATAGCCGCCTTCACACGGCCTGCATCCGGCATAGTGGCCGCCGGATTGGTGTGGATGACCCAAAGTGCTTTGATCTGGCCGCTTTCGACAGCGCGAAACAGGTCAACCGCTTTGAGCCCCTGCTTCTGTGGCATGTTGGGTGCCTTCCAGAAATCCCGGACGGCTGCATTGTGGGCTTTGTTCTCGATATCCAAATGGCAGGCGAGCATGTTGGCCAAGCCGCCAACCTCTCGACCACCCATGGCGTTTGGCTGACCGGTGACTGAAAACGGACCCATTCCCGCACGTCCGATCCGCCCGGTGGCCAAATGGCAGTTCAGGATCGCGTTGACCTTGTCGGTTCCGCTGGAAGACTGGTTCACACCCTGGCTAAAGATCGTAACAACGCGCTCAGTCCCGATCCACAAATCGCAGAACGCTTCAATCTCATCAGGGCTCAGCCCAGTCTCATCAGGATCGTCAAGCTGTGCCAGATCAATCGCCTCATTGAACCCAACGCTGCGATCCAGAAAATCCGCTGACACATGCCCCGTTTGGTGAATTCTGGCCAACAAGCGATTGAACAATGCGACGTCACTGCCCGGTTGAAGCGCCAGATGGAGATCGGCTTGATCGCAGCTGGCTGTTCGACGTGGGTCAATAACCACAATCTTCGTGCCGCGCGCCTGACGCGCAGCTATGACGCGTTGATAGAGAACAGGATGGCACCAAGCCAGGTTCGAGCCGACCAGCACAACCAGGTCAGCCTGATCCAGGTCCTCATAGGTTCCAGGCACCGTATCGGTACCAAAAGCGCGTTTGTGTCCGGCCACGGTCGAGGCCATACAAAGCCGAGAGTTGGTGTCGATATTCGCCGAGCCCATAAAGCCCTTCATCAGCTTGTTGGCGACATAGTAATCCTCGGTCAGCAACTGCCCCGAGACGTAAAACGCCACGCTGTCCGGCCCGTGTTCAGCTATCGCGGCAGAGAACCGGTCTGCGACCAGTTGCAACGCGTTATCCCAGCTGGTGTCCTGGCCAAAGGCACGAGGAGACAGCAACCGGTGTTCCAACCCCACGGTTTCACCCAATGCCAACCCTTTCGAGCACAACCAACCATGGTTCGCTGGATGATCCGGGTCGCCCCGCACTGTCAGCCCTCCGACCCCATCGGGTCGCAGAAGTACACCGCAGCCGACGCCACAATAAGCGCAGGTCGAGCGAACTTCGGGCAGACCACTTCCGTCCATCAGGCCGCGCTCCGCCGGGTAACCGCGTTGTCTTCCAACAGGATACGGCCCTCTTCAAGGCGCACCGGATAGGTGGTGATGCGACCATCATCCGCACCCTGAGCTTCGCCCGTGTTCAGGTCAAAGACCCAGTTATGCAGCGGACAAGTGACCGACTGGCCATGCACGATGCCCTCGGACAATGGGCCGCCTTTATGCGGACAGCTGTTGGTCGCAGCGTATACTTCCGTCTCGGCGGTACGGAAGACGGCGATACAGCCGATATGGGTTTTCACCAGACGCGCCCCGCGCAAAGGCACCTCGTCGATATGTCCGATGTCGATCCAGCTCATTCCGCGGCCTCCAGTGTGAAATCTGCAATCGGCGCGTAGGTCTGCGCTTTTTCTTTGACGTGTTCGGCCCACGGGTCTTTGCGGAATATGCTTTGCGACAGTTCGAACCGGGCGACCAAGGAAGCGCGGTTTTCAACGTCGTCCACGACCTGAGCTTTGACCCAGTCCATGCCGACCTTGCCCAACCATTTATACAGGCGATCCAGATACTTGCCGCCCTCGCGGTAGGCTTGGGTGACGGCCATCACGACCTCGATTGCTTCGTCCTCGGTGGGGACCTGACACAACAGTTCGGTCTCTTTCACATCCATACCGGCGGCGCCGCCGATGCTGATCTGAAAGCCCGAATCCACGCAGACGACGCCGATATCCTTGCACGTCGCCTCGGCGCAGTTGCGCGGGCACCCGGATACGGCCAGCTTCAGCTTGTGCGGCGTCCACGACCCCCACAGGATTTTCTCCAGCTTGATCCCCAGCCCGGTGCTGTCTTGTGTGCCAAACCGGCAATGATCCGTGCCGACACAGGTTTTGACCGTGCGCAGACCCTTGGAATAAGCGTGGCCCGAGACAAGGCCGGCCTTGTTCAGGTCCGACCAGATCGCAGGCAAGTCCTCACCCTTTACGCCCAGCAGGTCGATGCGCTGGCCACCGGTGACTTTGACAGTTGGCACGTCGTACTTGTCGGCAGCATTGGCAATGGCGCGCAGCTCTTCCGGTGTCGTGATCCCCCCCCACATGCGGGGTACGACGCTGAATGTACCGTCCTTTTGGATGTTCGCGTGTTTGCGTTCATTGACAAAGCGGCTTTGCGGGTCGTCTTGGTATTCCAGCGGCCAATCCGCCAGCAGGTAATAGTTGATCGCCGGGCGGCACACATGGCAGCCGTTGGGCGTGCTCCAGCTGAGTTCGTGCCAGACAGCGGCCTGGCTTTTCAATTCCTGCCCCTTGATCAAACGACGCACATCTTCGTGCGTCAGATCGGTGCAACCGCAAATCGGTTGCGCGGCAGGCATTTGGAAGTCGTCGCCCAAAGTGACCTGCAATACCTGTTCCACAAGCCCGGTGCATGTTCCACAGGAGGCGCTGGCCTTGGTGCTTGCACGCACCGCGCCCAAATCATTGGCCCCTGCATTGATCGCCTCAATGATGTCTCCCTTGCATACGCCGTTGCAGCCGCAAATCTCCGCCTCAGGCGGCAATGCTGCAACGGCTGAGAGAGGGTCCGCGGTGTCGCCCCCCTGATAGGCCGGGCCGAAGATCAGCGTCTCGCGCATGGCTTCGATGCTGGTGCCGTCCTTGATCAGGCCAAAGAACCAGCTGCCATCGGCGGTGTCGCCATACATAACGGCTCCGATCAGCCGATCTTCTTCAATCACGAGGCGTTTATAGACCCCGCGCGAGGGGTCGCGGAACACAATGTCTTCACGCCCCGGACCGTCAGCGAAGTCGCCAGCACTGAATAGATCACAGCCGGTGACTTTCAGTTTGGTCGAGAGGGTTTTCTGCGCGAATGCGGCGTCTTCTTCCAACAGAGCACGCGCCGCCACTTTCGCTTGATCGTAGAGCGGAGCGACAAGGCCAAAGATCTCTCCGCCATGTTCGACGCATTCACCCACGGCATAGACATCCGGGTCCGAGGTCAACATCTGATCATCCACATAGATGCCGCGACCGGTGGCCAGCCCGGCCGCTTGCGCCAGCGCCGTGTTGGGGCGGATACCCACCGCCATAACCAGCAGGTCACAGGGCAGTTCGGTCCCGTCATCCAGCAGCAATGCGCGAACCTTGCCATCTTGCCCCAAAACTTCCTTGGAATTCGCCTGCAGGCAGATCTTGATGCCTTTGTCTTCCAACGATTTCTTCAGCAGGTAGCCTGCGGCCTCGTCCAACTGACGCTCCATCAGGTGGCCCATTATGTGGACGACGGTGACGTCAACACCATGCGCGGCCATCCCCGCAGCGGCCTCGAGCCCCAGCAAACCGCCACCAATTACGACGACTTGGTTTCCCGACCCCATGCCCATCATCTGTTGCGTGTCTTCCAGATCGCGATAAGCGATCACACCATCCAGATCATGCCCCGGCAAAGGAATGATGAACGGGTTCGACCCCGTCGCGATGACCAGCTTGTCATAGGGCACATGCCCATTCGCGCCCTCGACCACCTTCATCTCGCGGTCGATCTTTTCGACCGTCTCACCAAACCGGCAGGCGATGCCGCGCTCGGTGTACCAGGCGTCGTCATGGGTGACGATCTCGTCATAGGTTTTCTCACCCGACAGAACCGGGCTGAGCATGATGCGGTTGTAGTTCCCACGCGGTTCGGCGTTGAACAGGGTGATGTCGAACGCATCCGGCGCGGTGTCAGTCAGGTGTTCCAGCACCCGACCCGAGGCCATCCCTGCGCCGATGACAACAAGTCTTTGTTTCATGGTTTCACTCCGCTGCAATCGCCTTTGGGGTGGGCGATTTCGGCTTGGCGCCGTGTTCGTATTCTTCTAGGAAATCGAGAACTTCCTGCCGGTAGGCGTAATAATCCGGATGCTCCAACAGAGCCTTACGGGTTCTTGGGCGCGGCAGATCAACCTTGGTGATCTTACCGATGGTCGCTTGCGGGCCGTTGGTCATCATCACGACCCGGTCAGCCAGCAGGATCGCCTCATCCACGTCATGGGTCACGCAAATCGCGGTCACTTTGGTGCGGGACCAGACCTCCATCAGGACTTCCTGCAACTCCCAGCGCGTCAGGCTGTCGAGCATCCCGAAGGGCTCATCCAGCAGCAGCAGTTTGGGTGACAGGGCAAAGGCGCGCGCGATACCGACGCGCTGTTTCATGCCGTTCGACAGGTCCGAGGCGGATTTGTCCATCGCATCGGCCAGACCGACCCGTTCCAGATAGTATTCAACGACATCCTGCCGCTCGGACATGCTGGCCTTGGGATAGACTTTGTCGACCCCGATCGCGACGTTCTCCTTGGCGGTGAGCCAGGGGAACAGGTTGGGCGACTGAAACACCACAGCACGTTCGGGATCTGCACCTTCGACATGGCGGCCATCCAGCTTGATCGCGCCTTTCGAGATGTCGTTCAACCCGGCGGCCATGGTTAGAACTGTTGATTTGCCGCAGCCGGAATGGCCGATCAGCGAGATGAATTCGCCCTTATCGATCTTCAGGTCAAAATCTTCGACCACAGTCAACGGGCCTTTGGGTGTTGGATAGACCTTGTGCAGTTGCGAGAAGTCGAGGAACCGGTTTTCAATCAGGCCCTTCTGCGCTTCAGCCACCGCTGTGGGTACGCCATGGATCGGCGTGACATCGGGCAGAATGCGCGAACCTTCTACTTTAGCTTCGATCCCCACATCCATCAGGTACTTGGTGACGTCCGCGCGCAGGCGTTTGAAGGTTTCATCGTTGTTCATAGCACCGCGTTCGCGCGGTCGCGGAATCGACACGCGGAACTCCTGCCCCAGCGAGCCATCGGGGTTCAGGGCGATGATCCGGTCTGCCAGAATGATTGCTTCATCCACGTCATTGGTAATCAGCACGCAGGTCTTCTTGTCGGCCTCCCAGATGTGTTCGATCTCATCCGCCAGATTGGCGCGGGTCAAGGCGTCGAGCGCCGAAAGAGGCTCATCCAACAGCAGAACCTCTGGGTTCATCGACAGCGCCCTCGCCACGTTGACCCGCTGGCGCATCCCACCAGATAGCTCCGCCGGGCGGCGTGTCGCGGCATGGCTGAGGCCCACCATCTGCACGTAATGCGCAACCTTCTCGGCCTTCTCCCCCCTGTTGAGGCCGGGAAAGACCGTATCAACCGCCAGCCCGACATTGCCGCTGACCGTGAGCCACGGCATCAGCGAGTAGTTTTGAAAGATCACCCCGCGCTCCGGGCCAGGGCCCTTGATCGGGGCGCCTTTGAACGTGACCTCTCCGCTGGTCGGACTATCAAGCCCGGCCATAAGGTTGATCAGGGTCGTCTTACCGGTGCCCGAGAATCCGAGGATCACCAGAAACTCGCCCTCTTGCACGTCCAGATCGATGCCTTTCAGCACATCCGCGCGCGCGGTGCCTTCGCCAAAGGATTTGGAGGCGTTTTTGAAGCTAAGAATGCTCATCGCACTCACCGGTTATTCGTGAAGGTGAAGAGGGATTGCAGCGCGTACATCACACGGTCCAGCAGGAAACCGATGATTCCGATGGTAAAGACCGCAACCATGATCTTGGCCAGCGAACTGGAGGAACCGTTCTGGAACTCATCCCAGACAAACTTGCCCAGACCAGGGTTCTGCGCCAGCATTTCCGCGGCGATCAGAACCATCCAGCCAACGCCCAGCGACAGGCGCAGACCGGTGAAGATCAGCGGCAAGGCCGAAGGCAATACCAGCTTGGTGATCTTGGTATAGGTGTTCATTTTCAGAACCTTGGAGACGTTCACCAGATCCTTGTCGATCGACGCCACACCCAGCGCCGTGTTGATCAATGTGGGCCACAGCGAACACAAAGTTACGGTGATGGCCGAGATCAGGAAGGATTTCGCGAACCAGCCGTCATTGGTGACGTAAACGGCCGAGACGATCATGGTCACAATCGGCAGCCACGCCAGTGGCGAGACCGGTTTGAAAATCTGGATCAGCGGGTTCAGCGCCGCATTTGCCGTTGGCGACAGGCCTGCCGCGATGCCCAGCGGGACTGCAAGGGCAGTGGCGATCAGAAAACCGAAGAACACAGTTTTGATCGAGGTCCAGATCTGCTGGTAGTAGGTCGGAGCCCCGGTGAAAGCGACGTCTTTCACCTTCTCCGGCTGGCCGGCATCAATGAACTTTTGATTGCGCATCTCGACCATCGCCTCGAACTTGGCGCGTTTCGCCGCTTTGGCTTTGGCGTCCTCATTCAGGCTGACCATCTCCGCCCAAACCTGCGCCGGCCCGGGGACCGCGCCCAGCGAGGTCTGCACCTTTGGCGCCAGCGTGCCCCACAGCAGCAGAAAGGCGAAGATCGACAACAACGGCACGATCAGCAAGCGCCAGATCTCGGCCATCTGTGCGCGAGGATTGTCCCCTGCGGCGGCCTTCAGAACAGGCGTGGCCCAGCTGAGGCCCAACACCTGGAACCATTTATCGGCTGCATTGATGCGGGTGAAAAGGCGGGCGCGACGCTCCTGGCGGGCGGCGTCTGCGTTGAATTCGGGATCGACGGTCGTCATCTGATGTGTCCTTGCGATGGCGGGGCACTTGTGAAGCCCACGCCCGACCTTGGCCGGACGTGGAGCTGAGGAATTAGCCTTGAACGTCTGAACCGACGATCTTCTGCTCGCCCTTCAGGCCAATGGACATGCTTTCGAGGTACGCGTTGGGGGTGCGGCCGTCATAGGCGATACCGTCAATGATATCCTCGGCAGGCGTCGGTGCCTTGTAGCCGTCACTGTCCCAGGGGAAATCGGCCTCGTCCGCCAGACCTTCGTCGACCAGCAGACGCGCGGCCTCGAGGTAGATTTCGGGCTTGTAGACCGACTTGGCCACCTCGTCATACCAGCTGTCCGGCTTCGCGTCTGCGATCTGGCCCCAGCGGCGCATTTGGGTCAGGTACCAGACAGCGTCCGAATAGAACGGATAGGTCGCGTTATAGCGGAAGAACACGTTGAAATCGGGAACCTCGCGCTTGTCGCCTTTCTCGTATTCAAACGTGCCGGTCATCGAGTTGGCGATGACGTCATAATCCGCGCCAACATATTCCGCGCGGCTGAGGATTTCGACCGCTTCGGGTCGGTTGGCGTTGTCGTTTTCATCCAGCCATTGTGCGGCGCGGATCAGCGCCTTGGTTACAGCCAGCGTTGTGTTTGGATATTCTTCAGCAAACTCGGCTGTGATGCCAAAGACCTTCTCGGGGTTGTTCTTCCACAGCTCGTAATCGGTAACAACCGGTACACCAATTCCTTTGAAGACGGCCTGCTGGTTCCATGGCTCACCCACGCAGTAACCATAGATCGTTCCGGCCTCCAACGTGGCAGGCATTTGCGGCGGCGGTGTTACCGACAAGAACACATCCGCACCGATCTGACCGGTCACGTTGTCCGGGCTGTAGAATCCCGGATGCAGCCCACCAGCGGCCAGCCAATAGCGCAGTTCGTAATTGTGGGTCGAAACCGGGAAAACCATGCCCATGTTAAAGGGCTTGCCTTCGGATTTGTACTTCTCAACAACCGGTGCCAGTGCTTCGGCGCTGATCGGGTGTTGGGGACGGCCATCCTCCATGACAGGGATGTTCGGCTTCATCTCTTCCCAAATCTCGTTGGAAACCGTGATGCCGTTTCCGTTCAGATCCATTGAGAAGGGCGTGACGATGTGCGCTTCGGTTCCGTATCCGATGGTCGCGGCCAAAGGCTGTCCGGCCAGCATGTGCGCCCCATCCAACTGCCCGTCGATTACGCCATCCAATAGCACTTTCCAATTGGCTTGTGCTTCCAGTGTCACGAACAGGCCTTCATCCAGAAAGTACCCATTCTCATAGGCGACAGCCAGCGGCGCCATATCGGTCAGTTTGATAAAGCCAAAGGTCAGCTCGTCTTTTTCCAGTTCCAGTTCGGCTAGTGCCGGAGACACCAGCGCCGTCGTTGCGGCGAGGCCTAAAAGTAGCTTTTTCATCTCGATCCCTTTCGGTTCAGCCCAACCCCTTGGGCAAACAAAAAAGCCGCCGACACAGTCCGCCGGGAGGAGGTGGCGGATGGTCGAGCGGCTTTGCTCTTGTAAGGTGCCCTGGATTATGGGCGAATTCCGTCGGTGGGCGTCGTTGCCTTCCGATGACCCGATTAAGTCAGCCTCGCAGCGGGACGTCATCAATTTTCGGCGTTCTCACCTTGAAAATTCTGCGATGCAGCAAAAACGAATGCTGCGCTGCAAAATTATTGTGCAAACTTACCCCGTAGGCTCGAAAATGCGTCGGTCGAAAAACAGGTTCCGAGACAGAATCAGGCTGCCATTGGCAGAGGCAACCGCCGTCGACTCGGGCAAAGCGCCTTCAAGTTTCTCGGATGCGCCGGGTGTTTCGACCTCCAGCCCCTGCAATTCACGGCGATAGAGATCGCTGCGAAAGACACGGGCGGCCTGGCGTTCGGCTGTGCTAACATCGATCCCGTTCCGTTGTGCCAGCTGGTGCGCGATCCACTTGGCCTGACTGCGCCATGGGAAAGTGGCAGCGCCGTCAAAGAACTCGACAAACCCATCCACATAGCGTTGCTCGCCGCGCGCCGAGACCGTGAATTCGCCCATCAATGCGCGGTCGATTAGTTCGGGTGAAACGTTGAGGTAGGTTTTGCGCGATAGCATCTCGGACGCGGTTGTTCTGCTGTCCGTGTTTGACAGCCAACGTCCTGCGCGCCAAACGGCCCGCATGAGGCTGCCCAGCAAATGCGGCTCGGTTTCGGCCCAGTCATTTCTAACCGCCAACACCTTTTCAGGTGCGCAGGTCCAGATCGCCTTACCGGGCAGCAGCAACGCGCCAACATTGTCATCCACGGCGAATGAACCCCAGGGCTCGCCCACGCAGAAGGCATCGATCTCGCCACCTGCAAGCGCCTGCGCCATGAGTGGTGGCGGGACAGTGCGGATTTCGACCTGCTTCGAAGCCAGTTCGGTTCCCGCAACCCAATAGCGCAGCAGTTCAACATGCATCGAAAAAGGGAATGGAACGCCGAAGACAAGTACTTCTCCGGCGGCTTTTGCCAATGCCGCCCCGGCCTCAGCGGCATTCGCGAAGTCGAACCCATATCCCTGATCAGACAGCCGTCCGGCCAATTGCGTGCCAACGCCAATGACGGTGCCATTCATTGACAAAACAGACACGGCGGACAGCCGCGTCGCGATACCGCCCAAACCCAAGGCCATCGCAACGGGCACAGGTGACAGCAGATGCGCCGCGTCCACGTGCCCAAAGGCCAGCATATCGCGCAGAGATGACCATGACGGGGCCGGGCGCAGATCGAGCGAAATACCTTCTGCATGGTCAAACCCCATCTCGCGCGCGACGATCAACGGTGCCGCGTCGACCAGCGGCATATAGGCGACAGGCAGATTTACGGTTCTCATGACAACAACCCCGAAGCCGTGACCAAGGCCTCGGCCACATCGGCGACGCGGCGGTTCTGGTTCATCGCAGTTTTGCGGAGCAGGGCATAGGCTTCGTCTTCCGACACGCCCTTGGCTTTCATCAACAACCCCTTGGCGCGGTCAATTACTTTTCGCTCTTCCAGCGCACGGCGGGTTTCGGCCAGTTCGGTCCGCATCTGACGCAGCACGTGAAACCGGGCGATGGCGGTATCGATCACAGGCTTGATGCGCTCGGCTTGCAAACCATCGACTACATAGGCCGACACCCCTGCCTCAACGGCGGCTTTCGCCAATCCGCCCGCAGCGCCCGAGACGAACATGGCCACCGGTCTCTCCATAGGACCGGAGGCAACGGTCAACTCTTCCAGCATATCCCGCGATGGATTGTCTATGTCGATCAGAACAATGTCTGGGCTATGCATTGCGATTTTACGTGCCAGCCCAGAGACATTGCCGATTACAGAAACGTCTACGTCTCCAGACTCTTTCAAGGCATCCACAATTGCAAAAGCACGTTCTTGATTCTGCTCGACGACAACGACAGTAAGGTGTTGTTTCATAGACACCCAAGTGAGCCCAAGCTTCATCGATCGCAATTCCAAGGCCACTAAGTGTTTCATCAAGCTGCCAGCTTGCCTATTTTATCATCAGATTTTTAAATACAGCGGAATGACTGCACATTTTTTCTACATGCCATCAAAGAAATCTTGCATCAGCGCTGGCGTGGCGCAAATGATCGGCTCTTTGGATTTTCATTTTGGCCAATCTCTGGATCTGGGTGGTCGAAATGCAATTTCATCGACGATGCGAAATCGAAGGTCTGCTTTGACGGCAAGAACCACGTGGTTCCGCAATCGCAGCGAATGACTGCTTCCCGCCCGATGTGACAGCGTGTGGTGTCTATTGTGGCCGTGAAATGGCTCCGGCGAATTTTTCCGATCTTACCCCTCCTGCCCTCCCTGATACACCTCCCCCCTGGTCCATGCGTCGAGGATGCGGCGGATCATCTCCGGTCGGGTAGGTATGTCTTCCTCGCGCCTGCGGGCGTCATCGAGCAGGGTTATGAGGTCGCTGTGAAGCCGCACCATGACGGGTTGCGTATCGGCTTTCGGGCGCCCGCGAGATTTCATGATATCACCTATTGACAGATTGATTTCGTGATATCATATTAAGCACGTGGACGACGGAGCGGCAACTCCATCGCCCACGCTGACCACAACGATCGCTAGGAGATCATCATGGCTGACACGCCCTTTAGCACGCCGCGCCCTGCGGCTGAACCGCTGAACGCAATCATTTCTTCGGACAAACTTTCCTTCCGCGCCGCGCTCGACCAGCTGTTCGTCGCCCTGCGCGCGGATTGGCTGGTGTACGAGACCCGCGCCGATCTGAACTCGGACAAGGGCATGGAACTGGGCGACACCGCCGCCAGTGCCTGGTCGCTGGTCAACGCCGGGCTGCGGGCTGTCCGAGATATGCGCGCCGCGCATCCCGACCTGCGGGCTGCCGCCGCGCAGATGCTGCCGGCAGTGGAAGACGGAATGTCGACCCAGTCCGACCTGATCCAGTTGTCCGGTGCGCTCTTTGATCTGGCCCGGGCGCATAAGACCACCGCCCCCGACCTCCATGCGCTGCTGATGGAGGCGCAGGCCTTGGTCGAAGCCTGGCGCGGCAATCTGGCCCTCATGGGTCTGCCCCGCGCCGCCTGAGTTCTCCCGACCGGCCTTCACCTCTTCTCCTGTCCGGGTTTCCCGGACAGGCCCCGCCGGCCTGTCTCACTCCCTTTCTTTTCCTCTCCACCTGCCCGCAGCCCTGCGGGCCCCCGGGTGGATTCTGTCCGGAGTTTTTTTTCCATGCCCACCAGCGCCACCCTGTATCCTTTCCCCATCGACGGGGAATTCCGCCCTGTCTTCGTCGGCCCCGTCAAACGTCACTGGACCGCCGCCGCCGAGCGTAAAGGCTTCTCGCTGATCGGCCGCGCCGTGGATCGCCTGCACGTCGTCCTCGGCTGCCAGACCTGCGGCCAGCCCACTCTCAAGCGCATCAATGTCGTTCGGGATCACGCGCCCGAATGCCCGCATTGCATCGCCGCCCGCCGCGCCAAGGCCGCCCGGAAGATGGGCGCCTGCCTGATCGGGCCGGACCCCGAAGGTGACCGGCACTATGGCCTCTATGAATTCGCCTGCGGCCATACCGGCCGCCGCCAGCATCACCGGGTCGAACGGGCCGCCGCCGGCGGGCACGGGCTGAGCTGCGAGACCTGCACCGAAGAACGCCACGCCGCCGAGGCCGAGGCGCAGGACTGGCAGCTGATCGGCAAAGCGCGGCGCGACAACCCCGGCTATCGCCGTTACGTGCATGCCTGCGGGCACCGGCAGGACGTGGCGGCGGCCAACATGCGCAACGGTGACGTCGATTGCGCGGGCTGCGGCGAGAGCTGGGCGTCGAAGCCGAGCCAGATCTACCTCCTGTCTTTCACCCTGCCCGATCTGCCAGTGATCAAGCTGGGGTTCAGCTCGAACCCCGCCTTCCGCCTGCGCCAAGTGCAGCGGGATCCCGGACAGACGAAGGGCAAGCTGCTGCGCGCCATTTCCATCGAGTTCGGACATCGCGCCATCTGCATCGAGAAAGCCCTGCACGCCCATATCCAAGCGCATCGCCCCGACCTGAT
The DNA here is from genome assembly GCF_059610125.1 of Ruegeria sp. YTSA144. Lineage (NCBI taxonomy): Bacteria > Pseudomonadati > Pseudomonadota > Alphaproteobacteria > Rhodobacterales > Roseobacteraceae > Ruegeria > Ruegeria sp. YTSA144. The sequence goes on from NZ_JBXWNA010000001.1 coordinate 1,029,280, forward strand.
CGTGCCGCCCGCGCTGTTCCGGGGTCCGATCCGGACGACCAGTGAGATCTATCACCATCACGCCCGGTCCTACATCCAGGCGCTGTTGGAGGCGGTCGCGGCGGGTTGGGACCCCAGCGCCTCCGGGTCTCCGGACAACGCCGCCGCCTGATCCGGTCCGGGGCCGCCAATCTGCGGCCCCCACTCTCTATTTTTGTCCGGAGTTCTCTTGATGCCCCAGACCCCACGCCCCGCGCCCGCCGGCGCGCTCTCGCCCCATGCCCTGTCGCTCCTGCGCCCGCTGCTGCGCCGCATCGCCCTGTGGCACCGCGATCTGACCGCCGATCTCCAATCGGCCGCCGAACCTGACGACGACGCGCCGGGCACCACCCCGGCCCGCCCCGACGTGCGGTCTCTGCCGCCGCAGCTGCGCATGGATGAGCCCTATGGCGCCACGCCCGCAGTGCATGGGATGCGCGCCCGCGAAATCGCACGCGCGATCGCCGAGGGCCGCGACCCCTGGGCCGAGGCGGACGGCACCGGCGATACCAACCGCCTGTTCGACCCCCCGATCGACGCGATGGTGGCCGCGGCGCGCTTTGCCGCGCTGTTCGACAGCGCCGAGGACGTGGCCGCCGTCACCCGGGACCGGGGACCGGGCGCTGGCAGTAATCCTCGCGCCCGGTCCGGAGGATCGACGGCTGATGTGGGCGCAGATGGATTCGATCCTGGGCTGGTTGGCGGAACTCGACGCTCCGGGCGGTGCCCGCTGGCGCGGCATCGACACGCCGGTCCCCGGCACGGTCGCGGGTGACAGCCGGGACCGCGCGCTCCAGCGGCAGGCAGACTACCGCAGGATCATCGCCTCTTCCGTCCGGCAGGGGCGCAAGACCATCTGCTTCCTCCCCGACACCGGTTCCATGTCCGAGATCGAGCGGGCGCTCTGCCGGCGCGTCTTCACCCTGCCGCCGCCGTCGCGCGAGATCTGCATCGAGATCCTGCGCGCGACGCATTCCGCCACCGGCCGCGTCGCCGAGGACGCTCTGCGCGACCGACTGCCCGAGGACGGCGCGCTGGCCGCTCTGCCGCTGCCGGTCATCGAAGGCGCCTTTTGCGAAGCCACAACGCTGGCCGTTGCCGATGCCCTGGCCGACGCCACCGCGCGGATGCGGCAGCCTGCGGGGATCACCCTGGCCGACGTGGTGCTGAACGCCGAGGTGCAGGCCCCAATCGACCGGCTGGTTGCCGATGTCCGGGCCTGGATGTCCGGACAATTGACCTGGGACGAGGTCAGTTCCTCGGTCCTGCTGTTCGGCCCGCCGGGCAATGGCAAGACGCTCCTGGCCGCGGCCATCGCCGGGTCGATCGGCGGGCCTCTGGTGGCGACGAGCTATTCGGACTGCCAGAAGCACGGCCACCAGGGCGACATGCTGCGCGCCCTGTCCGAGAAGGTCGAGGCGGCGATCCGGGCGGTGCCGTCGGTGTTCTTCCTCGACGAACTCGACTCTTTCACCCATCGCAACGCAGCGCATCGCCGGTCGGATTACATCGTCGGCGTGGTCAACGGCCTCCTGGAGCATCTCTCACGGCTCAACAACACACCGGGTGTGGTGGTTCTGGGCGCGACCAATTTCCCGGACATGGTGGACCCGGCCGTCATCCGGCCCGGGCGCTTCGACCTGAAGCTCGAGATCACCAACCCCGATCGCACCGCCCTTGTCCGGATTTTGCGCCTGGCCCTCGGGGACGCGGCGGATGGCCTCAACCTCTCCCCGCTTGCCGATCAACTGCTGGGCTTTTCCGGTGCGCAGGTCACAGCACTTGTCCGGAACGCGCGCGGCCTGGCGCGGGCGGACGGCCTCCCCCTGCAGCAGCGCCACCTGGAAACCGCCGCCCGCCGCATCACCCCGCCGCCGGATACGGATTTCCTGTGGCGGGCCGCGATCCACGAAGCGGGCCACATGGTCGTGGGTGCCACCTGCGGGCTGGGCCTGCCCGAGCGCGCCGTGCTCACCGTGGATGGCGGCTCGGTCGAATACCCGCGCCCGCGCATCGAGACCCGCCAGAGCGCGCGGGCTCGCCTGACCACCCTGCTGGCGGGCTACGCCGCCGAACAACTGGTCTTCGGTGAGGCCTCCAGCGGGGCGGGCAACGGCCCGGATTCGGACCTCGCCCGCGCCACCGACCTCGCCCGCCGCATGCTCTTCGAATGGGGTATGGGCGATCACCTGACCCACCTCCCGGCCAGCGGAGCGATCATGCGGCCCGGCGATGCCGTCGATCGCGCCGTGCAGGATGCCCTCAGCGCTTGCCTCGAACAGGCGCAGGGCATCCTTCGGCAGAACCGGGATCGGCTGAATGCCGTCGCAGAGGTGTTGATGGCCGAGAGAGAGCTATCGAAGGAGCGGTGCCGCGAGGTGTTGGAAGGGTTGCATCCGACAATCGCCAAGCCGGTCCGACCCGAACCCGCGATCCACGACCCGGAGCTGCCGGAAAGTTCGGGATGAACTCTTATGTGGATAACCCCGCGCGCACCATTGCCTACCGGCACCCCGCGACATTTTTCGTTGCCACAGACAACAGCAAAGCGAGATTGCGAATGGCTATCGACCCGAAACTCAAACTGCTCACCGTCGAAGAAGTGGCGGAAATCTTCCGGCGCGACCGGACCACGATCGACCGCTGGTGCCGCGAACGGCCGGGCTTCCCCAAGAAGATCAGGATGGACCCTGTCGGGTCGCGGTTCCTCGCGGTCGAGATCGAGGACTACATCCGGCAGTGCATCGCGAACCGGTGAGCGGCGATTCCGATGACACCGGGTATTGCACGGCAGATCCAGGTCTCGGCGAGGCGGGTCTGCCCGTGTGTTGCCCACCAGGGCATCGCGCGGATTTGTTGCCCCAGTGTTGCCCCAGACCGGGATTCGACCATTCTCAGCAAGAATGCGCAGCGCCCAAAGTGGCGAATTTCTGTTTTATTTCATTGGCTTGAAGTGGTGCCCGGGGGCGGAATCGAACCACCGACACGAGGATTTTCAATCCACTGCTCTACCCCTGAGCTACCCGGGCACGGGAACGACGTTCGTCGTTGGGTGGGGGCCTTCTATGACTTGCTACAAGCGGTGTCCAGAGGCTTTTTCACATTTTTTCAATGTGGTCGCTTTGGCGTGAAGTCCTGCGTGTCATCCTCGGCTTCGAGGTCCTCTTCGCGCTGCGAGGGAACCGAGTAGGACCCGTTCAGCCACTTGGCCAAATCAATGTCCGCACACCGCCTGGAACAAAACGGACGAAACTTTTTTTCGGTCTCCGCACCGCAAATCGGGCAGCTCATTTCAGGATCTCCATCACGGGAACACGACCACGTTTTCGCTGCAACTCAAAATGGCCCAGCGGGGTCCAGCCTGCAAGAATCGTCTCGTCCGGGTCTGATCTGAACGCGGCACGCAAAGCGGATTCAAACCCGCGGCGATTCTTCTTTGGCATTGGAGCCAGGTCCAGCGTAATCTGCCCGGCCAGCCCACGTACGCGCAAAGCACGGGGCAGCATCTTGGCGCAGGCAAAATTGGCCTTGGTGCCCGCCGCCAGCGAGGTGTCCGCTCCGGTGTTCACATCCACGGCGACCAATGCGCGTGTGGGTTCGATATAAAGATGCCCTCCGCCCGGCAAAGGCTCGGACGCTCCACGCACCATGTCCAGTGCATCCAGAACGCCGTGGGTTTCGAACCCGCCCGCCTGGGTCACGACTTCGGCCGGGTCCGTCCAGTCGCGCCAGGCAAGGATATGAGGGCTGTCACCTTCGCTGAGCAGTTCCGGCTCGGACCCGTCGTCACTCATCACCTGATCGGCCTGCACCAACATGGCCGAGATGTCTTCCGAGATATCCTCGGCATCTGCTCCTGCACAACAGGAGCGGAGGATCAGACCATAGGCGCTGTCACCCATCTGTTCATGGGCGATTTCAAGCAGTTGATCGCGTATGTCCTCGTCCTTGATACTGCGCGAAATGTTCAGGCCCGGAGCGTCCGGCGTGACAATCGCATAGCGGCTTTTGAAGAGGATGCGATGGCTCACCGGGATGGCTTTGCCGGGCTCAGCAAACCCGCTGACCTGTACCAACAACAGGGCGCCGGGACCCAAGCCCTTGACTTGTCGCAAGAACGCAGGGCCATCTGGCGTGGTCAGGAACATTCCGCCCTGCCCCTTGACCGGGCGGTCAGCGCGGGCGCGGTAGATGGTGCCGGGCGCGGGGGCGTCCGCGGCGATCAAGAAGTCATCCAGCTTGCCGTCGACCATCAGCGCAGCCGCTTCGCGGCCTTGGATATGGTCCAGAACAATGGTGCGACCTTTCATGATGCCTCACGATACAGTGGATAGCCGATGCCTTGCAGCAAGGCTGCGGTCTCGGACAGGGGCAGGCCGACGATGCCGGTAAACGACCCAGAAATCCATGGAATGAAAGCCCCTGCGGGACCCTGAATGGCATAGGCGCCTGCCTTGCCGCGCCAGTCTCCGGTCGCCAGATAGGCGTTGATCTCGACGTCCGACAGGCGTTTGACCTTGACCTGCGAGACAACATCACGTTGCAGCACACGATCTCCGCGCCGGACCGCAACCGAGGTGATCACGCGGTGACGGCGACCGGACAGAGCATGCAGAAATTCCGCCGCCTGCCCCACATCCTCGGGCTTTCCCAGAATCCGGCGCCCCAAGGCCACGGTGGTATCTGCGCAGAGGGTAACGTCGTCTCTATCCGCCTGAACAGCCTGCACTTTTTGGCGCGTGATGCGGTGACAATACGGAACCGGAAGCTCGCCCTTCAAGGGCGTTTCATCAATGTCAGGAGGGCAAATGGCATCGGGCTGCACGCCAAGCTGGGCCAGCAGGTCCAGCCGTCTTGGGCTGCCCGATCCGAGAATGAACGCCATTGCGGCAGGCGTTACTTGAAGCGGTAGTTGATCCGACCCTTGGTCAGATCATATGGGGTCATCTCGACCTGAACCTTGTCGCCGGCCAGAACACGGATGCGGTTCTTGCGCATCTTGCCTGCCGTATGTGCGATGATCTCATGGCCGTTTTCCAGCTCGACCCGAAACGTCGCATTAGGCAGGAGTTCCTTCACGACACCGGGAAATTCGAGCGTATCTTCCTTGGCCATGTTGTCTCCATCATTACGTTGCACCCGCAGAATCTGCGGGGGTGTGCGCTTAAATGAGCCTATTTCCGCCTTATTTCAAGGGCGGAATCACCTAAAGAGCGGATATTGTGACCGATTCGACTCGGGCGACCTGTTCCTCCCAATGGGTTCGGTTCAGCACGTGACCGTCTGCGCGGACCTCGGCGATGGCTGACAGGTCGACATCCGCATAGGTCCAGCCGGGTTGATTCAGCGTGCCTTCGGCCAGCACACCGGTGGCCGGGAACCCTTTGTCGGGCGGACCAAAGACGCCTCCGGTCCCGGTGTTCATATCCACCGCCTTGGACCACGCGTTGCTTCCAACCAGCGAGGCCATAACCGTAACACATTGATTTTCCAAAGCTCTTGACATCGCGCCGATCCGCACACGCCAGTAACCCGAAAGCGCTTCGGTACAGGATGGCGCAAGGATCAGGTCTGCCTCGCTCAGCGCGCGGCCCAGCAACGGAAACTCGCTGTCGTAACAGATCAACACACCGATCTTGCCCAGCGCGGTGTCGAACAGCTTGAGCGGACCCCCCGGGGCGATGTCCCAATCCTCGCGCTCGAACCGGGTCATGATCTGTTTGTCCTGATGGTCAGAACTGCCATCCGGCGCATAGAAGGCGGCGCGGTTCACCGGACGACCGGGACCATCCACAACCGGCGCGGATGCGCCCAGAATGTAGGTTTTGTACGTCCTGGCGAGGCGGGTGTGCAGGTTTTGTACATCCTCCATCCGGTCGGATACGGCCCGGATCGAACGCTCCAGATCACCTGCAACCTCGGCCCCGTCCAGGGTCGAAAGCTCCATCGCGCCGTATTCGGGAAAGACCAGCAATTCGGCCCCCTGCCCTGCGGCCTGGGACACCCACCCCTCAAGCTTGTCTTCGTACTGCGCCCAGCTATCCAGCCAGTCGAGGTTGTAGGCGGCGGTTGCGACTTTCATGGCAGCGTCCCCGTGCGGTCAAATTCGCATGACCTTAGTCGCGGACGCGGACCGGAGTACAGCCCAATTACCCTGCGGTCGTTGGATCGATGATGGTGGTCACTTCGGTGATCGTGTTGGCCGGGAACCCGCTGAGCTCGGCGTGCTTGTGGATCGCGTCCTCGCTCTCGGCCAGATAGATGCAAAAGGTCTTGTCACCGGCAACATAGGAATGCTCCCACTGCACGCCGGGTATTTGCGCCAGCGCTTCGTTCGACTTCGCAGACGCGCCGCACAGTTCGTCACCGGACATGGAACCTACACCCGGAAGATCGCGTTCGATAACATAGCGTTTCATGGCACTTCCCCCACAGAAAACCCAACACTACCATGATTCGGGAATTTTTTCTGCGTTTGGCGTTCAGAGGTCACGGATCCAGAACTGAAGAGGTTTTTTCGATTCGCCTTCGTCGCCAATATCTTTCCACGAAAACTGCGCGATCGCGCCGGGCAAAGGCGTGTATCCTCGCGCGCGCCAGAAAGAATCCAGCGGGCGGTACTTGTCGGGCCGCATCGGGTGATCTGCGGGGCGTTGTACACCGCAAAAGGCGCATTTTGTGAAGCCCAGCGCGCGGGCGTGGGCTTCGCGGGCGTCGAAGAATTTATGGCCGACACCTTGCCCGCGATAGTCGGGCAGCAGCACCGACTCGGCGCAATAGAAGATGTCGTTCAGATCAAGCCCGGTGCCCTCGAAAGCCGCCGCGAAATCTCCGGCGTGGTCGATCAGAGGGGCGCCGGTTGACGCGCCGATCAGGCGGTCGTTGTCGAATGCGCCCACCACGATGGCCTTGTCGCTGTCGCGGTAGGATTGCAGGTAGTTCCGTTCATATCCCAGGTCGCCATCGTAAAGATACGGCCAGGCATGAAACACCTTGATGCGCAGCTGGGCAACGTCATCCAGGGCGGCTTCCAACGCCTCTCCGATCAGGGGGCGGACGGCAGTGACCTCAGCCATTCGAGACCTGTTTGGTCCAGTCTGCCAGGTTGTAGAAAGTGGTGACGCGGGTGATCTTGCCATCCTTCAGGTCGAAAAAAGACCCGGCAGGCAGGCGGTAGGTCTGGCCATGCGCATCCGGAAGGCCGTCATCGGTTTCCAAATAGGTTCCGTTGACAATAAACTCAGCCGCCGCGCGGGTGCCGCCTTCGGCTTCGAACACGACAATGTCGGTCAGGGTCTCTTTGTAGCAGCGGTTCATATGCGCGCAGAACGCGGCGAACTTCTCCTTGCCGATGCGGATCTGGCCTTCGTTCACGTGATGGGCCACGTCATCGGACAGGCAAGCCAGCATGGCATCCACGTCACCGGCATTGAAGGCTTCGAAATAGGTTTTGACGGTCTGGTTCATGGTCACTCCGTAGGTTCGCCCCAGCGGTCTTTCAGATGTTTGATGATCTGATCGCGGGTCTGTCGGTAGTGATGTAGCTTTTCTTCGCGGGTCTCGCCCAACCCGGTAGGGTCCATTATTGGCCAATAATCGACATCGAGGTGAAAAACCCGGGTCAGTTCCAGCGCCCGGCGCTGACTGGCGGGCGAAAGCGCCACGACCAGATCGAACGAGCTGAGATCGTCGCCCCATTCCTGCATCTCGTCAAAGGACCGCGAGCGATGACGGGACAGCTCTACACCCACCTCCTGGCAGGCCGCGATGCAGAACCCGTCGATTTCAAGATCGTTGTGCACGCCTGCGGACTGGACATAGGTGCCCGTGCCGTAAAACTTCTTCATCAGCCCCTCGGCCATCGGAGATCGAACCGAGTTGTGGTCGCAACAGAACAGGACCGACTGCGGCAGAGGCTTCACCCGTCAGCCCCCGAAATGCAGCACGCAGATCAGCGTGAACAGGCGTCGGGCCGTATCGGTATCCACTTCTGCTTTTCCCTCCAGCCGTTCCTGTAGAACGCGGCTGCCTTCGTTGTGGATGCCGCGGCGGGCCATGTCGATGGTCTCGATCTGGCTGGGAGGCAGCGATTTGACCGCGTCGAAATAGCTTTCGCAGATCTGGAAGTAATCCTTGACCACCTGTCGGAACGGGCCGAGCGACAGGTGAAATTCGGCGGCTTTTTCATCCTCTTCCGTCGCGACATCAAAGACCAGCCGTTTGTCGCGGATCGAAAGCTGCACGTGGTAAGGCCCATCAGGAATGACGCGGTCATCCCGTTTGGGCAGCGCAAAGCTGTTGTCTTCCAGCAGATCATAGATGGCAACCTTGCGTTCCTGCTCGATCTCGGGGGTCGGAGGCGGCAGGTTTCGGTCATCCAGTTCGATATGCGAAATACGGGTCATCTTTACGGCAACTATCCTTGTGTCAGCACAGACCTATAACAACGGCATTCCGTCGGCAACGCAGAGAAGCGCCATACATGCCCGGTCTTTGCGTCATTTCAGCCATTCAGGCGGTTCAGGCGCGCCGTGACCGAAAGGCCGTGCGCCTCGAGGCTTTCCGATTGCGCCAGCTGTTCAGCGGCGGGCCCGATGGCGCGCAGGGCTTCCGGGGTCATCTGGCTGAGCGTGGTGCGTTTGAGGAAATCCATCACGCTGAGCCCGGACGAGAACCGGGCGGACCGGGCGGTTGGAAGCACGTGGTTGGGGCCGCCGACATAATCACCGATGGCTTCGGGGGTGTACTGGCCCAGAAAGATGGCCCCGGCGTGGATGGTCTTTTCGCTCAGCGCCACCGGGTCCGCGACGCAAAGCTCCAGATGCTCCGGGGCGATACGGTTGGAAAGCGCCGCGGCCTCGTCCAGATCGCGCACGGTGATGATGGCGCCAAAGTCGCGCCAGCTGGCCCCGGCGATGGCGCGGCGTTGCAGGGTTTCGAGGCGCTTTTCGACAGCCTTGGCAACGCTGTGGCCAAAAGCGGCATCATCCGTGATCAGGATCGACTGTGCGCTTTCATCATGTTCGGCCTGGCTGAGCAGGTCCAGCGCGATCCAGTCGGGGTCATTGTCCTTGTCGGCGATGACCAGGATTTCCGAGGGGCCCGCAATCATGTCGATGCCGACCTTGCCAAAGACGCGCCGCTTGGCCGCTGCCACAAAAGCATTGCCCGGGCCGGTGATCTTGTCGACCGATGCGATGGTGTCGGTACCATAGGCCAGCGCCGCCACGGCCTGCGCGCCGCCGATGCGATACACTTCGTCCACGCCCGACAATTGTGCCGCCAGCAGCACCAGCGGGTTCACCTGCCCGTCCGGCGTGGGCACCACGATGGTCAGCCGTTCCACGCCCGCCACCTTGGCCGGAATGGCATTCATCAAAACCGAGGACGGGTAAGAGGCCAGCCCGCCGGGCACATACAACCCCGCAGCAGAGACCGCAGACCAGCGCCAGCCCAAGGTGGCCCCGGCCTCATCCGTCCAGCTGTGATCGCTGGGCATCTGCTTTTCGTGATAGGCCCGGATCCGGCCGGCGGCCAGCTCCAGCGCGGCGCGGTCTTCGGCCCCGACCTGCGCCACCGCGTCTGCGATCTCCTGCGCGCTGAAGGCCAGCGTTTCGGGTGTCAGCTCCAGCCGGTCGAATTTCGCGGTTAGTTCGATGACCGCCGCGTCGCCCCGTTTGCGCACATCGTCGATGATCTGCGCCACGACCGCGTCCACATCCGGACTGTCCTCGCGCTTGGCGGACAGCAGGGTTTGGAAGGCGGCTTCGAAATCGGGCGATGTGGCGTCGAGGAAAACGGGCATGGTCTGGCACTCCGGGCGTTGCGCCACGGGACATATCGCCCACAGGGCGCGGCCTCAACCCTCAGCCCTGGGGGTGCAGCGATTTGCGCATGGCAAAGCAGGACAGGTCCTGACGGTCACTGCATTGCCCGGTGACCTGCCAGCCGTGGCGCAGATAGAATTCGCGCGCGGTCCGGGTGCTATCAAGACGCGCCTCGGAACAGCCGCACGCGGCCAGTTGCCGCTCCAGCCTGCTGAGCAATGCGGCCCCCACCCCGCTGCCGACGTGATCCGGGTCAACGTAGAGCAAGGTGATCTTGCCGGTTTCGATCAATCCTCCGACCGCAGCCACCTGACCTTCACGCTCGGCCAGCCAGATCTGGGATCCCGGCTTGAACCAGCCCCGGATGGTCGCCGGGTCTTTGTTTGCGGTCCACTGCTTCAGATGGTCGGGATCATTGTTGTGATCGGCCACGCAAAGCTGCGTGATCGACCGGATCAGCACCCGGCTTACGTCAAACACATCGAACACCGTGGCCGGGCGCAATGCGATGCCTTCGGGCACCTTCAAAAACGCCTGAGGAATGCCACGCTTGTTCTGCATCTATTCAGGGTGGTGCGGGGCCCGACCGGATGGGGCCTGATACGGGCGCGTGACGTCTTTGAGCGTGGCTTCCAACGCCTCGACCGTCAGGCGGATCGCGCCATCACCCGCCAGTGTCAGCAAGACCTGGCCCGCGCCATCCTCGCCGGGTTCGAATTCGACGGACAGCAGGGACATGACCATGTCCTTCTCGCCGCGATCAATGCCCTGACTGGCCACGGACAGAACGGAATCGAAGACCAGAACCGACTGCACCCGTTCAAACGGGCGGTCACGGCGGGCGGCGGCATCCTTGTCTTCCCAGCGAAAGCGGTTCAGCAACAAGCCGAAGCGGCGCTTCGACGGTTGCCATTTCATCTCGGTCACGGGAAAAACCGCGTCCTGGGCAAGGGTCGAGATCACCTTCAGGTCTTCTGCATCCTCGGCCCCCAGATTCAGCGGGGCTTCGCGCCCGTCTTCAAAACTTGCGTCCGTCATTCGCCCTTGATCCGTTCGATTTTTGCGCCCACGCCTTCCAGCTTGCGCACTACATGCTCATATCCGCGGTCCAAATGATAGACCCGGCTTACCGTTGTCTCACCTTCTGCCGCCAATCCGGCAAGGATCAGCGACACCGAAGCCCGCAGATCCGTCGCCATCACCGGGGCGCCTTTCAGGGCTTCGACACCCGTGACGGTGGCGGTGCCGCCGTGCACTTCGATATTCGCGCCCATGCGCACAAGTTCCGGGGCATGCATGAAACGGTTTTCGAAAATTCGCTCTTCCAAGACCGAGGTTCCTTCGGCGGTGCACATCAGCGCCATCATCTGCGCCTGAAGGTCGGTCGGGAACCCCGGGAAAGGTTCGGTCACCACATCCACGGCCTGAACCCGGCCGTTCTTGCGGGCCACTTTCAAGCCGTTTTGGGTTTCGGCGACACTGACCCCCGCCGCGTCGAGCTTGGCCGCAAAGGATTCAACCAGTGACATGCGCCCGCCCAGCAGTTCGACCTCGCCGCCGCAAATCGCCGGGGCCAGCATATAGGTGCCCAGTTCGATCCGGTCGGTGACAACCTGATGGGTGGCACCGTGCAGCCGGTCGACGCCCTGAATTTCGATGGTCGAGCTGCCCTCGCCCGAAATCTGCGCACCCATCTTGCGCAGGCATTCGACCAGATCGACGATCTCGGGCTCGCGCGCGGCGTTCTTCAGAACCGTGGTGCCCTTGGCCAGCGTCGCCGCCATGACGATGTTTTCGGTGGCCCCGACCGAGGCAAACCGCATCTCATGCACCGCGCCTTTCAGCCCTCCCGGAGCCCTGGCGTGCAGATAGCCGTCTTTCAGCTCGATCTCGGCGCCCAGCGCCTCGAGCCCTTCCACGTGCAGGTCCATCGGACGGGCTCCGATCGCGCAGCCACCGGGCAGAGAAACGACCGCTTGTCCAAATCGCGCAAGCAAAGGTCCCAACACCAGATTCGAGGCACGCATCTTGCGCACGATGTCATAATCCGCCGTTTGGCTGGTCAGGTTATGGCTCGACATCGCGATCACCTGACCATCTTGCAGCGACGACACCTCGGCCCCCAGCGATTGCAGCAGAGCCGTCATGGTCTTGATGTCGCTGAGACGCGGTGCGTTGGTCAGCGTCAGCGGTTCTTCGCTCAGCAAGGTCGCGGGCATCAGCGTCAGACACGCGTTCTTGGCCCCCGCAATCGGTATCTGACCGTTCAGCGGGCCGTTGCCCGTCACCAGAATCGAATCCATCTGCTCTTATCCCTCGTCCTTGTCGGCCTTGTCCCCGGAGGCCGCCCGCGCCTTGGCCTGCGCCTTGCGCCGCGCCATATTGGCCTTCAGCGCCGCTTTCAGCCGCTCTTCGCGCGCATCCCCGGATTTGCCTTGTTTTTTGGGTGAATTTTTATCCGTCATGATCTTTCTCTACAGGAGGCGAAAAAAACCGTCCAGACACCCTTGCGCCGCGTTTCGTTTGAGTCTAATCACCCGCCCACAGCGCTGCTGTAGCTCAGAGGTAGAGCACTCCCTTGGTAAGGGAGAGGTCGAGAGTTCAATTCTCTCCAGCAGCACCATGATCTCCGATTTAGATGATGTTTCTGAATCGCGTAGTTTTTATCCCCCGCTTTTGTCCTCTTTTCCTCGACGGCCAAACGCCCGGGCTTTGGACGCCGTGTCAGCCCAAAAATGTGTGGCGAGCAAAAACCCAATCTCCACCGTCGACAAAGCTCAACCCGATTTCAGTTTTTTCCGTCAGACTTTATCGAGGTTTATGGCCCCGGGCATCTTTCCCCACTAAAAGCTGGCAGAAACACAACCCCAGCGTTACTGAAAGAGACCAGTTAATCCGTTTTTGAGGGCTTCGATGCTGAAGATTTTTCTTATTGCCGCATCCATTTTCCATACCGCCAGCCAGGCGGAAGCACGGTCGAAGAAAGTTGCCAAAGCAGGTGTTTGGGACATCTACTGCGACGCGTCCAAGTCAGAGTGTTCGGCGATCCAAGGCATCAAGTACCACGGCAAGAACATCGCGAACATAATTGGTATCCCGATGGACAACAACGAGGTTGTAGCCGGGCTCGTTTTGCATTTGCCTACAACAACGGACTTGAAAAATGGAGTGGTTGTGACACTTGATGGCAGGTTCAGTCGAAAGTACGCATATCAGTTTTGCGCTCCGCAATATTGCCAAGTCAACGTCGGGCTGACGAAAGAATTGTTGAACGCAGAATTCGGAAAGGTGGAGTATTACTTTGCGGCTTCTCCAGCCGTCAAACGCAGTTTCACGTTCTCACTTTATGGGTTTTCTGCGGCCATCGAAGAGGTTCGGAAACGCGGCTACCCCTCCAATTGACAACAAGTTGCTGAAACCGGCCAGCGACCTGGAAAGGTACCTGCGTACAGGTCGATTCAAACCGTGACGCTGTTATCCGGGCGTTGGCCTCGATTTGGTTGTGGACTGCCAAGCAGTGGAAAAGATGCCGGCAAGCTCCGCACAGGACGTCATTCCTGTTTGCAATCCATTGCTTTACTTCAGGTGGGTGGTAGCGGAGGAGGGACTTGAACCCCCGACACGCGGATTATGATTCCGCTGCTCTAACCAACTGAGCTACTCCGCCGTGAGTGAGAGGCGATGTAAGCGAGGGGCCCGGGAGGGTCAAGAGGGAAATCAACCAACCCGAAGATTTCTTTCACGCCTGCTCTGATGGCCTGTCCTGCAAGGATGTCCGGGGGGATGTGGTCGCTTCGGTCATCCTGCGGATGAAGGCGGCACAGATTTCGGGCTCTGTGATCGGAATCATGTGGCCGAACCCGTCCAGCTCTTCGTAACTCAGCCCGAACTCGGTCATTGTCGGCCCGTGCAGCGGCGGTGACAGTATCGCGTCCTGACGACCATACAAGATGCCCCCGGGGACAGTCAGTTTCGGATAGCGCGCGACCTGCGCATTGATACTTGCATCGACGCCGGCAACGTCCTGAGAGGCCGTGACAAAGGCGGAAGGCCGCAGGCCAAGCGCGCCGCCTGCCCGGTCCAGAAAGTCGTCCGGCGGGGTTTCCGGGTCAAACGCTGCGCTCAGCGTGTGCGGCGCGGTTTTGGACGCCAGAGGAACGGCGACCGTGTTGCCGATCAGACTGCGCAGCCATTCGGAGCGGATCTCGAGCGGTTTGAAGATCGCCGGGGTTTCGGGCAGTTTGTGCGTCAGCGGTGCCAGCAGCGCCAGACCGGCGACCCGGGCCGGATGGTCCAGTGCCATCGCCAGTGAAACCGCGCCCCCCAGTGAATGGCCGACCAGAACAGCGCGGTCCACGCCTTTTTTGTCCAGAAACTCGGCAATCATGCCAGCCTGGTGGGGCAATTGCGCCAGCTCGGCCGTATCGCGCGTTGAATACCCGCATCCCGGCCGATCCAGTGCGATGACGTGGTAATCGTCGGCCAGAAGATCCACCAGCGCATAGGTAAAGTGCTGCAACTGCCCGGCCAGGCCGTGGATCATGACGATGGTCTGCGTCTCGGGGTTTCCCTTTTCCACATAGTGGATGCTGCCGCCGCGAACGGGTGTGATCTGACCCAGCTGTGGCACGGTTTCAAGACCGCGGCGGGTAATCTTCCGGGTCCACAGGTTCATGAAAAACAGAACCGCGACAAGGACGGCGATTGTGATCAGAACGGTTGTCATTCAGCTTTCTCCATTGCCAAGGGCGGCGGGTCTGTATTGTTCCAACCCCGATTGTGCCATGCGTTTCTGAAACTCGGCAACGGTGCCGGGCCACAAGGTCGTGTTGCGGCCTTCCGCATCCATGTACCAGGATGTACAGCCCCCGGCCTGCCACACGCCCTCTGCATGGCGGTCGTGCATTTCCCGTATGAACGCCGCTTGTTTGGCGGCGTCAGGAGTGATCGCGGACAGCCCTTCGCGCTGCATCTCGCTCAGGACTCGGCCGATATGGCCAACCTGGGCTTCGATCATCAGCACGACCGAGTTGTGCCCCAGCCCAGTATGCGGCCCCAGAAGCAGGAAGAAATTGGGAAAACCCGCAACTGCGGTACCCAGATGCGCGCACATGCCATCCGACCAGGCAGAGCGCAGCGTCAGCCCGTCCGTACCGGTAATGTCCAGACGCTCGACCACGTCGGTAACGTGAAACCCAGTGCCCCAGATCAAGACATCCGCCCTGGTCCGGGTGCCATCCGCCGCGATGACCGTGTCACCTTCGATTCGGGCGACGCCCTTCGGAACAACGCTGACATTGTCGCGGGCCAGGGTCGGGTACCAATCGTTCGAACTCAGGATACGTTTGCAGCCGATCCGGTAGTCGGGGGTCAGAATCCGTTGTTCGGCCGGATCGGTGATGGCGCTCTCCAGTGCCTTTCGCCACATTTTCAAGGCAAAATTCACCGCGCGTTCCTCGCCGCGAAACACGCGGTGGCGAAATTCGAAGATCATGAATATCAGTTTGCGCCGAATGCGCGGCAAAATGGGAAACCGGGCGTAAAGGCTGCGCACCCAGGGCGCAATCGGACCGTCCGGGCGCGGCATCACGTAAGGCGCACTGCGCTGAAAGATCGTGACGTGGCCAGCAATCTTGGCGATCTCGGGTACAAACTGAACGGCGGACGCCCCGGTACCGACGACCGCCACGCTCTTGCCGGACAGATCGACATCGTGATTCCATTCGGCCGAGTGGAAACTGGGGCCCGGAAACCTGTCGGCGCCGGGGATATCAGGGATGCTGGGATGATGAAGTGCACCAATGGCCGAGACCAGAAACCGCGCCGACCAGTGCTGGCCATCCATCGTTTCAACTTGCCAGCGCGTTCCATCCCACCTGGCCGATTTCAGCTCCTGCCCGAAATGGCACAGGTCATACAACCCTTCCTGCCGCGCGACATTTTGCAGATATGCCTGAATTTCCGCGCCACCGGCATATGCGCGGCTCCAATGCGGATTTAGGTGGGTCGCCATGGAATACAGATGCGACGGCACATCACAGGCGACACCGGGATAGGTGTTTTCGCGCCATGTCCCCCCGATATCATCGGCCTTTTCCAAAATCGCGATATCCTTGATGCCGCGCTTGCGTGCCTCAAGCGCCATCGTCAGCCCGGCAAACCCGGCGCCGACGATCAGCATCTCTGTATTGTGGTGCATGAGTGAGTGCCTTCTGAATCAACCCTGCGTTTACCTGTTGCAGATGTATGCACTTGCTTGGCTGTGAAGTAGGTCACACAGGCAAGAATGACCCCGCGTCTTTTCGTTATGCAGGGGCATAATTATTTGGAATGACCCGTGTCGCTTCTTGCAAGCACATATCGCAATCAGAGAGGTGGGTGCGCCGCGAATCCGTCAGTTTGTTTCAAAATTGGAGGATTGCCCCTTGCCCACTCGCACTGCCACGCGTTCCGGCGGACGTTCTGCCCGCCGTGCCATACGCTCCGCTCCGAATTTTGACATGCTGCCGGGCCTGACCCGAGGCATCCCGCTGTGCGAGGTCATGGACGCAACCCAGGTTGAGCGCATCGACAATGCGGCGATGGACATTCTGGAAAATGTCGGCGTTCAGTTCCGCGACCCCGTCGCGCTGGAAGACTGGAAAAACGCCGGGGCCAAGGTTGACGGCGAACTGGTCTATCTGGACCGCAATATGGTGCGCGAGCTGGTCTCGACCATTCCGGCGCAGTTCACCTATCATGCGCGCGATCCGCAAAAGAACCTGGCGCTGGGGGGCAAGCACGCGATCTTCGTGCCGATGACCGGCGCGCCATTCCTGCGCGATCTGGACGATGTACGCCGCAACCCGACGCTGGATGATCTGGCGATGTTCCACAAGCTGTCGCACATGATGCCGGCGCTGCACAGCTCGGCCCATCACATTGTCGAGCCCTACGATCACCCGATCAGCCAGCGGCACCTGCGCATCACCTATTCGTCGATGAAATACTCGGACAAGACCTTCATGGGTATGACCACCTCGCCCAGGAATGCCGAGGATGTGATGGATATGTGCGATATCCTGTTCGGCGAAGGTTTCATTGACGATCATCCGGTCACCACCGGCAATTGCAACGGCAACAGCCCGCTGGTGTGGGACGAAACCATGCTGGGTGCAATGCGGGCCTTCTGCCGCCGCAATCAGCCGGTTTTGTGCTCGCCCTTTGTTCTGGGTGGTGCGAACACCCCGGCATCGGTGCCCGCGACCGTGGCGCAGCTGACCGCCGAGGCGCTCTCGGCGCTGGCCTATACGCAGGTGATCCGCAAGGGCTGCCCTGCGATCTGGGGGCATTACCTGTCGACCGTTTCGATGAAATCCGGAGCACCCATGGCCGGCACGCCCGAGATCAGCCTGATGAACTTCATGATCGGCCAGATGGCGCGCTTTTACGATGTTCCGTGGCGCACCTCGAACACGCTGGGCGGGGCCAAGACCTTTGATGCACAGGCCGGGTACGAATCCGCAACGACGCTCAGCGCGGTCATTCACGCCGGGGCCAATTATATCTGGCATTCGGCAGGATGGAACGAGGCGGGCATGCATTGTTCGGTCGCCAAGTTCATCGTCGACGCCGAACAGTGCGCGATGGCTTACCGCATGGCCGAAGGGCCGAAATGGCACGATTTCGATGAGGCCCTGGCTGCGGTTCCCGATGTGGGGCCCGGCGGGCATTATCTGGGTCATCCGCACACGCAGGACAACTTCCAGACCGCGTTCTTCATGCCGGAACTGTTCGACAACAACTCGATCGAACAATGGGTCGCCGAAGGTGAAGTTGAAATCACCGAACGCGCCCTGAAACATGCGCGGAAGTTGCTGGCCGAATATCAAGAACCCAAACTGGACGAAGCCAGGAACGAGGCCCTTCTGGACTATATCGCCCGCCGCGAGAGGGAGATCCCGGCGGCGGATGAGTTGAACCAGACATACTGATCCACACTCCGCTTACTGGCCCGCCCGTCATCCGGGTGGGTCCTTTTTTCCGGTCAGGACAAGTACACAAGATGAAGATCGCCGAACTGCATATCAACAGCCACGACCTGCCGGTCAAAAACGAACCCGACACCAAGGCCAGTGCCAAGGTCCGGGCGCTGGATACCACGCTGGTCAAAACCGTCGCATGTAACGGCGCAACCGTTCGGCCCGACCTGGTGGAAGGCGTCTGGCTGGCTGCACCGTATATCGAAGGCAACTGCGATCCCGAAAACGGCACCCGGATCAAGGGCGGGCATATCGCGCCGCCAACCGGGCCGGGGCTTGGCGTGGTTCCTGATGAAAGCCTGCTCGGAACACCTGTCGCATGGTTCCAACAATGGGTGACTTCATGAACCTGAATGGAAAATCGGCTCTGGTCACTGGTGCGGCTGGTGGCATCGGGGCGTCAATCGTTCAACGGCTGCGCAATGCGGGGGCACGGGTCGCCGTTGCAGACCGATCTGTGGATGGCATCGAGGCCGAGGCGCATCTGCCCGGCGATCTGCTTGATTCTGATTATGCCGACCAACTGCCCGGCGAAGCCGCCTCCGCATTGGGCGGGCTTGACATCGTGATCAACAATGCGGGCGTCATCACGCGCGGGTCGGTCACGGATACGTCCGATGCGGATTGGTCTCTGTCATTGGGTGTCAATGTCGAAGCCCCTTTCCGCATTTGCCGCGCTGCAATTCCGATCATGGCGGAAGCTGGCGGCGGGGCCATCGTCAACACCGCGTCCTGCTGGGGGCTGCGCCCCGGCCCCAATCATGCGGTCTATTGCATGACCAAGGCGGCCATCGCGTCCCTGACCCAATGCATGGGCATGGATCATGCCCATCAGGGCATCCGCATCAACGCGGTATGCCCGAATGAGGTGAATACCCCGATGCTGCGTTCGGGCTTTGAAAAGCGGGGCTTTGACCCCGATACGGCCGTGGCCGAACTGGGCCGGACCGTGCCGCTGGGCCGGATCGCCGAGCCCGAGGACATCGCCGATGTGATGATGTTTCTGGTCTCGGACGCGTCGCGTTATGTTTGCGGCGCGCTGATCGAAGTCAACGGAGGGAAACCGGTTTCATGAAGCGGTTCGACGGAAAGGTGGCTCTGGTCACCGGTGGGCGCAGCGGCATTGGCCGGGCCATCGCCCGACGTTTGCAGGACGAAGGTGCGCGGGTCTTCACCGCCCAACGTGGCGAGGACACGGAATTCCACGGCATCGTTGCGGATTTTACCCTTCCCGACAGCGCCGCGCAGGTGGTCGGCGAAGTGACTACCCTGGCCGGGCGTTTGGACGTGCTGGTCAACAACGCCGGCATGATGCAGGAAGCCTCGGTCGAGGGGATGAGCCTTGAGGACTGGCACCGCACCCTGACGGTGAACCTGACCACCCCGTTCCTGATGATCAAAGCCGCGCTGCCGTATCTGCGCGACACCAGGGGCACTATCGTCAACACCGGATCCATCGAAGGCTTGGGCAGCAATCCCGGTCACGCCGCCTATTGCGCATCAAAGGCGGGGTTGCACGGCCTGACCCGCGCCGTTGCCGTCGATCACGGGGCCGAGGGTATCCGCTGCAACGCCGTCGCGCCCGGTTGGATCGATACCGAGTTGAACGAGGATTTCATC
Organism: Ruegeria sp. YTSA144; assembly: GCF_059610125.1. Classification (NCBI taxonomy): domain Bacteria; kingdom Pseudomonadati; phylum Pseudomonadota; class Alphaproteobacteria; order Rhodobacterales; family Roseobacteraceae; genus Ruegeria; species Ruegeria sp. YTSA144. Next base: position 1,048,766 of record NZ_JBXWNA010000001.1, read on the forward strand.
GAATCCATGCCCGACCCGTCCGCATTCCGTCGCGACATTGCCAAGATCCACCCGGTGGCCCGAACGGGGCGGCCTGAAGAAGTTGCCGCGCTCGTCGCGTTTCTGGCCTCCGGGGATGCGGGTTTCATCACCGGGCAGGTCTTTACGATAGACGGTGGGCGCATGGCCAAGCTGAGCTTGCCCTGACGCCCGCGCATCATTCCTTGCCGGACCGCCATTCTTTCCAGATCAGATAGCTGTTCGCCCCAAGCGAAGCGAAGGGCTCGGGCGGCAATCGCGGAAGGTCCGGCTGCGCCAGAAAGTGATCCGCGATCTCTGATCCGCCTTGCAGCGCCAGTTCCGCGATGCCCATGCCTTGCAGGGTGCCACGGGCGATGCCCAGGCCGTTCTGGCAGCAGGCCGAGAACACGCCATCCTCCAATTCGCCGAATGCCGCGGATCCGTTGCGGCTGAGGCACAGCATCCCGGCCCAGCGATGCTCCATCCGCACATCCGACAGATGCGGAAAGCGTTCCCGGAACTTGCGGTCATGCACCCAGCCGGCATTGCGCAACCGCATCCGGCTGGTTTCGATCGTCGGGTGAAAACTGGATCCGGTGCGGATCAGAATGCGATCCCCGTAGCTGCCCGAAATGCGCCGGACCGAGGTGCCCATCGGATCCGCCGGTGTCACCGACCAGCGCGGTTGTCCGCCCAGTGTCTTGATCTGCGCCTCGGTCAGCGGGGCCGTGATCGAGGCGTAGAGGCAGATATGCATCAATTGCCGTTGGTAGAACCCGAAGCTTTCAAGATGGCCATTGTTGGCCAGGATGATCCGCCCGGTGCTGACTTTGGCCTTGGCGGTGTTGACCACCCAGCCTGCGCCCTGCTTTGCAAAGCTGGTGACTGGCGAGTTCTCGAATACGTCAATCTGTCTTGCCAGTTGACCCGACAGAGCCCGTACATAGGCCGCCGGCTGGATCATCACCGTCCCCGGCGCAAACAGCCCCGAAACATAATGCGGGCTGCCCGTGATCTCTTGCATCTGCTTTTGGTCATACAGCGTATGCGGCTCACCCAGTTTGGTCAGATGCCCGGCAAAGGCGCGGTTATGGGCGTCTCCTGCCCGTGTGGCGGCTGCATTATATTTGCCGCAAGGGTCGAACATCTCTTGCGGAAGGTCGCAATCGGCGGCGATCTCGGTCGCGAAGGCGATGGCCTTGCGGTTCAGGGCAATGGCGGCGCGGTCCGCTTCCAGCCCGTCGCCTGCGTAGTTGTCCGAGGCCAGATCATGCGGCAGGTCGATCATGAACCCCGAGTTCCGCCCCGCCGAACCATCCGCAAACCGACCCGCTTCCAACAAGGCGATCTTCAGCGAGGGGTCCAGCTGGTGCAATCGCCGCGCCGCCGTCAGCCCGGCAAACCCTCCGCCGACAATGGTGATGTCGGCGATCAGATCCTGTTCGAGCACCGGCAGAGGATCCTGGGGCGGCAGGATGGCATTCCATCCTGCCGGGCCCGTCTGCCGGGGCAGTCTTTTGGCCTCGTACCGCGTCAATCCACCGCCTCGTCGGAGTCGTCGGCAAGATCGATCCAGATGGTTTTCAGCTGGGTGTACTGATCATGCGCATGGATCGAATTGTCGCGCCCGCCAAAGCCCGATTGCTTGTAGCCGCCAAACGGCGTGGTGATGTCGCCTTCGCCGAAACTGTTTACCGTAACAGTCCCTGCCCGGATGGCCCGCGCACCGCGAATGGCCCGCTTGGCGTTGGCGGTGAAGATCGAGGCACACAAGCCATAGTCCGTGTCATTGGCGATCTTGATGGCCTCGTCAAAGCCCGACACTTCGATCACCGACAGGACCGGGCCAAAGATCTCCTCTCGGGCCAGCAGGGTGTCATTGCCCGGCACTTCGACGACGGTGGCTTCGACAAATCCCTTGTCCGCCTTGCCGCCGATCACCACCTTTTCAGCCTGATCGAGATATCCGCAGACCTTGTTGTAATGCCCTTCGCTGACCAGCGCGCCCATGCGGGTTTCAGGGTCCAGCGGGTCGCCGGTGTTCCACTGTTTGGCGTGATGCGCGATGCGGTCCAGCAGTTCGGCCTTCACGTCTTTATGCACGATCAGGCGCGACGAGGCCGAACAGTTCTCGCCCATGTTCCAGAACGCACCATTCACCACATGCGCCGCCACCCGGTCGAGGTTTTCGGCGTCGTCCATGACGATGGCAGGGTTCTTGCCGCCCATCTCAAGCACCACTTCCTTGGCATTGCTTTCCGCCGAATAGGTCAGGAACCGCTTGCCGGTGACGGTCGAGCCGGTGAAGGACACCATGTCGATATCCATGTGCCGCCCGATGGGTTCGCCCACGTCGGCACCGCCACCCGGTACGATGTTCAGCACGCCACGGGGAAGGCCAGCCTCCATCGCCAGTTCGGCCATACGCAGCGCGGTCAGCGTGGTTTCAGCCGCGGGCTTTACAACCACTGAACACCCCGCCGCCAAGGCAGGCCCAATCTTCCACGCCAGCATCAGCAGGGGGAAGTTCCACGGCAGAACCAGCCCCACCACGCCGATGGGCTCTCGCACGACCATGGCGATATGGTCGTCGCTGGCGGGTGAGACCTGATCGTAGATCTTGTCGATCGCTTCGGCATGCCATTTCAGACAATGGATGGTCTCGGGCACGTCCACGGTTTCGCAGTCATAGATGGTCTTGCCACTGTCGAGGCTTTCCATCACCGCCAGTTCGCGGGCATTGCGGGTCATCAGCTTGGCCAACCGGATCAGCACGTCCTTGCGCTCGGACGGGTGCAGTTTCGACCAGCGGCCATCGTCGAAGGCCTCACGCGCCTTTTCGACCGCAAAATCCACATCCGCTGCGCCGCAGGACGCGATATCGGCAAGCTTGTCGCCGGTGGCCGGGTTTACGGTTGCAAACGTCTCGCCCGAGATCGCCGGGCGGAATGCGCCGTCGATGAACGCCCCGGTCGGCAGGGTCAGGCCTGCGGCGATGGATTTGTATTCGTCCTGTGTCAGCAGATCCATGTCTCTTACCCCTCGGCCACGATGTCGGCGATTGTCTTTTTCAGCACGCGCGTGACCTGTTCCAGCGCGCGTTTGTCGTCCTTGTTCAGGCCCTTCAACGGAGGCCGCATGGCGCCGGCATCAATCCCGTTCATGGTAACGCCATGCTTGATGGTCTGGATGAACTTGCCACCCTGCTCCAGCACCCGCATCAGCGGCATCATCGCGGACATGATCCGGCGACCCTTTGCGAAATTGCCTTCGACCACGCAGGCCTGATACAGAGCCACATGTTCGGCAGGCAGGAAGTTCGACCCGCCGCACACCCAGAACGGCGCGCCCCAGGCAAAGAACTCGAGCGCCTGATCATCCATGCCGCAACCAAGCTGGATATGTGGATAGTCGCGGGCCAGCAAATGCACCCGGTTGATATCGCCCGAGCTTTCCTTGATGCCGCAGAAATTCCGGCTGCGGCCCACACGGTCAAGGAACTCTTCGCCCATCATCGTACCGGTGCGGTGCGGGTAGTTGTACAGCATCACAGGCAGATCGGCGGCCTTGTCGATGGCCAGCGCATTCAGCGCGTTTTCCCTATCAGTCGGCACCGAATATGGCGGGCTGGCCAGCAGGATCGCATCGGCGCCGATCTTACGTGCGTCCGAAGCCAGAGCAATAGAATCCGGCGTCAGCATCGCGCCTGTGCCAACCACCAATGGCAACCGGCCCTTCAACTGCTTCTGCGTGAACCGGGCCAGTTCCAGCCGTTCTTCCACAGTCTGCGCATAGTTCTCGCCGGTCGAACCACCCGAGATCAGGCCATGCACACCATTCTCGATCAGGTATTCGATCACGTCGGACAAGGCGTCCCAATTCACGCTGCCATCGTCGTGATAGGGCGTGACCACGGGGGTATAGATCCCCTCAAACTTGAAAATCGGGTTCATTCCGTCCTCATGCAGGTTTCGAAAGAGGCGGGACGCCCATAGGGACATCCAGCGCGTCAGGCATCACGAACATCTCGATCTGATCGCGTGACAGATTCCAGTGATCTTCCGCCAGCTGCGCCGCCGTCGCTTCATCGCGCGCCTCGATGGCTGCGATGATCGCGTCATGCTGCTGGCTGGCCAGCGACAGGTTTTCCGACATTTCGCCAGTCTGCGGCCGATAAAACGTCATACCGATCCGGGCGTGATCGATCAGCAGCCGGTTGAACGAAGGCAGCAGGTAGACATTGCCGGACATTTCGCCCGTCACGTCATGAAAGCGGTTGTTTGCCAAGGCACGGTCCTCGCCGGACCCGGACCGAAGGGCCGCCTTGAACGCCTGCTGGGCCTCTTTCAAATCATCAATCTGGGCGTTCGTCGCATTCAAAGCCGCCAAACGCAGGATTGCTCCGTATACCATGGGCGCGGCAAGGAAGAAGTCGCGCAGGGTGGTATAGGACATCTCGGAAACCCGGGCGCTGCGGTTTGTCCGCAAGTCCAGATAACCTTCGCCAGCCAACTGACGAAACACCTCGCGCAGCGGCGTGCGCGACAAGCCGAATTCATCCGACAGATGCGCCTCGTCCAGATCGGCGCCCGGGCGCAGGCGCAGCGTCAGGATGGACACTTTCAGGTGCTCTCTCAGCGCGCTTTTGCGAGATTTGGCTTCGTCTTTCATGCTTTGGCCCCATCCTTCTGTTCGGCGTCCGCGGTCGAATCGCGTGCGGTCACAGTTTTGTATTCCACTTAAATACAACTTGTATACAAAAAGAATTCGTGCAGCATGGAAGCTGGCGAAATAGACTCAGGTTTCGGGCGTTGTCCCAGCTTGCAAACGGTACTGCTCATGCCTCAGACGCGGCACATCACGTTCATCCTTGTCGAGGAGTTCTCGCATCTTGCGTTTTCCTGCGCGGTCGAACCGTTGCGGATCGCCAATCTGGTGAGTGGCGAAGAACTGTACCGCTGGTCCTTTGTGTCCGAACATGGCGAGCAGGCCGTGTGCTCGAACGGATCAGTCACGCTGGTGCATTCCGGTCTTCAGGGTCTGGCCAAATGTGATCAGCTGTTTGTCCTGTCGGGCATTCACATGCGTGACCACGTCACCCGCCCTCTGCTTGCAACCCTGCGCCGCGAACGTGCGCGTGGCACGAAAATCGGCGCCCTGTGCTCGGGGGCGTGGGTGCTGGCCGAGGCTGGTTTTCTCGACGGAATGCAGGCGGCGATCCACTGGGAGTACCACGACGCGTTCATGGAGGCCTTTCCCGAGGTCAATCTGGTGCGCAGCGTGTTCGTGGCCGACGAAAAGCACATTACCGCATCTGGCGGGACCGCAACGGCGGATCTGATGCTGCACCTGATCGAACGCGACCACGGCGAGGAACTGGCCATCGATGTGGCGGATCAGATGGTTTATAACGCGGTACGCAATGCCACGGCCAAACAACGGGTTTCCCTGCAATCACGCAACGGAATGCGTAATGCGCACCTGGCAAAGGCGATCACCATCATGCAGGACAGTATCGAAACCCCGGTTTCGCCTTCGTTCATTGCAGAAGAGCTTGGCATTTCAACCCGACAGCTTGAGCGGTTGTTTGGCAAATACCTCAACACGTCGCCCAAGAAATACTTCATGGAAATGCGGCTGGAGCGCGCCCAGAAACTGTTGCTTCAGACCGAAGCATCCGTCACCGAGGTTGCCGTGGCCTGCGGCTTTGAAAACCCGGGCCATTTTTCGCGCGTCTACCGGTCAAGCTTTGGCGTTACCCCGCACGCGCAGCGCAACAAGATCGACTGACATTGTCTGGCGGTGGGTCTGGCGGTGGATTTGCCCTGACCTATACGGCAGGGGATGCCGCGATTCACCGGCCCAAAACGGGCCTGAACGGGCATCCCCCTAACCCTGCCGAGATACCCCCTCATTAAAACCGGACTAGTCAACAGATCGACAGGATGATGTACCAATAGATTTGGATATTGGCATAAGTTTTGCGAGAACTTGTCATCCATGCGATTCTTGTGCCCTTATTCGTTAATCTTTGCCTCAATTGGAGATTTGTGATTCAGCGGAATCCGGCAGCCTCAAGGATCATGACATCTTGCAAACAAACTATAATTCATGGGTTTCACTCATTGCCGCATTCAGGGACCGCACTGGGAAACAATCTGCTTCGATCTGAGGTGTTCGTTTTCTGCCCGGTGCCCCAGGGATGGACGGGGCAATCTTGGCTCGACAGCTTCGGCTGCTTGCCTGACACCGCCCAACAGGCGCTCAAGCGCCATCTCTAACGGATTTGCGTCATATCCAGCCTGGGCGCGGCGCGCGTGATTTCATGGGTGCTGTTCTCCGCGCCTGCTCCGACGCGAAGGTTCAGCTTCCTTGTCCCGCTGAACCGCTGGAAATACGCAAATTCTATCGCGTTCAGCGCATCCATATCCTGACATTGAACAACGTAGTCAGCCTGAAATTCCGAATGTTCTCCCGCCGTGGATGACGTGCCCCCCTCGCCCGCGGTGTCCTGCTGCCCCGGGACATCATGCGTCAGGATCACGTTTGCAGATGCAGTAAAGCACACGGCCTCGGGCGGGACGACAAACAGGTCCAGCGGCTTGGACAGTTCGGAAATCGCGATGGCGACACGCGTGCGCTCGTCATCACTGGCTACCGGGGTCTCGAACCCGATGATGTCAATGCTTGGAACCCTGAGCGACAGCGAAAATCCCGTGTCCGTGAGCACGATTTCCAATTGACCGGACCCATGGTGATGGGTGGACGTGATCTGCGTCGCCTGAGCAGCAAGAGCTGCCGGAAAGAGAGACAAGGCCAGAACAGAGCACTTCATTAACCAACAACCGCCTTAAACAGAATCACACCAGTGATTTTAACGCGAATCACCTGCCACGCAATGCTATCCCTCGGATCGGAGCCCGCCAGATATGGGGAGGCTTGTTGGGTTCAACAGCCCCCGCCTATATCTGACAATAAAACTCAGGTTGACATTGCCGACTAAATAACTCAGTTATTTCTTCGCGAAACCCGCGGGGCATTCCCGCACGATCCGACAGTTCTGACAGGAAAGCACCGAACTCCTATGACCAAGTTATTCACCACTGCCAGCGCCCTGACGTTCTGCATGGCAACCGCCGCGATCTCGGGTGATGCCCCCACCAAGGCGGATGTACTGAACACCTATGCCAATATTGCGGAAGCCAAATTTGAGGACAGCCTGATTTCAGCCAGAAAATTGCAGGATGCGGTCAACGCACTGATCGCCGATCCGTCGGACGCAACGCTGAACGCGGCGCGCGCGGCCTGGGTTGCTGCCCGTGTTCCCTATCAGCAAACGGAAGTCTATCGCTTCGGCAATGCCATCGTTGATGACTGGGAAGGCAAGGTGAACGCCTGGCCCTTGGACGAAGGTCTGATCGACTATGTTGACGCGGCCTATGGCGGCGCGACGGACGAAAACGAGTTTGCCGTGCTGAATGTCATCGCCAACCCCAGCTTCCAACTGTCGGGCGAGACCATTGATGCCAGCGAAATCACCCCCGAACTGCTGAGCGACACCTTGCACGAAGCCGATGGTATCGAGGCGAATGTGGCAACCGGCTATCACGCCATCGAGTTCCTTCTGTGGGGCCAGGACATGAACGGCCATGGCGCTGGCGCCGGCAACCGCCCGGCCACCGATTATGCGCAGGGCGAGGACTGTACCGGCGGCCATTGCGACCGTCGTGCGCAATACCTGAGCGCTGCGACCGAACTGCTGGTCAGCGACTTGGCCTGGATGGCGGATCAGTGGAAAGACGGCGGAGCGGCGCGCGCAGCCTTGATGGAGAACGAAGCAGAAGGTGTCAGCGCGATCCTGACCGGCATGGGCTCTCTCTCCTATGGTGAGCAAGCCGGTGAACGGATGCGCCTTGGCCTGATGCTGAACGATCCCGAAGAAGAACATGACTGCTTCTCGGACAACACCCACAACAGCCATTACTATGACGGGTTGGGCATCCAGAACGTCTATCTGGGCAGCTATACCCGCATAGATGGCACCCCGGTTTCGGGCGCATCTCTGGCCGATCTGGTCATCGCCACCGATCCGGCGCTGGATACCGAGATGAAAGCGAAACTGGCCGCCACCATGCAGGCCCTGGGCAAGATCAAGACAACAGCCGAGGCAGGATTTGCCTATGACCAGATGCTTGAGCGCGGCAACAAGGGCGGTGAGGCCCTGATCATGGGCGGCGTCAACGGTCTGATCGATCAGACCAAGACCATCGAACGCATCGTAACTGCGCTGGAACTGGACGGGGTTGCGTTTGAAGGGTCAGACAGCCTGGATAACCCGGACGCCGTCTTTCACTAAACCCAAGCGGGCCGGAGAGGGTTTCTTTCCGGCCCGTGCAACCTTTTCTGATCGCCTGTAGAGGCGGCGAAACGAGCCAAGACCAATGATTGTCTGCCACTGCACCAACATATCCGATCACGACATCCGTGCGGCCATCGACTGGATGCGCACGGCGGATCCGCAGACCATCATCACCCCCGGCAAGATCTACCATGCCCTTGGCAAATCGGCGGATTGTGGCGGGTGCATGCCGCTGTTCCTAGACACAATGCGGGCCAGCGGTAATCTGGGCGTACCGATGCAACTCCGCACATTGCGTGCCGGAGCAACACAGGAGAAAGCTGATGAAGGGCGATCCGAAGGTCATCGAATATCTGAACAAGTCTCTGCGGCATGAGCTGACGGCCGTCAGCCAATACTGGCTGCATTACCGCCTGCAAGAAGACTGGGGCCTTGGCCATATGGCCAAGAAAAGCCGCGAGGAAAGCATCGAAGAGATGGGCCACGCGGACAAGCTGATCGAACGGATCATCTTTTTGGAAGGCCACCCCAACCTTCAGAAGCTGGACCCGCTGCGGATCGGGCAGACGCCGAAGGAAACGCTGGAATGCGACCTGGCGGCCGAGATCGACGCAAGGGCTCTGTACAAGGAAGCGCGCGAATATTGTCGGGAGGCCGGCGACTTTGTCTCCATGTCGCTGTTCGAACAGTTGATGTCCGATGAAGAGGGACATATCGACTTCCTCGAAACGCAGCTCGACCTGTATGAAAGGATCGGCGAAGCCAATTATGCGCAACTCAACGCATCGAAAATGGACGAAGGCGAATAGCCTTCTTGCCTTGTCGGTGGTCGCCCTGGCGGCCACCCCTTCCCTGTCAGCCGAGCTGCGGGACCTGCATCTGAATGTCACCCCCCGCACCGATGAGGAACGCGCCCGCATTGCCGCCGCGACTGCGCCCCCGCAGGATTATGGCGTGTCGCAGCCGTTCGAAGAACTCTCTGCCGGGGCGGCGACTGTCCGGGTCCGCAACGACGCGGATGCGTTCTCGCAACCCTCGGGCAACCTGAGCTTCGAACAGGAGCTGGATTTCAAGGTCGGCAACGGGTTGTTCAAGAAAATCTGGGTTTCGTCACCATCTTCCACGTTGGCCTCTGACGGGTTGGGGCCGCTGTACAACGCACGATCCTGCCAGCGTTGCCACATCAAGGATGGGCGGGGGCACACACCCAACGGACTTGATGACAACGCGGTCTCGATGTTCCTCCGGGTCTCGATCCCCGGTGCGCCGGAAGACGGGCATGGAGGGATCGAAGACTACATCGCCACCCTGCCCGAACCCAACTATGGCGGGCAGATGCAGGATTTTGCACTTGCGGGACATCCGGCGGAATATCGGCTGGATATCTCGTATGAGGAAATCCGCATCGCGCTTTCTGACGGTGAAACCGCCGCTCTGCGCCGCCCAACCTATCGGGCCGCTGATCTGGGCTATGGCCCGCTGCACCCCGATGCGATGCTGAGCCCGCGGGTCGCACCGCAGATGATCGGGCTTGGGCTGCTGGAGGCGATCCCGGTCGAAGACCTGCTGGCCAAGGCTGACCCTGATGACGTGGATGGGGACGGCATCTCGGGCCGTCCGAACATCGTCTGGTCTGTTGAATACGGTGCGCCCATGATGGGACGGTTCGGGCACAAGGCAGGCATGCCGACAGTCATGGAGCAATCTGCCGCGGCCTTTGCCGGGGATATCGGCATTTCAAGCCCGCTTTACCCGGCACCTCAGGGGGACTGCACGGATTTGCAGGTGAACTGCGTCGAGGCCCCGCATGGCGACACCGATACGCGCGAGTTCGAGATCGATCAGCAGGGCATGGACCTGGTGGATTTCTACAGCCGCAATCTGGGTGTGCCCGGTCGCCGTGATGTCGACGACCCCAAGGTGTTGCGCGGCAAAGAGGTGTTTCACACGACCGGCTGCGCATCGTGTCATACTCCGGCCCATGTCACCCACCGGCTGGAAGATCGGCCCGAGCACAGCTTTCAGCTGATCTGGCCCTATACCGACCTGCTGCTGCATGACATGGGCGAAGGTTTGGCGGATCACCGCCCCGAGGCCCGCGCGACGGGGCGCGAATGGCGGACGCCGCCGCTGTGGGGCATAGGTCTGACCGAACGCGTCTCGGGCCACACGCAGTTTCTGCATGACGGGCGGGCCCGCAATCTGCTCGAGGCGATCCTGTGGCACGGGGGCGAAGCCCAGGCCGCCCGCGATGCAGTTGTGTCGATGCCGAAAGCTGACCGCGACGCCCTGATCCGTTTTCTGGAGAGCCTCTGACCTATGCATATTCTTACTCTTGTTGTCGCGTTGATGATGCCGCTTGCCGCGCAGGCGCAGGATCGCGCGCCGATCCTGATGGACGTGACCGAGACACATATTCTGCCCCGGGTCGGCAAACTGCCGGAAACAACCGGGGCTCTGGTCAGTGCATCCCGGGTGGATTGCGATCCGACCTCACCGGCGCTGCGCGCGGCTTATGACGCGGCCTTCGACGGCTGGATTTCCGCCAGCCATCTGCGGTTCGGTCCGACCGAGGTCGACGATCGTGCGTTTGCCATGGCGTTCTGGCCCGATACGAAAGGGTTCACCTCAAAGGCCCTGTCCCAGCATATCGCAACCGAGGATGACGCCGTGCAAAGCCCGAATACCTATGCCGAGACCTCCATAGCGGGGCGCGGATTCTTTGCGCTCGAACGGATGCTGTTCGATCCCGCCTTTGCAGAGCAGGGCGATGCGGACTACCGCTGCGCGCTGATCCAGGCGATCGCGGCGGATATTGATGCCAATGCCCGGGCGATGGCCGAGGACTGGCAAAGCTATGCCCCCAGCCTGACCCGACCCGGCGAGAGCAGCCGCTACCGAACGCAGGACGAAGCCATGCAGGAGCTTTTCAAGGCTTTGTCCACGGGTCTTGAATTCACGGCCGACACACGGCTTGGTCGCCCGCTGGGCACGTTCGATCGCCCGCGCCCCAACCGCGCCGAAGCGTGGCGATCGGAGCGATCCTTGCGCCATGTCGAGCTTTCGCTGATGGCCCTTCGTGATCTTGCGGCACGGTTGGCTTTTGATCACCCCGAAATTGCCGCCGATCTGGATGCCGCCTTTGCGCGCGCGATCGAGAATGCCCAGGCCATCGAAGACCCGGCGCTGGCTGGCGTTGCGGATCCGCAGGCCCGGTTCCGTATCGAGGCCCTGCAACAGTCCATCCATGACATCCGCGCCATTGCTTCATCCGAACTTGGCCCGACACTGGGCATCAGCGCTGGCTTCAATTCGCTGGACGGGGACTGAAAAATGACATCGCGTCGCCGCTTCCTTGCAGGGCTTGCTGCAACCTCTCTGACTCCGGTTCGTGGATGGGCCTCGGTGGGCAGGCCGGATTTTCTGGCAGCGGGGCTGTTTCCGGATGGTTCGTATCGACTGGCCGGACTGGATGCACTGGGAGCACTCCTGTTTTCCGTGCCCCTGCCCGCGCGCGGGCATGCGGCGGCGGCGCATCCTGTCAAAGCACAGGCCGTGGCCTTTGCGCGCCGACCCGGTACTTTTGCCGTCGTGGTCGATTGCGCATCAGGCGCGCAGACCGCGCAGCTGACAGCGCCGGAAGGTCGGCATTTCTATGGTCACGGCACCTTTTCTGCGGATGGCGCGCATTTCTTCACCACTGAAAACGATTACGAGGCCGGAAAAGGTATCATAGGCGTCTGGGACGCAGAAACCTTTGCGCGGTTGGGCGAGTTTTCGTCCGGTGGCGTTGGTCCGCATGACATGCGGCTGATGCCGGGTGGAAAAACGCTTGTGATTGCCAATGGCGGGATCGAAACCCATCCCGAAACCGGGCGCACGAAGCTGAACCTGCCGACGATGGAGCCCAATCTGACCTACCTTTCCCTGTCGGGCCTGGTTCAGGAACAGGTGTCGCTGACGCTTGCGCTTCACAAGAACTCGATCCGCCATCTGGCGGTCCGTCGCGACGGGCTGGTGGGCTTTGCGATGCAGTGGCAGGGCAGCAAGGCCGAACATCCGCCCTTGCTGGGCCTGCACCGTCAGGGGGAAACCCCGCACCTTCTGTCCGCCCCAGAGCAGGACCAAGGCACGCTACAGGGTTATGCGGGCAGCATCGCGTTTTCGGCGGATGGCGCAACCGTTGCCATCACCTGTCCGCGCGGCAATGCGCTGCATCGGTTCGACGTGGCCAGTGGCACATTCAGGGATGCGTTCGAGCTTGAGGATGTCTGCGGGCTTGGATCCGGCCCGAACGGCTTGGTTTTCACCACCGGAACCGGTGTGTTCGGCGCGTTGACCACTGCGCACCCCGTGATCCGGACCCGCGCGAAGTGCCAGTGGGACAATCATCTGGTCCCGATCAACCCACCGGCATGAAATTCGGATTTTTCCGTCACATAGTTTACACTTGGAAGAATCAAACAGCTGCCGTATTGGCGGTCGCGAAACTGGCACCCCTACGTTAAGGACCGACTTGATTGAAACAGACGCCGGACGCACCGCATTCCATCTACGGGGTTGAGAAATGGGGCAAAGGCCTCATCGAGGTGACGGAGCAGGGCGAGATCGGTCTGCGCAACCCCCTGGCTCCCGAGGTTGATGCGATCAGCCTGCCCGGTATTCTCAGCGATCTGGATGACCGCGGCATCAAGGCCCCGATGGTTCTGCGCGTCTCTTCCTATCTGGAACACGAGATCGCGCATCTGAACGAAAGCTTCCGGGATGCTATCGCCCGCGTGGGCTACAGGGGCAGCTATCGCGGTGTGTTCCCGATCAAGGTGAACCAGCAGGCCCAGGTCGTCGACCGGATCGTCGAATTCGGCAAGAAATACAACTATGGGCTCGAGGCCGGGTCCAAACCCGAATTGGTGATCGCGCTGGCGCATCGTCTGGCCAGCGAGGCGTTGATCGTCTGCAACGGCGTCAAGGACGCCGAGTTTATCCAACTGGCCACCCTTTCCCGCAAAATCGGCTTCAACACGGTGATCGTTCTGGAAAGCCCGAAAGAGGCAGACACGGTCATCGAGGTCTACAAGGAACTGGGGATCGAACCGCTGATTGGTGTGCGGGTGAAACTGACCAACCAGATCAGCGGCAAATGGGAAGAAAGCTCGGGTGACCGGTCCGCCTTTGGCATGAACACCGATCAACTGGTGGCCACTGTGGACAAGCTGCGCGATGCGGGCCTTCTGCATTGCCTGAAGTTGCAGCACTCGCATCTGGGATCGCAGGTACAGGACGTCAACGACGTACGCCGCGCGGTGGGCGAGGCATGCCGTTATTACACCGAACTGACCCGCGAAGGCGTGCCACTGACCCATCTGGACCTCGGCGGTGGCATGGGCGTGGATTACACCGGTGAAAAGAAGGCGGCTGAAAACTCGATCAACTACACGGTCGAGGAATATTGCGCCAACGTGGTGGAAACCGTGGCCTACGCGATGGATGAGGCCGAAATCGACCACCCGACGCTGGTCACCGAAAGCGGTCGCGCTGTGGTGGCGACATCGTCGATGCTGGTGTTCAACGTGTTGGAAAGCACATTGTACGATGCGCCCAACGGCCCCGAGGTTGAAGCCGACGATCATCACATGGTTTCGGACCTTGCCGCGGTGCACGGCTATCTCAGCAAAGACCGTCTTCAGGAATGCTGGAACGACGCCAATTTCTACCGCAACGAATTGCGCGCCCTGTTCCGCCGTGGGTATGTAGACCTGCGCCAGATGGCCCGCGCCGAACGGATCTATCTGTCGCTGATGGCCCGCCTCAAGTCACTGGCGGCCAGTGACGATCTGGAAACCGACGTGGACGACCAGCTCGAGAAAGTGGCCGATATCTACCACTGCAATTTTTCTCTGTTCCAGTCCCTGCCCGACGTCTGGGCGATCGACCAGCTGCATCCGATCGTGCCCTTGCAGGGCCTGAACCAGACACCCGACCGCCGCGCGGTTCTGTCCGACATCACCTGCGACAGCGACGGCAAGATCGACCGGTTCATCCTGGCTGATGGCGTCTCGCCCAGCTTGCCGGTGCATTCCCTGCCGGAACAGGATGAATACTTCATGGGCGTCTTTTTCGTCGGCGCTTATCAGGAAACGCTGGGCGATCTGCACAACCTGTTCGGCGACACCAACGTCGTCACCATCGACCTGCGCGCTGACGGTGGTTTTGATCTGCTGCACGAACAAGAGGGCGATACGATCAGTCAGGTGCTGTCCTATGTCGAATTCGACCCGGCCGACTGCGTCGCCGCCTTCCGCAAAATGGTGGACGAGGCGATATCGACCGGTACTCTGAAAGCCAAGGACCGCAAAACCCTGATGAGCGCCTATCGCGACTCGATCAACGGCTACACCTATTACGAATAACCCCCTGTGAGAGGAGACTACCCCATGGGAAAAACACTGGTTGTCGGCGCGGGCGGCGTATCCCACGCCGCCGTGCACAAGATGGCGATGAATTCGGACATCTTCACCGAAATCACATTGGCCAGCCGCACCAAGTCGAAATGCGACGCCATCGCCAAATCGGTCAAGGAACGCACCGGCGTCGACATCAAGACGGCTGAGCTTGACGCCTACAAGGTCGAAGACACGGTCAAGCTGATCAAGGAAACAGGTGCCGAGATCCTGGTGAACCTGGCCCTGCCCTATCAGGACCTGGTGTTGATGGATGCCTGCCTCGAGGCCGGCTGCCACTACCTCGACACCGCCAACTATGAGCCCGAGGACGAAGCCAAGTTCGAATATCACTGGCAATGGGCCTATCAGGACAGGTTCAAACAGGCCGGCCTGACCGCCATCCTCGGCTCGGGCTTCGATCCGGGCGTTACATCCGTCTTTGCCAAGTGGCTCAAGAAACACAAGCTGGACACCATCCGCCAGATCGACGTTCTGGACGCCAACGGCGGCCAGAACGATCAGGAATTTGCCACCAATTTCAACCCGGAAATCAACCTGCGCGAAGTCCTGGCCGAGGTGCGCCACTGGGAGAACGGCGAATGGAAACACTCCCCCGCGATGACCCACAAGGTCGAATTCGACTTCCCCGCCATCGGCCCCAAGAACATGTACCTGATGTATCACGAGGAACTGGAATCGCTCTCGACCCATTTCCCCGAGATCGAGCGCGCCCGGTTCTGGATGACCTTCGGCGACGCCTATATCACCCACGCCAAAGTGTTGGAAAACGTCGGCATGACCCGCATCGACCCGGTGGTGCACAACGGGGTCGAGATCATCCCGATCCAGTTCCTGAAAACCCTGCTGCCCGACCCCGGCGATCTGGGTGCCGAAACCAAGGGCAAGGCCTGCATCGGTGACATCGCCACCGGCCAAGCCAAGGACGGCTCGGGCGAGAAGACCTACTACATCTACAACATCTGCGATCACGAGGAATGCTACCGCGAGGTCGGCAGCCAGGCCGTCAGCTACACCACCGGCGTCCCGGCCATGATCGGCGCGGCACAGGTGCTGAAAGGCAACTGGCGCGAACCGGGCGTGTGGAACATGGAGCAGCTCGACCCGGACAACTTCATGGACATGCTGAACACCCACGGCCTTCCCTGGCAGGTCCACGAACTCGACGGCCCGGTCGAATTCTAATCCTTTCAGACTTCATCTTTTACCAAATACTCCGGGGGTCCGGGGGCAGCGCCCCCGGCCTCTCCACAATCGGAGACGCCCGACATGTCCGACATGATGACCACACAGGCCGGAGACGCCGGAGCCTTCCGCCACTTCGACCTGACACGCGTCCCGTCACCCTGTTTCGTCGTCGACGAAAAGGCGGTGGAGCGAAATCTGGCGGTTCTGTCCGATATCGGCGAGCGGTCAGGCGCACATATCCTGTCCGCGCTCAAGGCATTCTCGATGTTCGCGCTGGCACCGCTGGTGCGCCAGTACCTGGGCGGCACCTGCGCCAGCGGCATCTACGAGGCCCGGCTGGGCCGTGAGGAATATGGCGGCGAGGTCGCAACCTTTTGCGCGGGCTACAAGGATTCCGACATTGACGAAATCCTCGCCCTGTCGGATCACATCATCTTCAACAGCCCGGCGCAGAAAGATCGCTTCTTGGACAAGGCTCAGGCCGCCGGGCGGCAGGTGGGGCTGCGCATCAACCCCGAACATTCCGAAGGCGAAGTCGCGAAGTATGATCCCTGCGCGCCCTGTTCGCGCCTCGGAACCCCGGTCAGCCAACTGGACGCCAAGGCGCTGAAGGGCGTGGACGGGCTGCACATGCACACGCTGTGCGAACAGGGCTTCGAACCTCTGGCGCGCACCTGGGCCGCGGTTGAACCGAAACTCGCCCCCTTCCTGAACGGCCTGAAATGGCTGAATTTCGGCGGCGGCCACCACATCACCCGCAGCGACTATGACCGCGACGGGCTGGTGGACTTCATCAAGGCCATCCGCGCCCAATACGGCGTCGATGTCTATCTGGAACCCGGCGAGGCCGTGGCGCTCGACGCGGGCATCCTGGTGGGCGAAATCCTCGACCTGCCCCACAATGGCATGGACCTTGCCATCACCGACATCTCGGCCACCTGCCACATGCCCGACGTGATCGAGGCCCCCTATCGTCCCGCCCTGATGGACGAGGCCGAAACCGGCCACACCTATCGTCTGGGCGGTCCATCCTGCCTGGCGGGCGACGTGATCGGCGACTACATCTGGGCCGAGCCGTTGCGGATCGGGCAGCGTTTTGCCTTCCTCGATCAGGCGCATTACTCGATGGTCAAGACCAACACCTTCAACGGCGTTCCCCTACCCACGATCGCCCTGTGGAACAGCGAAACCGACGAGCTTAAGATCATCAGGGAATTCGGCTACGACGACTTCAAAGAGAGGCTTTCATGAGCATTTTCCTCGACAGCGAACTGACCGAGGCCGAACGCAGCGAAGACGCCCGGTTCCGTGTCATCCCGGTGCCTCTGGAACGCACGGTCTCCTACGGTTCGGGCACGGCAGACGGACCCGCCGCGATCATCGAAGCCAGCAACGAGCTCGAACGCATCACGGGCCACGCGGAACCCTGCGTCGAAGGCATCTTCACCGAGCCCCCGCTGGACTGCGACGGCCCGCTGCCGGACGTCATGGAGCGTCTGGCCCAGCGCACCGAGGCCGCCGTCCGCGCCGGCAAGGTGCCGGTCACGCTGGGCGGAGAACACTCGCTCAGCTATGGCGCGGTCATGGGTGTGGCCCGCGCATTGGAACAGCCCGTCGGTATCGTGCAGATCGACGCCCATGCCGACCTGCGCAACGCATATCAGGGGGAAAAACACTCTCATGCTTCGGTCATGCATCTGCTGGCCGAGGAAGGTATCCCACTGGCCCAGTTCGGCGTGCGCGCCTTTTCCACCGAGGAAGCAAAAAGCCGTCTGAGGAACCGCGTCTTCCACGTGGATGCCGAAGAGTTGGTCACCGGCAACATCCATGCCGTCGACCTGCCCGAGGATTTCCCCGAACTGGTCTATGTCAGCTTTGACGTTGATGGGCTGGACCCGGCGCAGATGCCCGCGACAGGCACGCCTGTTCCGGGTGGGCTGGGATATTATCAGGCGCTTCGCCTCGTCGAACACGCCCTGAAGGGCCGCCGCTGCGTTGGTTTCGACGTGGTCGAACTGGCCCCCGACGGCAACGCGGCGTGGGATTTCACCGCGGCGCAGATCGTCTATCGCCTGATGGCGAGCTGCTGAACAGGCAGGCGGGCCGGGCTGGCCCGCCTGATCCGGTACTTAGTCGGTTTTGCCGTCATCGACGGTTTCGTTCAACTCCATATGGCCTTCGCCCCTGTTCAGGACGCGGCGCAACATGGGTTCGAAGAACTCCAGCGGCTTGGTCGGATAATTCGGGTCGAACGCCTTCTGATCGTATTCATGGCAGAAATAGCGACACTCTTCCCAATAAGGACTGTCGCGGTACTTGTCGCGCGCGTTGCGGTCGCCACCCAGGTGGTGGTTGTAGTAGTACCCCTGAAACACGCAATGATGCTTGAGAATCCAATAGGTCTTCTCGCTGACGTAAGGCTTCATCATCGCCGCCGACAGCTCTCCGTGATTGTAGGGCGACAGGATATCGCCGGTATCGTGAATCAGCGCAGCCACCACCAGTTCTTCATCCGCACCGTCCTCGTAAGCACGTGTCGCGGCTTGCAGGCTGTGCTGATAGCGGTTGACCGGATAGGGCGTCCATTCTTCGTCCAACGAGCGGATGGCATCGAGGATGCGGTCAGGCAGGGCCGCATTATAAGCCTCTTCATACGCCATCACAGCGTCCCAGTCGGCCTTGGTGGCATTCTCGAAACTGGTCCAGGTGGGTTTGTGGCTTTTGTCCAGCATGGCTGATCCTTTGGCATGTGTCCTGAGCGAAAGCCTAGTTCGAAACCAGCCTTCAAAAAAATGAATTGATTTTATCACTGCGATCAAAAAATACTTTCGACATGCAATTCAAAGCTCTGGAAACTTTTCTCTGCGTGGCCGAAGCCGGTGGCTTTCATGCCGCCGCCCGCAAGTTGAATGTGACGCAGACCGCCGTCAGCGCGCGCATTCGCCTGATCGAGGAGGAAACCGGCAGGGCGCTGTTCACGCGCGGTGCCGGAGGAACGGCGCTGACCGAGTTCGGCCGGCAGTTCAAACCCTATGCGGAACAGATGCTGTCCCTTTGGGGCTTTGCATCGCGCGACCTGCCGGTACAGGCACAGAACCGCCCGGCGCTGCGGTTGGGCGGCCAGCTCAGCATCTGGGATCCGTTGCTGGTGGACCTGGCGGTTCGGTTTGAACAGCGCTTTGGCAAATTGCTGTTGACGCTGAACTACGACCACGACCTGAACATGGTCGAAGCGGTGGCAACCCATGTGCTGGACGCGGCGATCACACATGAAAAGCCATCCGACCGGCGCGTCACGTGGTACGCGCTTGAACCCGAGCTCTTGTCCCTGGTCCGGACGCCAAAGGCTGACGGCACGGACGATGACCTGATCTTCGTCAACCTCGAACTGGGCGAAGTCTATCAGGATCATGTAAGATCGGCGGCGCGACGGGCGTCAGGTCAGACCGTATTTCTTGGCAATTGCATGATGGCGCTGCGATATGTTCTGCAACGGGGCGGAAACGGTTACTTCCCCGATTACGTCATTTCCGAACATCTGGCCTCGGGTGCTCTGGAGCGGGTCGAGGACAGTATCAGCTTGCCCTTGCCCATGTATCTGGTCACCCGCGGTGATCGCGAGGAATTCGACGACATCCACAGCTGTTTGGTGGATCTTCGCAGCTAGAACTCAGGCCGGTGTCGGCATGATCTGGGGCGCGCGCTGCCGTTTTCGCATCAACGGCCGACCAGCAACAAGCAGGAAGAGGCCCGAGATCAGCACCCCCATGATTGCGGGAAGGTAAAGCAGAAACCAAAGTTCCGGGTCATCGATCACCACCGGGGAAACAAACCCGCGCACACCTTCAAGCAGCACAAGAATGGTGAAGGCGCCCAATATCTGCGGCCACAATCCAAACCGGGAAAAGCTGCCCAGCATCAGGGTTGAATACCCGGCCAGCGCCACGGCGATGCAAATCGCGATCCACGAGAACCGCTGGTGCAGCTCTTCGATCAGTTTGCCTTGGCTGAACCCTTCCGTGGCTGAAACCTCATCCCGGTTGCGGATCAGGTCCGCCGTTGGAATGGCTTCGAGACTGCGCCGGGCCATCGGATTTGTATTCGTCAGTTCCGAGATGTCGTAGGAGGCGTCCTGAAACAGGGTCGATGACAACACCTTGCCTTCCTTGTTCAGGCGCAATGCAACCCCATCAACCATCACAAGGTGGATGCCGGCATCATTGTTGACCAGATAGGCGGTTACGCTTGAATAGCTGACCGCGTTTTCAGGATCGCGGCGGTCAGACACGAACACTTCGTGGAGTGTGCCGTCCAGATCAATCCCGCCTATGTAAACCGTGACGCCTTCGGCAGGGTGCAGAAACTCGCCTTCGTTCAGCAGTTGAGCCGTCACATCTCCGGCCACTTCAGCCTGCCGGATTTCCAGCTGTTCCACCGAGGCCGGGCGCAGGAACACGCTGATGATCGCCATCATCACCCCGGTAATCACACCAAACAGCAGCACCGCCCGGGCAAGCCGCCAAGGGCTGGATCCGGTGGCCAGCATAACCGTCAGTTCACTTTCGCGGCTCAAGCGATTTGTGGCATAGACGGCGGCGGCAAACACCGCCATGGGCATGACCGTACGGATCAGGGTCGGCAAAGTCAGCGCGGTGAATTCCAGAAAGACCATCGCCGACTGCCCGCCGCTGATGACCCTGTCAAACAGGCTGACGGACCTGGTGATCCAGAACACACCGACCAGCACCAGGGTGAAAAAGCCAAACAGAATCAGCAATTGCCGCAGGAAATATCCATCAAAACGCGACATGGGGCCTCGTGCGTGTGTTCGTTTGCAGCGGACACTAGGGCATTAAGCCGACAGAGGAAACAGGCATTGGACGTCAGGATGCCCCTGTGTGCAACCTTCGCGCATACCGGTTTCACCGCACATCCCTGTTTTGGCATCAAAAGGGCCCGGAGAATACGCTTTGTGAAAACAGCGGCTCATGGCACATTTTATGGATTGATTGAAATGGAGTTTGAAAAATGGCACTGTTTTTTTCCCGCCGCACCTATAACGCACACAAGAAGAAATTTACCCTCAAGCCCGCCGCAAAGACGAGATATGTCAACATCACCCAGCAAAGCCCGGGTGGAAAAATCCGAAAGGGCAGTATCGTCAAAAAAGCCAAATGGCTGGATCTCGTGCGTCAGGAGGGCGGGGATTCGGCCGTCCTGATCTATGTTCACGGGTTCAACACCAGCCAGAAGGACATGCTGGACCGGCTGGGGAAAATAGAAACCAACCTAAGGGGCAACGGATATCAGGGCGCGGTCGTTGCCTTTGACTGGCCCAGCGACGGATCGGTGCATACCTATGACTCGGACCGGTCCGATGCCAAGGCGGTGGCGCCGCATCTGGTGGGGGATGGGATCTTGCCACTGTTGGGGATGTCCCCGCGCCCCAAGGTGCATCTGATCGCGCATTCCATGGGGGCGCTGGTCATACTTCGCGCTTTCTCGGACTTCGGGGATTCGGCTGGGCCAGGCAACAAGATATGGTCGGCGGATCAGGTCATGTTCGCGTCAGCGGACATCGATTCAGAGTGGCTGGAAAAAGGCGCATGGGCCGATCTGGTCCTGAAAAAACGGTGCAAGCGGTTCACCAATTACTACAGCCGGAAAGACAAGGTGCTGGCCCTGGCCGGCGGGATTGTAAACGGAGGGCGGCCGCGGGCGGGCCGTGTCGGGATGCCGAAGCTGACCTCGAAAGGGCATTGGGATATTTTCTGTGACCACCAATATCAACGCGACGTCCCCAAAGCACAGCGCAAGATGATGAAATCGCATCGCTGGTGGTTCGACAGCGGCGGGTTTTTTGAGGACCTCGCCCTGACGATCGACGGCCATCCGGCAAAAACGATGCCGACCCGACACAAGACAAATATCGGGGATCTGGCGCTGCTGGCCTGACTGACCGGCCGCCCAACGCCTTTCTTTGGTGCAAAGCCCGTTTTCGCGGGTTTTGCTCAAGTAGCGGCTTTGGGCAGATTCTCTGCACGTTCTGGCAGCGTCACTATGCGTTGCTGACCAGAAACGGAAAGGGCGCGCTCAACCACAAGCGCGCCCTACTCATAAGGGAGAAACTGAAAACCTGCGTTCTGAACCGAACCTGAACGCCAACTCTTTGACATCCTCAGACAAACAGACTTTCCAACATCCGTCAGTGACGCTGTTCACACTCTGGGCCGGTATTTTTAGATGGCATATGGGGTTTGGTTGCACGGCGGCTCACAATGCCTGTATGCGTCCTGATTGCCGGTTCGCCCCGGCCATAGTCGTAAGCCGCGCGCGCTGGAAACGCGCCAGGCGCGATCGCCGATTGGTGTTTTGATGCGGATGGCAGGGGCAGCAGGGTTCGAACCCGCGACCTACGGTTTTGGAGACCGTCGCTCTACCAACTGAGCTATACCCCTGTGGTGCGCCCCAGATATGACAGCCGCGCGGCGGACTCAAGAGGCTTTTTCGGATTCCACACCACTATCTGAGCCGACAAACAAGTTGCGCAAAATGTGCAGTGCGCTAAGACAAGGTCCGGTCAGCAAAAGGAACCCCGTGTGAACCTCCGCAAGAAGATCGCAGACAGCGAAGCCGTGCTGAACTGGGTGGCCCGCCGGATCGCCGCTTACATCCGATTGGTCAACCGCAACACACGTTGGCAACGCATCGGATACGAAGAACTGGATCATCTGGTCGAACAAGGTGAGCCGGTCATCGTTGTGCTCTGGCATCAACGGCTGGCGCAGTCGCCATATTTCTTCCCGCTGGACAAGGGGCGCATCTGTTCGATCACCTCCTCTGCCCGGGCGGGCAGCATGGTGGGCCGGGTCCAAAAGCTGTTTGGCATGGATACGATCGCCATGGCCAGCAAGACACGCCACGTCGCCTTGTCACGCCAGGTTCTGGGCAAGATGAAGCAGGGTATCTCAATTGGGATCGCGGCAGACGGCCCGCGCGGGCCAGAGCGGGTTCTGTCGACGGTTCCGTTGGTATGGGCGCGGACCTCGGGCAAGCGCGTATTCGGCATCACCTATTCAACAAAACATGGTCGCGAAGCGGGAACCTGGGATCACCTTCTGATGCCCCGCCCCTGGCGCAATGAGGGCGTTTTTCTGTGCCGGGAATGGACTGAAACAGTGCCCCGCAAGGCAAGCGAAGAGGAAATCGAGACCCTGCGCCTGAGCCTTGAGCAGCACATGAACGACATCACGGCAGAAGCTGACCGGATGGTCGGGCGCGAGCCCTGGTCGCCTGACGCCTAACCGCCCCTGAGACGTTGCATCAGATAGACTTCGCTGCCTTCGGGGATCGGTTCGGTAAGCCCGGTGGCAATGACGCGCCCGTCGACCGCGATGGAGACCCCCGCATCAATGGGGGCCTGCAACTGCGGGTGGGCCCGGACCAAAGCCCGCAAAAGCTCTCCGGTGGTCTTGGCCTCGACCTCAACCACTTGCTGGCCCCCGGTCAGTGACCGGAGGCCGGACCAGAGGTGGACCTCAACCATTTTCCTTCAGGGCCGCCAGAATGCGCGGCGGAGACATCGGCAGTTGCGTCATCCGAACACCCGCCGCATTGGACACCGCGTTGGCGATGGCGGCCAGGGGCGGCACGATGCCCGTCTCGCCCACGCCGCGCACCCCGAACGGGTGGCCGGGGTTGGGCACTTCGACGATCACCGTATCGATCATCGGCAGGTCACTGGCGACGGGAATCCGGTAATCAAGGAAGATCGAGTTCTGCAACCGACCATCCTCGCCATAGATGTATTCCTCGTTCAGTGCCCAGCCGATGCCCTGCGCGGCGCCACCCTGAAACTGCCCTTCCACATAGGTCGGATGGATCGCCTTGCCGGCATCCTGAATGACCGTGTAGCGGGTGATCGATGTCTTGCCGGTTTCCGGATCGACCTCGGCATCGACGATATGGGTGCCAAAGGATACGCCCGCGCCTTCGGGGGTTGCTTCGAAATGGCCCGAAATCGGGCCTCCGGTCGATCCCATATCCGCCGTGATGTCCGCCAGAGGCATCGGGTCGAAATCCCCTGCATTGGGCCCCGAGGGCACCGCGCAGCCGTCTTCCCATTTGACCGCATCGACCGGGATGCCCCACTTGGCCGCCGCACGTTCGCACAGTTTCTCGACCGCGTGTCTTGCGGCCTTGATCGTGGCGAGGCCCGACGCGTAGGTCACACGCGAACCATGGCTCACGTCGTTGTAGCCCAGCGTCGCCGTGTCGGCGATGGTCACGCGGATATTTTCATACGGAATGCCCAGAACCTCGGCCGCCATCAGGGCCATGGATGCGCGCGACCCGCCGATGTCGGGCGTTCCGACCATCAACTGTGCTGAGCCATCCTCGGAAAGTGCCAGTGAAACGCTGGTCTCGCCGCCGTGGTTGAACCAGAAGCCGCAGGAAACCCCGCGCCCCTGACCCGGCTTCAGCGGGGCCGAGTAATGGGGATGCGCTTTGGCGGCCTCAAGGGTTTCGACCAGACCGATGCGCTCGTAGGTCGGGCCATAGCTGGCCTTCGTGCCTTCATGCGCGGCGTTTTTCAGGCGCACATCAATAGGATCGAGGCCCAGCTTGTTGCAGAGCTCGTCAATGACGGATTCAACGGCGAAGGCGCCCATGGGTGCGCCCGGCGCGCGGTAGGCGGCCTGTTTCGGGCGGTTCGACATCACATCGTAACCGATCTGCTTGACGTTGGTCAGGTTGTAGGGCGCAAAGGCACACATGGCCGTCATGTCGCCCGGGGCGCCGGGGAAGGCCCCGCCTTGCAGGCGGAAGACACCCTGCGCCGCCGTGATCGTGCCGTCTTTCTTCATGCCGATCTTCACGTCCATTGACGCCGAAGAGGTCGGCCCGGTGGCACGGAAAACCTCGGATCTGGTCATCACGATCTTGACCGGACGGTTGGCCTTGCGGCTGAGTGCCAGCGCGACGGGTTCGATGAAGACCGTGGTCTTGCCGCCAAAACCGCCGCCGATTTCAGACGCCGTGACGCGCAGCTGAGAGGTTTCGATTCCCAGCAGCGCCGCACAGGTCTTTTGCGCGATCCAGTGGCCCTGGGTTGTGCACCACAACTCGCCCTTGCCGTCATTGCCCAGCATGCCCAAGCAGGCATGCGGCTCGATATAGCCTTGATGGGTCGCCTCGGTGACAAAGCTGTCTTCGATAACCAGATCGGCCTCGGCAAAGCCCGCCTCGACGTCACCGTGACCGCTTTCGTGATAGCGCACGACGTTCGGGTGCATCCCTTCCGGCACCGAATAGTCCGCCGCACCTTCCCGGATCACCGGCGCGTCCGGGGCCATCGCTTTGTCCACGTCGGTGACGTGCGGCAGCACCTCGTATTCGACTTCGATGAGTTTCAGCGCATCCCGTGCCGCCAAGGCAGATGTGGCCGCGACCGCAGCAACCGCGTGCCCGTCATAGAGCGCCTTTTCCCCCGCCATGACGTTTTCCAGCACGTTCCAGAATTCGCCTTCAAGCCCGGGCTTGAACGGGACATCGGCGAAATCGGCACGGGTCACGACGGCTTTGACGTCCTTCGATGCCTCGGCTTTCGAGGTATCAATCCTGACGATCCGGGCATGGGCGTGGGGTGAGCGCAAAATCGCGCCGTGCAACATGCCGGGGGCCGAGATATCCGCACCGAACTTGGCGCGCCCTGTCACCTTGTCCAGACCATCGGGGCGGTCGGGTCGGGTGCCAACGAAAGTGAAATCAATTTTGCGATCGTCCAGAGCCATTATGACGCCTCCCGCATCTCAGCCGCCGTATCCATCACGGCGCGAATGATCTTGTCATAACCGGTGCAGCGGCACAGGTTGCCCGCCAGCCAATAACGCGTTTCTTCCTCGGTCGGATTGGGGTTCTTCTCCAACAGGGACTTCGCCGCCACCAGAATGCCCGGAGTACAGATGCCGCATTGAAGCGCGGCGTATTCGATCATCTTCTTCTGCAACGGGTGCAGGACGTCACCATCCGCAATCCCTTCGACGGTCTCGATCTGCTTGCCTTCGGCCTCGACACCCAGCATCAGGCACGAGCACACAAGGCGGCCATCGACGGTGACCGAACACGCGCCGCAATCACCGGTGCCGCAGCCCTCTTTGGCGCCGGTCAGGTTCAGCTTGTCGCGCAGACAGTCCAGCAGGGTTTCGCGCGGGTCACAGAGGTATTCAACGGCGTCCCCGTTTACGGTGGTGGATACGTGGAGCTTGCTCATGCGTTTTCTCCCTTCGCGCGGGCATAGGCGATCTTCGCGGCACGCTTGGCCAGAACGCCAGCGACTTCGGTGCGGAATGCGATCGTGCCTCGTTTGTCGTCGATCGGATTGCAGGCGGCCGACGCGGCCGCGGCCAATGCGTCAAGGGCGGCATCTTCCAAAGTGCTGCCGATAATCGCGTTGGCACAGTCTTCAACCAACAGAACGGTCGGTGCCACGGCACCCAGCGACACGCGCGCCTCGGTGATGACGTCACCATCCAGACGGAGGTTCACGCCAACGCCCACGACCGCAATGTCCATTTCGGTACGGGGGATGAACCGCAGATAGGCGTCGCCCCCATTCTTGCCTCGGGCCGGAATGTTGATGGCCGAGATCAGTTCGCCTTTCGCCAGCGAGGTCTTGCCGGGCCCGGTCGGGATGTCCTCAACCGCAACGTCACGCGTGCCATCGGGGCCGGTTACGGTGACGGTCACGCCAGCCGCCACCATGGCGGGCACGGAATCAGCCGCAGGTGAGCCATTGCACAGGTTGCCCGCCAGCGTCGCGCGGCCCTGAACCTGAGTTGAACCGATCAGGTCCATCGCCTCGACGACACCGGGCCAGTCGCGGCCAAGGTCGGGGTGCTCGCTCATCTCGGCGCCCGTGACGGCCACGCCGATCGTCCAGCTGCCGTCGTCGTTGCGGGTGATGTCACGCACGCCATCGATCTTCTTGATGTCGATCAGCGTATCGGGCGTCACCAGTTCCGAGCGCAGCTGCACCAGTACATCCGTACCGCCCGCCAGAAAACGTGTGATGCCCGTCGCATTCGCGGCCAGAGCCGAAGCTTCGGCAAAGCTGGCGGGGCTGTGATAATCCATGAAGCTACCTCGTACCTGTTGATCAGGAATATCTGGGTTCGCGGCGACGTTAATTCACACCTCGTTCGGCGTCCATGGGCCGAGCGACCAAAATTCAACTTCCAAATGTCGCTTTTGGACAGGGTTCAGAGATCGATTTCGATCACCCCATCAGGTTCCGCCGCGCGGCTTTGGCACAGGATCATGGCGCCTTCGCGCTGTTTGCGGGACAAAACGAAATCCCGATGCTCGACCTCGCCCGCAATGACACCGCATTTACAGACGCCGCAGATGCCGTCAGCGCATTTCACATCCACATGAAAACCGGCTTCGTTCAGAACTTGCGCCGCGTCCTTGTCTGCGGGCACGGGCAGTGTCCGGCCCGAACGCGCGAGCTTGAGCTCAAACGCGTGGTTTTCATATTCAGGCGTTTCAGGGACCGAGAAATATTCCAGATGGCGCGCCTCTTCGGGAAAGCCTTGCTGCTCGGCCGCCTGAATCACGCCGTTCATGTAACGATCCGGCCCGCAGGTATAGACATGCCATCCATCCCGATAACCGGACAGAATCACATTCAGATCGGCGCGGGTGCCTTCATCCGAGAAATGGTAATGAACGCGGTCCGCCCAGGGCATGGCGGCCAGATCATCCAGATACCCCGCCCCGCCCCGTGTGCTGGCCGAATAGTGCAATTCGAACTCGCGGCCCAGCGCATGGAGGCGATGGGCAAAGGCGATAATCGGGGTAATGCCGATACCGCCGCCCATGAGGAATGTTCTGGTTGCCGTTTCATCCAATTCAAAGTGGTTGATCGGTTTGGACACGAAAACCTTTCGCCCCTCGGTGAAGATGCGATGCAGCAGCGCGGACCCGCCACGCCCGTCATCCTCGCGCAGCACTCCGATCTGATAGGTCGCACGATCCGACGGGTCGCCGGACATGGAATATTGCCGCAGGAATTCCGGTGCGACCAGGACGTCCAGATGTGCGCCCGCTGTCCATCCCGGCAGGGGCGCACCGTCCAGCGATGTGAATTCGTATTTCGTGACATCCGCCGTCATCTTTTCGACCTTGGTCACGGCGACCCGCATCACAGGCGCATCACCGGCGATCTGATAGCGATGGATGATCGACATGTCCCCGCTTGCCTTGCGGGCCTTGTATTCATCGGCCGTCACCATGGCCTCATAGGCTGCAATCCCGGCCTCTCGGTCCATTGCAAAGGGATAGGGCCAGGGGTGCGGAGCCAGATAGGCGGGATAGACGGCCAGGGTCTGATCCTCATATTTCAGGTCCAGATCCTTTTGCAGATCGCGCCGGTTCAACGGGTGCGTCGTGGGGCGATAGGCGCCGTCGGGCTGCAACTCGATATCCCACCACCATTTCTTGATATCGTTCAGCCCGCCATTGCCGACCGCATCGTCCAGCCTGGCCAGTGCGGGCGCGGCCGAGGGGATGTTCATCGCAGCCCAGCGGAAGGGACGTTCCTTGAAGATGCCTTCGAGGTTCCACGGGCAGGTCTTCATGCACCGTCCGCACATCGCACCGCCCGGCGTCGTTACACGGTAAGTGGCGCATTTCTGGCTGTCGGACTTCCAGATTTCATAACCGTTGAACATCAGCTTCGGTCCGGCGGTGATCGCGCCCGAGGGACATTCGCGGGCGCATTTGTTGCAGGATTCACAAAAGGTTTGCAGGCCGAAATCGATGGGTTTGTCATGCGCCATCGGCATGTCGGTCGTCACCACGCCTGATTTCAGGCGCGGGCCCAGATAGGGGTTCAGGATAACTTCTCCGATCCGGCTGACCTCGCCCAGACCGGACAGCAACAACAGCGGCGGTTGCAGCACCTCGCCATCCATCACCGTATGCGCCTTGGCCTTGTAACCGAGGTTGCGGATCTGCTGGGCGATCACTCCGCCCAGCAGCGAAAAGCGCAGGTAGGCGCGCATGGATTGGGCGACACTGATCCAGTCGTCACCACTGGCACCTTCCATCGTTTCATAGCCCTGATCGATGATCATGCTGATGGCCTGATCATGAGGCGGCACGATTTCTTCGCCGGTGGCGTCATGAGAATACCACGCCCATTCCGGGCAGCGGCTGAGGCCCACTGCATCGACCCCAAGGAAATAGGTCGCCGCCTTGATGTTTGCCGCATTGCGTCGGGCATCGGTTGACTTGCGCAGGTCAGCGCTTTCACCGTCCTGCAACAGAACGAATGCACCCAGCGCGCGACGCTGGGCAAAACTGGGCGCGGCTTTGCGCACGTAGTACCCGCCTTTCGCGGCGTCCTGCAATGACTTGCCCATGTCGCCGAACTGGGCGCGGGCGAACATGTCGGCGCGCTTGGGAACGCGGGCAACATTCTCTTCGTCGATATAGGTTGTCGGAGCCTCGACCCGTTTGAGTTTTTCGAACGGATGGGCCCCGTCCACATAGCGTCGTTTGGCATATGAGTCACGGTTGAGGGCGTTCTTGGCAAATCCCGTGCCCAGCCACCATGCCGGGCCTTGGGTCCGAAACCACGGCTGTTGCGCCATGGGCCTGAGCGGCCGGTCATGCGCGACGGGCATCTCGGTCGTCACGGCTGCAAGGCCAAACCTGGTGCCCAGCCACGGCGCAACCAGCTTGCCGCCCTCGACCGAGGCCAGACCGGCGGCCACGGCCAGCTTGCCCAGATCGACTTCGGACGACATCACGCTGTGCGCGCGGGCGTCAAAACCCAGCAGTCGGATATAGTTGGCGATGACCACGGCATTCTCGGTTGCCAGCAGGCAGGCGCGATGATCCTGCGCGTCGATGATCCAGTCCGTACCGGGTTCGGAAGGGTCCGGATCGCGGTTATGTTCATACAGAAAGACGATGGCGTGACGATGGTCGTCAATCGGCTTGGGCGCGGCCTCCATACTGTCTTTCAGATCGGCCATGATGAGATCGATCCCAGAGGCCAGCGTCTTGGTCTGGCGCGTGCGCAGCGCATGGGCAAGCCGGTCGATATCGGGGTTGCGGCGTGGTTCGTCCAACAGCGCATCTGACGGCAACGGCCCGCAGCCCATCATCGACGCATCGTTGAAATACCCAAATGCCTTCAGATGGTTGGCGCGTTCCTGCGGATCTGATGGGATCTCGGATGCAATCGGGTTCACCAACCCGTCGCGAATCGCGTCCAGCATCGCCTGAAATTCGCCCATGGCGTTGACGATGCTGTCGGGCCGTTCCGGCCGGTGGAAACTCAGTTCGCCCATCAAGGGCACGCGCGACAAATCCGGCATGGTATCTTGTCGGGTCAAACGCTCCAACGGGTATCGCCCCATGTGAACGGGCCGGTTCTTGTCCGAGAAAAAGCGGATTCCCATTATGCGCCTCCTGTTGCCACCCATCCCCTACCCCGTCATGGACAGCGAAACCATTCATGCATAATCATAAGAGATATGAAGAAAATCGATTTTACTGATCTAGACGGCAAGGTTCTGCGCATCTTTCTGACCATACTCGAGGAAAACTCGGTCTCGAAAGCTGCGGATCGGCTGGGCGTTACGCAATCGGCCATCAGCCACACGCTGGCCAAGCTCCGGCTGGTGCTGGGCGACCCGTTGTTTGTCCGGTCCGGTCAGGGCCTGACCCCGACCGAGCGCGCCTTGTCCCTGAAGGAGCCCGCGCAAAAGGTGCTGGACGGAATGCGGGCGCTGACCGAAGGGCGGCCGTTTGACCCGCAGTCTGAACAGATCAGGATCCGCATCGCCACCAATGACATGCCGCGCGAGTTGATCTTTCCGCAGCTGCTTCGAGAAACACGTGCCGAAGGCGCAGGTCTGCGGCTGGAATTCATTCCTTCAGGCGTGCCCGACCCCGAGCTGCTGCGCAGTGACAGATGCCAGTTGATGCTGACCCCGTTGCCGCCGGACGGGCCGGACATCTTTCAGAAACGCCTGATGACCAGCCCGCTGATGCTGTTCTATGACGCCACACAGCGCACGCCCCCGGACAGTTGGGACGCCTATTGCAACTGCGATCATGTCGAGGTTCGCTTTGCCGATGGCCGCAACGCCCGCGCCGTCATGCGTGGCGTTGATCAAAGCCAGATCAGGCCAGCGGTGGTGACCCTGCCGCATTTCAACGCCATCCCGGCCTTCATACAGGGCAGCGACCTGATCTCGACCGACACGGCGCTGATGAAACAGGGCCCGCTGGCCATGCTGGATTGCGCGCCACTGCCGTTCGAATGCGCGCCA
Organism: Ruegeria sp. YTSA144; assembly: GCF_059610125.1. NCBI lineage: Bacteria > Pseudomonadati > Pseudomonadota > Alphaproteobacteria > Rhodobacterales > Roseobacteraceae > Ruegeria > Ruegeria sp. YTSA144. The sequence goes on from NZ_JBXWNA010000001.1 coordinate 1,080,124, forward strand.
GTGTCGATCTACATGGTCTGGCACCAGAGGTCGGCCAATGACCCGGCACATCGCTGGTTGCGGGCCCGGATCGAGGCAATCGCCGCATCCCTTCAAACCTGAGACAACAGCCAGTCTCGCATGATCTCGACCAGTTGCGGCTGGCGTGGCTTGCGGGGTGCAACCACATAGAACCCCAGATCTTCAACCAGGACATCCGCAAGCGGCTGAACAAGACGGCCCGAGGTCACCTCGGGCGCGACGAGAGGCGCATTGGCCAGTGCTATACCCTGCCCCGAAACTGCCGCGTCGATCGCAAGACTGGTCTGGCTGAAGCTCATCATTCTGGGCTTTCCGCTTACCCCCACCCGTTCAAGAAACAAGGGCCACAATCCGTGGGTATCGTTCAGCAATACCTGCTTCATCAAGTCAGAAGGGGTGCTGACTTCCCTCGCCATCGCAGGGCTGCATACCGGGATGAATTCGGTCGAGAACAAGGGCACCGCTTCCAGTTCCGCCGCAAACGGCGCTCGACCCTGCCTGACAGCCAGATCGACGCCATCCGAACTGAAATCCGCCAGACGCTCGCGCGCATCCACCTGAACCGAGATGTCCGGATACAGGTCCGTGAAGCCCGACAAACGCGGCACCAACCATTTCGAGGCAAAGCTGGGCGTGACCGACAACGTGACCCGGCGGTCCGGAGACAGGTCATCGACGGCCTCTTCGATCAACCTGAAGGCACGACGCAGCGGCGCGTGAAACCGCCGCCCGGATTCGGTCAGTCGCAACCCACGCGGCAGGCGATCGAACAGAACCTCGTCCAATCGTGCTTCAAGCCCGCGCACCTGCTGCGCGACGGCACCTTGTGTAACGCCAAGTTCCTCGGCGGCCAGTCGAAAGTTCAAATGACGGGCAGAAGCTTCGAAAGCACGTAAAGCGTTCAGGGGTGGAAGGGCGGCCATCGTGTTGTCCTGTAGATTTTCTACAGCATAAGGCCAGCAGAACTGATTGGTCAAACCGCTCTCTGACCGCCATCCTGGGTTCAACTGAAAAACGGAGATGTCAGATGGAAAAGGTAGCACTTATTACAGCGGGCGGCAGTGGCATGGGTGCGGATTCCGCCCGGAGGCTGGCGGCGGACGGGTTCAAGGTTGGCATTCTGTCTTCCTCGGGCAAGGGAGAAGCCTTGGCAAAAGAGTTGGGCGGTGTTGGCATTACCGGCTCGAACCAGTCCACCGAGGATTTGCAGAAGCTTGTCGATGCCGCCATGGCCCATTGGGGGCGCGTTGACGTTCTGGTCAATTCCGCCGGTCACGGCCCCCGCGCTCCGATCCTTGAACTGACGGATGAGGATTGGCACACCGGCATGGATGTCTATTTCCTGAACGCGGTGCGCCCCACACGGCTTGTGACCCCGATCATGCAGGCGCAGGGCGGTGGCTCGATCATCAACATCTCGACCTTTGCCGCGTTCGAGCCGGATCCGGTTTTCCCGACCTCGGGCGTGTTCCGGGCCGGGCTGGCCGCCTTCACCAAGCTGTACGCGGACAAGTATGCCGCCGAGAATATCCGCATGAACAACGTCCTTCCGGGCTTCATTGACAGCCTGCCCGAGAAGGAAGAATTCCGCAGCCGCATTCCAATGGGGCGCTATGGGCGCAGCTATGACGAGATCGCCTCGGTCGTCGCTCTGCTTGCCTCGGAAGGCGGCGGTTACATCACCGGACAGAATATCCGGGTGGACGGCGGTATCACCCGGTCTGTCTGAACTCAGACCCGCGCCCTTATCAGATGCGTCAGCGCCGCGCCGGATTCGAAAAAGGCGCGGCGCAAGCGCGTCCAGTTTTCGCGGTGTTCCGATACGACAGGAACCGGCAGAAGCGAGGGATCATCCGCCAGAAGACTCTCGGCCATCATGCGACCGAACACCGTGCCCGGGCCGATGCCGCGACCGGAATACCCGTGTGCGGCCAAAGCGTTGGGGCCGATCTGCGTGATCTTCGGAAGATTATCCGATGTCATTGCGATCCGCCCGTGCCACCCGTGTTCAAACGGCTGGTCGGCCAATTGCGGATAGAGCTCGGCCAGCTTGCGCCGGACCCAACCGGAATGTGCAACCCGACCGGCATGTCCCAGATCTCCCATGCCGCCAATGATCATCCGCCCGGCCTGATCCAGCCGGAATGACGTCATGATCAGCCCGGTATCCCAGCACCCTTCTTTCCTTGGCAGGATACTGGCGCGCAAGTTGTCGGTCAGCGGGGCCGTGGCGTACTGGAAATAGTAGACCGGCACATAGGCAGTCGCGGTCTCCGGCAGCGCAAGATGATAGGCATTCGTCGCCTGAATGACCGATCTTGCCCGAACCGTCCCGCCCGGTGTCATCAGAACCCAGTGCCCAGCCTCATATGCCATGGTCTGCACGGGGCTGTGGGTATATACCCGTGCCCCGGCCTGTGACGCCGCGCGCACCAAACCCACCGCATAGGCCAAAGGCTGGATGGTTCCCGCCCGTGGATCGAACAAAGCACCGTGAAAGGCCTGGCTACCGGTGCGTTCACCGGCCTGGTCCGCCGACAACAGCTCAACCGGCGCTCCGGCTTCGCTCAACTGCGCATGACGCGTTTGCAGGTCCTTCAAACCCGACGCGGAATGAGCGCAATGCAGGGTTCCGTTGCGCACGGGCTCACACGCAATGCCATATTCATCGATCAAGGCAAACACATCCGACGGCGCCTTGGCCAGCAAGTCGATCAAACGGTTCCCCGTTTCAGTACCGAGATGCGTGCGGATGTCGTCCGGCGGCAACCACAGCCCCGCATTGACCAGACCGACATTACGCCCCGAACCGCCAAACCCGATCTCCTGCGCCTCGAGCAGGCAGACCGACGCGCCGGCGCGGGCTGCGGTCAAGGCCGCTGAACAGCCGGTATAGCCACCTCCGATGACAGCCAGATCAACCGCTGCGTCAGCGGTCAGGGGCGGTGCGGGGACTGTCTCGGTGCAGGTGGTCTGCCAAAGTGATTGTTCGGGATCGTTCACGTCGGGCCTCTGAGTCTTGTCGGCGGATCATCATCCCGATGCCCCTCCCTTTGCAAGCGGCCTTTTGACCCGTGCTGCGACAACGAAAAAGGCCCGGCAGGAACGGGCTTTGCCCGGGCCTGCCGGGCCCAACCGGAGGAGTCATTCCGTCAGGAATGACGACGACGGGCGGGAGAGGCCCCGTGGTGGGCTCAGACGTCGAGCGATCGCGCGATCAGCTCTTTCATGACCTCGTTGGTGCCGCCATAGATCATCTGCACCCTGGCATCCGCATAAAGACGCGCAATCGGGTATTCCATCATGAACCCGTAGCCGCCGAACAGTTGCAGGCATTCATGCATGATCTCATTCTGCACCTCGGATCCCCAGTATTTGGCCATCGAGGCCGTGGCCGCGTCCAGTTCGCCTGCTTCCAGCTTCCCGATACAATCATTGATGAAGCTGCGCAGAACCTCGGCCTTGGTCTTGCATTCCGCCAGTTTGAACCGGGTATTCTGAAAATCCATCACCCGCTGCCCAAAGGCTTTGCGTTCCTGCACGTATTTCACTGTTTCGGCGATGGCGAAATCGATCGCGCCCAGCGCCATGATCGCGATATTCAGTCGTTCCCACGGCAGCTGTTTCATCAGCTGATAGAAACCCTGCCCTTCCTCGGGGCCCAACAGGTTTGTCATCGGCACTTTGACATCTTCGAAAAACAACTCGGCAGTGTCATTGCCCTTCATGCCCAGTTTCTTGAGGTTCCGCCCCCGGCGAAAACCTTCACACCCGTCGGTTTCCACCACGATCAACGAAACGCCGCGTGCGCCGGCGGACTTGTCGGTCTTGGCGGCCACGATGATCAAATCCGCAGTCTGTCCGTTCGTGATGAAGATTTTGGACCCGTTCAACCGGTAGGAGTTGCCGTCCTTCTCGGCAGTCGTCCGCACCGCCTGTACGTCCGAACCGGTACTGGGTTCGGTCATTGCCAGCGCGCCGACCAATTCACCCGACGCCAGTTTGGGCAACCACTTCCGCTTCTGATCTTCGCTGCCATAAGCGGTGAGATAGTGGGTCACGATCGACTGGATGCCATAGCCCCAACCCGCATCACCCCGCGCGCCCTGTTCATAGGCCGTGATGGCGTCAAAGCCCATGCCGCCGCCGACACCGCCATATTCTTCGGGGATCGCACCCGCCATCAGGCCGGTTTCGCCGGCCTTGCGCCAGAAATCGCGATCCACAACGCCGTTTTCAACCCAGGTTTCGATATTGGGCGACAATTCGTCATCCATGAACCGACCCGCCATATCCGCGAACATGCGGTGTTCATCAGTGACCCATGCCGCAGTCGAAGTGAAAAGTGACATTGAACGCCCTCCAATCGGTCTTTCCGAAAAGGCTAGCGCCGTGTTCGATTCACGCCAATCCTTGTGACGCGGCGTCCCTTTGAGGAACAACGCAACGTTCCTCAGCCTGCAATGTCAGAGAATTCCTTTTGACCGGCGGGGTTAAGCCAGTGCTTTGGCCAACAGGTGCTTGGCCGCATCCTTGGCGTCTTCCGCCGGATCGCAGTTCTTGAGCAGGACCGCGGATACGATGGCTCCTTCTTGCAACAACACGATCTGACTCGCGAGCTTCCGAGGATCATGCGCGCCGGCCTGCTGGGCTATGGCCGTGAAGTGTTCCAGCAAAAGCTGTTTGTGTTCGGCGGCCTGTACATGGATCGGGTGATCCTTGTCCTGATACTCGGCCCCGGCCTTGATGAACATGCAGCCCCGGAACCCGTCCTCTTCGAACCACTCTTTCAGGGCATCGAAGCTGACGAGGATCTGCTCGGCCGGTGTTTCCGCCATCTCGTCGATGCGTTGAAAGAACCAGTTGCGAAAGCTCTCATCCCGCAGGCGCAGCGCGGCGACAATCAGGTCTTCCTTGGTGCGGAAATGCTTGTACATCGACGTCTTGGACACGCCCGTTTCCACAACCAGCTTGTCCATGCCGGTTGCGTGAAACCCGTCGCGGTAAAAGACCTTCAGGGCCTTGCTGACCAACTCATCCCGTTTGTTTGGGCGCATGATTCGGCTCCATGGTGTACCGTTCTGTACATATTACCATGGAGCGTGAAGTACAATGACCCCAGGCCAAAGCATTGTTTTGGAATGGTTTTGCCAGACGCCCAGTCTCATCGTGAAATTTTTACTTGCAAAGGTTTACAGATCAGTACACCTTATTCGTAAGTTAACCGATCTGTACACCATGGGATTTGACCGATGAAACGTCGCGCCAGCATTTTTCCACCTCAGTACGTCCCCTTCCTTCTGACCATGGCTATTCTTGCCGCCTCACTCACCTGAAAGCCTTTGCAAAATGTCCAGACCCCCTCTGCCCCCGTTCACCGCCGAAACCGCCACTCAAAAAGTGCGCATGGCGGAAAATGCCTGGAACAGTCGTGACGCCGACCGCGTGACGCCTGCCTACACCGACGACAGTCAATGGCGGAATCGGGCTGAATTCCTGTCCGGCCATACCGACATCCACGCCTTTCTGACCCGCAAATGGCGGAAAGAGCTGGAGTACCGCCTGATCAAGGAACTGTGGGCCTTTGCCGGAAATCGCATCGCCGTGCGCTATGCCTATGAATGGCGCGACGACAGCGGTCAGTGGTTCAGATCCTATGGGAATGAGAATTGGCAATTCGCCGATGACGGGCGCATGTCACATCGCCATGCCTCGCTCAACGATCTTCCCATTGCCGAAGGCGACCGGCTGTTCCATTGGCCCCTGGGCGAACGCCCTGAAAACCACCCCGGATTGACCGAACTGGGTCTTTGAAAGGACAATCATGCCCCGCGCTTTTGCCGAACTGACGTTCACTCCCGCTGTCCGCGCCCATCAGGAGAGGATGGGATCGGCCAGAACCTATACCAAGTTCATTGAAGGTGGTCCCCAGCAAGGCCATCTGATCGGAGACCCCGAGAAAGAGTTCATTCAGGCACGGGACGGGTTCTATCAATCCACCGTGTCCGAGACCGGCTGGCCCTATGTGCAGTATCGGGGCGGGCCGGCAGGGTTTCTGAAAGTGCTGGGGCCCCAGACCATCGGATATGCGGATTTTTCGGGCAACAAACAGTATATCTCGCGCGGGAATCTGGACGGCAACGATCGCATCGCGATGATCCTGATGGATTACGCCAACCGACGCCGTCTCAAGATCCTTGGGCGCGTCGCATTCACGGAAGGCGAAGCAGCGGCCGCCACTCTTTACCCGGAAGAGGCCGAGGCACCGGCCGAACGGGCCGTGATCATCCGCGTCGAGGCGCTGGACTGGAACTGCCCAAGTCATATCACACCGCGCTTCACCGAAGCAGAGTTGCGTCCTCATCTGAACAGGCTGGGGCAGCAGTTGGCAGAGTTGCAGGCGGAAAACCAAAGACTGAAACAACAATTGGCAAAGTCAGGTTGACGTTTCAGCCCTCACAGAATTTTCGGATATCAAGAGAAGGGAGTGTCGCAATGGTTCGCTCGGTCTTTCACCTCTCGGCGGCTTGTCTTGCCGGTACTGCCCTGATCATACTGATCATCATGTTCGGTTTTTTCGCCTCGCCCAGTGCCGTGCGAACGTCACCGCCATCGGTATTCAGCAAGATTTTATTCGAACATTTGCAGCAAGAGTGATGCCCGGGCGGCATTGCGACAGGTGCCCGGCAAGCGCAAATCTTTTCAAGCCAAAGCCATCAACTCGGGCCCACGGGGCGCATGCTCTGAAAGACTGAACATCCTGGCCCAAACGCGACCCGGTTCCAGGTCTGCTTTCACCACACGAATGGTGAGAGCACGAAAAGCCAGGTCAGGCCGTGCTGCGCTTTTTCCGGCGGCCCATTGCGAACAAGCCACTGATGCCGCCAAGAAGCAGCCAGCCAGCGGCGGGCAATGGCACAGGGGCAATCGTGTATTGGCCGTACAGGGTCGCGACGTTTTGCATGTTTTCCGTTGTGCTGAAGCCGTTTGAAATGGTGCCGCCACCGTTCTGAGAGAAACCCAGGACTGAAAACACGTAATTCTGCCCACCAAAGCTGAAGTTCTGTGAGCCCAAAGTATTGGTAATGGTCACGATGTCATCGCAAGGGGTGGAATCCGCCGGACAGTTGCTTGGACGATTCAATGTTTCGTTATGCGTCAGCGCAAACGACGAAGACACCAGAGGGCCACCGCTGATCAGTATGTCGACAAGAAGGTCGACCGAGCTCAGCGTTGTTCCCGTGATCGGGAAATTCAGATGCGAGAACTGTCCCAGAGCAAATGCCGTATCAGGCAACAGACCTGAAATCGGCGTGCCAGTCGGCGTGAAATCGTAGCCACTTGAGCTGCTGCCATTTCCCCACCGAAGAGAGATCGTTGAACCAGAGGTGCTTTCAGTAACGCCGGGCGTTGGATTTACGTTTTGCCAAGAGGGCGAGATGCTGGAAATAGTCAGCGCCGACGCACCGCTTGCAGCCATCACGCCTGCAACAGCGACAGCAGCTATGTTTCGTATGAATGTCATGTGCCCACCTTACGAACTGATACTCGTTACAAACCACTCTGTAAAAGAGTAGCACAACAGAATCATATTTACAGATCACGCGCCACATTGACGCCACGTTTTCACCTCAATCAAGGCGAATGACGCCTCAAAGAGCGTCAAAGAGGACACAATCGTTCTACCTGCGCTAATTGTCCGGTTTTTGGAAACAGGTATGTAGATGTAGATACAGGGCACCACCTCAACGATTGAACGCACAACCGGCGTCGCGTGAGGGTTCATTCACGACCGGATCGTACCATTGCTTCGATACCGGCGGCGCAAAAGTCCACCAGACGTTCCATGCCGGACAGGTCACCGCCCTGCGACAGGGCTTCGACCCGCCATCCACTGTTGAGATGGGCCAGCATCGCCGAGACCGAATAAACCTGGCCACTTGCCAAAACGGCTGGATCGACATCCGGGTAAAGCGTGGCGATCTCGGTGATGAACAACTGGGCGGTGGGGTCGAAACACTCTGCGGCGATATCGCGCCACCTGGGGTCAACCGATACGTGGGCCACCAACCGCCCATACGCCATCCATCCGGGCCCACCCGTTTCAGCCAGGTCCACATAGGGTCGGATAAAGCTGTCCAGAATGCTGTGCAGCGTCAGCGGAGCAACAGCCCTGGCCCTGTTCAATGCGTCGATCCGAAGCTGCGCCAGCGCGTCCGCGCGCCGCGCGACCGTTCGGTAAAACAACTCCTCCTTGCCACCACCATGATGGTGCACAAGACCAATCTGAACCCCCGCCAATGCCGCGATGTCCCGGATCGACGCACCTTCGAATCCCCGTTCAGCAAAGACGGTTTCTGCCGCATCCATGATCCGCGCCTTGGTTTCAAGCGATCGCTTGGACGGTGCTCTTTGCCTTGGTTTTTCGATGTTTTTTGGACTCATGAATTTCATCTTGCCTTATTTTGGTCGTTCGTTCAAGTTAAGCATCGCAAACTTCGGGAGGGTTCATGACACAGACGCGCAACGCATTCGCCCTGATCGGGGCGGGGCCGATGGGTTTGGCCGCAGCCAAGGTGCTGAAGGAACAGGGCATCGCCTTTCAGGGGTTCGAATTGCATTCGGATGTGGGCGGTCTGTGGGATATCGATGCCCCCAGATCAACCATGTATGAATCGGCGCATCTGATCTCTTCCAAACGCATGACCGAGTTCGAGGATTTCCCGATGGACGAGGCGGTGGCCGAGTACCCCTCGCACCGGGCGATGCGCGACTATTTCCGGGCCTTTGCCGATCGTTTCGGCCTGCGTGAGAGTTACAAGTTCAATGCAGAAGTCACCCGGATCACTCCGCTGGGCAAATCCGGCGACGGTTGGCGTGTTGCATGGCGGGACGCCGAAGGCGAGCATCAGGCTGAATTCGCAGGGGTTCTGATTGCAAACGGCACCCTGTCGGAACCGAATATGCCCAGCTTTCCCGGCACGTTTGACGGCGAGTTGATCCATGCTTCGCAATACCGGTACCCCAGCCAGTTCGACGGCAAGCGCGTGTTGGTCGTGGGCGCGGGCAATTCCGGCTGTGACATTGCGGTTGACGCAATCCATCACGCAGAACGCTGCGATCTGTCCATGCGCCGCGGCTATTACTTCGTGCCCAAATACGTCTTCGGCAAACCGGCCGACACGATGGGCGGCAAGATCCGCCTGCCCATGTGGCTGAAGCGCAAGGTGGACAGCCTGATCCTCAGCTGGTTTGTCGGTGATCCGCAGAAATACGGCTTTCCCAAGCCCGATTACCTGCTTTACGAAAGCCATCCGGTGGTGAATTCGCTGGTCCTGTATCACGCGGGCCATGGCGATCTGCGCATTCGTCCCGATATCGACCGGCTGGAGGGTCACACTGTTCATTTCAAGGATGGCTCCAGCGAAGACTACGACATGATCCTCGCGGCAACCGGATACAAGCTGCACTATCCGTTCATCGACCGGGGCCTGCTGAACTGGCGGGGCGATGCCCCCCATCTGTACCTGAACGCGCTGCACCCCGAACGGGACGATCTTTTTGTGCTGGGCATGGTCGAGGCCACGGGTCTGGGCTGGCAAGGCAGGCACGAGCAGGCCGAAATGGTGGCGCGCTATATCAAAGGTCTTCAGAAGGGTTGCCCGGTGGCGGCCGATCTGAAAACCGAAAAGCAAAAAGACTATACGCGCGCCACCGGAGGCATGAGCTATATCGATCTGCCGCGAATGGCTTACTACGTGGACAAGGCCACTTACAGAAAGGCTGTCACCGGGTGGATCGAACGGCTGCGGAAAGCCGCCGTATGAGTGGTATCGACGAAATCACGCTGAATTTCAGCCCGGCCTCTCTGACGCTGTTGAACGCGATATTGGCGATCGTGATGTTCTCGATTGCGATCGATCTGGCACCAAGGGATTTTGATCGTCTCAGGCGCGCGCCCAAGCCGGTACTTGTCGGGCTGGTATCCCAATTCATCGTTTTGCCCGCTCTGACCTTTGCTTTGGTGTGGATGACGGAGCCGCGCCCGTCGATCGCGCTTGGGCTGATCCTTGTCGCCGCCTGTCCGGGGGGCAATATTTCGAACTTCATTACCCACCGCGCCGGTGGCAATGCGGCGCTGTCAGTGTCGATGACCGCCTTTGCCACCATCGGCGCGATTTTCATGACGCCCTTCAACATTGCGCTTTGGGGCGGGCTGTATCCTCCGACACGCGCGATTCTGCAACAGACACAGATTGACCCGGTGCAAATCGCAATCCTTGTCGGGCTGATGCTGATCTTGCCTCTGGTCCTGGGCATTGCTCTGAACCAGCGCCGCCCGGCCCTGACCGCACGGTTGCGTGCGCCGCTGCAATACCTGTCGATGGGTATCTTTGCGGCCTTCATCGTACTTGCCCTGGCCGCAAACTGGGGGTTCTTCCTCAGTTTTGCCGGGGCTGTTGCCGGGCTTGTGGTCCTTCACAACGCCCTGGCGCTGGGGGGCGGTTGGGTTGTGGCCACTCTGACCCGGCTGTCCCCCTTCGATCGCCGCGCCATCACCATCGAAACCGGCATTCAGAATTCCGGCCTTGGGCTGGTGCTGATCTTTGCCTTCTTTCATGGGCTGGGCGGCATGGCTGTCGTGGCCGCGTTCTGGGGCATCTGGCACGCGATCTCGGGGATTGCCCTGGCGTCGGTCATGGCCCGAACCGAGGCCGCGCGATGACCCGTATCCTGATCACAGGTGCCGCCGGGTTGGTCGGGCAGGCGCTGCTGCCCGAACTCCAGGGGCACGAGGTTTTTGCCACGGATATCAAACGCCGCGACAGCATGCCGGAAAACGTCCACTATCTGCCCATGGATGTGACAACCGACGCCCCCGCGCGCGTGATCTGCAACGTAAAGCCTGAAGTCATTGTGCATCTGGCCTCCATCGTGACGCCTCCGCCCAAAATGGAGCGGGCGGCGGCATATGCCGTTGATGTCGAGGGCACCCGCAAGGTGGTGAACGCAGCCCTTGCCAACGGGGTGCGCCGGTTGGTCGTCACATCCTCGGGTGCGGCCTACGGCTATCACGCGGACAACCCCGTGCCCCTGCGCGAGGATGATCCGCTGCGCGGCAACCCCGAGTTCCCGTATTCCGATCACAAAAGGCAGGTCGAAGAGATGCTGGCCGAGGTTCGCAGAGCCGCCCCCGATCTGGAACAGGTCGTGCTGCGCGTGGGTACGGTTCTGGGGGCCGGGTCCGAAAACCAGATCACCGCCCTGTTTCACAAACCCCGCCTGCTGGCCGTAGTCGGCAGCGAAAGCCCGTTTGTGTTCATTTGGACGCATGATCTGGCACGCATCCTTCAGCGCGCGGCAACCGACGGGCCGGTTGGCGTTTACAATGTCGCCGGGGACGGCGCGATGGGTGTGACCGATCTGGCCCGCGCCATGAGGAAACCGGTTCTGCGCCTGCCCGCTTGGGCGCTGAAATCGGCTTTGGCCGCTGCGCGTCCGCTGGGTCTGTCCCGTTATGGGCCGGAACAGGTGCGATTTCTGCAATATCGACCGGTTCTGGACAACACTGCCCTGAAATCCGACTTTGGTTACACACCCGAAAAAACCAGCGCCCAGGTATTCGCGCTCTGGCAAAAGCAGGCGGGGCTATGAAGACGGCTGTCATATCCGGCGGGGCGGGCGGTTTGGGGCGGGCCCTCAGCCGGGCTCTGCAAAGTCGCGGGTGGCGGGTGGTGCTGCTGGATCTCGATGTTTCAGGTCTGGACGCCGGGTCGAACCAGCTTCCAATCGCGTGTGATCTGACGGACCCCGCGCAGCTTGCCAGCGCGTGCCAAAGGGCGATCACGACCTGCGACAGTATAGATCTGGTCATCTACAACGCCGGTGTCACGCAAATCCGGGGCTTTGAAAAGTCAGACGCGGCCAGTCACCGAACACTGTTTGACATCAACTATTTTGCGGCCGTCGAAATGGCCCGCGCGTTTTTGCACCCGGTTCGGGCGTCAAAGGGGACACATCTGGCCATCTCATCGGTGGCCGGGTTTGCTCCGCTTTACCATCGGACGGCCTATGCTGCCTCGAAACACGCGTTGGAAGGGTTCTTCAAATCGCTGCGCTCGGAAGAAGCCCCTCATGGCGTTCAGGTCCAGATCGCTGCGCCGTCCTTTGTGGCAACCAACCCCGGCAATGCGCAAGAGCAAGCGGATGGCACAGCCCGGCCCGGATCGGCGAAGGACGGGATGGACGAGATGAGCCCCGAGGCCGCCGCTGAAACGATCCTGCGCGGGCTGGACAAATCGCTGCCCATGATCCCGGTTGGCCGCGTGGCGCGCCTGTCCTGGTGGCTCAACCGCCTTTCGCCACGCCTGTATCAGCGCATGATGGAGCGCAACATGCGCGGCGCGGGGCACTAAAAAACTGCCCCAGGCCCTTGACCTTCCCGTCACTGGAACCCCCATCTGGTGAGCAAGGAAATTTCAGGGGCGAGTCGCATGGCGCAAAAGGCACTGACAGAGCTGAAAATCACGGGCATGGGATGCGCATCCTGTGTGGGCCGCGTCGAAGGGGCGCTGCGTGATGTGCCCGGGGTTGAAACGGCCTCGGTCAACTTTGCAACCAAGTCCGCACAGGTGGCTTTTGACGGGCCAGTTTCGGCGCTGACCAAAGCCCTGGACGCGGCAGGGTATCCGGCCGAGACCAGCAGGGTGGATCTGAGCATTGAAGGCATGAACTGCGCCTCGTGCGTGGCCAAGATCGAGCGCGCGCTGACGGCCAGCCCCGGTGTGATCGAAGCACAGGTCAATCTGGCGACTCAAACTGCCGCGGTGACTTACGCTGCCGGGGCAACAACGCCAGAGGCGCTGGCGCAGGTGGTCACCGGCACCGGATACCCGGCGCGGCTACAAGGCGCTTTGAAACCTGAAAACCGCGAAGATGCCGAAATTCAAAGTTTGACCCGGACCACTATATTGGCCGCCGTACTCGCCATGCCTGTGTTCGTTCTTGAGATGGGCGGGCACATGATTCCCGCTTTCCATCACTGGGTTCACGCCACCATCGGCGCGCAGAACAGCCAGTTGATTCAGTTCGCCCTGACATCGGCCCTGCTGCTGGGGCCCGGTCGCGTGTTCTATCGCAAGGGCATCCCGTCGTTGCTGCGGGGCACGCCGGATATGAACGCGCTGGTCGCGCTGGGAACCGGGGCGGCCTATCTGTATTCGGTCGTGGCCACATTCGCCCCCGGTGCATTACCGATCGGAACTGCCAACGTCTACTACGAGGCGGCGGCCGTGATTGTCGTTCTGATCCTTCTGGGCCGGCTGATGGAGGCGCGCGCCAAGGGCAAAACCGGGGCCGCGATCCGTAAACTGGCGGGCCTTCAGCCCAAAAGCGCGCGGATCGAAGTCGATGGCCGGATGGAAGACCGTCCTATCGCCGAGATTGCGGTGGGCGACATCCTGCACATCCGCCCGGGCGAACGTGTGCCGGTGGATGCCGAAGTGCTCGAGGGCACCTCGTACGTGGATGAAAGCATGATCACGGGCGAGCCGATACCGGTTGGCAAATCAGCCGGTGCAGCGGTTGTCGGGGGAACCGTGAATGGCACCGGCGCCTTGCGGGTTCGTGCGACGCGCGTCGGGGGTGACACCGTGCTGGCGCAGGTCATCCGCATGGTGCAGCAGGCGCAGGGGGCCAAGCTGCCGATCCAGGGCCTGGTCGATCGGATTACATATCGCTTTGTCCCGGCGGTCATCCTGGTCGCCATGATCACCGTCGCAGCCTGGCTGATTTTCGGCCCAAGACCGGCCCTGCCGCTGGCGCTTGTCGCTGGTGTTTCGGTGCTGATCATAGCCTGCCCTTGTGCCATGGGGCTGGCCACGCCGACCTCGATCATGGTCGGCACCGGGCGAGCGGCCGAACTGGGGGTTCTGTTCCGCAAGGGCGATGCCCTGCAACAGCTTCAGCAGGCACGCGTCATCGCGCTGGACAAGACCGGGACCCTGACACTGGGCCGTCCGGAACTGGTCAGTGTTTTGACGGCGAATGGATTTGACAGGGATGAGGTTGTGCGGCTGGCCGCCGCCCTCGAGGCGCGGTCGGAACACCCGATAGCTTCGGCGATCACCCGGGCCGGGCCTGCGACGCTGCCAGAGGCGACGGACGTCCTGTCGATTACCGGGCTTGGCATGCAGGGGCTGGTTGAAGGCCGGAACGTGTTGATCGGGTCGCACCGGCTTATGCAACAACGCGGAATCGACCTTGGACCCCTGGCAAGCGAGGCAGAGGCCCGCGCCGCCGAAGGGGCAACACCATTGTTCGTCGCAATGGATGGACAGGCCGCGGCCACGTTGTCGGTGTCCGACCCGGTCAAACCCGGCACCGAAGAAGCGCTGGAGCGGCTTCACCAAATGGGTCTGACCGTGGCCATGGTCACCGGAGACAACGCGCGCACCGCGCAGGCTCTGGCTGATCGGCTGGGGATCGATCACGTCACCGCCGAAGTGCTGCCCGACGGCAAGGTGGATGCGGTCACCGCCTTGCGGGACCAGTTCGGAACGCTGGCTTTCGTCGGCGACGGCATAAACGACGCCCCGGCGCTGGCAACGGCTGATATCGGCATCGCCATCGGGACGGGCACGGATGTAGCCATCGAAACGGCCGATGTCGTCCTGATGTCCGGTGATCTGCGCGGGGTTGCAAATGCGACCGAGATCAGCCGCCGGACAATGCGGAACATTCGCCAGAACCTGGGATGGGCGTTTGGTTACAACGTCCTGCTGATCCCCGTCGCTGCTGGCGCCCTTTACCCGTTCGGCGGCCATCTGTTGTCTCCGGCATTGGCGGCTGGCGCGATGGCGCTGTCCAGTGTCTTTGTCGTCTCGAACGCGCTGCGCCTGCGTCGCGTCCGAGCCAGCGTACCGGAAACCCCGATCCCGCCCGCCAAGGAGGTGCATGCATGAATATCGGAGATGTGTCCGCCCGCACCGGCCTGCCTGCCAAGACAATCCGGTATTATGAAGATATCAACCTCATCAAACCGCTGCGCGATGACAACGGCTATCGCCGGTTTCGCGATCAGGACGTGCACAAGCTGAACTTTCTGGGCCGCGCCCGGGCGCTTGGGTTCACCATCGAGGATTGCCGGACATTGCTGGCGCTTTACGAGGATGAAACCCGCGCCAGCGCAGATGTGAAACAGGTCGCGCGGGATCATCTGGCGCAGATCGAAGCCAAGATCGCCGACCTGAACGCGATGCGCGAGACGCTGAGCCACCTGATCGACGCCTGCGCCGGGGATGACCGGCCTGATTGCCCGATCCTGCGGGATCTGGGCGGGAAAGGCTGACTTGGGGTTGCCCTTTGGGCGCAGCTTTGCTTTGTCTTCGCCAAACATTTCGGCCAGGCATCCACCGCTGAAGCCGACCGAACAGCGGAGAGGATCACAAAATGGCAAAAGTCGCGTTCCTTGGTCTGGGCGTCATGGGCTATCCCATGGCTGGGCATCTTCAGGCCGCGGGTCATGACGTTACTGTCTACAACCGCACGGCCGCCAAGGCCGAAGCCTGGGTAAAGCAGCATGGCGGGTCGATGGCGGCCACCCCGAAAGACGCGGCTGAAGGGGCCGAGTTTGTGATGGCCTGCGTCGGCAATGACGACGATCTGCGCATGGTTTGCACCGGCGGCGATGGCGCATTTCACGGCATGTCCAGCGGGGCTGTTTTCGTCGACCACACGACGGTGTCTGCAAAGGTCACGCGGGAATTGTACGCTGCCGGCCAATCACGGGGTATAGCCTTTGTGGACGCGCCGATCTCGGGCGGTCAGGCAGGCGCTGAAAACGGTGTTCTGTCAATCATGTGCGGCGGAGATCAGGCGGCCTATGATGCGGCTGAACCGGTGATGCAGGTCTATGCAAAGATCTGCCGCCGGATCGGGGACAGCGGCGCGGGCCAGATGACCAAGATGTGCAACCAGATCGCCATCGCTGGGTTGGTTCAGGGTCTCAGCGAAGCGTTGCACTTTGCCGAGAAGGCTGGGCTGGACGGACGCGCGGTGGTCGAGGTGATCAGCCAGGGCGCGGCGGGGAGCTGGCAGATGGCAAACCGGTATGAGACCATGCTGGATGATCAGTTTGAACATGGCTTTGCCGTCGACTGGATGCGCAAGGATCTGGGTATCTGTCTGGATACCGCCGATGAAACCGGCGCGTCCCTGCCCGTCACCGCTCTGGTCGATCAGTTTTACAAGGATGTACAGAAACTGGGTGGTGGCCGCTGGGACACCTCGTCGTTGATCAAGCGCCTGCGGGCCATGGGGTAAGGCGGGGGGCTGTCTGCCCCCCATCGCGCCAAGGCGCGATTCCCCCCGAGGATATTTTTGGCCAGATGAAGAGGGCTCCGGCGCGATCGGGGCGGAGACGGGATGGACGATTTGAATGCTTTTTGGACGGCCGCGCTGCGGCAGCTCTGGGGGCTGGACGCCCGTTTGACGCGGTTGGATGGTGAATATGACCTGAACTTTCTGGTGCAGGCCACCAATGGTCAGGATTATGTGCTGAAAGCCATGCGGGCCGGATGCGATGCCGATCTGGTTGATCTTCAGATCAAGGCGCTGGCGCATATCTCTTCAGAGGCACCGGGGTTGCCGTTTCCCAAGGTGTTCCCCGATTTGGCCGGCGCAACGCTGCCCGAGATCGCCGATTCTGAAGGGCAGCGCAGGCTGGTTTGGCTGTTGGAGTGCCTGCCGGGGCAATGTTACGCGAAGGCCGCACCAAAATCCGAAGAGCTGATCCTGAAACTGGGGCGCGTATTGGGGGCGACCGACCGGGCCCTGGAAGGGTTTGAGCATGCGGGACTGCACCGGGCCGGTTTCAAATGGGATCTGATGCAGGCGGGCTGGATTGCTGACAAGTTAAACGCGATCCCTGACCCCGCGCGACGGGCACTGCTGACGGAAATCTGTGAGGGGTTCGCTGCAATCGCGGATGTCCTTGCGGACCTGCCGAAACAGGCTATCCACAATGACGCCAATGACTACAACATTCTGGTCGAAGGGGAACTGAGCGAGCGGCGGCGGATTTCGGGCCTGATCGATCTGGGTGACATGTGCGCCGCGCCGCGCATCTGCGATCTGGCGATTGCCGGCGCTTATGTCGTGCTGGATCACCCCAAGCCGGAACGGGCACTGGCTGCTCTGGTAAAGGGCTATCACGCGGCCAACCGGCTGCGGGCGGATGAGGTTGACCTGATCTGGCCGTTGCTGAGGATGCGGCTTGCCGTGTCGGTCGTCAACTCGACCCTGATGGCGGCCGAGAATCCGGATGATCCCTATGTGACGATCTCTCAGGCGCCTGCCTGGCGGTTCCTTGAGAACGCATCCGTCAATGGCGGGCTGATGTCGGCGCGGTTGCGGGCGGCTTGCGGCTTGCCGGTTGTCGATGGGGCTGAACGCATCCACGCCTATCTTCAGGAACACCGGGGACATTTTGCCGACATGTTCGGCCAGGATCTGAGCGACGTGCCCATGGGCTCGCTTTCGGTCGAAAACTGCGTCTGGCCCCAAGACCCGTTCCACATGCCTTTGGCCGAGGCTGCGCGGGTTGGCGAGGAATATGGTGAGGGGTTGTGGCTGGGTTACTATAACGAGCCCCGCCTGATCTATGCCGAGCCGGGGTTCCGCAAGGGCCCCTGGAAAGCCTCAGACAGGCGGACGGTGCATTTGGCGGTGGATGTGTTTGCGCGTGCCGGGACGGTTCTGCATGCACCGATGAGCGGGCGGGTCGAAGTGGTCGAGAACCGCGACCAGCACCTTGATTACGGCGGCGTGATCATCCTGCATCACGAAACGCCCGAAGGCGACCCGTTCTATACGCTCTATGGCCATCTGGACCCGGAATGCTGCGACCGGCTGAAACCAGGGGACCCGGTGGCACAGGGAGCCGCGTTTGCCAGGTTGGGAGATGCCAGCCAGAATGGCGGATGGGCTCCGCATGTGCATTTCCAACTGGCGCTCACCACTGATGGCATGGAAGCGGACTGGCCCGGCGTCGGCGATCCGGACGAGATGGAGCTGTGGCACGCGGTCTGCCCGAACCCGGCGGCGTTGCTGAACCTGCCGGATGACAAGGTGTTCTATCACCCTACGGACAAAGCGGAAATCCTGAACAAACGGCGGGCGCATTTCGGGGGCAACCTGTCCCTGACCTATGACGATCCGGTCATGCTGGTGCGCGGCTGGAAGCATCACCTGTTCGACGAATGGGGACGCCCCTATCTGGACGCCTACAACAACGTCCCGCATGTGGGGCACGCGCATCCGCGCATTCAGGCCGTGGCTGCGGATCAGCTAAGGCGCATGAACTCGAACACCCGCTATCTGCATCCGGCACAGGTGGAGTTTGCCGATAAGATCCTGTCCAAGCTGCCGGATCACCTACAGGTCTGCTTTTTCGTCAACTCGGGAACCGAGGCCAACGAACTGGCCCTGCGGCTGGCCCGCGCCCATACCGGCGCGAAGGGGATCGTGACGCCGGATCACGGCTATCACGGCAACACGAACGCTGCGGTGGCGATCTCGGCCTACAAGTTCAACAAACCGGGCGGCATCGGGAAAGCCGACTGGGTTGAACTGGTCGAGGTTGCGGATGACTATCGCGGGTCATTCAAGCGAGATGATGCGGACCGGGCGCAAAGATTTGCTGATCTTGTCGATCCGGCGATTGCGGCCCTTCGGGACCGGAGACAGGGCGTGGCCGGTTTCATCGCGGAAACCTTCCCGTCCGTCGGCGGACAGATCATTCCGCCCAAGGGCTATCTGCCTGCGGTTTACGAAAAAATCCGTGCTGCCGGCGGCGTTTGCATCGCCGATGAGGTGCAGACAGGTCTGGGACGACTGGGCGAATACTATTTTGGCTTCGAACACCAGGGCGCGGTTCCGGATATCGTGGTGATGGGCAAGCCAATCGGCAACGGGCACCCGCTGGGCGTGCTGGTGACGACCACAGAGATCGCGGACAGCTTCAACAACGGGATTGAGTTCTTTTCGACCTTTGGCGGCTCGACCCTGTCCTGCCGGATCGGCAAAGAGGTGCTGGATATCGTTGACGACGAAGGCTTGCAGGACAATGCCCGCCTGATGGGGGATCGGCTGATGGCGGGGCTGCGCCAGATCGAAACCGACTTTGGTTGCGTTGGCGACGTGCGGGGTATGGGGCTGTTTCTCGGCGTGGAACTGATCAACCCCGACGGAAGCGAAGGTACCGAGATTTGCAGCTATGTCAAAAACCGGATGCGCGATCATCGCATCCTGATCGGCAGCGAGGGACCCAAGGACAACATCCTGAAGATTCGCCCGCCCCTGACCATCGAAGCCGAGGATGTTGACATGATCCTGTGGGCGCTGCGGGATGTGTTGTCCGAAGTGGGTGACTTCACCCCTGCCCTTGTGTGCGATCATGACCATCACCATGCCGGATGCGGGTGCTGCTGAACGAAAAAACCCCGGCGCATCGCCGGGGTTTGGCCGTTCAACACTCAGGGTCAGTGGAGCACGGCCGAGGGGGTCTGGTGGCCGGTGATCGGCATTTCGAAACCAGCCGTCATACGTCTGAGAGTCAGTCCCAGTTCTTCCGACAGGGATGCCAAGGCGGGGGCAAAATCCGGACGCACGATCAAGGACGCCAGCATCATCGCGTCTTCACGCGCCCCTTCGGACGCTGCCGCGATCATCTGGGCAAAGCAATTCTCATCCGCGCCAAGGCATGCACATCCAAGACCATGCCGGATCAAAGGACGGCGGCCATGGGTGGCGCATAGCGAACACAAGCGATCCAGGGTCAGCATTGCCGCACGCCCGCATTCCGCGCCCAGCGCGACTTGGAAATCGCTGGCAGCGTCGGCGCGCCCGCCCTCACCGTCGCTCCACATCCGCAGATACATCACGGCGCCCGCTTCGATGGGATCGAGATCGGCAAGGCGGCCCACCGCTGCGCCGCCGCGCTTGAAAGGCGCGCTCATTTCGTCAGGATCAGTTTGCCTGCGCGGGTGATGCGCAGGGTATAGAGCTGATCTCCCAGTTCTATTTGGGCCAGGTTTCCGCCCTTGGTCAGATCCTCGGCCTTGTGCGCGGGAAGCATCGAGACAGCGTAACCTTGGGTTGGGGTCGGGTTCTGTACGTTCATCGGGACATCTCCAGAGCGTTTCGGCATGGTGCCATATCTATCGCGTTTCATGTGATCTGGCTGACCCCGAAAGGGCTGGCTTTCTGTTCGTGTCGCTTAATCTGATTATTTTAGTAAGGTTTGTCAAGCGTCGTTTTGAAACAGGCGATTGCCCCCCGGAACAGGGCGGGTTAGGTCTTGGGTCGTACGAAGAAGGGCAAGCAAACATGACCGCAGCAGTTGTATTCGATCTGGACGGAACGCTGGTGGACAGCCTGGGCGATCTGGCGGCGGCGGCCAACCGCACGCTGAACGACGTTGGGCATGATCCTTTGCCGACGGACATCATCAAAGGATTCGTCGGCAACGGTTTGCCCAAACTGGTTGAACGCGTGATCCTGCATTGCGGCCTGCCGCTGGACCGCCATGCGGAACTGACGCAACTGACCCTGAAGCATTACAATGCCGCTGCAAGCGAAACGACTGTTCCTTACCCAGGCATCCCCGAAGCGCTGGTTGCCTTGCGACAGATGGGGTGCGCTTTGGGTATCTGCACCAACAAACCAGAAGCGCCCGCACGGCATGTGCTTGAGGCGCTGAACCTGTCGCAATTCTTCGACGTTGTTATTGGTGGCGACAGCCTTTCGACGCGAAAACCGGACCCCAACCATCTGTTCGCAAGCTTCGATGCGCTTCAGGCTTCTGGCCCACTTTTGTTCGTCGGCGACAGCGAAGTTGACGCGGAAACGGCCGCTCGGGCGAAAATCCCGTTTTTGCTGTTTACCGAAGGGTATCGGAAGACGCCGGTCGCGGAGATTCCACACACCGTGGCCTATTGCGCATCGCAAGACTTGCCCGCGCTCGTCGCCGGTTTGATCAAAAGCTGACACCGCTCGGGAAGATCATCACACCCTTCGACATTGGCAACGATCCGCATTGCCACTGACCCCAAAAGTTAAGA
Organism: Ruegeria sp. YTSA144; assembly: GCF_059610125.1. NCBI lineage: Bacteria > Pseudomonadati > Pseudomonadota > Alphaproteobacteria > Rhodobacterales > Roseobacteraceae > Ruegeria > Ruegeria sp. YTSA144. Next base: position 1,101,267 of record NZ_JBXWNA010000001.1, read on the forward strand.
GGGGCCGGCCGAGGGGGTGTGACCAGCCCCTCATCGGGGAAAGTTAATACCGTGTGTGTGTGTGGTAAGTACGGTAGGTCATGTTTACCCCTGTTTGTCGCGGCGCGAAATTGGGGGTTTCCCGTAGTTCTCCAAAAAACGTGAAAAATAAGGGAAAATTGGCGATTTCCCGGCTCTCTTCATCTGCAATTTTTCGCATGCAAAACGGGCTTCTGGCCCGCAGCTTCGGAGGGTTGATCTGCACATCGATTGCAGATCAAGGGTAACCCTAGGAAAACCCGTCAGAAATCATGCAACCCCGAATTTACCTGAACAGAAAGGTGCTCAGCCAATGGACCGTCCGAACCCGCCGGTTCAGATCTTTAACGGCCTGACAAACACGTGTGTTTGACACTCAAAACCAAACGATCTGCACCAATCGCGGCTGAATTCCGCGCCTCAACGCGGAATTCCTTGCCGATTCCGACTGCGCTGTCCGAATCTTCCCTACGGCTGACAAGCGACGCCCATTCGGTTTTGGCAGCCTTCTGCGCGGCAGATGCTTGCGGGGGTGCGCTCAGGAAATCAGGCAGTCGGGTACCAACACCCTTCTCATCAGAACCCGACGTATCTGTCGGCCGTTTTCACAGCACCCCGCCGCGCCGGAAAACCGGTTATTGATAATTCTTAGCCTTGGACATTTTGCCGATACCCGGATTGAACGAGTTGGTCGGGTCACAGCATTTGTAATGTGCCGCCAGGTCGGGCTTGGCCTCGTAAAGGTGCCCCACGTTATGTTCAGCAGGGTATTCCGCGCCGCGTTCGTCAAACAGTTTCAACATTGCGGCCTTGAGCGCTTTTGGGTCGGCCCCTTTTTTGACTATGTAATCCTGATGCATCACGTGGCACATGAAGTGCCCGTAATAGAGTTTGTGAACCAACTGGTCTTCGATCTCAGGCGGCAGCTTCTCCAGCCAGTCCTGATCGTTGCGGCGCAGTGCGACGTCCAGTGCGATGATGTCTGCGACGTCGTCCGAATGGATCGCCATGTAACGCACCGCCGCGCCAGCCGCCGCAAAACGATGGAGGCCTGCAATCTTGGCCTCGCGCGGATCACATTCGAAAAATCCGCCATCGCGGTCCCTCAGAAATCGCGGCAGCCACTCGGCGGCCTCGGACACACCTTCATCCTTCATTTTCAGGATAAGGTGATGCTCGTACTTGTCGCGAAAATCCATCATCCGTTTAGGCAGGACACGTGGCCACAAAGCTATTGCTGCCTGCATGAAACGATCAGTGAAATTTCGCAAAAACGGAATGCGCCGCAGGCGGGCATCCACGGCGCCTTTCATCGCAAAGAACATCGGCAGACGGTCCGTGCCAAGCTTGTCGATCATCACGACCGTGTCCTTGCCATAGCGTGCTGCAATGTCGAACGCTTCGCGCTGCATGTATTCGGCCGAAACCGGCAGCGATTTGAACTCTGACAAAATGTAGCGCCGCAGGTCTGCCAGATCGTCGGGATTGTTGGTGCCCACATAGAACACCTTTTCGACTTCGTTCTTGGGAAAGGTGTCAAGGCGTACGGCAAAAACGGCCAGCTTCCCGGCCGAGCCCGAAGATTCGAAAAGCCTGGCCTTGTCCGCATTGAACCGCGCAGGCGTTTCCGCATTCACGTCCCGCACGATCTGTGCGTAGTCGCTGGCCGATGCGCGTTTGTTGGTTGCCCCGGGATTGCGTTCAAATTTCCCTGCATCGAGGTTGGCAAGGATCTCTTCCGGCGTGTTGCCCAGATCGATGCCGAGGTGGTTGACCAGTTCCAATTCACCCTGTTCGGTGACTTGCGCATAGACGGAAAGTTCCGTGTAAACCGGACCGCGCTCTACCAGAGAACCGCCGGAATTGTTGCATACCCCACCCACGATCGACGCGCCGATGCAGGACGAACCGATCACCGAATGCGGCTCGCGTCCAAAAGGGGCCAACAGTTTTTCCAGCGCAAAAAGCGTGGCGCCCGGAAAGCTGACGACCTGCTCTGCGTCGTTCAAGGGCACCAGAGTATCCATTCGGCGCGTGTTGATCAGAACCACGTCACGGTCATAGGTGCCGGACGGCGTAGACCCTTCGGTCAGGCCAGTATTGGCCGCCTGCATGATGACGATCTTGTCGGCTGCGACGCAGGCTTGCAGGATTTTCCATTGCTCCAGCAGGGTCCCCGGCTGAACGACGCACAGCGCCTCGCCCTCGCCCGAGCGGAAACCGCGCCGAAAACGCTCTGTCGCGCGCGCTCCGACCAGCACGTGACGCGCACCGACGATGGAGCGGAAATGTTTGATCAACGCGTCATTGGTCATATCGGCCCCTGTTTGGGTTAGGGATTGCGGAAACGAATATTCTCGCGGCTGAGCTGGCCAACACTGGTGACACCCATCAGTTTCATGTCGCGCTCGATCTCGGCACGCATCAACCCAAGGGCCCGTTCGACACCCGCCTGCCCTGCGGCAGCCAAAGGATAAAGGTAGTGCCGCCCGACACCCACGGCTTTGGCCCCGATCGAAAGCGCCTTGAGCACATGGGTGCCACGCTGAATGCCGCTGTCCATCATCACGTCCAGCTTGTCGCCAACGGCATCGACAATCTCGGCCAGTTGGTCAAACGGTGTGCGCGAGCCATCCAGTTGGCGGCCACCGTGGTTCGACAGAATGATGCCGGTACACCCGATCTCTGCCGCGCGTTTCGCGTCACCGACGGTCATGATCCCCTTCAGGCAGAACTGACCATCCCAGTCGCGCACCATCTGCTCCACGTCATCCCAGTTCATCGACGGATCGAGCATATCGGTGAAATACCCGCCGATCGAGCTGGCCCCACCGCCCATATCCACATGTTCTTCCAGCTGAGGCAGCCGGAACTTTTCATGGGTGACATAGTTGATGCCCCACGTCGGCTTGATCGCAAATTGGATCATGCCGCCCAGCGTCAACCGGAACGGGATTGAGAACCCCGTGCGCAGGTCACGCTCGCGGTTGCCACCGGTGATGCTGTCGACGGTCAGCATCATGACCTCGACACCCGCCTCTTTGGCGCGCTGCATCATCGCGGCATTCAATCCGCGATCCTTGTGGAAGTAGAATTGATAGACCTGCGGGTTCTTGTGTTTCTGGCGCAGTTCCTCCAGCGAGACGGTTCCCAGAGAGGAAACTCCGAACATGGTACCGTATTTCTCTGCCGCTGCCGCGACGGCGCGTTCACCCTGATGGTGGAACAGGCGCTGCAACGCGGTGGGCGAGCAATAGACCGGCATGTCCAGTTTCTGCCCCATCACCGTGACGGACATGTCCACGTCCGAAACCCCGCGCAGGACCGAAGGCAACAGATCGCATCGGTCGAACGCCTTGGTGTTTTCCCGATACGTCACCTCATCATCCGCGCCGCCGTCGATGTAATTGAAGATCGGCCCCGGCAGCCGCTGCTTGGCCAGCCGCCGGAAGTCGTGGAAATTATGACATTGGCTCAGACGCATGGCGATAAGCTCCTTAGTAGGCGACCGAGGGCAACCAGGTGGCGAGGGTCGGCCACAGGAAGACCAGCGCCAATCCGGTCAATTGCAGCAGGACAAATGGGATGATGCCCTTGTAGATGTGGGTCAGCTTGATCTCTGGCGGGCAAACGCCTTTGAGATAGAACAAGGCAAAGCCAACGGGCGGCGTCAGAAAGCTGGTTTGCAGTGTCACAGCGACAAGGATCACGAACCAAACCAGTGCCGGTTCATCAAGAACGCCGAAGCCGGGGATGTCGATGCCCAGACCGTTCACGATGGGGCGCATCAGGGGCAGCACGATCAACGTGATCTCGATCCAGTCCAGCACAAATCCCAGCAGGAAAACGATGAACAGGATGAAAAGGATGGTGCCGTTCGCTCCAAAACCGGTGGATTGCACCACATGTTCGATCAGCTCGTCCCCACCCAGTTCCCGCAGGACATAAGAGAACACGGTCGCGCCGAGGAAGATCGCAAAGATGTAGGCGGTGGTGTTGAAGGTCGAAACCAGCACGTTCCAGAGCTTCTGGAAGGTCAGCTTGCGATAGCCCAAAGCCAGCAAGGTGGCACCCAGCGCGCCGATGCCCGAGGCCTCGGTCGGCGTGGTCAGACCGGCGAAGATCGAACCCAGTACCGCAAGGATCAGCATCAGCGTCGGGATGACGGCGATAAGAACGTCCTTGACGGCGGCCCAATCGGGGGCTTTCGCGCCTTCGGGCACGGGGGCCGCGTCGCGTTTCACCAGCGCGAGGATGAAGATGTAGGTCAGGTACAGGGCGCCTATGATCACGCCCGGGAAAACGGCAGCCATGAACAGGTCACCGACAGACAGGGCCATCTGGTCGGCCATGATCACCAGCATGATCGAGGGCGGGATCAGAATGCCCAGCGTCCCCGAAGCCGAAACCACGCCCGCCGCCAGCGTCGGCTGGTATTTCTGCTGCATCATCGACGGCAACGACAGCACGCCCAGCAGAACAACCGAGGCACCGATGATGCCGGTCGAGGCCGCCAGAATGATCCCGATCAGGGTCACGGTGATGGCCAGACCTCCGCGCACCGTTCCGAACAGGCGCTGCATCGAGGACATCAGACGCTCGGCCACACCGGATTCGTCCAGCATCAGACCCATGAAGATGAACATCGGCAGGGCAACCAGAACCGCGTTGGACATGGTCGCGTAGACCCGGTTCACCACCGCCCCAAGGGTCAGGTAATCAAGCCCGGTAAATGTGCTTTCCAGACCTGTCCACAGCATCAGATCGTTGTCGAACAGATAGGCCAGACCGCAATAGGCGACACCGACACCGGCCAGAACCCAAGCCACCGGGTAGCCAGTAAACAGCAGCGCGATGAAGGTCAGGAACATCGCGATGACCAGCTTTTCCTCGGTCGTTTCGACCAGGAAGGTCAGGCCCACACAGACGGCAGCAAAGACCGCGAGCACCAGCAGGATACGGCGCAGCGGTGCGCCCTCGCGCTCCGAGGCCGGTCCGTACATCAACGCGTGCCCGTCATGGATCAACCGTGCCAACGCGGCCAGCGCCAGCAGGACAAAGCTGATCGGAATGACAGCCTTGAAGGCCCAACGCGCAGGCAGGCCCGTGGGGCTGTCCGAGCGTTCGTTGACGCGGAAGCTTTCGTAGAAATAGTCATAGCCCTGATCGACCATCAGATAGATGAACGGGGTCAGCAGGGTCAGGATGCCGATCACCTCGATGATCCGCTGCGCGCGGCGCGAAAGCTGCATATGCAGGACATCCACCCGCACATGGCTGTCGGTGATCAAGGCATACGAGATGCCGATCATCGTGACGATTCCATAAAAATGCCACTGGATCTCATCCAGTTTCGGGTAGTTCTGGCTGAACAGGTAACGCAACGAGACCTGTGCGAAGATCGCGCCCATCAGCAGGACATTGGCCCACATGACGACATGACCCACAGCCTTGACCCCGGCGTCGATCGCGACGGCGATTTTCTGGCGGTCGGATTCGGGGTGTTCCAGGATGCCTTCATAGGCTTCGACCGGATCGTTGGGGTTGTTTTGGGTGGTCATGGTCATTCCTCGCTCAGCAACCCGGAATACGGGTAGTGAAAGGTTAGAAAGTCCGAAGATCGAAAAGCAGGGGCCGGAGCGGCGGATCGGGCCGCCCCGGCAACGTCAGTGAGGGAGAGATTACTGACGTGGGAGGAAGGCGTTTGTCTTCCAGAGGTTATAGCCGTCACGGAATTCGTTCATGTCGGCCAGAACCTGTGCAAAGAAGGCATCATTGGCGGCCTCTTCAGCGGCAACCTCTTCCCAGGTTGCGCGGAAGGTATCCAGCATCTCGGGCGACCACTGCTTGATGGTAACGCCGTTGTTTTCAACGTTGTCGATCAAGGCCGCGTGCTGGATGGCTTCGCCTTCGGCAAAGCTGTCTGCCATCGAAGCCTTGCAGGCGTTTTCGATGATTGCCTTGTGCTGATCGCTGGCTTCGTTCCAGACGTCCTTGTTGATCAGCAGTTCAAATACGGTCGCCTGCTGATGCCAGCCGGGGAAATAGTTGAATTTGACCAGCTTGTGGAAGCCCAGGCGCGCGTCGATCGCAGGCATCGAAAACTCGGTCGCGTCAATCGCACCTTTTTCCAATGCGGGGAAGATCTCACCACCTGGCAGCAGCGAGGTTGCCACACCCAGTTTCTGCATCACCTTGCCGCCCAGACCGAAGAAACGCATCTTCAGCCCGTTCAGGTCTTCGGGCGAGTTGATCTCGGAGGCGAACCAGCCCGAGGTTTCCGGCGCGATGATGGCGCAAGGCAGAACTTTGACGTTGAAACCGGCCTGATCATACATCTCCTGATACAGGGTCATGCCGTTGCCATAATACAGCCAAGCCATGTATTCGCCCGCCTCGGGGCCGAACGGCACAGCCGAGAACAACGGCGCAGCCGGGATTTTCCCGGCCCAGTAACCAGCCGTAGTGTAGCCCGAGTTGATCTTGCCGGTGGACACGGCGTCCAGAATTTCGAAGGGCGGAACCAGTTTTCCCGGCTCGTACACCTTCATCTTCAGCGTGCCGCCGGACATCAGTTCCAGCTGATCAGCCACACGTGGAATAGGCGAACCCAGGCCCGGCAGTTCGGTCGAAAAGGCAATCGGTGTTTTCAGCAGCAGCTTGTCCGCCGCAACCGCGGGTGCCGCCAGCAGGCTGGCGGCCACGGCCAGGCTCGTCAGGGTCTTCTTCATGAAATCTCCTCCAGGGTTGGTCGGGTTTTCTCCGATCAGTGGCGCAGGCTCTTCCAGCGCCGCTCCGGTGGTAAACTAACTTTACCAGATTAAACCAGTCAATAACTTTATTTACCTCTGGCAATGAGCGGAAATGGGAAACCTGCATCCGACAAACCCGGAAAAACCCTGATGCGACCACATGAAAATCCTATACTTTCCTAAAAAACCCTTCGCAAACAAACATGTAATCCACGTCCGGAAAGAACATCCCCGCGCTTGAATTTAGAACGGATATGGTTATCTTTATTTACCAGTTATTCTGGTTATTTTAGCATCACACGGGGCAGCATCTCATGAACACCACGGCGATTTTTGAACCGGTCGGACACGAATCGCTGGCTGATGCGGTGGTTTCACAAATCGAGGACCTGATCGCGTCGGGCATCCTGAAACAGGGCCGGAAACTGCCGTCCGAGCGCGATTTGGCCGAGATGCTGCGCGTGTCGCGACCAAAGCTGCGCGAGGCCCTTCAGGTGCTGGAAGAACGCGGGCTGGTCACAACGCAACACGGTGAAGGGACATTCGTCGCGGCCCTGACCGGACAAGCCATGATGCCCGCGCTTCTTGCTTTGTACGAACGCCATGAGCCGGCTTTTTTCGACTATCTGGAGTATCGCCGCGAACAGGAAGGTTTCGCGGCCCGGCTTGCCGCCCGTCGTGCAACCAAGGCAGACAAGGAACGGATTTCAGAGATCCTTGATGAAAACGAGCGCGCCTGGCAGGAGCAGGACGCCAAGGCTTCGCAAGAGGCGGACTTTGCGCTGCATTCAGCGATTGTTGATGCCAGCCAGAACGCGACCCTGATCCACATGATGGCGTCGATCTACGAACTCACCCGCAAGGGCGTTTTCTACAATCGCGACTTCCTGCGCACGATCGATGGGACCGGCGAAAAGCTGTTGCAGCAACATCTCGAACTCGGCCGCGCTGTGATCGAAGGTGATGAGGAGCGGGCCGAAAAAGCGGCAACGGATCACATCGACTTTGTCGAAGAGTCCTTCAAACTCGGGATTGAACAGCGGCGACGCGAAGCCATGGCCGAAAAGCGCCGGATACTGTCGCGCTGACGGCTTTGTCACCCATTTGCCCTTCTGATTGCGGGGCCCAGTCCCCGTGGTGATCGTGAAACTCTCCTGTTTGGCGGTTTTCGACCGGTTTCAAAACTTACCCGAGCCGGCTGTCAGATATCCTCTCCGGGCGGTTCCAGAAGGCCGCCGGGTTCCAACAACGCCCGCTCGGACAGCCACGGGTTGAGTTCCAGCGCTTCGGACAATGCTGTGCGCGCGTCTTCAAGACGTTTCAAACCCAGTAAAGACAACGCGCGTCCGCTGAGCGCGCCGATGTGGTTGGGCGACATTTCGATCGTGACATTCAGATCGCGCAGCGCCGCTTCAAAATCCTGCCTCAGGTAGTTTACGAAAGCCCGCTGATTGTAGCCTTCGGCGTAATCCGGGCAATATTCGACAAGCTGGTTGAAATCGTCCAACGCGCCCGACAAGTCCCACGCCTCTCGTCGCGCCATTCCCCGGTCCAGCAGAGTCTGCGACCGGGCATCCGGCGCGTCCGTCCAGAGTTCCCACATTTGATTCGAGATGACCCGGGCGTCGCTTTGCGATTCCGCCTTTTGGACCTGCTTGATCAGCGCATTCACCCCTTCGGAATGATCCGGAGCCGTGGGGCATGTCTCGGCCATGGCCGAGCATGAAAACGCGATCAGGAAAAACGTTGCAGCACAGGTTCGCATCACGCAACAAGGGTGGGCCAAAATTCTGCCGGGTCAAGACTGATGTTCAAAACCGCCCAGCATACCGGTTTCCTTCACGGCCTCCATCGCAACAAAAGTTGAGGTATTGGCGACATGCGGCAGAGACGAGATCTTCTCGGCCAATACACGGCGGTATTCCGACATGGTGGCGGTGCGCACTTTCAGAAGATAGTCAAAATTGGACGCGATCATATGCGCCTGCTCGACCTCGGCGGTTTTGCGGACGGCTGCGTTGAACTCGGCCAGAGCCTTTTCGCGGGTATCGGTCAAACGCACCTCGACAAACGCGACGTGATCCAGGCCCAACCGGATCGGATCCAGCATCGCCCGATACCCCTGGATTACTCCGCTTGCCTCAAGCCGTTTGAGCCGCGCTTGCGTCGGAGATTTCGACAGCCCGATCTCGCGCGCAAGATCAGCCACCGAGATACGACCATCCTCGGCCAGAATTTTTAGAATCGACCGGTCGAACCGATCCAGATCAGGAAAGCTCATTTGCGCTGTCTTTTGCCGAATCTTCAGAACACAGGACTTCCAATAGCCAATATTCGGGCCGTTGTCCTGAATTTTCCGCATTATATTATCAAAAAGACCGGAGGACATATGTCACACAGCCTGCGCACCCTCATCGATAGCTCAACCTACGCCGATCAGTCGGCAGTTCTTGATACACTGATCTCTCAGGCGAACCTGACAGACACGGATCGCAGCGCCATCGGCACCGCCGCTGCGCAGCTTGTGCGCGACATCCGGTCCAGCACTTCTCCGGGGTTGATGGAGGTGTTTCTGGCCGAATATGGCCTGTCCACCGACGAAGGTATCGCCCTGATGTGTCTGGCCGAGGCGTTGTTGCGCGTGCCGGATGCCGACACAATCGATGCGCTGATCGAAGACAAGATCGCACCATCCGATTGGGGCAAGCATCTGGGGCAATCCTCTTCCTCGCTGGTGAACGCCTCGACCTGGGCGCTGATGCTGACGGGAAAGGTACTGGACGAAGGCAAGGCGTCTCCGGTCGGGGCGCTGCGCGGTGCAATCAAGCGGCTGGGCGAGCCGGTGATCCGCACGGCCGTCGCGCGCGCGATGAAAGAGATGGGGCGACAGTTCGTTCTGGGGGAAACCATTCAGTCCGCCATGGAGCGTGCGCGCGGGATGGAGGAAAAAGGCTATACCTATTCCTACGACATGCTGGGCGAAGCGGCCCGGACCGAAGCGGACGCGGCGCGCTATCACCTGTCCTATTCCCGCGCCATCTCGGCCATTGCCGAGGCCTGCACCCATGACGATATCCGCGCCAACCCGGGCATTTCGGTAAAACTGTCCGCCCTGCATCCCCGTTATGAGCTGGCACAGGAACAGCGTGTGATGGACGAGCTGGTGCCGCGGCTGCGGGCGCTGGCCCTGCTGGCCAAGGCGGCCGGAATGGGCCTGAACGTCGATGCAGAAGAGGCGGATCGTCTGTCGTTGTCGTTGCAGGTGATCGAGGCGGTGATGTCCGACCCGGCCCTTGCCGGATGGCACGGGTTTGGCATCGTGGTTCAGGCCTATGGCCCGCGTGCAGGTCTGGTACTGGATACGCTGTATGGCATGGCCGAACGTCATGATCGCCAGATTATGGTGCGATTGGTCAAAGGTGCCTATTGGGATACCGAGATCAAACGCGCGCAGGTCGAAGGGGTGGATGGCTTTCCGGTCTTCACGCACAAGGCCGCGACCGACGTCTCCTATATCGCCAATGCACGCAAACTGCTGGGCATGACCGACCGGATCTACCCGCAATTTGCCACGCACAACGCCCACACGGTCAGCGCCATCCTTCACATGGCCGAAGATCAACCGTTCGAGTTCCAGCGCCTGCACGGCATGGGCGAGACCCTGCATCAGATCGTGATGGACAAGCAGAACACCCGGTGCCGCGTCTATGCACCGGTCGGGGCGCATCGCGACTTGCTGGCTTATCTGGTTCGACGCTTGCTGGAGAACGGCGCAAACTCATCCTTCGTCAACCAGATTGTGGACGAAGATGTGCCGCCGGAAGAGGTCGCAGCCGATCCGTTTGTTGCGCTCCGGACTCCTCCGCCCGCACTGCCGACCGGGCCGGACCTGTTCCAGCCTGAAAGACCGAACTCCAAGGGTTTTGACCTGCATCACACTCCAACGCTGGATAAGATTGATGCGGCACGGGATCAGTTCCGCGCCCATCACTGGTATGCGCAACCCTTGCTGGCCGGCGAGGCCAAGCCTGAAGCGGACGAGCCAGTGATCAACCCGGCGCAACCTCAGGACAAACCCGGCGCGGTGGCCGCAGCGAGTGCCGCGGACGTGGAGATGGCATTGGCTTCGGCCAACCCCTGGGACGCCCCCGCTGCCGAACGCGCCCGTGTCCTCAATGCCGCAGCCGATCTTTATGAAGCGCATTATGGCGAGTTGTTCGCGCTGCTGGCGCGTGAGGCCGGGAAGTCGCTGCCCGATGCGGTGGCCGAACTGCGCGAGGCGGTGGATTTCCTGCGCTATTATGCAGCCAACATCCCCGAAGCCGAACCCGCGGGGATTTTCACCTGTATCAGCCCGTGGAACTTCCCGCTGGCGATTTTCTCTGGGCAGATCTCTGCTGCACTGGCCACCGGAAACGCGGTTCTGGCCAAGCCTGCGCCCCAGACGCCCCTGATCGCACATCGTGCCATTCAGCTTATGCACGAGGCAGGGGTGCCACGCGACGTGCTGCAACTGTTGCCGGGTGGGCCTGCCGTGGGCGCGGCGCTGACATCGGATCCGCGTGTCTCGGGTGTGGCCTTCACCGGGTCTACGGCCACCGCGCTGAAAATCCGTGCGGCGATGGCCGGATCCATGCGTCCCGGCACGCCTCTGATCGCGGAAACCGGCGGTCTGAACGCAATGATCGTCGACAGCACGGCCCTGCCCGAACAGGCCGTGGAATCGATCATCGAAAGCGCCTTTCAGTCGGCGGGCCAGCGCTGTTCCGCCCTGCGCTGCCTGTATTTGCAGGAAGACATCGCCGACGACGTTCTGGCCATGCTCAAAGGGGCGATGGATGCGCTGTCGGTCGGCGACCCTTGGCTTGTGTCGACGGATTGCGGACCGGTGATCGACGAGCAGGCCCGTCGGAGCATCGCCGAACATGTGACCAAGGCGCGCAACGAAGGACGGGTTCTGAAAGAACTTCCGTTGCCGCCCGATGGCATCTTTGTTGCACCGACACTGATCGAGATCCCCGGCATCGCCGCGCTGGAACGCGAGGTGTTCGGCCCAGTGCTGCACGTCGCCCGATTCAAGTCGCAAGAGATCGACAAAATCATCGACGATATCAATGCCACCGGATACGGCCTGACCTTCGGACTGCACACCCGCATCGACGACCGCGTGCAGCATGTGACCGAGGCTATCCATGCGGGCAACATCTATGTGAACCGCAACCAGATCGGCGCAATCGTCGGGTCTCAGCCCTTCGGGGGCGAAGGATTGTCAGGCACCGGCCCCAAGGCGGGCGGGCCAAACTACATGATCCGGTTCTGCGCACCCGACCGTCAAAGCACGGCGGATACCTGGGGCGCCGTGGCTGATCTGCCTGCCGCACAAGGTCAACCTGCGCCGGTCACAACCCGATCCCTGCCCGGCCCGACCGGTGAATCGAACCGCCTGAGCGAGTATCCGCGTCCGCCCCTTCTGTGCATGGGGCCCGGAGAGGCCGCAGCGCGTGCGCAGGCCGATGCTGTATCTGCGTTGGGTGGCACCGCCATTCAGACGACCGGAATGCTTGACCTGCACCGGCTGGAGAACCTGACCGGCATCTCAGGCGTGATTTGGTGGGGAGACGACGAAACCGGCCGTCAAATCGAACAGCATCTGGCCCGCCGCGACGGTCCGATCCTACCGCTGATCCCCGGCAATCCCGACCGCGCGCGTGTTCTGGGTGAACGTCATGTCTGTGTCGATACGACCGCAGCAGGCGGAAACGCCGCGTTGTTGGGAGGTGCGGCATAAGCTTGCCTTGACGCTGGGCACACAAAAGCCCAGCGTCACATCATGTTTCCGATCCGTGACCATAACCCTTCGGGGCGCACACCTTATGTTGTCTATGCCTTGCTGGCGGCCAATATCCTGATTTTCCTCAGCTATGTGGGGATTTTGGGTGACGGGCCGCGGATCGGCAGGCTGTTTTTCGACTACGCCATAATTCCGGCACGGGTCAGCGACGGGTTCGGGCTGGAAACCCTCGTGACATCCATGTTCCTGCACGGGGGGTGGATGCATCTGGCCGGGAACATGCTGTTTCTGTGGATCTTCGGTGACAATCTGGAAGACGAGATGGGCCATCTGCCTTTCCTGCTGTTCTATCTGGCAGCCGGAATTGGCGCGGGCCTGATTCACATCATCACCGGGCCCGAGTCCCAAGTCCCCACGGTTGGGGCCTCGGGCGCGATTGCTGGCGTTATGGGCGGGTATCTGCTGCTGTTCCCGAAAGCACGGGTAGATGTCCTGCTGATCCTGGTCGTCTATTTCAGGGTCTTTACCATTCCCGCCTTCATCATGCTGGGCGTCTGGCTGGCGATACAGTTCTTTGGCAGCGTCACGAGCAACCCGGACGAAGGCGGCATCGCCTATTGGGCCCATACCGGGGGGTTTGCCGTTGGCCTGATCCTGTGCATACCGCTGTGGCTGAGACGCGGAGGAATTCAGTTCTGGAACCGCACCCATGGGCACCCGCCCCACCCGGAGGCGAAGTACAAGCTGTCGCAATCCCGCATTCCGCGCGTTCCGCGCCGTTAAGGCCGGTAAACGGGCGCCTAGCCCCGGATCACCTTGGCGAACTGATCGAAGATCGGTTCGTTAGAACAGATCACTTCACCATCTTCCAGCACGTTGCCTTCAGGGTTCAGCGCCTGCACGAAACCGCCGGCCTCTTTGACGATGATCACGCCAGCGGCCAGATCCCACGCATTCAGGCGGCGTTCCCAAAAGCCCTCGTACCGGCCGGCGGCCACATATGCCATGTCGAGCGCGGCAGCACCCCAACGACGGACACCGGCGCAGGCGGGCATCAGGCGCGCCAGATCCTGAAGGGTTGCTGGCAGGTCCGAACGGCCACCAAAAGGCAGACCGGTCGCGAAGACCGATTCAATCATGCGATGACGGCCCGACACGCGAATACGCATGTCGTTCATCCAGGCGCCCTCACCCTTTTCCGCAAAGAACATCTCGTCCTTGGCGGCGTCATAAATCACGCCGGCAACGATCTTGCCCTTGTGTTCCAACGCTATGGAAATCGCCCAATGCGGCAGGCCGTGCAGGAAATTGGTGGTGCCGTCCAGTGGATCGACGATCCAGCGGCGGGTTGGGTCTTCGCCGTCAATGACACCGCCCTCTTCGGCCAGCCAGCCATAGGTCGGCCGTGCGCCCAGAAGCTCTTCTTTCAGGATGGCTTCGGCGGCGATGTCAGCCTTCGAGACGAAATCACCGGCGCCTTTCATCGACACCTGCAGATTTTCGACTTCACGGAAATCCTTGACCAAAGAACGCCCCGCCTTGCGCGCGGCCTTGATCATGATGTTGAGATTTGCGCTGCCAACCATTGTCAAAAGGCTCCTGTCCGGTCAAACCGCGCGTATACTGCCGCAACGCGCCCTTGCCAAGAGGAATGATGCGCATAACAGACCCGCCGGAAACGCCGTTACTGGGATTGCAGCTTTCGCGCTTCTTCCCGGGCCAGTTTCACCAGTTCTTGCACAAAGGGTTTCTCCAGATCTTCCGACCGGACCGCGGCATAGAGACGCCGTGTAATGCCCTCTTTCGTCAGCGGTCGGGTGACGTAGTCCGAGTTGTATTTGACCTCGCGCACGACCCAATCCGGCAGCACTGAAATGCCCCGGTTCGATGCGACCAGCAGCAGAATGACGGCAGTCAGTTCCACCTGCCGGATCGTGGCAGGTTCAACCCGCGCCGGGATCAACAACTGGCTGAACACATCCAGACGCGTGCGTTCCACCGGATAGGTGATCAGGGTCTGGCCGCGAAAATCCTCGGCCTCGATATAGTCTTTCTTGGCCAGGGGATGGGTCGAAGCGGCCACAAACACCGCGTTATAGTCGAAAAGTTCGACAAACTCGACACCCGGAAGGTCTTCGGGATCGGACGAGACCACCAGATCGACCTCTTCCTTCTGCAAGGCCGGAAGCGCGTCGAAGGCTAGGCCGGGGCGGATATCGACATCCACATCGCCCCAGGATTTCCTGAAGGCTTCAAGAACAGGAAACAGCCATTCGAAACAGGCATGGCATTCGATGGCTATATGCATCCGCCCCGTTCGCCCGTCCCGCAGCGATGAAAACTCGCTCTGCGCGGCCTCGACCTGAGGAAGGATTTGTTCGGCCAGCCGCAACAGGCGGAATCCGGCGGCTGACAGTTTCATTGGCTTTGAGCGGCGCAGAAACAGTTCAACCCCCGCCTGATCTTCCAACCCTTTGATTTGATGACTTAATGCGGACTGGGTGATATTCAGCTGATCCGCAGCACGGGCCAGCCCGCCGCATTCATGGATCGCCTTGATGGTGCGCAGGTGCCGGAATTCAATATGCATTTCAAACAGTATTCATGTTGTTGTTGAGTAATATGAGTTTGTTTCACAATGCTCGCCATGGCACAAGGGGCTCAGTTGATCCAGTGAGGCCACAATGTCCAACCCTGAAATTTCCTTCGAGTTCTTTCCGCCCAAAACTCTGGAAGCCTCTTTCCGCCTTTGGGACACGGTCCAGACATTGGCCCCTTTGGATCCCCGCTTTGTTTCCGTCACCTACGGCGCTGGCGGCACGACCCGTGAACTGACACGCGACGCGGTTTCAACCCTGCACAAGTCATCGGGCCTGAACGTGGCCGCTCATCTGACCTGCGTCGATGCTTCGCGGCAGGAAACGCTGGAGATCGCAGACGCCTTTGCACGCGCCGGCGTGCAGGACATCGTCGCCCTGCGCGGCGATCCGCCAAAGGGTCAGGACAAGTTTGTACCGCACCCCGACGGGTTTTCCAGTTCTGTCGAACTGATCGAGGCACTGGCCGAAACCGAAATGTTCAGCATCCGTGTCGGGGCCTATCCTGACACCCACCCCGAGGCCGCAGACATGGCTGCGGATGTGGACTGGTTGAAGGCCAAGCTGGACGCAGGCGCAGACGAAGCGCTGACACAGTTCTTCTTCGAAGCCGAGACCTTTTTCCGGTTCCGCGATGCTTGCGCCAAGGCCGGTATCGACAAACCGATCGTTCCGGGCATCCTGCCGATCGAGAACTGGTCGGGTGCCCGCAATTTCGCCAAGCGCTGTGGCACGCATATTCCGGTTTGGGTCGAACAGGCCTTTGAAAAAGCGGTGCGCGACGAGCGCGAGGATCTGTTGGCCACGGCGATCTGCACTGAACTGTGTTCGGACCTGATCGAAGGCGGCGTGGACAAGCT
The DNA here is from genome assembly GCF_059610125.1 of Ruegeria sp. YTSA144. NCBI lineage: Bacteria > Pseudomonadati > Pseudomonadota > Alphaproteobacteria > Rhodobacterales > Roseobacteraceae > Ruegeria > Ruegeria sp. YTSA144. The sequence continues at coordinate 1,117,285 of NZ_JBXWNA010000001.1, forward strand.
GCATTTCTATACGCTCAACCGTCCCGAACTGACGCGCGATGTCTGCTTTGCACTGGGCATTACACCACGCGTTGAACTGGAAAACGTCGCCTGATTTGCAAAAAATCCAATGATTCGCACGGGTTACGTTTACACCCGGGCGTTTGTCGTTTCGGAAGATGTGTACTGTTTACCAGCACCACCCCTAAAACGGTGCCTTTGAGGGACAATTGAATCTCAACACCGCGATTGTTGTCACCAGCCCCGCAAATCATCCCTGAAATTTGACAAAACCATGACGCTGGCGACACTGGAAAAGTGTAGTTTGTAATGAGTGTTTTGAGTATGGAACCTGTCGATAAAGTGCGGGCGCGCGCGGATGCGTTGGCGGATCTGGGGTTAAGCCCCTGCGCCGGTTCCCAAGAGATCAGGGACGCCTGGAGGCAGATCGCCTTCCATTCACATCCCGATCACAAGGATGGGGACAGTTCCGGTTTTTCGCGCGCCAAGGCGGCCTATGATTATCTGCGCAAGGAAGGGTTGGTTACAAAAGGTGGTGCCAGTTCCGGCCCTCCGCAACCGCGCCGACCCCGTTTGAAAAAGCGCATCATCGAACTTCCGCTGGAAGATATCGCTGCCTGCAAGGCGATGCTGAATCCCGACCAGAGGTTGCCGAAAATGCACGATGAAGCGGATGTTCAGGACACATCTGATGCATGCGTCTCGGATCACGTTCCTGACGCGGTCGGGTGTTACGGGCGGCATCTGACCTATTTTGTCACCACGCCCGTGCATCATGGGGCAAATCGCGTGGCCTTGCCGACGACCGTCCTGACCAGCGCACGCCACACCGAGGCTGAAATTCTGAGCTTTCAGTCAAAAGATACCGGTGCCGGAGAAGTCATCATCCCCGATACGATCCGCGAACGGAAGTTTCCGGGGGCCAAGAGTGTGCGGATCAGGTTTGACGCTGATCAGGATATTCGGGATCAGTTCTGGCTTGCGGGGTAAGGGCCTGAGCCCGGCTGAGCCAGCCGGGCATTGATCTTGTGGCGCCGGATCAGTTCGAAACCGGGCCTTCTGACGTGAATTTCGGAATCACGTTGGTCGAGGCGTCGCTTGGTTCGATACCGGGCCAGTTTCCTTCGGCAAGATTGATATTGCCGGGAATGTCTTCCTCGAAAAATCCGACAACCACATCGGTGATGTTGAGATACAGCTTGTCATCCACGATCCGCCACAGGTTCGGGTTTGCCGGAACCTTGCCACCGCGCGACACGCCATAGGCGCAGTGCCCATCATATTGCGGCGCGTAGTATGCCGGGTTTTCCAGGAATTTGTCGCGGTTTTCCTCGGTCGCAAAAGCCCAGGTCGCACCGTTGTACTCGGCGGTGATGTTGGCATTTCCGCGCACACCCTCGGGCTGCGGCTGGCCCACCGGCACCTGATCCAGGCTGCGATAGGCAACGACATCGTAACCCGAAACAGCAAAACCTGTGCCGTCAATATATTGAGGGCCGGCAAAAGCCGGAACCGCCAGCGCTATGGCCGCAGCGAGTGTCAATGCAAAGCGTTTCATGTCGTCCATCCTTTTCGGGTCAACTAAATCCGTGATGCCTTGGGCAGGTCTGAATGGACAATATGCGATTCCCGTGCGGTGCGTAGTCCCCCTAACGCCGCTGTGACCCGGCACGAGAAAACGTGAGAGTTTGGCGGCGGATTGTTACAGAATGCGCCAGTTGGGTGGGGTTGGACTCGGCGGTTTGCAATATTAGCTGTATGGCAGCCCTGACATAGGCAAGAAAGGCAAGTGATGAGCGACCAATCCTCGTATACCCCTCCAGCGGTCTGGACCTGGGACAGTAAAAGTGGCGGACAATTCGCCAACATCAACCGGCCGATCGCCGGAGCGACCCATGACAAGGACCTGCCGGTCGGACAGCATCCTCTTCAGCTGTACTCGCTCGCGACACCCAATGGCGTGAAGGTCACGGTGATGCTGGAAGAGCTGCTGGCACTTGGTCATGAAGGCGCTGAATACAACGCCTGGCTGATCAACATCGGAGAAGGCGATCAATTCAGCTCGGGCTTTGTCGAGGTCAACCCGAACTCGAAAATCCCCGCGCTTTGGGATCGGTCGGGCGACAAACCTGTTCGGGTTTTTGAAAGCGCCTCGATCCTGTTCCATCTGGCCGAAAAGTTCGGCGCGTTTCTGCCGGCTTCCGGCCCCGAGCGGACCGAGGTGATGAACTGGGTGTTCTGGCAGATGGGCAGCGCGCCGTATCTGGGCGGTGGGTTCGGGCATTTCTACGCCTATGCACCCGAGAAATGGGAATACCCGATCAACCGTTTCGCCATGGAGACCAAGCGCCAACTGGATGTTCTGGATCGTGAACTGGCGGAAAAAACCTTCATCGCGGGCGAAAACTATTCGATCGCCGACATGGCGATTTGGCCCTGGTATGGTCAGTTGGTTCTGGGCCGCCTTTACAGCGCGGCAGAGTTCCTGGACGTGAAGTCCTACAAGAACGTCATGCGATGGGCCAAGGCGATCGACGCGCGCCCTGCGGTTCAGCGCGGCCGCATGGTCAACCGCACCTTTGGCGAGCCGCACACGCAGCTTCACGAACGCCACGACGCCACCGACTTCGAAACCCGCACGCAGGACAAGTTGGAAGCGGCAGCGGAATAAACAAACCCCAATGCAACAACACGCGGTGCAGCTTGCGCCGCGTGTTTGCGTTTGGATGGTTATTTCAGAATGGGTGGGTTGTCCGGGTTGCTGCCGGGGGCTTCACGGACCGTATCGGCAACTTGCGGCTGGGGCAGATCAAACCGAAGGCCCACCTTGGCCAACAGCGCGGCGGCGGCCTCGCTTGCGGTGAAAAACCCGACATCCATCGCGCCTGCCTCGATCCCGGAAAAGGTCAGCGCCTCGGACGCGGCCTTGGCCAAAGCGGGCTCGGCCCCCTCGATCGCATCGACAAATCCCAACAGATGGCCCTGCGCGCCCGATTTGGACTTGGTGGCAACCAGATAAGCCGCGCTGGCAAGTCCGCCTGCCGTCGCCAGTTTTGCATCCAGCGCGGTCAGCAGGTTCTGCGGCAGGCCAGCGGGCGGCAAAAACTCGGCAAGCTCTTCCTCGACCTCTTGCGGGCTGTGCTGCAACGTTTCAGCCAACCATTCCAGTGCTTCCACCGGAATCAGCATGGAAGATGGCGCCGTCTCAAGGTTCAGACCAAGCCCGATGCCCTGTCCCGGCAGCATCCCCGAAAGCACCCGCCCCGACAGCGCCACATACGGCACGGGCCGCCCGGCAAACTGCGCCAGCCGGTCCTCACGATCAAAGGCAAGAACAAAGCGCCCGTCAGCCACATCGAACACTTCGGGCGAGATATTCTGGTCCCGCGCTTCTTCGGTCAGCATCAGAAACAGCTCGCTATCCGCAAGCCGTTCAAAGAAACGCAGACGGGCGGCATCACTTGTCGGGTCCGCCTGCATCGCGGCATGCGCGGTGTCCAACGCCGTGGAGTCAGTCATTCAGCACCTCTTGGACCCGTGCACGCAAAACAGGCAGCAGTTCGGCCTCGAACCACGGGTTTTTCTTCAACCATGCCGTATTGCGCCAGGACGGGTGAGGCAAGGCAAAGACCCGCGGCGCATGGTCCCGCCAGTTGCGAACGGTGTCCGTCACCGACCCGCGCGCGCCAAGATGAAACTTGTGCGCGTGACCTCCGACCAGCACGGTCAGCGGCACACGCCCCAGGTCCTGCATCACTCGGTCATGCCAGGTCTTGCGGCACATCGCAGGTGGAGGAAGATCAGCATTGCGCGCATCATACCCCGGAAAGCAGAACGCCATCGGCACGATCGAAACACGGTCGCGGTCGTAAAAAACCGACTCATCAATCCCCAGCCAGTGCCGCAGCCTGTCGCCGGACGGGTCGGTGAAGGGCCGCCCCGACTCGTGCACACGGGCGCCCGGTGCCTGCCCCGCGACAAGGATTGGCGTTCCGGGGCGGAACCAGACCACCGGGCGCGGCTCGTGTGCGGTTTCTGTTTGCGCGAACCTGTCGGCACACAAGCGGCAAGCGCGGATTTCCTGACGTAACGCGTTCATCTGATCGTGACGGTCCCTGTCCATCCAGTCTGTTGTTGGCTGCCAAAACAGATAATAACGACCGAACGCAGCACCAAGTGAATGGAATCCCTTGCTGCACCCGACCAGACATTCATGCGCGCAACCGGGACGCATTCATGCGCGCAACCGGGACGCATTGATCATTTGTTTCATAATTCGACATAATGTAGCCAACATGGGCCGGTAAAAATACCTTTTCTGGCCGCCCGCAAGTGCGACAAACGACCAAAACGAGCAGCAGACCGCGAATGCTAGAATTCGACAACGTCAGCAAATCCTTCTGGACCGGAACGCGCCGCAAGGTGATTCTGGATCGGGTCTCGTTTCGGGTCGAACTGGGCACCTCACTGGGCGTTCTGGCCCCGAACGGAACCGGAAAAACCACGCTGATCAACATGATGGCCGGTCTGGAAAAACCCGACGAGGGCGTGGTCCGCCGCGAATGCCGGGTTTCCTTCCCCATGGGGTTCACCGGTGGCGTGTCGGGAAAACTGTCAGCGCTTGAGAACGCGCGCTACATCGCCAAGATCTACGGTATGGACCCCGATTACATCGAGGCCTATTGCAAATGGCTCTGCGGTCTGGGCGAATATTTCGACCAGCCCCTTGCCACTTACTCCTCTGGGATGAGGGCGCGCTTCACCTTTTCTTTGATGCTGGCGCTGGACTTTGACATGTATCTCATCGACGAAGGGATGCCGGCGACAACAGATGTCGAATTCAACGAAAAGGCTGGGGCGATCCTGAAGGAAAGATTGCGCACGACGACTTTGGTGATCGTATCGCACAGCCCGTCCGTGTTGGAGAAATTCGCCCAGAAAGCGGCCGTACTTCTGGACGGGCAATTGTATATATTTGACTCCTTGGAAGAGGCGAAGCAGCTGTATGACTACGAAACCCAAGGTTAGAAAATACAATTGGCGCCGCGGACGTCAGACGGAAAGCTCGGCCGAGGCGCGATCGGACGCCATCTCGCGTATTCGCAACGCGACGCAAGGCCCTGCGGCCGCCGGCGAAGCACAGCCCGGGACGCAGCTGGATGACATCAAGCGCGAAGGCCTGACGGGCCGTCAATTGCGTATCGCACGACGTCTGGCGCAGAAACACGGTCTGGCCGCGACGTCGGATTATGACGCGGTGCGGTTGCTGCGCAAAAAGGGCATCGACCCCTTCCAGCGCACCAATCTGCTGGACCTTGCTGCCGCAAAACCATCGAACGGGGGTGACAAACCCAAGGACAGGATCAACGTTCAACTGCCGCAGCCCATGGGCGCCGAGAAAACGAACCTGCCCGGGCCCGAGCTCAGCCCGGCTGAGCGGCGCAATTATGAAATCAGCCAAATCCAAAAAGACATCGCACGCCGTCGCAAGCGTAAACTGTTTGGACTGTTTGCGCGTCTGGCGGCCTTTGTGTTCCTGCCGACCTTCATTGTCGGCTTCTATTTCTACCGCATCGCCACGCCGATGTATGCCAGCGATTCCGAATTCCTGATCCTGCAAGCTGATGGTGGACCGGGCAGTGTCGGCGGTCTGCTCGCCGGCACGCAATTCGCCACCACGCAGGACTCGATCTCGGTTCAGTCTTTTTTGGAATCGAAAGAAGCTTTGCTGTTGCTGGATCGGGATGCCGGGTTTTCCGATGTCTTCAAGCAGGAATGGATCGACCCGATTCAAAGACTGGCGCCAGACGCCTCGCTTGAAGACGCCTATAAGCTGTTCAAACGCATGATCACCATCGGCTATGACCCGACCGAAGGGGTCATTCGGATGGAGGTTGCCGCCCCCGACGCGCAGACATCGACCGAGTTTTCCGAGCGCCTGATCTCTTACGCAGAAGACAGGGTGAACGCCTTGTCCGGGAAAAAACGCGAAGACCAGATGCGCGACGCACTGCAAAGCTTCGAAGCGGCGCAGGAAGCGCGCAGGCAGGCTCAGGAAGAGTTGATCGAGCTTCAGCTTCAGGGCGCGGTTCTTGACCCCGAAAACGTCATTGCCAGCCTGCGTGCCCGCATCAACGAAATCGAAATACTGGTTCAGGACAAAGAGCTTGAGCTCGCCGCGCTTCAGGACAACCTGCGCCCGAACAAGGCAAAGGTTGATGGCGTCAAGGCAGATATCGCCCGTCTGGAAAAGGTTCTCAAAGAACTGAATGCCGAGATGCAGGATGCCTCGGACGGCGAAAACTCGCTGGCGCGGTTGAGCGTGCGCATCCAGATCGCGCAGGCGGACCTGGCGGCGCGTGACATGATGCTGCAAACGGCAATGCAGCAAATGGAAGCGACCCGGTCCGAAGCCAACCGGCAGGTGCGCTATCTGACCGTGTCGGTCAACCCGGTTCCCAGTCAGGAACCCAGCTATCCGCGCAAGTTCGAAAATACGATTTTGGCATTCCTGTTGTTTGCTGGTATCTACCTGATGATCTCGCTTACCGCGTCGGTCCTTCGTGAACAGGTATCCTCATAAAACTCATGAAACATGTTAAAATCTCCGACTTGACAGTCGGCAACGACCTTCCGCTGACCATCATAGCTGGGCCATGTCAGCTTGAAACCGCAGACCACGCGCAGATGATTGCGGGCAAGATGAAAGAAGCCTGCGACGCCGCCGGGGCGCAATACGTCTTCAAGGCGTCTTATGACAAGGCGAACCGGACATCCCTGTCGGGCAAGCGTGGCATGGGCATCGATGCGGGGCTGAAGGTGCTAAGCGACATCCGCAAGACGATGGGCATCCCGGTTCTGACCGATGTTCATACCGAAGCGCAATGCGCCATCGCCGCCGAGGCGGTGGACGTTCTGCAAATTCCGGCATTCCTGTGCCGTCAGACCGACATGCTGCTGGCGGCAGGCAACACCGGCAAAGCGGTCAATGTGAAAAAGGGGCAATTCCTTGCACCTTGGGAAATGACCAACATCGTCGATAAAATCGAAAGCACCGGAAATCAGAATATCCTGCTGACCGAGCGTGGCACCTCATTTGGCTACAACACGCTTGTCGCCGACATGCGCGCGCTGCCCCAAATGGCGAAAACCGGGTATCCGGTGGTGATGGACGCCACCCATTCCGTGCAGCAACCCGGAGGCAAGGGCGGGTCTTCGGGCGGGCAGCGCGAATTTGCACCGGTAATGGCCCGCGCCGCGGTTTCTCTGGGTGTTGGGGCCGTGTTCATCGAAACCCATCAGGACCCGGACTCGGCCCCATCGGACGGGCCAAATATGATCCCCCTCGACCAGATGCCCCAACTTGTTGACACATTGATGCGATTTGATGCGCTTGCCAAAGCGAATCCGATACAGATTTAACGATTGAGACTTGTTATGACCAAACCCCTCACCGAGGTAACGCCCAACAGCTGGAACTTTCTGCGCGACGCGATGATCACGCCCACCGGGTTCCGTGAATACGACGCCCGCTGGAAATATCCCGAAGAGATCAACCTGCCCGGCATGACCGCGCTTGGGCTGGGGCTTGGCACGCAGATGCACAGGCGCGGGATCGAGCCTGTAATTGCTGTCGGCAACGATTATCGCGATTATTCATTGGCGATCAAAAATGCCCTGATGCTGGGCCTGATACAGGCTGGTATCCGTGTCAAAGACATCGGCCCTGCGCTCAGCCCCATGGCATACTTCGCACAGTTCCATCTGGATGTGCCGGCGGTGGCGATGGTCACCGCCAGCCACAATCCCAACGGCTGGACCGGGGTCAAAATGGGTTTTGAGCGTCCGCTGACCCATGGCCCGGATGAGATGTCGGAACTGCGTGACATCGTACTGAACGGCGAAAGCGTCACGCGCGAAGGCGGCTCTTACGAGTTCGTCGATGGCGTCAAAGAGGCCTATATCGACGACCTGGTCGGCGATTTCAAAATGTCCCGCCCGCTCAAAGTGGTCTGCGCAACGGGCAACGGCACGGCTTCGGCCTTTGCGCCCGAGATTTTCGAGCGGATCGGGGTTGAGGTCGTACCCAGCCATAACCGTCTGGACTATACGTTCCCCAACTACAACCCGAACCCAGAAGCCATGGAGATGCTGCACGACATGGCCGCCACCGTGAAATCCAGCGGTGCCGATCTGGCGCTGGGGTTTGACGGTGACGGAGACCGCTGCGGCGTCGTCGATGACGAGGGCGAGGAGATCTTTGCCGACAAGGTTGGCGTCATCATGGCGCGTGATCTGGCCAAGCTTCACCCCGGATCGACATTTGTCGCGGATGTGAAATCCACCGGTCTGTTCGCCAGCGATCCCGAGTTGCAGGCCCTGGGTGTCAAAGCCGATTACTGGAAGACCGGCCACAGCCACATGAAGCGTCGGGTCAAGGAAATCGGTGCACTGGCCGGGTTCGAAAAATCAGGCCACTACTTTTTGGCCGAACCGATCGGGCGTGGATACGACTGCGGGATGCGTGTCGCAGTCGAAATCTGCAAGCTGATGGACCGCAACCCGGATCAGAGCATGTCGGACCTGCGCAAGGCCCTGCCCAAGACCTGGTCCACACCCACGATGTCACCCCACGCCGCTGATACCGAGAAATATGATATCCTTCAGCGGCTGGTCGACAAGTTGGTCGCCAAGGGAGATGCGGGCGAAACACTCGCTGGCCGCGCAATCAAGGAAGTGGTCACGGTGAACGGCGCACGTGTGATTCTGGACAACGGCAGCTGGGGTCTGGTGCGGGCTTCGTCCAATACCCCCAATCTGGTCGTTGTCTGTGAAAGCAGCGAAAGCGAGGCTGAGATGCGCGCCATCTTCGCGGACATTGATGCCGTCATCCGAACCGAGCCCGGTGTCGGCGATTACGACCAAACCATCTGAACACAACTGCTTGGGGCATATCCCGATGCCCCAAGCACGATGGTTGCTCAGTCGCCGCCGAATAATTTGAGCAGACCTTTCTTGGCCTCTTCTTCAAGCTTGTTCTTGATGGCGTCTTCGATCTGATCACTGTCGGTGATCGTCGTATCCAATTCGTTGCCGACCTTATCAAAAACCTTCTGCTTGGCGTCGTCTTCCAGTTCCTTGACCTTCACATCCGCGGCCGCCTCGATCACCTTGGTCAGGTCCGGCTTGATCGACGGGTCGCTCCAGGGGCCTTTGATGTGAACGGGAACCGATATCCCCTGCCCGGAATTGGCACGCAACGCCACGGGCGTGAACAGATAGTCGATGTTGCGAGCCCCCAGATCCACGGTGCCGGTGCCATCTGCTCGGAAGTTCTTCAGTGACATGAGCAGATCACTGTTCGTCAACACGCCCTGATCGATGGTGAAACTGGCCGTCAGGCTGTTGAACACGGTGGTTCCGCCTGATCCGGTGCCCTGCCCCATCAACCGGTCCAGATCGAGCCCGGAAATCACTCCGGGACCGACATCCAGGTTTCCCTTGCCGCTGAGGGACCGCATGATCTGATCCTCGGACTGACCAACGCCCAGAAACTCAAATGCTCCCGCGGCGGTTCCCGACAGGCGTTTGACCCCGGCCATCGTGGTCAGTGCCTGTTCCAGATCGATCCCGGTGGCGGTCACGTTGCCGCCGACAGACAGGCCGTTGCGGTTGTTGGCAACCACCTGACCCTTCAGTTGCCCCGAAAACAGCGTGGCCGGGTGCATGTCCAGAACGGCCCGCGACCGATCCAGCGACAGGGTCAGGTCACTTTTGCCGAACGTCATTCCGGGCACGGCGATCGAGTTGGCCGTCAGGCGAATCTTACCGTTCGCCAAGGCCAGAGCGGACGCGTCGATAGGGTCCTTCGACCACCCCTCAGGTGCAGGAGCGTTTGCCTGAGACGTGCCGCTTGGGGCAGAACCCGTTTCGGAAATCCGCGACAGATCCAGATCACCGGCATCCAGACGGGCCACGATACGCGGCGGGTCCGAGATGGTGATATCCGCCTCACCCACGAACCGGTTGTCATCCAATTGCGCAACCATGTTCCGCATGGAAATCCGCCCGTCCTGCGTATACGTCATATTCGCTGAAATGTCGGCGATTTTGCCCAATCCGGGCGGTACAGATGTGCCAGCCTGACCGAAGGCGGCAAGCATTCTTTCAGTGTCCCGCGTCACGACCTTGATGGTTCCATCCATTTCACCCGTAAGATTGACGCGTCCTTCAAATCCGATCTCGCCGCCCGGAGCCGTCAAAGCCAGTTCCAGATCAGTCACTGACCCGGCCGCAAAAGCCGGTAAATCCGGGATTTTCAGATCAACCTGAACCGCACCTCCGGGCACTGGCATGGCGGCCTGCATCACCAACGGGGCCATCACCTCGGGCCAGCTTGCAGATAGTGTCACGCCCGAGAAGTCCATCTGCGTGACGCCATTTTCCACGTAAATCAGCCGTGCATTTGTCAGCTCCAGTTGATCCAGCGTGACCTGCCCCGAGGGCTCAGCGGGCGTGGTGCCCCCGGTCGTGGCCGCAGTTGTCGCTGTTGTTGGGGTGCTCAATTCCCAATTGCCGCGCCCATCGGATCGTTCCAACCGCAACACGGGATTGTCTGCAAAAACACGTTTGATCCGCAGATCCCCGTTCAACAGCCCGGCAGCGTCCACCCCGACGGCCAGGCTTTCCCCACTAAGCATCGGCTCCGGTCCGGCCCAGCTTGCGTTGCCGAAACGCACCGGCCCGGTCTCCATCCCGACCACCGGCCAGAAGGATATGCGCACATCGCCGGTCAGTGTCAGATCCCTCCCGGTCTGGGCCTTGACCTGCTCGGCCAGAATCGCGGCAAGCTTCTCCCCCGGCATCAGCAACAGCGCGCCGATGATCAACGCGACCACGGCCACAACAATAAACAGGATGCGCATCAGCCATTTCATAGTCTGCTCTCCGCCTTTTGGCTTGTCATTGCCGTGATCATTCAAATCACACGTCACATTTGCAAGGGGAAGCTTTCCCCACTATATGCCGCGCATGACGACGAACCCGCCAAACCTCCGCCCCGACCTGGCGCCTGCTGCCCGGATCACCGAGACGCCCCAATCAAACCAGCCGACCATCGGTATGGTGTCCTTGGGCTGCCCAAAGGCGTTGGTCGACAGTGAACGCATTCTGACCCGGCTGCGTGCCGAAGGATACGGCATTTCGCCAGATTATGCCGGGGCCGATGCCGTCATTGTGAACACCTGCGGGTTCCTTGACAGCGCCAAGGCGGAATCGCTGGACGCGATCGGAGAGGCGCTGGTGGAAAACGGCAAGGTCATCGTAACCGGCTGTCTGGGCGCAGAACCGGATTACATTCGCGAGCATCACCCCCGCATCATGGCTGTCACCGGCCCGCACCAATACGAGCAGGTGCTGGATGCGGTGCATGCCGCTGTGCCCCCCGATCCTGATCCGTTCGTGGACCTGTTACCCGCCAGCAGCGTTCAGTTGACGCCGCGCCACTACAGCTATCTGAAAATTTCCGAGGGCTGCAACCACAAGTGCAAGTTCTGCATCATCCCCGACATGCGCGGAAAGCTGGCCAGCCGCCCCGCGCATGCGGTTCTGCGCGAGGCGGAAAAGCTGGTCGACAATGGCGTGCGTGAATTGCTGGTGATTTCGCAGGACACCTCGGCCTATGGGCTGGACCGCAAATACGATGTGAACCCTTGGAAAGACGGTGAAGTACGCAGCCATATCACCGATCTGGCGCGTGAACTGGGGCAGTTGGATGCCTGGGTGCGGCTGCACTATGTGTATCCCTATCCGCATGTGCGGGACCTGATTCCGCTGATGGCGGATGCCGGGTGCAACGTGCTGCCTTATCTGGATATCCCGTTTCAACACGCCCACCCGGACGTTCTGAAACGCATGGCACGCCCGGCCGCGTCGGCCAGAACGCTGGATGAAATCAAGGCCTGGCGCGCGATCTGCCCGGGTATCACCCTGCGATCGACCTTTATCGTCGGCTATCCGGGCGAGACCGAAGCCGAATTCCAGACCCTGCTGGACTGGATGGACGAGGCACAACTGGATCGTGTCGGGTGTTTTCAGTATGAAAACGTGGATGGCGCGCGCTCGAACGACCTGCCCGATCACGTCCCGGCCGAAATCAAGCAGGAGCGCTGGGATCGCTTCATGGAAAAGGCTCAAGCGATCTCGGAGGCCAAGTTGCAGGCGAAGGTCGGACAGACGCTTGAGGTGATCGTGGACGAGGTCGACGACGAGGCCGCCACCTGCCGCACCAAGGCAGACGCGCCCGAGATCGACGGCAACCTGTTCATCGATGAAGGGTTCAAAAACCTCAGGCCCGGTGACATCGTCACGGTCGAAGTGGACGAGGCCGGAGAATACGATTTGTGGGGTAAGCCCGTCTAAGGTCTGACACCGCGGTCGAGCACACGGCATATGGGCAAAGCGTGAACCGAGTTTACTGGCCGAACACGCGGTCAGACCCGATCTTGGACTGAAAGCCAATCACGGGGGTTTTCATGTCTCATATCTTCAAGCTTGGCCGGAAGGGTGTGATATTCCTGATCGCTGCGCATTTCGTGGCCACCCCCGGTTACGCCCAGCCCACACAGGTCGGCTCTGCCGGATTTATTGTGGTCGGCGGCAAAAATCTGAGCTTTCACAAAAACGGCCGTCACAAGATAAACCGGTATTACGTGGCCCCGAAAGCCAAGTCACACGCCAAGCACCCCAAGGCGCATATCAAAAAACCGACCACGGTTTATCGATACACCGCCCCCAAATGGCGTGTCCTCGGGCATATCCCCTATGGGGCGGTCAAGCGTCACAAATACAAATCATTCAAATTCAAGCATTCCTACGGCTTCAAAAGGCACTAAACAGGGGTCGCACACCGCGACAAAGCACTTGCCGACAGCCGCAAAAAAGCAGGCAAGAAAAAACCGCCACGAATGGCGGCGGTCGTTCCCGAAAGGGTGCAGGCGGTCCGCGTCCGGGCCGCCTGCGAATGGCTTACTGAGTAACCGGATTACAGACCGTCTGGCCTGCTTCGGTTGTGGCAAGTTCATAGCCACCCGGGCAGCTGGGCGTGCCGGCTTTGTCATAGCTGGGCTGAACGTAAACAGGTGTCGGTTCTTCCTGCTGCGCACAGGCAGTCAGGATCAGTGCAAATGCGCCAACGGCGGCGAGTTTCAGTTTCATGTCCGTCAATCCTTTATTACTTTTCTGATATTGCCCAGCTTTTCGGGGCCGGGTTCAGAATACGGGTTGAACGACTATCTGGCAACTGAATCGATCACGACTTCGTGAGTCACAGCGAATCCATGCCAATCCAATGGCGCAATGACGTTCCTTGCGGCGTCAAACCTATCCTTCTGACTGCGACGCCCTAAACTGTTTCAGCACATTCAGCCAAAAGACGGAGAAGCCACATGTCAAACGCACCCATCATTGCCCGGAAATCGCCCTTTCCGGTCGAGGTCGTTCAGGGAAAAACCTATTTCTGGTGTGCGTGCGGAAAATCCGGCCGCCAGCCGTTTTGCGACGGCTCGCACAAAGGCACCGGATTTGAGCCTGTGAAATATACAGCGGAAGACAGTAAGAAGGTTTTCTTCTGTGGGTGCAAACACAGTTCGAAACCGCCTTTGTGCGACGGAACGCACAACGGGCTTTGATCAGGTTTTCAACCCATTCAATACCTCGGCATTCGGGCAAAAATCCGGGGCCGTGGCCGCTGTGCCCTGTTGCCGGGCAAGCCAATACTCGCATTGCACATCACATCCGGCAACGCGGCACCGCGTGACAAGCTCGGCGTATTGTTCCGGCGAAAGGCGTCCTTCGGCCATCACTTCGGTCATGGAAATGCCCATACAGCGCGAAACCGAGCGTGTAAGCCAGAAATGCTTTTCGATTTCCCCCAACGCGACCTGAGACATCAAGCGTGCTCCTTCTGCTTGGCTTTGAGAGCGGCAAAAAACGTGCGATTCGGGCATGTCGACGGTGCCTGTTCAACCTGTTCGCGCCGTTCCAACCATTCCGGGCAGTCCTTGGCCCAGGAACAGCCGCGGCACTGCTGCACGATTTCAGCCCATTCTTCCTGTTTCAGATGACCGCTCCGATAGGCCGCGGCCAAATTGGCTCCGGTTGCCTGCCCCATGCGCAACACCAAACGCAGATGGGTCATGATTTCGCCCAGACGTGTCATGGCACACCCGTATGTCAAGGCAGGAGATTGTCGAGCAATTCCTGGTTTCGGCAGTATTCGGGCGTACGCCGAGCAGAACCGGGATTGTTCAGCAAACTCTTGCAGTGATCCGGGTTCGGGCAGTCGGTACAGCGCAAAACAGCGTCAGATATCTGGTCCACGGAAACGGAGCCATCAATGGCGGCTTCCTCAAGATCAATGTCCAGCATTCTGGCCATATCGTCCACCAATCCGGCATGCAGCCGCAGGGTCTCTTGGGTAGGCATGCTGTTTCCTCTCGCTTTCACGCTGTGTCCAAAGGGTAGCGCATCCGCGAGGGCAAACATTGACTCAGGTCAAGATTGGATGCCGATGTGATCCAGATAGGCCCGCGTGGCATCCTGAACACGGCGAAAGCGATCCCCGCCCAGTTTCTTGCCGCCATACCAGCGCGTCACGACAATTACGTGGTTTTTCAACCCGGCGCGTTCGATCATCCGAAGGATCACCATACCCGCGCCGCTTTCCCCGTCATCGGCCTTCAACGCGCCGGTCGGCAAAGCCGCAGCCCAGGTGTTATGGGTGGCCTTGGCATAGCTCTTGTCGGATTTCAAATCCTCCAGAACGGCGTCGATTTCAGCCCGCGTCGTGACCTGCGCGCCTGAAACCGCGTATTTCGAGCCGCGATCCGTCAGGACGACACCCAGACACGTAAGCGCGGTCATTGGGACAGACCCAGTTGCTCTGCTGTCTCCAGCACGATCTGAACGCGTTGAGCATTCGGCGGGTGGGTTCCCAAAAACCTGTCACCGGGATCCGGGATCCGATCAAAGAATTTTGCCCCAACCAACGGATTGTATCCCGCGTTATAGGTGATGATGGTTCCCAACTGGTCTGCCTCCAGCTCAAAGTCTTTCACATAAGCCTGAACGCCGACCTGCGCGCCCAGCTTTTGCGCCTCTTCAATGGCGGCGGCGTCCCCGCCGCGCAACTCTGCCACCCGCCCGAACTCGGCCGCGCTGGCGCTGGCGATTTCACTCTGCCTGGCGATGTGCCCCAACACGTGGTGGGCTGCTTCATGCCCCATGACAAACGCCAGTTCATCCGCGTTCTTGGTGGATTCGATCATCGAGCGGGTGAATATGATCACCGGCTGCTTGTTTTCATCCAGCGTCTGGAATGCATTGACCGAAGCCCGAGGGTTCAGGTCGACAAGAATCCGAAAGTCGCAATTCTGCCCGGTCGTCTGTTTCAGACACTGTCTGCGGGCTTCTGCCCCGATCGCCCGGCTGACCTCGCGAAAGGTCTGCACCATCGGTTCTGCCTCTGGCTCATCCCCCAGCCATTCCTCGGCGGGCTGGACGCGCAAGGCCCCCTCTCCACACGCCGCAAGCAGCAGGGACAGCAATAAAACAAACCAAATGCGCATGTCATATCCTTTGAGACCGAATGGCCGTGATTTCAACATAGTACGCCCGTGCCGGCGAAACCACACTGCCGGTTCAACGAACGGCTTGCATTGCGCCTCGGCGGCTTGCACTCTGGCCTCATGTTTACGATTGAGCATGAATTCGACTCGACGGTCATTACGCTTGTGGACGAAGGTGAACAACCTTTGCAGGAAGATGTGGTGATCAACAATTTCGCGGAATGCGTCACGCTGGAACAACTTGATCCCCGCACCGATCAAATACAGAAGATCACTTTGTCACCCGAGCAGGTGCGGGATCTGGCGGCCGCGCTGGATCTGCCCGAAGGTGTTTATCAAATTCGCGAAACCGGGCCTCAGGGGTCATAGGCAAACAGCTTGATCCGTGCGGATTGCCCCTGCTTCAGCGTCAGGGTCGAGGGCGCGACGCCAAGACATTCTGCAAGCAGCAACTGCACGGCCCTGTTGGCCTTGCCGCTTTCCGGCGGGGCCGTAACGAATACCTTGATCTGCCCGTCTTCGACGCTCACCCGATCGCGGGTCGCCTTGGGCGTCACCTTCAATTGGAACACGGCCCCGGCCTGCGCCATCGCGCTGAGATCCGGCAGATCACGCAGCTTGGATTTCGCCATTGTCTCCTCTTCTTTCTCAAAGTCTTGCACGAAGCTCGTCGTAATGAAATTGATCCACGCAATCCATTGGCGTGCCCTTGAAACGGACAGGATACCGACCAAGATACAGAGTCGTGATGTAAAGGAAGTTAACATATGTCCCTGAAAAACCCCGCCGCTCTGGAGTTTTTGCAGTCGCGCCGGTCCCGGCCGGCCAAGACACTGGTTGCTCCGGCCCCAACCCGGGAGGAGTTGCTGCCATTGCTGACGGCCGCCGCCCGCAGCCCCGATCACGGCAAACTGGAGCCCTGGCGATTCATCGTTCTGGAAAAGGGCGCGATGCCACGTCTGGCGACCCTGACCGAGGCCTGCGGGAAAAGGCTGAACAAAAGCCCGGAAGACATCGCCAAGGCGCGCAGCCAGTTCGATATGGGGCATCTGGCCGTCGCGGTCATCGAGGTTCGCAAGCAATTCGAAAAGATCCCAGCGATCGAACAATCCTACTCTGCTGGCGCGGTCTGTCTGGCGCTGCTGAATGCCGCGCTGGCTGCGGGCTGGGGCGCCAATTGGCTGTCGGGCTGGCAAACACATGATCGCGCGTTCTGTGTCGATGCTTTCGGGCTGGCCGAAAATGAACGCGTGGCCGGGTTGATTCATATCGCCACCGAGGGCGCGACCCCGCCGGAACGCCCCCGGCCCGATGTGGCCGCGTTGACAGAGTGGGTTTCGGAATGATCATCCTGAACGCCTTTTTCAGCGCACTTGGCCAGACCGGAGATCCCAAGTTCCGTGCCGTTTTGCTGCGCGGCGTGGGCCTGACCATTCTGCTGCTGGTTCTCGCCTGTGCAGGCGCAATCTGGTTGATCAACTGGTTGTCGGGCAGCGAAATCTCATTGCCGTTCGTGGGGGCTGTCCCGTGGCTGAACGACGTTCTGAACTATTCCGGTATCGTGCTCGTCCTGATCCTGCCCGTTTTTCTGATGGTGCCGGTCGCATCGGCCATCACCTCGATCTTTCTGGACGAGGTGGCACAGGCGGTTGAGGACAAACATTTTCCGGCGTTGCCGCCCGCTCGGCGTATCCCGGTCTCAGAGGCGGTAATGGACGGTCTCAGCTTTCTTGGTGTTCTGATTGTGGCAAACCTGCTGGCGCTGATCCTGTACGCAATTTTCACCCCGCTTGCGCCTTTCATCTTTTGGGCGATGAACGGGTTCTTGCTGGGGAGGGAATATTTCACCCTGGCTGCGATGCGAAGAATCGGGCGCGACGGGGCACGCAAGCTGCGGTCCAAACACTCGACAACGATCTGGGTGGCGGGCACCTTGATGGCTATTCCGCTTTCAGTGCCGCTGGTGAACCTGGTGATCCCGATCATCGGGGCAGCCACGTTCACCCATATCTATCACGCCGTGTCGGGCCAAAAGGCCTGACGGGGATTATCTTGGCTCCAGTTGGTTCAGCCAGTCGAAATCCCGCACCGAGATCACGCCCGACAGGATGATCCCGGCGATGATCGCCCACAGAACCACAGAGATACCGGTGGTGATCCACATCTTTCTTTTCATGTGATGCACTTCCGGCGCGCCCGCATGCGTGCCGGGAACGATGTCACCCAGATCGCCCTGGGTTTTGATGCGAATGGGCAGCACCACCAACAACGTCATGAACCAGATGACGGCGAACAACACCAGCGCGGCAGTAATGGTCATTTCGGGCCCTCCGGGGCTGGGGGTTATACCTGCTCCAGCTCGACCAGGCAGCCGTTGAAATCCTTGGGGTGCAGAAACAGAACCGGTTTTCCATGCGCACCGATCTTGGGCTCACCTGATCCCAGAACGCGGGCTCCGGTTGCTTTCAGATGATCACGGGCCGCGATGATATCCTCGACCTCGTAACATACATGGTGGATACCGCCGGCCGGGTTCTTTTCCAAAAACCCGTTGATCGGGCTGTCATCACCCAGCGGATACAGAAGTTCGATCTTGGTGTTGGGCAGTTCGATGAACACGACCGTGACACCGTGATCCGGCTCGTCCTGCGGCGCGCCGACTTTGGCGCCCAGCGCGTTGCGGTATTGCTCGGACGCCGCCTCAAGATCCGGTACGGCGATGGCGACGTGGTTCAGACGTCCAATCATGTCTCACTCCTGCTGTCCTGCGTTGCATGGGTTATGGGGGCTGCCCCGCCAAAGGACAAGTGCGCCAAATCGCGCGTTAACGTCGTGTTAGCCAGAAGTTCCTAGCGTGAAGCATCTGCTGCATAGGAGAGCTGCCATGGACGATTCGGGCCTACTTGCCACCACAACCGCCGCGCCCACCGCGACTCGACCCTTGCTGGGTCAGACCATACTGGTTGTCGAAGACAGCCGGTACGCTTGCGATGCCATCCGCCTGATGTGCCTGCACAGCGGCGCGCGCATTCGCCGTGCGGATTGCCTGAAATCGGCCCGAAGGCATCTACAGATCTATCGGCCTTCGGTCATTCTGGTCGATATGGGCCTGCCGGACGGATCCGGTGCCGACCTGATCGCCGAATTGGCCGAGGCCACGCCCCGTATCAGTGTCATCATGGGCCTGTCGGGCGATGACGGCAGCGAAGACATGGCTCTTGCGGCCGGCGCGGATGGGTTTTTGTCCAAGCCGCTAAAATCAATGTCTCATTTTCAGAAATCCATTCTGGAACGCCTGCCGGAGGATCGGCGGCCCAGCGGGCTTCATGCCGTGCGCGATGAAATCATCCGCCCGGACCCTCTGGCCTATCAGGACGACATGGCCCATATCGCCGATGTGCTCGCAGGTCCCAACGATCATCGTGCCTTGGACTACGCCGCTCAGTTCCTGCACGGCGTCGCGCGCGAGGCAAATGACAGGCCCCTGGCGGAAGCCGCGCGAAAGCTGGCATTGTCACGCGCAAACGGGACGCCGATCATGGCGCAGGCAGCGCAGATTGCCGGGATGGTGCAGAACCGACTGGAACAGCGAGAGGCGATTTGAAATGGTGACAGCCTATTTCATCACTGCGACCCTTCTGTGCATCTGGCTGTACCGCCAAACACGGCATGCCGCGCGTTCCATACGCGTCAATCGAGACAATCTGAAAAACCCACTGGACTGACACACGCAGCCTGCGTGAAAAAAACCGCCCGCGACAAGCGGGCGGATTTTTTTACTGGTCCTGAGGGATAATGCGAAGACCCAATTCCATCAACTGATCCGAGGTCGGATCCGAAGGTGCGTCCATCATCAAGTCTTCGGCACGCTGGTTCATCGGGAACATCATGACTTCGCGGATATTGGCCTCATCTGCCAACAGCATCACGATCCGGTCGATACCAGCCGCACATCCACCGTGTGGCGGGGCGCCGTAGTGGAAGGCATTGAACAGGGCACCAAAGCGGGATTTTACTTCATCCTCGCCATAGCCTGCCAGTTCAAAGGCCTCCAGCATGATTTCCGGCTTGTGGTTCCGGATCGCGCCTGAAACCAGCTCGTACCCGTTACACGCCAGATCATACTGGTAGCCGCGCACATCCAGCGGGTTGCCCTGCAACGCCTCCATACCGCCCTGCGGCATCGAGAAAGGGTTGTGTTCAAAGTCGATGGCGCCGGTTTCTTCGTCCTGTTCATAGATCGGGAAGTCCACGATCCAGGCAAAGGCAAAACGGTCTTTTTCGGTCAGATTCAATTCCTCACCGATCACGTCACGCGCCTTACCGGCAACCTTTTCAAAGGCTTTTGGCTTGCCGCCCAGGAAGAACGCTGCATCGCCAACGCCCAGACCCAGTTGCTGACGGATTGCCTCGGTGCGTTCGGGGCCGATGTTCTTGGCCAGCGGTCCCGCAGCCTCCATCCCCTCACCCTGATCGCGCCAGAAGATATAGCCCATCCCCGGCAGACCCTCTTTCTGGGCAAAGGCGTTCATGCGGTCGCAGAACTTTCGGCTGCCGCCGCCTGGCGCGGGGATCGCCCGAATCTCGGTGCCTTCCTGTTCAAGCAGCTTCGCGAAGATCGCGAAACCGGAACCGCGGAAATGCTCGGAAACCACCTGCATCTTGATGGGGTTCCGCAGATCTGGCTTGTCGGTGCCATACCACAGCGCCGCGTCCTTGTAGGAAATTTGCGGCCAGTCCTGATCAACCTTGCGCCCGCCGCCAAATTCTTCGAACACGCCGGTCAGAACGGGTTGAATGACGTCGAACACGTCCTGCTGTTCGACAAAGGACATCTCGAGGTCCAGCTGGTAGAAATCGGTGGGCGAGCGGTCGGCGCGCGGGTCTTCGTCGCGAAAGCAGGGCGCGATCTGGAAATACTTGTCGAAGCCCGACACCATGATCAGCTGCTTGAACTGCTGCGGGGCTTGCGGCAACGCATAGAATTTGCCCGGATGCAGGCGCGAAGGCACCAGAAAGTCGCGCGCGCCTTCGGGCGACGAGGCGGTGATGATCGGCGTCTGGTATTCGCGAAAGCCCTGATCCCACATACGTTTGCGCATGGACGCAACCACGTCCGAGCGCAGGGTCATGTTCCGCTGCATCGCCTCGCGGCGCAGGTCCAGATAACGATAGCGCAGGCGGGTTTCCTCGGGGTATTCCTGATCGCCGAAGACCATCAGCGGCAATTCGTCGGCGGCCCCCAGAACTTCCAGCTCGCGTACATAAACTTCGATCTCGCCGGTGGGCAGTTTCGGGTTCACCAGGTCCGGGTCACGGGCTTTGACGGTGCCATCGATGCGGATGCACCATTCGGACCGCACTTTTTCAAGCTCGGCAAAGGCGGCGCTGTCGCCGTCGCACAGGACCTGGGTTACGCCGAAATGGTCGCGCAGGTCGATGAACAGCACGCCCCCATGATCTCGAACCCGATGCACCCAACCGGACAGGCGAACGGTTTCTCCAACATTGGCGGCGGTCAAGGCGGCGCAGGTGTGGCTGCGATAGGCGTGCATGGAATATCCCTTCGGGCGCAGAATTCGTCGCGCCGATACACCCTGTCAGACCCGGAAAGTCAAGGCGGGTCGCCCTTTCAAAACGGCCTTTGCACATTGCCTGAGTAGAAATAGACACCCAGCCCCACCGCAAAGATGATATTGCCGGCAATCGCGTGCAGCAGTACCGCATAGAAGAATGACCCGCGCTGACGGTAGGCCCAGGTGAACAGTAGCCCGCCGACAAATGTCATCAGGGCGACGATCCAGCTCCAGTACATAAGGTGTGCGAACGAGAATATGGCCGCGTTCAGCAGATAGGCCGCACGCCCATCCGGCAGGATCGCGTGATAGCGGCGAAAGAACAAAGGGCGGAACAGCAGTTCTTGTGGCAGCGCTGACAACAGTGGGTAGCCGACCCAGATGAGCGCCAGCATTTCGGGGCGGTGCGTCAGCAGGAAGAACGCGGCTTCCGGGCGCGTGATCTGAATCAGCCCAACGCAAAAGGCAGAAACGATGGCAGAGAACAGAGCCAACTCGCGCAGGGTCCAGTTGGCCCAGCCGTAACGAAGCTCGGCCCATTGAAACCCAGGCGTCCGGTGCAGCAGCACGATACCAAGCCCGGTCAGTGCAAACAGGGCCGGAAACATCCAGTTCGGTGGAAAGAGAACAGCGATCAGCAACGGGAAGCCGATATAGAACATGCCAAATTCCAGCCGCAGCCGTCGCAATGCAACCGGCGGTTCGACCATCGTGCTGTTTTTTGTCACCTGTCTATCAGCTCCACCTCGATCAGTCCGCGCAGTGAATTTCCGATCCGCACAGTTTGCGCATTTTTCAGGTCGGTCAAGGTCAGCACGGCTTCGGCAACCGCTTTGTTTTCCAGCAGTTCTTCGCGCAGTATCCCCGGCAAGAGCCCACAGGACAAAGCGGGCGTCAGAACCCGACCATCGGGCATTTCCAGAAACAGGTTCGTGATGGTGCCTTCACAAAGCTCATCCAGTTCATTCAGAAACAACAGCTCGTCCACCCCCTCGGGCAGCGCTGCGCGCGCGGAATCATAGAGCGCACGGCGCGTGGTCTTGTGACGCAACCAAAGGTCATTCGAAGCCAGACGCTGATCTGACAGAGCGACGCGCCAGATCCCGGGATTGTCCACCAGGTCGCCGGTTGTCAGATCGATCGAGCCCGACACATCCAGCGTAAGGCGGCAACGCAGCGGGGTGTCACACGCGGCGCTTTTCAGCCGGGCGGTCGCTTCATCCGGATTGAAAGGAATCTCGAACACCCGCGCAGTGCGGGCCATTCTTGCAAGATGGCGGTCCAGCCTGACAAAGCCCTGATCCGGCCGGAAGGCCAGTGTCTCGATCAGGCTGAAATCAGGTTCAGCTGGCGGGCGAAGCGGGCTTTCCATAACGCCTCCTCATACTCTGACGGGGCGGTGCTGTCCCAAACGACACCGCCGCCTACGTTCAGAGTGGCCTGATCATCCTCAAGCATCAAGGTGCGGATGGCCACGTTGAACTCGGACCGGCCATCCGGCGCGGCCCAACCAATCGTCCCGCAATAGATGTCGCGCGCCCATGGCTCCAGTTCCGCCAGAATTTCCATTGCGCGGATCTTGGGGGCTCCGGTGATCGACCCGCAGGGAAACAGTGCTGTCAGTATCTCACCCAGCCCAACGCATTTGTGCAGCTGCGCCCGGACCAGCGAGACCATCTGATGAACGGTTGCATAGGTTTCCACCCGGAACAGCTCGGGCACATGAACCGATCCGGGCAGCGCGACACGGCTGATGTCGTTGCGCAGCAGGTCAACAATCATCAGGTTCTCGGCCCGGTTCTTTTCGTCCGCACTCAGAAAAGCCCGGCGGCGCGCGTCCTCATCCGGGTCTTCACTGCGCGGTTGCGTGCCCTTCATCGGTCGGGTTTCGATCCGTCCACCCTCATCCGTTCGGAAAAACAATTCCGGCGAGCGGCTGAGCAGATCGGGCAGCCCATCCTGCTGCACCAGTGCTCCGTGGCCCACTGGCTGCCCCGCCGCCAGCGCGGCATAGAGCGTTTCGCTGTTGCCCGAGACGGT
Organism: Ruegeria sp. YTSA144; assembly: GCF_059610125.1. Lineage (NCBI taxonomy): Bacteria > Pseudomonadati > Pseudomonadota > Alphaproteobacteria > Rhodobacterales > Roseobacteraceae > Ruegeria > Ruegeria sp. YTSA144. Next base: position 1,140,527 of record NZ_JBXWNA010000001.1, read on the forward strand.
CAGGTCAATCGGAAAGGTCAGGTTGGCCTGATAGATGTCACCGGCACCGATGGCGTCATGCACGGCCCTGAAGGCCTTGCCATACCGCGCTTCATCCCAGCGGGGCCGGAATGCGCCCACCTCACCCGCAGGCGACGGAAGGGCGACCCGATCCGGCGCATCGTAAACCCCAAAGCACAACAAAGGCAGGCGGCGGTCTTCCGGCAAAAGACCGTTGAGCCGGGGTTCAAGCGCATAGCCCAGTTCGTAGCTGGCATACCCTGCCAGCCAGGCACCGTCTGCGCGCGCCTCATCCAGCGCCGCCAGAGCCTGGGGCACGTCCTCCGCCACATCCGCGCGGATCACCTGAGACGGACGCTGAAACCGGGCTCCTCGCCCAGCCGGTCCCTGATCGAAACGAATACGCACTTGCATCCTCATTTGCCGTGAGGGGCCATATAGAGAATACTCTGCCAAGTGAAAGAGGGGAAAGCGGCAATTTCGCCCCTGTTTCCGATACCTCTTGCACCTTTTCGCGCGGTCCCTATAACGCAGGACAATTTGGGCGCTGGGGCGGTGCCCCGACTCGCTGAAATGCCTCGCGGACAATCGAAGGAACAAGGCCATGCCGAGAAGAACCGACATCCAGTCGATCATGATCATTGGGGCGGGCCCCATTGTTATCGGTCAGGCCTGTGAATTCGACTATTCCGGCGCCCAGGCTTGCAAGGCCCTGCGCGAGGAAGGTTACCGGGTTATTCTGGTGAACTCGAACCCGGCGACGATCATGACCGACCCCGGCTTGGCCGACGCCACCTATATCGAGCCGATCACACCCGAGGTTGTCGCCAAGATCATCGAAAAAGAACGCCCCGACGCCCTGTTGCCGACCATGGGCGGGCAGACCGGCCTGAACACCTCGCTGGCACTGGAAGAGATGGGCGTGCTGGAGAAATTCGGCGTCGAGATGATCGGCGCCAAGCGCGAGGCCATCGAAATGGCCGAGGACCGCAAGCTGTTCCGCGAGGCGATGGATCGGCTGGGGCTGGAAAACCCGAAAGCGACCATCGTAACCGCACCCAAGCGCGAGGACGGAACCACCGATCTGGATGCCGGTGTGCAGATGGCGCTTGATGAGCTGGAAGAAATCGGCCTGCCCGCCATCATCCGCCCCGCCTTTACGCTGGGCGGCACCGGTGGCGGTGTGGCCTATAACCGCGAGGATTACATCCATTTCTGCCGCTCGGGCATGGATGCCTCGCCGGTCAATCAGATCCTTGTCGATGAAAGCCTGCTGGGTTGGAAGGAATACGAGATGGAGGTGGTGCGCGACACCGCTGACAACGCCATCATCGTCTGTTCCATCGAAAACGTCGATCCGATGGGCGTGCACACAGGTGACTCGATCACCGTGGCCCCTGCCCTGACGCTGACCGACAAGGAATACCAGATCATGCGCAACGGATCGATTGCCGTTCTGCGCGAGATCGGCGTCGAAACCGGTGGTTCGAACGTGCAATGGGCGATCAACCCCGATGATGGCCGGATGGTCGTGATCGAGATGAACCCGCGCGTGTCCCGGTCTTCTGCATTGGCCTCGAAAGCGACCGGTTTCCCGATTGCCAAGATCGCAGCCAAGCTGGCCGTTGGTTACACGCTGGACGAGCTGGACAACGATATCACCAAGGTCACGCCTGCATCCTTCGAGCCGACCATCGATTATGTCGTCACCAAGATTCCGAAATTCGCGTTCGAGAAATTCCCCGGTTCAGAACCCTACCTGACCACCGCGATGAAGTCGGTGGGCGAGGCGATGTCGATCGGCCGCACGATCCACGAATCGATGCAAAAGGCGCTGGCGTCGATGGAATCGGGCCTGACCGGCTTTGATGAGGTCGAAATCCCCGGCCTGAACGTGGGCCTGTGGGACGAAGCCGATGACAAGGCCGCCGTGATCAAGGCGATCAGCCAGCAGACACCGGACCGTCTGCGCACCATTGCGCAGGCGATGCGCCATGGCCTGACCGATGACGAGATATTCGGTGTCACCAAGTTCGACCCGTGGTTCCTGGCCCGCATCCGCGAGATCATCGAGGCCGAACGTCAGGTACGCAAAGACGGCCTGCCCGTCACCGAGGACGGTATCCGCAAGCTGAAAATGCTGGGCTTTACCGACGCGCGTCTGGGCAAGCTGACGGGCCGTGACGAAGACAACGTTCGCCGTGCGCGCCGCAATCTGGGCGTTTCAGCGGTGTTCAAACGCATCGACACCTGCGCGGCCGAGTTCGAGGCGCAGACGCCTTACATGTATTCAACCTACGAAGCGCCCATGATGGGCGAGGTCGAATGCGAGGCGCGCCCGAGCGACCGCAAAAAGGTCGTCATTCTTGGCGGCGGCCCAAACCGCATCGGTCAGGGCATCGAGTTCGACTATTGCTGCTGCCACGCCTGCTTCGCGCTGACCGAAGCGGGGTATGAAACCATCATGATCAACTGCAACCCCGAGACGGTTTCGACCGATTATGACACCTCGGATCGCTTGTATTTCGAGCCGCTGACCTTTGAACACGTCATGGAAATCCTGACGAAGGAACAGGAAAACGGCACGCTTCACGGTGTGATCGTTCAGTTCGGTGGACAGACACCGCTGAAACTGGCCAACGCGCTCGAGGCCGAGGGCATCCCGATCCTGGGCACCACGCCCGACGCGATCGACCTGGCCGAAGACCGCGAACGTTTTCAGGCGCTGGTCAACGAGCTGGGGCTGAAACAGCCCAAGAACGGCATCGCCTCGACCGACGCTCAGGCGCTGGAGATTGCAGAAGAGATCGGCTTTCCGCTGGTGATCCGCCCCTCCTACGTTCTGGGTGGCCGCGCGATGGAGATCGTGCGCGATATGGATCAGTTGCGACGCTACATCAACGAAGCCGTGGTGGTCTCGGGCGACAGCCCCGTTCTGCTGGACAGCTATCTGGCCGGCGCGGTCGAGCTGGACGTGGACGCGCTGTGCGATGGCACCGACGTGCATGTGGCCGGTATCATGCAGCATATCGAAGAGGCCGGCGTGCATTCGGGCGACTCGGCCTGTTCGCTGCCGCCCTATTCGCTGTCGAAAGAGATCATCGCGCAGATCAAGGATCAGACGTTCAAGCTGGCCAAGGCCTTGAACGTTGTCGGCCTGATGAATGTGCAGTTCGCGATCAAGGATGACGAGATCTACCTGATCGAGGTGAACCCACGCGCCTCGCGCACCGTGCCGTTCGTGGCAAAGGCCACCGACAGTGCGATTGCGTCCATCGCCGCGCGCGTCATGGCGGGCGAAAAGCTGGCAAGTTTTCCGCAGCGCCCGCCATACAAGACCGTGGACGACACCAAGATCGCCGATCAGATGACGCTGGCCGACCCTGATATGCCATGGTTCTCGGTGAAAGAGGCGGTTCTGCCCTTCGCCCGTTTCCCGGGCGTCGATACCATCCTGGGTCCGGAAATGCGCTCGACCGGCGAGGTCATGGGCTGGGACCGCGATTTCCCGCGCGCTTTCCTCAAGGCGCAGATGGGCGCGGGCATGGTCCTGCCGACCTCGGGCCGGGCCTTTATTTCGATCAAGGATGCCGACAAGGGCGCGGCGATGCTCGAGGCCGCACAGGTTCTGGTCGAACAAGGCTTCACGCTGGTCGCCACCCGCGGCACGCAATGCTGGCTGGCGGAACAGGGTGTTCCATGCGACGTGGTCAACAAGGTCTATGAGGGCCGCCCGGACGTCGTCGACATGCTGAAAGACGGTCAGGTGCAGCTTTTGATGAATACCACCGAAGGCGCGCAGGCGGTCGAGGATAGCAAGGCCATCCGGTCCATCGCGCTTTATGACAAGATCCCATACTACACCACCGCCGCTGCAAGCCACGCTGCCGCGCTGGCGATCAAGGCGCAGGCCGAAGAGGATGTCGAGGTGAAGTCGCTACAGGGATAAGCGCCGTGGCTATCAGCGTTAAGAAGCTCTGGATATGCTCCAGAGCTTCCTCATCATTCTGTCAAAGGGATGTCTTTCCAAACGGCGGTTGATCTGCTTTGACCTTCAAAAACTTCCAATGCCAGAAATCCTTTGTGCCCACCGCTCGGCAGGTCGAAAGCGATATCTACACGCTGGGGGATACCCGCGGACAAATTGCCCCCGACAACCCAGTTTTTTTGTGAACCAACTTTGAATTCTTTCGCCTGGACCCATTCCGCCGTCGGCAATGCCAGGCGAATTTTGTCTCCTCTGGCCTGAAAGTGATATGACGCGGCATCTTCCGGTTCCAAAAGCATGGTGCAGGAAACCCGCACGCCCTTTCCTGCACATCCCACGAGGTTCGCTTTAGTCGACCCGAAATACTGCGGTTCAAAATCTGTCGAAAAGTCGCCAGTGACTTCGATAGGAGCGCGCGGATTCAGTGCAGCCGAGCTACCAGCAGCCCCGGCTTCCCCCTTTGGACCCATCGGGCCTTGCGGACCTGCCGGTCCCTGTGGTCCGCGCAGCTCATCCAAGTGGTTCTGTACTAAAAAAGCTGCCACAGCCTCTACAGAAGCGGCTTGTCCTTGCCCGAAAGGCTGTTCCTCAAGATCGCTAAGGCGTTTTTCCAGCAACGTAAGATCAACCGGTGCTCGTTCGCCGATGGCGCTCAACGCGTCGCGCAACGAAGAAATCTCCTGATCCTTTAAAGTGAGTTCTTCGTCTATTTGTTCAAGATCTGCCTCGAGACGAGAAATTTTTGCAGCAAACTGGCTAAATCCCAAATCCTGTTCACGCGCGTTGGCTCGTTCCCCATCAATGTATGTGTATAACAAGGTCCCTATACCGACCAACCCCCCAGCGACGCCCGCCACGCCAATTTTGTTATCCATTGAATTCCTCGTGCAAATTCCTAACACACTGAAGCAAATGAAGAAGAGCCTGGCAAGCCTTGCGTTTCTCGATGAGCGGCGACCATCGTCAAGCAACGAGTTCCATGAAGGCCGCCCCTCAGGCGACCATTCTACGACCCTCCCGACGCCTTCTGATCTGAGTCACTTTGAATGGTTCGGTACGATTAAACTGGCACACAAGGATCGGTGTGTTTTAGCTGGGATTCCATTGCACTCTTGAAAAGGGATCACACCGTTGCAAGTTCGCGTTTTTCATCCCGCGCAAAGAAGAGCAGGTAGAACACCGGCGCGGCGACCATTGTCAGGACGGTCGCAAAAGCCAGCCCGCCCATGATCGTCACCGCCATCGAGACGAAGAACGCGTCCGTCAGCAGCGGTGCCATACCCAGAATGGTCGTGATGGCCGCCAGCATAACAGGACGCAAACGTGAGACGGAGGCTTCGACGATGGACTCGCGCAGGGGTTTGCCCGTGGCGCGAACAAGGTCAATCTCTTCGACCAGAACGATGCCGTTCTTGATCAGCATGCCCGACAGGCTGAGCAGACCCAGAAGGGCCGTAAAGGTAAAGGGCAAACCTGTTCCCAGCAGGCCGATGACCACGCCGTTGACCGACATCGGAACCAGCAGCCAGATGATGATCGGCTGACGGATCGCGTTGAACAGCAGAACCGAGATCAGCACCATGATCAGCAGGCTCAGCGGTAGTTGCTTGCCCAGACTTTCCTGCGCGTCGCGCGAGTTTTCGAACTCGCCACCCCACTCCATCTTGTAGCCCGGTGGCAGTTCGATTGCCTCGATGGCGTCCCGCACTTCGGCATGCACCTGCGCAGCCGTCAGGTCGGGCGGGATGTCCGCGCCGACGGTGATGGTCAGAACACGGTCGCGACGGTGAACCAGCGTATTGAGGGATTTGTACTCGAATCCATCGACCATCTGTTCGATTGGTACAAATTTCCCGGACTGATCCGAGTACACCACCTGATCGACAATCGAGTAATCTCCATCAGCCGGTCGGCGCAGGATGATCGGAATCAAACGATCCCGTTCGCGGAACACGCCGCCGGTGATGCCGTCGGTCGAAAATTGCAGCGTGGCCGCAATATCCTCGCGCGTGACACCCGCGGTCTGCGCCCGTTCCGTGGCATAGATCGGTTGCACCGCCAGTTCCTGTTCGCGCCAGTCATGATGGACAAGCAGCGCATTGGGTGACGCCGCCGACATGCGCTGCACGGCCTGGTCCGCAAGCTGGCGCAGAACCACCGGATCGCTGCCCGAGAACCGGGCCTGGATCGGATCGCCGCCGCCGGGGCCAAAGACCAGACGCTTGGTTCCGAACTCTCCTTCGGGGAACTGGACGGACCCGAACGCTTCCAGATCCGCCTGCAAGGCCGGGATATCCTCCAGACTTTCCGTGCGGATGATCATGTGACCATAGCTCGGGTTCGGTTTTTCCGCCGAATAGGTCAGCATGAACCGGGTTGCCCCCTGACCGACGAAGGTCGTGACTGAAACCACGTCATCGCGTTGGGTCAGCCAATCTTCGAACACCGCCATATCCTGTGCCGTGCGGGCAATCGGCGTGCCCTGAGGCAGCTTGTAATGCACAAAGAACAAAGGCGTGTTCGAGTTGGGGAAGAACTGCTGTTTCATCAGCCCGAACCCGGCATAACACGCTGCGGTTACGCCGATGAGACCCGCAACAACCAGCCACCGGAAGCGCAGCGCAAAACGCAGGATCGCGCCATATGCGCGGAACAGGATGCCCCCGTAGGCGTCGATCTCACCTTCCTTGCCCTGCTTGAAGAAGTAATGCCCAAGCAAGGGCGTGACCGTGATGGCCAATATCCAGCTGAGCAGCAGCGAAATGCCGATCACCGCAAACAGAGAAAACAGAAACTCGCCCGTCGCATCCGGGCTGAGCCCGATCCCGGCAAAGGCCATGATGCCGATCACGGTGGCCCCAAGCAGGGGGATCTGGGTTTTTGAAGCCACATCTTCAGCCGCATCCCGCGAAGGTTTTCCACGCAGCATCGCGATCTGCATCCCTTCGGCCACCACGATGGCATTGTCCACAAGCATACCCATGGCAATGATCAGCGCACCCAGGGAAATCCGTTCCATCTCGATCGAGAACAGCGCCATGAACAGAAGCGTGCCAACCACGGTCAGCAACAGGGTCGAACCAACGACGATGGCCGCGCGCCACCCCATGAAGATACCCAGCACGGCGACCACGATGGCCACTGACATGGCCAGATTGACAAGGAAGTCGTTCGAGGCCTGCTCGACCACCACATGCTGCTGATAGATCGGCAGAATATCGACACCGAAGGGGATGTTCGCATCCAGCTCGGCGAACTTGGCGTCAGCCCGTTTGCCGACCTCGACGATGTTTTCCGTCGCCAGACCGGCGATGCCGAGGGTAAAGGCTTCGGTCCCGTTAAAGCGGATCATGATGTCTGGATCGTTCTGACGCGCGCGATAGACGTCGGACATGTCGAACAGGTTGATCACCTGCCCTTGCGAGCCGACAGACAGGCCCGCAATGGCCGAGACACTGTCCGAACCCTCGGCCGTCAGAATGGTGGTGCGGGTATCTTCTGACCGCAAAGACCCCGAGGAATTCACCGAATTCGCATTGGCTATGGCTTCGTTGATCGCTTGCAGCGGGACGTTCTGGTTCACCGATATCGCCAGGTCGGGTTCGACAAAAATCGCCTCGTCCGGCAGGCCCTGAACCTCGACATCGGCAACGCCGTCCACGGTCAGCAGTTCCCGACGCAAAAACGTTGCCAGTTCATGCTTTTCGGCGTCCGAGAACCCTTCGGCGGTCACCGCATAGAACAGGCCGAACACATCACCGAACCCGTCATTCACGTAAGGTTGGCTGACACCCGACGGAAGCCCCCGGGCGGCATCACGCACCTTGGCCCGCAGGCGGGTCCAGATATCGGGCAGTTCGGTGCCGTCGTAGGTCGACTTGATCTCTACTTCGATCAAGGATTGTCCGGGTTGGTTGACCGAGGTGATGACATCCACCTCGCCCATCTGCTGGATCGCGGATTCAAGGGGCTCGGACACTTCCAGCGCCACCTGTTCCGCCGTGGCACCGGGATACTGCGTGGCGATGACCGCGTTCTTGATGGTGAATGCCGGGTCTTCCAAGCGACCAAGCGACGTGAACCCCCAGATGCCCCCAAACAGAGCGATAAGGATGATCAGCCATGTGTAAAGCGGTCGATCAATCGAGGCGCGCGCGATGTTCATCTGTCAGCCCCTCAGTTCGCGAAGCCGGTGAACCGGCGCACGGGCTGACCGTCTGTCAGCACGGCGCCGCCAGCCACAACAACTTCGTCACCGTCGGACAAGCCCGTCAACACCCGAACATCGCCCGTCTGCGTGGGCTCAATCGTCACCGGAACGCGGCGGACCGTGCCTTCATCCGCACCAACCGGCGAGAATACCATGACGCTCAGCTCGCCTGATGCATCAGCAACAACGGCCGTCGCTGGCACAACGATGCCTGTGCGTTCATCCTGAACCTTTACGTTGACGGTGACGGACGAGCCGGGAAGAATTTGCAACCCCTCGGGCGGGGTCAGGCCGAACTGGATGCGGAAGGTCTGCCCGACGCTGGAGGTTTCAGCGTCAAATTCACGAATTTCCAACGGGAAGACTTCATCACTTACCGGGAACTTGGCGGTGATGGTGATGTCGTCATTCTGGCCCGAGCGTTGGAACAGGATCTCGGGAACGTCGACCTCGATGCGCAATTCGGACATGTCGTGAATGCGGACGATGGGCGTGCCTGCCGATACGGTGGTGAAAGCTTCGACCGCGCGGCTGGAGACCAGCGCGTCAAATGGTGCGGTCAGTGTTGCGTGTTCCAGTTCGTATTCCGCGTCGCGCAGAGCGATCGCGGCCAGTTGCGCTTCGGTCTCTGCGTCATCGACCGCCACCTGGCTGGCCGTGGTGCCACGCAAACGCGACAGGCGCGCGACGGTTCGGTCGGCCTGTTCCTTTTGCAGCTGCGCCCGCTCAAGCCGCAGTTCGAATGGCTCCTGATCCAGTCGCGCGATCAGGCCGCCTTTGGGGATGACAAACCCTTCGTTGACCGGCATCTCGACGATCTGACCCGCGACCTGAAAGGCAAGATCGACCGTCTGCCGTGCCGCAACACGGCCGAAAAACTGGCGGGTGAAGCCGGGCGCCGTTTCGCGCACCTGCATCAGCTTGACCGGTTTCGGAGTATCTTGAGCGGCAATCGGAGTTGCCAGAACGGCCAGTGCAAGGCCCAGAGAGCTCAGGAGTTTCATTTCTTCAGTCCCTCGGGAATTCCCGTTTTCAAAACGTTGTCACGGATTTTGCGCGCCAGTCGCGCGAATTCGGCTGTTTCTTCGTCGTTCAGGCCCGAGGCCCTGTGAAACAGGTCCCCGGCCTCGGCCACCAGCATGTTGCGGGCTTCTTCACCCTGCTCGGTCAGCACCAGCAACCAGGCGCGGCGGTCTTCGGGGTCACGCTCGCGCGTCAGATAGCCTGCTTTTTCCAGCGAATCCGCGGTGGCGGTGATTGTGGACGGTACGCTCAGCATATCCGCAGCCAGGACCCCCATGCGTTTCGGCTGATCCAGCTTGATCAGCATGTGGCATTCGGGGTGGCTCAGGTCGGTCTCGATGCAATCAAACGTCTCTTCCAGTTTCCAGTACAGGGCATACACCCCCATAATCGCCTGAATCTCGGGGCTGAGGCGGCCAAGTCTGGTACTGATATCGTCGGGCATGGGGGATCTCCGCGCGCGTTGGGGCGTCATATACTTCAGTTTCTGAACTATTCAAGATATGAAACTGCCGCGTTGCGCGCATTCCCTTAGGTCAACATACCTTGATCAAATCACACCGTGACTGCATTTTGGGCAAATCCGAAACATTCAGGGCTCGCCATGTATACCCCCGCCATCACCGGTACCGGTGTCTTCACGCCTCAGAACGTCATCACCAATGCCGAGCTTGTCGAGGCATTCAACGCTTATGCCGACAAGCAGAACGCCAAGAATGCCGAAGCCATCGCCGTCGGACAGATGGAGCCGATGCAGCATTCATCCGAGGAGTTCATCGTCAAGGCATCGGGGATCGAGAACCGTTACGTGATGGACAAGAGCGGTGTGCTGGACCCGGACGTGATGCATCCACTGCTGCGGCAGCGCAGCGATGATGAACCCGGCATCATGACCGAAATGGCGGTGGACGCCTGCAACAAGGCGCTGGCACAGGCGGGGCGCACGGCGGCAGATGTTGATCTGGTGATCTGCGCGGCCTCGAACCACGAGCGCGCCTATCCGGCAATTGCGATCGAAATTCAGCAGGAACTGGGGATCGACGGGTTCGGCTTTGACATGAACGTCGCCTGTTCGTCGGCCACGTTCGGCATTCAGGCTGCGGCGGATATGGTGCGGTCGGGGTCGGTGCGTGCGGCGTTGGTGGTGAACCCCGAAATCTGCTCGGGCCATCTGGAGTGGCGCGACCGCGATTGTCATTTCATCTTTGGCGATGTGGCGACAGCGACGCTGATCGAACGGATCGAAGACGCCAAAGGCCCGCATTTCGAGATCTTGTCGACTCGTTGCGCCACGGCGTTTTCCAACAATATTCGCAACAACAACGGCTTTCTGCGCCGCTCGCGCCCTGACGGGCTGACCGACCGGCGTGACATGCAGTTCACGCAGAACGGTCGGAAAGTATTCAAAGAGGTACTGCCGATGGTCAGCAAACATATCAGCGACCACATGAATGCCGAAGGAGTTGGGAACTCTGATCTGAAACGCCTGTGGCTGCATCAGGCCAACAAGACGATGAATGACTTCATCGGCAAGAAGGTTCTGGGCCGCGAACCCGAACCGGGCGAGCAACCAAACATCCTTCAGGATTATGCCAACACGTCATCTGCGGGGTCGATCATCGCGTTTTCGAAGTATTCCGACGACTTGCAGGCAGGGGATCTTGGCCTGATCTGTTCCTTCGGCGCCGGGTATTCCGTTGGGTCGGTGATCGTGAAACGCCACGCCTGATGGCCGGTTTTGTCCGGCCTAGCGTGCCGCAGTCACTTTGAAGACCTGGAATGCCGCATCTTCCGTAGTTTGTACCCGCGTGAGGTAGCCAGGGATTTCACCTGCAACCAAGTGCGATTGCAAACCACGACCCTGTGAGGCCCAGGACCAGAATTCGGCACGCGGCGCGGACGTGCAGAGCATGACGTAATCCACATCCAGCTCGGTCAGACGTGATCCGATCTGAGAAGCGTCCGAGCGGAACAGTTCGATCTGTGCCAGAATTCCAGCCTGATTCCGATGGTAATTGCCCGCCAGAACGGAATGGTCGGTATGGCGCAGAACGTTTGCGGCAAAGTCGAAATCAACAAGAACTCTTCCGGCTGGAAGATCACGCAGGGCCGCATAGGCTTGGGGCGTTTTGCAGGATGCGCCCGAGTTTTGCTGTGACTGTCGGGCTGGCTTCGCGGATGCGGCAAGGGGCGGCCCGGCAAAGCGCCCCAGTTGCTCATCGATACTGGCCCCGGTTTTCGGCGAGATGCAGAGGATGAAAGCAACCATCGCAAGCCCTGACAACGCGCGGCGACTGCTTGCATAAGAGGTGTACAGGACACGCAGGATCTGCGCCTGGACGGCCACCAGCGAAACACCCAGGAATGTCATCATTCTGGACTGATAGAGGAACACCACCAGGCCGGTCACGATCAGGGCCAGAAACAGGGCGTATTCCAGTTTGAACGGGGATCTGACTGCAAAGATCAGGGCGGCTGCCATGCACAGGATCGACATTGCGATCAGGGCCAGCGCTTCGCCCCGGTGCAGTTGCAGAATGACGTTGATCTTCTGGGCTTCCGCCACCTGGCTCAGCCAGTAGTCGCGCATGTCCTGAGGCAGGGCTTCGATCGGATTGCTGAGACAATGCGGGGCGAAACCGTAAGCGCAGGCCAATGTCACCACTCCGACCGCAACACATGCGCCGATGCGGCCCCAAAGCGACCAGCCAGACCCGATCCAGGCCGCAATGCAAAGCCCTGCCGCGGCAACGCTCGCCGGCAACGCCACACTGAGTGTCAGGGCGTCACAGCTTGGAAACAGAAAGGCCTGGTGTCCCGTTGTTGCGAGGCTGGTCAGTACAAGTGTCAGGACCAACCCGATGCCAAACGCCATGGTCGGGCGGCGGGCCGGGTCGCCGTTGACGATCCAGTCAATGGCGAAAAACACGGCGACGAGTGCGATCTGCAATATCGATTCGGTGCCTATCGATACCGAAAGCGCCAGGCAGGCACCCAACAACCATCCGGCATATGGTTTTTCCCTGCGCAATGCGAACAACATCAGGGCCGTGGCGAACAGAAGAATCTGAGCATTGTGGTGATCAAACGAAAAATAGTCGAACTTCCGCGAGTGTTCGAGCGCCAACACACCCACAACCAGCGCCGAAACAGCGCCTTCCCGCGCGCCCAAAACGTTTCCCGTCACGGCAAAGGCCCACAAGGTCAGACCCGCCAACAGTGAGGGCCAGACGAATGCCGTCACCTGAAGGGCCATATCGGGCGGCAAAACCAACCCGAATGTTCCGTAGAGCAAGGCAATCGGTGCGTCGATCAGTCGGGACCAATGCATCAACGTACCGCCCTCGGGGCCCAGCCGATACTGATGGCTGTCGAACCAGCCCTGCCCCTGCAACAGATCCTGCACGACCACCCAGCGCATTACGTCATCAGAGCCTTCCTGATGACCACTCAGGGCCATAAGAACCAGAAGGGCCGCATAGGCGCATACAAAAAATCGCAGAACCACACGGTCTGCGAAAAGACTGTATGTTCCCTGCGAATTCTGCATGGTTCTCTGCCCTTGACGCTCTTGCCCGCGACGGACCTTAAAGGACAGACGTGACTGAATTGAGGCAAAAAACACAGTCAGCGTTTCTGCCTTCTCGCGCATGAAAACGGTTGGGCTGCACAGGCGGAATGTGGCCAGTCATGGGCGCAACGGCTCCCGGATCCCGTCTAGCTGACGCTTTCTTCTTCCAGATGCAGCTTCATCTCGATCAGAACCTGTTGCAGCAAGCTGGTTTCTTTCAGCAGCCGCTTGGCTTCGTTGACCGTGATGATTCCGTCTTCGATTGCGGCCTGATATTCGGTCATCAGCATTGCAAACCGCTGGCTGAGCGCTATGACATCCGAATTGACGCCACCGGTGCGGGGTGTGGCTGTGTTGCGGTCGCTATAGGACAAGGTGATGTTCTTCAGATCCGCCAAAGCCGACGTCACATGCGGATATGTCGCCGCGTTTTCAAGGCGGGCCACCGCGTCCACAGGCATGAACCTGTCCTCGTGTTCAGCATTGTCGGAATAGTATCGTCCCAAAGTGGCCTTGGATTTCCCTGTAATTTCACACGCCGCTTCGATTCCAACATCTTTGACCAGCGCTTCTGTGTGTTTTTTCAGATAGGCCCCGATATCTGCCATTGTTTTACCTTTGTTACCTGCAAACGCCTGCCCGATGTCCAAACGGGGGAAAGCGTGGGTAAATTTCCCATAACCAAGTCATAATTGAAATGTCATACATTGGCTATCCCTCAGATATGCGGGGGATTTTGTGAGTGAGTGGCGGCAGTTCAAGCCGGTAATGAGTGATTGCAGGGTGATATTGTTAAACCTTGCTGCGTTTTGGCCACATGTTGGCCGACGGCGTCGCTGTTGCAGATGTGGGGGTTCCATCCCCTAGAGCGTAGCTCGGCCTCTGCGAACGCAACGGCGACGTCGCTCCATCAAAACGATTGATATCTTGTTCCTTTTCCCCAAGCGTTTTAGACCCGCGTCATGGCAAAGCTGTATTTCAACTATTCAACCATGAACGCGGGGAAATCGACCGTGTTGCTGCAAGCCTCGCACAACTATCGCGAGCGCGGGATGCAGACCTACCTGATGACCGCAGCCATTGACGGAAGGGCGGGTGCCGGACGGATCGCATCGCGCATCGGCATCTCGGAGAAGGCCGATACCTTCACGCCCGGCGACGACGTCTTTGCGATGATCCGAAATCGTCTGAACGAAGGTCCCGTAACCTGCGTGTTCATCGACGAGGCCCAGTTCCTGTCCGAAGCGCAGGTCTGGCAATTGGCGCGCGCCGTCGACGATCTGGACGTACCGGTGCTGGCCTACGGGCTGCGGGTGGATTTTCAGGGCAAGCTGTTTCCGGGATCAGCGGCGCTGCTGGCGCTGGCCGATGAGATGCGTGAAGTCCGCACCATTTGCAAATGCGGGCGCAAGGCCACGATGGTGATACGTCAGGACGAAAACGGCAAGGCCATCACCGAAGGTGCCCAAGTGCAGATCGGTGGCAACGAGACCTATGTTTCGCTTTGCCGCAAACACTGGCGCGAGGCGGTGGGCGACTAGACCGGGTTGGGCAACGCCTCGCCCGCCACAAAGGCCGCCACGTTATCCAGGGCCATGTGTCCCATGCTGCTGCGCACCTCTTCGGTGGCCGTGCCCAGATGGGGCAGCAGGGTGACGTTTTCCATTTCACAAAGGGTCCGGGGTACTTCGGGTTCGAACTCGTAGACATCCAGCCCGGCCCCGGCAATCTGACCCGATTGCAGCGCCGCTATCAGGGCCGCTTCGTCCACGACCTCGCCCCGCGCGATATTGACCAGAATGGCCGAAGGTTTCATCGTCTCAAGAACCTGCGCATCGATCAGGTGTCGGGTTTCTGCACCGCCGGGAACGGCGAGCACAAGGAAATCGACCAACGCGGCGAGTGTTTCAAGGTCAGGTGTGAACTCGGCCGGAAAGTCCAGTTGCTTGGCGCTTCGGGATTGATAGGCCACCTGCATTTCGAAACCGAAATGGCACCGGCGCGCGATGGCCTGCCCGATACGGCCCATCCCGACGATACCGACGCGTTTGCCCGTGACATGATGGCCCAGCATCTGCGTGGGATGCCAACCCTGCCATTGGCCTGCGCGGACCAGCCGTTCGCCTTCGCCCGCACGCCGGGCCGTGCTCAACAGCAGGGTCATGGCGATATCCGCCGTGGCGTCGGTGACTGCGCCGGGCGTGTTGGTCACTTCGACGCCTGCTGCGCGCGCCGCCTCGACATCGATGTGGTTGTAGCCGACGCCGAAATTGGCCAGGAGCTTGCACCGAGGCGCGCCTGCATCCGTAAAAATCCGAGCCGAAAACTGATCGCCCAGCGTGGGCACGACCACGTCGAAATCCGTCAGAGCCGACAGCATTTCCTGTCGCGACATGGGCGCCGTATCTTTGCGAATCTCTACGTCGAACGCGGCGCGGGCGCGGGCCTCGACTGCCGGCGTCATCGGGCGCGTGATCAGCAATTTCATCAGTGCATCCGCCCGCCTGTCGGAACTCGGCCGTCGGGGCCGATCAGAACAATCTCGCCGTTTTCATCGGGCAGACCCAGCACCAGAACCTCGGACATGAACCTGCCGATCTGGCGAGGGGGGAAATTGACCACGGCCATGACCTGTTTGCCCACCAGAGTCGATGGATCATAATGCGCGGTGATCTGGGCCGACGTCTTGCGTTCACCGATCTCATCACCGAAATCGATCCACATCTTGATCGCGGGTTTGCGGGCTTCGGGATAAGGTTCGGCGCGGATCACCTCACCCACGCGGATATCGACCTTGAGAAAATCGTCGAAAGAAATCTCACTCACGTGACAGCTCCTTGGATCGGTCGGTTGCGGCCTTGACGGCACGGTGCAGCAAGTCAGGGAAACCGCGTTCTTCATGCATCAGCACCTCAAGCGCGGCCTGGGTCGTGCCGTTCGGCGAGGTTACGTTGATCCGCAGTTGAGACGGATCCTCATCAGCGGCCTTGGCCAGCGCTCCGGCCCCGGCCACCGTGGATTTGGCCAGTTTCATCGCAAGGTCATGCGGTAGACCCTGCGCCTCGCCGGCTTTGGCAAGCGTTTCAATCAGATGGAACACATAGGCAGGACCGGATCCGCTGAGGCCGGTGACCGCATCCATCTGCGCCTCATCCGTCAACAGAACCGTCTCACCCACCGCCGACAGCAGGTTTTCCGCAAGCGTCAGATCATCAGGGGATGCGTTTGAATTCCCGATCAGCGCGGTGATGCCCTGACGGATGGCGGCGGGGGTGTTGGGCATGGCGCGAATGATCGGCGAATCGCTGCCCAGAACGGATTCGAAGGTGGCAATCGAGGTGCCCGCCGCGACCGAAACAAACAGCGTGCTGCCACCGCCCAGCGCCTGAATGGCGGGCAATGCCTCGCCCATCATCTGCGGCTTGACCGCGACCAACACCACGGCGGGGGCTTCGGGCAGGGGTGTGTTGATGTTGACGCCCTGCGCTTTCAACCAGTCGGATGGGTGCGGATCGATCACCCAAACGGACGCTGGCGGGAGGCCGTGTTCCAGCCATCCCGCCAGCATTGCGGACCCCATCTTTCCGCACCCCAGAAGCACAAGCCCCTGTTCGGCCACACGCGTCATGTCCATTTGCCCCTCCCGCGTTACATGTCGGTTCGGGGCAAAGCTTTACGCCCGGCCGTAGGCCTCTGCAATGGCCACTTGCATGGCTTCTTCTGGTCCTCGATTGCCCCAGGTGACCAGTTGGATCGCCGGATAGTACCGCTCTGCGCTCATGACGGCGGCGGTGATCATCGTGTCGATCTGTTCGGCGCTGGCTGTCTGCCCGCCTGCAAGGACCAGCCCATACCGGTACACCATCAGCTTCTGGTTCGCCCAATAGGTAAAGGCACCTGCCCAGCACTGATCATTCATCTTGTTGAGCAGCTCATAGAGCTGCATTTCCCGCTCGGCCGGCGGTTCCATTTCGAACGAGCACACCATCCGCAGCGTTTCGTCATAGTTGGACCAGGCGAGTGTGATCGAATACGTCCGCCACTGGCCTTCGACGGCCATGGCGATCTGATCGTCCCCAATGCGGTCAAAATCCCAGTCGTGATGTTCGGCCAGATGTTCAACAATGTCGATCGGATGAATGTCTTCTTCGAGATACTGCTCGGAAAGGGCCATAATGCCACCTCACTAATCTCTAGCATTTTGGGGCTGGCAGCGCCCCAGCGCTAGTTGCCTGCTCTACAAACCGGGCTTCCCCCATAGGCCTGTACTAAATATGGTGCGATGTAGCGTTGGTTCTGGCAACCCTATTTGTTGGGGATAACAGCAATAAGTTGTGGACAGAAGGCAACGGGGATCAAAATATTGGATGTCGGGTCAGCTTTGTCTTGATTTAATCCCGTGATGCGTCAGAATGCACGGCACCGCACAATCCCGGCTGGATTGCGCGGCGACAGAGTTTGCCCAAAATTGTGAAAACAGGGAACGCCCGGGGCGTCACTTGTCCTGTCTTGCCTCAAGCGCGGCAATGCGGGCTTCGAGTGCGGCGTTTTCTTCGCGCGCTTTCTGGGCCATGGCGCGGACGGCATCGAATTCTTCGCGGGTGACGAAATCGCGGTCGGCAAGCCAGCGGTCGATCATCGACTTCATCGCGTTCTCGGCCTCTTCCCGCGCGCCCTGCGCGACACCCATGGCGTTTGTCATCAGTTGGGACACGTCGTCCAGGATCTTGTTGCGGGTTTGCATATCTTTACTCCGGTATCGCGGTTGAACTCTATATGGGGAAAGATTGCCGCAGGCTCAAGGTTGACTTGCCCCGCAAACCCCGGGCAATGAGACGCACATGCAGGCTGTTCTGAATTTCCCCGATCTGTCGCCCGAACTGTTCTCGATCTCGCTGTTCGGGATGGAGTTCGCGTTGAGGTGGTATGCGCTGGCCTATATCGCGGGCATCCTGATTGCGTGGCGGCTGGCGGTCGTGGCGTTGCGCCGCCCTGCCCTGTGGCCAGCCGACGGTCCACCGATGAAACCGGACCAACTGGAAGATCTGGTCACCTGGATCATTCTGGGCGTGATCCTGGGCGGGCGGCTGGGTTTCGTGCTGTTTTACCAACCCGGCTATTACCTGTCGCACCCGTTTGAGATCTTGAAGGTCTGGCAAGGCGGCATGGCGTTTCATGGGGGGCTGCTGGGCGTGATCCTGGCCTCGTACCTGTTTGCCCGGCGCCATCGGATCCCGGCCCTGTCACTGGGCGATCTGGTTGCTTACACCGTGCCACCCGGCCTGCTGCTGGGACGGCTGGCCAATTTCGTCAATGCCGAGCTGTGGGGCCGCCCGAGCGAGCTGCCATGGGCCGTCATCTTTCCCGGTTTTGCCGCACAGGACTGCCCCGGCGTGGTTGCGGGAATGTGTGCCCGACACCCCTCGCAGTTGTACGAAGCGGCGCTGGAAGGTGTGTTGCTGGGCGCGCTGTTGCTGTGGCTGGTCTATCGACACGGCGCGTTTCACAAACCGGGCTTTGTCATGGGCACGTTTCTGGCGGGTTACGGCGCATCGCGCTTTATTGTTGAATTCTTCCGCCAGCCCGATGCGCAGTTCGTGTCGCCCGGCAATCCGCTGGGGCTTGCATGGCATGTGGGCGGATATGGTCTGACCATGGGGCAGATCCTGTCGCTGCCCATGATCGCGCTTGGCCTGTGGTTTGTCCTGCGCGCAGGGCGGGCAAAATGAGCCTGACCGATCACCTGATCGCCCGCATCCGACAGGATGGACCGATGAGCGTGGCCGACTACATGGCCGAATGTCTTCTGCATCCCACGCTGGGCTATTACACGACGCGTGATCCGCTGGGGGCTGCCGGGGATTTCACCACGGCACCGGAAATCAGCCAGATGTTTGGAGAACTGATCGGGCTGTGCCTAGCGCAATGCTGGATGGATCAGGGCCGTCCCGCGCCATTCACCCTGTGCGAATTGGGGCCCGGGCGCGGCACTCTGATGAGTGATATATTGCGTGCCACCCGAACCGTGCAGGGATTTCACGATGCTGCCCGGATTGTGCTGGTCGAGGCCTCGCCTGCCCTGAAGCAGGTGCAGGCGGACACCCTGAAGGATTACACACCGAACTGGGCCGACAGCGTCGCAGAGTTGCCGGACCAGCCACTGCTGCTGGTGGCGAACGAGTTCTTCGACGCGCTGCCTGTCCGGCAGTTCCTGCGCGACGGCGACGGCTGGAGCGAACGCTTGGTCGGCGAACGCGACGGCGAATTGCTGTTTGGGCGGGGCCCCAACGGGCCGCAAGTGGCGCTGACTGACAGGCTTTCGGACACCAGGGATGGTGATCTGGTCGAGCTGTGTGCGGCAGCGATCCCCATTCTGACCGTGATTGCCGGTCGGATCGCCAGCCATGGAGGTGCCGCGCTGATCATCGATTATGGCGACTGGCATTCCTTGGGCGATACGCTGCAAGCCCTGCAAAACCACGAGCCCGCCGATCCGCTGGCGTCACCCGGCCAGGCCGACCTGACGGCACATGTGGATTTTGAGCCTCTGGCCGTTGCGACCCGCGCCTGTGGAGCCAGGCATACACGCCTGACTCCGCAGGGCGTGTTTCTGGAACGGCTCGGCATAACCGCCCGGGCACAGGCTTTGTCCCGGACGCTGAGCGGTTCCGAGTTGGACGCCCTGATTGCAGCGCATCGCCGGTTGACGCACCCGGACGAAATGGGAAATCTGTTCAAGGTGATGGGCCTGTATCCGGCCTATGCTGCGCCACCGCCGGGATTGGAGCCATGACACTGGAAATACTGACTTCGGACTTGCTTTCCCCATTTCGTCACGGGTTCTTCACCCGTCGCGGCGGGGCTTCTTCCGGTATCTTCGACGGGTTGAATTGCGGTTATGGATCGTCAGATCAAACCGAAATTGTCGCGCTGAACCGCCGGCGGGTTGCCGACGCGATGGGTGTTGCGCCCGAGGCGATGATCGGCGTGCATCAAGTTCATTCCCCAACAGTTCTGACGGTTGAACAGCCCCTGGAAGGTGAAAAACCGCGCGCGGACGCGGTCGTCACGGCGACACCCGGTCTGGCGCTGACGATTCTGACGGCAGATTGCCAACCGGTTCTGTTTGCCGATCCCGCGGCCAATGTGATCGGAGCCGCCCATGCGGGCTGGCGCGGCGCGCTTGACGGCGTGCTGGAGGCGACTCTGGACGCCATGGAAGCACTTGGCGCGACGCGCCGGAATATCAACGCCGTCATCGGCCCCAGCATTTCCCAACGCGCGTATGAGGTAGGCCCCGAGTTTCTGGACGCATTTATCGCCGATTCTCCGGAGAACAGCCGGTTCTTTGCAAACGGACAGGATGACCGGTTGCAATTCGACCTGCCCGCCTTTGGTTTGCACCGATTGCGGCAGGCCGGTGTCGGGCAGGCGGAATGGACCCGGCACTGCACATATTCCGACCCGGACCGGTTCTATTCCTACCGCCGCACAACACACGCAAACGAGGCCGATTACGGGCGACTGATCTCGGTCATAAGATTGTGATTTTGGCCCAGATTTAGGCACGTCGCCACTTTTCCGCCACATTTGTTGTGTTTATCGGACTCAGAATCGTAACGAGTTTTGCCAGCTATCAGATGGTCTTCTGACGTCCCTGTTTCGGACGCTGGCGTGTTGAGTGAAAGGATGGACCGACCATAAATTTCTTGTCTGCAAAACATCCCGGATAAGCCTTATCCATGCCGCAAACATGCGTGACAAAAGGTTCATAACGGATGCGGGAAACAAACCCGTTCAGAGCAGGACCAGAACATGAAAACCAAGTCTCGCTTTCTCAAAGCCATGGTTGCCGCCACGCGGAGCCAGAAGCTGGAAATGCCGTGGAAGCGGGTATCAAGCCATTCTGTCAGGGTCGCCAGTCGCATCGCGGCACGACGCTGAGGCAGAAGCACCCTGAGGCCAAGCTGCCGGTCTCGATGGGGTGAACGCGCTTCGGGCATGCTCCTGCCCGATGTGTGGTGCGTCACGATCTGAGGGGGTCGAGGCGAATTCAGGAGTTGTGTGTGTGCGGGCAATTTTCGCCCGTGAAGTACGAGTTTGTCTGGGGGGTCAGTGTGTTGACCATTGGAAAGCGAGATTTTGTCGCAATGCGGGGTCCGACCGGCCGCCGCCCATGTGTCATCCATTTGTTTCAAGACAAAGAACCAGTTCGCCAGGTTGGTCTGTACGGGGATACGCCGCGCCTGACCGGACAATTTGAGGGGACGGAATATTTATGACTATTCCTAGTTCACTGGCCCGTGCGGCCAGAAATGCGATCGAAACGACAGCCATGCTGCGGGAAGCACCGCGGCCGGTTGCGAAACCAAAGGCCCAGCTGCGCCGGTATGAAGTCAGCAGCCTGTTGAAAAACGGAAACGTGGTTCAGACCAGACACATCGCGCCTGCCCTGCCGATGTTCGAAGACGCATTTTGCGCCTTCACGCGCGGATCGCTGGTTGAAACGGAACATGGGCCGATGGCCATCGAAGACCTGATGCCGGGAGATACGGTCCTGACCCAGGATGGCGCGTCCGAAACCGTGCTGTGGAAGGGATCTGTCACTCTGATCCCCGGACGTCCGGATTCGCGGGGCCGCACGCGGCCGCTTACGCGCATCACGGCGGATACATTCGGGATGCAAAAGCCGATGTCGGGTGTAATCGCCGGGCCTGCGGCGCGGATCGTGGGCACGCCGACGCATTTGCGGCATCTGCATGGGAATGGCCCGATTCTGACCCCTGTGTCCGAATTCCAGGATGGAACGGGCGTGATTGAAACAATGCCGCCGACGCCAGTTGAACTGTTTCACATTTGCCTAAAACGGCATTCCGTTATTCGGGTAGATGGTTTACAGTTCGAAACGTATCACCCAGGTGTGAACGCGGTCCGGATGATCAGCCACTCGTTGCGGTCGGTTTATCTGAACCTGTTCGCGCATATCGAATCGCTCAACGATTTTGGTCCGCTGCTGATGCCGCGCGCCGGAGACGGGGAAATCGACGCGATGACAGCCTGAGTGCGATAGCGATTACTGCATTATGGGGGGCATCATGCAGCTGGTACTAAGTTGGATTCTATCCTTGGCGGTGGCTGCCATGCTGCCACCAAACACCGCACCTGCAAAACGTCTGGGGGTTACGCCGTCCGGTTCATTCGTTCTTCCAGAACGTCGAACGGCACGCCTGGTTCGTCTTTTGCGCCGCGGATAACAAGCGATGTCTTGACGCTGGCCACGTTTGGCGTGGTCAGCAGTTCACCGGTCAGGAACTGCTGAAAACTGCTGAGATCAGGTGCGACGCATTTCAGGATAAAGTCCACCTCGCCGTTCAGCATGTGACATTCCCGAACCAGTGGCCATTCGCGGCAGCGCTCTTCGAACGCGCGCAGTTCGGTCTCGGCCTGACTGTCGAGCCCGACCATGGCGAACACCTGCACTTCGAATCCCAGCTCGCGGGAGTTCACCTCGGCGTGGTAACCGGTGATATAGCCGGATTCCTCCAGTGTGCGCACCCGGCGCAGACAGGGCGGCGCCGAGATTCCGACCCGTTTTGCAAGTTCGACATTGGTCATCCGACCGTCTGCCTGCAATTCCGCCAGAATCTTGCGGTCGATATCATCCAACCGAGTCGTGACCATCAAATGCTCCTGATTTTTGCGGTTCTTATATCAGCCCCCCACGCGCACGCAATAATGTTTCGCACATGCGCAATTTTCTTTGTTTTCAAATCCCTCATTTTCCCCGCACCCTACGCAGGGTCGCATGCGAGGCCATAAACAGTAAGGGGCTTTAAGCCGGGTCTGTCGGTCGCTATATCGGGGCGACGGGCCAAAAGCCCAATTCAGGCAATTCGAGCGGGGATACCATGGCC
The DNA here is from genome assembly GCF_059610125.1 of Ruegeria sp. YTSA144. Classification (NCBI taxonomy): domain Bacteria; kingdom Pseudomonadati; phylum Pseudomonadota; class Alphaproteobacteria; order Rhodobacterales; family Roseobacteraceae; genus Ruegeria; species Ruegeria sp. YTSA144. The sequence continues at coordinate 1,163,233 of NZ_JBXWNA010000001.1, forward strand.
GACACACGACACACCAAGGTTCTGATCATCGGATCGGGGCCCGCAGGATACACTGCGGGCGTTTACGCAAGCCGCGCCATGCTGGAACCCATTCTAGTACAGGGTATCGAGCCCGGCGGCCAATTGACGACAACGACCGAGGTCGAGAACTGGCCCGGCGACACCGAGGTACAGGGCCCCGACCTGATGGTCCGGATGCAGGATCACGCCAAGGCCATGGGTTGCGAAGTGATCGGTGACATCATCAACGATCTGGATCTCAGCCAGCGCCCCTTCACCGCCAAGGGCGACAGCGGCACCACATACACGGCGGACGCCGTCATTCTGGCGACCGGCGCGCGCGCCAAGTGGCTGGGCCTGCCGTCGGAAGAGAAATTCAAGGGCTTTGGCGTTTCAGCCTGCGCCACCTGCGACGGGTTCTTCTATCGCGGACAGGAAATCGTGGTGATCGGCGGCGGCAACACGGCCGTGGAAGAGGCCCTGTTCCTGACCAACTTCGCCAGCAAGGTGACTCTGATCCATCGCCGCGATGAGCTGCGCGCGGAAAAGATCCTGCAAGACCGGCTGATGAAGAACGACAAAATCGAACCGCTGTGGTTCCACCAGCTGGAAGAAGTGATCGGCACCGATGCGCCACTGGGCGTCGAGGGAGTTCGCGTCAAGCATGTCAAAACCGGAGAGATCACAGAAATCCCCTGTAAAGGCGTGTTTGTTGCCATCGGCCACGCGCCCGCGAACGAGCTGGTCAAAGACACGCTTGAAACGCATATGGGTGGCTATGTCGTCACCAAACCGGGCAGCACGGAAACCTCGGTTCCGGGCGTGTTCGCGGCGGGCGATCTGACCGATCACGTCTATCGTCAGGCGGTCACAAGCGCCGGTATGGGCTGCATGGCGGCACTGGATGCCGAACGGTTCCTGGCGGAAAACGAATAACGCGCGTTCTGAATACTCCGGGGCTGACCCGGCATTTTCAGAACCGCAGGCCGTCAGCCTTTTTCAGGACAGTGCCCCCGGGGTTTAAGGGGGCACCGCACAGCACAAGTTGCGGTGCAATCTCTGATCAGCAGCCGACGCCGCCTGCCAATCCCTTGACCCCCAGCCAGCGGCGTATCAGGATTGCTGAGGGAAAAGCGAAAAGCAGGTGAGCATTTGAACAACGCTCTTTGGCGCGGCGGGTGGTCAACCCGACTCAGGATCGTCAGTGGTCTTGTGTTGTTTGTTTTCGCATTCTTCCATTTCATAAACATTGGCTTGGGCCTGTTTCACACGGATTACCTGCACGGGATGCAGGACGGTCGGAAGGCCATCACCCGCCACAATGTCATCAGCGTGCTTTTCTATGCTGCTCTTTTCACGCATGCAGGTCTGGCCCTGACGTCGATCGCACAACGCAGAACCCTGCGGATGCCCTTCAGCACGGCCTTGCAGGTCGGACTGGGCTTGCTGATTCCGCTGCAACTGATCTCGCACATCGTTCACACGCGGGTCGCGCACGAGGTCTATGACGTCAACGACGAGATGGGATACATCATCATTCTGATGTGGCCCAGTATCGCCGTATGGATGCAAAGCGCCTTGTTGCTGATCGTTTGGATACACGGCTGCATCGGCTTGCATATGTGGCTGCGGCTGACCCGGTGGTGGTCGCGGGTCGCGCCCTATCTGATCGGTGTTGCGGTTTTCGTGCCTTTTTTCGCGTTGGCCGGCCTGCTGACCGAGGGGCGTCGCATATGGGCCGACTTCGCTGATGAATTCCTGCGCGAGCAATATATCGAGCACTACAACTGGCCGTCGCCCGAGACCTTCCAGACCCTGTTCAGTGTAAAAGACTATGGCCTTATGGTGTTCTGGCTGGCCCTTGGTGCAACGGGTCTGGTTTACATCGGGCGCAAACTGTGGCGACGCAGGCATTCGGTGCGCGTGCGTTACGCCAAAGGGCCTGAAGTTGTCGCAGAAAAAGGCATGACCCTGCTTGAGATTTCGCAGGTAAACGGCGTCCCGCATGCGGCCCTGTGCGGCGGAAAGGGGCGCTGCACCACTTGCCGTGTCATCGTGGAGGATGGCAACGACGCCCTGCCGCCGCCCGGCGACGTCGAAGCGCGCAGCCTTGCTGCTGTGGGTGCATCGTCACAGACGCGACTGGCCTGCCAGATACGCCCGACAGAACCCACCACCGTTTTTCGGGTCTTCAGGCCAGATGGCGGACGCATACGCGGACATGCCAGTCAGGGTCAGGAACGCCAGTTGGCTGTTCTGTTTCTTGACATGCGCGGCTTTACCGCGCGCACGACCGGCCAATTGCCTTATGACATCGTGTTCCTGCTGAACCGGTTTTTCGACGCCGTCGTGCCTGCCATCACCAAGGAAGGCGGTGTCGTGGACAAATACATGGGAGACGGGCTGCTGGCCGTTTTTGAAAAGCCGAATGCAGCGGCGTCCGCCCGTGCCGGATTGAAAGCCGCCATCGACATCAGCCACGCCCTCGATGAATTCAACGCACAGCTCGAGGCCGAAGGCAGCCCCGGCATTCGCATCGGGATGGGTCTGCATCTTGGGGATCTGGTGGTGGGTGAGATCGGCGCGGCGGGGCATGCGTCGAAAACCATAATCGGCGACACCGTCAATGTCGCCAGTCGCCTTGAAAGCGAAACCAAGGCGCTGAAGGTCGAATTGCTGGTCTCGGAAGCGTTGCTGAAGGCCGCAGATGTCGTCATACCACAGGACGAAATCAGGTTGTTCCAGTTGCGCGGCGTGTCTGAACCGATTCCCGCCCTGCCTGTCACCCGCGCGTCCATACTTGAGCACAACGTCACAAAACAGGAACAGAAATACTCCGCTTGAACGAATAACCTCTGATTGCAAGGATCAGATCATCGATTTGACTTGTGAATTAGAAATTTCTTCCAATTCAAAAGTATTCGGCGCATATCCTCCTTTGTTACATTGACGCCTGTGGACTTCGCCTGTCAGCCGGTGCAAACGCCTCGAAACCGCCCGATATCCACTGGCAAATCAACACTGCTACAAGAGTATTCCGATGACGATGTTAAGCAATCTGGCCCCGATCTCCGAACTGTATGTGTCATACGATTCGGCGCAGAAGCTGAAGGTGGAAGCTGCCGATCTGACCAGCTGGGATCTGAGCCCGCGTCAGATCTGCGACCTGGAACTGCTGATGAATGGTGGCTTCAACCCGCTCAAGGGATTTCTGAGCGAAGCAGATTACGACAATGTGGTCGAGAATATGCGTCTGGCCGATGGAACGCTTTGGCCAATGCCCATCACTTTGGATGTCAGCGAAGACTTCGCGGATCGTATCGAACTTGGGCAGGACATCGCTCTGCGCGATCAGGAAGGCGTGATCCTGGGCACCATGACCGTGACCGACCGCTGGACCCCGGACAAGGCGCGCGAGGCCGAGAAGGTCTTTGGCGCCGATGACGACGCTCACCCGGCGGTGAACTATCTGCACAACGTGGCCGGCAAGGTCTATCTGGGCGGACCGGTGGTCGGAATCCAACAGCCCGTGCATTACGATTTCCGTGGCCGCCGCGACACGCCGAATGAATTGCGCGCCTATTTCCGCAAACTGGGCTGGCGCCGCATCGTGGCCTTCCAGACCCGCAATCCACTGCACCGCGCGCATCAGGAGCTGACCTTCCGCGCCGCCAAAGAGGCACAGGCCAACCTGCTGATCCACCCGGTCGTGGGCATGACCAAACCGGGCGACGTCGATCACTTTACCCGTGTGCGCTGTTATGAGGCGGTGCTGGACAAGTACCCCGCCTCGACCACCTCGATGAGCCTGCTGAACCTGGCCATGCGCATGGCTGGCCCGCGCGAGGCCGTCTGGCACGGCCTGATCCGCGCCAACCACGGCTGCACCCACTTCATCGTTGGCCGCGACCACGCGGGCCCCGGCAAGAACAGCAAAGGTGAGGATTTCTACGGCCCCTATGACGCGCAGGATCTGTTCCGACAGTTCCAGGACGAAATCGGCGTTGAAATGGTGGATTTCAAGCACATGGTCTATGTGCAGGAACGCGCCCAGTACGAACCGAATGACGAGATTCTCGACAAGGACAACGTCACGATCCTGAACATCTCGGGCACCGAACTGCGCCGCCGCCTGCGTGAAGGGCTGGAAATCCCCGAGTGGTTCTCGTTCCCCGAAGTGGTCGAGGAACTGCGCCGCCGCTTCCCGCCGCGCTCCAAGCAGGGTTTCACCGTCTTCTTCACCGGCTTTTCGGGCTCGGGCAAGTCGACCATCGCCAACGCGCTGATGGTCAAGCTGATGGAGATGGGCGACCGCCCGGTGACGCTGCTGGATGGCGACATCGTGCGCAAAAACCTCAGTTCGGAACTGGGCTTCTCGAAAGAGCACCGCGACCTGAACATCCGCCGCATCGGGTATGTGGCCTCCGAGATCACCAAGAACGGCGGCATCGCCATCTGCGCCCCGATCGCGCCCTATGCCACGACACGCCGCGCGGTTCGGGAAGAGATCGAACAGTTCGGTGCCTTCTGCGAGGTGCATGTGGCCACCAGCATCGAGGAATGCGAACGCCGCGACCGCAAGGGCCTTTACAAGTTGGCGCGCGAGGGCAAGATCAAGGAATTCACCGGAATTTCGGACCCTTACGATGTTCCGGAAAACCCGGAACTGCGGGTCGAAACCGAGAATGTCGAGGTCGACAATTGCGCCCATCAGGTGCTGCTGAAACTGGAAAGCATGGGCCTGATCGCAGCAAACTGATTGCGGTCTCATCTGATTGCATTGGGCGGCCTCCGGAGATTCCGGGGGCCGTTTTTTTGGCTTTCAAATGACGATAGCCGCTGGTCCTGATGCTGTTCAGGACCTCAAGGCGGGTGTGAAACTGAGATAGCGAACAGATCTCCGGCCATTGTCAGCTTCTGGTTTGGATCCGACCTGAGCTTGTCGGAGCACCTCTGCCTTCAGTCCTTTCCGGATCAAGGACACCGCTTCGTCCTGTGCGTCGCATCCGAGGTCGGCGACCTTTGAACTTATGCTGGATTCTGTTTTGTCGGCAAACCCGACCCAACCGAGGCGTGAGCCCAGATTGCGGCTGTGCTGGATGTAACCTGCCGCCTCCGGCCAGAATGTCGGGGGCAGCCCTCGGTCAACGCCCGCTCATTTTATCGGCGCTTCCGGCAGGTCAACCTGCCCGCGCATCAGGATATGCCCCTGACCGGAAACCTTGATGCCTGTCATCGCATCAGGCGGGCCGACACGCGTGACGGTGGCTTTCCCGGGGCGCCCCATATCGTGACCCTGCTCGGCGATGAAGCTTTCCTTTTTCATCAACCCGTGTTTCCACAAATAGGCGGCCATCGCACCGGTGGCAGACCCGGTAAACGGATCTTCGGGCGGGCTGGGCGGTGCCATGAGAAGGCGCGAAAACGTATCCCCCTCATCGGTTGCCCCTTGCAGCGTGACAAGAAACGGCTCGGCCATATCCGAGCCGGAATACCCCGCGGTTTCAGCCACTTTGCGCAATGGGCCTTCAACCAGTTGAGCGGCCCGCAATGCCGTATGATCCCGCAGAACGGTGATGCAGAACGGCAAGCCGGTTGAAACCATCTGAGGCGGCGAAATGATGGCTTCCTGTGGCAGGCTGATCGCCTTCGCCACCAGTTCCGCAGGCACATGCGCTCCGAATTGCGGTGCGACCTGAGTCATTTCGATCTGCTCATCCTGCAACCGGATCGAGACCAGACCCGCACCGGTTTCCAGCGTCAGACTATCGCCCGAGATCATGCCGCGGGATCGCATCGCCGCGACGGTGGCGATAGTCGGATGCCCCGCGAAAGGGATTTCGCGGCTGGCCAGAAAATAGCGGACGCGGATGTCAGCCACCTCGGACGGGCCGGTAAAGGTGCATTCGACCAGAGAGGTTTCGCGCACATAGGCCATGCAGACCTGTTGCGTCAGGCGCGCACCTTCGTGGACGACGGCACATCCGTTGCCGCCGAAGGCGCGATCACTGAAGGCGTCCACCCAGTCAAAGTCAAACCAGCCCATGGTGCCGCTCCTGCCTGTGCATGTGCGGCAAGATCACCGCATGAAAAGAAAATGCCACTTCGTTTCAGCAGAGATTTCGACCGCCTAGTGAACGGCCACCGGAGACAGATCATGTTCGCGCGCCAGCACAAAGGCCAGCTTGCGGTCTGCGACCAGCGCCAGTTGCTGCCCGTCGGAATCGTGGACGGCGTAAAGCTGATCCAGATCGCCTGCCTGTTCACGAACTTCCCGAGGCAATTCAGATACTTCAACCGTTTTGACATAGACAATACGGTTGCCTTCGGTGTTGATTTCAATCGGTGTATTCATTGCTCTTACCCCTTCCGTATGTTGATCGTCTGAACCACGGTTTCCGGCACGGCGCGGGTCAGATCCACATGCAGCAGCCCGTTTTCCATGATCGCCTCGCCCACTTCGACACCGTCGGCCAGCACGAACATGCGCTGGAACTGACGCGCCGCAATGCCGCGATGCAGGAATATGCGCCCCTCGCTGTCGTCGCGCTGACGGCCCCGGATCACCAACTGGCGATCTTCAATCGTGATCGACAGATCCTCTTCGGCAAACCCGGCCACCGCAAGAGTGATGCGGTAGGAGAAATCCGAAGTCTGTTCGATGTTGTAGGGCGGGTACCCTTCATTTCCGGCCTTTGCAGACCGTTCCAGAAGGCGTTCCAACTGCTCGAACCCCAAAAGATGCGGGTATGAGCCAAGAGTAAGTTTCGACACGTATTTTCGTCCTTCATTGTCAAAGCGACGTGGTGTGCGGCCCCGTTCTGGCAACCGCCTGCAATAGAATATGGGAAGAAACCAGGATGTCCACAAGGTCTGGCGCGATAACGTCTGACACACTATCTTGTTGGCCAAGCACCACAACCAACTCGAGTCGCCAATGAACGCGCCTACCGATCTTTCGATGAAAACAGATGAAGTATTGCGCGTTGAGCTTGAGGTCTTCCGCCGGCAGCACCGCGATCTGGATGAGGCGATTCAGGCATTGCATGACAAAGGAACGGCCGATCAACTGACCTTGCGGCGCCTGAAAAAAGAGAAACTGCGCCTGAAAGACATCATCCGCCTGATCGAAGACCGCCTGACCCCCGATATCATCGCCTGAACGCCCTGTACCGCATTGCCAGCCAACCGGATTTGGCTATAGTGCGCGCTCTTTCTGAGCGCGGGGACGTATGCGGATGAGCGATGTGAAAGTGGGGATCATCATGGGCAGCCAGTCGGACTGGCCCACGATGAAGGAAGCCGCGGATATTCTGGACGAACTGGGCGTCGCCTACGAAGCGCGCATCGTATCGGCCCACCGCACGCCGGACCGGCTGTGGGACTATGGCAAAACCGCAGTTTCGCGCGGGTTGCAGGTGATCATTGCAGGTGCGGGCGGGGCGGCGCATCTTCCGGGCATGATGGCGTCGAAAACGCGGGTGCCTGTGATTGGCGTACCGGTGCAGACCCGCGCCTTGTCGGGCGTGGATTCGCTGTATTCCATCGTGCAGATGCCCAAGGGATTTCCGGTGGCGACCATGGCGATCGGGTCCGCCGGCGGGGCCAATGCCGGCCTGATGGCGGCGGGCATTCTTGCATTGCAGGATGATGCTTTGGCGGAACGGCTGGACAACTGGCGTGACGCGTTGTCAGCATCGATCCCCCAGGAACCGCAGGGATGAGCCGGATCGGCTTTATCGGCACCGGCCATATCGCCGCGCCGATCGCGCGGCTGATGGCCGCCAAGGGGCACCAGATCAGCGTGACCGAGCGCAACGCCAAGGTTTCTTCTGCCTTGAAAGCGGAACTGGGCGCGACCATCGCCAAGCCTCAGACCGTGATTGACACCTCGGACATCGTGTTTCTGTGCCTGCGCCCGCATATTGCGGCCGACGTTCTGGACCCGCTGATCTTTCGTGCCGATCAGCAGGTCGTGTCGGTCATGGCGTCGGTGCCCGCCGAGCAACTTGCCGCGCTTTGCGCCCCTGCGTCGGATTTCGTGCAGACCATCCCGCTGGGCTTTCTGGAAACCGGCGGCTGCCCGATGGCGGCGTTTGGCAATGACCGCCTTCTGGCGGATCTGTTTGAGCCCGAGAACCCCGTGGTCAAGGTTGCGGATGAAGCCGCGCTGAATGCGCATTTCGCCATTTGTGCCATGGTTCCCGGCATTCTGGACCTGATGGCAACGGGTGCCGAATGGCTGGGTGACGCAACCGGAGATACGGACGGAGCCGAGTTCTATACAACACAGTTGATGGCGGGCTTTCTGGCCTCGATGAGAAAAGGCACAGCCGGCCGGTTGGCGCAGGAGCGTGACGCCCTGGCGACAGAGGGCACGCTGAGCCTGCAAATGACGGACGCCCTGAAGGACGGGCGCGCGCATGAGGCGCTGCGTTCCGCGCTTGGCGCTATTGGCAAACGTTTGGAGAGTTGAAGATGGCGGAAATGCTCGCCCAAGGTGCAGTGATCGGGATTCTGGGGGGCGGTCAGCTGGGCCGGATGCTGTCCGTGGCAGCCGCCAGGCTGGGTTTTGTCAGCCATATCTACGAACCGGGTGCGAACCCGCCGGCGGGGCAGGTTGCGGATCGCGTCACCACTGCGGCTTATGATGATGCAGAAGCGCTGAAAGCCTTTGCCGGTGCCGTCGATGTCATCACTTATGAGTTCGAGAACATCCCGACCGAAGCACTGGACATTCTGGAAGCGCACCGTCCGATCCGCCCCGGGCGCGAGGCATTGCGGGTCAGCCAGGACAGGTTGACCGAGAAGACATTTCTGCAAGAGCTGGGTCTGAAGACGGCCCCGTTTGCGGATATTGCCGACCTGAACAGCCTGAATGCGGCGATCGAACAGATCGGGACGCCCGCCATCCTGAAAACCCGTCGCTTCGGCTATGACGGCAAGGGACAGGCCCGGCTGCGCAAGCCTGAGGATGCCGAGGCCGCTCTGGCCGATATGGCCGGTGCACCAGCCATTCTGGAAGGGTTCGTGGATTTCTCGCACGAGGTGTCGATCATCGCGGCCCGTGGTCTGGACGGTCAGGTTGCCTGTTTCGATCCGGGTGAGAATGTGCACCGCGATGGCATCCTGCGCACCACCACCGTCCCTGCCCGCCTGTCCCCCGCCCAGCGCACAGACGCAATCCTGCTGGCGGCGAACATCCTGAACGCACTCGAATATGTCGGCGTGATGGGGGTCGAGCTGTTCGTGACGCCCGGTGGCTTGATCGTGAATGAGATCGCTCCGCGGGTTCACAATTCGGGCCACTGGACGCAGAACGGCTGTGCTGTCGACCAGTTCGAACAGCATATCCGCGCCGTGGCAGGCTGGCCTTTGGGGGACGGACAGCGCCATTCCGATGTGGTGATGGAGAACCTGATCGGCAACGACATGGACCGCGTACCAGAACTGGCCCGTGAGCGGGACGTGGCGCTGCATCTCTACGGCAAGGCCGAGGTAAAGGCCGGGCGCAAGATGGGGCATTTCAACCGCATCAAACGTTGAGGGTGTCGCGCCTGCGCGCGACGCCTTCGGCGAGAGTATTTGGGAAAAGATGAAGGTTTTGCGGGTCTACCCGAAAAACCGGGCGGCGATGTCGCCTGACATGTAACTGACGCGCCCACCAGCCAGGGTGGCCGCAACGCGATGGGTATCCGCATCCAGGATGACCAGATCCGCGCGTCTTCCCGGCGCGAGCGTGCCCCTGTCCTGCATGTCCAGCACCCGCGCGGGGCCGGATGAGACCAGCGCCCAGGCATCGGCCAGATCCAGCAGACCGGTTCTGGCCAGCATCAGCGCCGCGCGGCGCGGGCTGGGATAGTGGTAATCCGAGGCCAACGCATCACAAAGCCCCATGGCGATCAGTTCGACGGCGCTGGCATTCCCCTTGTGCGACCCGCCCCGCACAACGTTGGGAGAGCCAAGGATAACGTGATCCCCGGCGGAACGCGCGGCCTCGGCGGCTTCAAGCGTTTCGGGGAATTCGGCAATGCGTACGCCTTGGTCGCGCCACCATGCCCTTGTCTCGGCGGTCGCGTCATCATGGCTGCCCAAGCGCACCCCCATTGACACAAGTTCGGCGCTGAGTGCTTCGACGGCGGCAGGCACGTCGTTCCTGCGGGCATGCATATTGAGCAGCATCTCAAAATGCGCATCCGGATTGCGTCCGGCCTTCAACGCCTGCCCGGTCAGGCGCGGTGGCTTTTTGCCCTGCGCCAAACGATCATGCGGCAGGTGATCATTGAACACCACATAAGGCACCTGCCATTCGGCGATGCGACGGGCCAGACCCTCGTAATCCCCTAACATGTTGGTTTCGAAACGCAATTGCGGGATCAGATCGGTGACGGTGCTGTCCTTGACCGCAGCGATGGCCCGAAACACCTGCGCGGCAAACTCGGGGCCGCGCACGCCACCTTCCCAACTGTAGAACTGGGCCAGAACGGCGGTGGTGATGCCATTGGCGGCCAGTTCGGCTTCGGCTGCCAGAATGCCTTCGTTCATCTGCTTCATCGCGCCGCGCCGAGGGGCGATGTGGCGTTCGAACCCGTCCCCGTGCAGATCGACGATACCGGGCAGGACAAGATAACCGCTCAGGTCAACCCTGCGCCCGGTCCGATCTTGCTGAATGACGCCCTCTGCTATCGAGAGATCGCAGCGCGAAAGACCCTCCTCCGGCAACAGAACCTCTGCGCCGGTCAAAACCAGATTCAGAGAGGTCATCGTGTGGGCTCCGAGTCAGGTTCCGAGCAATCCTGCCCGATGCAGATCTCGTCGATTATCTCCATCACGCCGTCCAGCCAGGTGATCTGCCGATCGAACCGGCCGAATTCGATGAAATGCAGCGCCTGTGCCATAACCAGCGGGTTGTTCATCATGAAGGTGTGGGTCACAGGCAGAACAATGTGATCGGCCATCCCTTCGACCTTGGTGGTTTCAACCGAAACCTTGCCGTCATCCGGCCCGTCGATCAGCGATGAAAACAGCGGGTTGAGCGAATTCTCACCCGCGATCACCCCCAGTTCAAAATCCACTGGCGGCAGGCGGCGCGGAATGCCTTCGGGACCGGTGCCCAATTGCAGGCCCGCCGGGCCGTTCAGATACCCGAACACTTCCCATGCGCTCAGTTCATCGACCAGTTGGCTGCCCTGATTGGGCGGGCCGAGCATGACGACACGACCCAGGTTCTCGGGCCGATGGTCCTTGAGCCAATAGCGCAGCAGGATACCGCCCATGGAATGCGCAACGACATTGGCTTTGTCATCGCCACAGGCTGCAAGCGCGTCGGGGATGGTTTGCTCTGCCAGTTCCGGAATACCGATTTCAGTCGATGGATACCCGTGGCGCACAACAGTATAGTCATGCGCCTTGAACAGCTGCTCCATCACGGTAAACGAGGCCTCGGTGCGCGCAAGACCGTGCAGAAGGATCACGCATTTCGCACTGGCTGCGGCTGGAACGAGGCAGAAGAGCAAGGCAATCAGAAGTTTCATAACCGCCAGATAAAGCCTATCGGCCCTCGATAAAAGCCCTAGCCCCGGTGACGTCGCAGCACGGCCAGCGCGATACCGCCCAAAACTAGCGTGGCGCCGATGATCAGCCGTGCTCTGGCAATCTCGCCCAGAAAGGCGACACCGCCGAGAATTGCGATCACCGGTACGCTGAGCTGAACGACAGCCGCCACGGACGGGGCCAGTTGAGGCAAAACACGATACCACAAAGCATAGCCAAGCCCGGATGTTACCGCACCGGACAGGACGGCCAGCAGATACCCCACCCCATTCATCTGCCAGACGCCGCCGGTGGCCAGCATCGCCACGGCAGTCAGTGGCAAGGCGACAATGAAATTGGCGGCCGTCCCCTCCAGCGGGTTTTTCTCTGATCGGCCCGCTATCGAGTAAAGGGCCCAACCAATACCGGCGGCGGCCATCAAAGCCGCGCCGTTCAGGTCGACCTGAACGGTGCAAGTCGGCCACAGCACATAGGCCAGACCGGCAAGCGCAACACCTGCCCCCGCCACCTGCCGGGCGGTAGGAGTCGCGCCCGTCAGTGCGCCGATCGAAAACATCGTAATTTGCACCGTGCCAAACAGGATCAATGCACCCAATCCGGCATCCAGCGTCAGGTAGGCGATCGAAAACCCGATCATGTAGAGCGTCAACGATCCCGCACCAATAATCCGCCTTCGATTGCGCAGCGGAAGGCGCCCCCCGCGTGCCAGCACAAGAGCGGCCAGCACCACGGCCCCCGCCAAAACCCGCAGGATGGCAAATCCGGTCGGATCGCTGGCTCCGCTGTCGATGGCCAACCGGTTCAGAATGGAATTCGCCGCGAAGGCGCACATGGTCAGGGCGGTGAGCAAAAACAATCTCATGCCATCCGCATAGCCGTTTGGGCCGAGTTTGCACACTCACTTTCCCGAAGGTCGCAAGACAGACCAACAGCGCTTGTCGAAGCTGCGTCGCAACCCGCTGACAAAACAGAACGGTCAATACAAAACGGGGCCGCCCGAAGGCGACCCCATTCTTAAGCTTCAGGGCTTCCCTTTCGGCAGCTTGGTCATGCCGCCAAGCGCCTGTCGGGTCGTCAGAATTCGCCAGAGGCGAATTCGACGTGCTTACATCATGCCGCCCATGCCGCCCATGTCGGGCATGCCACCGCCAGGTGCCGCGCCTTCTTTGGCCGGCTTGTCGGCAACCATTGCTTCGGTAGTGACCAGCAGGCCAGCAACCGATGCAGCGTCTTCCAGGGCGGTCCGAACCACTTTGGCCGGGTCGATCACGCCGAACGAGAACATGTCGCCGTATTCTTCGGTCTGAGCGTTGAAACCGAAGGCCGCGTCGTCGCTTTCGCGAACTTTGCCAGCGACAACCGCACCGTCGACACCTGCGTTCTCGGCGATCTGGCGCAGCGGCGCTTCGATAGCCTTGCGAACGATGTTGATACCTGCGTCCTGATCGGCGTTTGCACCTTTCAGAGCTTCCAGTGCTTTACCGGCCTGAACCAGAGCAACACCACCGCCCACAACAACGCCTTCCTGAACGGCAGCGCGTGTTGCGTTCAGAGCATCGTCCACACGGTCCTTGCGCTCTTTCACTTCAACTTCGGTCATGCCGCCGACGCGGATCACGGCAACACCGCCTGCCAGTTTGGCAACGCGCTCTTGCAGCTTCTCACGGTCGTAGTCGCTGGTGGTTTCTTCGATCTGAGTACGGATCTGGGCAACACGTGCTTCGATCTCGGCCTTCTCGCCAGCACCGTCAACGATGGTGGTTTCGTCTTTGGTGATTTCGATCTTCTTGGCGGTGCCCAGCATGTCCATGGTGACGGACTCGAGCTTCATGCCCAGATCTTCGGAGATGACCTGACCGCCGGTCAGGATTGCGATGTCCTGCAACATGGCCTTGCGGCGATCACCGAAGCCAGGTGCTTTGACGGCAGCGATTTTCAGGCCGCCGCGCAGCTTGTTGACAACCAGAGTTGCCAGCGCTTCGCCTTCAACATCCTCGGCAATGATTAGCAGCGGTTTCTGCGACTGGATCACCTGTTCCAGCAGCGGGACCATCGGCTGCAACGAGGACAGTTTCTTTTCGTGCAGCAGGATCATGCAGTCGTCGAGCTCTGCGATCATCTTGTCTGCGTTGGTGACGAAGTAAGGCGACAGGTAGCCACGGTCGAACTGCATACCTTCGACAACGTCGGTCTCGGTTTCCAGACCTTTGTTTTCTTCGACGGTGATGACGCCTTCGTTGCCGACCTTCTGCATCGCGTCTGCGATCTGCTGGCCGATTTCGGCTTCGCCGTTGGCCGAGATGGTGCCAACCTGAGCAACTTCTGCCGAGTCTTTGACTTCGCGCGAGGCTTCTTTGATGCCTTCAACAACCTTGGCGGTTGCCAGGTCGATGCCGCGCTTCAGGTCCATCGGGTTCAGACCCGCTGCAACCTGCTTCAGGCCTTCTTTTACGATCGCCTGTGCCAGAACGGTTGCGGTGGTGGTGCCGTCGCCGGCTTCGTCATTGGTGCGGCTGGCGACTTCTTTCACCATCTGCGCGCCCATGTTTTCGAACTTGTCTTCCAGTTCGATTTCCTTGGCCACCGAAACACCGTCCTTGGTGATGCGCGGCGCGCCGAAGGATTTGTCCAGAACCACGTTGCGGCCTTTGGGGCCCAGGGTCACTTTAACCGCGTCGGCCAGGATGTTCACACCCTTCAGCATACGGTTGCGGGCATCGGTGTCGAATTTGACGTCCTTTGCAGCCATGTCGTTTCTCCTTGAGAAATAAGTTTGAAATGAAGATCAGAGAAAGCGCGCGGGCTTACTCGATGATCCCCATGATGTCGCTTTCTTTCATCATCAGCAGCTCTTCGCCGTTGACGTTGACCTCGGTGCCCGACCATTTGCCGAACAGGATCTTGTCCCCAGCTTTGACAGCCATTGCGATCAGTTCGCCGCTGTCCTTGCGCGCGCCTTCGCCGGTTGCGACGACTTCGCCTTCGCTTGGCTTTTCTTTTGCGCTGTCAGGGATGATCAGGCCGCCTGCGGTTTTCTCTTCGCTCTCTACGCGGCGAACCAGCACACGGTCATGAAGCGGTTTCAATGCCATCTTTGCAGCTCCTTGGGCTCAAAGTTTATCTATCCTCCCCTCACCGGATGGCGAGGCGTTAGCACTCGGGGTGTGTGAGTGATAACGACGCATAGCTAGGGAGTCTGAAACTCCGAGTCAACAAGTTGTGAGAGATTTTTTGCAAGATGGATCAGTCAGCCTGTTCCCAGCTATAGGCCCAGTGTTTCAAGCCTTCCGCTCCGGCTGACGTAAGCCCGTAGATGCCTTTTTCAACCTTCTCGAACCACCCATAGTGATTTTCCCGCATAAGCCGGGTGGCAACCGGGACGCCGACCGACTTGGCGACGTCTGATCCCTTGGTCGGGCCATTCTCGGCCAAAAAGGCCGCACATTTCAGTGCATCCTGCCGATACGCCGTCACGATACCATGGCGCGTCGCGCCCCCGGCGTTCGGGTCACCTTCCAGCCGGTCGAATTCCCGCAGCAACCGTGCGGCCCTGGCTTTGTTCTTGCGGGGCGCATAGGGGCCGGGATCGCACTGAACCTCGACCGTGCCATCAGCCCGCACGGTGATCAGGCCCAGGCCAAGCCTTCGACACAGTGCCAGATTATCTTTCAGCGCCCGCCGGGCCGTTCGGCCCGTGGGTTTGCTGACTGCGATATAGACCAGATCGGTGAGTTTCAGCCGGGTGATCGCCTGATGAAACAGGGCCAGCGTGAAACGCAGTTTCAGTTCGACAATCACCGGCGCATCCCCATCGCGCACCGCAACGATGTCGGCTGCGCCGACTTCGCCCTTGACGGCGTATCCCTGCCGCTCCAGCAGCGCCTTGACCGGGGGATAGAGATCCTGCTCGCGGTTCATGTGGCCATGCTACGCAGATTGTCGGGGAATACCAGACGGGCGGCTTGAACATCGGCAGGTGGCGTGGCTAAGTCTGGGTTCAACTTCTTGACACCATTCAGGCTGGCTCCATGCGTTTGCTCACTTTTCTTGCGTTCCTTCTGTTTCCGATCTCGGCTCAGGCCGCGTGCGAGGGGGTGGACCTGCGACCGCAACTGCCCGAGGAAACCCGGACCAAATTGCAAAGTGCAGTGGCCCAGATCGCTTATCCCGAAGGCAATCACTGGATTGCACGCAAGGGCGGCACGGTTTTGCACATCATCGGCACGCTGCACAGTTACGATCCGCGCATGGAAGGCGTAATTGACCGCCTGTCGCCCGAACTCAGCAAAGCGGACGCCTTTTATTTCGAAGTCACCCAGGACGACATGGACGCCTTCGAAAAGACCATGGCCAGCGACCTGAGTGCAGTGATGATTACCTCGGGCCCTACGTTGATCGACCTGATGGCGGAAGACGACTGGGATGCGCTGTCCGCAGCCCTGGCCCAGCGCGGCATCCCCGGCTGGATGGCTGCGAAGATGCGCCCGTGGTTCCTGACCATGATGCTGAGCATTCCGCCCTGCATGATCGAGGACCCGAATGCGACTTATGGAATGGACGCCCGCCTGAACGATCTGGCCGTCGAACAAGGTATCCCGCAGCACTCGCTGGAACGAATCGAAGACCTGATGGCCATGTTCGACAGTCACCCGCTGGAAAAACAGGTCGAGTCGCTTGTGCGCCTGTCCGGGGCGATGCAGGGCAATGCGGACCAGTTGGCCACCATGGCCAACGCGTATCTGGAAGAAAAGCACGCCGAGATCATACAGCTTGCCCGCCTACAGGGGCTGGAGCAGTCGGGCCTGAGCCCCGAGGCCTTTGACGCGGAATGGCGCAATTTCGAGCAGCAGATGCTGGTGCAGCGAAACGCCAACTGGATGGCGCAGATGCTGGACATCAGGGATCAGACAGTTGTGATTGCGGTCGGCGCGGGGCACCTGAGTGATGATTATGGCCTGCTGAACCAGCTGGAAGAAGCCGGATACGTTCTGACACGCGCCGCATTCTGAACGGGCCCGGCGGTTTTCAGACCAAGCGTCGCAGACGGTGGTCTGCGGCGTGACAACGGCATTTACCCGCCCTATAAGGCGCGCAAATTCTCATTCCGCAGGACTCTGACATGACGACGCTAGTATTTGGCCACAAATCCCCCGACACAGATTCCACAGGTTCGCCGATCCTGTGGTCGTGGTACCTGAACGAGGTCAAGGGTGAGCAGACCGAACCCGTACTGCTGGGTGAACCCAACACCGAAGCAACATTCATGCTGGAAAACTGGGACCTGCCCAAGCCGCGGATCCTTGAGGACCTGCCCGCGGAAACCCCGGTAGTTATCGTCGACACCAACAACCCCGCCGAACTGCCGGCCAACATCAACGACGCCGACATCCGCGCCATCATCGATCATCACAAGCTGGTCGGTGGCCTGGAAACCAAAGGCCCGATCGACATCACAGTGCGCCCCCTGGCCTGCACCGCCACCATCATGGTCGATCTGATGGGCGAAGATGCGGCCAAGATGCCCGACGCCATCAAAGGCGCCGCGCTTACCTGCATTCTGTCGGATACTCTGGAGTTCCGCTCTCCTACCACCACGGCGCATGACCGCGAGGTTGCAGAACGTCTGGCGGCCGAGCTCGAGCTGGACATTTCGGCATATGCAGCCGACATGTTTGCGGCGAAATCGGATGTCTCGTCCTTCTCGGACGCCGAGTTGATCCGCATGGACAGCAAGGAATACGAGGTCGACGGCACCAAATTCCGGGTCTCGGTTCTGGAAACCACCGCCCCCGGCGTCGTTCTGGACCGCAAGGCCAGCCTGGCGGACTCGATGGTGGAAGTTGCCAAGGAAGACGGCGTCGATCAGGTGCTGCTGTTCGTGGTTGATATCCTGAACGAAGAGGCCACCCTGCTGGTCCCCAATGATCTGGTCAAAGCCGTGGCCGAGAAAAGCTTTGGTGTTACCGTGGACGGGGACGCCGTCGTTCTGCCCGGTATCATGAGCCGCAAAAAGCAGATCATTCCGAACCTCAAGGTCTGATTTCCGTACAAATCGAATTCATAGGGCGCCCCAGCGGCGCCCTTTTTAGTGTTCGACCGCCTCAGATTCTTCCGACCAAAGGTACAGATTTCCGTCGCGGCGATAGAAGATCATTTTGTGATCTTTGAACAAGTCATCCTCGGTGATCTCTTCCCAATCCGTGGAGTCGCTATTCAGGACTTTGCGGAAATATTGAATACACAGATTGGTCACACCCACCCACAAGAGATCACCGGGGCATGGTTCTCCTTGTTGGGGCTCAAAGGTGTCAGCCCGGAACTCAAAACACGTCTCGAACGGGTAGATACCCCTGCATCTTTCGGCGGCATAATAGAAAATTTGATACGTGAAGAAGTTTGCTCTGGCTGTATTCGCAAGGAACAGAATTTCGCTCCACTGAGTTTCATTCCTTTCGAGATAATAGTACGGCGTGAAAATCTCATAGGCTGTTGCAAAAGCAAAAACCCTTTCGCCAATATCCCTCATATATTTGTATGGCCTGTATGTCAGCGTACTCCAGTCTCGAATGTCAAAACGATCGTCTGGCCTCTTGGGAATGACATCCTCTTCGGCAAAGATTGCCTTGGCAAAAATAAGGTTCACACCCTTTTGCCCGGAATTGCGGGCTGACGTTGTAATCTTGACCGGCACAATCCCTTCACCCACGGGCTTACCAACATCTGCTGAAACGTTCACTTCGAGCACGTAGTTCTTTTTGACCTCGAACAGACCAAATTGAAAAACTGCCCATAGCCCGGCAAGCGTGATGGCAACGATTTGGAACCATCGGAAAAGCACATCGGTCGTACTGTGGGTTTTGGTATTATCCCCCATGTCACGCTCCGCAAATTCTTTAAAACATTCGCATTACTATACCACAGAACCCTTTTTCGACGAATTACAGGACCGCAGGCGAAGGGTGCGGGATGGTCATTTGGCCCGTGCTTTGGCATAGCTGTCGCCAACGCGATATCAGACCCAGAGGCCCCCATGACCCAGATCGTTTCCTCGCTTTCCGAGATCTCGGACCGTTACAAGGCATTGTTCGTCGACCTTTGGGGCTGTGTTCACAACGGCATCACGGCCTACCCCGAGGCCGTCGAAGCGCTGAAGGCCTATCGTGCCAAGGGTGGACTGGTGGTTTTGGTCACGAACTCTCCCAAACCTCGCGCCGGGGTGGCAGAGCAACTCGTGCAATTCAACGTCCCCGCCGACGCGTATGACACCATCGCCACCAGCGGGGATTCCGCGCGCTCGGCGATGTTCCGGGGTGCTGTGGGGCACAAGGTTTACTTCATGGGCGAGTGGCAGCGTGATGCGGGCTTTTTCGAACCGCTGAAACTGCTGGATCATCCCATCCATATCGAGCGTGTGCCGCTGAAGGAAGCCGAGGGTATCGTCTGCTGCGGCCCGTTCGATCCGATGGCCGACCCGGATGTGAACCGGCCGGATTTCCTGTACGCCAAGCAGATGGGGATGAAACTGCTTTGTGCGAACCCTGACATTGTTGTCGACCGCGGAGAGGTGCGCGAATGGTGTGCCGGTGCTTTGGCCAGGCTGTACACCGAAATGGGCGGTGAAAGCCTGTATTTCGGCAAACCGCATCCCCCGATCTATGACCTGGCCCGACGCCGGTTGCAGGAACTGGGGCACGATATCCCCGACAGCGACATTCTGGTGATCGGCGACGGCCCCCATACGGACATTCTGGGCGGCATGGGAGAGGGCATTGATTCTCTGTTCATCTCGGGCGGGCTGGCTGCGGCCGAGACAAAAACGTCGCATCATCCGCATCACGAATCCCTAACCGCCTATATTGAAAGGGAAAAGATCAATCCAACCTACACGATCGGGCGCTTGAGGTAGCAAGAAAAGACTTGATTTTCTGCAACTGCGAAGTAATAAAGTTGCCAACCTTGGCCAAATGATGGTTTTTTCTTTCACGGCCGATTTCGAGTGAGGGCAACATGTTGGACAATCTTCCGCGCGGAACGATCTGTATCGAAGACATCGAAATGGGCATGTCCCGCCACCTGCGCAAAGTGGTGACGGATGAAGACATCGAAATGTTCGCGCAGGTCTCGACCGACCGGAATCCGGTGCATCTGGACGACGACTATGCCCGCGATACGATCTTCGAAGGCCGTATTGCCCACGGAATGCTGACGGCGGGTCTGATCTCGGCCGTGATCGGTGAACAACTGCCGGGCCACGGTACCGTCTACATGGGTCAGTCACTGAAGTTCCTGGCGCCTGTGCGCCCGGGTGACATGGTCTATGCCGAGGTGAAAGTGATCGACATCGATTTCGCCAAGCGCCGCGTCAAGCTGGACTGCCATTGTTCGGTCGAGGGCAAGAAGGTCCTGATCGGCGAAGCCATGGTGCTTGCCCCGTCGCGCAAGTTCGACTGACCCGCAAACACAGTCTTGCAAAAGGCGCCCGACCGGCGCCTTTTTTGTTTGGACACTCAACTGGACGCAAGGTCGTCAGGAAGAACGGGTTCGTTTTCGTCCCTTCAGCGCACCTGATTCCAGTATGATTTCAGACACCACGTGTTCACGCCTGTAGGCCATCACGTGAACCCCGGAAACACCGGCGATGTCCCGGATCTGCTGGATCAGTTCGATACAGATCTTCTTGCCCTCTTCAGCGGGCTTTTCGGCCTTTTCCATCCGCTCGATGACATGATCCGGGATGTGAATTCCGGGCACATTGCTGCGCATCCAGCGTGCCGCGCGTGCCGAAGCGATGGGACCCACGCCAGCAATGATGAACACTTTTTCGTCCAGGCCGGCATCGCGCACCCGATCCATGAACTTTTCAAAAAGCGGAATGTCGTAGATGTAATTGGTCTGAATAAACTCGGCCCCCGCTTCAACCTTCTTTGCAAGACGTTCCGGGCGCCAGTCATAGGGCGGTATGCAGGGGTTTTCCGCCGCACCCAAAAACAGTTGAGGGGGACGCGTGATCTTGCGGCCTGAAAGTAACTTTCCCTGATCGCGCATCGTTCGGATCGTCCGCAGCAAGGTCAGGGAATCGAAGTCGAACACCGGTTTTGCCCCCGGTTGATCCCCAACCCCGACACCGTCGCCCGTCAGGCACAATACGTTGCTGACGCCCAGCGCCGCAGCCCCCAGAACATCCCCCTGAATGGCGATCCGGTTCCGGTCTCGGCAGGAAATCTGATAGACCGGAGAATACCCCGCGCGGGTCAACAACGCACAGATCCCTAACGAGGACATGTGACAGTTGGCACCAGACGCATCGGTTGCATTGATCGCATCCGCCACTTCGCCCAGCGGCTGTGCCGCCTGAAACACATCTTCGGGGTCAGCACTGTCTGGCGGGTTCAGTTCCGCGGTCACGGCAAAACGACCCGAGCGCAGAACTCTTTCCAGTCGACTGTGCGAGACATAACCTTCGGGAACAGGCACATAGCCGATCGGCTCGACCTCGCTGCGATGGGCGTCGTTCATTTCTTCAGCTCCCGGTTCACCGCATTGGGGGGTTCAGCAGCCAGAGGTGCCGCAGAGGGTTCATTTTCGCGCGCCTCCGGGAACGCCTGCGCAAGCGTTTCGCGTGCAGCGTCACGGGCCTCGCGTTCCTGTGCTGCAATCTCGCGGCTGACCCGCAACCAGGATGATGACCCCTTCAACATGTGTTCCACCGGCGGAAGGACCTCTTTTATCTTGTCGCCCCCGTGTTGCATACGGCTGGCCCCGTTCCAGGCCAAGGCCCAGACACATTTCATGTCGGGTTTGACCTCGCAGAACTCACCGGGACGTACACCGCCGCATGGGCCGTTGCGCAGTTGCTTGGGGCAGTTCATCGGGCAGGACATACCCGTCGAAGACAAAACGCATTGCCCGCACATCTTGCAATCAAACAAAAGGCTTTTGACGCCTTTTTCGACCAACGCGATGGGGCGTTCAACGCGGTTGTAGCCGATCTTTGCAAAGACCGGATCCATCGCGACCATGCCCCGTTCGACACATTTGTAGATCCACTCGAACGCACGGGCGTTGCGAATCGCGAACAGTCGCAATCGATACATGGTCTGCCTCCTGTGCTGGGTTCATTTGAACCTGGCCGGGCCATCGTCCGCCCCCAGCGTGGTCCGAGGGCCGGAAACCCAGTCTACACCCAGTATTTTTTTGGGATCAAGCAGTTGGCCGCATGTCGCACGGCATTCCGGGGATGCCCTGTGTGCAATCAGGTCTGACGAAGGGTTTTGGTTTGTTTCGCAAGGACGCATGCCTTGAATTCAAACTGCCGCTTGAACAAATGGCAACGCAACGCTACGCAATCGCCTATGCAGATCATCCGGGATTTCCAGTTTGTCGAGCCAGAAGATCGCGGCGCCAGCGTTGCGATCGGGAATTTTGATGGCGTCCATCTGGGGCATCAGTCGGTCATCGAACTGGCCCGCGACGCGGCCCCGGATGCGCCACTGGGTGTCATGACCTTCGAGCCGCATCCACGTGAGTACTTTGCGCCGGATTCTCCTCCGTTCCGCCTGATGCGCGGCAATGCGCGGGCGCACCGGCTTGAAAAGCTGGGTGTGAAGAAACTGTACGAGCTGCCGT
The DNA here is from genome assembly GCF_059610125.1 of Ruegeria sp. YTSA144. Lineage (NCBI taxonomy): Bacteria > Pseudomonadati > Pseudomonadota > Alphaproteobacteria > Rhodobacterales > Roseobacteraceae > Ruegeria > Ruegeria sp. YTSA144. The sequence goes on from NZ_JBXWNA010000001.1 coordinate 1,185,412, forward strand.
TCAACGCGGCGCTGGCCGGGCTTTCCCCCGATGAATTCGCGCGCAACGTGATTTGTGACGGGCTAGGCCTGTCCCATGTCGTGGTCGGGGCCGATTTCTGTTTTGGCAAGGGCCGCAGTGGGACGGCGGACGATCTGGTTCGGTTCGGGCAAGAGATGGGATTTGGCGTGACGATTGCCCCGTTGATGCAGCGGTCGGAAAACGTGGTCTCGTCAACCGCCATCCGCACCGCGTTGAGCGAGGGTCGCCCAAGGGATGCCGCCGCGATGCTGGGCCATTGGCACAGGATCGAAGGCGAGGTGATCGGCGGCGAGCAGCGCGGGCGGGAACTGGGTTTTCCAACCGCGAACATGTCCATCGAAGGGCTCCACCCGCCGAAATTCGGCGTCTACGCGGTATTGGTCGACGTGCTGGATGGCCCGCATCAGGGCAGTTATCACGGTGCGGCCTCGGTTGGGGTGCGCCCGATGTTCCATGGCGAAGTGCCAAACATTGAAACCTTCCTGTTCGACTTTTCCGGCGACCTGTACGGGGCGACCTTGTCAGTGGGGCTGATCGAATTCCTGCGCCCTGAAATGACATTTGACGGGCTGGATGGTCTGATCGCGCAGATGAATGCCGATTGTGAGCAGGCCCGGGGCATTCTGGCCGCCCTATGAGCGCTGATCCGATTGAACGCACCGGCCTGCCCGCCCGGTTCTGGGAGCGCAAACCCCTGCGCAAGATGAACCAGCGCGAGTGGGAGGCCCTGTGTGACGGCTGTGGCAAGTGTTGCCTCAACAAGCTGGAAGATGAAGACTCGGGCGAAGTTGCCCTGACCTGTGTCGCCTGCCGTCTGCTGGACGATGAAAGCTGCCGCTGCACGCAATACGACATCCGGCATCAATTCGTGCCTGAATGCATCGTCATGACACCCGACAGTATTGACGAACACGCCTATTGGTTGCCGCAAACCTGCGCGTATCGGCTGCTGTGGGAAGGCAAAACGCTTTACGACTGGCACCCTTTGATATCTGGTACGCCGGACAGCGTGCATGCCGCAGGCGTTTCAGTTCAGGGGCGCACGGTGTCCGAGTTCGAAACCCCCATGGAAGAGTGGGAAGACTACATTATCGAGGAGCCTAGCTGATGTATTTCGCATCTGACAATTCCGGGCCGGTTCACCCTCAGGTCATGGCCAAACTGGCCGAGGCCAATCAGGGCTATCAGATGGCCTATGGCGCCGACACGATGATGAACGAGGTACGGGACCGCATTCGCAGCATCTTTGAAGCGCCGGGGGCTGCCGTCTATCTCGTCGCAACGGGGACAGCGGCAAATTCGCTGGCCCTTGCCACGTTGTCCAACCCCTGGGAAACGATCTTCTGTTCTCCGGTTGCCCATATCCATGAAGACGAGTGCAACGCGCCCGAGTTTTACACCGGGGCCAAGCTGACCCTTGTTCCCGGCGGCGACAAGATGTCACCGGACGCGTTGCGCGGGTCCATCCTGGGCGAAGAAACCCGCGGGGTACACGGGCCGCAGCGCGGGCCAGTGTCGATCACCCAGGTCACCGAGCGCGGATCGGTCTATTCGCTGGAGGAATTGCAGGCGCTGTGTGGGGTCGCAAAGGAATATGGCTTGCCGGTCCATCTGGATGGGGCCCGGTTCAGCAATGCTCTGGTGGCCCTGAATTGTTCTCCGGCTGACATGACATGGAAAGCCGGGGTGGACGCGGTCAGCTTTGGCGGCACGAAAAACGGGCTGATGGGCGTTGAAGCGGTAGTATTCTTCGACGAGAGCAAAGCCTGGGAATTCGAGCTGCGGCGCAAGCGCGGGGCGCATCTGTTTTCCAAGCATCGCTACCTGTCCGCTCAGATGGCGGCTTATCTTGAGGATGATCTGTGGCTGAAGCTAGCGCGTCAGGCCAACGCAAACTGTGCCCGGCTGGCCGACGGCCTGCGTGCAAAAGGGGCCGAGTTCCTGCACGAACCACAGGCCAATATGATCTTTGCCGCTTTTTCACGCGCGAAGCACAAACAGCTGCATGAGGCCGGGGCGATCTACCACCTCTGGGGGGCCGAGCTGGAAGGTGATGATGACGATGAAAGCCTTGCATGCCGACTGGTCTGCGACTGGTCGATCGGGACAGCCGAGATCGATCAGTTTCTCAGCCTGTTGTAACACCCGTTCCGCGGCCAGCTTTCCAGAGCTTCCGAAGCAGCGCGCTGGTTTCACGGGGGTGCGAAATGGGCAGCATGTGCCCCGCACCTTGAACGACCTCATGGCGTGCGTTCGGTAGACGACGCTGCAATCCATCACAGATTGCGGGGATCGTCGGATGGGTCTTTGATCCGCTCAGCAACAGGGTTGGCATCGATACGCGCTTGCATCTGTCGGGGTCAAGCAACCCGGCGCGGTCATCGTACAGAACGGGGTAAGACGCAGGAACAACATGAATCCCACGCACCATTCCGGCGCGCGTCCGCTCTGGCAGGTCCGGCCATTTTGGGCCGATACCGGTGCTCCACATCCGGTTGAACAACCGCGCGGCCAGCGCTTCGTCGCCTGCTTGGAACGCTGCTTCAATCGGTTGTGACTCTCGCCGGTGCTGATAGTACAAATGGGGCGCGTCCTGTTTTGCCACAGCAAAGAACACGGGCTCGATCAGGGTCAAGCTTCGAACAAGGTCCGGATGCTCGATGGCCAGTCTGAGCGCAACGATCGCCCCAAAGGAATGGCCCACCAGATCCATGGGCTTGGTCAACTCGACCGCCGCCAGACCTGTCACAGCGTCAAAGAAATCGCTTTGACCGTCCCAATCCGGACTGCGCCCATGAGACAGCATATCAGGTGCAACAAGACACACGCTGCCATCCAATGCCTTGGACAGGCCAGACCACGCGCCGGAATGCGCAATGGTGCAATGAAGGGCAAGCACTTTGCGCCCTCCGTCGCCCAATCGTCTGACGAAGACGGATTGCATCGCCGTCGGGGTTGTCATCCTTTCATCTCGGACAGATGCCGATCCAGATCATCCAGGCGATCCTGCCCCCAGAACCTTTGACCGTCCGGCGTGATGTAGAACGGCGCGCCGAACACGCCGCGATCCACGGCTTCTTCCAGATTGGCGGCATAGGTCTCGGCCCCAACCAGCAGTCCACTGTTGGCCAGTTCCGGGTCAAACCCGGCATTTGCCAGGCAGTCCCGGATCACATCATCCTGAGCGACGTCTTTTTCTTCGGCCCAGCAGGCGCGCAGGATCAACTGGCACAACTTGCCCACGTCGCCCGAACCATCCCTGATCGCGGCGATGATCGCATAAGAAGACGGTGCCATGTTGGTCGGCCAGTGCGCCGGTTGCAGGTTGAACTCCATCCCCAGTTTCTTCGATTGGCGCAGCAATTCCTGAGCGCGGTATTCGATGCGCGAGATATGACGGTCTTTTGGCGGCGTACCCCCGGTGCGTGCGAACAGTGCCATGATGTCCAGCGGTTTGTAGCTGATCGATGCTCCACGTTTCGCCGCAATCTCTTCCAGCCGGTTTCCAGCCAGGTAGCTATAGGGCGAAATTGTCGCAAAATAGTAGTCAATCCGGGTCATGTTCACTTTCTCCGCTGCGTTACCTTTGCGGGACGGTAAGGCCATGCTAAGCGGTGTCAACATCACGAATCTGTCACATTGCCATTGCTGCCCGGGGACCTCAGCCGATGCCGACACTTCACGAACCCAAGCTTATCGCTGGGAACGCCAACCTTCCACTTGCCGAAACCATCGCACGCCGCATGAGCCTGTATCGCGGCGTTGACCAGGGATTGGTCGATGCGCGCGTTGAACGTTTCAATGATGGCGAGATCTTCGTCGAAGTGTTCGAAAACGTACGCGGCGAGGATATGTTCATCATCCAGCCGACCTCGAACCCGGCCAATGACAACCTGATGGAGCTGCTGATCATCGCCGACGCGCTGCGCCGTTCGTCGGCACAGCGGATCACCGCCGTGATCCCGTATTTCGGCTATGCCCGCCAGGATCGCCGCACCAAGGCCCGCACGCCCATCAGCGCCAAGCTGGTGGCCAATATGCTGACCGGTGCAGGGATCGAGCGGATTCTGACGATGGATCTTCATGCCGCGCAGATTCAGGGCTTTTTCGATATGCCCGTCGACAACCTCTACGCCTCGCCGATCTTTGCGCTGGATGTCAAAAACCAGTTCAAGGACAATCTGGATGAAATCATGGTGGTTTCACCCGACGTCGGCGGTGTGGCCCGCGCACGTGAACTGGCCAAGCGCATCAATGCCCCCTTGTCGATCGTTGACAAGCGTCGCGAGAAAGCAGGGGAAGTCGCGGAAATGACCGTTATCGGGGATGTGAAGGACAAGATCTGCCTGATCGTCGACGATATGTGTGACACCGCCGGAACGCTTTGCAAGGCCGCGCAGGTCCTGTTGGACAATGGCGCCAAGGAAGTTCACTCCTACATCACGCACGGCGTCATGAGCGGCCCGGCGGTCGAGCGGGTGACGAACTCGGTCATGAAGTCACTGGTGCTGACCGATACGATCCAGCCGACGAAAGAGATATTGAAGGCAAAGAATATCCGCATCGTTCCCACTGCGCCAATCTTCACCCAGGCGATCCTGAACATCTGGAACGGAACCAGTGTGTCTTCGCTGTTCGAAGACAAAACGCTGACCCCGATCTACGAATCCATGTATCAGATGGATTGAGCAACAGGGGGGCGACCGAACATGTCGCCGCCTGATTTCCGAAATACCGATTGCGCAGATATCTGACCATGGGGCGCGATCGGCGACACAAGTGGAAACACCCCCATGACTGCCAACAAACGTATTGTTCTTTCCAGCGATCACGCGGCAATCGAGCTGCGCCTGTCCGTGGCCAAACACATCGCGCAACAAGGTTGGGACGTGGTTGATATCGGCCCGACAACCCCGGAAAGCACCCATTACCCCAAGCACGGCAAAGCCGCGGCGCAGGTCGTTGCCTCGGGCGATTGCAGCTTGGGTATTGTCCTCTGCGGCACCGGGCAGGGTATCATGATGGCTGCGAACAAAGTGCCCGGCATCCGCTGCGGCGTTTGTTCAGACACATTCTCGGCCCGCATGATCCGTCAGCACAACAATGCCAACATGCTGTCGATTGGCGCGCGGGTTGTCGGTGAAGGTCTGGCGCTGGACATCGTTGACGCATTTCTGGGTGCCGAATTCGAAGGCGGCCGCCACGCCACGCGCGTGGACATGATCGAAGCGCAGGACGACTGAGCCCAATCTGTCGTTCAAACGCCCGAAAAAAAGGGCACCCCCGGATCAGGAAATACTCCAGTCGTCCGGGTGTGCCACCTCTCCTATCGCAGTCCAGCTTGCGCGGATGCGGGCAATCCGCGTGTCGGACCAGGTCCGGAATACTGCGTCGAATCCTACGGTTGTGATATGTTCGGCCTGAACTTCGGCACGTAGCGCCGAGGACGTGTCCACATCCCACAGAGAGATCCCGATCTGCACCACGGGCGGGGTTCGAAATGCTTCTTTGAACCGAATGGGGGTTCGGCGTTCGCGCGGCCCCTGCCCGGTCCACATTTCGCCGCCTTCGGCAAATTCCGAAAACAGGACATTCTCGCCCTGCGCAATTCCAATCGGATGGGTTAGGAACTTTTTCATCATATCATCATTATTCTTGAATTCCCGTAACTTACCCCGGCATTTCGGCAAAAGCACGACAAAAAAACGGCCCCGCATCTGCGAGGCCGCTCAATTTTTTCACTGGTGGGCCCGTTACAGGCTCATATGTGTTCCAAGCGCTTCCATGTCGGCCAGCAGCTTGGCTGCATCGTCGACGATGGTCTGATCATCGCCACCCTTGGCTGCCTCATGCGAGGCGCGGGCGTCTTCGATCAGCTCGTCCAGATGCGCGCGGGTCACTTCATCCACCGGGATGGCCTTTTCGGCCAGAACCGACAGGCTGTCGCCGTTGATCTGGGCAAACCCGCCGGTGACCAGGTATTCGCTGGACCCTTCGGGTGCCTCAACCTTCAGCAGACCGGGGCGCAGCGTGGTGATGGTGGGGGCATGATCGGGCATTGCCGTCATGTCCCCGTCCGCGCCGGGAATCTGGACCGCCGTCGCGCTGAGCGAAGCAAGGCTCCGCTCGGGGCTGACGAGGTCGAATTGCATCGTGTTTGCCATCAGGGACACTCCTTAGGCGGCTTCTGCGGCCATCTTTTCCGCTTTGGCGATCACGTCGTCGATACCGCCTACCATCAGGAAGGCCGCTTCGGGCAGGTGATCGTATTCGCCGGCCACAACGGCCTTGAACGACGAGATGGTGACATCCAGAGGAACCTGAACGCCGGGCGAACCGGTGAAGACCTCGGCCACGTCGAACGGCTGCGACAGGAAGCGTTCGATCTTACGGGCACGGGCCACGGTCAGTTTGTCCTCTTCCGACAGTTCGTCCATGCCGAGGATGGCGATGATGTCCTGCAACGACTTGTAGCGCTGGAGGATCTGCTGAACGTCGGTCGCAACCTTGTAGTGCTCTTCACCAACGATGGCCGGGTCGAGCAGACGCGAGGTCGAGTCGAGCGGGTCAACGGCCGGATAGATACCCTTTTCCGAGATCGCGCGGTTGAGAACGGTGGTCGCGTCGAGGTGCGCGAACGAGGTTGCCGGCGCAGGGTCGGTCAGGTCGTCCGCAGGCACGTAAATCGCCTGAACCGAAGTAATCGAGCCCGACTTGGTCGAGGTGATCCGTTCCTGCAAGGCGCCCATGTCGGTGGCCAGCGTCGGCTGGTAGCCCACCGCCGAAGGAATACGACCCAGCAGAGCCGACACCTCGGAACCCGCCTGCGTGAAGCGGAAGATGTTGTCGACGAAGAACAGAACGTCGGTACCGGACTGGTCGCGGAACTGTTCGGCCAGGGTCAGACCGGTCAGAGCAACACGTGCACGCGCACCCGGAGGTTCGTTCATCTGGCCGTACACCAGGGCCACCTGGCTTTCCGACAGATTGTCGGGCTTGATGACGTTCGATTCGATCATCTCGTGGTACAGGTCGTTCCCTTCACGGGTCCGTTCACCAACGCCCGCGAACACCGAGAAGCCCGAGTGCACTTTTGCGATGTTGTTGATCAGTTCCATGATCAGAACGGTCTTGCCCACACCGGCGCCGCCGAACAGGCCGATCTTGCCGCCTTTGGCGTAGGGCGCCAGCAGGTCAACCACCTTGATGCCGGTGACCAGGATTTCCGACTCGGTCGACTGTTCGTCGAACTCGGGCGCGGGCTGGTGGATGGCGCGGGTTTCGGATGCTTCGACCGGGCCTTTTTCGTCGATCGGTTCGCCGACCACGTTCAGGATGCGGCCCAGGGTGGCGTTGCCGACCGGCACCGAGATCGGTGCGCCGGTGTCGGTCACGGCCTCGCCGCGGACCAGACCTTCGGTCGCGTCCATCGCGATGGTGCGGACAGTGTTTTCACCCAGGTGCTGAGCAACTTCCAACACCAGGCGCTTGCCGTTGTTGGTGGTTTCCAGCGCGTTCAGAATTTCAGGCAGCTGATCTTCGAAGTGCACGTCGACGACGGCCCCGATGATCTGTGTGACTTTGCCTTTTGCATTCGCCATGTTTCGTCTCCGGTTTTCTTACAGCGCTTCGGCGCCGGAAATAATTTCAATCAGCTCGTTGGTGATCACGGCCTGACGCGAGCGGTTGAACTGGATCGTCAGCTTGTCGATCATTTCACCCGCGTTGCGTGTCGCGTTGTCCATCGCGGACATCCGTGCACCCTGTTCAGACGCCCCGTTTTCGAGCAGAGCCGAGAAGATCGCAGTCGCAACCCCCTTGGGCAGCAGGTCGGCCAGAATGGCTTCTTCGCTGGGCTCGTAGTCGAAGATGGCACCGCTGTCGTCACCCGCCGCTTCGTCCTCGAACGAGGCGGGGATGATTTGCTGTGCCGTCGGGATCTGGGTCACGACGTTGACGAACTTCGAGTAGAAGATCGTGGCAACGTCGAACTCACCCCCGTCGAAGCGTGACAGGATGTCCTTCGCGATGTCCTGCGCGTTGGCATAGCCCAGACGCTTGACCTCGCTCAGGTCCACATGTCCAACGAACAGATCGCCCAAATCACGCTTGAGCGCGTCGCGGCCTTTCTTGCCGACGGTCAGAACCTTGACCGTCTTGCCCTTCAGGCGCAGCTCTTCCGCCTTGGCGCGGGCCAGCTTGGCGATGTTCGCGTTGAAGCCGCCACACAGGCCGCGTTCAGCTGTCATGACAACCAGCAGATGGACATCATCACTGCCCGTACCCCGGAGCAGCTTGGGGGCGCTGTCGCTGCCCCCGACCGAAGCCGCCAGCCCCGCCATCACGGCATTGAACCGTTCGGCATAGGGGCGCGAGGCTTCGGCAGATTCCTGGGCGCGGCGCAGTTTCGCGGCCGCGACCATCTGCATGGCCTTGGTGATCTTGCGGGTCGATTTGACCGACTCGATCCTGTTTTTAAGGTCCTTCAGACTAGGCATCAGAACCTCCTATCAAGCGAAGGTCGCGGCGTATTCGTCGATCGCTGCCTTAAGCTTGTCTGCCGCGTCACCCTTGATCTTGGGATCTTCGTCGGTGATCCACTGAAGCAGGTCAGCATGCTTGCCGCGCAGATGCGCCAGCAGGCCGGCCTCGTAGCGGCCCACATCCGAAACGTCGATCTTGTCGAGATAGCCGTTGGTGCCGGCGAAGATCACGCAGACGATTTCCGCGTTGGTCAGCGGCGAATACTGCGGCTGCTTCATCAGCTCGGTCAGGCGTGCACCACGGTTCAGCAGTTGCTGGGTGGCGGCGTCGAGGTCGGAACCAAACTGCGCAAAGGCAGCCATTTCGCGGTACTGAGCCAGCTCCAGCTTGACCGGACCGGCAACCGATTTCATCGCGTTGGTCTGAGCCGACGAACCCACACGCGAAACCGACAGACCGGTGTTCACGGCAGGACGGATGCCCTGATAGAACAGTTCGGTTTCCAGGAAGATCTGGCCGTCGGTGATCGAGATCACGTTGGTCGGAATAAAGGCCGAAACGTCACCACCCTGGGTTTCGATGACCGGCAGAGCGGTCAGCGAGCCCGCGCCGAAATCTTCGTTCAGCTTCGCCGAACGTTCCAGCAGACGCGAGTGGAGGTAGAAAACGTCACCCGGGTACGCTTCACGGCCCGGCGGGCGGCGCAGCAGCAGCGACATCTGACGATACGAAACAGCCTGCTTCGACAGGTCATCATAGATGATCAGCGCATGGCGGCCGTTGTCACGGAAGTATTCCGCCATCGCAGTCGCGGCGTAGGGTGCCAGGAACTGCATCGGTGCCGGGTCCGAAGCGGTCGCGGCAACGACGATCGAGTATTCGATGGCGCCGGATTCTTCCAGTTTCTTCACCAGCTGCGCAACGGTCGAACGCTTTTGACCGATCGCTACGTAAACGCAGTACAGTTTCTTCGACTCGTCGTCGCCGGCTGCGTCGTTATAGCTTTTCTGGTTCAGGATGGTGTCCAGAGCAACGGCGGTTTTACCGGTCTGACGGTCACCAATGATCAGCTCACGCTGGCCACGGCCGATCGGGATCATCGCGTCAACCGATTTCAGGCCGGTTGCCATCGGCTCGTGAACCGATTTACGAGGGATGATGCCGGGGGCTTTTACGTCTGCAACGCCACGCTTGGTTGCGTTGATCGGGCCTTTGCCGTCCAGCGGGTTGCCCAGACCGTCCACAACGCGGCCCAGCAGCTCGTCGCCGATCGGAACGTCCACGATCGAGTTGGTGCGCTTGACGGTGTCACCTTCTTTGATGTCACGGTCGGAACCGAAGATAACGACACCGACGTTGTCGCTTTCCAGGTTCAGCGCCATGCCCATGATGCCGCCGGGAAATTCGACCATCTCACCGGCTTGCACATTGTCCAGACCGTATACACGGGCAATCCCGTCACCGACGCTCAGCACGCGACCGATCTCGGCCACTTCGGCTTCCTGACCAAAATTCTTGATCTGGTCCTTCAGGATTGCAGAAATCTCTGCAGCTTGGATTCCCATTTATCCGACCTCTTTCATTGCATTCTGTAGGGAGTTCAGCTTCGAACGGATCGAACTGTCGATCATTTTCGAGCCCACTTTAACGACAAGACCGCCGATGAGGCTTTCATCCACGGTCGCATTGATTGTCACCGTCTTGCCCACGCGCTCGGACAGTGTCTTGGACAGTTTTTCCATCTGGGTCTTGGTCAGCGCCTTGGCCGAGGCGACCTCGGCGGTCACTTCGCCGCGCTCTTCGGCCAGCATGTCGCGCAGAACCTTCAGCAGTTGCGGCAAGACGAACAGGCGGCGCTTCTGCGCCATCAGACCCAGTGTGTTGCGCAGGATGGGGTTCAGACCCATCTTGTCTGCGATCGCAGTGATCGCGCCTTCCTGTTCAGCGCGGGACACCAGCGGCGAGGCGATCAGGTCGCGCAGCTCTGCACTGTCGTCCAGCGCTGCTGCCAGATCATTGATGCCGGATTCCAGACCTGCAAGGTCGTTGTTCTCTTTTGCGATCTCGAAGATCGCGGTGGCATAGCGCTCGGCGATGCCAGTGGAAATCGAAGCTGGTTCGGACACGTCCACCCTTCCGATATTTTGGGCCCCGAATTCGCGTGCGGCAGCTACCCCGGGGGCGTGAAGAAACCCCGTCCTTGAAGGGCGGGGATCAAAATCACCGGGGATGTAGCAGAGCCGAACCAACCAAGCAATACGCTATAGCGGTAACAGAATTATCCACAAATTGTTATTTTTCATGAACTTACGGCAAGTGCGACGGTTTGAACACATTGGCCCAGTTGAAAAATGTTACGAATATGCAGGTTTTTGCGATTCCTGTGACTTTTTTTCCTCTGTTTTTCACATGGAATTGCCCGGGTTTGTCAGGCGGGCTTCAGCAAGCCGTCAAGCGCCTTGATCGGCTTTTTGACCGCATCCTTGGTCACGCTGCCGCTTGGCGGGCGGATATGTTTGCTGACTTCGACCATCAGCACCCCACCCGCCATCACCGTCGGAATCCGCTGGCCGGTCTTTTCGATCAGATTGCCGGATTTCAACCAGAAACGCCGGAATGACGGAGGCATGTACAAGGCCGAGCAATGCACCTCGGGCAGAAAGTGATGCGCCTTGAGCTGGTTTTCCAACTGAGTTGCAGAGTACGGACGTCCGAACCCGAACGGGGTCTTGTCCGACCGTGACCACAGGCCCGCCCGGTTGGGTACGATGAATACGGCCCGGCCACCGGGACCCAGCACGCGCCAGCATTCGTCAAGCAACTGGTTTGGCCTTTCCGACGTTTCCAGCCCATGCATCACCACAAGCTTGTCCACGTGGCCGGTCTCGATCGGCCAGAGGGTTTCTTCGGTCAGGACCGAAACGTTGGGCATACCTGCCGGCCAGGGCATCACGCCCTGTGGTCCCGGCATCAACCCGATGACCCGGCGCGCATCCGACAGGTAGGGGCGCAGCAAAGGGACCGCGAAACCGAATCCCGCCACTGTCTGGCCCTTTGCTTCGGGCCAAAGCTCGATCAGACGCCCGCGAATAGCCGCCTGCGCCGCACGCCCCAGTGTGCTGCGGTAATAGAAGTTCCTCAGATCCTGTACATCAAGATGCATTGCGGACATCCGGTCAATCGGCTTAGCTGGGCGCAGTCTAGCAATGAAAGGGCAAAAAGCCATGCCTCTTGAAATCGTTACAATCCCTTGCCTGAGCGACAATTACGCCTTTCTGGCGCATGACGCCGTCACTGGCCAGACCGCCCTGATCGACGCACCCGAGGCCGGACCGATCCTGAAAGCGCTGGATGACAGGGGGTGGTCACTGTCACATGTTCTGTTGACCCATCATCACTGGGATCACGTGGACGGGCTGGCGGAAATATTGGCCAAACAGCCGGCTAAGGTCATCGGGGCCGCTGCTGACGCAAATCGCCTGCCGCCGCTGGATCAGCAGGTCACCGAGGGGGACAGTTTCGAGATAGGCGGCGAACCGGTTCAGGTTCTGGACGTTTCCGGGCATACGGATGGCCATATCGCTTTCTACATGCCGCAGAGTTCTGCCGTGTTCACCGCCGACAGCCTGATGGCGCTGGGTTGTGGACGCCTGTTCGAGGGCACGCCCGCACAAATGTGGGCCTCTCTGAGCAAGCTGGCCGCCCTGCCGGACGACACTTTGGTCTGTTCAGGGCATGAATATACACAATCCAACGCCAAATTCGCGATTACTGTCGATCCCGAAAACCAAGCCTTGAAAGATCGCATGGCGGATATCGACCGCGCGCGTGCCGCCGGGAAAGCCACTGTTCCTTCCATTCTGGCCCTTGAAAAGGCCACAAATCCGTTCCTGAGGGCCGCCGATCCGGCGATTCAGGCGAAATTGGGTATGGTCGGCGCTGACCCCAAGGCCGTTTTTGCCGAAATCCGGGCTAGAAAAGACAGGTTCTGATGCCTATTTCCCCCTCTTCACGGCCACGGTCACAACAAATGTGACTGTCAAGTGAAAGAAAACCCTTGAAGCCGCGCCACGATCAACCAAACTCTAATAGTATGAGGACATGGTTGGGATGGGGTTCCGGCCGAAAGCCCGCCCCTTTCTGACCCAAGACAGAGGAGCACCCGCGTGCCTTCATTCTCGAGCACATTGGAACAAGCCATCCACGCGGCCTTGGCGGCTGCGAATGAACGGCGCCATGAATTCGCAACGCTGGAGCATTTGCTGCTGGCCCTTCTGGAAGAACCCGATGCCGTGCGCGTCATGAAAGCGTGCAGTGTCGATCTGGAGGAGTTGCGCAGCACTTTGGTGGAGTTCATCGACGAGGACCTTTCGAATCTGGTCACCGATATCGACGGATCCGAAGCCGTACCCACCGCAGCGTTCCAGCGCGTCATTCAGCGCGCGGCGATCCACGTTCAAAGCTCGGGCCGGACCGAAGTGACCGGCGCCAACGTACTGGTTGCCATATTCGCCGAACGCGAAAGCAATGCCGCCTATTTTCTGCAAGAGCAGGACATGACCCGTTACGACGCGGTCAATTTCATCGCGCATGGTGTCGCCAAAGATCCGGCCTATGGCGAAAGCCGCTCGGTATCCGGTGCGGATCAGGTGGAAGAAGACGCCCAGACCACATCCGGTGAAGCCGAACAGAAAGAAAGCGCGCTTGGAAAATACTGCGTGGATCTGAACGCCAAGGCTCGAGCTGGCGATGTCGATCCGCTGATCGGACGCTCGGACGAGGTGGAACGCTGCATCCAGGTGCTGTGCCGCCGCCGCAAGAACAACCCGCTGCTGGTGGGGGATCCGGGTGTGGGTAAGACCGCCATCGCAGAAGGCCTTGCGCACAAGATCGTCGGTGGCGAGGCCCCCGACGTGCTGGCCAACACCACGATCTATTCGCTGGACATGGGCGCGCTGCTGGCCGGAACCCGCTATCGCGGTGATTTCGAAGAACGTCTGAAAGCGGTTGTGACCGAGTTGGAGGATCACCCGGACGCGGTGTTGTTCATCGACGAGATTCATACCGTGATCGGTGCCGGGGCGACCTCGGGCGGGGCTATGGATGCCTCGAACCTGCTGAAGCCTGCGCTTCAGGGCGGCAAGCTGCGCACCATGGGCTCGACCACCTACAAGGAGTTCCGTCAACACTTCGAAAAGGACCGTGCGCTGAGCCGCCGGTTCCAGAAGATCGACGTGAACGAACCTTCGGTGGAAGACAGCGTCAAGATCTTGCGCGGGCTAAAGCCCTATTTCGAAGAGCATCATGACATCAAATACACCGCCGATGCCATCAAGACGGCGGTGGAGCTGTCGGCCCGCTATATCAACGACCGCAAACTGCCCGACAAGGCCATCGACGTGATCGACGAGGCCGGCGCGGCGCAGCATCTGGTCGCGGAAAGCAAGCGGCGCAAAACCATTGGCGTCAAAGAAATCGAGGCGGTTGTCGCCAAGATCGCGCGTATCCCGCCCAAGAACGTCACCAAGGATGATGCGTTGGTGCTGAAAGACCTCGAAGCCTCGCTGAAACGGGTGGTGTTTGGTCAGGATCTGGCCATCGAGGCGCTGTCCAGCGCGATCAAACTGGCCCGTGCCGGTCTGCGCGAACCTGAGAAACCCATCGGCAACTACCTGTTCGCTGGTCCTACCGGGGTCGGGAAAACCGAGGTGGCGAAACAGCTGGCGGATACGCTGGGTGTGGAGCTTTTGCGGTTCGACATGTCGGAATACATGGAGAAGCACGCGGTCAGCCGCCTGATCGGTGCCCCTCCGGGCTATGTCGGGTTCGATCAGGGTGGTTTGCTGACCGACGGTGTTGACCAGCATCCGCATTGCGTGTTGCTGCTGGACGAAATCGAAAAAGCGCATCCGGACGTGTTCAACATCCTGTTGCAGGTGATGGACCATGGCGAGCTGACCGATCACAACGGTCGCACGGTGAACTTCCGCAATGTGGTTCTGATCATGACGTCGAACGCCGGCGCGCAAGAGCAGGCCAAAGCCGCCATCGGTTTCGGGCGCGATCGGCGCGAAGGCGAAGACACGGCCGCGATCGAGCGCATGTTCACACCGGAATTCCGCAACCGTCTGGACGCCGTGATCTCCTTCGCACCGCTGCCGAAAGAGGTCATTTTGCAGGTGGTCGAGAAATTCGTCCTACAGCTTGAGGCGCAACTGCTGGATCGCGGCGTGAGCATCGATCTGACGCCCAAAGCTGCCGAGTGGCTAGCCGACAAGGGATATGACGACAAGATGGGTGCACGCCCGCTGGGACGTGTCATTCAGGAACATATCAAGAAGCCTCTGGCCGAGGAGTTGCTTTTCGGCAAACTGGCCAAGGGCGGTGTGGTTCGTGTCTCGGTCAAGAAGGGCGAACTGGATCTTGAAATTCTTGGGCCGGACCAACGGCGCATTTCAGGAGACAAGCCACCTCTATTGACGGCGGACTGACCGGAGAACAGACAATTCCTTCAAAGCCCGGCGATCACCATCGCCGGGCTTTTTCTCTGTCGGCAGCATGATTTTTCTCTGTCGGCAGCATGAAATGCGACGGAACCAGGCTTCTGCTGCGTGTCATCTTCAATGATGAACACAAAACAGGGATCGGCACGTGAGCAAAATTTCAATCCTCTGGGGCGCCGCCTTTGCCCTTTCTGCCGCGGCCGCGGTGGCAACCGCACAGCACAGGTTTCGCTATCACGACGAAACGACCGCAGAACCGCTGAGGTTGGTGCCCGCAACCGAAAACCCCGGAGAAAACAGCGCCTCGGTGAAAGAGAAAGGCGGAAAAATCAAAGTGACGGGCAATGGCATTCCTGATCATCTGGTTGGCCTGTTTCCAAACCGAGGCAATCCGCACCAGATCGAACAGCAGAAGGTCAGGTTGAAATTGCCTGCACAGCCCGCAGCCGAAGGCGCAGTCACGCCGCTGCAAATGGGGTGGAACTTTGGCGTGTCGCTCAATGGGGTTGTGTTTGACCCGCTGGCGGCCGAGTTCTGGCATGGCGACCCCCGCTCCGGGTGGTCCTACGATGCGTTGGGAGGTGGCATTTCTTTAGGGCTGGATGCCAACTATGCCCATGTACAGCCGAACGGAAAGTATCACTATCACGGTGTACCGACAGGGTTGGTCAAACGTCTGGGATGGTCACCGTCCGAGCACTCACCGTTGATCGGCTACGCCGCAGATGGCTTCCCCATCTATGCTGTGACTGGTGTTGTTGCGGGCAAAGTGACTGAAATGTCGTCGTCCTATCGTCTGAAATCCGGTCGCCGCCCCGGTGGCAATGCACCGGACGGGCGGCATGACGGCACCTTCAACGAGGATTACGTTTTTATTCAGGGTCACGGCAAGTTGGACCAATGCAACGGCGCCTTTACCGTTTCAGCAGAATACCCGTCAGGAACCTATGCGTATTTTCTGACCGAGGATTACCCGGTGGTGCCCCGATGCTTCATGGGCACACCAGATCAGAGCTTTCGCTTCGGCAGACGGTAATCGGTTTGGCCCCGTCACGCGGATTGCGCAGCCAAGAGTAAGGGTCTTGCTATCTTTCCGTGAGTTTCAGCTCGATCCGGCGGTTCTGTGCCCGCGCCTCGGGCGTGTCAGCCGGGTTGACGGGCTGGAACTCTCCAAAACCGTTCGCAGACAGACGGTTGGGTGGAATGCCCAACGCGTCGACCATATAGCGCACAACAGACAACGCGCGACCCTGGCTGAGTTCCCAGTTGTCCCGGTATCGGCCCGAACCGGCCAGCGGAACGTTGTCGGTATGGCCGTCGACCCGGATCACCCAGTTCAGGCCGGGCGGAATTTCGGCGGCGACACTGCGCAGGATGTCGGCAACTTTCGCAACCTCCTGCCGCCCTTCCGCGGACAGCACGGCTGATCCTGTCGGAAACAAAACCTCGGACGAAAAGACAAAGCGGTCGCCTTCAATCCGCACGCCTTCCTGATCGCCAAGGACATCCCGAAGACGTCCGAAAAACTCCGAACGATAGCGTTGCAGATCTTCCGCCTGCGCTGCCAGTTCCTCATTCTGACCGGCCAGGGCTTCGGCCTCGGCCTCGAGACGCAGACGTTCGGCTTCTTCCAGCAGGCGGCGGCGGCGTTCTTCCGAAGCGGCACGGGCCAGCGCGGCATTCAGGTCCTGCCCCAAAGTCTGGATTTGGATCTCGGCGGCCTCGTTGCGCTCTTCGAAATCGTCCAGCAGGGCCTGCAATGACCCCAACTGCCCGCGCAAGGCGGCAATCTGCTGGTTCAGCAGGGCCGCCTCACGCTGGGCCTCGGCAGAGATTTCTTTCTCCTCCGACAAGGTCGACTCGGCCAGCGCCAGCAAGGCCTGCCTTTGTTCGGCCAGAGTGCGTTGCTCATCAGCATCCGCCTGCGCTTGCGTTTGCGCCTCCAGGGCGGCTTCAAGCTGGGCGCGCAATTCCTCAGGGCTCACGTCGCCGAATTGCCGCTCAAGCTCAGCCCGCGCGGCTTGCGCGGCGGCCAGAAGGGTCAGCGTGTCTTCGGCCTCCTTGCGTTGTGCCTCCAACGCGAGCGTCATGGCCGTCAGCTCGGCATCTGCATCCTGAAGTCGGTTTCGCAATGCCTCAGCAGCAGCAGCTTCGGCCAGACGGGAGGCTTCCTCATCGCTCAGTTGCTGTTCAAGGGCCGTGATTTCCGCCGCGCGTTCCTTGCCGCTTTGCTCGAGATCCGCAACCATTGCTTCCAGCGCCTCGCGGCGGGCGGCTGCCAAACGGGCCGCTTCGGTCTGTGCATCGATTTCGTCGCGACTTTGTGCAAGGGCAAGGTTCAGCGCCTCTTGTTCCGTCAGCAATTGCGCGCGCTCGGTCTCAAGCGCGGCAATGTCGCCCAAAGCCTGTTCCTGTTCGGCAAGCAGCGCCGCAACCTGTGCTTCGAAATTCGTGATACGGGTCTGCGCCTGATCCAGCGCGGCGGCCTGACGGTCGCGTTCGGTACTCAGCGAAGCGATCAGTGACTGCGCTTGCGCCAGATCGTCTTCGGCCTGCGACAGTGTCGTGTTCAACGCACCCAGCCTTGCCTGCAAGCGACTGTTTTCACGCTCTTCCAACCCCAGCGCGCCCGCAAGCGCTGCAACTTCGTCTGCCAATGTCGTCAGTTCGTCTTCCTGCCCCGAGATGGTTTCTCGCAACACGAACTGAATCACCATGAAGATGGTCAGAACGAAAGTCAGCACCATCAACAGCCCCGTCATCGCGTCCACGAATCCGGGCCAGACCGAGCCCTGAAAGCGTTGACCGGTGCGGCGGGACAGCGCCATGGGCTACTCTCCTTCCGGCGTGGTGCGCACCGCACCCCGCGGCAGAGTCAGGGCCTTGACCAGCAGTTCGATATCCTTGCGGAATTCGTTCATGCTTTCCTGCCGACCCGCCGAAATCTCTTCGAGAATGCGCAGCAGTTGCACATCCATCGAGCGCAGGCGCATCCGGCTTTCGGCATCGATGCCATCGCCTGCACCGTGTTCGCGCATGTGGTCAAGCAACGCATCCTGCCCCAGCGCGACACGCTCCAGAGCAGACGTGACGCTTTCGGTATTGGCCTGACGATTGTTCATCTCGGCAATCACATCGACCAGTTGCCCCAGCTTGGCCGAAACCTCAGCCCGCTCACTTTCCTGAGCGGCGAACAGATCCTGCAATGCATCCATCTGTTCGGACATGGCATCCAGCACAGGTGTCAGTACGGCGATCTCTGCCCCGCCCTCTTCGCCGCTGGCAAATCCAACGCGGGTGATCGAGGACAGCCATTCTTCGAGCTCGCGATAGAAGCGGTTCTGCCCGTGCCCGGCAAACACTTCGAGCAGACCAACAATCAGCGATCCCGCCAGACCCAGCAGAGACGACCCGAACGCAACACCCATCCCCTGCAACTGCGCCTCGAGCCCCGTCATCAGACGATTGAAGACGGCCAGCCCCTCTTCGCCTTCCTGCGGGTTCAGGCTGCGGATTGTGTCGACAATGGCTGGAACGGTTGTCGCCAGGCCGAAGAATGTACCCAGCAGACCCAGATAGATCAGAACGTTGGTTATATAACGCGTGATTTCCCGTTCTTCTTCGACACGCTCGGCCACGGAATCCAGAATGGACCGGGTAGAGGTGGAGCTGATCTGTGAGCGCGCGCCTCGCTCGCGCAGCAGCGATGCCAAAGGCGCCAGCAACTGTGGTGTGCGCGCATCTTCGCGAACAACACCACCGACAAAGGCCTCGATCCAGCGCACGGACCCGATCAGCTGCGTAACCTGATAAAAACAGGCGAAGACGCCGATAAAGAACACAATCAGGATGAAGCCATTCAGATACGGATTGGCATAAAAAACCGGCAAAACGTATGGAAGCGCCAGAAACACCCCCAGCCCGGACAGGCCGATCGCCATCAACATCAACAGAATTTGTCGAATTGGATGCGAGAAATGGGGTCTCGCGCCCTGATGTGCCTGCGCCATGCGCGTGGTTCCCGATTTTTGCCTGCTTTGCGTCGAATCTAGCGGGATTCCGCGCGTGACGCCAAGAGTTTATGCGGTGATATCGCGGACCCGTTGCGCCAACCACTCAAGATCGTGATCACGCAGGCCGATCTCGGCCAGATGTTCGGCAGTATTATAGAGGTATTCGTCATTCGGCCCACGCCCGCCGACCGCATGTGCGATGATCCGGGCCTGTTCCTCCAACGGCATCCCGCCGCAATACTGGACGTGGTCGGCATCGATCACATAGGTCACGGCATTTACGACGCCTCCGCTTTCCAGATGCACGTCCAACATACGTTCGACATAGGCCGAGGAAATCAACTCGCGCTCGCGCAGCTCGTGCAGCGTGCGGTCTTCGTGCCCCGCCTCGACCGCAAGGGCCAAACCGGTGCAACTTGCGTTCGCCTGTTCGTCCAGTGCCAGCACCAGGCCCGGTTTTTCCTCTGTCCCGCGGTGGTGGATCGAACTCATGCAAAAGGACCGGGCAAACCCGTGCAACGTCGCGCGTTCACTGCGTGCCACCGGAAAGCCCGGATTCCACAGCAGTGATCCATATCCGAATACCCACATCGTCATTGCACTGGTCCTTGCCTGTTTCGGCCTATAAACATCAATTCCAAGGCGGGAAAAAGGGCCATTTCGGATGCGTCTGATACGAGTGTTGATTTTTGTTACCCTTGCGTGGAGCGCGTATTGGTTCGTGGCCGGGTATGGCCTGCGCTCTGCGATCACTGGCTGGTTCGACCAGCAGGAGGCACGCGGCTGGCAGGCGGATTTCTCGGATGTCGCAACGGCCGGGTATCCAACCCACCACATGACCCGTCTGAACAATCCGGCACTGGCGGATCCGGTAAATGGCACGGCGTGGAGCGCGGACTGGATCGAATTCAAAAGCCCGGCCATCTGGCCCGGTCGTCAGGTATTGCGCTTCGCTGACACACCGCAACGCCTGTCATACTTCGACCAGACATCAACAATTGTGGCTGACGAATTGCTTGCCGAGCTGCAATTGCAGCCGGGCGTCTCGCTCGTGCTGGAAAAAATGGCTTTGACGGCCGGGGCCTGGTCGGTGACGGAAAGCTCCACCACGCTGGCCTCGGGTGACACGCTAAGCCTGATCATGGAACAAACGACAGTTTCGGAAGCCTATGCCATCACCGCCCGCGCGGATGGGTTCACACCGGGGGAAAGGCTGCGGGCTGTGATGCATTCCGCAAGTTCCTTGCCACAAAGCTTTGAAACGCTGGAACTGGAGATGGTCACCACCTTCGACAAGGTTTGGAGCCGGTCCGCCCTCGAAGACGGCCGTCCGCAGCCCGTGGCCATCGACCTGCGTCTGGTCGAAATCAAATGGGGTGAGTTGCGCCTGTTCGCGACCGGCGATCTGGACGTGGACGCCCAGGGTATTCCGACCGGAGAGATCGCCGTCAAAGCCGAAAACTGGCGCGACATGATCGCCATGGCGAACGCGGCGGGCGCCCTGCCCGATCAGGCCGTAGATCCCGTCACCCGAGGGCTGAACTTTCTGGCAGGGCTGGGCGGCAACCCCAACGCGCTGGATCTGCAACTGAATTTTCGCGATGGTTTCGTGGCGCTCGGGCCATTGCCTTTGGGCCCCGCCCCGCGCCTGATCCTGCGTTAACGGCAGTAAGGTCCGCTGCGGTAGCGGGCCGTATCAAGGTGGAAATGATCCTTGTGATAACGATCTGAATTTGGCCCCAGCACGGTGCCGAACGGACCGCACGCCCCGCGCCAGATTTTCTTGAGCTGTTTCTGAGACGGGTTCTTGCGCCACCCGTTCAGGACGGTCACCACCTCACCGTCGGCCATTTTGAAACCTGAGATATCGATCGCACGACCCTTGCCATGTTCGGATATCCGCGCGCCTTTGCGGTTGTTGCGGGTTCGGCAGGCATAATGGGCGGCGATTTGCAATTCGACAACGGGCCCGCGGCGTTTGAAGGTGGGTTTGACGGTCTTGTCGACCCACTTGTTCAACGCAATGGCGGTGCCACAATCCATAGTCGAGGGACGGCTGAGCGTCACACCTGAAACCGAGGTGATCTGCACCGCGTCCTTGACACCGCAGGCTGAATTCTTGCTGCCCACGCGGCCAACAGGCTTGCCCTGAATGGCAATATCCCCGCAAACAGACCCTTTGCGCAGCTTGCGCCTTTTGAACAACACCTGCTGTTCGACGGACTCGGGTCGCAAATAAGGCATCAAGGACGTGTCCGGCCCCAGAAGTGGCAGTTCCGACGGGCGCGCCGCCGCGGCGGTGACTTGCGGGGAAACCGGGCGCGAAACCGGACGCAGGTTGGCAGTGTCAGAGGGGGCAGGCGTGCTGACAGCCTGCTGAACAAGCGAGGGACGCATGAGAGGCACCAAAGACTGGTCAAGGGGCGCCGCCTGAACTGGCCCGGCACCCAAAGCCACGACCCCGATCAGAATATGCCCCCAGCGCAGTCTCATGAACTTGCCTTTCCCCGCCCAAAGTCCGGTGCATCCGTATCCTGCCCGGCATCGATAATGCCGCGACGAATAGCACGGGTGCGGGTGAAGTAGTCAAATAGATGATCACCGTCCCCGGTACGGATGGCGCGTTGCAGGGCAAAAAGCTCTTCGGTGAACCGGCCCAGGATTTCCAGCGTCGCATCCTTGTTGGACAGGAACACATCCCGCCACATGGTCGGGTCGGACGCGGCAATCCGGGTGAAGTCCCGGAAACCGGCAGCCGAATACTTGATGACCTCGCTGTCGGTCACCCGTCGCAGATCGTCGGCCACGCCGACCATCGTGTAGGCGATCAGGTGCGGCGCATGGGACGTCACGGCAAGGACCAGATCATGGTGATCCGCATCCATCTCATCGACATTCGATCCCATGCCCTCCCAAAGCGCGCGCAGGCGGGCAATGGCATCCGGATCCGAACCCTCGACCGGGACCAACAGACACCAGCGATTGTCAAACAGCTCGGCAAACCCGGATTCAGGGCCGGAATGCTCGGTCCCAGCCAAGGGGTGCGCGGGTATGAAGTGCACGCCGTCGGGGATGTGCGGTTGCACCGCCCGAATGACGTCCCGCTTGACCGAACCCACATCCGAAACGGTGGCGCCGGGTTTCAGCACGGGTGCAATCTCTTTTGCAACTGCGCCCATAGCCCCTACAGGCACACACAGGACGACAAGATCGGCACCTTCGACCGCATCGCGTGCCGTGTCGCAAACACGGTCGCACAATCCAATCCTGCGTGCCGTTTCTCGGGTTTCCTCGGACCGGGCATAACCCGTCACTTCCCCGGCCAGCCCTGCACGTTTCATCGCCCAGAACATGGACGAAGCAATCAGGCCCAGCCCGATCAGCGCAACGCGGTCGTAAATCTGGCTCATGCTGCGCCCTCTTTGAATGCAGTGATCGCCGCAACCACACGGCGGCAGGCTTCTTCGTCGCCCACGGTGATCCGCAAGGCGTTCGGCAGGTTGTAGCCTGCAACCCGGCGGACAATCAAACCCTGCGTTTTCAGGTAGTCGTCGCAGGCCTCGGCTTCGGCCTGATCGCCAAAACGTGCAAGGATGAAGTTGGTGCAGGACGGGTCCGACGGCACGCCTGTCTTGGCCAATTGATCGGCCAGCCACACGCGAAGCCGCGCGTTTTCGGCCTGACAGAAGGTCAGGAATTCCACATCGTTTACCGCAGCTTCGGCCGCCGCCAATGCGGTCAGCGACAGGTTGAACGGCTGGCGCACCCGGTTCAGCACGTCGATGATCGGGCGGTGCGCATAGCCCCATCCGACACGCATACCGCCCAGCCCGTACACTTTTGAGAAGGTGCGCGTCATGATTACATTCTCATGGGCGTCAACCAGCGACGCCCCGCCATCGAACCCATCGACAAATTCCGCATAAGCGCCGTCCAGAACCATCAGGCAAGTATCGGGCAGACCCAGCGCCAGACGTTCCAGTTCGTCGTTCGAGATCATGGTCGAGGTTGGATTGCCGGGATTGGTGACAAACACGATCCGCGTCTGCCCCGTCACCGCGGCAAGAATGGCATCCACATCCACCTTGCGGTCACGCTCGGCCACCATGACCGGCGTCGCACCGGCCATGCGGGCGATGATCGGGTACATGGAAAACCCGTGCTCGGTATAGATCACCTCGTCCCCCGGCCCCGCATAGGCCTGAGCGACGAACTGCAATACCTCGTCGCTGCCGACACCGCAGATGATCCGCGCCGGGTCCAGCCCATGGCGTGCGCCGATGGCCGCGCGCAGGCTCGCGTGGTCGGTGCTGGGATAACGATGCAGAGTGGCCGCGCTGTCGCGCACCGCCTCTATGGCCCTGGGGCTGGGTCCAAAGGGGTTCTCGTTCGAGCTCAGCTTGATCACATGCTCCACTCCCGCCACATGCGACTGGCCGCCCTGATACAGCGCGATGTCCATAATGCCGGGTTGTGGGGTGATCTTGGTCATGAGAGGCTCCGTTCAATGGGCCTCTCATACCTGTCTCAAAGGGTTGAGAAAAGCGGCAATTCCCTCATGCGGCCTTGAAGCGCGCTGTTGCCGGGTCAGCGTTGTAGTAAGGCGTGAATTCTTCGGTCCGGTGCGACAGGTCATTGACGCTGTCGATGATGAACTGAACCGTTTCCTCACTCATCAGATATGAGAAATTCAGGCGCACCCAGCCGGGTTTTTTCATTTCTTCCCCTGCGGACAAGGCAGCGTGCAGCGCCTCGGACGTTGCCTGATCGATCCCCAGCAAGCGGTGGGCATAGGGTCCGGCACAGGCACAGCCGCCCCGCGCCTGAATGCCGTAGATATCGCTGAGCATCCGGGTGAACAGCTGCTGATGCACGGGCCGACCCGCATTGTCGCGCACCAGGAAGGAAAAGATCGGCAGCCGATGCGCGCTCTCGACCCCAAGCAGGGTCAGGTTCGGGTTGTTCTTCCACCCGTCCAGCGCCATTTGATTGTACTGCGCCTCGCGCCGGGCGATTTCGTCCGTTCCGACGACATCCTTGACGATGAAGGCCAGCGCCGCACGAATGTCTCCGATCACGTTGGGTGTCCCGGCCTCTTCGCGGGTGGACAGATCGGCACTGTAGTCATGCCGCCACGGTGATACGAAGCTGACGGTTCCACCACCCGGCCAGCTGGGACAGGTCCGTTTCACGGCAGTTTGGTTCACAACCAAAACACCTGACGCGCCCGGGCCACCGGGAAACTTGTGCGGCGAAACCACGATCGCATCCTTGCGGGCATCTTCGGGTCCCATGTCCATCGGCAGGTAGGGCCCGCCACCGGCATAGTCCCAAACGGCCAAAGCACCATACGCCTTCAGCATCCGTGTGACCGGATCGGGATCGGTGATAATACCTGTTACGTTGGACGCGGCAGAAAACGATCCGACCACCAAATCGGCATCCGCATGGGCCTCGAGCGCGGTTTTCAGCGCATGCAGGTCCACACCACCGCCTTCGGCTTCGGGGATTTCGACGACACGTGCTTTGCTTTCGCGCCACGGCAGAATATTCGAATGATGCTCATACGGGCCGATCAAGACAATCGGCTGGTCAGCCTCTGCCACCCCTAGCAGGCTGACCAGCCGATTGAGCCCCGCAGTGGCGCCAGACCCGGTAAAGATCACCGCGTCCTCTTCCCGAGCACCAACAATGCGGGCTATTTCCGCCCGCGCTGCGCGGCGCAGACGTGTCATGTAGGATCCGCAGTAGGAGGCCTCGGTGTGACTGTTTGCGTAAAACGGCAAAACATCCTGCGCCACAAAATCCTCGACCTGCCGCAACGCGCGACCCGAAGCGACGTAATCCGCATAGACAAGCGGCACGTCTCCAAGCAGACCCGGGATCAGAACATTCTCGCCGATCAGACCATCGCGCAGATTTGAATTGTGAGTGGTGGAACAGAGTTCCGCACGAAATTTGGACAGGGTCATTGCATTGGCTCCTTACTGCCCTACCAATGTGATATTTTTGAACCGCGAAAACTTCACCTATCTTTGCGTGGATTTTTATAATTTTGTGTCATATGATCAGTTATGACATCAAAAATAGATCAAATTGACACGCGCATTCTGAAAGAACTGCAAAAGGACGCCACCCTGTCGCAGCGGGAATTGGCGGATCGTGTAGGACTTTCGCAAAACGCTTGCTGGCGGCGCTTGAAGGCCCTGAACGAAAACGGCGTCCTGATCGGGTCCACGGCCCGCATCGCGCGAGAGGAACTGGGGTTGAGCCTTGTCGTCTTTGTCATGCTCCGCACACGACACCACTCCGCCGAGTGGCTTCAGGCGTTTCGGAGCCATGTTCTGACGATCCCGGAAGTCGTGGATTTTCATCGGATCGGAGGCGATTACGACTATCAGCTGAAAGTCGTAACGCAGGACATGTCGTCATATGACAAGGTCTATCAACGATTGATCGAGAAGGTCGAGTTGGACAGCGTGACCTCGTATTTCGCGATGGAAGCGATCGCCGAAGGCAGACCCCTGCCGATCTGACCCGCACGTCATCTGGCCAACAACCCTCAGGGAAAGCGCGGGCTGTCGCGATGGCGGCAGCGTCCTCATCAAACAAAAAAGACCGCGCAAAAAGCGCGGCCTTTCGGAATTCGGTTGCTGCGAAGATCAGTTCTTCGCGTAGAATTCGACAACCAGGTTCGGTTCCATCATGACCGGGTACGGCACATCGCCCAGCGACGGAGTGCGCACGAAAGTCGCGGTCATTTTCGAGTGGTCGGCGTCGATGTAGTCAGGAACGTCGCGCTCGGCCAGCGCGGCGGCTTCCAGGACAACAGCCAGTTGCTTGGACTTGTCGCGCACCTCGATCACGTCGCCTTCTTTGACGCGGTAGGACGGGATGTTGACCCGCTTGCCGTTCACTTTGACGTGGCCGTGGTTCACGAACTGGCGCGCGGCAAAGACGGTTGCGACGAACTTGGCGCGGTAAACCACAGCGTCCAGACGGCGCTCCAGCAGGCCGACCAGGTTCTCACCGGTGTCGCCCTTCACACGCTCGGCTTCGGCGTAGATGCGGCGGAACTGCTTCTCGGTCAGGTCGCCGTAGTAGCCTTTCAGCTTCTGCTTGGCGCGCAGTTGCAGACCGAAGTCCGACAGTTTGCCCTTGCGGCGCTGGCCATGCTGGCCGGGGCCGTATTCACGACGGTTGACCGGGGATTTCGGACGACCCCAGATGTTTTCGCCCATCCGGCGGTCGATTTTGTACTTGGCAGACGTGCGTTTGGTCACGGCTGATCTCCTTCGTTAGGTCGAAGCCCTGACGGGCCACTATGAAGGGCGTTGTCCTCTTGAGGTCTCCCCCATGACAGGCATCCCCTTGCGGGGGCCACCAACACCAATGAAGCCGCGCTTATATCCGCGATGCCGGCGGAGTCAACACAGCATTCCGCAAAGTTCAGAAAAAACGATCGGGGCAGACAGCCAGCGGACCGGGCATCGCGCCGAAACTGTCTGGCGGCGCCTTGAAATCTTAGTTTGAGGTCGGGAAAGAAACGACCGTCGCGCCGCCTTTCGCGGCCGGGCTCGGGATCATCGCAAGCTCGGTCACTTCGACAATCCAGAACTCTTCATCCCGTGGCGGGCAAGCGCCTTCGAACACGAGAGTCCGCGACGTATCGTTGCCATCGCCAACAATCCTGGCAGTGAATGTCTGCGCACCGTTGGTAAGGGCAAGGGTTCCGGTCACATCGCCCGAAATCTCACGGACAATTGGAAACTGGCTGTTCACGTGGGTCGCAACGGCCCCCACATTTCCGATTTTTCCGATGCTTTGCTCGGCAGTCTCACTCATGACGATTGCTTGTCCACGCCATGACCATGCAGCTCCGACCGCCATGCAGGAAAGGGGCGCATCTTCAAGCCCGTCAATTTCCGTCTGACACCAGGAAATAGCTATTTGACCGTTTGTTCCGGCTCTCATCCGCCCACTCGCACTTACCAGCACCCCAACACTCAATTTTCTCCTTATCAGCACAAATTCCGGCGGAAAAGAGACAGAACTGTAGCAATCACAAGAATGTTGTTAATGTGACTTAATATTGCCGCCACCCGTTAGGGGTGACGGCCCGTCGATGACGGTTGTGACCAGCGATGGCCGAAACCAATGCCCCAAAAACACGCGTGTCCTGAGCGTCAACGGGGCTGAAGGGCCTTTGTTTGAGGCAATTTCAAATTGGCAGAAGAAATTCACCCACGTCGCCCCGGGGACGCCGGGATCACCGGTGCCCTGCGCGCCAACCGAAGCCTGACTCCGACAGTTGTCTTTGAACCCGCCCAGGATAGTCGGATACGATTGCATCCACGCCCAGATCGATCATCCTGCCGATATCTTCATGTTCATTGACGGTCCACACGACGACGCACAGGCCCAGTTCTTTTGCGCGCGTGACGTTTTCGGGCGTTACATCCGCAAAATACGGGCACCAAAGCGAACCACCGGCCTGCTTTACCAAGTCTGGTATTTCGTCGCGACGACCACGAAAGTCGGGACAAACGGATTTTGAGGAATCCTCGCCAACATCGTCGGCATTTTCCGGAAGTTGCGTCAGGTAGGATGAAGGCATATCCGAAGCTTGCCTCTGACATTCCGCCAACAGATTCCAATCGAAACTGTGCAGCACCGCGCGCGAAGACAAACCCTTGCCGCGAACGTCCCGAAGTACTCTCCGGACAAAGTTCTCTCGGTAAAGCGCATCATGGGCCAGGTCGGGGTCCGACTTCAGCTCGAGCATCAGATGGGCATCACTGTGTTTCGGGTCATCGACCAAATCGAGCAGATCCAACAACTTTGGCACATGGACGTCGTCCATTTGCGCCTGATCCGGGAAGCGTTGGCCATAGGCGGATTGCCCGTCCAGACGCCCGATATCGAATTGTCGGATCTGTTCGTAAGTCAGCGAGGATACTTTCGGCTCTTCCCCGGTCAGGAACACGCCATTGCTATCGCGGAAACTGGCCGAATGCAGGCGATGATTGTGCGTAATGACCGGCACATCATCGGCCGTCAGGACAACGTCAAACTCAAGAAGCGGGACGCCGATGGAAAGTGAAAAGTCGAAGCCGACCATGCTGTTTTCAGGCAACACGCCCCGTGCCCCCCGATGCCCCACAACCCGGATCAGGTTTTCGCCGCCGCGAAAGGCCTCAACCTGCTGAAACGCCATCAGCTTTCCAGCCTTCTGCCTGTCGCGTGGTCAAACAAATGCATGTTCTCCGGTGCCACCGAGAACCGCATAACAGGATGGCGTCCTTCGATCGGGTGGACACCGGGAAGGCTTGCGGTGATCGTGCTTTCAGAGCCCGACAGGTGACCGTGCAGCAACGTGTTGGCCCCAAGCGGTTCAGCCATCTGAATCGCGGCTTCAAGCGGGCCATTGTCATCCAACAACAGGTGCTCTGGTCTTATGCCAAGCTTCACGGCGCTGTCTGCGCCCCCGGAGGGTCCGACTTCGATTTCTCCGATCTTGATCGCCCCGTTTTCGCGCCGTGCTTCAAAAATGTTCATCGCCGGGCTGCCGATGAACTGCGCGGCGAACAGCGTTTGCGGGGTTTCATAGACTTCCAGCGGCGTGCCGATCTGCTCGGCGATGCCGCCATTCATCACGATCATCCTGTCCGCCATCGTCATTGCTTCGACCTGATCATGCGTGACGTAAAGCGCCGTGATCCCAAGTTTCTCCTGAAGTTCGCGTATTTCCAGACGCATCTGAACACGAAGCTTGGCGTCGAGGTTCGAGAGCGGCTCATCAAACAGGAATACAGCGGGCTCGCGGACAATGGCCCGGCCCATCGCAACCCTTTGGCGCTGACCGCCGGACAACTGCCTGGGTTTGCGATCCAGCAAAGGTTCAAGCTGCAACAGCTTCGCCGCCTGGGTCACCTTTTGATCGATCTGAGCCTTGGGCAACCCGGCGATCCTCAGGCCATATCCCATGTTCTGACGCACGGACATGTGCGGATAAAGCGCGTAGTTCTGGAACACCATGGCGATGTCGCGATCCATGGGCTCTTTGTCATTGGCGCGTTCACCGCCGATCCGGATTTCGCCGGACGTGATCGTTTCCAGCCCCGCCACCATCCGCAACAGCGTAGATTTACCGCAGCCCGACGGGCCGACGATCACGATGAACTCTCCATCGGCAATATCGACATCGACACCGTGGATCACATCCGTCGGGCCAAAGCTCTTTTTGACATTCTCTAAGGTAACTGTTGCCATTTCTTACTTCTCGCTATCGACAAGGCCACGGACAAAGAGCTTTTGCATCGACACCACCACGATGACCGGCGGGATCATCGCCAGAATGGACGTCGCCATGATCGTCGGCCAATGCGCAAAGTCGTCACCGGACGGAAACATCTGTTTGATACCCATCACGATGGTATTCATCTCGGGATCGGTCGTGATCAGCAGCGGCCAAAGGTACTGGTTCCAGCCATAGATGAACAGGATCACGAACAGTGCGGCGATGTTGGTCCGGCTCATCGGCACCACGATATCGATGAAGAACCGCATCGGTCGCGCGCCGTCGACCCGGGCGGCCTCGGCCAGTTCATCGGGTATGGTCAAAAAGAACTGACGGAACAGGAAGGTTGCCGTTGCCGAGGCGATCAGGGGAAAGATCAGCCCGTAATAGCTGTTGAGCATACCGAACCCGGCGACAACTTCGAACGTCGGAACGATGCGGACTTCGACCGGCAGCATCAGGGTCAGGAAGATCAGCCAGAAGAACGTCGTTCGTCCGGGAAAGCGGAAATAGACGATCGCGAAAGCCGACAGCAGAGAGATGATGATTTTGCCGACTGCAATTCCGATTGCCATCACCAGACTGTTGAACAGCATCGTGGCCACGGGCACATTTACCCCCGAGAAAAGCGCCGCCTTGTAGTTCACCCAGAACTGATCGCCGGGCACGACTGGCATCGGCGGTGAGACGATCTCGGCCTGGGTCACGGTCGAAGCCACGAAGGCAAGCCATATCGGGAAGAATATGATCAGGACACCGAGGATCATCAAAGCATGGGACAACCAGATGCCCGCGCCGCGTTTTTCGACCATTCCGTGTTGTTGGGCTGCCATCAGTAATGCACCCTCTTTTCCACGTATTTGAACTGGATGACCGTCAACAGGCCCACGACGATCAGCAAGATGACCGATTGCGCCGAAGACGAGCCGAGGTCCTGCCCCACAAACCCATCCGAGAAAACCTTGTAGACAAGGATTGTGGTCGACTGTTGCGGCCCGCCACCGGTGATTGTGTGGATCACACCAAAGGTTTCGAAAAAGGCATAAACAACGTTCACCACCAGCAAGAAGAACGCCGTCGGCGACAGCAACGGCAGCACGATCGTGAAGAACCGGCGCCAGAAATGCGCGCCGTCAATCGCCGCCGCCTCGATCACGGATCTTGGAACGGATTGCAGGGCAGCGAAAAAGAACAGGAAGTTATAGCTTATGCGCCCCCAGGCAGAGGCAACGACCACCAGCCCCATGGCTTCGGTGCCGTTCAGAACGTGGTTCCAGTCATACCCAAGCTGGCCGAGGTACCACGACACGACGCCGACGCGCGTGTTGAACATGAACAGCCACAGAACGCCCGCAACCGCCGGGGCAACAGCGTAGGGCCAGATCAGCAACGTCCGATAGACCCCGGACCCTTTGATCAATCGATCCGCAATGACCGCAAGAAACAAGGCAGGGATCATCGAGCACAACGTGACCAGCGTGGAAAACACCGCCGTTGTCACGAAAGAGGCGCGATAAAACTTGTCACTCAGCAGGAATTCAAAGTTGCCGAGCCCCACGAACTGGGACGACAGCCCGAACGGGTCAGGTATGAACAGCGACTGCCATATGGCCTGACCGGCGGGGTAGAAAAAGAAAACAGCGGAAATGATGACCTGAGGGGCGATCAACGCCAATGGCAACAGCCAGCCGCGAAAGGTGACGCGTTTTTCCATCCTGAAAACCCACCGAAGAAAGAAAATGCGGGCCCTGAAAAGGCCCGCATGACGTTACGACTTATTGATTGGCGGATTCGAACCGGCGCAGCAACGCATCACCGCGTTCCTTCGCGCTGTCCATCGCTTCCTGAGCCGTTTTCTCACCGGACCAGATCGCCTCGAGCTCTTCGTCGATGATGCCGCGAATCTGGTCGAACGATCCCAGGCGCAAGCCTTTCGAATTTGCGGTCGGCTCTTTCGCGGTCATCTGGATCACTGCGACGTCGGTGCCCGGGTTTTCGTCATAGAAACCAGCGGCACGCGTAACCTCACCCGCCTCTGTGGTGATTGGAAGATAACCGGTGTTCTGGTGCCAGGCCGCTTGTACGTTAGGTGATGACAGGAAGCTCAGGAACTCTCCGACGCCTTTGTACTCTTCGGGCTCATGACCCTCCATTACCCAAAGAGACGCGCCACCGATGATGGTGTTTTGCGGTTCACTGGTGACGGATTCCCAATAGGGCAGCGGACGCACGTCAAAATCGAACTCGGCCTCGGCCTTGATGCCGGCGTATCCGGCCGAACTTTCGGTGAACAATGCACACTCGCCTGACCGGAAGTTCGCACCGCCTTCGTTTCTGCGACCGGTATAGATGAACTTGCCGTCCTTGGCCCAGTCACCCATTGCGGTCAGATGTGCAACCTGCACCGGACCGTTCAGCATCAGTTCGGTATCCAGACCGGCAAATCCGTTGTCACGTGAGGCAAAGGGAACGTCGTGATAGGCTGACAGGTTTTCAAGGTGAATCCAGCTTTGCCATGCCGTCACCAGCGGGCAATCCTCGCCACCCGCCTTCAGCTGCTCAAGGACTTCGCCGACATTTTCCCAAGTGGACAGATCCGTGTCCGGATCAACGCCCGCCGCTTGCATGGCATCGCGGTTGACCCACAGGACCGGCGTCGAGGAGTTGAAGGGAAGCGACAGCATCTCTCCGTCAGTGGTTGTGTAGTAGCCTTTGACGGCGCCAATATACGCGTCGGGATCAAAAGACGCGCCGCTTTCGGCCATCACTTCATAGACCGGCTTGATCGCCCCTTTGGCTGACATCATTGTCGCCGTGCCGACTTCGAACACCATCAGGATATGCGGCTGCTCACCGGCCCGGAAGGCAGCAATCCCGGCATTCAGGGTTTCCGAGTAGTTGCCCTTGTGGCTTTCGACCACGACGAACTCATCCTGACTGGCGTTGAATTCTTCAACCTGTCCTTTGACAAGTTCCCCAAGGCGACCGGTGAAGGCATGCCAGAACTGGACTTCGGTCTGCGCCATTGCCGCCAAGGGGGACAAGGCCGTGGTGATGGCAAGAGCGCCAAGCAGATTCTTTTTCATGATTCCTCCCATGCATCAGGGTTGATGCTTCGTTGATTACCGACCGCAACGCGTAAACGGCACACATGACGATTTCACGACGTTAACGTTACAAAAATATAATTCAAGGCCTATCTACTTGGTGAAAAAATAACATAGTGTTATGAAACGGCGCAACAGATCGGGATCGGCAATGAGTCAAATTCTGAGAGTTCGGCAGTTGGAGGCCCTGATGGCCGTGACCACCAAAGGGTCTGTCACGGCCGCCGCGGCTGATCTGGGCGTAACCCAACCAGCTGTCAGCAGATTGCTGTCCGATCTTGAGAAATCGCTTGGGTTTCAGCTTTTTGACCGCCGCGAGGGCCGATTGGTGCCAACGCAGGAGGTTCGTTACCTCTTGCCCAGCGTCGAGCGCGTTCTCGAATTGATGCGGCAAATCTCTGATGTCAGCCAGGATATCACACAACGCAAAGCAGGGCACATCCGTGTCGCTTGCCTGCCGGGATTTGCCACCAGCCATTTGCCCAAAGTCGTCGCCGGTTTTCTGAAAGATCGGCCCGGCGTCACCCTGACGATCGAACCTGACAGACCTGAACGCATTCTGGAATGGATGATCGGCGAGCAGTATGATTTCGGTATCACTGACAGCTTTCACGGTCATCCGGCGGTAGAAAGCAGGGACATCGACGTTCGCACGGTATGCGTGTTCCCCACCGGGCACGAGTTGGAAGGCCTTTCCGAAGTTACCCCGGCGGATCTCGCACATAGCAAAATCATCCACACCCGACGCGACAGCGACTTTTTCGGGCGGCTTTCGAAAGTATTTCAACATGCCAATGTCGAATTGAACTCGCATATCGAGGTCAGGCAGTTCACGGCAGCATGCGAATTGGCGCTGGAAGGTGCCGGTGTCTCGGTCGTAAGCGAACTGGATGCTGTCCAGTATACGTCGAGGGGGTTGAGTTATCGGCCGTTCAAGCCGTTTTTGACGCATACCCTCTCGTTGGTGCGTCCAATTTTGAAGCAACCGTCATTGGTAACGCTGGAATTCATCGAACAGTTTCAGGAAAGCCTGGACCCTTTCAAAGTCGGGTAACACGGCCTTTCGGCGGAAAGTCGCATGTGATCTGCTCATGCTCGGCGGGATCGAAGGCGACTCTCCCTGTCCTGCCCCGGATCCGACTGATGTTGGCACGGCGCCGCAGCAGTTTACCGCAACGCCGTCCGACGTGGTGTTTCTTCAGATCGCGGCCTTTCGGCTTTCATCCAGGTAAATTTCACGAAGGCGTTTGGCTATCGGCCCGGGTGTACCATCACCCAGCGCGACTCCGTCGATTTCCACCACGGGCATCACGAAAGCACTGGCCGAGGTTGTGAACGCCTCGTCAGCCTCTTTGGCTTCGTCGATGGTAAACAGGCGTTCTTCAACTTCCATCTGCGCTTCGGCCGCCAGGCGCAGCACGGCCTTGCGGGTGATCCCGTGCAGGATGTCGTTGGACAGCGGGCGGGTCACGATCTTGCCGTTCTTGACGAAATAGGCGTTGTTGCTGGTGCCTTCGGTTACAAAGCCGTCCTCGACCAGCCATGCATCATCGCACCCCGCTTTCTTGGCCATCATCTTGCCCATCGAAGGGTAAAGCAGCTGCACGGTCTTGATGTCGCGGCGACCCCAACGGATGTCCTCGATCGAGATGATCTTGGCACCTTTCCGTGCCGCCGGACTGTCAGCCAGCCCGGGCTTGTTCTGGGTGAACAGAACGAGGCTGGGTTTGGTATCGGCCGAAGGGAAGACAAAATCCCGGTCACCGTCACTGCCGCGCGAGACCTGAAGGTAGACCAGGCCCTCTTCGATACCGTTCAGATCAACCAGCTTGCGATGGATTTCCAGCAGCTCTTCCTTGGTGCAGGGCTCGGCCATCTCCAGCTCGTCCAGAGACCGCTTCAGGCGTACTGCGTGACCTTCGAAATCAATCAGCTTGCCATCCAGTACACTGGTCACTTCGTAAACCGCATCAGCAAACAGGAAGCCACGGTCAAAGATGGATACCTTGGCCTCGGTCTCGGGCAGGTATTCGCCATTTACATAAACGGTTCGGGTCATGTTTGTCTCCTCAGCCCCAGAGCGCCGCTTCGGGCGGGTGAACTCCGGCGTCGTCAAAAATCAGCGGGGTGTCGCGGTCTTCGGCCAACAGAAGCGGGCCGTCAAGGTCCGTCACCATCGCACCCTGCGCCACCAGTGTCGCAGGCGCCATGGCAAGCGAGCTGCCAACCATGCAGCCGACCATGATGTCATACCCTTCCGCGATTGCGGCTTTGCGCAGCTCAAGCGCTTCGGTCAGGCCACCGGTCTTGTCGAGTTTGATGTTGATGACATCGTATTTGCCCATCAGCCCGGGCAGGCTGGCGCGATCATGGCAGGACTCGTCGGCGCAGACGGGCACCGGGCGGTCCATTCCAATCAAAGCGTCGTCGTCACCGGCCGGCAACGGTTGCTCGACCAGCGCCACGCCCAGACGTACCAGATGCGGGGCGAGGTCGGCGTAAACCTCGGCCGACCAGCCTTCGTTCGCATCCACGATGATCTTGGCGTTCGGCGCACCGGCGCGCACCGCCTCAAGCCGCGGCATGTCATCTGGCGTGCCCAGCTTGATCTTCAGAAGCGGGCGATGCGCGTTTTCGGCCGCCTGGGCCTGCATCGCCTCGGGCGTGTCCAGCGACAAAGTGTAGGCCGTGATCTCAGGTCCGGGCACCGGCAGGCCAGCCAAATCCCAAGCGCGCTTACCCGCGCGCTTGCTTTCCAGATCCCACAAAGCACAATCCAAGGCGTTCCGGGCGGCACCGGCAGGCAGCAGATCCATCAGCGACCGACGGCTGAACTCAGCAGGCAGACCGGCGATCTCGGCCTCGACCGACTCGAGCGTTTCGTCATAACGCGCATAAGGAACGCACTCGCCCCAGCCCTGATGCGTTCCGTCCGACACCCGCACCGTCAGCACCTTTGCTTCGGTCCGAGACCCGCGCGAGATGGTGAACACCTGCGCCAACTGAAACACATCGCGAGAGACCTCTATCTGCACAGGCCCGCTCCTTCATCTTTTTCCAAATACTCCCGCCAGCGGCGGAACCGGCCCGCCACCGGCGGACCGGTTGGATCACATCGCGGCCAGCGCGTCCACCAACTTGCCCGAGCCGAACCGGAACGGATCGGTCGCCGGCAGCCCCATGTCCGTTTCGATCCTGGCCAGATATGCTGTCGCGTCCTCTTCGGACATGTGCTGCGTGTTGACCGAAACGCCGACGACCTGACAATCCGGGTTCGCCACTTTGGCCAGGGCCAGCGCGGTGTCACGCAGGGTTTCGAGCGTCGGCAGCTGATAGGTCGGCAGACCACGCATGTGCTCGCGGGTCGGTTCATGGCTCAGGATCAGCGCGTCAGGCTGGCCGCCGTGGATCAGCGCCATGGTCACACCGGAATAGGATACATGGAACAGCGATCCCTGGCCTTCGATCAGGTCCCAGTGATCGTCATCATTGTCAGGTGTCAGCCATTCGATCGAGCCGGCCATGAAATCCGCAACTACGGCGTCCAGCGGCACGCCATCGCCGGTGATCAGAATGCCCGTTTGACCAGTCGCGCGGAAGGTCGACTTCATACCACGCTTGCGCATTTCCGCATCCATCGCCATTGCGGTGTACATCTTGCCGACCGAACAATCGGTGCCCACGGCCAGACAACGCTTGCCCTTGCGCTTGATCCCGTTGGCAATCGGGTAATCGACCTCAGGTACACGCACATCGTGCAGCTTTCGACCCGTCGCTTCGGCCACCGCCACCAGATCGGGCTCGTCGCGCAACAGGTTGTGCAGGCCAGAGGCCAGGTCAAACCCTTCCTCAAGCGCCATGACCAGAACCTTTTTCCATTCCTGGCTGATGACGCCGCCACGGTTGGCCACACCTATAACCAGCGTTTTTGCGCCGGCCGCTTTCGCCTCGGTCAGGGTCATATCCTTCAGACCCAGATCAGCCTTGCAGCCGTCCATACGATATTGGCCGACGGCGTTTTCCGGGCGCCAGTCCTTGATGCCCACAGCCACTTTGGCCGCCAATTGGTCGGGCGCATCGCCCAAAAACAGCAGGTACGGTGTCTCGATCATTGCGGTCACTCCTTTGATTCCGGCCTAAGCTAGAGAAGCGCTTAAACGAGCGTTTCGCGTTTTGATCCGCCAAACACGACAAGTGCGCGATGTTCTTGCACCATTGACCCAGAAAGCGCAAAATAATTCGAAGTTTTCAAAATGATTAAACTTTAATCACCACTTCTCAGCTGTTGGAATGCAGCTTTCTGCAACCGCATTGCCGCAGATGCACAATCTCCTTGCGCCAGGTTGCGCAATTTAATACCTCATTGGGCGAGAAAATCGCAATTTCATTACCCATACGAGGTCCAGATGAGCTTTCGCATCCAACCCGCCGCGCCTGCACGACCCAATCGCTGCCAACTGTTTGGTCCGGGATCGAATACCAAACTGTTCCCGAAAATGGCAGCTTCTGCTGCGGATGTGATCAACCTTGACCTCGAGGATTCGGTTGCGCCTTCGGACAAGGACATCGCCCGCGCCAATGTCATCGAAGCCCTGAACACTGTTGACTGGGGCAACAAATACATATCCGTTCGCATCAACGGATTGGATACCCCCTATTGGTATCGTGACGTTGTCGACGTGTTGGAGCAGGCAGGCGACCGTCTGGACCAGATCATGATCCCCAAAGTCGGCTGCGCATCGGATGTCTATGCCGTGGATGCCCTTGTCACCGCCATTGAACGCGCCAAGGGCCGGACCAAACCGATCAGCTTCGAGGTCATTATCGAATCCGCTGCCGGCATCGCGCATGTGGAAGAGATCGCAGCCTCCTCACCCCGTTTGCAGGCCATGAGCCTTGGGGCCGCAGATTTTGCGGCCTCGATGGGAATGCAGACCACGGGCATCGGCGGCACTCAGGAAAACTATTACATGCTGCGCGAGGGTGAAAAACACTGGTCCGATCCGTGGCACTGGGCCCAAGCCGCCATCGTTGCGGCCTGCCGCACCCACGGGGTGCTGCCAGTGGATGGGCCATTCGGGGATTTCAGCGATGATGAAGGGTACATCGCTCAGGCGAAGCGCTCGGCCACGCTGGGCATGGTCGGCAAATGGGCGATACATCCCAAGCAGATTGCACTGGCCAATCAGGTCTTTACCCCGTCGGATGAGGCCGTTTCCGAGGCCCGCGAAATCCTGGCCGCGATGGAACAGGCCAAAGCCAACGGTGAGGGCGCAACCGTCTATAAAGGCCGCCTTGTCGACATCGCCTCAATCAAGCAGGCCGAAGTCATCGTGGCACAGGCCGAACTGATTGCGGCGGGCAGCTAAGCCCCAAAAAAAGGGCGCTCGATGGAGCGCCCTTTTGTGAATTCCTCAACGGCCAAAAACGTCATTGGGCGTCCATGTGAAGCGTTCCCCCTTCTTTCCTGACTTCATCATCAGGCAAGAGGTTCCCAGTTTCTGGAAATAGACGATCTTCAATGGATACCAGCCCGCCTTGGGCACCTCCACTTCGGTGCGTTGATTGGCTTCACAGCCCTGAATACCCTTGACAAGGCCAATCTGCTGGCCGCCAACCCAAGCTTCTATCCCGTCATTCGACCACGTTTCCAGCTCGTAAACGCCCGGTGAGTCAAACCGCATATACCCTGTGACCTCGGCGGCAACGTTGTAGGCCTCGTCGAACGTCATGACGTCCTCACCCTTGCTTGTGTCCCTGTAATCCAACCCACGCAACGGCTTTCCGGGCTTCGCCTTAGACAGCATGCTTTTTGCCTGACTAAGATCCCGGATCTTCTTGTGCTGATTTCCTGTACCAATGTATTTGACATTCAACCCTGCCTTCGGAGAAGGCTGTGGATTGGCAGGTTGCAGTTTCAGCGGGGCAGACAAAGCGGCCCCGGCAATGACCGACATGGCAACTGCGGTCGCCACTGTTCGAACGAGTTTCATCCTAATCTCCCTGTTTGCGTGCCGTTTTGGCTGGGCATATCCCCTGGCAACGTCATTACAGTGACACTAGGCTCTGAAAATTTGCGCTGCAAGAGAGTGTGGCTTCACAATTGCAGAGGCTACGCACGCAGATCCTTGGGCGACCCCATGACCACATAGGACGTGATCGACGTGACATGCGGCAACGTTCCCAGCACCTCGGTATGGAAGGTCTTGTAGGACGGCAGATCGGCGCATTCGACGCGCAGCAGGTATTCGATCGTACCGGTGATGTTGTGACATTCGACCACTTCGGGGGCTTGTTGCAGGGCCCGCTCGAACCCCTCTTGCGCCGCTTTCGTGTGTTCGCCAAGACCGACCCCGATATAGGCGACAAAGCCGACACCCATCGCCGCCGGGTTCAGAACCGCACGATAGCCGGTGATCACGCCGGCCTTCTCAAGCTCTTGAACACGACGCAGGCAGGCGGAAGGCGACAGCCCGACCCGTTCGGCCAGTTCCAGATTGCTGATGCGCCCATCACGGGTCAGTTCGTGCAATATCTGGCGATTTATCTGATCATTCTTCATCACAAGTTGCAGAAATAGCCGAAACACGCACGAAAAAGCAATTTCATTTGCTGCCGGTCGGACGATACTTCGCAGTATGACCTACGACATCCTTCTGGCCCTCATCGCCTTTGCCTTCGTGACATCCATTACGCCCGGGCCGAACAATCTGATGCTGATGGCATCGGGTGCGAATTTCGGCTTTCGGCGTTCCATCCCGCATATGCTGGGCATTGGCCTTGGCTTCACGCTCATGGTGCTGCTGGTCGGGGCCGGGCTGGTTCAGGTCTTTGACCGATATCCGGTCAGTTATTCAGTGCTGAAGGTCGTGTCGGTGATCTATCTGCTTTATCTGGCATGGAAGATCGCACATGCCGCACCGGCCGGGGGCGCTTTGGCAGCGGGGACTCCCATGACGTTTCTACAGGCCGCTGCCTTTCAGTGGGTGAACCCCAAAGCCTGGGCCATGGCCCTGACCGCCACGACCGCTTACACACCCAGTCAGACCCTGCACGCAATTGCCCTCGTTGCGCTGGTTTTCGGGGCGGTCAACCTGCCATCGGTGAGCACATGGACCTTTCTTGGACAGCAAATGTCGCGGGTGCTGACGAACCCGCGCCGATTGATTGTGTTCAACTGGACAATGGCGGTGCTGCTTGTGGCCTCGCTCTATCCCGTTCTCTGGCCCGGTTGACCCGCTACGACAGCAGGCAAGTTTCGGCCAGCACATCCTCGGGCGCGGTGTCGGGTGGGTACAGGGTCAGACGCCGCGTTAGACTGTCGTGGGTGCAGGTCAGAACGCGCAGCGCGGGGTCCTTCTTGGCGGCGGCCTTCAGTATCCGTTTTTCCATTCACCCATCTGAAATCGAACATCTTCACCACTCGGATCTTGCCGAGTTGCATCCGGAGCACCATCAGGCCATATAGCAGGGAACTTTCGCGTTGAGAGGCGTCATGACCCAGTATCTGGATTTCGAAAAACCGCTGGCTGAAATTGAAGGCAAGGCTGAAGAGCTGCGTGCGCTGGCCCGCACCAACGAAGAGATGGACGTAACCGAAGAAGCCTCCGCGTTGGACGCCAAAGCCGCCAAGCTTCTGGATGAGCTTTACGCCGACCTGACCCCATGGCGGAAATGCCAGGTCGCCCGACACCCGGAACGCCCGCATTGCAGCGATTACGTCGATGCCCTGTTCACCGAATTCACCCCTTTGGCCGGAGATCGCAATTTTGCCGATGATCTGGCCGTGATCGGCGGGCTTGCACGTTTCAACGATCAACCGGTCATGGTGATCGGCCATGAAAAAGGCAGCGACACCAAATCGCGGATCGAACGAAATTTCGGCATGGCCCGGCCCGAAGGTTATCGCAAGGCGGTCCGCCTGATGGAGATGGCCGGTCGGTTTGGCCTGCCGGTGATCACCCTGATCGATACTGCCGGCGCCTATCCCGGCAAGGGCGCCGAGGAACGTGGTCAGTCCGAAGCGATTGCCCGGTCGACCCAGATGTGCCTGAAGATCGGTGTGCCGCTGGTGTCGGTCATCATCGGCGAAGGCGGCTCGGGCGGGGCCGTGGCCTTTGCCACCGCCAACCGCGTGGCGATGCTGGAACACTCGGTCTATTCGGTGATCTCGCCGGAAGGTTGCGCATCGATCCTGTGGAAAGATGCAGAAAAGATGCGTGAAGCGGCCGAAGCGCTGCGTCTGACCGCTCAGGACCTTCACAAGCTTGGCGTTTGCGACCGGATCATCCCTGAACCCAAGGGCGGCGCGCATCGCGATCGTCCGGCCGCTGTCGAAGCTGTACGCGCGGCTCTCACCGATATGTTGGCGGAACTGGACGGCAAAGATGCGGCGACCCTGATTCAGGACCGCCGTCAAAAATTCCTCGATATCGGCTCAAAGGGGTTGGCGGCGTAACCGTCAGCCACCCAACCTGCGCAACAAGGCAACCGAGGGCTCTCCGGTGACCGCAAGGCCATTGGCGCTTTGATACGCGCTGATGGCTGACGTTGTGTTTTTGCCGATCACCCCGTCCGCGCCTTTCGTATCATACCCTTGGGATGTCAGCCGCCGTTGCAATTCCTTGCGGTCGTCCAATGTCAGACCGTTTGCATCTGGCCCGAACGAGGCCTGAAACGGAGCGCCGCCGGCGATTCTGTCCGCCAGATGACCGACCCCGATCGCGTAACTGTCCGAATTGTTATAGCGCTTGATGACCTGAAAATTGCGGAAGACGGCAATGCGCGGTCCGGGCACCTGCGGTTGCAGCACGGCCACCGGAGTACCGGAAACCGTTCCGACCTCGCCCCCCCAGGGCTGCCCCCGCACCCAGCCTGCGCGCGACAGGTAAGCAGCGGTCGAAGCCAGCGAATCCGTCGGATCATCCGACCAGATATCCCGCCGCCCGTCGCCGGTGAAATCCACCGCATAGGCCAGGTAGGAGGTTGGAATGAACTGCGTATGCCCCATCGCACCGGCCCAGCTGCCGGTCATCTTGTCAGGCGTGGTGTCGCCATTCTGAAGGATCTTCAGCGCCGCGATCAACTGGCTTTCAAAGAACTGACCACGCCGCCCATCATAAGCCAGTGTCGACAGAGCTGACACAACGGGCACATCGCCGCGACGCGCCCCATAGCGGCTTTCCAGCCCCCACACTGCAACGACGATTTCCTTGTCTACCCCGTACTGCGCCTCGATCTGCGACAGCGTCCCGTTGTATTGCCGCAGCATCTTCTGGCCGGTGCTGATCCGCTCGTCCGAGGCGGCAATGGCCAGATAATCCTCGAGCGAACGCTTGAACTCTACCTGATTGCGGTCGCGCTCGATCACATCGGGAAGGTACCCTGCCCCCTGAAAAGCGCGGTCAATTGTGGATTGTGAAATTCCCTGCGATGCCGCCCTGCCCTTGAACCCGGCGACCCAGGCATCCCACCCTGCATTGGGAACGGACCGCATACGCGACGCAGGCGCGCTGGATGGCGCGCCGCCACCCGTGCAGGCGGCCAACAATGTAGATCCAAGGCAAATGGAAAAAGTCCGGCGAGTGATCATGGCTGTGGTCTGCTCTTGTTTGTGATTTGCCTCAAGAGTAACCCAGTCGGGCTGAACAGGCCAGAACAGTGAAACCCTCTATCTTGTGCGCAGAAAGGTCGGCGGGATGCCGCTCAGCTCACCAGCAAACGCAGTCCCTGCGTCACGTCCGAGCGGACCGCCAAGCGCAAGCCCGGTTCGTCCCCTGCCTTGAGAGCAGCAATGATCAGCTTGTGATAATGCGGTGGTTCAGTGCGCCTGAGACGCCCGTAAAGCGCCCTCATCGTCGGCCCGAGTTGCAGCCAGACCGTTTCGGCAATGGCCAGCATCGCGGGCGCCTGAGCCCGCAGGTACAGGGTGCGGTGAAACTCCAGATTTGAACGGATGTACCCAACCGCGTCCCGCTTGGTCACCATCTCGGCAACGGTCATGTTGATGGTCTGCAACCGGTCGATCAGCGCAATATGCGCCCGGGGCAGAGCCCGGCTGGCCAGCTCGACTTCCAGCAACGCGCGCAAGGCCGCCAATTCTTCGATCCGGTCGTTGGTCAATTCAGGTGTCGAGACCCGGCCGGAATTGGACAGAAACAAAGCCCCCTCGGCGGCCAGACGGCGCACGGCCTCTCGCGCCGGGGTCATCGAGACGCCGAATTCCTTGCCGATGCCACGCAAGGTCAGCGCCTGACCCGGCGCCATCTCGCCATGCATGATTCGAGATCTCAGGGCGCGGTACACCCGGTCATGAGTGGCAGTTTGGGTGTCAGACGGGCGTGTGCTCAGCATCCGCTTATGTGATCACAAAACAGCGCAAGGTCAACTCGGCTTTGCGTCAAACCTGTATCGATGCAACTCTGCCCCATTGTCGCGCAACC
Source organism: Ruegeria sp. YTSA144 (assembly GCF_059610125.1). Classification (NCBI taxonomy): domain Bacteria; kingdom Pseudomonadati; phylum Pseudomonadota; class Alphaproteobacteria; order Rhodobacterales; family Roseobacteraceae; genus Ruegeria; species Ruegeria sp. YTSA144. The sequence continues at coordinate 1,228,282 of NZ_JBXWNA010000001.1, forward strand.
AGCGTCGGGGTTGCTGATAGGGGCCGAAAATGCGTTCCACCTGTTCCCAGAACGCGGGCGAGTGGTTCATCTGGGCAAGATGCGCCACCTCGTGTGCGGCCACATAATGCAGCACCTCGGACGGCGCGAGAATGAGCCGCCACGAGAACATCAATCCACCGTGCGAACTGCATGATCCCCAGCGTGACCGCGTGTCGCGCAGGCTGAGCGTGCTGTACGACCGCCCCAGCATTGCCGCGTAATCATCGCACGCGCCGATCAGACGGTCCCGCGCCAATTCCTTCAGAAACCGGGCCAATCTGCGCGCCTCGGACCCTTCCGGCACTGCGACCTCGTCCGCCAGTAACTGAACACGCCGACCCTTCGCCGGCACGATTCGCCGGACAATGCCTTCAATCGGTATCTTCTGCCCGAACTGCACCACGGCCGTTTCCGGCCTGTCCTGCAAATGCTGGCGAATCCACTCTTCCTTGGTACGCGCGAAACTCAGCGCCTCGGATTCAGGCACTCCGACCGGATAGGTCAGCGTAACCCGGCCATCCAGTTGAGAAATTCGCAAACTGATGCGCCGCGCCCGGGCGGATTTGCGCAGCCTCAGCGGCACCGGCGGCGTCCCTGGCAATGCGTGCTCTCTCATATCGCGACCTCTCTTGCGCAAAGACTTTGACAGTGCCCTCTGCCTGTGGCAGGTGAGCTGAATCATTTAGACGACTCACCTGATATCAAGGGGATTTGACATGCCCAAGGAAGAATGGGGCGTAAAGCGCGTTTGCCCGACCACCGGTAAGCGATTCTACGACCTGAACAAGGACCCGATCATCAGCCCCTACACTGGCGAGATCGTGGAGCTTGAAACATCCAAAAGCCGCATGATCGCGGCGGATGCAGAAGATGCCGCCTCGGTCAAGGCGCGTGAAAACGCGTCGGAAGAGGAGCTGGTACTGGATGACGACGACTCTGTCGACGTCGAACTGGATGACGATCTGCTGGATGACGATGATGACACCAGTGATGACGTTTCGCTGGATGATATCACCGACATGTCTTCGGAAGACGAAAACTGATCACGTCAAAGGCGACCACAGGGTCGCCTTTTTCGTTCCACGTACAGCTTGGTGCGGAAATTCGCGTTCGATTCCATTTTTGGACTTGCACTCGTCGTCACTGTCTCCTAAACGTCCGTCCACCGCATCAGCGGTACCTAGATGGGGCCTTAGCTCAGTTGGGAGAGCGCTTGCATGGCATGCAAGAGGTCAGGGGTTCGACTCCCCTAGGCTCCACCAAAACCTAACAGATCAACTAGATAGCAAGCATTAGAGTGGTGTGACACACAGGTGTGACACAAAATGAAGCTGCATGCGTATCTCTTACTGTCCCGACATGGCATATATTACTTCCGTTGGCCCCTTCCTGACACGACACCGAAACCCCACACCAGACCAAACACCACACGCAAGACCCTTCGGGTATCATTGCGTACAAGATGCCCAAAAGAGGCTGCCCCAGCGACACAACTGGCACACACGCAAATTGTGTCTCATAGATATTGACTTCGCCTTTTGAGACGATATGTATCTCAATATTTAAGATTTTGCGAGACGGAACAGATCATGCTTGTTGGCTATGCAAGAACTTCCACTTTGGATCAAACGGCGGGGCTTGATGCTCAGTTGCGGGAACTGGAACGGTCCGGGTGTGACAAGGTATTCACCGAACAGGTATCCTCAGTGGACGTCAGAGCGCGTGAGAAGCTCACAGAGGCGCTGAACTTCATTCGTGAGGGTGATCACCTAGTAGTCACCAAGCTGGATCGTCTGGCGCGCTCTATGACCCACCTGATGGAAGTCCGCAGCCAGCTTGACGCCGCTGGGGCGCACCTGACGATTTTGGGCCTAAGTCTCGACACTGCCACGGCCCAAGGGAAGCTGATGTTGAACCTGCTGGGAAGTGTTGCCGAGTTTGAGCGCGAGATCATGCTGGAACGTCAGCGTGAAGGAATTGCCAAGGCCAAAGCTGCCGGAAAGTACAAAGGGCGCAAGCCAACCGCATTGGCAAAGTCTGACGAGGTGCTTGCTCTGGCAGGTAAAGGCGTCGGCGCTACCAAGATCGCTAAAGACCTCGAAATCAGCCGTGCATCGGTATACCGGATACTCAATGCAGGTCAACGCTGACCGCTGCTACCCCATTTGTTGGCGGAAAGGAGAGGTGAAATCTGTCCCTGAACAGATGTACGCTCGTGCCGGGTTATCTATCTTCTTTGCAATCTGTGTGCATATTTGCTGAGACCGACTTAGCCCTCCCTCAATTGAATACATAAAACCGGATAGGTGACGAAATCCCGTCATCTGTCTGCCGCTGCACGGTTATGTATTGGTTTGAATACCAGATTGTACCAATCCTGAATGGTATACCTGATGTATGAACATAGTATGTGACCATAGATCACTATCATAGTTGATATTCATAGCATGCTTACCGGATGTATATACTGATACTATACACCTTAGCTAATAGCTGGATAGTATTCCATATATATAAATATACGTATATACATAGTGTATCTAGTTGTGTGATACACAGAGTATGCACACTGACTGTATATACCTAGTATAGTAGATCAATATCTATACATAGCACCATAGTGCAAATCACCTGTATAGCTAGCCATGGTAAACCACCAAATTGATATACTTGGTATATATAATAGATAGCAAATTGCTTATCTATCTGTTTTAGATGTCTTCCGGCCTGCCAGCATGAAAACTTGTAGGCTTTGGTACTGCACTGCCAGCATCGAAACGTGACGGCTGCTGAACCACTTGGAGGCTGGATGCATCCAATCTCGGCTTCAAGTCCGAAGTTGGTTGGTAGGTCGGCTTAGTGCTTTTGTCGGGCTGGCGTTTGCTGCGTACCACGAACAGCACTACTACCCCTACAATGATAAGCAGTATCAATACTTCCACAGGATCGGGCCTTGTTAATTGTTTAGTTCAAAACAAACGCAGAGAAGTCCGCAAACACACTGCACGTTATGGTGGATACTGGTGTGAGTGAGAGGTTTTTCCAGTGGAAAATGGCCTAAATCACGTCTTGAACATCCGCCTTGGACCCAAGGCATAACTGGTCGCTACAAAATACCTAGTGTACCAACGTTGTAATGTGTCTTCCTCTGCATTAGCGTCCCGAACCATGGTCATAAGGCGATACTCCCGTGTTCTGCTAGTCAGCGTTCTGGTCATCCTGACCGGGTTGGGCACCATTGCTCAGGCCCTATCAATTGGCTGCATCGGCCACCACTGTGAAGGCCAAATGCAATCGGCAAAACACACTGTCGAAGCAATGAGCAGTGGCGATATCACAACCTCAACCACCCACCATGACCCGGACAGTTCAGGAACCGAGGAATGTAACCCCGCTTTCTGTCAAGCAGTTGTATTGCTGTCCCAGAACCGTGAAGCCGAGCAGGATCAACTGGATATTGACCCCGAGTTCCAGAGTAGAGCCCAAGCCAAGCTGAATGAACCAGACAGCCCTTACAGGCCCCCTGACCTTTGAAGCAGCGTAAATCCTTGCGGACGTAAGCGAACGGCACGTGCGGCTGTTCGCGATGTGTCGCAGCGTTACCAGCTTCCAGAATGTCAGGACCAACCCATGAAAAAAAGATACTTACTAGTCGGCGTATGCACCGTCGCTGCCGTCGCCGCTTTCATAACTCTTCGACCCGGTTCAATCGAAGAGGCCGCACCACAGGAACCACTTGAAGGCGATGCTATGGTCGCAATTCAGATGCCGCCCATCGAGGGTAATGCCGCAATCGGCCAGCGTGTCTTTGAGGTCTCCTGCGCCTCCTGCCACGGCGTCAATGCGGTCGGTGTAGAAGGCGCAGGACCGCCTCTGATCCACAAAATATACGAACCCAGCCACCACGCTGATGAAGCCTTTCAGAGGGCGGTTTCACAAGGTGTAAGAAGCCACCATTGGCAGTTTGGCGACATGCCGCCCGTGGAAGGTCTGACGCGAGGTGACGTTGCCATGGTGATCGCGTACATTCGTGAAATTCAACGTGCCAACGGGATCAATTGAGGACAAGACCATGAAAAAGATCATAACGCTCGCACTCATGTCTGCCCTTCCCAGCGGCGTACTGGCGCATTCCAAGGTCGATGAAACAACCCCTGCCGACGGAGCCACAATAACTACTGTGCCCGTTGAAATCGGCCTCAACTTCTCTGAGGACATCCGACTGACACTGATAGAGATAGCCCATGAAGAACACTCGGCAGTAAGCCTAGATTTGGGCGACCAGACAAGTTTTGGTCAGAAATTCACGATCCCACTGCCGAGCAATGGAACGGGCACCTATGTCATTGAATGGCGAGGCTTAGGTGAAGATGGCCATGCGATGCAGGGCGAGTTTTCCTTTACCGTGGAATGAGCATGCCAGACATTTGGGGTATTGCCGCAGTCTTCGCAAAGCTGGGGCTCTACATCGGCTTTGCGGGCTCCACCGGGCTAATGATTGTTAGCTGCCTCTATTCCGGCTTTGTCGCACCGATTCACCGAGTGATGAAGCGCCAAGCTAGGGCCTTAGCGTGCCTTGCTCTCGCCGCAACGGTAGTTGGCTTCATGCTTCGTGGAGCCGCCTTAACAGGCGGAATTGACGGCATGGTCGATCCAGAGATGCTTGGTCTACTTTGGCAGACATCCGTGGGCGACGTCCTTGTCTACCGCCTTATCGGCGCAGTGATGATCCTTGTGGGACTGTCTGTTCCTCGGTTTGGTCTATGGATCGCATTGTTGGGTGGCACAGTGGCTTTGTGGTCCTTTGCACAGATCGGGCACGTGCCCGAACTAGAGAGTTTTGGCGTCCAACTCTTGCTCCTGTTGCATCTGCTATGTGTAGCCTTCTGGGTGGGCATCTTTAGCCCGCTGCGGAGTATGGCTCTCATGCCTGAACACCTGACAGATGCTGCTGAACTTGGTAATAGGTTTGGGCAAACTGCCGCGTTGGTTGTACCGGCTTTGATCGGTGCTGGCCTATGGATGGCTTGGTTACTTATCGGCAATCTCCAAGGGCTCTTGTTCACTGGCTACGGGCAGGCACTGTTGTTCAAAGTGTTCCTTGTGGGGCTGTTGTTGATCCTCGCCGCAGCGAACAAGCTCCGATTTGTTCCGTCCATGCAAAGTGGAGAGGCTAAAGCAGCGCGACACCTCGCTCGATCTATCGAGGTCGAGGCAATAGTCGTATTAGTGGTTTTGGCGACAACGGCGACACTCACCAGCGTACTAACACTTCCGAGTTAAGGTAGGTAGAGATGAACAAACACCTGTGTGCACTCGCTCTATGCAGTATTGGTACTAGCGTCGCTGCAGACCATGAGTTGTTAGACAGAGACCTTGCGAATGGGCAAGAACACTACGCAGAGCACTGTGCCTCATGTCATGGAGTTAATCTGGAAGGCCAACCCAACTGGCAAACACCCGACGATGACGGAGTGTTACCTGCACCACCACATGACGTGACAGGGCACACATGGCACCATGATAACCAGCTACTGTTTGAGTATAGCAAACTAGGTGGAGCAGACGCATTGGCGGCACGCGGCATCCAAGACTTCAATAGTGGCATGCCCGGCTTTGAAAGCACCCTAACTGACGAAGACATATGGGACGTGCTGGCCTACATACGTTCCACTTGGCCCGACGATGTTCAGCAAATGCAGGCCAGCCGCAACCTTCCGCACCAGTAGAAGACAGTAGTCTGGTGTGTGTTTGGATGTACACAGTTCAACGTAGCAGGTTGTGCACTTCTATGTGTGACACTATGGTGAGACACACTGCAAACCAACACACTACAATAGTGTTTACTATCAGTGCATTAGGCGTTCTGTGGCGTTTCCCCTAGGCTCCACCAAAACCTAACAGAACAACCAGATAGCAAGCATTAGAGCGGTGTGACACACAGGTGTGACACAAACTGAAGCTGCATGCGTAACCGGAAGAGACCAAGCTTGTTCACCGCTCGTCTTTCGAACCATCAAGACGCCAACCTGCCGAATTCACTGGGGTCTGAATCCGGCAGCTGACCCTCAGAATCTCAATGACAGACAGGACATGCCACCATCAAGCTTTGCACAATCGGTATTGTCAATTTCAATGACCTCATAGCCTTCGCGATCCAGCATCTCTGCGGTGCGAGGGAAGCCAGCGGCCATCAGCACCAGATTGTTGAACCGGATCGCGTTGGCCGCTGCCTCTTCACCGTCTGCAACATGCAGCACCCGGTAGCCTTCAAAGCAGCCCGAAGCGTCCAATCGCCGGGTCGCAAGGATTGTCTCGGCATCCATCAGCGAACAATCCGTTTTGAAGTGCAAAACGCCCTCGGGCGTGAACACTTCCCGCAGTTTGTAACCCCATTCAGAGGTGATTTTCGCCAGTTCCTCGACACCTTCCGCGTCGGTGCGGTCTGACCGGCCCACAAGGATTTCGCGACCGGTTACAAGGATGTCTCCGCCCTCGATATGGCCGGGACCTTTGATCTGTGTTACCGTATCATAGCAGGCACGCAGAGCCGGAGCGATCTCGGCCACTTCCCCCATACGCGAAGGCGCGCCCGGCCGCATCAGCACAGCACCCTGCGGCAGGCACAGCGCCGTATCTTCGACAAACTGCGCGTCAGGGAACGCATCCAGGGGATCAAGCTCGATCACCTCGGCCCCGGTGCTTTTCAGTGCTGCCACATATGCCCCATGCGCGGCCATCATCCCATCGAAATCCGGGTTTCCGATATCTTCTGCGCGCAATCCATCAGCTATGGTCGGTGCCGGGCGGCGGGTGATCGCGCGGGAAAACTCAAAAGTTGGGTCTGACATGTTTCAATCTCTCTGAGGTTCGAATTTCGGAGCGGTGACTTCGATCATCGCGGGCCCGTCCAGGGCCGCCGTTTCGCGTAACGCTTGTGCGACGGCCTGAGGGTTATCGGGAACCCTGGTGTGTGGAATGCCAAAGGATCTGGCTGTCGCTGCAAAATCGGGGGGTGTGGGGTCACATCCAACGACCGTCACACCTGCATCCTGCATCGATGTGGCGATTTCCCGGTACCCGTGATTGTTCCAGATCACGAACGTGACCGGCAGGTTTTCGTCTACTGCGGCCATTGCTTCCGGCATTGAAAACTGCGCTCCGCCATCGCCGACGATGCATATTACCCGCGCCGTTGGATCGGCAATCGACGCGCCGATGGCGGCGGGTATGCCATAGCCGAGCGCACCATACCCCGTTGCCGCATTGAACCAGCCACCTGTCCGGTCGTGGTCATAGTAAAGATTGCCGGCATAAATGGGCTGGGTGGAATCCCCGACCATCAGAGCATTCGGAGACGCAGAGCGCATCGCATTCAGTATCTCCACCTGTTTGCGATAATCCGGGCCGATCTCCTGCCAGGCCGCGTCGCGCGTTGATCTGGCACGTTCCGCACCGTCGCTTTGCCGTGCCCTCTGCGGCAGGGCCTCATACAGTGCTGGCACAACCAGGTCGACGTCGCCTTGAATGGCAATCGTTGCCTCATGCCGTGAAAGCTGATCGCTGCACCGTTCAACCCGTATCAGGCCGGACAGTTTCGCAACCTGACCGGTGGCATACATGTCATAATCGGTTGGCCCAAGCTCGGTTCCCAAGGCCAGAACGCAATCGGCGCTTTCCAGCAATGCGCGCACCGCCTTCAGGCTGGGGCTGGCCGGAACGGTCAGAGCGTGCCCGTGCATCAGGCCGCGCGCATTGACGGTTTGCACAACAGGGGCATCCAGGGCTTCGGCCAGTGCTTGCAATCCCGCCTCGGCACGTTTCGCCCCGCCGCCCGCCAGAATGACGACTTTCTTTGCGTCAGTCAGTTGCCCTGAGGCCTGCCTGATCAAAGCCGAGTTGACCGGAGGATCAGGGTCAGGCGTCTCGACTGCTGTTTCCTGATATTCCGCCGCTGCGATATCCAGCGGGACCTCTATATGTACCGGCCCGGGGCGACCGTTGGTGAAGTTGTGAAAAACACGCGCCAAGACCGGGTCCAGAGCGCCGGGGCCGGTGACCTGTTCGGACACCAACGCAACCGTTTTCGCCAGCCCCATTTGGTCTGGCAATTCGTGCAGATGCCCCAAACCCTTGCCAAGCGATCCGGTTTTGTTGACCCCGGACACCACCAGCATCGGTATTGAATCGGCCCGCGCCTGCGCCATCGGCGTCAGCGTATTGGTCAATCCGGGGCCGGTGATCACAAAGGCAACACCCGGCTTGCCCGCCACACGCGCATAGCCATCGGCCATGAAACCCGCTCCCTGTTCGTGTCTGGGCGTAACATGTCGTATGCCAGAAGCGGCAAGCCCTCGGTACAGTTCCACCGTGTGAACGCCTGGTATTCCAAAGACGCAGGTCACATCCCTTTGGCAAAGCTTGGCAACCAGAGCTTCGCCAATTGTCATACCGCTCATGCGACCTCACGTGATTTGCTGTTGGCGTGATCGATGATACGGGAAACCGCAGTTCCAAAGTCCGTGTCACTGATCGTCAGGGCGACCCGCACCCAGTCCTTCAGGCTGTCCCCAAAGGCGGACCCCGGCATGACGGCCACCCCGGCCTGTAGCAGGTCCCAGGCAAAGGCTTCGCCATCCAGCCCGGTGGCAGAGACATTGATGAGTGCGAACATTCCCGCCTCGGGCCGGTGAACTTTCAGATCCGTTTCCGCTTCAAGACGATCGGCCAGCAGGGTCGCGCGGCCAGAAAAGCGGGCGGCCATGCCGGGGGCAACCTCGGACCCGTCGCAGATCGCTTTTTCGGTCATGTCCGCGATGAAAGGCTGATTGCCAAAAAGCATGGTCTCGGAATAGGGCAGCAGCGCTTCGCAGAACGCGGCGGGCCCGACACACCAGCCACTGCGGAACCCCGGAGCGGCATGAGATTTCGAAATGGATGATACGCCAATGACACGATCCGCAAGTTCCGGATCCGCCAATGGAGAAACAAATCGGGCACCGTCAAAGATCAATTCTTCATAAACCTCGTCCGAGATGATCCACAAGTCATGCGCAATCGCCAGCTGCCCGATCTCGGCAATGTCCGCGGCGGTCAGGATCGCGCCCGTCGGGTTATGCGGCGTAGTCAGAAGAATGGCACGGCTGCGCGGAGTGATGCGGGCCGCGATATCTGCGGCCTGCATGCGAAACCCTTTCTCGGGCCGCAGCGGTACGGGCACCCTCTCGGCCCCAGATGCGCGAACGACACCTTCATAGGTCGCGTACATCGGATCGCCGACCAGCACTTCGTCGCCCGACTCTGCGACCCCGGCCATGGCTGCAAACAGGGCGGTCTGCGTCCCGGGAAAGCACAGAAAATTCTCAGGTCCGAATGCCCGCCCACGCGAGGCAGAGTAGCGCGCAGCCAGCGCGTCTAGCAGTCCGGCTTCTCCGCGCCCATTGGAATACCCTGTCCGTTGCGCCCGCAATGAGGTTACGGTGGCTTCGACCAATGCGTCCGGCACGGGCACGTCCGGTTCTCCTATCGTCATTTCGACGATATCCGCTCCGGCCTTGATAAGGTCGCGCGCTTTCAGGTGCACGCCCCATTTGGCGCCCCCCAAGCCCGCCAACCGTTCTGTCACGGATGTGGTCTTCATGACTGCTCCACTTCTTTGGTCAATGGAATCCCGACGATGGCGCTGACGGAATCCAAACCGATCTGCGCCAGTTGGCCTTCGGAAAAAGCATCCGGAAGCGCGCCCCCTTCAAGCCACAGGCCGTCGATCACCGCGTTGCAGGCGATGGCCAGTTGCATTGCCTCTGACGCATCAACCGAACGCCCAGTTTCTTGCAGCGCAGCAACGATCAGCTTCTCGAGGTGATCCCGGAAATAGTTGTAGGTTTGCTGGTGAATGCGCTGCATTTTCGGGTCATGCTGCACCTTGTTCAGGAACCCTGCCCACAAGGCCACAGCGCTTGGATCGACGATTGGCGGTCGCAGTGACGCGTCGACGAAGTTGGTCAGCCGAGAAACCGCGCTTCCCTTTCCTGAAGAAGCAGCTGTCTGGTCTGTCAGCGTATTCATGTGGTGCTCATACGCCGCCTGAACCAGGTCTTCCTTGGATGAGAAATAGTGCCGGATCAGCCCTTGGGTCACGTTCGCGCGGGCTGCGATCTCACGCACTGTGGCGCCCCGAACGCCCATCTCGGCGATCAGATCCAAAGTCGCCAGAATCAGCGCCTCGCGGCGAAACTCGGCAGACTCACGTTTGAATTTGCGGCTGTCGTCCTGCACGTCAGTGTCATCCATGGCATGGAGTTATTATACACTTGCATAATTGCGAGATTCGGGGCTTACTGCAAGCTGAAATCAGAAGATTCTTGGATATGGACACAGCCAAAGCAGTTTCACCCGCACCCGAAGCAACCACGCCCGACGAGGCGATCAAGGTTGAGGATCTGCACAAATCCTTTGGCACGCTGGAGGTTTTGAAAGGCGTATCCCTGACCGCAAACAAGGGGGATGTTGTTGCCATTATCGGGGGGTCAGGCTCTGGAAAATCCACCATGCTGCGCTGCATCAACTTTCTGGAAACGCCGAGTTCAGGAAAGATCAACATTGGCGGCGAACTGGTTGAAATGCACGTGGATGGCAGCCCTTCCAACCGCCGTCAGATCGAACGTATCCGCACACGGCTGGCCATGGTCTTCCAGCAGTTCAATCTGTGGACACACCGTACGCTTTTGGAAAACGTGATCGAAGTGCCCGTGCATGTCCTCAAGGTGCCGAAGGCAGAGGCGATCGCGCGGGCGCATGAACTGCTGAAGAGGGTGGGCCTCGGCGACAAGGCCGACACCTATCCGGCCTATCTTTCGGGTGGTCAGCAACAGCGCGCCGCCATCGCCCGGGCGCTTGCGGTCGATCCTTCGGTGATGCTTTTCGATGAGCCCACGTCGGCGCTTGATCCCGAGCTTGTTGGCGAGGTTCTGACCGTGATCCGCGATCTTGCCGCCGAAGGGCGCACAATGCTGCTTGTCACCCATGAAATGAAATTTGCACGCGAAGTCGCAGACCACGTTGTCTATCTCTTCGAGGGCCGTATCGAAGAGCAGGGCCCACCTGCCGAGGTCTTCGGCAACCCGAAATCAGAACGCTTGAAGCAGTTCCTCAGCTCGGTCGCCTGATCCGGAAAAACAACACATAATGAACCAAAAGGGAGTATCAAAATGAACATCAAGAAACTGCTCGCGTCCGGCCTTGCCGCCGCTGTCCTTTCGGCTGGTGTCGCCAGCGCCGAAGAGGTCAAGATCGGCATCGCGGCCGAACCTTATCCGCCCTTCGCGTCGCTGGACAGCTCAGGCAACTGGGTCGGTTGGGAGATCGATGTCATCAATGCGGTCTGCGCCGCCGCGGAGCTTGACTGTGTCATCACACCGGTGGCCTGGGACGGTATCATCCCGTCGCTGACCGGACAGCAGATCGACGCCATCATGGCATCAATGTCGATCACCGAGGAGCGGCTGAAAACCATTGATTTCAGCGATCCTTACTACAACACACCTGCCGTCATCGTCGCGGACAAATCGATGGATATCGAAGCGACCCCCGAGTCGCTGGCCGGTAAGGTTGTCGGCGTTCAGGCTTCGACCATCCATCAGGCTTATGCACAGGAATACTTCAAGGATTCCGAGCTGAAAGTTTATCAGACTCAGGATGAGGCCAACCAGGACCTGTTCGCAGGCCGTATTGACGCCACACAGGCCGACAGTATTGCCATGGCGGACTTCGTGAACTCGGATGCCGGGGCATGCTGTGAAATCAAAGGCGCCGTCGCAGATGATCCGGCTATCCTGGGGCGAGGCGTTGGCGCCGGTGTTCGCAAGGGCGATGATGACCTGCTTGCAGCGCTGAACAAGGGCATCGCGGCAATTCTCGCCGATGGAACGCACGAGAAGATCACCTCGAACTATTTCTCGGCCAGCATCTACTAAGCGGCTGCTGTGACCGGACTGTTGGAATCGCTTGGATTGGCGCAGAGCGCAGAGCTACTGTCGCTGTCGCCACCGGGTTGGGGGGGCAATCTGCTGCGCGGATTGTCCCACTCATTGCAGATCGCTTTTGGTGCATATGCGCTCGGCCTCGTGATCGGATTGTTCGGAGCCTATGGCAAACTATACGGTGGGAAGGTCACGCGCGATCTTCTTGCCATTTACACGACCGTGATCCGGGCCGTGCCGGAACTGGTCCTGATCCTGATCCTGTATTACGTGGGATCTGACATCATCAACAAAATCTCCGCTGCAATGGGTGGAGGCCGGGTCGAGGTCAATGGCGTCGCCGCGGGCATTTGGGTTCTCGGCGTTGTTCAGGGCGCATACGCAACCGAGATTCTGCGCGGAGCCATTCAGGCGGTTCCACCCGGACAGATCGAGGCGGCCAAATCCTACGGGATGCCCGCATTCATGACCATGCGGCGTGTCACGATCCCCGCCATGATGGGTTTTGCTGTACCCGGTCTGGCCAACTTGTGGCTGATTGCCACCAAGGACACTGCACTGCTCGCGGTCGTGGGGTTCAACGAACTGACACTGGAAACCCGGCAGGCCGCCAGCAGCACCCGGGCCTATTTTACCTTCTTTCTGGCAGCGGGTTTTCTCTACCTCATGGTCACTCTCTTTTCGGGTGGTATCTTCGCGCGGATCGAGAAATGGGCGCGTCGCGGTCAACCTTCTCTGAAAGGAGGTGGCAGATGATCGACCTCAGGTCCTTGATGCAACCCCATCGGATCGTGATGATGCTGATCTTTGCCGGGATCGTGATCTGGTGTGCCATGTCTTTGCGATGGGACTGGTTGCCAAAATACGCCCCGCTTGCCTTGCAGGGGATCTGGACCACGCTCTGGCTGCTTGTTGTCACCGTCGTTCTCGGATTTCTGCTGGCCGTACCACTCGGGTTGGCCCAGGCCGTTGGGCCCTGGTACCTTGCGGCCCCGGCCAAGGCGTTTTGCACCATCATTCGGGGCACACCTCTGCTTTTGCAGCTTTGGTTGCTGTATTATGGCCTCGGCTCATTGTTCCCTCAATTCCCATGGATACGATCGTCCGAGCTTTGGCCGTATCTGCGTCAGGCCTGGCCTTATGCGGTGCTGGCTTTAACGCTTTCTTATGCCGGCTATGAAGGTGAGGTGATGCGCGGAGCCTTCAAAGGCGTCGCCAAAGGTCAGCTGGAGGCGGCAAAGGCGTTTGGCATGCCAAGGCTGACGATGTTCCGCCGCATCTGGTTGCCGCAGGCAATTCGCAATGTCCTGCCGACCCTAGGCGGTGAAACCATTCTCCAGTTGAAGGCGACGCCCTTGGTTGCCACGATTACGGTGGTTGATATCTATGCCGTGTCATCCCGGGTGCGGTCCGACACGTTCATCATCTACGAGCCGCTCATCCTGCTGGCCGTATTCTACATTCTCGTTGCTGGTATTATTGCCCTGATGTTCCACTGGCTGGAAGTGAAGGTGCTGGGAACCGGAAGCCGCAATGGGTCTGCCGGATAATACCAGCCGGAAGTGAAGCGAGACCCACGGCCCCGCTCCGGACACAGGTTTCGTCGGCGCGTTTTCAGACCGATTGAAACCATGGGCACACGGTCAAGACGGGTGCCCGGAATGGCTTGGGGAAGGTTCGGCTTGCAGCCCTTGCGACGTAGGTACCGGCAACCCGGGACTGGTGCCTGGCCTTCTTATCCATTGCACAACGACCTGGAACACCGCGCCGCAATCGTCTGGTCGGCGCAGTGGCGGATGTCACGAACTGATCGTGCCCATTGGCTCTGTTTGCCAATCAGAACAACGCTCAGATCGCCAGATATTCCTCACGAAGACTGGTGTCCTCAAGCACTTCTTTTGCCGTTCCGTCGAACACGATGGTCCCGGTATCAAGGATGATCGCGCGGTCCGCCAGCTCCAAAGCGCGCACGGCGTTCTGTTCAACGATGATCGTTGTCATACCCTGCTGCTTGACGTGTATGAGGGTTTTTTCGATTTCGTCGACAATGACAGGCGCCAAACCTTCATAGGGTTCATCCAAAAGCAGCACTTTGATGTCCCTGGCAAGAGCCCTGGCGATCGACAGCATCTGCTGTTCGCCACCCGACAGTGTAATCCCTTCCTGCTTCCTGCGCTCTCCGAGACGCGGAAACAGCTCGTAAAGCCGTTCAAGGGACCATCCGATCGGAGGCGCAATCTGTGCAAGTTGCAGGTTTTCTTCGACTGTCAGGCCGGGAATGATGCGTCTGTCTTCCGGTACAAGACCAAGGCCCACTGCCGCCGCTTCATAGCTTGTCATGTTGTGCAGCGGCTTGTGGTCCAACCAGATTTCGCCATGTCTGACTTCTGGATCTCCAACTCTCGCGATCGAACGCAGCGTCGAGGTCTTGCCCGCGCCGTTGCGTCCAAGAAGGGCAAGAATCTCGCCTTCATGTACGTTGAAGCTGACGCCCTGCACGATGTAGCTTTCTCCATAGTAGGAGTGCATGTCCCAAACGGAAAGAAACGCAGGGGCGGTGCTGGCCAGATTGGCGTTTTTCGAAAAGTCAGGTTTCTCGTTCATAGCTTTTCCTTACGCAGCCTCGCCCAGATAGGCCTCGCGAACCTTTGGGTTTCCGCGGATGTTTTCAGGAGTATCTTCAACCAAAGGCGTGCCCTGGGCCAGAACAGTGATGCGTTCGGCAAGGCTGAAGACGACATGCATGTCATGCTCGATGATCGCGATGGTGATATCGCGTTCATCCTTGATCTGTTTCAGCAGGTCGATCGTGTTGTTGGTATCCGCCCTCGCCATCCCCGCCGTCGGTTCATCCAGCAGCAACAGCCGCGGATTCTGGCTGAGGCACATGCCGATCTCGAGCCGTCGCTTGTCGCCCCGCGACAGCGAGGCCGCGTGCATCTCACGCTTGTCGGCCATGTTCATCTCTTCCAGCATCGCTTCGGCCTGTTCGACAACAGCCTTTTCGTTGGCGATGGTTTCATAAGCATGCATCCGGAACGCCCCATCCCGCATGGCGAAGATCGGAATCAGCATGTTCTCCATCACCGTCAATTCACCAAAAATCTCTGGTGTCTGAAACACGCGGCTTATGCCCATCTGGTTGATCTGGAAGGGCTCAAGCCCCAAGACCGAGGCGTTGTCGAACAACACGGACCCGGTGTCTGGCATGAGCTTGCCGACCAGACAATTCAGCAAGGTCGATTTGCCCGCCCCATTGGGCCCGATGATTGCGTGAACCGAATTCTCCTCGACGCTGAGATTCACATCCGTGAGTGCCTTGAGGCCGCCGAAGCGCTTGCTGACGTCTTTGACTCTTAGAATTGCCATGGCTCGCCCCTTATTCCGCCGGTTCCGTTTTACCCGACGTCGCGTCGTCGGATTTTGATTTCTTGCGCTTGAGCCGGTTCAGCAAACGCTGACCACCTTCGACAAGACCACCCGGCAGGTAGATAACGACAAGCATGAAAAGAATGCCCAGTGTCAGATGCCAGCCCTTGCCGATGAACGGATGGATCACGAATACCACCGCGTCCTCCAGCCCGTCAGGCAGGAATGCAAACCAGCTGTGCAACACGTTGTCGTTGATCTTCGAGAAGATGTTTTCGAAATACTTGATGAAGCCTGCACCCAGCACCGGACCGATCAAGGTTCCCGTGCCGCCCAGGATCGTCATCAGAACGACCTCGCCCGATGCGGTCCACTGCATCCGTTCGGCACCTGCCAGCGGGTCCATTGCGGCCATCAGCCCACCAGCCAGGCCGGCATACATGCCCGAGATGACAAATGCCGCCAGCGTGTACGGTTTCGAATTCAGGCCGGTATAGTTCATCCGCTGCTGGTTCGACTTCACCGCCCGCAGCATCATCCCGAAAGGTGAACGGAAGATTCGGATCGCCAGATAGAAGACCACCATCATAATCACCGCGCACAGATAGTATCCCGCGTTGAAGTCAAAGCTCCACGCGCCCACGTCCATCGTGTAGGTCGCGCGCATCGGCAGGCCGAACAGATGCGGCAGATCCGGCGAGTTCGCCCCTTGCAGGATCTGTGGATCATCCGCGTAAACCTGCAATCCCGTTTCCCCGTTCGTCAGGTTGAACTTGGGGTTGGACAACACCGAATAAGCCAACGCAAAGCTCATCTGCGCGAAAGCCAGCGTGAGGATCGAAAAATAGATGCCCGACCGGCGCAGGCTGACAAACCCGATCAGCAAAGAGAACACTCCGGCGACCACAACGCTGAGTGCGATAGCCGGGATGATGTTGTAGCTCAGCAGCTTGAACATCCATACGGCGGAATAGGATCCAACGCCCAGAAAGGCCGCGTGTCCGAATGACAGGTATCCGGTAAGGCCGAACAGGATGTTGAAGCCGATGGCAAAGATGCCAAAGATCACGAAACGTTGCATCAGGTCCGGATAGCCCGCGTTGAATTGCGCCATGGCGCTGCCTTCGGGGAACGGATTCAGGATGAAGGGCGCCAGCATCGTAAGGATGCCGACGATGATCAGCAGGCTGGTGTCTTTTTTGTTCAGTCCCAACATCGATTATTCCTCCATCACGCCTTTGCGTCCCATCAAACCGCGCGGGCGTGTGAGCAGCACAATAATGGCAACAAGGTAGATGATGATTTGGTTGATGCCCGGGATCGTCGTCGTGGCCCAGGTCGTAGAGGCGAAGCTTTCGAGAATGCCCAGCAGAAAGCCAGCCAGCACGGCACCGGGAAGAGACCCCATGCCGCCAACGACAACCACAACGAAACTGAGGACCAGAAAATCCATCCCCATGTGATAGTTGGGCGGGTTGAGCGGCCCGTACATGACGCCCGCCAAACCGGCCACCGCGGCAGCAATACCGAACATGATCGTAAAGCGCCGGTCGATGTTGATCCCCAGCAAGCCCACAGTTTCGCGATCCGCCATGCCGGCGCGCACAACCATGCCGAAGGTGGTGAATTGCAGGAATGAGAAGACGGCACCGATTATGGCGACCGCAAAGCCGAAATAAACCAGGCGCCAGATCGGGTAGATGATCGCGTTGGGATCAAACCCGATCATTGTGCCAAGGTCGATAGAGCCACTCAGCGCGTCGGGCGGCGGGGTCTGGATGGGGTTGGCACCAAAGAAATACTTTACGATTTCCTGCAACACGATCGCCAGGCCGAACGTGACAAGGATCTGGTCTGCGTGGGGGCGTTTGTAGAAATGCTTGATAAGCCCGCGTTCCATCACATAGCCAACCGCCAGCATGATCGGGATCGCAAACAGGATTGCCAATGGAACGGACCAGTCGATGATCGTCGCCCCGAACTCCGGGCCGAACCATGCTTGGACATAAGGTGTTTCCACTTTCAGCGGGTTGCCAAGAAAGTCGGTTTGGGTCTCGTCGATGGTTACAAAGCTCAGGTTCATGAGCTTTTGCAAAGTGACGGCACAGAACGCGCCGATCATGAACAGGGCCCCGTGGGCAAAGTTCACAACGCCGAGCGTCCCGAAAATAAGCGTCAGCCCCAGCGCAATCAGCGCATAAGCCGACCCTTTGTCCAGACCGTTCAGAATTTGCAATAGGATGGCGTCCATTGGCCCACCTCAGGGTTGGTCAGTGTGAATTGAGTGGCACAACAGGATCAACCCTGCTGTAGATGTCTGGCCACCATTTTGGCAGCCAGACTTTGATACGAGGCTTTATGCGCCCGGGTTGCACTCACCCAATGCGCCACCGGCGAACATCGGATGCTCCGGATCGTATTCGACCTGCGCGCGTGGCGTGATCTCGACGATCTCCAGAGTGTCATAGGCGTTGGTCGGGTTCATGTTGCCACGCACGACCAGCACATCCTTGAAGCACTGGTGATCCGCGCCGCGATACCAGGTCGGGCCGTTGCCCAGGCCGTCGAACTCGAAGTCTTCCAGCGCTTCCGCAACACCGCATGGGTTGAATGTACCGGCACGCTCGCAAGCATCCGCATAAAGCAGAACCTGTGCATAGCAGGTCTGGGCCGAGTTGGACGGCGGCTTGCCGTATTTCTCGCCGAAGGACTTCACGAAAGCCTTGGTGCCTTCATCCTGCAACTGCCAGTTCCAGTTCATCGAACCCAGCACGCCCTTGATGTTCTCGCCCGCACCGGCGGCCATCAGTTCCGAATACAGCGGCACGACGATCTTGAAGTCCTTGCCGTTGGCGACCTTGTCGAGCAGGCCGAACTGAATCGCGTTGGTCAGCGAGTTCACCATGTTGCCGCCATAGTGGTTCAGAACCAGAACGTCCGCGCCCGAGTTCAGAACCGGAGTGATGTAGGACGAGAAGTCTGTTGACGCGAGTGGCGTTTTGACGGTGTTGACCGTTTCCCATCCCAGGGCTTCGGTCGAGGCGACGATCGACTCTTCCTGGGTCCAGCCCCAGTTGTAGTCAGCCGTCAGGTGATAGGCGCGGCGGTCGTTGCCCATCTCGGCGGCCAGCACCGGCGCAAGCGCAGCGCCCGACATGTAGGCGTTGAAGAAATGGCGGAAACCATTGGCCTTCTTGTCCTTGCCGGTGGTGTCGTTGGCGTGGGTCAGACCTGCCATAAAGATCACACCTGCTTCTTGACACAGGCCCTGAACCGCAACGGCCACGCCCGAGGACGACCCGCCGTTGATCATGATCGCACCGTCTTTTTCGATCATCGACTTTGCAGATGCACGCGCGGCGTCCGACTTGGTCTGGGTGTCACCTGTGACGAACTCGACCTTCTTGCCGAGGATGCCATTGCCCTTCAGCGCCTTCGACGTGAAGGTGTTCAGGCAACCGCCGTCGCCCTCTCCGTTCAGGTGTTCCACCGCCAGCTGTTGCGCCAGCAGCTCGTCATTTCCCTCTTCCGCATACGGCCCGGTTTGGGGAACGTTGAAGCCCAGGGTCACGGACCCTCCGGTTGGTTCGTTGGTGTAAGCGGCAGCCGACGAAGCCGTGAAGATCGTAGGCAGGGCCAGACCGGTGCCTGCAACGGCACCAGACTTCAACACGCCGCGGCGTGTGACAGATTTGTTGGTCATTAATTCCTCCCATTTCCCTTTCTCTCGTCGTCTGGCTCCTCTTCCAGCAGACGAAAGCGCACTTATGTGCATTTCAATAATGGAAACGCGGTGGAAAATTTCACAACAAATTACTGGATTTGAAACAAAATTTTGTAAACGTCTTGACGAAATTCAAAATCATTTGAAAAACTCTCTGGCATTGAATAATTTAAATATATATTTTTCATATATTTAAATGTAAATATAGACGACGCAATTGCCAGACATGACAGCAATGTTCGTTCACTGCTGCGCCAAAAGACGATTTCCCATGCAAAGCCAGCCTTTTCAACACGTTGAATGGAAACAAGCTCTCTGCCCCTCCCTCATCTGACGGTCCAGTTTGATTGTTGTTGGCGCAAGATCGTCCACGGGGCGGCCGGTATGATTGTGTCCGGCGCGGGTGGGCGGCATCCCAGCGCAATGAGCAGTCTTTCATGTTCCGGTGTTTCGTCCATTCCACGATCAGGATCCGTTTGCCCGAGCCACCCCACGGATTTCGGACACTGACGTCAGCTGTGACTTGCCGAGCCGGCGCGCGGCGCGACCGACCTTTGGTCAGGGAACCAAAACCGCTGCCCCTTGCAATCGCCCGGCGCTCAGATCCGCGAGGGCTGTGTTTGCGTCCTTCAGTGAATATCTTTGTGTCCGTGTCTGGATACCTGCGGCTTGGGCCATTGCAAAAAACTCCTCACCATCCTGACGCGTCAGGTTTGCGACAGACAGGATTTGACGTTCCCCCCAAAGATCGCTGTAGGGAAAGGATGGAATGTCGCTCATGTGAATTCCGCCGCAAACCACCCGGCCGCCCTTGCGGACAGCTTGCAGGGCTTTGGGCACAAGGGCACCGACAGGTGCGAATATGATTGCAGCATCCAGTTCCACCGGTGGTCGTTCGTCGGACCCACCAGACCAAACCGCGCCAAGATCACGCGCAAACTTCTGCGCCTCGATATCCCCGGGCCGGGTCAGCGCATATACTTTCCGGCCCTGCCAGACGGCCAGTTGTGCAAGGATATGCGCGGCGGCTCCGAATCCATAAAAGCCGATACTCCTGGCATCCTGCGCCATTCGCAGACAGCGAAATCCGATAAGCCCGGCACATAACAACGGTGCCAGTGCAACCGGATCGGCAACCTCTGGCAGGGCAAAGACATACCGTGCATCCGCAAGGCAGGCTTCGGCAAACCCTCCGTTTCGCGTGTATCCCGTGAACACCGGCGCGTCACACAGGTTTTCCTGCGCGCGGTGGCAATAAGGACATCGACCACAAGTGGACCCAAGCCACGGCACGCCCACGCGCTGACCGGTTTCCAGCCCTGTTACAGCATCTCCCTTTCGCAGGACCCGTCCCACGATTTCGTGGCCCGGAACCAGTGGAAGTTCAGGATGTTCGAGGTCACCATCGACGATGTGCAGATCCGTGCGACAAACACCACAAGCCTCGATCTGGATCTGGATATCATGATCGCCCGGCGCCGGAAGTTCGATGTCTTCCAGTCTCAGCGCACGGCCGACCTCGTTCAAAACCATTGCGCGTGTCATGGTCCAACTCTCCAGATATGTCCGCCCGTGGTCATCTGTGTATTGCCTCTTTTCGTTGCAAATTGCGGGCTCGGCCTTCGACAAAGCCGCAAATTTGGCACAGGGTTCCGACGACCTGCACGATAACACAACTGCGCCGCAGCAAGGCTTGATCCATCGCAAAGTCCCGGATCCAACCGAGCGACCAAAACCTCGGTTGCACCCGAAGGACTTGTTCGGGTGTCCAAGTGTGATTGACCAGGCAATGAGGGGTCAGACCTTCGCCACCGGTTTCAGGTCTGATGAATGTAGCTGCCCGGCGCTTTGGGCAGGTTTTCGGCCCCTCTTCGTTTTCCGCCCATCGGCGGCGGCGCAGTTTCGCCCGATGAACGGTCTTTGATCCAATCCACCATCGCAGGCCACCAGGAACCTTGCTTTTCCTTGGCCGACTCAAACCACTCATCCGGCGAGGTATACAGCGCGTCCGCCGGCCTGTGGCCCAACCGATAGTGGCGGTGCTTGTGCCCCGGTTCGCTCAGGATACCGCCATTATGACCGCCGTTGGTCAGCACGAAGGTGAGGTCTCCGTCGGTAAACAGCCGGATTTTGTACACTGATCGCCACGGAGCAATGTGGTCGGATTCCGTTCCGACCACAAACATGGGAACGCGAATGTCCTTGAGCGCGACGACCCGCCCTTCGACGGAAAAGCGCCCAGCGCTCAGCCGGTTTTCCAGGAACAGACCGCGCAAATATTCGGAATGCATTCGCGCCGGCATCCGGGTCGTGTCATTGTTCCAGACGGTCAGATCCGTAGGCAGGTCGTCTTCACCCAGAAAATAGCGGCGCACAGCCCGGGCATAGATCAGATCTTCGGCGCGGATTGTCGTGAAAGTTCGCGTCATCTGAGGGCGGTCAAGATAGCCCTGCAACCACATCAGATCTTCGACAAAAGCGACCTGACTGTCATCGATAAACAGCAAAAGCTCACCGGCTTCGGCAAAATCAACCTGCGCCGCCATCAGCGTAACGCTTGCAA
This sequence comes from Ruegeria sp. YTSA144, assembly GCF_059610125.1. Lineage (NCBI taxonomy): Bacteria > Pseudomonadati > Pseudomonadota > Alphaproteobacteria > Rhodobacterales > Roseobacteraceae > Ruegeria > Ruegeria sp. YTSA144. The sequence goes on from NZ_JBXWNA010000001.1 coordinate 1,249,940, forward strand.
GCCGGTCATCACCATCGCGTTGCATCACCGCAGCTGCAATCGCCAGAAGTGTGCCCCCCAGGCAATAACCATTGGCGTGGATCTTTTTACCCGGAACGGTTTTCTCGATGGCCTCGATCGCGGCTATGACACCGTTCAGGCGATAATCCTCAAGGCTGAGATCAGCCTGATCAGCCGTGGGATTGACCCAGGAAATCATGAAAACGGTAAAGCCCTGCTCGACCAGATACCGCACCATGGAATTTTCCGGAGAAAGGTCGAGCACATAGTATTTCATGATCCAAGCAGGCACGAAAAGGATCGGTTCCGCCTGCACGCGCTTGGTGCGCGGTGTGTATTGAATCAGCTCGAACAGCGCGTTGCGATAAACGACCCTGCCGGGAGTGGCGGCAATGTCTTTACCGATTTCATAACCCTGAGGGGCAGGTTCGTGCTGTTGCGTTATGGTATGGGCAACATCCTCAAGAAAGTGGGCGGCGCCCTCCATCAAATTGCGACCGCCGGTCTGGAACGTGCGATTGATGATTTCCGGGTTCGACCACGGGAAGTTCGAAGGAGAGACAAGATCAAGTGCCTGGCGAACCTGAAATTGCGCCCGTTCGGCGTCACGGGGGGCGATGCCCGGCATTTCGTCCGTTGCGGCCTGCCACCAATCCTGTGCGCTCAGAAAAGCCTGCTGCCAAAGGGAAAATGGCGCCTTTTGCCAGCCGGGCGCATTGAAACGGTGATCCTGCTTGCGTGGCTGAAAAGGTGGAGCGGCCCTCGCACCGGTCGCCATCTCGCTGGCATAGACCCAGAGTTTGGCCGTATCGCGTGCTGCACGCTCTGTCAGTTCAAGCTGGCGTCCGGGGGAACGACCCAGGTGCAGGGCCCAATCCATCCAGGTGGCCATTATCGAATGCGGGGAAACACCGGCTGTGGCACGGGCAAGGGCCGCGCGCGTTGCGCGGTCAAGTTTCTCATAGGGGTGTGGCGGGGCATTCTTGCCGGTATCTGCCGCGCAAACCCCGGCCTCGGCAGACAGCTTGTCAGGTGAGAGTTTGGTCATCTGGGTTCTCCGATCCGGGCAGAGTGCTAAAACGCTGCAAACCTAAGCCTATGTGCCCACCAGGCCCCGAGGCGACCAGTCAACCGCCCGTTTTCTGATTGGACGTACCTGTTTGCACACCGGACCAGGCGAGGCGTCCTGAAATGGCCGCGAGCGCTTGGGATCCCGTGTTACCAGGAACCGTTCGCTATTTTGGCAACATAAAGAACTCTTCCAGTACAATCTTGCCATCCTCAACGGAATAAATGGCAATCTCGCTAAGGTTCATCCTTTGTCCGGTGTCTTTCTGCACGACCTCGGCATTGAAACGCACCCCAAAGCGATTGGGCGGATGAACAAAAGGACCGTCCGCCGTAAGTGTCAGGATATCATGTGTTTTCAGCCAGTCTTCCCGTTTTGCCTTGATGGCGTCGCGGCCCTTTGTGATCCGAAATTGCCGTACCGGAGGCACAACCGCCTCTATGGACTGAGCGTTTTCCGCGTACATCTCGTCAACGCTTGCCAAGCCATTGCGATCACGCATCGCCTGAACAAACGCCCGCCCAATTTCGACTAGTCTTTCCATGCAAGACCTCCTGATACGTTGGTGACTGTATCTCGGCGGGCCGCGTTCAACCTTGACAAAGATCAAAATGAGACGACCCTGCAAAGATTGGCCACATGGCTTGCTTCGGAACAGGCAGAACAGTGCCTTGCAGATTTGGACGCAGCAAGTCGCCGTCAATTGTCGGGCAAGATGTGTCCCTGCGGGTCTTGGCGCATCTTCACTCCTTGACGGTTATGATGAGCCTGAAATCCTCCGCTACACAATCAATACAATCTGTTCCATGGGTGCTGATGGGCTTCATGCAAATCGGATCAACCTCTCTGCAATCGGACTGTGATTTCGGACAGCCGGGACCAGGATTGGAACGTGATCGGCAAAGCAAGTGCGGCTTCAGAAAACTCCCATGAATAGCTGACAATCGAAAAAATCATTCCAGGTGTCGCATCCAGGTTCTGCGTCGCGAACCACAGGTTGAACAGGATCAGACCTATCAGCAGAACGAAGATCACACCGTACAGGAAGGCTTCGGTATCCGAGAGCTTCACTTCGAAACGACGCAGTTTCGTCAGGTGGACAAGCACCGGGCGGTTGCGGCGCCGTTCCAGAACGCTGACCTGATGTTCCATCTGCTCATTCAGCGCAGGGTTCCATCGCCAGAACGTCGAATGAAACAGGGCGTAGATGCATATCATTCCAACAAGCACCCCACAGGCTGACAGAGCCAGCACCGGTGAGAAGTAAAACAGCAACACTGCTGAGACGACGAACTGCATGATCCCTGAAATTGCCGAAGGCAGGATCTCTTCCAGAAAGTCGGCCAGTTCGCGCCCCATTCCGATCCGGGCGTTCAGCGAAGAAATCGGCAGGTTTGAAAAACGCGCAGCAAGCGCCTTGCCCAGCTCGACGCGGATCGTTCCGTAGACACGCGTATCGTATATCCGCCGGATCACGCCGATCAGCGTGAGGGTGACCATAAGAGCACCCAAATGCACAAAGGGCTGAAACTGTCCGCTTAGCAATCCATCTATGGCAAAGCCGATAAACAGCGGGATCAACACGGACAACACAGTTTCCGACAGTATCAGAAACCAGGTGATCCCGACACGCCACCGAAACACGCTCAGCAACGCGCCGATCGTCAGTTTTCTATCCCTCAACATGCGGCATCACGGATCATAGTGGACACGAACGCGGACATCGCCTGGCCAGACCGAGGCGGCCTTGAAATCAGGCATGTCCTGAGGGTTCGGGGCGCCGGTTGAACCCAGCCCCTCCAAAAGCTTCGTCTCGGTCATGTTCAGGTCTTCGTCCTTGTTTTCGTCGTGAAACAGCAGCACCGCATAGGGGCCCGCGGTCAGGTCGGGAAACTCATGGCTGACGCTGCCTTTGCGGGACGGAACCTGGGCGTAGTCAATCGCGCTCTGGACATCCAAACCGTCAAAGGCGCGCGCGTCGTCGAAAACAAGGATCACAATGTTTCCCTTGGCATTGCGGATACCTTCCACGGTCACGTTCAGACCATCAGAGGCGGCAGGCGCTGCAAGCGCCATCAGGGCAATTGCGGGGGCCAGAATGCTACGTGTCATGACTGTGTCCTTTCTCCGGAAGGGTGCGGCGGGACTGGCTTGAAGACGACAAGAACATCTTCGGCAATGGCGATCAGCACGGGCACCAGCAGCAGCATGAGGGCGGTGCCGAACAGTTCGCCAAAAGCCAGAGAGATGGCGGCAGGGATCAGATACTGCGCCTGTTCCGAGGTTTCCGTCAGCAAGGGCAGCAGGCCGATCACCGTCGTTGCGGTGGTCAGAAAGATCGCCTTGAAACGTCCGATACCAGCGCTTGTCAGCGCCAGGTTCACGGGCTGGCCTTCCTCGCGCGCCTGATTGTATCGGGTGATCATGACCAGGCTGTCGTTCACGATCACGCCGGTCAGCGCCAGCATGCCGAAGAACGAAAACAGCGACAGCGACACATCCATGATCAGGTGCCCGACCGCAGCCGCGATGAAACCAAAGGGCACGATGGCCAGAATGACGAAAGGTTGCCAATAGCTTCTCAACGGCACGGCCATCAACACATAGATCAAAACGGCGGCCAGCAGCAGCGCACGTTTCAAGCCACCGCTGATGTCGGCCATCTCTTCCAGTTCGCCGGCGGGCAGAACTGTGACGCTCGGGTACTTTTCGCGGAGTTTCGGAACCAGCTGTTCGAACACCGCCTGACCAACCTCTTCGGGGGCAACACGGTCACGGTCGATGGACGCGGCCACGTTGTTCATGCGCTTGCCATCGCGGCGATCGACGGTGCCAGAGGTGTAGGTGCCCTGGATTTCGGCAACCGTCTCAAGCGGCACCCAGGCACCGGATGCGCTGCGCAACTGGGTCTGCATCAGATCGGCGAGCGTATCGCGGTTTTCCCGCGCGTTCTGCACGACCACGCGGATTTCGGACCCGTCGCGCCGGACCTTGGTCACTTCGGCCCCGCCGAACCCATAGCCGATTTGTTTGGCCAGGGCCTCGGCGTTGAAGCCAAGGTGCCGCGCGTCCGGGCGCAGGCGGAGTTTCAGTTCGGGCTGGCCGCCCGCCAACCCATCCCGAACATTCGCCACGCCATCGATGTTCGACAGGAAGTCTTTCATTTCGGCACTGGCCTGTTGCAGCAGGTCTTCGTCTTTGGACGCCAACCGGATGCGGAACCCTCCGGCGAGTGTTTCCGACCCGGTGAACTCCAGTTCGGTGGCGCCTTCGACCGCTCCGACCCGGTCGCGCCAATCGCGAACCACGGAAAGGATCGGAACATCCGGTCGTTCGACCACTGGGATCATCTCGGCATATATTTGCGCGTTTCCTGCGCCGTCGATGATGCTGAACACCGTCTGAACGGGCGGCGTGGCCATGCCCGCGCCCTCGGCAAGCTCGGCGTTCAGATCGTTCAACACAGTTTCAATCCGGTCCACGTTCGCGCGGGTCAGCGCAAAGGGCGCGCGGGCGTCCATTTCCAGGTTCATCGTGATGATTTGACCGGGCACTTCGGGAAAGAACACCGTTCTGATCTTGCCCTTGTACATCAGCCCAAGCCCCAGCGTCGCGGCGGCGACGAACAGGATCAGTACGGCATAGCGCTGCCGCACCGCGGCGACAAGCAAGGGCTGATAGATGCAATCCCGCACCCAGTCCAATCCGCCCTGCGCGGTATCCTGTACGCGGCCCCAGAGGCGGGTCAGCAGGTACCTGCGCTCTTGCCCCATCGAAATCTGCGCCAGATGGGCGGGCAGGATGAACTTGCTTTCGATGAGCGAAAAGATCAGCGTCAGGATCACGATCCCCGCGAACCCGGCCAGCACCTTGCCCAACGGGTTGTCGATCAGCAGCATCGGGAAGAACGCCGCGATTGTCGTCAGCACGCCGAAGACCGTTGCGACCGCCACGCGGTGCACGCCGCGTTCGGTGTCCTGGATCGGGTCCTTGCCCTTTCGGCGTTCCTCGAAAACGCTTTCTCCGACCACTACCGCATCATCGACCAGAATGCCCAGGGCGATGATCAGACCAAAGGTGGTGACATCGTTCAGTGAATAGTCCACCCATTTTGAACCCGAAACGGCCATGGCCCCCATGACCGAAACCGGAATGCCCATGGCGACCCAGAAGGCCAAGCGCACGTTCAGAAACACCGACAGCATCAAAGTCACAAGGATCAGCCCCTGCACCCCGTTGGACCGCAACAGCGCCAGCCGGTCCGAGATATAGCCGGCGCTGTCGCCCCAGACCCCGACCTGAACCTGCGACGGCAATTGGCGGCTGAACTCATCCACCGTGCTGCGCACGACATCACTGATCGTCAGCAGGTTCTCTTTCTGCCCGACCAGAACTTCCATCCCGACGGTTGGCTTGCCGTTCAGCCGAAACAGATACTCGCCGTCCAGAAACCCGTCTTCGATCTTGGCGATATCACCCAAGGGCACAAAAGACCCGTCGTCACGTTCAATGATCGGCAGGGCCGCGTATTCGGGAGCGTATTTGGCGCGATCATCGGCCCGCAGATAGATCGTGCCGCCCGCGGTCCGCAAACGGCCTGCCTGAAATGTCACCGAGTTTTCCTCGATTGCGCGGGTCACATCCGCCACGGTCAGGCCATAGTGGCGCAGCAGTGCAGGATCGATTTCGATGCGCAGTTCCCGCGGGATCAGACCCCAGATTTGCAGCCGGGACAATTCCGGTTGCGCCAGCAGCTCTTCCTTCAGGCGCTGCGCCAGGCTCTGCAATGTGGCCGGGTCCGTTTCGCCGTAAAGGTTCAGATACAGCGCCGGAAAATCGAAACCCGACGCTTCGATCACAGGGCGGCGCGCAGTATCGGGCAGATCGGTCAACCCATCGACCCGAATGCGGACCCGATCCAGAACGGCTTGCAGTTTCTGGCCACCCGCGCGGCGGACGGTCACGACACTCAGGTCGTTTTGGGATCGTGAAGTCACACTGCGCACGCCCTCCAGCCCTTCCAGCGCCTGCTCAACTTTCCGGGTCACCAATTCATCGACCTGTTCGGCAGTGGCGTCCGGGAACTCGATCGAAATCGTAACGCTTTCCGCAGGAATGCGAGGGAAGCCCTCGATCCGAATACTCAGCAGCGTTTGCACCCCAAGAAAGAGGATCAGCGCCATCATCAGATTGGCGGCGACAGGATTGCGGATAAACCAGGATGTCAGCGCGTGCATGGCTCAACCCCCATCCGACAGCGGCGTGACACGCTGACCCGGCAGAAACGAGGCCAGAGGTGTCTTGGCCACGCGCCATGGGCCGCTCCCTTCGGGGGCCCGTATCGTGAAAGCACCTTCGCTGCGGAACAGGATGTTCGGGCTGAACCTCTGAAGGTGGTCGTTTTCATCCACAAGCCAAATGTACCCCGCACGCGTCAGGGCGCTTTCCGGCAGGGTCACGGTGTCGGCAATTTGCCGTCCGGGAATGTGCACCTTCAGAAAGTCTCCGGCGAGTATACCGTCACCGGGGTTTGCGACGTCCAAGAAGACGCGCACCTGTCGTGTGTCCTGATCCAGAAACCCGCCACCACGCCGGACGCGTGCCTGCCCCAGGCTTTCGCCCGAGCGATGCGTCAGTTCAGCAGTAACGCCAGAGATCGGATGATCGAACAGCGCCCAATCCGCTTGGCTGAACCCGGCAACCAGTTCGAATTGTCGGTTGTCCGACAGGTGTATCAGGGGATCGCCCGGGTTGACCGTCTGGCCAAGGCTGGCAAAGCGACGAGTGACAAAGCCTGAAAACGGAGCAACGACTTCGGCGTCCTTCAGATCATTTCTCGCCGCATTCAGGCGCGCCTGCGCCGCTGCAACGGTTTTTTCGGCAACGCGCAATTGCGGCAGGTTCACGGCCAGTTCGTTTGGCGGTTCCACCCCATCCCGATCGAACTGCCGTTTCGCGACGGTTACGTTGTTCTGCGCGCGCAACAGTGCAAGTTCCGCTCGCTCAAGCTCCATCTCAGCGGCTGCAACGGCGCTTTGATAAGGGGCATTTTCTATTGAAAACAAAGGGTCGCCCCGTTCCACCTGTGTCCCGGCCAAAGCGCCGGCATGCACTTCGGTGATGCGCCCGGACACAGCAGATCGCAGCTCGGCATCCCAACGAGGCCGAACTTCGGCAAATGCAGAAACACGCGCCTGCACGGTTTCCGGAACAACGGTTACGACAGAGACGGTCGGTGGCAGAGGCGAGATGTTCGTTGCCTGAACATCAATTGTATCCTCCGTGTCAAACAACAGGATGACGATCGCCACAAACAGCACCAGGGACAATCCAATCCAGAGCCATCGCCGAATTGGCCTTTGCTGAGCTTCCGAAGTTTTGTCTGTCATTGTCCTGTTTTTCCTGATCCGCCTGATCCATTGCGCCTTGCGGGGCACGATTGGATGTTGTATACTATGAACGATCGTTCGTTCAATATGAAAAAGCAAAAATGACCGAAAACACCAAGAAACCAGGTTCAGCCCGGGAAAAGGCAACGGCCAAGCGCCGCAACCAGATTCTGGAGGCCGCTGTTATGTGTTTTCTCGAGCGCGGCTATCATCAGACCGGCGTCCGCGACATCGCAGCGCGGGCCGGCGTCAGCCTTGGAAACCTCTACAACCATTTTCGCGGCAAGCATGACGTGCTTGTGGAAATCGCGATGCTTGAACGCCGCGAGCTGGAGCCGTTTCTGAAAGTCCTGAATTCAAATGCACCCGCACCCAAAGTGTTGAAGAAGTTCATCAAGGCCTATGCCAACTATCTGGCTGCGCCGGAAAACGTCATCCTCACCTTGGAAATTTCGAGCGAAGCCATTCGTCAACCGGATATCGCGCGACTGTTTGTCGAAAACCGAGCAAGACTGACCGAGGCGCTTGAAGAAGTTGTGAGACGCGGAGTTGACGCAGGAGACCTGCGCGCTGTTCCGGATCCACTACAGGCGTCGCAATTGGTGATAGAGGTTCTGGAAGGAAGCGCGTATCGCAGCGTACTGTCGGAAACGCCCATGAGCAAAATCGCTGGAAGCATGGAGGATTTCATTCTGAGCTCGTTGCTGGCGCGTCAATGAAGCCTGTGTCGCGCGTTTACTAGAAGCTGATGAAAGCCTGCGAACCGAAAGCCGTACTGTGGCATTCGTGCGGATAGCTGAGCTCAGCTTTCCGCCCATCTTTTCGGAAAACAACGTGTTTCTGGCGCAGAAATGACCTGTGCAGACCCAACCGCCACAATTGTTGTGGGGCCAGAGGGATTTGGACAAGCCAAACGCCCCGTCGAAGAGCATTGCCTCGCCCCTTCCGGCCTTCCCAACGTGGCAGTTCAGCAGAAACAGGCGCCTTCGGTGTCTGACTGAAAAAAACGCCGTTTTCCCAAAAGGAGATCGGGTTCAACGAAATCAGTCTGGGTGCTGGACGAAGGAAGTGAGGCGAAAACGGCAAGGTTCTGTCGTCAGTGGCAGAACTATGTGTCGCCTTACAAGGAAACCAGTGGCGGACCGAGGAGGATTCGAACCCCCGACCCCTTGATTCGTAGTCAAGTACTCTATCCAGCTGAGCTATCGGTCCGCGTTGGTGAGGCGCTGTTTAGACCTGCCGCCCGAGACGTGCAAGCCGATTCTTCAAAAAAAAATCAAAAAGTCATGTCCCCACGCGGAAGGCTGATTTCAAAGACAGTTCCCTCGGGGCCCGTCTCTTTCAAGATCAGATCCCCGCCATGGCCGCGCACCAGCTCCTGCGAGATTGCCAGCCCCAGACCAGAGCCGCCCTTTCGGACACCCCCCTGGAAAGGCGTGAACAGGTTTTCGCGTGCTTTGGGGGGAAGGCCCGGCCCCGTATCGCGGATTTCGATGCACCACGTGTCGTCGTATTCACACCCGGCAATGGTAACCCGGCCAGGTTTTCCGGAAGCAACCAGAGCCTGTCTTGCGTTGCGCACGAGGTTCATGATGACGCGGTACAATTGTTCGGGATCGGCGCGGGCCACAAGCGCGTCCGGCACTTCGTTCACGATCTCGACGCAACCATCGGCGACGGCGAGTTGTTCGCTGGCCGCGACATCCGCCGCGATTGCACGGATCGGAACCATAGTCAGGGTGGGCGCGGGCTCTTCCGCGCGGCCAAAGGCCAATGTGCTTTCACAAAGGGACACAGCCCGGGTGATGGAATTCACCAGTTTCGGTGCCATCCGCCGCACCAGCGGATCATCGCTGGCCTCGATCCGGTCGGTAAACAGCTGCGCCGACGTCAGGATATTGCGCAAGTCATGGCTGACTTTGGCAACGGCCCCCCCCAGCTGCGCCAGCCTTTCGCGCTGTTTGAGCGCCTGGGTCAGGTCCGTTTGCAGCATCTTCAGCGCCTCCTCGGCCTCGCGCAGCTCCGTTACCTTCGAATTCGGTGTGATTACGCCACGCGCGTCCTCTGGCGCACTGGCATAGCGCTGCATGTAGCCGACAACACTTTTGATGGGGCGCACAAGTACGACGCGCACGGCGAGAAACAGAAAAAACGCCGTGATGATGGAAATGACGAAGGACAGACCGAGAATACGCAACCCATAGTCAACCATCGCCGTTCGCAAGGGCATGCTGTCCGTGGTGACTTCGATCAGAAGGCCTGCCCCCTTGACCGGTTCTCCGATGACCCGGATGACTTCGTTTTCGGGCTTGAAAAAACGGCTGATCGCATCCCGGATCAGAACCCAGGGGCTTGCATCCCGCAAATCGAACGTGTCGGCGACTGGGCCCGGAATAGGCGACGACAACATCAGCTGCCGAACCTCATCCCGTCGCAATACGACGTTATAGACGCCTGCGTTTGCCAGCAGTTCCGCCTCAAGATCTTCCGCCAGCATATCGTCCGCCAGCAAAGCCAGCGAGGCGATCTGCGCACGTTCGAGCCTGTTCAGCAGAAAATCCTCGCGGAACCGGGCGATCGACGGGACAAAGATCAGGACTTCGGCCAACATGACGAAGACCGTCGTCAGGATCAGAAATCGGCCCGACAGCGAGTTCAATTTGCGCCCCTCCTCAGGTCAGGGAATCCAGCGCTGGACGAACCTGACAACTCGTTTAACTGTCTGATTCTCAAACAGCCTTGGCGAGAAATAGGCACCCGCCACACGTTTGTTAAGCTCTCCGATCGTCGGATAGGGTGAAACCATGGCGGCGATCTGCCCCATCTTCAGGTTATTGGCCAAAGCCAACGACCACAAGTTGATCAACTCGCCTGCCTGATGCCCGACGATTGTGGCGCCGACAGGTCGGCCTTTCACGACCATGACCTTGACGAAACCTTCGGTTTTACGCTCGGCAATCGCCCGGTCATTGTGGTGATAGTCAAAGCGGGCGATTTCGAGTTTTTCGCCATGCGCTTTGCGCGCCTGAACTTCGGTCAGTCCGGCTTGGGCCAGCTCCGGGTCCGTATAGGTGGCCCAAGGGATATGTGCCGTTTTCGCCCTCGACGGCAGACCGAACAGGGCCGACCGAATGATGACGCCCGCATGATACCCGGCAACATGGGTGAATTGCAGGCCACCTGCCACATCTCCGATCGCATAGACGCGGCGATTGGTCGTGCGCAGCGCGTCATCCGTCCTGAGGCCGGTTCTCGTGCGCTCAATTCCGGCCACGTCCAAGTTCAGACGCTCAATATTGGCTTTGCGTCCGGCAGCGATCAAAAGGTGGGAGCCACGATGAATATCACCGTTTTCGGCAACGACTTCCACAGCACCTTCTGTTCCGCGAACCTGCGCGACCATGGCGTTTTCCCGGATATCCACACCTTCACTGCGCAGGGTATCCAGCACCACGGACGCCGCCTCGGGGTCGTCTTTGCCCAAGGCTTTGAGCCCTTCGACAACCGTCACCTTGCTGCCGAGGCGTATATGGGCCTGCGCCATCTCCATCCCGATCGGGCCGCCCCCGATGATCAGCAGGTGATCTGGCCGCTCTTTCAAGTCAAAGATGGTTTCGTTCGTATAATAGGGCACCGTGTCCAACCCCGGAATCGGCGGCACCAGCGGCGACGAACCGGTCGCAATGACGATGCGACGCGCAGAGATGACATGATCCCCGGCCTGCACCTTTTCTGGGGATATGAACGCGCCGTATTCGCGAATGACCTTCACGCCAAAGCCTTCGAACCGCTTCTGGCTGTCCATCGGTTCGATCTGAGCGATCACATCATGAACATGATCCTTTACGGCGGCATAGTCGACCTGTGGGCTGGTGTTCGCGACGCCAAAAAGTGCGGAATGCGCCTGACCATAGGCCACCTTGCCGCTGGCAATCAGGGCCTTCGACGGGACGCAGCCGAAGTTCAGACAGTCTCCGCCCATCTTGTGACCTTCCAGCAGGACAACATCCGCGCCCATCTGGCTGGCACCTGCGGCGACAGACAATCCTCCGGACCCGGCACCAATGACCAGGAGATCGGTTTTCAGCTCTTTCATGGCTCAGGTGCCCCTTTTCGCGCGCAGTGCTTTGAAAACGATGGGCAAGGCGGCCAATACACACAACCCGATAATCGGCCCGATCACGAACGGTTCCCACAGCAATGAAACATCAGGCGTTTCCCCGCGGTCGAACACACCACCCAAACCGACTCCGATCCACGTGTACACGATACCTCCGGGGATGATGCCCAGCGCGGTCGTCAAAAGGAAATTACGGAACTTTACACCGACCAAAGCCGGCACGAGATTGGCAACAAAGAACGGCACGACCGGCACCAGACGCAGCAGAAACAACACCGAGATTTCGTTTTCCCGCAGACCGTCTTTCAGCCTCTTGACCGTCCCCTCTGAAGATTCCAGCCGCGACGTCAGGGCTTCGCCCAAGCCCCAGCGCGCCGCCAGAAAGATCGCCGACGCGCCGATGGTGGCAGACACGACATTGAAAACGGTTCCCGCAAAAAGACCGAAAAGAAAGCCGCCCGTCATCGAAGCCACCGCAGCACCCGGCAGGGAAAAGGCCACTATGGCGATGTAAATGGCCACAAAAGCGGCAGCCATGATCCAATAGTGACCGTCCCGCCACGCCAGAAGCGCCTCGCGATTGTCCCGCAATGTCTCGAAAGTCAGGTAATCCCCAAGTGTGAAAAAGCCGACAACGGCAACGCTCAGGATTACAAGCAACGGAATGTGGCGCGCGAAACCGTTGCGCGGCGCATGGCTTGTGTCGGACATCAGGTTTTCCGGTTCATTCTGCTTCATCTTGTGCCCAAGATGCGCTGCTTGGCGGGCCAGCAACAGGGGGATCACGGGGCCTTGATCTTTGTGGCACCGAATGTGAGGGATTTCGGTGATAAACGGGCATTTTGAAACCTTTTGCCGTTGCCGGTTACAGAATTGTTGCAAAAGCCGCGAAAACCTGGCTGTTGGGGTTTGACTTACTCACCGCTTGGCAGTAGAGGACGGGCTTCGAACACCACGGGCAGGCGAATCCGCGCCGCACCCGACCGCATAGATTGGAGACGGAGCGATGAAACGCACCTATCAGCCTTCGAACCTGGTTCGCAAACGCCGCCACGGTTTCCGCGCGCGCATGGCCACAAAGGCCGGCCGCAAGATCCTGAATGCACGTCGCGCACGCGGCCGCAAATCGCTGAGCGCGTAAACCGCTCACCGATCAGGTTATGAACATGACGCCGCCGGAGGCCCCTGAGGTTGGTAGGAACCACCCCGGGAATACGCCCCCGGCGGCGTCCGTTTGTGCGCCTGCCCCCCTGACCGTTCTCAGGAAACGGTCCGACTTTCTGAAAGCCGCGCGTGCCCGCCGACAAGGCACGTCCTCGATGATGGTACAGGCCCGCAAGCGTGCCCCCGGCGAGGGCAACGGGGTTCGCGTGGGATTCACCTGCTCGAAGAAAGTGGGCAATGCCGTGGCCCGCAACCGCGCAAAGCGCCGTCTGCGCGAAGCCGCACGGGCCGTGTTGCCCGAAGCCGGCCGCGACGGGTGGGATTACGTGTTGATCGGCCGTGCCGAAGTCACCGCCAACCGCCCCTATGACGCACTGTTGGACGACCTGCGCTATGCGCTCCGCAAGGTGCATGCGGCCGAAAAATGACCTTCCTGTCCCATATCGTCGCCCTGCCTGTTCGGGCGTATCGGCTGATCTTCAGCCCATGGGTCGGTTTCAACTGTCGCTACCAACCCACGTGTTCCGCCTATGCGCTTGAGGCGCTGGAAAAACACGGGGCAGTCAAAGGCTCTTACCTGGCTGCTCACCGGATTTGCCGCTGCCACCCCTGGGGCGGCGACGGATATGATCCGGTGCCCGATGACAAGCATAACGACCCTTCGTCCTGACCCCCCGTCAGACTTGACCGGTATACGCAGCGCCTGAACAGTTGGACCAGTCCAACCCGAGGTCATGATGAAATCCCCAGCGCGTGACACCCTGCCGACCCACGATGTCCTGAACCAACCGCCCGTGCGCGGCGACACCGATCTTTGGCTGTCCGATCCGGTCCTGCAAGACGCAGCAAAGACAGCGGGCGCGCGCGCTTTGGAACTGGCGGCATATGGCAAGACGCTCGGAACCGAAGAAACCCGGGAGCTGGGACGGGACGCCAACCGGCATCCGCCAGAGTTGCGTCTGTTCGATCCCGGCGGCAGGCGCCTGGACGAGGTGCGCTTTCACCCGGCCTATCATCAGATGATGCAGATCAGCCAATCGGCCGGCTATGCCGCACTGGCCTGGGATGGACAGCCCGGCGGACATGCGACCCATGCGGCGATGGTTTACTTGGCCGGGCAGGTCGAACCCGGGCATTGCTGTCCGATGACCATGACCTATGCAGCAATCCCTGCACTGGCCGCCAATGAACACATTGCCTCACTCTGGCAGCCAAAACTCATGGCCCGGCACTATGATCCTTCGGAGGAACCGATCGGTCAAAAGACCAGCGCGACGCTGGGGATGGCCATGACCGAGAAACAGGGCGGCTCGGACATACGTGCCAACACGACCGTTGCCGCACGCGACGGGGATCACTGGCGCTTGCGCGGGCACAAGTGGTTCTGTTCCGCGCCAATGTCGGATGGGTTCCTGACACTGGCGCAGGCGCCCGGTGGGTTGACCTGCTTTCTGGTGCCCCGCTGGTTGGAGGGCGAGCGCAATGCGATCCATCTGATGCGTCTGAAGGACAAGCTGGGCAACAAATCCAACGCATCCTCGGAAATCGAATATCATGACGCGCTGGCATATCAGTTGGGCGAAGAAGGCGCGGGCGTGCGCACCATACTGGAAATGGTGCATCACACGCGGCTCGATACAGCCATGGCGCCGGCCGGGTTGATGCGTGCCGCGCTCAGCGAAGCACATCATTGGGTGACCCATCGCAACGCATTTCAGCGCCGATTGATCGATCAACCGCTGATGAGAGCGGTCCTGTCCGACCTTGTTCTGGACTGGGAAGGCGCAGTGACCCTGGGAATGCGTGTCGCGCAAGCATTTGACGGTCAAACACCCGAAGACAAGGCCTTCGCCCGGATCAGCGTCGCATTGGCCAAGTTCCTGAACAACAAGCGCTGCCCGGTCGTCGTCGTCGAAGCGATGGAAATACTGGGCGGCATGGGGTATGTCGAAGACACGCCCCTGCCCCTGATCTATCGTGAAGCGCCCCTGAACAGCATCTGGGAGGGGTCAGGCAACGTGATCTGCCTCGATATCCTGCGCACTCTGGCCCGTGAGCCGCTGGCTGCCGAGGTTCTGGAAGCCGAGTTGGATACGGTGAGAGGCACGGACAGAAGGTATGACACAGCTCTGACCGCGCATCGCAGCCGCTGGCCCGGTCTGCCGCCCGAGGCCGAAGTGCGCTGGTACGCCGAACGCACGGCACTGCTGCTGACGGCCTCGCAACTGCTGCGTCACGCGCCGGGCGCTGTGGCTGACGGCTTTGTTGCCACACGTCTTTCCGGCGATGGCGGCCGCATTCCCGGTTCAGTGGCCGGGTTGGATACCGACGCCCTGCTGGCGCGGCTTGGCTGACCCGCCACTTGCCCGGTTGCGCCATCTGCTGTAGGGGCTGCGCATGTTTGATGATGCAGATGATATCCACCCGCTCTTTGCCGGCGCGCCCTCGACCACCGAGTTCAAGAAACTGCGCAAACGCATCGTGCGCCAGACCCGCGAAGCGATCGAGCAATACGGGATGGTGGACCCGTCCGCCCACGACAAGGACGGCAAACCGCCACGCTGGCTTGTCTGCCTTTCGGGCGGCAAGGACAGTTATACGCTGCTGGCCGTCCTCTACGAACTCAAATGGCGCGGATTGCTGCCTGTCGATCTTCTGGCTTGCAATCTGGATCAGGGGCAACCCGGATTTCCGGCCACGGTCCTGCCAGAGTTTCTGGACCGCATGGGTGTGCCACACAGGATCGAGTATCAGGACACTTACTCTGTAGTGATGGACAAGGTTCCGCAGGGCCGAACCTATTGCGCCCTGTGTTCGCGGCTGCGCCGCGGCAACCTGTATCGCATTGCCCGGGAAGAAGGCTGTTCCGCCGTCGTGCTGGGTCATCACCGCGACGATATTCTCGAGACGTTTTTCATGAACCTCTTCCACGGAGGCCGTCTGGCCACCATGCCACCGAAACTGGTGAATGAAGAGGGCGATCTTTTTGTCTTCCGCCCACTTGCCCACGTCGCCGAAGCTGATTGCGAAAAATTCGCCAAGGCAATGCAGTATCCGATCATCCCCTGCGATTTGTGCGGCAGTCAGGACGGGCTGCAACGGCAGCAGGTCAAACAGATTCTCGATCAGTGGGAAAAGAACAGCCCAGGTCGGCGTCAGGTTATGTTCCGCGCGTTAACAAATGCGCGCCCGTCGCACCTTCTGGATGCGAAACTCTTTGATTTTATTAACCTTTCCGTAAACTCTGGCGAAAAAACGGAAAATTTGGAAGAAATACCGCTGCTGCGTTAACGACTGACTCAGACTGGTTTCCTAGGCTCGGCATACAATTCATGCCCAAGGTCAGGACCCGATGCGGAATCATCCTTTCATCGACCGTATTATTGAAGCTTTGAGAAACGTGGCATACGGACCAGCCGTTCTTGCCTTTGTTCCGGCAACAAGCCTGGGGGCGTTCTGGCTTGGCGGTGAACCCGCGTTGATCGCAGTGGCCCTGGGTTTGCCCCTGATGATTGCCGGCATAGAGGCAATGACCCCCAACCCGGCAAACAGGAAACGGCAACAGGGCGGTCTGCTGCCGAATGACCGGTTCGAAACCGTTCTGGCAGAGGTGCTCTCGGATAGCCGTCGCAGGGGTGAAACATCAGCCTGTTTCGCTGTGATCCTGGACGACTATCTCCAAATGCTCGATCTGCATGGCCAAGCAGCAGCGAACCATGTGGCACAGCAATTCTGCTCTCGTGTCATATCCATGATCCGCGCCAATGATTCCGCAACCCGAATCGATGGAAACAAGATGATGGTTGTTCTGCACCCGGCGCAACAGCTTGATCTGGAAACCTGCATTCAGATGTCGGGACGAATGCAATCCGCAGTCGAAGACCCCATAATGCTGAACGGAACCGGAGTTTACATGTCCTGCTCCATCGGTTTCTGCCTCAGCAGCAATGTCCCCGACGGCACCGCGACAGACTGGTACAATGCTGCAAACAACGCGCTGCAAGAAGCACAGCAAAACGGGCCCTCAACGATTCGTGCCTTTTCGTCAGAAACACGTCGCCGGGCTCAGGTCAGAACCAATCTGCGCAAGGAATTTGATGCGGCGCTAGAAAACGGTGAGATTCGACCATGGTTTCAACCGCAGATCTCGACGGATACCGGCCGCGTGTCCGGGTTCGAGGCTCTGGCCCGCTGGGAACACCCGAAAAAAGGAGTGCTGGGCCCCAATGTCTTTCTACCCTTTGCCGAACAGGCAGAGTTGATGGGCAAACTGGGACAGGCGATGCGGCATCACGCCTTTTGCGCAATGCGCGAATGGGATCGCGCCGGTCTGACTGTACCACGCATCGGCATCAATTTCTCGTCGGACGAATTGCGCGACCCGGGGCTGATCGACCGCCTGAAATGGGAATTGGATCAATTCGACCTGACGCCGGACAGATTGGCGGTCGAAATATTGGAGACCGTGTTTTCCAGAGGGCCGGATGACGTAATCACCCGCAATGTCACGGGCTTGGCCGCAATGGGGTGCTGTATCGATCTGGACGATTTCGGCACCGGGCATGCCTCGATCGCGTCAATCAAGCGGTTCAACGTGTCCCGGATCAAAATCGACCGCTCTTTCGTGACAAAGGCGGACCAGGACCCAAGCCAGCAGCAGTTGGCCAGCGCAATTCTGACCATGGCAGAACGGCTGAATCTGGAAACGCTTGCTGAAGGGGTCGAGACGCCCGGGGAACACGCCTTGATGGCGCAATTGGGATGTGACCATGTTCAGGGGTTTGGCATTGGCAAGCCCATGCCTTTCGAAAAAACCGAGGGCTGGATCACGTCTCATCGCAACAAGATCGACGGAATGCCCAAAATCGGGCGGCAAACCGGCTGAAGAACCGGAAACTGCACCACAGAAGACCAATCCGTGACGAAATGACGAGCGATTCCGCTTGACCTTTGGGCCTGCACTCTGTTGAACCCTGCGGGTGTCTTTCACTGCTCAAGGTGGCTGTCCCAGATGGACGATCAGAACAAGAATCTCATCCTCGCAACCGCGCTCAGCTTTCTCGTGATCCTGGTCTGGTTCGTGCTGTTCCCTCCACCGGAACCGACGCCAACCACGGAACAGGCTGAAATCGCCAGCATCGAAGGGAATGAGGTTCAGACGCCCAGCGCCGCCGACACCGGTACGGTCGGCGAAGCAACTGCAACCGCTACCGAAGCCGAAGCCGAAACCGAAGCGCCCCGCGTCAGCATCGACACGCCCCGCCTGACGGGTAGCCTGTCGCTTGCCGGTGGCCGAATTGATGAGCTGTCGCTGAAGGATTACAAGGTTTCACTGGACGAGGATTCTCCGATCGTCGAACTTCTGTCCCCGGTTGGAAGTGACTCTGCATATTATGCCCTTTACGGCTGGGCCCCCGGCGCGGGCCTGTCGGTCACGGACGTTCCCGGCCCGAACACTCTTTGGACGCTTGAGCAGGGCGAAACTCTGGGTGTTGATACTCCGATCACGCTGGCCTGGGACAATGGAAACGGCCTCACCTTCCGCCGCACCATTGCCGTGGATGAAAACTACATGTTCTCGGTCACCCAGTCGGTCGAGAACACCACGGACGCCGAGGTCGGCATGGCCCCCTACGGCATTCTGGCACGCCACGGCATGGGCGAAGACGGTGACCTGCCCGGCCTGAAGAACTTCTTCATTCTGCACGAAGGCGTCATGGTCATGGCTGACGGCGTTCTGGATGAGATCGACTATGGTGATGTGCGCGATTTCGATATCGACCCCAATGAACGCGCGCAGGCCGAGGTCTTTCAGGTCAAAGAAGGCGGCTGGGTCGGGTTCACGGATCACTACTGGATGACCACCCTGATCCCGGCCGAGGGTTCAGCGTTCAAGGCCGCTGCCAAATACGATTCACGTCGCAAGATTTACCAGACGGAAACGGTTCTGCCGACCCTTACAGTCGCGCCCGGCGCCACGGAAGAGGTCACAACCAGGCTTTTCGCCGGCGCCAAGGAATGGGAAACCATCCGAGAGTATCAGGCGGAAGGTGTTCAGAAGTTCATCGACAGCATCGACTGGGGGTGGTTCTACTTCCTGACCAAGCCGATCTTCTGGCTGCTGCACAACATCAATGCCCTGATCGGAAACATGGGCTGGTCGATCATCGGACTGACGCTGATCATCAAGGCTATCCTGTTCCCGCTGGCCTTCAAATCCTACGTCTCGATGGCGAAGATGAAGGAATTGCAGCCGCAGATGGAAGCCCTGAAAGAAGCCGCCGGCGACGACCGTCAGAAGATGCAGCAGGGCATGATGGAGCTGTACAAAAAGGAAAAGGTAAACCCTGCCGCGGGTTGTCTGCCCATTCTGTTGCAGATTCCAATCTTCTTCTCGCTGTACAAGGTTATTTTCGTGACGATCGAACTGCGTCAGGCCCCTTGGTTCGGCCCGTTCCAGGACCTGAGCGCGCCGGATCCGACTTCGATCATGAATCTCTTTGGCTTGCTGCCTTGGGCCGGCCCGCAGCCTGACAGCCTGATGGCGTTGATCTTCATCGGCATTCTGCCGCTGCTGCTGGGTATTTCGATGTGGTTGCAGCAGAAACTGAACCCGGCACCAACCGATCCGACGCAGGCAATGATCTTTGCCTGGATGCCTTGGGTCTTCATGTTCATGCTGGGTGGTTTCGCCAGTGGCCTGGTCGTATACTGGATCGCGAACAACACGATCACGTTCACACAGCAATATCTGATCATGCGCAGCCAGGGCTACAAGCCGGACGTGTTCGGAAACATCAAGTCCGGTTTCAAGCGGACGCCAAATACGGACAACAAATGAGCGGAACGGTTTCAGGCCTTTGGCGCCACCCGATCAAAAGCCACGGGCGTGAAGCCCTGAGCCAAGTCACACTCATCCCCGGGCAGACCATGCCCGGGGATCGCGTTTGGGCGGTCGCTCATGAGGCCGCCAAAACCGATGGTTCTGAATGGGCCCCCTGTTTCAATTTCAGCCGCGGTTCAAAAGCGCCTCAGTTGATGGCCATTTCGGCCGAATTGCAGGGCGAAAGGGTTACACTGCGCCACCCGCAGCGACCGGAATTGACTTTTGAACCTGATACGGAACAGGAAGTCTTTCTGGACTGGGTAAAGCCACTTATGCCTGCGGATCGCGCTGCATCAGCCCGGATTATTCGGGTTCCCGGGCGCGGCATGACCGACAGCGATTTTCCGTCGATCAGCCTGTGCAACATGGCATCGCATCGCGCAGTCGAACAGAAGCTGGGCCAGACTCTGTCCATTGTTCGGTGGCGCGGCAATATCTGGTTCGAAGGTCTGCCGTTGTGGGATGAGTTTGACTGGCTGGGCCGTGACGTGCGCATAGGCGAGGCCGTGCTTCGGGTACGCGAACGGATCACGCGGTGTATGGCCACCACTGCCAATCCCGAAACCGGTGAGAGGGACGCAGACACGCTGCGCGCCCTGAACAGCTGGGATCATCAGGATTTCGGCGTTTACGCCGAGGTCCTTCAGGGCGGCGAAATCCGCGTCAACGATGAGGTGCAGGTGCTATGACCACGCTTCCCTTCCCCCTGGCCGAAGACCCGGATGAATTCGCCCTGGAACGAGGCCGCAAACTGTTTGCAAGCCCGTCCGAGTTCGTCAAAGGCGTTGTCGCCATGAACGGCTTGCCTGCCCCGGACCGGTTGGAAGTCTGTTTTGCGGGGCGTTCGAACGTGGGCAAGTCCAGCCTGATCAATGCCTTGACCGGCACGAAGGGTCTGGCCCGCGCATCCAACACACCCGGCCGCACGCAAGAGATCAACTTTTTCACCCAAGGCCCGGAACTCTATCTCGTGGACCTGCCGGGCTATGGCTATGCAAACGCCCCGGTGAAAGTGGTCGAGAAGTGGCAGAAGCTGCTGAAACAATATCTCAGCGGGCGCCAGACACTGCGCCGTGCCTTTGTCCTGATAGACTCGCGCCACGGGGTAAAACCGGTCGATGACGAAATCATGAAGTTGCTGGACACCAGCGCCGTGACGTTTCAATGCGTACTGACCAAGGCAGACAAGGTCAAAGCCAACGAACGCGAGAAGGTGTTGGAACAAACCCGGGCTGCGTTGTCCAAACATCCCGCAGCTTTTCCGGAGATTGTGCTCACGTCTTCTGAAAAGGGTGATGGCATCGCGACCCTGCGGTCCATCATTGCGCATCTGGAATAGCTTCGCCCTTGGCAGCGTGGGGCAAAGGTCCTAACACGGTTTTCCAGAAGGACTTTAGCTATGAAGACACGAGATATGAACCGGGACTGGATCGCCACCGCAGCCACACTCAACAGCGCCCTGCCCTATTTGCAGCGCTATGATGGAGCCATTGTCGTCATCAAACTTGGCGGGCACGCCATGGGCAGCGACGAGGCGATGGAAAGCTTTGCCCGGGACGTGGTTCTGATGCGCCAGGTCGGTGTGAACCCGGTGGTCGTCCACGGCGGTGGCCCGATGATCAATGCAATGCTGGGCAAGCTGAACATTCAATCCGATTTCGTGAACGGCAAGCGAGTGACCGACAAGGCCACGGTTGAAGTGGTCGAAATGGTTCTGTCCGGCCTCGTGAACAAACGCATCGTACAGGCGATTAATGATCAGGGGGGCTCGGCCGTGGGCTTGTCTGGCAAGGACGCAAGCCTGATGGTCTGCGATCAGACAGATGCGTCGCTGGGCTTTGTCGGCACTCCGGCCGAGATGAATCCGAAGATCCTGCACGATCTGTTTTCCCATGACGTAATCCCGGTCATTGCGCCGCTTGGTGCAGGCCGCGACGGTGAGACATTCAACGTCAATGGTGACACGGCAGCCGGGGCAATCGCATCTGCGCTCAAGGCAGACCGTCTGTTGCTGCTGACGGATGTTTCCGGTGTCAAGAACGCGGCGGGTGATGTCGTGACCGAACTCAAGGCCGGTCAGATCAGGGAAATGACCCGCGAAGGCACCATTGCAGGCGGTATGATACCCAAGACGGAAACCGCGCTGGACGCCCTGCACAGCGGCGTGCGGGCCGTCGTCATACTTGACGGGCGTGCACCGAATGCCGTGCTGCTGGAGCTGTTCACCGAACACGGGGCCGGGTCACTGATACGCCCGGACTGACCCCCGCACAAGAGGAGGAGACATGACACATCTTGCACAGCCTTCCTCTGATCGTGACGCGACGCCTTATGAACAGGTTGAAAACGCCGCCCGTCATGCTGGTTTGTTGGTCATGGGCGCACTGCATCCTCGCCACGTTGCAGCCCAAGACCTCGACACCGGTACGCTGATCCTGTTGGGGGCCGGGCCGGACTTCTGGCCCGCACTGAAAGCCTCACCAGAATGGCACCAGGCCGACCCCGTTGACCGATGGTCGAAAAGGGTGGTCAGTCAGATGGCCGAGGCGCTCGGCGCCCGGGCGTATTTTCCGTTTGGCGGCCCCCCGTACACGCCATTCATCGACTGGGCGCTCAAATCTGGACGGACGTTCAGCAGCCCGGTCGGGGCATTGGTGCATGATACCGTTGGCATGATGATTTCCTATCGGGGCGCACTGCATTTTGCCGAAGAGTTCGCCATCCCAGCCCCTGCCGGCGTGTCGCCTTGCGAAACCTGCGCCGCGCCTTGCACGACGACCTGTCCGGTCAGCGCGCTGAACGCGCAGGATTTCTATGACGTCGCTGCATGCCACGACCATCTTGGCACCGCTGAAGGTCAGACCTGCATGTCTGGTGGATGTCTGGCCCGCCTTGCCTGCCCCCTGAGCGCGGGCGCGGGGCGCGACCCCGAACAATCGGCCCATCACATGAAAGCCTTTCATCCGTCATGACCCGAATTCTGATCCTGACACGTCATGCGAAATCCAGCTGGGATAGCCCGGGTCTTGGCGATCATGACCGCCCGCTGAACAAGCGTGGACGAAAGTCAGCCCCGGCCATCGCTGCTTGGTTGCGTCACCACGGATGGCTACCGGATGAGGTTCTCAGCTCCACATCAACCCGCACCCGCGAGACATGGGATCGCATGGGTTTGCAGGCCAAAAAAATCAGTTTTCTCAGCGCCCTCTACCACGCTGATTCAAAGGTCATGCTGCGAGAGCTTTCGGGCGCTACGGAACCGGCTGTATTGATGCTGGGTCACAATCCCGGGATCGCCGATTTCGCCAACCGTCTGGTGCGACAACCGCCAAGTCATGCTCGCTTTTTCGATTATCCAACCTGTGCAACAACGGTCATGTCATTCGACATCAACAGCTGGGCCGAGGTTCGATGGCAAACCGGAACAGTGCTGGGGTTCACCATCCCACGCGAGTTGATCGAATAAAAAGGCGGGGCAATACCCCGCCTTCGCTCTTTCCGCCCTTGTGAGGGTCAGTGACCCAGAATCTGGCTCAGGAACAGTTTGGTCCGCTCGCTTTGCGGGTTGTTGAAGAACTCTTCTGGTTCGTTCTGTTCCACGATCTGCCCGGCATCCATGAAGATCACGCGGTTGGCGACCTGACGGGCAAAACCCATCTCGTGGGTCACGCACAGCATGGTCATGCCTTCCTCGGCCAGTTCGATCATGGTGTCGAGCACCTCTTTGATCATCTCGGGGTCCAGCGCCGATGTCGGTTCATCGAACAACATGATCCGCGGCATCATGCAGAGCGAGCGGGCAATCGCCACACGCTGCTGCTGACCACCCGAAAGCTGACCGGGATACTTGTCGGCCTGTTCGGGAATTTTCACCTTTTCCAGGAAGTGCATCGCGCGCTCTTCGGCCTCTTTCTTGGGCGTCTTGCGCACCCAGATCGGGGCCAGCGTACAGTTTTCCAGAATGGTCAGATGCGGGAACAGGTTGAAGTGCTGGAACACCATCCCAACCTCGGAGCGGATCTTGTCGATGTTCTTCAGGTCATTCGACAGCTCGATCCCGTCCACCACGATCGTGCCCTGCTGGTGTTCTTCCAGCGCGTTCAGACAGCGGATCAGCGTGGATTTACCCGATCCCGACGGGCCCGCGATCACGATCCGCTCGCCCTGATTGACGGTCAGATTGATGTCGCGCAGCACGTGGAAGGACCCGTACCACTTGTTCATTTGGTTGATTTCGATGGCGACCTCGTCGCTCACCTGCATCTTGGAGCGGTCGATTTCGCGGTCGATTGCAAGTTCAGACATGTGTTGAACTCCTTAACGATGATCTGTGGCAAGGCGACGCTCGAGCCACTGAGAATATTGAGAGATGCCGTAACAGACGACGAAGAACAGAAGCGCGGCAAAGCCCAGAAGCTCCCAGTAGACGCCGTTCCATTCGGTCGACGCCAGGATGGGACCACGGATCATGCCCACCAGATCGAACATCGAAATGACCGAAACCAGTGTCGTATCCTTGAACAGGCCCACGGCCACGTTCACGATCCCGGGGATCGAGATCTTCAGCGCCTGTGGCAGGATGATAAGCCGCATCGCCTGCGGATAATCCAGCCCAAGACTGTCTGCGGCCTCGTACTGCCCGCGCGGAAGTGCTGCCAGACCGCCGCGGATCACCTCGGCGATATAGGCGGACGAGAACATGGTGATCATGATCACAACGCGCAGGAACAGGTCGACCGTGCTGTCAGGCGGGAAGAAATAGGCCAGCATCACCGAAGCCACGAACAGCAGCGTGATCAGAGGCACGCCGCGGATGAACTCGATGAAGATGACACAGACCCACTTGATCAGCGGCATATTCGACTGTCGCCCCAAGGCCAATGCGATCCCGAGTGGTACCGACAGCGACACACAGGTCACGCCCAGCATCATGTTCAGCATGAAGCCACCCAGGTCACGGCTGGGAACGGCCGACAGCCACGCGTTTTCTGATGCACCTTCCGGGATCAGGGCCCCTCCGACGTTCCAGATGACCAGTGCGGTCACGATTGCTCCGAAGAACCCGGCGGCGAAGCTGTTGTTGCCCAGCTTCTGGAAGACACCACCGGCGGCTATGCAGCCAACAAGTGCAACCAGAGGCACAAGGATCGTGCCACCCCAGATCAGCCAGAAAGCCAGGAAGGGATAGACCGCCGTGAACAACAGCATCTTGCGGGGCAGGTCAAAGAACAGCACCGGCGCAATCGCCACCAGCATCAGCACAAAGGCCAGGTTCGGCCGCCAATAGGCATCGACGGGGTATTTGAACCCATAGATCAGCTGCGGCCAGCGTTCCGTCAGAACCGCGAAACAGGCTCCGGTCTTGTCCCCCAGAATTTCGCGGCATTCCGCCAGCGAGTTGGCATTCCACACTCCGTTCAGAATCCATGGCAGGGTATTCTTGAGAAGAATGTAGATCAGGATCAGCGACAGAACTGTCAGGATCGAATTGACGACCCCGGAAAACAGATTCTCGCGCAGCCATTTGATGACGCCGGTCTCATTCGCCGGCGGCGGTGAGGGCGGGATGGTGCCTTCGGCCACGAAGGCGATCGGGTTTGTTGCTTGATCACTCATGGCTCAGCGCTCCTTCAGCTTGACGGAAGCGTTGTAGATGTTCATCCCGGTCGAAATCAGCAGCGAGGCCGTGAGGTAGAACAACATCAGCAGCAGAACGCATTCAATCGCCCGGCCGGTCTGATTCAGGGTGATACCACCCAGTGTCGCGGTGATATCCGCATAGCCCACGGCAATCGCAAGAGACGAGTTCTTGGTGATGTTCAGATACTGCGAGATCAGCGGCGGGATGATGACCCGCAATGCCTGGGGCAGGATGACCAGTTTCATGATCCGTCCCTGACGCAGGCCCAGTGCGGCGGCAGCCTCGGTCTGACCTTTGCTGATCGCCTGAATACCCGCACGCACGTTTTCCGCGATAAAGGCACCGGTATAGATCGACAGGGCGAACCACAGTGCAATCAGAGGACCGCCGGCATTCAGTCCGCCGCTGAAGTTAAAGCGCTTCAGCTCGGGGACATCCCAGGTCAAGCCCATGATGATCATCAACAGCACAAAAGGCACCAGCCAGATTGCCAGTTTCGGCAACAGCGTCGCGGGACGCTCGCCGGTTTCTTCCTGCTTCTTGGTTGCGCGCTTTTCGACTTCGCCGCTGACGAACCACGATCCGATCAGGACGGCGATGACCAGCAACCAGTTCAGGGCTGCCGATGCAAACAGGCCATTGGCGAATTCAGGACGCGGGAAATAGATGCCCCGGTTGGTAAAGGCAAAAGACCCAAACAGCATCGATGACGTCGGGTTTTCCCCACGGAACTCGCTTGGCGGCGGCAGCACGGCCGTCATGATCGTGAAGATGATGATGATCCAGATCAGCACCGGTATGTTCCGGAAGATCTCGACATATACTGCCATCAGCTTCGATACGAGCCAGTTGTTCGACAGTCTCAGAACACCCGCGATCACACCGAAAACAGTTGCAGTGATACAGGCCAGAAAGGCCACGAGCAATGTGTTCAGCAAACCGACAAGTGCCGCGCGTGCATGTGATGACTGACTGTCATATTCTACAAGACGCTGGTTGATGTCATACCCGGCGGAATCGCCGAGGAAAGAATAGGAAATATTGAGCCCTGCGGCCCTGAGGTTCTGGATCAGGTTGTTGCCCAGATACCAGATCGAAAGCGCAATGACGATGGCCGCAATCACCTGAAATGTAAGAGAGCGATAGCGGGTATCGTTTATGAGCATAGACAACCGAAAATCAGCTTTCGGTGGGTCAGTCATAGTCGACATATTTTGGGATCCCCGTGGCTTGCGAGCTGTTAAATATCGGCGAGGTTTTCCCCGCTCTGCATCTGCCCGCAGCAATTTATTGTAGAAAAGGGCGCAGGTTGCCCTGCGCCCTCCTCCATTGATGCCTTAACGGAACGGCGGCGAGTACAGCAGACCACCTTCGGTCCACTGTGCGTTCAGGCCGCGCGCCAGGCCGATCGGTGTTTCTTCACCGATGTTCTTGGCGAAGATTTCACCATAGTTGCCGCCAGCTTTGATCGCTTTGGCAGCCCAGTCGGCGTCCAGACCCAGCATTTCACCCAGAGTGCCTTCTGTACCCAGCAGGCGGTTGATTTCCGGGTTGTCGGTGCCGGCGCTCAGTTCGTCGATGTTTGCCGATGTCACGCCCAGCTCTTCAGCCGAAATCAGTGCGTTCAGAGTCCAGCGCACGACGTCGCCCCACTCGTGGTCGCCATGACGGACCAGCGGGCCCAGCGGCTCTTTCGAGATGATTTCGGGCAGCAGGATGTGCTCGTCCGGCGCTTCGAAGGTGGCGCGAGTTGCAGCCAGACCCGACGCGTCGGTGGTGTAAACGTCACATGCACCAGCCAGGTACTGCTGCTGCGCTTCGGCGTTGGTTTCGATCGGAACCGGCTCGTAGCTGATGTTGTTGGCACGGAAGAAATCGGCCAGGTTCAGCTCGGTGGTGGTACCGGTCTGGATGCAGACACGGGCGCCGTCCAGTTCCTTGGCCGAGCTGACGCCCAGCGCCTTGGGAACCATGAAGCCCTGACCGTCATAATAGTTCACGCCGGTGAATTCGAACTTCAGGTCGACGTCGCGGCTGAAGGTCCAGGTGGTGTTCCGTGCCAGCATGTCGATCTCGCCCGAAGCCAGAGCGGTAAAACGTGTCTTACCGGTGGTCGGAACGAATTCAACGGCGTTGGCGTCGCCCAGAACGGCAGCAGCAACGGCGCGGCACAGCGATACATCAAAGCCCTGCCATTCGCCATTGGCGTCGGGCGCAGCAAAACCAACCAGACCGGTGGTCACACCACAATTCAGCTTGCCGCGTGCTTTAACGTCGTCAACGGTCCCTGCCATGGCTGCGCCAGCAGCAAGACCGGCAATCGTTGCCGCGCCCAAGAATACGGATTTTTTCATTTTTACCTCTTCCTGATTTTCCGCCCCGTCCGAGACGGCTCTGCCCGGCAAGTGGATGCCGGATAGGTTACCCCAAAGGTGTCTCCCCTTTAGTGGCACCGAGTTTGGGCGTATTCATAAACAAACGTCAAGGGCCGGATCATCGAAAACGATGGATCAGGCCCCAAGCTGTTTACAGATTTGCTCAAAAAACCGGAATTTAGGATCAAACCGATATGTCAAAGAAGCGTTTGGCATGCATGAATGCCGCTTTCTTGGTCTCGGCAACCTGATGGGCTTCTTCGTCATGGCCCCATTGTTCAATCTGCCAGGTTTCATCCAATCTTGAAATGCGCCATATCTCGTCCGGATTGCGCCAATTCATGGCGGCCGCAAAGCCAAGAATCAATGACCCCGACAGGCTGACCAGATCGTGAAAAGCGGCCAGTTGGAACGCATCCAGCCCGTGCACCCGAGATCGCAATGTCGCCAGGGCGGATTCCGACTGCGGTTGATGCAGAACCCCGGCAACCGGAACCAGACGGGCGGACAGTGCGGTCTCGGCCCAATCCAGGGCGGGATCCCATTCGGCGCTCTGACGATCATGCAACTCCTGCGGGTGGGTTGCGCGATAGCACAACAAATCAGAATCGCCATAATCGGCCAGCATGTCGGCAACTTCGCCGTGCTGGATGCGGACTTTGTCAATCGCTGCATTTGCAGAACGGGTGAAAGGCATCGCGGCAGGATCAACCTCTTTTTCCTGGGCGTCCCATTCCCCTGCCACCGCTTCGGCCATGAGGCGGGTTGGCAGGATCAGGTCTGCCTTGGCTGGTGTTTTGACCCTGCGGCCATCCAGTTCGACGGTAAACCCGCCATCAACCGCGACAATGGCGCTGTCCTTCCAGAAGCGTTTCGGTTTCCAGTCACTCATCTTTCAATCCCACATCCCAGCCAGCGCATTGGGCAACTGGTCAAAGGTTTCGATAATGCAAGAAGCTGCGGTCAGAGCCGATCGGTGATGATAGCCCCAGGTTACGCCGATGCCGCGAACACCGGCAGCCGCGGCCATATCCATGTCAAAGCTCGTGTCGCCGATCATCACTGCACAGCCGGGTTCGACCCCGGTTTCCGCCAATGCGGTCTGCACCATGGACGGATGCGGCTTTGAAGGGTGGTGATCCGCGACCTGCCGGGTCACGAAATACGGTTCCAGCCCGTGGGCTTCGATCAGCGCGTCCAACCCGCGCTGCGACTTGCCGGTTGCCACGCCAAGCAGCACTTCGGGCACGGCATGCAATGCTTCAATCACCTCGCGCGCACCGGGGTACAACGGAGAACTGGCAGCCCCCAATTCAAGACGATGGGCGTGATAGGCCTCTTTATAACCGTCGACCAGATCGTTCTGGACCGAGAGAGGCTGTTCCGGCGCCAGCCGGGCGATGGCATGGGGCAGCGACAAGCCGACAATGGACAGGATCGCCTTTCGCGTTGGAACCGGCACGGAAGCGGCCTGAAAGCTGGTGGTCATGGAGTGAACAATGCTGCCCTGACTGTCGACAAGGGTACCGTCGACGTCGAACAGGACCAGCCGCAAGGGTGCGCTCATTGCAGCTTCTCAAACGGGTCGTCAGCCGCCAGATCCTCGCTCCATCCGAACGTGTCCCAGCTGTGTTTCATGTGCTCGGGCAGGGGCGCCGTCACCGTCACCGGTTTCCGCGTCATCGGATGCAGGAAGGACAGCCGCCGTGCGTGCAAATGCAGCTTTTTACTTATGACTCCGCCCAGTTGCGCGCCCCATCCGTCGCCAAGGTTTTCCTGACCCGAACCGCCGTATTTTCCGTCGCCGATGATCGGGTGCCCGATTGCGGCCATATGAGCCCGCAATTGGTGCGTCCGTCCGGTGATCGGCTCCATCGCCACCCATGCAGCGCGGCTGGCAACCCGATAGAGGGTTGCGTAATGCGTATGCGCGCGTTTCGCGCCCGGAGTGCTGTCAATTTCGTTCATATGCACGGGGATCATCTTTTCACCCTCACCGTGCTTGCCATGACCCGGCGCTTTGACAAGGCCGGTTTTGATCTCACCCAGGTACGGTGTCGGAACACCGGCAACCAGCGCCCAGTAGATCTTGCGCGTATCACGATGACGGAAGGCGGCCGTCAGACCCTTGGCGGCCTCCCGCGTGCGGGCCAGCAGCAGAACACCTGACGTGTCCTTGTCCAATCTATGGACCAGCCGAGGGTTCTCGTCATAGCCGAACCGCAATGCTTCGGACAGGCTGTCAACATGCCGGGTCTGCCCGCTGCCGCCTTGCACCGGCAGGCCATGCGGCTTGTTCAGGGCCAGAATGTGATCGTCGCGGTAGATCACGCAGGACTGGATCATCTTGGCATCCGCATCCGAGATACGATGCTTGACCTCGGCCGGTTTGTGATCGGCATCCGGAAGGGGCGGCACGCGAACCACCTGCCCTGCCTCCAACCGGGTCGAGGCCTTGGCGCGGCTTCCGTCAACACGCAATTCCCCCTTGCGGCACATCTTTTCAATGCGGCCCTGGCTGACATGCGGAAACAGGCGGCGCAGCCAACGATCCACGCGCTGGTCCCCATCCCCTTCAGCGACTGTAATCATCTGTACGCCACTCATGCCATTACCCCTTGTTCCGCGCGCGTGATCCGCCCGGATTGCGTGTTTACCCGTGTCCCAGAAATCATGGGCGTCTGTCGCGCGCAACGCGGCAAGAGTCAAGCTATCTGGCTATGGTTCTCAGATGTTCGAGAAGTCGCCGTGCCGCCCTGCTCCATCCCGGAAACGGGCAGCCCCAGCTGTACCTTCACGGCGAATGGCGTCCAACCCGTTGGCCCATTCGACCTTGAGCGCGTCACGTACCGGCATTCCACGCGTTTCTATGATCGATCGGCGGTCTGCCCGAACGGCCTCTTGCGGGAAACGGGCGATAACATGAGCCATGTCTTCAGCCGCACTGCGTGCTGTGCCTTGTGGGACGACCTTTTCCGCCAACCCAATCCTGTAACACTCTTCAGCTTCGACCTTGCGACCGGTCAGAGCGATTTCCAACGCCTTGCCCTGCCCCACCAGACGCGGCAACCTGACCGAGCCACCATCCATCAGGGTAATCCCCCAACGTCGGCAAAAAACACCCATGTAAGCCGTTTCCGCCATCACCCGTATATCGCACCACAAGGCAAGCTCCATTCCTCCGGCCACTGCCGCGCCTTCAACCGCAGCAATGACGGGTTTCGAAAGCTCCAGCCGCGACGGTCCCATCGGCCCAAGCGTTGAGGGGGCTGACCCGATAGGAAAAGCAAGTTTATCAAAGTAAGCCTCACGCCGTTCCGGATCGGCCAGCGATGCGGCAAGTTTCAGATCCCACCCTGCACAGAAATTGCCACCCTGGCCCCAAAACACCGCAGCCTTGGCCGAACTGGCCTCAAAACTCAGAAATGCCTCTGCCAAAGCTTCGGCATGTTCCGTATCAACAGCGTTCCGCGCATCCGGCCTGTCGTGAATGACGGTCCAGACATCTTCGGATTTTTCGATTGAAACCGACATATCAAGTCCTCCCCTGCATGCGTTGACCCAAGGGAAGCGTCCAATTTCAATCCTGTCGCCTGTGACGCCGCGGAACGCCCACGACTGACCCTGCGTAACTAGCCGTTCCGCTGCACCCGCAGCTTGGCAAAGTAATCGAGGCGTTTCTTCAGCTCACGCTCGAACCCGCGCTCGACCGGCTGATACAGAACCGGGCGTTTCATCGCCTCGGGGAAGTAGTCCTGACCGGAAAACCCGTCCTCGGCATCATGGTCATAGGCATAGCCCGCGCCGTAACCCTGATCCTTCATCAAAGAGGTCGGCGCGTTCAGGATATGCTTGGGCGGTGGCTCGCTGCCCGACTGCTTGGCCAATCGCATTGCCGCCTTGTAGCCGACATAGGCGCCGTTGGATTTTGGCGCCAGCGCTAGATAGACCAGCGCCTGAGCAAGCGCCAACTCTCCTTCCGGGGAACCCAGTCGTTCGTAGGTTTCCCACGATTGCAAGCAAATGGCCTGCGCCTGTGGATCGGCCAAGCCTATATCCTCGACCGCCATGCGTGTGATCCTGCGTGCAAGATACCTTGGGTCCTCGCCCCCGGTCAGCATGCGCGCAAACCAATACAAAGCCGCATCCGGGTCAGAGCCGCGCACCGATTTGTGCAGGGCCGAGATCAGGTTGTAATGCTCATCACCGGACTTGTCGTATTTTGCGGCCCGCCGCATCAATCGCGTCGACAGCGCATCAGGGCCCAGCGGCGCATCCACCTTCCACGCCGAAACCTGTTCGATCAGGTTCAGCAAAGCCCGACCGTCGCCATCGGCCATCTCCTGCAACGCATCGCGTGCGGCAGGCGTCAATGGCAACGCACGGTTCAGCTCTTTTTCGGCCCGCTGGGTCAGACGCTCCAGATCGGCAAGGCTGAGCCGTTCCAGCACCAGCACCTGCGACCGGCTGAGCACAGCGGCATTCAGCTCGAATGACGGGTTCTCGGTCGTTGCGCCGACCAACAGAATGGTGCCGTCTTCCATATGGGGCAGAAACCCATCTTGCTGAGCCTTGTTGAAACGGTGGATCTCGTCCACGAACAACAAGGTGCCCTGCCCGTTCTGGCGGCGTATTTTCGCGGCCTCGAAAACTTTCTTCAGATCCGGCACACCGGTAAAGATCGCACTGATCTGAACGAAATGCAGATCGGTTTCCTGCGCCAACAGCCGTGCAATCGTCGTCTTTCCAACTCCGGGTGGACCCCAGAAGATCAGGCTGGACAAACTACCTGCCGCCAGCATGACACCCAGCGGGGCCTCGGGGCCCAGCACTTGTTCCTGCCCGATCACCTCGGCCAGGGTTCGAGGCCGCAACCGGTCAGCCAGAGGCCGGTGAGGAGAAGCGGCGGGTTCAGCCGCCCCGGTATCGAACAGATCACTCAAAGGTCACAACCGGAACCGCAAAGAAACGGACCGCCCCCCGCGCAGCAAACCTATCTGCACGTAACGGCCCGGGTCGGTCAGCGCGGTCTCAACGTCCCGTGGGCGCTGAATTTCTTCGGCATTGATGCTTTCAAGAATATCACCGGTTCGCAAACCCGCCCTTCCACCATACGGGCCGGGATCCACCACGACGACACCGATCTGCGACAGCGACAAACCCATCTTGGTGATCACGACAGGATTGACCCGAGATACCACCAAGCCCGGAAGAACGGTTCTGTCATTCAACGTCGTTTCTTCGGCGGCCGGAACATCGGGGGCTTTGATAAGGGCCACCTCGACATCTTCACTTTGCGCACCGCGCAAACGGGTCAGAACCGAGGTTCCACCAACCCCGGCGACCGACATCCGAAACTTCATCTCGGCGGGCGAGTTTACCTCATCCCCGTCCACATGGGTTACCACGTCTCCCACTCTGAACCCTGCGTCGCGCAAAGGGCTGAGTTCATGCAGGTCAGAGATCACAACGCCCAACGGGATAGCCAGACCGAGGGATTCCGCGATATCCGCGCTCATGTGTTGACCCGACATACCCGCCCACGGGCTGACGAAACTGTCATTTCCCTGCTGCGCCTGCTTGAGGAATTGCGCCACCAGATTGGCAGGGATGGCAAAGCCGATGCCATTTGATCCACCCGATCGGGTCAGAATCGAGGTATTGATCCCGATAAGTTGGCCATTCACGTCGATCAGCGCCCCACCGGAGTTGCCGGGGTTGATTGCAGCATCTGTCTGAATGAAATACCCGCGGCCATTCCCGGTTGCCGTGCCCGTGCGCGCCAGCCCCGAGATGATGCCGGACGACACCGTCTGCCCCACCCCGAATGGGTTTCCGATGGCCAGGGCCAGCTCTCCAACCTCGACCTGATCGGAATCGCGAAGGGTCAGATAGGGCAGGTCTTCGGCCTCTTTCAGCCGCAGGATCGCGATATCGCTTTCCTCGTGACCCAGCACAACCTCAGCCGAAAACTCGCGCCGGTCCGTCGTGACAACCCGGATCTCGGTCGCGGACCCGACCACGTGATAGTTGGAAACAACGTACCCATCGTCAGACAGAATAACCCCGGAACCCAGCGAGTTTTGTACACGCTGACGGGGTTCGCCAAATCCCCGGCCAAAGAAATCCTGAAAGAACGGGTCCGAGAAAAACGGGCTAGCCCGGCCATGCCGGACGATCTTGGCATAGATGTTCACAACCGCCGGCGCAGCCTGTTTTACGACCGGGGCAAATCCCAACGAAATCTCGGCCTGTGACTGCGGAACTTTCGTTTCGGCCATTCCTTGCGTCGCGCAGGTCAAGGCAACAAGGGTCAGCATTACGCGGATCATGGTGGCTCCGTTTTTGTGATTGGCCCAGATATGCTGACACAAAATCTGAATTGCAAGTCAGCGGTCGGGTATGGCCCGCAACATGCGCGGCATGCCATAACGAAAAAACCTCCGTCCGGTTTCCCGAACGGAGGTTCGATCCTGACCTTGGGTCAGATCTTACTCTTCGTCTGCTGCCTCTTCGGCGGCGACGCGGGCTTTGTCGGCCGCGCCTTTGGCGTCCAGATCGCGGTCAACGAATTCGATGATCGCCATCGGAGCCATGTCGCCATAGCGGAAGCCAGCTTTCAGGATGCGGACATAACCGCCCTGACGCTCGGCGTAGCGGGGGCCCAGAACTTCGAACAGCTTGGCGACGTCCTTGTCTTCTTTCAGCTGCGATGCGGCCTGACGGCGGGCGTGCAGGTCGCCGCGCTTGCCCAGAGTGATCAGTTTTTCAACGATCGGGCGCAGTTCTTTTGCCTTGGGCAGAGTTGTTTTGATCTGCTCATGTTCAATGAGCGAGCCGGCCATGTTCGCAAACAGCGCCTTGCGGTGCTCATGAGTACGGTTCAGGCGGCGGTAACCACGTGCGTGACGCATTTTCTAGTTCCTTCTTTCGCGTTTTGCTTTGTCTGGCCGGCGATGCGTGTCACCGGCTCTCCTTGGGGGGGATATGCCCATTTTGTCCCCGGCAGCCCGGGCATTGGGGAAGACGCGCTTAGAACGCGTCTTCGAATTTCTTCGCCAGATCTTCGATGTTGTCCGGCGGCCAGTCCTCGACATCCATGCCCAGGTGCAGACCCATGCCGGACAGCACTTCCTTGATCTCGTTCAGCGACTTGCGGCCGAAGTTCGGGGTGCGCAGCATCTCGGCTTCGGTCTTCTGGATCAGGTCGCCGATGTAAACGATGTTGTCGTTCTTCAGGCAGTTTGCCGAACGGACCGACAGTTCCAGCTCGTCCACCTTCTTCAGCAGCAGCGGGTTGAACTCCAGACCATCGTCCTCGTCCTGACGACTTGCCGATTCCGGCTCGTCGAAGTTGACGAAGATCGACAGCTGATCCTGAAGGATACGAGCGGCAAAGGCCAGCGCGTCTTCCGGCGTGATCGAACCGTCAGTTTCGATCTTCAGGGTCAGTTTGTCATAGTCCAGAACCTGACCTTCACGGGTCGGCTGAACGTCATAGGCGACCTTTTTGACCGGCGAATAGATCGCGTCGATCGGGATCAGGCCGATGGGTGCGTCTTCGGGCTTGTTCTTCTCGGCCGAGACATAGCCCTTGCCAGTGTTGACGGTCAGTTCCATGAACAGGTCTGCGCCATCGTCCAGGTGGCAGATGACGTGATCACGGTTCAGAACCTCGATACCGGCGCTTTCGCTGATGTCGCCAGCGGTGACAACTGCGGGGCCTTTGGCATTGATCGACAGGCGCTTGGGGCCTTCGACCTCCATGCGCAGGGCAACCTGCTTGAGGTTCAGGATGATGTCGGTGACGTCTTCACGAACGCCTGCCACGCTCGAAAACTCGTGCAGGACGTTGTCGATCTGGACGCTGGTGATGGCCGCACCTTGCAGCGAGCTCATCAGAACGCGGCGCAGGGCGTTGCCCAGGGTCAGACCAAAGCCACGCTCCAGCGGTTCGGCAACCAGGGTGGCCTGACGTGCAGGATCATTGCCCGGCTTGGCTTCCAGCTGGGTCGGCTTGATCAATTCGGCCCAATTCTTGTGGATCATGTAATCCCTCCATTCCTGTCCGCACCCCATGACCAACAAGGTGCAGACGCCCGAGGTTCAAAATGACGTGCTGGGGCCGTGCAGAAACACAGCCCCAGCTCAATTCAAAATCGCTTAGACGCGACGACGCTTCGGCGGGCGGCAGCCGTTGTGAGCAATCGGCGTCACGTCGCGGATAGACGTGATGTTGAAGCCCACGGCAGCCAGCGCGCGCAGTGCCGATTCACGGCCCGAACCGGGGCCCTGAACTTCGACTTCCAGCGTCTTGACGCCATGTTCCTGCGCCTTCTTGCCTGCGTCTTCGGCAGCCATCTGAGCGGCGTAGGGTGTCGATTTACGCGACCCTTTGAAACCCATGGTCCCGGCAGAGGACCATGCAATGGCGTTGCCCTGCACGTCCGAAATCAGGATCTTGGTGTTGTTGAAGGTCGAATTCACATGGGCAACGCCCGATGCGATGTTCTTGCGCTCTTTGCGCTTAACGCGAGTCTTGTCACGTGCCATCGGTCAGACCCTCCCTTATTTCTTCTTACCAGCGATGGCCTTTGCGGGGCCTTTGCGGGTACGAGCGTTGGTGTGGGTACGCTGACCGCGAACCGGCAGGTTGCGGCGATGGCGCAGACCGCGATAGCAGCCCAGATCCATCAGGCGCTTGACGTTCATCTGAACTTCACGACGCAGGTCACCTTCTACGGTGAAGTTTGCATCGATGTGTTCGCGGATGGCCAGAACTTCGGCGTCGGACAGTTCGTTGACACGACGCGATGCGTCAATGCCTACGGCTTCGCAAATTGCGTTGGCCGAAGTGTTTCCGATACCGGTGATATATGTGAGGGCGATAGGTACCCGCTTTGCAGTCGGGATGTTTACGCCGGCAATACGTGCCACGTGTCACTTTCCTTTTTGTTGCGGTTCCGTAACTCCGGAACCTTTTTTCACAACACCTGACCGTGGCAGTGACGCCAGAGGGTCCAGTATTATTCGAGGTGGTCGGGGCGCAAGCGACGAATCCCTCACGCGATCTTGATTCCCTTTAGGGATGGGGGTCGATATGGGCTTTTGGCGGTGCCGTCAAGCCCATATTGAACTCAGCCGAGAATGACTTCGATCGACGCCGTGACTTCCTTGATGTCCGCCAGCCCGTTCACCGGGCGCAGATCACCCTTGGCGTAGTAATAGCCAATCAGCGGCGACGTCTTCTTGTAGTATTCCATCAGACGCGTGCGAAGGCTTTCCTCGTTGTCGTCAGCGCGACGCACGAAGTCGTTTTCCTTGCCGCAATTGGTGCACTTTCCATCAGCCGGGATCGGCTTGGTCTTGTCGTTGTAGACCTCACCACATCCGCCGCAGGTTGACCGCGCGGTAATCCGTTCCACCAGCGCATCATCATCCACACGCATCTCGATCACGGTGTGCAGAGACTGACCCAGCTTGGTCAGCAGAGCCGACAGCGCGTCGGCCTGTGCCAGCGTGCGCGGGAAGCCGTCAAAGATGAAACCGGCGCCCTTTTCGGTGGTCAGTTTCTCTTCGATCAGGCCGATCACGATCTCATCGGTGACAAGCTTGCCCGCGTCCATGATCGCTGCAACCTTCTTGCCCATCTCTGTGCCGCTGGTCCGCGCCTCGCGCAGCATGTCACCCGTGCTCAGCTGGATCATACCGCGGGTTTCAACCAGGTGACGCGCCTGCGTTCCCTTGCCTGCCCCCGGGGGGCCCAGAAGAATGATGTTCATCGACGAGCAGCTCCCTTTCTGCCGCGTTTCTTGCCTTTGCCACGCAGTTGGGACTTTTCAATCAGCCCTTCATATTGATGCGCCAGCAGATGGCTCTGAACCTGCTGGATCGTGTCCATGGTCACAGAGACGATAATCAGAACCGAGGTGCCGCCGAAATAGAACGGAATGGCAAACTGGCCCCGCAGAATTTCGGGCAGCAGGCAGACCGCTGCCAGATAGGCCGAACCCAGTACCAGCACGCGGTTGACCACGTATTCCAGATACTCGGCGGTTTTCTTGCCGGGGCGGATGCCGGGCACGAAACCGTTCTGCTTTTTCAGGTTGTCCGCCACATCGTCCGGTTTGAACGACACGTTGAACGTATAGAAATAGGCGAAAAACACGATCATCGAGGCAAAGAACAGCAGGTAAAGCGGCTGTCCGGGGCCGAAATTGGCCAGCAGCCAAGACATGACGGGCCCGTTCGCGGCACCTGACGAGAAGGTCGAGATCGTGACCGGCAGCAGCAGCAGAGAGCTGGCGAAGATCGCCGGAATGACACCTGCGGGGTTGACCTTGACCGGCAGGTGGCTTGAGCCGCCTTCGTAGATTTTCATACCGGCCTGACGGCGCGGATACTGAATGTGGATCTTGCGCAATGCACGTTCCATGAACACCACGAAAGTGATGACCGCGATCACCATGACGATCACGCCAACGATGACGGCAGGGCTGATTGCACCGCTGCGGCCGCTTGCAAAGAACTGCGCCAGAGCAGCCGGAACCTCGGCAATGATGCCGACAAAGATGATCAGAGAGATGCCGTTGCCGATACCGCGCGCGGTGATCTGCTCACCCAGCCACATCAGGAACATGGTGCCGCCAACCAGCGTTATCATGGTCGACATCCGGAAATAGAGCCCCGGATCAGTCGCCAGATCGCCCGATTCCAGCGAAACGGCCAGGCCATAGGCCTGAACGGTGGCCAGAGCCACGGTGCCGAACCGGGTGTATTGGTTGATCTTCTTGCGCCCTTGCTCGCCCTCTTTCTTGAGTTGCTCGAGCGCGGGAACCATCGATGTCAGCAGCTGAACGATGATCGAGGCCGAGATGTAGGGCATGATGCCGAGGGCAAAGATACCCATCCGCCCCAGCGCCCCGCCGGTGAACATCGAAATCATGCCGCCGATGCCCTGCCCCGCCTGCTCCATGAATTCGCGCAAAGCTGCTCCGTCGATCCCCGGCACCGGAATGAATGTGCCCAGACGATAGACGATCAGCAAACCCAGCGTGAACAGGATGCGGTTGCGCAGATCGGTGGCCTTGCCCAGAGCAGCCCAGCTTGTGTTGGCTGCCATTTGTTCTGCTGCTGATACCATAAATCGGTCTCTCTTATGCAAACGCCGCCCGGAACCGTTTTCCGGCTCGGACGGCGTCTTGGAAAACTCTGAGGTCTATGTAAGCGGGTCTTTGCCCGCTCACAAGCGATTACTCTGCCGCAGCAACTTTTGTGACCTTCAGTGAACCGCCCGCTTTCTCGACTGCCTCGACGGCAGATTTCGAAGCACCGGTCACTTCCAGGTTCACCTTGGCGCTGATTTCGCCTTTGGCCAGAACGCGGATACCGTCCAGCTTGCGGCGAACCAGACCGGACGCAACCAGAGCGTCTTCGGTGATCGCAGCCGAAGCGTCCAGCTTGCCCGCTTCGACGAATTTCTGGATCAGACCCAGATTGACAACGGCGAATTCCTTGCGGTTCGGCTTGTTGAAGCCACGCTTGGGAAGACGCTGGTACAATGGCATCTGACCGCCTTCATAGCCATTGATGGCCACACCCGAACGGGATTTCTGGCCTTTGATACCACGGCCACCCATTTTACCTTTGCCGGAACCCGGACCACGGCCAACGCGGGTGCGTTTCGGGCTGGCGCCGGGATTGTCGCGCAATTCGTTCAGTTTCATGTCGCTTCTCCTAAGCCGGATATGACCCCGAAGCGTGATGGGCCAAACACGGCATTTCTTGGTTTTGATTCTCGTGGCGGAAAGCCACCGCAGGCGTATAGGCCCGATAAACGCACTTGACAAGCCTGTAGATTGCCCTGCGCCCTGAAGTTCCTGCATGGGGACCCGAGCCAAGTGTTACGCAAAGGGCACCTCTGCCGGCCCTTGACCGAAAAGTGACCGTAAAATGCAGCGACTTTTACAAAAACCGCTTGCTATGTCGGGGTGGTCGTCTATCCGGTGGCCTGCAAACACTTGACTGGCAGGCGTATGACTGAACCCTCTCCCTCACTCCGGCCAAAGCCGGAGACCACCGCCGCACGTGACTGGGTAACAACGCTTGCCAGATATCGCGAACCGGACCAAATGCGCAGCTCTTTTGAGCTGGGCATAAGCATTATCCCCTTTTTCGCGCTGTGGGCTTTGTCCTGGATGTCACTGTCGGTCAGCTATTGGCTGGCCTTTGCGCTTTCCGTCCTCAATGCGGCCTTTCTGCTGCGCTTGTTTGCCATCCAGCATGATTGCGGGCACGGCGCGTTCTTCAAGAATCGGACCGTCAGTGACTGGATCGGGCGCGGCATCGGTGTTCTGACACTGACCCCATATGATGTCTGGCGCCGCACGCACTCCGCACATCACAACAGTTCAGGCAACCTGGACAAGCGCGGGATGGGCGATATCCATACCCTGACCGTGGCCGAATATCGGGCCAAAACACCACTGAACAGGTTCTGGTATCGCGTGTACCGGAACCCGATCACTTTGTTCGTACTTGGCCCTGGCTATCTGTTTTTGTTTCAAAACCGCCTTCCGCTGGGCCTGACAGACAGCGTCAGGTTCTGGGTCAGCGCGATGGCGACCAATCTTGCCATTCTGATTGCACTGGTGGCCATCTACTATTTTGGCGGGCTGATGCCGATGTTGCTGATCTTTCTGCCGTCGACACTGATTGCCGCAACGGCCGGAGTGTGGCTGTTTTATGTACAACACCAGTTCGAGAACACGCATTGGGACGCCGATGCAGACTGGCAACTGCATGAAGCGGCGCTGCACGGAAGTTCACACTATATCCTGCCCTCGGTGTTGCAGTGGTTCAGTGCCAATATCGGCATCCACCATGTACACCACCTCTACAGCCGCATTCCGTTCTACCGCCTGACCGAAGTGCTGCGCGATCATGAAGAACTGGCGAACAGCAACCGGATGACCATTCGGGAAAGCCTTGCCAATGCGCGGCTTCACCTGTGGGACGAGAAGAACCGTCGTCTGCTGTCCTTCGCCGAGGCCCGCGCACTTTACAAGTAACGGGCATGCCTGCCAGCTTGTTTCCTGATATCGCAGCGTGTCCCTTGCGCCGACGACAGGGGCGTGTGGCGCGGGATTCTCTCCATCCATCGCGACCTGCATTGCTGCGAAAAGGGCGCGTGACCATCTGCCGACATGAACACCACTCTGCACGGTTTCTGTGATGACCAAATGCAGCCGTTCAACCTGTTCGTCGATTCTGGGCAAGGCTGCGGCACCTTGAAAGAATACGCGGCCCCCGGGCATGTAGGCACGGCGGAAATCGCTCATACCCATGCACAAACCCAACAAAATCTCTTGTCACACCCCCACCCCGATGCCATATGAAAAGAGCTTACGTTTATCTATTCGACCTACTGTCTCCTTCATCGGCAGTCAGTCTATCGATACAGACCGACGACGCCAGGCTGCCGCAACTCCGTGGGCAGCACTCAAACAGGAGACACGGATATGCCTACAGGCACCGTAAAATGGTTTAACACCACCAAAGGCTTCGGCTTCATCGCACCGGAAGAGGGCGGCAAAGATGTATTCGTGCACATCTCGGCTGTCGAGCGTTCGGGCCTGACCGGTCTGGCCGACAACCAGAAAGTCACGTACGAGCTGCGTGCCGGCCGTGACGGCCGCGAAAGCGCCGACAGCATCCAGCTGGCCTGAGCTTGAGATCGGGTGAGGGGATCCCCCCTCGCCCCTTTCCCGCCGCGACCTTCCGGTGGCAGGCAGGACACATCACGACCACGTGATGTCTGCCCTAGAATTGACCAAATATCATATCATGATGAAATTGGTTTCAGTTTTATTGGTCATTCGACGAGGGTTTCGATGTTTACACGCCGTATTTTTCTGGCCGGAACGGCGGCCAGCATGTTGCCGGGCATCGCCAGCGCCAAAAAGGCGGTCGAGTATGATCCGACACCGCAATTCGTGCGCATCAAAAAACAGTTTGTACCAGGTCAGCTGCTGGTCGCGCCCCGGTCGTTCTATCTCTATTTTGTCACTGAACCTCGCAAGGCGATCCGCTATGGCTGCGGTGTCGGCAAGGCGGGGCTGGAGTTTACCGGCACAGCCACCATTGATGTGAAAAAGGAATGGCCGACCTGGCGTCCGACCGATGAGATGATCGAACGTGATCCCGTCGCTTACGCAAAATTCAAGGACAATGACTATGTCCAACCCGGTGGCGGAGACAACCCGCTGGGCGCGCGGGCGCTGTATCTGTTCCAGAACGGTGTCGATACCTATTTCCGTATCCACGGCACGACACAGCCGCAAACCATCGGTCGCGCAGTGTCCAACGGTTGCATACGAATGCTGAACGAGCATGTGATCGATTTGTACAATCGGGTCCCGATCGGAACTGTCGTTACAGTCGTCTGAGTGCGCATGGATGGGCGCCTATTCCGCTCGATCTGCCTGATCAACCAGCTTCAGAACGGACGGCCCCAGTGATTCAACGATCTTTGCCACCCCGTCCGCGTTTGGATGTATTCCGTCAGGCTGCATGAACTGCGATACCGCACCGGGGTCGCCCTCGGCCGCAAGCCCTTCAAAGAAACTGGCGGCGAAGAGGACATCGAACTCCTGTGCCAGGTCAGGGTACATCCCGTCAAAAGCTTGCTTGTAATCGGCCCCATAGTTGCCCGGCGCCTGCATGCCGATCAGCAGAACCGGTACATTCGCGCCCCGCGCCACGTCCAGGATCTTGCGCAGATTGGCCTTTGAGACGGCCGGATCGATCCCCCGCAACAGATCGTTCCCACCCAAGGCCACGATCATCCCGTCCACATCCGGGGTCAGGGTCCAATCCACGCGCGCGGCCCCGCCCGCCGTGGTATCGCCCGAGACCCCGGCGTTGATTACCCTGACATCCGCCCCCTGCGCGTGCAGCCAACGGTCAAGCTGCGGAACAAACCCGTTCTCCTCCACCAGCCCATAGCCCTGAGTCAGCGAGTCTCCCAAAGCCGCAATCACCACTTGTTCGGCTGTGGCCGCAAAACCGCACCACGTGAAAAGGCCTGCCATCAAAGCCTTGCGCAACGTGGTGATCGCTCCATATCCCAAAAGACCGCTCCTTTTTCGGGTAGACCCATGACAACTGCTGTTCTCGCCCTCCAAAATGCCGCTTTGTCACTGGATGGCAATGCCGGGCGGGTCGATATTCTGCATGACATTACGTTGACCGTGAACAAGGGCGAGACGCTGGGGCTTATCGGGCCTTCGGGTTCGGGCAAGTCTTCGCTGCTGATGTTGATGGGCGGGTTGGAACAGGCCACGCGTGGTCAAATCGTGGCGCTGGGTCAGGACCTGACCGACATGGATGAGGACGCACTGGCCCGGTTTCGGCGCGACAGTATGGGGGTGGTGTTTCAGAACTTCCACCTGATCCCGACAATGACGGCGCTTGAAAACGTAGCAACCCCACTGGAACTGGCGGGGCACAAGGATGCGTTCGACCGGGCCGAGCAAGAGCTGGACGCCGTGGGCCTATCGCACCGTCGCGACCACTACCCGGCGCAACTGTCGGGCGGAGAACAACAGCGTGTTGCCCTGGCACGAGCATCTGCGCCGCGCCCCAAAATCCTGTTGGCTGATGAACCGACCGGGAACCTGGACGAAACCAACGGGGCCGCAATTGTTGATCTGCTGTTTGGTCTGCGTCGGAAATACGACGCAACCCTGGTTTTGGTGACACACAGCCATTCATTGGCCGAAAGATGTGATCGGGTCGTTCGGTTGCGTGACGGCAGGATCGCCGAAGAGACCCGGCAGGAGGCCGCTGAATGAGCCTGCGGATGGCCGGGCGGCTCGCCCGCCGCGAGCTACGCGGAGGCCTGAGTGGTTTTCGGATCTTTCTGGCCTGTTTGGCGTTGGGGGTCGCGGCCATCGCGGCCGTCGGTTCGGTCCGTACAGCCATCCAGACGGGACTGGCTCAGGAAGGAGCCTCGCTGCTGGGGGGCGATGCCGAGCTTGAGTTCACCTATCGATTTGCCGACCCGGCCGAACGCGCGTGGATGCAACAGACGTCTGCGGGCGTTTCCGAGATTGTCGATTTCCGCTCGATGGCCGTCGTGCCCGGCGCGACAGGTCCGGAACGAGCGCTGACTCAGGTCAAGTCGGTCGACGCCGCGTACCCACTTGTCGGCTCGGTACTGCTGGAACCCGAGATCCCGCTGGAAGACGCCCTGAACGGCAGTTCCGGCTTGCCCGGGGCGGTGATGGAACCTGTGCTGATGGACCGGCTTGGGTTGTCCGTCGGTGATCGGTTTTCACTTGGGACGCAAGAGTTCATCCTGACGGCTGCCTTGCTGGACGAGCCCGACAGTGCGGCGGATGGGTTTGGCCTTGGGCCGCGCACTCTGGTTCGAACCAAGGCGTTGCAGGCGTCCGGTCTGCTGGAACCCGGAACGCTGTTTTCGACCAAGTACAGGATGATCCTGCCCCGGAACGCAGATCTTTCGGATGTATCCGCAAAAGCTGATGCAGCATTCGAAGGCACCGGGATGCGTTGGACGGACGCGCGCAACGGTGCCCCCGGGATATCCGAGTTCGTCAATCGCCTGAGTGCCTTTCTTGTCCTTGTCGGGCTGTCGGGGCTTGCCGTCGGCGGCATCGGCGTGTCTGCCGCCGTGCGTGCTTATCTGACGCAGAAGACGGAAACCGTTGCGACGCTGCGCACCTTGGGGGCCGATCGCGCCACCATTTTTCAAACCTACATGATTCAAATTGGCGTTCTGTCCGTCTTCGGGATTGTGATTGGCCTGACGCTGGGTGGGTTGGCGCCGCTTGTTCTGGCCCCGCTGCTGGAAAGCCAATTGCCGGTTCCCGCAGTGTTTTCCCTATATCCACAGCCGTTGATCGAGGCAGCAATATACGGTCTGCTCACAGCGTTCCTGTTCACACTCTGGCCTCTGGCCCGCACCGAGGATGTGCGCGC
The DNA here is from genome assembly GCF_059610125.1 of Ruegeria sp. YTSA144. Taxonomy (NCBI): domain Bacteria; kingdom Pseudomonadati; phylum Pseudomonadota; class Alphaproteobacteria; order Rhodobacterales; family Roseobacteraceae; genus Ruegeria; species Ruegeria sp. YTSA144. Next base: position 1,294,588 of record NZ_JBXWNA010000001.1, read on the forward strand.
CGCGACGTTGTTTCGCGACGCGTTAAGCTCGGCCCGCCCCTTTCCACGTCTGATTTACGTCGTGGCAACGGGTGTCGGACTGTTGTTGCTGATCGCCCTGGCGTCATGGTTCAGCGGCTCGACGCGGCTTACTGTCTGGACCGGTGGCGGGCTTGTCGGTGCACTGGCGCTGTTGGCCCTCGCCGCTTATGCCATTCGCAAACTGGCCCGGGCTGGGGCTTCGTTGGCCCGCGGGCGGCCCACCGTCAGATGGGCGTTGTCGGCCATCTCGGACCCACGCGAGGGCGCAGGGTCTGTGGTTCTGTCACTGGGGCTGGGCCTGTCGGTGCTGGCAGCGGTCGGGCAGATCGACGGCACCCTGCGCAACGCCATTTCGGGCAACCTGCCGGATGTGGCGCCGTCGTACTTCTTTGTAGACATCCAGAAAGATCAAATGCCCGGCTTCACCGAACGCCTGCAAAGCGACCCCGCGGTCAGCCGCATTGAAAGCGCGCCGATGTTGCGCGGGATCATCACGCAGATCAACGGCCGGCCCGCTCGGGACGTGGCCGGAGATCACTGGGTTCTGGAAGGGGATCGCGGCGTGACCTATTCGGTTCAACCTCCGCCGAACACACGCCTGACCGCAGGGGAATGGTGGGCCGAAGATTACGCAGGTGCGCCTCAGGTCAGTTTCGCCGCGGAAGAAGCCGAAGAGATGGGCCTGAACCTGGGCGACCAACTGACCGTCAATATCCTGGGGCGTGACATCACGGCAGAACTGACGTCCCTGCGCGAGGTGGATTTCTCTACCGCGGGAATGGGCTTTGTCATGTCGATGAACCCCTCTGCGCTGGCGGGTGCGCCGCACAGCTTTATCGCGACGGTCTATGCCGACGAACAGGCCGAGGCAGCCATCCTGCGGGATCTTGCCGGCCAGTTCCCCAATATCACGGCCATCCGGGTGCGCGACGCCATTGATCGCGTCTCGGGCCTGCTGGCAGGCATCGCCGCAGCAACCTCGTATGGCGCGGGAGTATCCCTGCTGACCGGATTTCTGGTGCTGATCGGTGCAGCGGCGGCGGGCGAACCTGCCCGCAGGTACGAAGCAGCAATCCTCAGGACACTGGGTGCAGACCGCGGCCATATCCTGCGCAGCTTTGGCCTGCGATCTGTTCTGCTTGGGGCCGCCGCGGGTTACGTCGCGCTGTTCGTTGGTATCCTGGGCGGCTGGGCCGTTGCCACCTACATCTTCGACACAGAGTTCACGGTCATCTGGTCATCGGCCTTCGGCATCGTTCTGGCCGGGATAGGCGTCACGTTATGTGCCGGGCTGGTTTTTGCCCTGCGTCCACTTTCGGTGCGTCCGGCGCGCATATTGCGCGCAAGCGATTGAAATCAGCGCACGCAGGCCACAGGCTGCAAGAGCCTCAGCAGCGGATCATTGTCACATACCAGCGCATCCAGGGTAACATCGTCCAGAGACGCATAAAACACCTCTGCCGCGTCCTGAAGCGCAAGCCTCAGCCGGCAGGCATCCGTGAGCGGGCACGTGTTGTCAGCGTCGGCGAAACACTCGGCAATAGGCAAAGCCCCTTCAACATGCCGGAACACCGCACCGATGCGGATCTGATCCGCGGGGCGCGCCAGCGACATGCCACCGTTACGACCGCGCTGCGTGCTCAGATAGTTCAGCTGGCTCAACTGATTGATCACCTGCGCCAGATGGTTTTCGGAAATGTTGCACACTTCGGCGATTTCGGATTTCGTCACCAGCCTGTCCGGGTGAGCTGCGCAATACATCAACAGGCGCACAGCGATATTCGTCCGTTTGGTAATCCGCATGAGGGCCTCCCTAAAATCAAGATGCAACCTTATTGCATGTCCGGGAAAAAAGCGGTTTGACATACATCAATCGACCCAAAGGACACTTCTCGGATGGCCGACCCCTATTTCTTTGGCTATGGCAGCCTTGTGAACCTCGCGACGCATGATTTCCCCGATCCGCGCCCCGCGCGACTGAAAGGTTGGCGGCGGGCCTGGCGGCATACCGATCTGCGACCCGTGGCGTTTCTGACTGCCGTGCCCGATCCGGAGTCAGAGATCGAAGGCATGATTGCGCATGTTCCAAAAAATGACTGGGCCGCGCTGGATGAACGGGAATGGGCGTATGACCGAATTCCTGCAACGCAGTCGGTTTCACATCCCCTGACGCACGATGTCGAAATAGCTGTCTACGCCGTCCCTCAGGATCGGCACAACGAGCCCAGCAATCACCATCCATTGCTGCTCAGCTATATCGACGTTGTCGTGCAAGGTTACTTGCGGGCATTCGGCGAGGACGGCGCGGATCGATTCTTTGAGACGACAACCGGATGGGATGCCCCGATCCTGAATGATCGCGCCGAACCGCGTTATCCACGCCACCAGCAACTCAAACCTGTCGAACGTGATTTTGTCGATGACCGCCTGACCAGTTTGTCGGTTCGATTTGTGCAACCAGCGTAAACAAAAAAGGGCCACGCCGAAGACGTGGCCCAGAACTCTGATGTGCCACCACGTTAGCCGCGCGCGCGGATCACCTGTAGCAACGGCATCAGCGCTGCCATTTCCGGGCCGCGCTCCTTGCCGGTCAGCGCTTTGCGCAGCGGCATGAACAGACCTTTGCCCTTGCGACCGGTTGCCTCTTTCACGGCTTTGGTCCAGGTGCTCCAGGTCTCGCCGTCGAACGGACCTTCGGGCAGCAAAGCCATCGCCTGGGCAATGAATTCCTGATCTTCATCGGCGATCAGGGGATCTGCCCCGTCACGGCACAGTTCCCACCAGCCCTTGAGATCGGCCAGGGTGGTGATGTTTTCACGGGCCATGGCCCAGAAAGGTTCTGCCAATTCATCGGGAACACCGGCATCCGCAACGGCACCGGCCACATCGGACAGCGGCAGCGATTGCAAATACCTGGCGGTCAGCGGGAACAGGTCCTGTACATCGAACTTGGTCGGCGCGGCACCAAACCGGTTCACATCGAATCCGTCGATCAGCGCGGCCATTTCCGAGCGCAGCTCAACCGGATCAGACGAGCCCAGACGCGCCATCAGGCTCAGCAACGCCATCGGTTGCACACCCTGTTCGCGAAGATCGCGCAAAGCCAGCGTGCCCAGCCGTTTCGACAATGCCTCACCCTGCGGACCAGTCAGCAGAGAATGGTGGGCAAAACGCGGACAACGCCCGCCCAGCGCCTCGATGATCTGGATCTGCGTCGCCGTGTTGGTCACATGGTCCGAACCCCGTACGACATCAGTTACGCCCATTTCAGTATCATCCACAACCGACGCAATCGTATAGAGAACCTGACCATCGCCACGGATCAGAACCGGATCGGAAACCGAAGCCGCATCAATCGAGATGTCGCCAAGAATGCCGTCATTCCATTCGATACGTTCATGATCCAGCTTGAAGCGCCAGACGCCGTTGCCACGTTCGGCGCGCAAGGCTTCTTTTTCGGCCTCCGACAGGTTCAGCGCAGCGCGGTCATAGACCGGCGGCTTGCCCATGTTCAGTTGCTTCTTGCGTTTCAGATCCAGTTCGGTCGGCGTTTCGAATGCCTCGTACAAACGACCCATCGCGCGCAGCTTGTCGGCCGCTTCGGCATAGCGATCCAGACGGTCCGACTGACGCTCGACCCGGTCCCAATGCAAACCCAGCCATTCCAGGTCCTGCTTGATGGCATCGACATATTCTTCTTTCGACCGTTCGGGGTCGGTATCATCGATGCGCAGGATGAACGTACCGCCTGCCTTGCGGGCAATCAGATAGTTCATCAGGGCGGTGCGCAGGTTGCCCACATGGATGTAACCGGTGGGCGACGGGGCGAAACGGGTGGTTGTCATGGGTGTCTCCTGTTGGCGCGGCTCTTGTCACATGGGGGCGTTTTTGTCCAGCCGCCGCTTGATCCATCAGGTGATTCAGAATGGTTTCACCGGCCACACCCTGTCGAGGTCGTCCAATCCGGCGCGAATGAGTTCGCCCAAAACGCCCGTATCGATATCCGCCAGTTTGTTGACGTAAAGACAGGACTTGCCCAGTTTGTGCTTTCCCAATCTGGCCATGAGATCCGCAAAATCTGCGTAACCCGGCATGATGTAAATCACCAAAGCTGATTTGCGCGGCGAAAAACCGGTTGCCAGAAAGTCCCCTTCCCGACCCGATTTATAGCGATAGTGGTAGCGGCCATACCCGACGATCGACGGCCCCCACATCAGCGGTTCAAACCCGGTGGTGGCGCGGAACAGCTTGTCAAGCTGGTGCGCGTCTTCGGCACGGCGCGCAGGTTGAACCGTTGTCAGGAAATGCTCGACGCTTTGATCCGTCGGAACTGTCTTGTTGTCTGATCGCGCCATGAACAAAAATTAACACGTAATATTCATCCATGCACCCCATCTGAATGGCGTATAAACTGGCAAGAGACTCTCGACGCCCTAACTGCAACAATGAAGTCGTGACAGGGAGAACGAAGATGACAATGAAACTCACGCGCCGCGCCGCTTTGGGAACTGCCGCCGCCTTGCCGTTTGCAACCGCAGCCGCACCGGTTCTGGCCGCAAGCCCGGAAACCAAAGCAAACTCGACCATCGCCAAGTCATTTCATGTTGGCGACTTCACGGTCACGACCCTGCTGGATGGCAGCTTTCCACGCGACGGAGCCAAAGAGATTTTTGGGGGCGGAGCGTCGGACGAAGAATTCGCCAAGGTTTCGGCTGAGAACTTCATTCCCGCAGACGTCGCACAGTTTTTCTTTACCCCCTCGCTGGTCAACACAGGCTCAGAGCTGGTTCTGTTTGATACCGGTCTGGGGCAAGGTGGCATACAGGCCGCGCTGGCAGATGCGGGTGTAACCCCGGATCAGATCGATGTGGTCGTGATAACGCATATGCACCCTGACCATATCGGTGGCATGACGACCGAAGGCGCGCCCACCTTCGCCAATGCGCGCTACGTGACGGCTTCTCCGGAATATGATTTCTGGGCTGCGCAGGACGCAGGCAATCGCGTGGGCGATCTGGTCGCCGAAAAAGTCACACCACTGGCCGAGAAAATGACCTTTGTCGAAGACGGGGGCGAGGTCGCCTCGGGCATTACCGCGGTTGCCGCTTATGGCCATACACCAGGCCACACGGTCTATCATCTGGAAAGCAACGGGCAACGTCTGGTGCTGACGGCGGATCTGGCCAACCATTATGTCTGGTCTTTCGCTCATCCCGAATGGGAAGTCCGGTTTGACATGGACAAGGCCGCAGCAACTGCCGCGCGCCGCAATGTCCTTGGCATGCTGGCTGCCGACAAAGTGCCCATGGTCGGCTATCACATGCCTTTCCCCGGTGCAGGCTATGTTGAGGCACGCGGAGAAGGCTTCCGCTTTGTCCCGGTCAGCTACCAGATGATGGGTTAGGCTGTCAGTACCCCGGATCCGGTCGCACTTTTGAACCGTCGCTGAACCGCGACAGGCGAAAGGCAGCCGGGTCCACGCAAGGCACTGTTTCTGAAACCAGATCAGCCATCAGCCGCCCCGCCCCGGGGCCGATCCCAAAACCATGGCCTGAAAACCCGGTGGCGATGTACATTCCCGGCAGGTCATCCACACCCGAGATGACTGGAATGGCATCCGGCGTCACATCGATCATACCTGCCCAGCTTTGTACGATCTCGCTTTTTTGTACAGCGGGATATCCCTTGCATGCACTGGCCCAGGCGCGTCGCAACGTTTTTTGCGACGGCTCAGGGTCCAGGATCCGGCACTTTTCGAATGGTGTCACATCGGTTGGCAGCCATCTCCGGTCCTGTTTTGCTTCGATCGTCCAGCGTTTGGACAGGCGAAAGCGCAGAGATTTCCATTCCTGCACAAATGCCGGCAGGAACTGCATCGCCAATCGAAAACTGTCCGGCACGATGTCAACGGTATTCTCATGACCGGACGCAATTGTGTAACCGCCATCGGCCCGCTTTCGGATCGCAAAATCATCCGACCACAACGCCGCCTCAGGCCCCTCTGCGATGGGAGATGTGCGCAGGACCGTATTCAGAACTTTCAGCTGCGGCAGTTCGATCCCCGCATTGCCTGCAAACAGGCGCGACCACGCGCCCCCGGCCAGAACGACGCGCCCGCTGGCAACTCTGCCGCGTTCGGTGAAGACACCGGCGATACGTCCAGCCTGAACGTCCACGCTGCGCACGGCGCAATTCGTCATGATCACCGCGCCCCGAGCCCGCGCAGCTTCGGCAATGGCGGGGGCTGTCCATTGAGGTTCGGCACGACCATCCTGCGGCATGTACAGCGCTGTTTCAAAGCCCGTTTGGTTGCCGCGCAAAAGGTCTGCCAGCTCACCGCCCGAAACCATCCGCGCGCCGGTCTGCAAACCCTCCACGTGGTACAGCCAACGCTCCATGTTCCCCGCATCCCGCTTGCCCGATGCACCAAAAAGAATACCGGATCGGGTGAAACCTGTCTTGCGGTCCAGCCGGTCATCGAGCGTTTGCCAGATGCGCAACGATTCCTGCATCAGGGGAATTTCCCTTGGGTCCCGCATCCCAAGACGGACCCACCCCCAATTGCGAGAACTCTGTTCGGCGGCAATCTGCCCTTTTTCGCACAAAAGAACCGAGGCACCCCGCTCGGCCAGTTCCAACGCGCTTGAAACGCCGATGATTCCGCCGCCGATGACCACGACATCAACGGTTTTGGGCAGGGCAAGATCAGGTTCTACAGGAGTCGGTTTGGGCGCGGTCATCGATAGGCCTTACTCTGTCGCTTGGACCGTTATGGAGACCAAGAGACAAAGCATAGGCAATACAAACCGTCACCGCGACCACGCGAATTTTGGCATCTGTGACCCAGACGCCTGAGGTTATGAATGCGGGCCGAAGGTTACGCTGCGCCGGACAGTTCCGCCCATTTCTGGCGCAAGATCGCGGACAACCGTTTTTCTTTCAGTGCCGCTTGTGCAGACACATCTTCCTGTGGCAGCAATTGCGGAAACTCTGGCCGCAACATCGCCACTCTCTGATCTTCCGACTGCCGCTGCTCATTCAACAGATCGGCAATTGCTGCATCCAGCTTTTCTTCGTCCAATTCTTGCGGCGGAGATTCCATCGTACGCCACTTCAAAGGCGCATGAAGCGATCTTTCATAATCCTCGTACATTTTAACACCAAACCATTCACTCAGACATTCAACCCCGGATACGCCGCGTTCACCAAAATCAGCTTTGCAACTTCAACAAACAATACGTCGCATCCGCCCCACATTGGGCAACTTCCAAGCAAAAATGTGTCAGAAAAATGTCATCCAAACAAGTCTGGGGTGGCCTTTTTTGCCCCATTTAACAGGCAACACCCCCCGATCTGGGAACAAAGCGCGTAAAGGAAACGTCACTGTTTCCGATCTTGCAGAACTGGCTTCGATTTCAGCGACGTTCGCGCCAGCGATTCACGATCGGGTACCGCCGGTCCAGCCAGAATGCCCGCTTGCTCAAGCGCGTGCCCGGAGCGGACTGGAACCGCTTGTACTCGCTGATATAGATCAGATGTTCGACCCTTCTCGCATCTGCCTCGTCAAATCCGGCGGCGACGCAATCCGCGATGGATCCGTCCTGATCGACCAGAATATCAAGTATCCCATCCAGTACCGGATAGTCCGGCAGGCTGTCGCTGTCCTTCTGATCCTCGCGCAGTTCGGCGCTGGGGGGTTTGTCGATGACGGACGGGCGAATGACCTCTCCGTCAGGCCCCATCATCCAGTCTCGATGATTGGCGTTGCGCCAGCGGCAGGTTTCGAACACGCGGGTCTTGTACAGATCCTTGATCGGGTTGTAGCCGCCATTCATGTCGCCATAGATCGTGGCATAACCCACAGCGACCTCGGACTTGTTGCCGGTGGTCAACAGCATTTCACCAAACTTGTTCGAGATCGCCATCAGCAAAAGCCCGCGCAGGCGGGACTGGATGTTTTCCTCGGTCAACCCTTCGTCCAACCCCGCAAACAGCGGAGCGAGTGTGTTGGTGACGGCAGCCCGGCTTTCAGAAATCGGCACATGGTCATAGTGCACACCCAGCGCCTTGGCGACGGCCTCGGCATCGTCCAATGACGCTTGGCTGGTATATTCCGACGGCAACATCACACAGCGAACGTTGTCGGCCCCGATAGCGTCCACCGTGATAGTTGCCACCAACGCGGAATCGATCCCTCCGGACAATCCCAGCACTGCTTTTTTGAAACCGGTCTTGCCCATATAGTCCCGCAGGGACTGCACCATCGCGCGATAGTCCTGCTCCCACACATCCGGCTGGGGCACGATCTCAGCCGGCACAATGCGCCAGCCATCATCGCCGCGCTCAAGATCCACCTGCGCAATCACTTCGTCGAATACCGGCATCCGGAAGGCCAGTTCTCCGCCCGGGTTGAGACCGAAGCTGGCGCCGTCAAAGACCTGATCATCCTGCCCGCCAACCATGTTCAAATAGATCAGCGGCAGGCCCGTTTCGACCACGCGCGCGACCATATGGTTCAGACGTACATCGTATTTGTTCCGGAAATAGGGCGATCCATTGGGAATCAGTAGAAACTCGGCCCCGGATTCCTCAAGCGTTTCGGCGACGTCCGGGTGCCAGCCATCCTCGCAGATGGGGCTGCCGATCCGGAAGTTGCCAACCGAATACGGACCGCCCAGAGGACCCGCATCATACAGGCGCACTTCGTCGAAAACAGTCTCATTCGGCAGGTGGTGCTTCAGAACCTTGCTGGTGATCCGCCCCCCCTTCAGGATCAGATAGGCGTTGTACAGCTTTCCGTCATCGACCCACGGACCACCCAGGGCAATCGCGGGCCCTTCGGCGCATTTCTCGGCCAGAGACTCGACCGCATCCATGGCCGCGCGATGAAACACCGGCTTCAGCACCAGATCCTGCGTGTTGTAGCCGGTGATGAACATCTCGGGGAACGCCACCAGATCGGCCCCCGCCGCCTTGCCCTGTTCCCATGCGGCAACGACCTTGGCCGCATTGCCGTCGATATCCCCTACGGTCGGGTTCAGTTGCGCCAGAGTGATGCGGAAACGGTCGGCCATGCTGCCCTCTTGCCTCGTCAGTCCTACTGCCATTTAGCAGATCACCGCGCGAGTAAAAGGCCAATGCGGCAAAACCCGTTGCCCTGCCCTCGACGGTACCCTAGTTTTGCGCACAGGGATGCAACCAACGATGATCCGGCAGGCAGGACCAAAATGAACGTGATCCGAAACTCAATTGGGGCTGTGGCCATGAGCCTGGCAGCTGCGACCGCTTTTGCGCAGGACGGTACGGTTATCGTCAAGGATGACGAAGTGGGCGGCGTCTACGAGGGCACTTATGAGAATGGCCTGCGCCACGGGACGGGTACGTATCGGCTGCCCAACGGGTTCGAATACACCGGCCAGTGGGTGGAAGGCGAAATTCAGGGTCAGGGCGTCACCAAGTACCCGGATGGATCGGTTTACGAAGGCGCGTTCGCCAAAGGTCAGCCGGAAGGGCGCGGCAAGATCGTCTATGCCAATGGCAGCAGCTATGACGGTGAGTGGTCCAACGGATCCATCAACGGCACGGGCGTCGCTGAATTTGCCAATGGCTCGCGCTATGAGGGTGAATTCAGGAACGCACAGCGGCACGGCAAGGGCAAACTGACCTTTCCCGACGGATATGTCTACGATGGCGATTGGGTGGACGGCCAGCGGCAAGGCAAGGCCACGATCACCTATGCCGATGGCAGCGTCTACGAAGGCGATGTCAATGCCGGCTTGCGCGATGGCACAGGCACCCAGACGATGCCTGACGGAATGATATACGAGGGCGAATGGACACAGGACCAGATCACCGGGACGGGTCGTCTGACCTATGCCAATGGCGATGTGTATGAAGGCGCGCTTGTGGAAGGGCGCCGCCAGGGCAAGGGCAAAGTAACTCACGCGTCAGGGGACGTCTACGAGGGTGACTTTGTCGATGATCGCCGCCATGGCAAGGGCACGTTCACCGGAACCGATGGCTTTGTGTACACCGGCGACTGGAACCAGGGTCAGATAGAAGGACTGGGAGAGCTGACCTATCCCGACGGTTCGGTCTATGTGGGCGATTTCGTGGCCGATCTGGCGGAAGGAAACGGCCGCATCACCTATCCCGACGGCTCCACCTACGAGGGTGAGTGGATCGCGGGCGTCATCGAAGGCCAGGGTACGGCGACCTATGCCACCGGCATGATCTACAAGGGTCAGTTCAAAAACGCGCAAAGCCACGGCAAGGGTGTGATGACCCGCGCGGACGGTTCGATCTATGACGGGGATTGGGTCAACGGGGTCCGTCAGGGAAAAGGCAAGGCGACCTACTCTGACGGCACCGTTTACACCGGAGATTTCATGAACGGAAAACGTCACGGCAAAGGAGAAATCGTGACCCCTGCCGGGTTCAAGTATGTCGGCGACTGGTCCGAGGGCAAAATCAACGGCGAAGGCATAGCGACCTACTCGAACGGCGACGTCTATGAGGGCAACTTTGTCGACAACAAGAGGCAGGGCAGCGGGACCATGCGTTACGCCAACGGGCAAGAAGAAACCGGTATCTGGGAAAACGGTGTGCTGCCGAATCAAACCCCGGATCAACAGGGCGGCGCAGACACTCCGGCACAGCAGACAGACCCGGATTCAGACGCGGTACAACCAGATCCGTCTGGCGAATGATCGCTCACCAGGGAACAGGTTTTCCGGCCCAGTCAAAGAACCCACCGGTATCTGCCGGGCTTAAACCGCCGATCACGGACAACAGATTGCGCGCGGCTTCCACGGGTTCAACGGCGGGATGCCGGTCCAGGTATTTCCGGGTGAATTCTGTCTTGACCGTACCCGGATGCAGCGCAACACATATCGCCTGTTTATGTGTCCGGGCCAATTCAATTGCCGAAGTATGGACGATCTGATTAACCGCTGCTTTGGCCGCGCGGTAGCTGATCCAGCCGCCCATCCGGTTATCTCCTATTGAACCGACCCGCGCGGACAAAACAGCAAATACCGAACGCCGCTGTCGCGGCAACAACTGATGGGCCCGGCTTAGTACCAGCGCCGGACCAACGGCATTCAGAGCAAACTGGTCCATCATTGCCCTTGCCGAAACAGACCGAATGGTCTTTTCGGGCGCATTGCCTGAAATTTCCAGCGCCCCGGAAGCGACAAGAACAAGATCGAACGGGCCTGACAGGCGATCAAGCATCCGACTCGCTTGGTCCGGTTCCATCAGATCGAACCCCTCGACAGAGCGCGAAAGGCACGTCACCGCAACACCCTGTGCCTCCAATTGCTCGCGTACGGCCGCACCGATCCCGCCGGACGCACCAATGATCAAAGCAGTATCCATCTGCGACCAGCTAGCGGCATGGACGGATCAATCAAGGGGCGGGAATTTCGACCCCCCTACGCCGCAACTTGTCGAAAATTGGTTCTTTTCATTCCCGGCGGCGTCTGTATAACCTCAAACCCATGATCAACTGCGCAGATATCCCTTTTGCCAAAGCCGCCCCTCGCGGCGCGGTTCTGCGTGGCCTACTGATCCTAATCCGCCTCTGAGCGTGCCATCCGGCGCGCCCGCTCAGAGGAGGACGCCAGCGCGCCAACAGGCTTTAGGACAGACAAGAAAGAGATTCCCATGACCAACGTGACCGACCAAGACCGTGTCTTGATCTTCGATACCACTTTGCGCGACGGCGAGCAGAGCCCAGGCGCGACCATGACCCATGACGAAAAGCTCGAGATTGCCGAGCTGCTGGATGACATGGGCGTCGACATCATCGAAGCCGGTTTTCCGATCGCATCCGAAGGTGACTTCAAAGCGGTATCCGAGATCGCCAAGAACGCCAAGAACGCCCGTATCTGTGGTCTGGCCCGCGCCAATTTCGCCGATATCGATCGCTGCTGGGAGGCGGTCAGACACGCGGAACAGAACCGCATTCACACCTTCATCGGCACCTCTCCGCTGCACCGCGCCATTCCGAACCTGACACAGGACGAGATGGCTGACAAAATCCACGAAACGGTCAGCCACGCGCGCAACCTGTGCGAAAACGTGCAGTGGTCGCCGATGGACGCGACCCGGACCGAATGGGATTACCTGTGCCGCGTCATCGAAATCGCGATCAAGGCCGGGGCGACCACCATCAACATCCCCGACACCGTGGGATATACTGCGCCGCTGGAATCCGCGGACCTGATCAAACGCCTGATCGAAACGGTTCCGGGCGCAGATGAGGTGATCTTTGCCACCCATTGTCATAACGACCTCGGCATGGCGACCGCGAATTCGCTGGCGGCGGTCATCGGTGGTGCGCGCCAGATCGAATGCACCATCAACGGCCTGGGCGAACGCGCCGGCAACACCGCCCTGGAAGAGGTCGTGATGGCAATGCGCACGCGCAATGACATCATGCCTTTCCACACCGGGATCGACACGACCAAGATCATGCATATCTCGCGCCGGGTCGCTACGGTGTCGGGCTTCAACGTGCAGTTCAACAAGGCCATCGTCGGCAAGAACGCTTTTGCCCACGAAAGCGGCATCCATCAGGACGGCATGCTCAAGAACCGCGATAATTTCGAGATCATGCGCCCCGAGGATATCGGCCTGTCGGGCACATCCCTGCCTCTGGGCAAACACTCGGGACGTGCGGCTCTGCGCGACAAACTGGAAACGCTGGGCTTTGAAGTTGGCGACAATCAACTCAAAGACATTTTCGTGCGGTTCAAGGATTTGGCGGATCGCAAGAAAGAAGTGTTCGACGACGATCTCATTGCACTGATGACCCTGGATGAGGCGGATGACTATCTGCAACTGGTGTCGATGAAAGTCACCTGCGGCACCGGCGGGCAGGCGGAATCAACGGTCGAGCTGGAAGTCGACGGCAAGGACGTCATCGCAACTGAACACGGTGACGGGCCGGTAGACGCGACCTTCAAGGCAATCCGTGCGATTTACCCCAACACGGCCCGCTTGCAGCTGTATCAGGTTCATGCGGTGACCGAAGGCACCGATGCGCAGGCCACGGTTTCGGTCAGGCTGGAAGAAGATGGCATGATCGCCACGGGTCAATCAGCGAACACGGATACCGTCGTGGCTTCGGCCAAAGCCTATATCCACGCGCTGAACCGCCTGATCGTGCGCCGGGAAAAGACCGGCCCGGGCGCCGATGCCCGCGAAATCAGCTACAAAGACCTGACCTGATCCAAATTGGCGCGGCGAGGGGCTCCCGCACCTGCGGTTGCCCGGCTGCGCCGAGCACCCTTGCAGCTTTGGGCCCGGCAGCGCGCCTGCGGCGCGCTGCCGGGCCCAACATGTTTGACGGCATCTCTGATGCGGGCAAACAGGGCGGGAGCATCGGTTGCATTTCTTTTGGCTGACTTCAGAGACCTGCGAATAGCTGCGACAGACGTGTCATTTCTTCCTCGATGCCGAATGGTGCGTTCAGAATGAACATCCCTGATCCCACCATCCGATGCCCCTCGCGCACCGGTGGGAATGTCACCTCATGACAAATGGCCTTGGGGAAGTTTTGCGCTTCAAGCGTCGCGATCATCCGGGCGTGGCGTTTGTCCGTCAGAACAGGGTACCACAGCGCGACCACCCCGACATTCCATTTCCGGTGCAGTTTGGCAATCACGCCGGGCAGTCGATCGTAATCAGTCTTCACCTCATAGCTTGGGTCAATCAGCAACATTCCCCGTCGCGGCGTCGGAGGCAGCAGGGATTGCGCCAGTTCAAACCCGTCCTGCTGATACACCCTCGCCCCGAACGGCGACATCGCCAAAGACAGCGCGGCATGTTCCTGGGGGTGCAGCTCTGCAAAATGCAGACTGTCCCGATCCCTCAACAGACTTGCTGCAATCATCGGTGACCCCGGATAGGCCGCGTCACCGTGCCGGGCCTGTACGTTTTCCAGAACCCGCGCCATCGGATGTCCGGGTCCGAACCACCCTTCTCGTTTCGCGCGCGCGATCCCTGCCGCTGCCTCGCCCGTCCGCATGGATTCGTCTGCGTCCAACTGGTACAGCCCCCGTCCGGAATGCGTTTCGATATAGCTGAGCGGCTTGTCCTTGCGCGTCAAATAATCCAGCACCCAGGCCAGCAATGCGTGCTTTTGGACATCAGCCAGATTCCCGGCGTGGTAAATGTGTTGATAAGAGAGCATTTTGCCTTCTAAAGTCCCATTCAATAAGGCGGAAAGGTGCTGATTGTCGCGGAATCAGCCCTTTTACCGGGCGTGATGGCACCCTATAAGTCATCCGTCCCGGAACCGTCGAGTCGCGGGCAGTAGAAAAACCGACATACAGGATCAGGGGAAACATGGGGATCTTTGGCAATCTGGGCGGCCTGTTCACAGCGGACATGGCCATCGACCTTGGAACGGCGAACACGCTGGTTTACGTCAAGGGGCGCGGTGTCATCCTGTCTGAACCTTCGGTCGTAGCCTATCACGTCAAGGACGGCGTGAAGAAAGTTCTGGCTGTCGGCGAAGATGCCAAGCTGATGCTGGGGCGAACGCCCGGTTCGATCGAAGCCATCCGCCCCATGCGCGAAGGCGTGATTGCTGACTTCGATACAGCCGAAGAAATGATCAAGCACTTCATCCGCAAGGTGCACAAGCGTTCGACTTTCTCGAAGCCCAAGATCATCGTCTGCGTCCCCCATGGCGCGACACCCGTTGAAAAGCGTGCGATCCGTCAGTCGGTTCTGTCCGCTGGCGCCCGCCGCGCCGGCCTGATCGCCGAACCGATCGCCGCCGCGATTGGCGCGGGCATGCCGATCACCGACCCGACCGGCAACATGGTCGTCGACATCGGTGGTGGTACAACCGAAGTGGCGGTTCTGTCGCTGGGTGACATCGTCTATGCCCGCTCGGTCCGCGTCGGTGGTGACCGCATGGATGAAGCCATTATCTCGTACCTGCGTCGTCAGCAGAACCTGCTGGTCGGTGAATCCACCGCCGAGCGGATCAAGACGACAATCGGCACGGCGCGGATGCCCGATGATGGCCGCGGCCAGTCTATGCATATCCGGGGTCGTGACCTGTTGAACGGCGTTCCCAAGGAAATCGAGATCAGCCAGGCCCAGGTCGCCGAGGCGCTGTCGGAACCTGTTCAGCAGATCTGCGAGGCTGTGATGACCGCTCTGGAAACCACTCCGCCCGATCTGGCCGCCGATATCGTGGACCGGGGCGTCATGCTGACCGGAGGTGGAGCATTGCTGGGCGATCTTGATCTTGCCCTGCGCGAACAGACCGGCCTGGCCGTGTCCATTGCGGACGAAAGCCTGAATTGTGTGGCTTTGGGCACGGGCAAGGCGCTAGAATACGAAAAACAGCTGCGCCACGCGATTGACTACGAAAGCTAAGGCGCGCACCTTCTAGGGACAGGCTTAATTCGGCACGAGCAGCACGGGAAGGTAACCTGTGGCAAAAGACCGATCACAGCGCGATGACTACACGACCCCTCTGCGCCGCTTGTTGCTGGGGATCGTCATCCTGTGCTTGCTGGGCATCTTTCTGGTCTGGCGGATCGACAGCCCCCGCGTCGAGCGGTTCCGCGCGCAGGTGGTGGACGCGGTCGTACCGTCGATGGATTGGGCCATGGTGCCCGTGACTGCCGCTGTGAACCTTGTGCGCGATTTCCAAAGCTACCAGCGCCTGAGCGAGCAGAACCGCGAGTTGCGCAGTGAACTGCGCCTGATGCGTGCCTGGAAAGAGGCCGCACTGCAATTGGAGCAGGAAAATGCACGGCTGTTGGATCTGAACAATGTCCGCCTCGACCCGCGCCTGACATACATCACGGGTGTCGTGATGGCCGACAGCGGGTCACCCTTCCGGCAGTCCGTCCTGTTGAATGTGGGGGAGCGCGACGGGATCGTCGATGGATGGGCCACGATGGACGGGATCGGGCTGGTTGGCCGCATTTCCGGAGTCGGGCCGGACACGGCTCGGGTGATCCTGGTGACGGACGCGACCAGCGCCATTCCGGCAACGATCCAGCCTTCTGGCCAGACCGCACTGATCAAAGGAGATAACACCCCGGCCCCAGTGGTCGAGTTCCTGGAAAACCGAGAGCTGGTCCGTCCCGGTGATCGGGTGATCACATCCGGCGACGGTGGCGTTTTTCCGGCAGGTCTGCTGATCGGCCAGATCGCCGCGGATCCGGGCGGCCGCCTGCGCGTTCGCCTTTCGGCGGATTTTGAACGGCTCGAGTTTCTTCGTGTTCTGCGCTTCCATTCGCCCCCCCCAATTCAGGATCCGGGTGGGATCGTCGGACCAACGCGACCCGAAACAGCGCTTGTACCGGATGAGGTAAGTGATGGATAGGCCCGCCTCATACAACTGGGCCATGCGCGGCCTTTACGCAGCGCTGGCTTTTGTCGTGCTGTTCCTGCATTTGCTGCCGCTTGATGCGCAACCGGATCGCTGGCCCTTTCCCGATGTGCTGATTGCGCTGACCTTTGCCTGGGTGTTGCGGCGCCCCGATTATGTGCCCACCCTGTTGGTCGCGTTTGTCATGCTGATGGCGGATCTGCTGCTGCAACGCCCGCCCGGCCTTCTGGCCGCGCTGGTGGTGTTCGGCGCAGCCTATCTGCGCGCTGCCGCCCCGGGTATGAAGGACACCGGATTTGTCGGAGAATGGATGTCTGTCGGTGTGGTGATTGCCATGGTGTTTTTGATGAACCGAGTCGTCCTGTCGATCTTGTCGGTGCAGCAGGCCGCCTTGTGGCCAGTGGTGGTTCAACTTGTGCTGACAATCGCCTTCTACCCGGTCATCGTGCTGCTGACCCAAAGCGTATTTGGCGTCCACCGCCTGTCTGCTGCGGATGCCGGAGCCGTAGGAGGCAGGGCATGAAGCAACGCAAACCCAAGTCGCCGGGCCTTGCCTATAAACGTCTGCCACGCCGGGCGCTGCTGCTGGGCGGTTTGCAGGCGGCTTTTATCGGCGGGCTGGCCGCACGGATGCGTTTCATGCAGGTGGATCAGGCCGACGAATATCGCCTGCTGGCCGAAGAAAACCGCATCAACATTCGACTGATCCCGCCAACCCGTGGACGTATCTATGACCGCAACGGGCAGATCATCGGTCAGAACTCACCATCCTATCGCATCGTCATCGTGCGTGAAGACGCAGGTGACGTCGACAAGGTGATTGCCAAATTGTCGGAACTCATCCCGCTGAACGATGATGAGATCGAGCGCGCCCGGACCGAAATGCGCCGATCAGCGCCGTTCCTGCCAGTGACTCTGGCGGATCAGGTCACTTGGGAAGACATCTCGAAAGTCGCGGTCAATGCCCCGGCCCTGCCGGGTGTGACGCCCGAGGTCGGCCTGACGCGACAATACCCACGCTATGAGGATTTCGCCCATATCGTCGGCTATGTCGGCCCGGTCAGCGACTATGATCTCAGCAAGCTCGAAGACCCCGAGCCGGTTTTGCGGATTCCCCGGTTCCAGATCGGCAAGGTCGGGTTGGAGGCCAAACAGGAAACTGCCTTGCGTGGCAAAGCCGGCGCAAAGCGTGTCGAAGTCAACGCCACCGGGCGCGTCATGCGCGAACTGGACCGGCAGGAAGGTCAGCCGGGTGCGGACCTGCAATTGACGATCGATGCCGACCTGCAACAATACGCGCAAGCGCGGCTGGCAGGTGAAAGCGCGGCTGCCATTGTTCTGGATTGCGAAACCGGGGATCTGCGCGCCGTCAGCTCTACACCCAGTTTCGATCCAAATCTGTTTGTGCGCGGTATCTCGGTCGCTGATTATCGGGCGCTGACGCAGGACAAGTATCGCCCCCTGGCCAACAAGTCCGTGCAAGGCACTTATCCCCCGGGGTCGACGTTCAAGATGGTCACTGCATTGGCCGCGCTGGAGGCTGGCGTGATAGGCCCCGGCAACACAGTGTATTGCCCCGGGCACCTGAAGGTCGGCAGCCGCCGGTTCCACTGCTGGAAGCGCGGCGGGCATGGCACGGTTGATCTGAACCTGTCGCTGAAACGCAGCTGCGACGTCTATTACTACGACGTGGCCTTGCGGGTGGGCATCGACAAGATATCCGAGATGGCCCGTACATTGGGGCTGGGTGTCAAGCACGATATTCCGATGTCGGCGGTTGCCGCTGGACTTGCCCCCAATCAGGAATGGAAGCAGCGGACACACGGTCAGGATTGGCTGGTGGGCGACACGGCCAACGCGTCCATCGGGCAAGGGTTCATGCTGGCCTCACCGTTGCAACTGGCCGTAATGACGGCTCGTATCGCCACCGGCCGATCTGTTACACCGCGGCTTGTGCGTTCGATCGACGGTATCGAACAGACTTCGGGCGCGGGGGAACCGCTGGACATCAACTCCTACAATCTGGAACAGGTGCGCAAGGCAATGTATTCGGTCTCGAACGACCGGCGGGGGACTGCCTATCGCAGCCGCATCATCGCGGACGAGTTCCGCATGGCCGGCAAAACCGGCACCAGTCAGGTTCGAAACATCACCAAGGCCGAACGTGCCGCCGGCGTGATCCGCAACGAAGACCTGCCATGGGAACGTCGCGACCACGCGTTGTTCGTCTGCTTCGCGCCCTATGACAATCCGAAATACGCGGTTGCCGTGGTCGTTGAACATGGCGGCGGCGGGTCCAAGGCGGCGGCACCGGTGGCCCGCGATATCATGCTTCAGGCGCTCTACAACGGTACTCCGCCGCTTGAGGCATATCCGGTTGCCGACCGCGAGCGCATCAAGGAACAGCAAAAACGGCTCGAGGGCGACCGTCGCCCCAAAGCGCGTCCAGACGGAAAGGACCGCGCATGAGCTATCTAGAATATGCCGTGAAATCCACGCCGTCGGGGTTTCGGAAGTTCCTGTACATGAACTGGCCGCTGACCCTGCTGCTGATCAGCACCGCCAGCGCTGGGTTCCTGATGCTGTATTCAGTCGCAGGCGGGTCGTGGACACCCTGGGCCGAGCCACAGATGGAGAGGTTCGGGCTTGGCCTGATCGCGATGTTCATCATTGCTCTGGTTCCGATCTGGTTCTGGCGCAACATGTCCGTTCTGGCCTATCTCGGGTCGGTCGCATTGCTGGTATTCGTGGAATTGTTCGGCACCATCGGCATGGGCGCACAGCGCTGGATCGACCTTGGGTTCATGCGCCTTCAGCCCTCAGAGGTCATGAAGGTGGCCCTGGTCATGGTTCTGGCGGCGTATTACGATTGGCTTCCATCGCACAAGACGTCCCGCCCTCTGTGGGTCTTCATCCCCGTGGCCCTGATTGTTCTGCCCACCTTGCTTGTTCTGAAGCAACCGGATCTCGGCACGTCGATCCTGCTGTTGGCCGCCGGTGGCGGGCTGATGTTTCTTGCAGGTGTCCACTGGGCTTACTTTGCAGCCGTCATTGCCGCCGTCGTGGGCCTGATCGCCGCCGTGTTCAACAGTCGCGGGACCGAATGGCAGTTGCTCAAGGATTATCAGTTCCGCCGGATCGACACGTTTCTTGACCCCTCTACCGATCCTCTGGGTGCCGGGTATCACATCACGCAATCCAAGATCGCCCTTGGATCGGGGGGCTGGAACGGGCGCGGTTTCATGCAGGGTACACAATCCCGGCTGAACTTCCTGCCCGAGAAACACACCGATTTCATCTTCACCACCCTCGCCGAGGAGTTCGGCTTTGTCGGGGGCATCACGCTCTTGGTTCTCTACGCCCTGATCCTTGTGTTCTGCATGGCGACCGCGCTGGCCACCAAGGATCGGTTCTCCTCTCTGGTTACTCTGGGCATCGCGCTGAACTTCTTCTTGTTCTTTGCCGTCAACATGTCGATGGTGATGGGCATGGCACCGGTCGTGGGCGTCCCACTGCCAATGGTCAGCTATGGCGGATCGGCCATGCTGGTGCTGATGGCCGCGTTCGGCATCGTCCAAAGCGCACATATCCATCGTCCCCGCTGATCTGAAAGGCCCCCGATGCCCGTAAACGTTCTGTTTTCCGCGCGCCCTGCCCTGTGGCCCGTGTATGAACCGCTGCTCACTCGATACCTTGCAGAAGCTGGCGTAGAGGCGGAGATCAGTACGGAATTTGACCCGGATCAGGTTGATTACGTTGTCTACGCTCCGAATGGCGGGTTACTGGATTTTTCGCCCTTTTCGCGCCTGAAGGCGGTTCTGAGCCTTTGGGCCGGTGTCGAAAAGATCGCGGACAATGACACGCTGAGCGTCCCATTGGCACGGATGGTGGATCACGGGCTGACGCAGGGAATGACCGAGTGGGTGGTGGGCCATGTGCTGCGCTATCATCTGGGAATGGATCGCCACATCACCATCCAGGATGGCGTCTGGGCCCCGGATGCCCCACCTTTGGCGCAGCAGCGCAACCTGTGCATTCTGGGCCTCGGCGCGTTGGGTGAAGCCGCGGCCCGCGCCCTGGCCTCGCTGAATTTCACGGTCACTGGCTGGAGCCGCACCGCCAAGGACATCCCCGGCGTAACCTGTCTGCACGGTCCTGACGGGCTGCGTGATGCGCTTTCCCGGGCCGAGATACTGGTTCTGCTGCTGCCTGACACCGCTGCCACGGAAAACGCGTTGAATGCTGAAACGCTGGCCCTGCTGCCCAAAGGCGCGCGGATCATCAACCCGGGTCGCGGGCCCCTGATTGATGACGAAGCGCTGCTGGATGCCTTGAACTCGGGTCAGGTCGGTCACGCGACGCTGGATGTGTTCCGGATCGAGCCCCTGCCCCCCGACCACCCGTATTGGTCACATCCGAACGTGACCGTGACCCCTCATATCGCGTCCGAGACCCGCCCGGTCACAGCCGCGCAGGTCATTTGCGAAAACATCCGGCGTGGCGAGGCCGGAGAGCCCTTCGTGCACCTGGTGGATCGCACATTGGGCTACTGATTTCAGGCCGCGATCAGACCGCGGCCTTTCAACAGGGCGTCAACCCCCGGCAATCTTCCCCGGAACGCCAGATACAGGTCTTCTGCCTCGCGCGAACCGCCAGTGGACAGGATGTTGTCCTCCAACGCCTTGGCGCGTTCCGGATCAAAGGCACCACCCGCCTCTTCAAAGGCGGCAAAGGCGTCGGCATCCATCACTTCGGACCACATATAGCTGTAGTACCCCGAGCTGTAGCCGTCGCCTGCGAAGACATGCGCGAAATGCGGAGTGGCATGGCGCATTCCAATGGCCTTCGGCATCCCCAACCCGGCCAGAACTTCCGACTGTTTCGCCATCGGATCTGCCGGTGCCTCGCCATCGTGGAAGGCCAGATCGACAAGGGCCGAGGCGACATATTCCACCGTCTGGAATCCCTGATCGAAATTGGCCGCCTTCAGCACCTTTTGCAGCATTTCCTGCGGCATCGGCTCGCCCGTTTCCGCATGGGTCGCAAATTCGGCAAGGACCTCTGGCACTTCCAGCCAATGTTCGTAAAGCTGGCTGGGCAATTCCACGAAATCGCGCGCCACGGACGTGCCCGAGATGCTTTCATATGTCACGTTGGACAGCATCTGGTGCAGGGCATGGCCGAATTCATGAAACAGGGTCCGCGCGTCATCATAGGAAAGCAAGGCGGGATCCCCCTTGGCGAAGTTGCAGACATTGATGACAACCGGTGTCTGCTTCTTTGGGAATTTGGCCTGTGCCCTCATCGCGCTGCACCAGGCACCTGACCGCTTGGACCCTCGTGCAAATAAGTCTCCGATAAACACGGCAATATGCTGCCCGTCGCGGGTAACGTCCCAAGCCCGGCAATCCGGGTGATAGAGGGGTACGTCCAACGGTTTGAATTCCAGCCCGAAAAGCCGGTTGGCGCAGGCAAACGAAGCCTCGATCATGCGATCCAGTTGCAGATAGGGTTTCAACGCGGCCTCATCCAGATCGTGTTCCGCCTTGCGCCGCTTTTCAGCGTAGTACCGCCAATCCCAGGCTTCCAGCGGGCCATTGATGCCGTCTTCCTGCATCATCTGCGTCAGAACTTCCGCGTCGGCGTCGGCGCGGGACTTGGCCGGTTCCCAAACCTGCATCAACAGCTCACGCACCCGATCCGGCGTGCGCGCCATCTCGGTTTCCAGCTTGTAGTCGGCGAACGTGTCATAGCCTAGAAGCTTGGCGCGCTCTTCGCGCAAGGCCAGGATCTCGGCCGCGATGTCTCGGTTGTCGGTCTCGCCCCCATTGGCACCGCGCGCGGCCCAGGCACGATAGGCTTTTTCGCGCAGGTCCCGGCGGGGCGAAAACTGTAGGAATGGCACGATCAGCGACCGTGACAAGGTGACCACTGGTCCCTTGGCTTTCTTCTCCTGCCCCGCGGCACGTGCCGCGTCCACGACGAAATCCGGCAGGCCGTTCAGATCCTCTTCGGTCAGATCCATGAACCAGTCCCGCTCATCCGCCAGCAGGTTCTGGGTAAACGCCGTGCCCAGCGACGCGAGGTGCGACTTGATCTCTTGCATACGGGCGTCTTCGTCCCCCTCCAAGGCCGCGCCGGCACGCACAAAGCCCCGGTGGGTCAACATCAGAACACGCGCCTGCTCCTCGGTCAGGTCAAGATCATCGCGCCGTGCCCATAGGTCGGCAACACGCTTGAACAGCGATTTGTTTGAAGAAATGCCCGAAAAATGCGCTGAAAGCCTGGGGGAAAACGCGCGTTGCAGTTCTTCCCGCTTTGGGTTGCTGTCTGCGCCCGCAATCGTAAAGAAGACCGACAGGACCTTGTCCAGTTGCCCGCCCGCGGCCTCGAGCGCCTCGATCGTGTTGGCGAATGTGGGGGTATCCGGATTTGCAGCTATCGCATCAATCTCGGCGTTATGCTCTTTCATCGCCTGCTCCAGTGCGGGCGAGAAATCATCATCCGAGATATCGGAAAAAGGGGCGATTTCAAACGGTGTGGTCCAATTGGACAGGATCGGGTTGGTCATGCGGATCTCCTTTGATCCCATAGCTATGTCGCCATGGCCGGGTGTTCCAGAACACCCTACCCATATGAAGAAAGGTTAATCGTTTGCCATGCCACAAACAGGGCAATCGTCCCGGCGGGTCAGAACAATCTTGCGGCTTTCGCCATACAGCGCATCATAGATCAGCATCTCGCCGCGCAGCGCCATGCCGGCGCCCGTTATTACCTTGATCGCCTCGACCGCCATCATCGACCCAACCACGCCCGGCAGCGGGCCGATCACACCGGCCTCGGAACAGGAAGGGGCCAGACCGGGGGCCGGGGCCTCTGGGAAGATACACTGATAGCAGGGGCTGCCATTGGCCGGGTCAAACACACTCAGTTGACCTTCCCACTGTGACAAAGCCCCCGATATCAGCGGTTTGCCCAGCGCGACGGCGGTTCGGTTGGCCAGATACCGGGTCTCGAAATTGTCGGTCCCGTCAAGGATCAGATCGAAATCTGCAAACAGATCGGTGGCGATTTCCTCGCTCAAACGGCGGTGATAGGGCAGAACAACGACGTTCGGGTTCTGCGCCTGCATCGCCTGCTGGGCCGAGAAGACCTTGGGCATTTCAATATCCGCATCGCGGTGAATGACCTGTCGTTGCAGGTTGGCATTCTCGACGACGTCATCGTCGATGATACCAATCGTGCCGACGCCTGCTGCCGCCAGATATTGCAGCGCAGGGGCACCCAGACCACCAGCGCCGATCACCAGAACGCGGGCTTTCTTTAGCTTTTTCTGACCAGGTCCACCCAGTTCACGCAAAACGATGTGGCGGGCATAGCGGTCCAGCTCGGTCTCGGTAAATCGGTCCGAGGGCATATTGGGCTCCGGGTCCGCAGATGAAACTGCACGGTTGCGCAAGGCTTTGAGTACTCTGCCATACAGCAAAGCCAGCGCCACGAAACCCACAAGGATCAGCCACAGCGCCGCAGACCCGCCGGTTGCTTCGCGAAGAGGGTGCCCATCCGGCAAGATCAGATGGGACAGTATGACGCCGGCCAGCAACACACTCACGGAAACCATGCGCGCTTTTTTCGACGTGCCGGCGATATAACCGACACCCCAAAGCCCCGCAGCCAGGATGAAAACCAACAGCATCAGCCGCGCCCGGTCGAGCCGAAACCGCCAGCCCCGCGATCGGTTTCGCCCAGCGCCTGAGCCAGTTCAAACCTGGCCTGCACCACCGGCGCGACCACAAGCTGCGCGATACGATCTCCGTGGGCGATCTCGAACCGTTCCTGGCCCGCATTCATCACGATCACGCCCAACGGCCCACGATAGTCGCTGTCGATGGTGCCCGGTGTGTTGGGCAGTGTAATCCCATGCTTCAACGCAAGGCCCGAGCGGGGCCGAACCTGAACCTCATACCCTTGCGGGATTTCAATGCGCAGGCCGGTCGGCACCAGCGCCCGCTGACCGGGGTCCAGCGTAATCGGCGCGCCGCCGGGCAGATTGGCACGCACGTCCGCGCCGGCCGCCCCCGAGGTTTCGTAAGAGGGAAGCGCCACGGCGGGGTCTGCCCCGTCTTCGCGGATCACCCGGATTGCAACCATGCCCTTGCCTTTCCTTCAGCCTGCCAACGCGTCCGCAATTTTCGCCGCCAGACGCCGGGCAACTTCGTCTTTGCCCATGCGGGGCCATTCCTCGGCCCCGTTGTCCGAAATCAGGATGACCGCATTTTCTGACCCGCCCATAATGCCTGTTGCAGGGCTTACATCGTTGGCGACGATCCAGTCGCAGCCTTTGCGCAGGCGCTTGGCTGTGGCGTGTTCGACCACATTGTCGGTCTCGGCCGCAAAACCGACAACCAACGGCGGACGGTTCGCTTCCATCCTGGAAACACGTTTCAGAATGTCCGGGTTTTCGGCGAATTCCAGTACCGGCAGGCCATCGCGGCTTTTCTTCAGCTTCTTGTCCGACGCGCTGGCGACACGCCAATCCGCGACCGCAGCCGCGAATATTCCGGCATCGACGGGCAGAGCCGCATCAACCGCATCAGACATCTGTTGCGCGGTTTCGACAGGTACGACCCGCACGCCCGCCGGGGGTGGCACATCTGCGGGGCCGGTCACAAAGATCACCTCGGCCCCCAATTCCGCCAGCGCCCGAGCCACGGCCGCACCCTGAGCCCCGGACGACCGGTTGGCTATATACCGGACCGGATCTATCGGTTCATGCGTCGGGCCGGACGTCACCAGCACTCGCCTGCCCGCCAAAGGCCCCGCAGACAACTGAGCCTCAACTGCCGCAACAATTTCCATCGGCTCGGACATGCGCCCCGGGCCGTATTCACCACAGGCCATGTCGCCTTCGTTCGGGCCCACAAAGCGCACGCCATCCGCTTGCAACTGCTTCAGGTTTCGCTGTGTTGCCGGGTGGGTCCACATCCGCACATTCATCGCGGGCGCACACAGAACGGGCGTGTCCGTGGCCATCAGAAGGGTCGAGGCCAGATCGTTGGCCAGCCCTGCGGCCATCTTGCCCATCAGATCCGCCGTTGCGGGGGCCACAACGATCAGATCCGCAGAGCGGGACAGTTGAATATGCCCCATCTCGGCCTCATCGGTGAGGTCAAACAGATCGCGAAAGCCTTTTTCACCTGCCAGAGCCGATACGGACAGCGGCGTCACGAACTCTTCCGCGGCGCGCGTCAATACAGGGGTTACGTCCGCGCCACGCTCGCGCAACCTGCGGATCAGGTCCAGCGACTTGTAGGCCGCGATTCCGCCACCGATAATCAGCAGAATGCGTTTGGATGACAGCATGTTCAGCCCTTCCTGTCCCGGTCGGCCCCGACATTAGGCAAGGCCCGCAGGTAGTTCCAGCGATTAATTCTGAACCTGAAAGGCCGCACAGGGGTCTTCGCGCTCGGCTGTAGGGCTGTCAATCACGATATCGAATTCTCCTTCGATCGCTCCATCTTCGGATTGTCCGACGGCCACGACTTTCCAACCTGGCTTGAGGCGCGAAAGATAGGTCGGTATGCCCCGATCCTTTCGCGCATGACCGTTTCCGGTGATCACGGCAACCGGACCCCCGGTTTCGTCCATCGCACGCACAACCGCACGGGCCAGCACAGCATCGCGCAGGCGCTGGATCGCAACCATCTGGGGCAGAATTTCAGCCGGAAGCGCATCGCAATGCGCCGCCAACTGGTCGGCCTCGCGCGCGGCCTGTTCCTCGGGCGAGAGAGGCACCGTCAGGCCATAACGCGCCGCGTCTGCACCCAACGCCGTGGCGGCCCCGCGTTCCATCGCGGCACGCGCGGCAGCACGCGGAACCATGGCCCCGTAAACCGGCGCGCCTGACGCCTCGAACACCGGATAATACATGCTGAGCGGAGGCCAGCCACTTTCAGCCCATTTCAGAATGCGGCTCAGCTCCTCTGGGTTGGACACAGCTTTCTGCGCGAGCCTTTGCGCGCCCTCTTCGGTGACCATCTCCCAGACGACGGCCGAGGGTGAAACAGCCTCGAGAGCTTCGGCCTGCACCAGATGATGCGTCGGGTTGTCGTGAACTTCTCCCAATATCACGACATCAGCATCCCGCATCACGGACATAGCATCAGCAGGAACAAGTCTTTCTGCCAGTCCCGGTCGCGTTGTCGCAACCGTAAGACCAAGAACACACGCAAGAATCGCAAACTGTTTCATGCGAGGAAGTGTTGCACCTCGCGCGACTGGGCTTCAAGGTTCTTGCGCATCTTCGCAAAGGCTGCGGCCTCAAGCTGTCGCACACGTTCTTTGGACAGGCCCAGCTCTGTTCCAAGGCTTTCCAGGGTTCGAGCGGGGTCTCGCAGCTTGCGCTCGCGCACAATGAAACGCTCGCGATCATTCAAGGCACTCATCGCCGTCAACAACCACTTGCGCAATTGTTCGGTATCATGGCTGTGCTCAACGGCCTCGGCTGCCTGTTCGCGGTCATCTTCCAGGGCATCGATCCACTCGCGCCCATCCTCATCAGCGGACTGAACCGCATTCAGCGAAAAATCAGAGCCGGACAGGCGGCCTTCCATCATCTCAACGTCGCGCAGCGGCACGCCGATTTCCGTGGCGATCATCTGATGCAACTGATGACGGTCCAGTTCCTGACCTTCGGTGGCGGCTTCCCGTTCCAGCCGGGCCTGAACACGGCGCATGTTGAAGAACAGCGATTTCTGAGATGAGGTTGACCCGGTCCGAACCATCGACCAGTTCCGCATCACGTAATCCTGAATGCTTGCCTTGATCCACCAAACGGCATAGGTCGAAAAACGCACGCCGCGATCCGGATCGAACTTGTCCGCGGCCTTCATAAGGCCAAGGCCCGCTTCCTGAATGAGATCATTCATCGGCGCGCCATAGCGCTTGAACTTGGCCGCCATCGAAATCGCCAGACGCATGTAGGCGGTGATCAGACGGTGCAACGCCTTTTCATCACGCTCATCACGCCAGGCATAAGCCAGTTTCAGTTCAGTTTCCGCATCCAGCAACTCGGCCTTCATTGCTTGCCGGGACATCGAAAAGTCCGTCGCATTATCCAGTGCCATAAACCTCTCCCCTGTTTGCAGGTACTGGTCAGACTTGCCTTGCCGACCTATGACCTTTACGCAAAACAGCACCAATCGGATCAACTATAGGTAAGTATTGTGTCGCCGGATTTAACCTTGGTTCTGGGCGGGGCCGCGTCGGGCAAGTCGGTTTTCGCCGAAGAACTCGTTGTTTCTCGGGGGAAAAGCCAAGTTTATCTTGCGACATCACAAGTGTTTGATGACGAGATGCGCCAGAAGGTCGAGCGCCATCTCGCGCAACGCGGCGACGGTTGGACCACGATTGAAGAGCCCTTCGATCCGGGGCCGGTTCTGGCCACGTTGTCGCCCGATCAGATTTGCCTGATTGACTGCGCCACCATGTGGCTGAGCAACCACCTGTTGGCCGAAACCGATCTGGAAGCCGCACAAACCGCCCTGCTTGAAGCATTGCGCGCATGCCCGGCGCAAATCGTGATGGTCTCGAACGAAGTTGGCCACGGTATTGTCCCGGACAACGCCCTGGCCCGGCGGTTTCGCGAAGCCCAGGGGCGGCTGAACATCGCGCTTGCAGCGCAGGCCGATCTGGTGGTGCAGATCACCGCCGGGTTGCCTTTGGTTCTGAAAGGACAATTGCCGTGACGCGTCTTCACCTTGTCCGACACGGGCCGACACATGCGAAAACCATGGTCGGCTGGTCCGACCTGCCCGCTGACCTGAGCGATACAGCCGCACTGAACCGGCTGCACGACCATTTGCCGCCCGAGGCGCTTGTGATCTCGTCCGATCTGTCACGGGCAGTTGACACGGCAACGGCCATCCAAGGCCAACGTCAACGTCTTCCTCATCACCCGGGCTTGCGGGAAATCCATTTTGGTCGCTGGGAGTTGCGCGGATTTGCCGAAATCGAAGCAGAAGACCCGGAACTGGCCTTTGCCTATTGGGACAACCCCGGCGATGTCCGCCCGCCGCAAGGTGAAAGCTGGAACGAGGTCCGCAATCGGGTCGACGCGGTGATCGACACGCTTGTTTCAGCACATTCAGGCCGCGATCTGGTCATCGTTGCGCATTTCGGCGTTATCCTCACCCAGGTACAGCGCGCCCTTGATCTGGATGGACAACAGACTTTTTCACACCGAGTCGACAACCTGTCGGTGACGGATATCCTGATCGACGCAGGTAGGTGGTCCGTCGGTACAATCAATCACCTTCCGTGAACAGACCCCGCACAAATCACTGTTTTACCGGGCTGTGGACCTGCGGCATCGTCTGCGTATGACATATGATTTGTATATCGGCGACCGCCTCTTCTCCAGCTGGTCAATGCGTGGCTGGCTGATGCTTGAGAAATTCAACCTGCCCCATAGAAGCCACATGATTGGCCTGTATTCGGGCACCATGACACAGGATATGGCTCCCCTGGCTCCGGCTCGACTTGTGCCCGCCCTGCGCCTGCCGGAAGGAACTGTGGTCGGCGAAAGCCTGGCCATGGCTGAAACCCTGGCCGAGCACCACCCTGATGCCGGGTTGTGGCCATCAGATCCCGCCGCCCGGGCAACCGCCCGCTGGCTGTGCGCCGAGATGGTGGCAGGGTTCGGTGCCCTACGAGGCGAATGCCCGATGCAATTGCTGCATGTCTGGCAGGGTTTCGACCCATCGGATGAAACACTGGCAGATCTGGCGCGTATCGAAACACTCTGGGACCGTGCGCGCACAGTGTCCGGTGCGGAACAAGGCCCGTTGTTTGGCGCGTATTCGCTGGCGGACGTGTTTTACACACCTGTCGCAGCGCGGATCATCGGATATGGACTGCCAGTTTCAAGGGCCAACCGAACCTATTGCCTGGACCTGTTGTCAGACCCCGCCGTCAGACAATGGCGCGCAATGGGCCTGACCGTCAGATACGACCCTTTTCCCTATCGTCAGGACTTGCCGTCCAAGCCCTGGCCGATCGGAGGGGTTTCAACCGCCAAGCCGGTCTCCGGCCCGTCAATCAACCAAGTTTGCCCGTATTCCGGCAAACCCGTCGTGGAGTTTCTGGAGTTGGACGGCAAATGCTGGGGCTTCTGCAATCCGTTCTGCCGCGACAAAACCGTTGCAGATCCCGACGCGTGGCCCAAATTCGCTGCCTTGCGCGCAACCGTTAACGACTCTTAAACCACAACCATGGCAGCAACGTTCTGTTAACCAAGAACAGGACTGCCATGGTTGCCCGCGCCCACACTGTTGCCTTTCAAGGGGTCGAAGCCCGCCCGGTCGAGGTTCAATGTGCCGTATCGCCCGGCTTGCCGGCCTTTTCCATCGTGGGCCTTCCCGACAAGGCCGTATCCGAAGCCCGCGACCGTGTCCGCAGCGCGCTGAGTGCGATGGCCATCGCCCTGCCCTCGAAACGAATTACGATCAACCTGTCTCCTGCGGATCTGCCCAAGGAAGGCAGCCACTTCGACCTGCCCATCGCGGTCGCGCTGTTGTCTGCGCTCGAAATCATCCCGGCCGATGCCGCCGAAGGAACGGTTGCACTGGGAGAGTTGTCGCTTGATGGCTCTTTGGTGCCTGTTGTCGGCGCCCTGCCCGCGGCCATGACGGCAGCGTCCGAGGATCGCATGTTGCTATGTCCCAAAGCCTCCAGCGCCGAAGCGGCATGGGTCGACGCCACTCAGGTTATCGGCGCGGGTTCCCTGGGCGATGTCGTCCGCCATTTCTCGGGACAGTGCCCTTTGCCAGCGGCACAACCCGGCGAGGTGAATCTGACGCCCAGCATGCGGGATCTGCGCGATGTAAAGGGACAGGAACGTGCCAAGCGCGCCCTGGAAATCGCGGCAGCCGGACGTCACCATCTGATCATGATCGGTACGCCGGGATCGGGCAAATCCATGCTGGCTGCACGGCTTCCGGGCATCTTGCCTCCGCTCACGGCGGTCGAAGCGTTGGAAACTTCGATGATCCAGTCCCTGTGCGGGTTGCTGGACGAAGGCGGCATCAACCGCACCCGTCCTTTTCGGGAACCGCATCATACGGCGTCGATGGCAGCCATTGTCGGCGGCGGCAAAGGCGCCAAGCCCGGTGAAATCTCACTGGCGCATAACGGCGTGCTGTTCATGGATGAGTTCCCCGAATTTCCGCGTACGGTTCTGGAAACCCTGCGCCAGCCAATTGAATCCGGCGAAGTCATGGTGGCGCGGGCCAATGCCCATGTGAAATACCCCTGCCGTTTCATGCTGGTGGCCGCTGCGAACCCATGCAAATGCGGCTACCTGACGGATCCCTCACGAGCTTGCTCTCGCGCACCCGGCTGCGGCGAGGACTATCTGAACCGTATCTCGGGGCCCCTGATGGACAGGTTCGACCTGCGGATCGAAGTTCCGCCTGTGGGCTTCACCGATCTTGATCTGCCCCCATCCGGCGACAGCTCGGCGACAGTTGCCGCGCGGGTTGAAAACGCCCGCGCCCTTCAGGCAGAGCGGTTTCGGGGAATGCCAAACCTGCGCCAGAATTCCGACGCCGAAGGCAAGGTTCTGGAACAGATCGCAACACCTGACGCCGAAGGAAAAGCGGTGTTGCTGAAAGCAGCCGATCAGTTCGGGTTATCGGCACGTGCCTTTCACCGCATCCTGAGGGTGGCGCGGACGATCGCCGACCTGGACGGTTCAGCCGACATCCGCAGACCACATGTGGCAGAGGCGCTGAGCTTTCGCATCAGCGCCCGGGTCATGGCTTAGACCTTGGCTTCAATCGACTGCCAGATCTTCTCGGCGATGTTCACGCCGTCGAACCGTTCCAGCTCTTGAATACCGGTGGGCGAGGTCACGTTGATCTCGGTCAGGTAGTCGCCAATGATGTCGATCCCGACAAAAATCTGACCTTTTTCTTTCAGCAGCGGCCCGATGGCGGCGCAGATCTCCAGATCACGCTGTGACATACCGATCTTTTCCGGGCGACCGCCCACATGCATGTTTGAGCGCGTTTCGCCCGCGGCCGGCACCCGGTTGATCGCGCCGACAGGTTCGCCATCCACCAGGATCACCCGCTTGTCGCCATTGCTGACATCCGGCAGGAATTTCTGCACGATCAGAGGCTCGCGCGAGAAC
Organism: Ruegeria sp. YTSA144; assembly: GCF_059610125.1. Taxonomy (NCBI): domain Bacteria; kingdom Pseudomonadati; phylum Pseudomonadota; class Alphaproteobacteria; order Rhodobacterales; family Roseobacteraceae; genus Ruegeria; species Ruegeria sp. YTSA144. The sequence continues at coordinate 1,326,171 of NZ_JBXWNA010000001.1, forward strand.
CCCGTGAACAGCTCGTGCAGAGAGGTCAGGTTGCGGTCATTGGCATCCAGTCGGAACACGCCCGCGCCGCCATTGCCATAAAGCGGCTTGAGGATGATGTCGCCGTGCTTTTCCTTGAACGCCTTGATCGTTTTTATGTCACGGGCAATCGTTGTCGGCGGGGTCAGGTCGGGAAAATCCAGAACCAGCAGCTTTTCAGGATAGTTCCGAACCCAGAACGGGTCGTTGACCACCAGCGTTTGCCCTTTCAGGCGGTCCAGCAGATGGGTCGACGTGATGTAATGCATGTCAAAGGGTGGATCCTGACGCAGCCAGACCACGTCGAAATCCGCCAGGTCAACTTCACGTTCGGGGCTCAGAACCGCCGGATCGCCGGCGACCCGCTGTACGGTCATGTCATGGCCACGCGCCGTGATACGACCTTCCTGATAGGCCAGTTGATCCGGCCCATAGAAAAACAACGAATGACCGCGCGCCTGCGCCTCTTCCGCCAGACGGAATGAGCTGTCGGCGTTGATGTCCACGGCCCCGATCGGGTCCATTTGAAAGGCGATTTTCATGGCGTGTCCCTCAGTTTCACGCAAGATACATGGCCCAGCAGGCCTGAGGGTTCAATGGGGCTTAGGCGTGACCGAAGGCGTTTTCGATGATTTGAACCGCGCCAGTGCCATCGACCAGTGCCGCGTCAAAACGGACATCTGTCAGCTGTCCACCCGGTTCGTTTTCCAGATATTGCGCGGCTGAAGCACAGATTCGGTCAATTTGTCTTTGACTGATCCGGGCCGCAGCCTTTTCGAAACTGGAGCTTTTCTTGACCTCGATGAACACAAGCCCGTCACCGTCCCGCGCAATCAGATCGATTTCGCCACCGGCGCCCCGCCACCGGCGATGCGCAATTGCAAAGCCCCGGCGCTCGTAGTCCGTGGCGACCCGAAGTTCAGCCGACTGCCCCGCCTGATGGGAAACCAAGCCCTGAATTGCACGCCGCCCCATGTCATCCCTTTCCCAGTTTCAGAGCTTTCTGGTAGATCGGACGGCGCGGCAGATCATACATTTCTGAAACAAGATCCGCTGCGTCCCGAACCGAGTGGGTTTCCAAAGCTCGCTTCAAAGCCTCTTCTACGTCGGCTTCGTTAACACTTTGCGAATGGCTGCGGTCTACCAGCAGAACAATCTCGCCCTTCACCGGTTTTTCCTGAATATCAGTTGCCAGATCGGCAAGGCTTCCACGGCGGATTTCTTCGAACTTTTTCGTCAGTTCACGACACAAAGCCGCCTGACGGTCTGCCCCCAGGCATTCGGCAAGATCTGCAAGACTGGCCGAGACGCGTTTCGGGGATTCATAGAACACCAAGGTGCCTGGTATGTTTTTCAACGCCTCAATCCGGGTCCGGCGTGCGCCCGATGCATTGGGCAAGAAACCTGCGAAAAAGAATGAATCCGTAGGCAGACCCGCCAGGGTCAGCGCTGTTATGGCGGCGGATGCCCCGGGCGCACAGGTCACCATATGCCCGGCTTCGGCCGCCTGCTTGCCCAGATCATATCCCGGATCAGCGATCAGTGGCATACCCGCCTCGGATGCATAGGCGACCGATTGCCCCTGTGCCAGGGCATCCATAAGTCTGCCACGCGCCCCGGCGCCGCTGTGATCATGGTAGGCCTGGATATGCCGACCCTCCAGCGGGATGCCATGGATTTCCATCAACCGCCGCAGGCTCCGGGTGTCCTCCGCCGCTATCACATCAGCCGATGCCAGAACATCCAGCGCCCTGAGCGTAATATCGCGCGCGGCTCCGATCGGAGTGGCAACAAAATACAGGCCCGCAGCCAATCTGATCTTTTGGAAATTCAAAGCTGGACCCTCACAGCGTGACGTTTATTATCGCGGCGCAACAGAACAGAAGCAATCACAGCCGCCGGATCAGGGAGTTTTCATTTAGATGTTTACCGTTTGCAAGCCCGTAAGCAAGCTGGCGAAAGCCGCCATTGCCCTGACGACAGCAGCATTTCTGGCCGCTTGTGAACCCGGCGGCGTTGGGGGTGGCCCTTCGATTGACACGTCGAACCCTGTTCCGGTTGCTTTGCTGGTTCCCCGCTCGGGCGACGCCGCGCTGGCGCAGAGCCTTGAGAACGCGGCCCGTATGGCGATGTCCGATCTGCCCAACGTCAAAATCGACCTGCGTGTTTACGATACCGCAGGAAACCCAACCACGGCGACGGCGGTGGCCCAGCAGGCCGTTGCCGAAGGGGCCAAGATCATCGTCGGCCCTGTCTACGCCCAGGCGGCAAACGCTGCCGGACTGGCGGTGCTGAACAAAAACGTCAATGTTCTTTCGTTCTCGAACAACACCAGCATTGCGGGTGGCAACGTATTCGTGCTTGGGCCGACCTTTGAAAACACCGCCAACCGGCTGGTCAGTTTCGCAGGTCGGCAAGGCAAAGCAAACATGGTTATCGTGCACAGCAATGATGCTGCGGGGCAAGTGGGACAATCTGCCATCGCCAATGCTCTGGCAAACAGCCGCGTCAACAATGCCGGAACCGTCGGATATGACCGGTCGCAACAGGGTGTCATCAACTCGGTTCCCACCATCAAGGCCACCGTCGATTCGACAGGGGCGGACTCGATTTTCATGACGGCCACGACTGCGGGTGCCTTGCCGCTTTTCTCGCAATTGCTGCCTGAGGCCGGCGTTTCACCCGCGACGACACAATTCATCGGCCTGACCCGTTGGGATATCCCACCGCAGACGCTGGAACTGCCGGGCGTGCAGGGGGGGTGGTTTGCCCTGCCCGACCCATCCAAAGCACAAGCCTATCGTCAACGGTACAACGCGACGTATGGCGAAGCGCCTCACCCGATCAGCGGTCTGGCCTATGACGGCATAGCGGCGATCGGTGCCTTGGTCAGTCAGGGCAAGTCCAATGCCCTGACCGGTGCTGCCTTAACTCAGAATGCCGGTTTCCAGGGCGTTGGCGGTATCTTCCGCCTGCGTCCAAACGGCACCAACGAACGCGGCCTTGCCGTAGCGACGATTCAGAATAAACAGGTGGTTGTGATTGACCCTGCCCCGCAAAGCTTCTCTGGTGCCGGTTTCTGAGCGATCGGGCGAGACCATGGCGCCGGATGGCGCGCTGATTTGCCCTGCCGAAAACATCTTTGACAGCGTCAGCGTCAATGATGCGCTGGCCGAGGTGTTCGAGACCTGCTCTGACAACAGCAAAATGCGCTCTGAAACAGTGCGCATTCTGCGCGACGCTCAGAAAGCGGGTCGCAAAGCCATTGCCGATGCCTTCAGCGAGCGTCCGTTCGACGCGCGCGCGCTGACCCGTTCCTATACCTACCTGACGGACCAGCTGGTCGGAACCGCGATGCTGGTCTCCAGCACGCGCCTGCATCCGATTGCGACACCAACTCAGGGTGAAAAGATCGCTGTTCTGGCCGTTGGCGGGTACGGGCGCGGTGAAATGGCGCCGTCCTCCGATGTCGATCTGCTGTTTCTGACCCCCTACAAAATCACCGCCTGGGCCGAGAGCGTCATCGAATCGATGCTTTATATCCTTTGGGATCTCAGGCTCAAGGTCGGGCATTCCTCGCGCACGATCAAAGACTGCCTTCGGCTGGGCACCGAGGATTTCACGATCCGTACCGCAATGCTTGAACAACGCTATCTGGCGGGCGACAAGGCGCTGGCCGACGAGCTTGAGCGACGGCTGAAAACCGAGCTGTTCAAGGGAACCGAACGGGAATTCATCGAAGCCAAGCTGAATGAACGCGATGAACGGCACCTGAAACAAGGGGAACGATACAAGGTCGAACCCAACGTGAAAGAAGGCAAAGGGGGGTTGCGCGACCTCCAATCCCTCTACTGGATTGCAAAGTACATCTATGGCGTTCAGGACGTGGCCGAACTTGTGCCTTTGGGTCTGTTCACCCCGGAAGAGTTCAAGACCTTCGTTCAGGCCGAAGAATTTCTTTGGGCCGTTCGTTCGCATTTGCATCTGGTGACAGGCCGCGCCACCGAACAGCTGACCTTTGACATGCAGGTCGAGGTCGCAGCGCGCATGGGCTATGAGGATCGAGCCGGTCGCCGTGCGGTCGAAGTATTCATGCAACGCTATTTCCGCGAAGCCACACGTGTGGGCGAGTTGACGCGGATTTTTCTGACAAAGCTTGAGGCGCTGCACGTGAAAGGCGCGCCATTGCTGGAGCGCATTTTCCGCAGACGCCGGCGGGTCAAAGCCGGATACAAGGTTGTTCACGGCCGTCTGGACGTAGCAGACCCTGACAAATTTCTGTCCGACAAAGTGAACCTTCTGCGCCTGTTCGAAGAAGGCTTGCGAACAGGAATGCTGATCCATCCGGATGCCATGCGTCTGGTGGCGGCAAATCTGCATCTGATCGACGACGAAATGCGCAACGACAAAGAGGCGCGGCGCATCTTTCTGGACTTGATGCTGAAACACGGAAATCCGGAACGGGCTTTGCGGCGGATGAACGAACTGGGTGTGCTGTCCGCCTTCCTGCCCGAGTTCGAGCCCATCGTGGCAATGATGCAGTTCAACATGTACCACAGCTATACGGTGGACGAGCATACCATCCAGTGCATCGTGAACCTGGCCCAGATCGAACGCGGAGAGTTGATTGAATCCCTGCCTCTTGCATCGTCGATTCTGCAAGGTGGGGTCAATCGCAAGGTGCTGTATGTCGCCCTGTTGCTGCATGATATCGCCAAAGGACGACCCGAGGATCACTCGATCCTTGGGGCACAGATCGCACGCAAGGTCGCGCCACGATTGGGTCTGAACAAAGCGGATTCGGAGACGGTGGAATGGCTGGTGCGCTATCATCTGCTCATGTCCGACATGGCACAGAAACGTGACATTTCAGACCCCCGCACAGTGCGTGATTTTGCCAAAGCAGTCCAAACAGTCAAACGACTGGACCTGTTGACCGTTCTGACCGTCTGCGACATTCGCGGCGTGGGGCCGAATACCTGGAACAACTGGAAAGCCACGCTGCTGCGTGCCCTTCACGCTGAAACCAAGCGCGCGCTGGAAACCGGGATGGAGGACCTCAACCGCGCCAATCGCGGGGCCGAGGCAAAAAAAGCCCTGCGCGCCGAGTTGGCAGCCTGGTCCAAGGCCGACCTCAAATCCGAGACAGGGCGCCACTACGACCCGTATTGGCAGGGTCTCAATCTGGCTACACATGTCGAGTTTGCGAACATGCTGCGTGCGCTGGAACAAAGCGGCGACCCCGGCGCGATGGAGATCCGCCTGCAACCGGACGAGGATCGCGACGCAACCCGAGCCTGTTTTGCGATGGGCGATCACCCCGGTATCTTTGCCCGCATTGCCGGCGCGCTGGCCCTGGTCGGCGCGAATGTCGTGGATGCGCGCAGCTATACCACCAAAGACGGCTATGTCACCGATGCCTTCTGGATTCAGGACGCCGAAGGGCACCCGTTTGAAGCCTCGCGCCTGCCACGTCTGACGCAGATGATCCACAAGACACTGCGCGGCGAAGTCGTTGCGAAGGAGGCGTTGAAATCCCGCGACAAGATCAAGAAACGCGAGCGTGCCTTCAACGTCCCGACGCATATTACCTTCGACAATGACGGTTCTGAAATTTACACGATCATCGAAGTGGACACCCGCGACCGGCCGGGCCTGCTGTTTGATCTGACCCGCACCCTCGCCGCAGCCAATGTTTACATCGCCAATGCGGTGATCGCGACCTATGGCGAACAGGTGGTCGATACGTTTTACGTCAAGGATATGTTCGGCTTGAAGTACCATTCGGAAAGCAAGCAACGTGGGCTCGAGGCCAAGCTGCGCAAGGCAATCACCGAAGGCGCCGAGCGTGCAGCGTCATGAAGCAAATACGCTTGGTCTCGGGCCTGTTCACGGTCGGTTTCTGGACGCTGGCCAGTCGAATACTGGGGTTTCTGCGGGAAATTCTGCTGACCGCCTTCATCGGCCCCGGGCCGGTGATGGATGCTTTCGTGGCGGCCTTTCGCCTGCCGAACATGTTCCGCCGATTTTTTGCCGAAGGCGCGTTTAACGCAGCCTTTGTGCCCATGTTCTCGAAACGGCTGGAAGCGGATGAGAATCCACAGGGCTTCGCGCAGGATGCGTTCAACCTGCTGGCCGTGGCCGTTCTGGCGCTGGTCGGGCTGGCCATGGTCTTCATGCCCGGCCTAGTGTGGCTGACAGCCGAAGGGTTTTATGGCGATGAACGGTTCGATCTGGCCGTGGACTATGGCTATGTCGTGTTCCCGTATATCCTTTTCATGTCCTTGGCGGCCCTGTTCTCGGGCGTATTGAACGCAACCGGCAGGTTCGCCGCGGCCGCAGCGGCACCTGTTTTGCTGAACATCTTTGCCTGCACCGCGCTGATCGCCGGGGCCTTCTCGGGCGGTGAGGTGATACGATGGCTGATCTCGGTCATTCCGGTCGCCGGCGTCGCGCAGCTGGTACTGGTCTGGGTAGCGACCGAGCGTGCCGGTATCCGCATACGCCCCGGCCTGCCCCACCTGACGCCCGAGATGCGCCGGATGGTCCGCATCGCGGTTCCGGCCGCCTTGGCCATGGGTGTTACTCAGGTCAATCTGGTGGTGGGGCAATTGGTGGCGTCCAAAACTGAAAAAGCCGTGAGTTGGCTGTTTGCCGCGGATCGCCTGTATCAACTGCCTTTGGGTGTGGTCGGAATCGCCATTGGCATTGTCCTGCTGCCCGACCTGTCCCGCCGTCTGCGCGCCGACGACAAGGAAGGAGCCCGCAACGCGTTTTCCCGCGCCGGGGAATTCATGCTGCTGTTGACGCTGCCCTCGACCGTGGCGTTCCTGATCATCCCGAACCCGCTGGTTTCGGTGCTGTTCGAACGGGGACAGTTCAGCCCCGAGGATACCGCTGCGACAGCGCTGGCGGTCGCGATCTATGGCATCGGTCTGCCTGCATTCATGCTGCAAAAATTGCTGCAACCACTTTTCTTTGCACGCGAGGATACGCGTTCCCCGTTCCGATATGCGGTGGTCGCAATGGTGGTGAACGCGGCACTGGCGTTTGGCCTGTTTCCGCTGGTGGGCTGGATCGCCCCTGCGATTGCCGCGTCAACTGCCGGCTGGGCCATGGTTGTTCTTTTGGCGATCGGCGCACGTCGCATGGGCGAAGAAGCGCGTTTCGATGACCGTTTCAGGGCACGTGCGGGCCGGATCGTTCTGGCCTCGGTCGGGATGGGCGCGGTCTTGTTTGCAGCGACCCACTTTTATGGTTGGACGCTGGACATTCCCGGCTGGCGCTATCTTGCGCTTTTGACCCTGATCGTGGTCGCCGCCGTTTCGTATTTCTGCCTGGGTCATGTCCTGGGCGCGTTCAAACTGTCAGAGTTCAAACGCGCCTTGCGCCGGTCCTGATCAATCACGGCGGATGCGCCCGACAATTCGGGCCCAGGCCCCCGGCGCCACCAGAAATGACATGCCAAAGCCGGTGGCAAACCCGCCCAGATCAGCAACCCATTCCGCGTTGCCGCCGAAGATCAGACCAAACAGGAACTGTATGCCCATCAGAACGGCGATCAGTTGGAACGCCCTTGCCTGATTTGCCCCCACAAGCGACAGTTTGCGCCACAACAACCACGTGAATGCTCCGATCAGCCCGTAAACAGGTGGGAACCCTCCGATCAGGGGATAGCGAGGATCAAGGAGAACGGCATAGGTCAACGCACCGCCAATCCCCGAGACGACGAAGATCAGCAGCATGGGAAAGCCCCCGAATACCTCTCCGACCATCTTGCCCATCGCCAACACAAAGACGCAGACAAAAACCGCCTGCGTGAAATTGGCGGAGACAAAGGGATAGGTCACGAACCGGATCACTTGGTCGAACGGCCAACGCCCGTTCAGCACCATCCAGTCGAAAATATCCGCCGAGAAGGCATAATGCTGTATCGCGTCCAGGCGCCAGCCGACTGCCGCTGGCCCCCCGACCAGCCCCCGCGCGCCCAACGTGAAGACAAGCTCAATGCCGATGATGAACAGAACCAGCGCCACCACGACCGGTGGCAGGGGGTTCACAGGCGGTGTGTAATGATCGCTGCTCATTGGGCTGGCCTTTCGCGGCTGTTGACGTCCCTTTGCCTCATGGGTAAGCGACGGAGGCTAGTTTTTCCAGATGGGAGTTCCCTTTGATGACCGAGACCCATTTCACGCCGCGAGTGTTTTCCGGCGCACAGCCTTCGGGCAACCTGCACCTCGGCAATTATCTCGGTGCGCTTCGGAACTGGGTTAGAATGCAAAGCGAGGAGTTTGAAACCATCTATTGCATGGTCGATCTTCATGCAATCACGGTCTGGCAAGATCCAATCGAGTTGCAGCATGCAACGCGGGAGCTTTGTGCCGGTTACATCGCTTCTGGACTAAACCCCGAAAAATCGATTTTGTTCAATCAAAGCCAAGTGCCGGAACACGCGCAACTGGCTTGGATATTCAACTGTGTTGCGCGTATGGGTTGGATGCAGCGCATGACCCAGTGGAAGGACAAGGCGGGCAAGAACCAGCAGAACGCTTCGCTTGGCTTGTTTGCCTATCCTGCCCTGATGGCAGCCGACATTCTGATCTATCACGCAACCCACGTGCCAGTCGGGGAAGACCAGAAACAGCATCTTGAGTTGACCCGCGACATCGCCATCAAGTTCAACAATGATTTCGGCGTCGATTTCTTCCCCGTCACCGAGCCGGTGATCGAAGGTGCGGCCACACGGGTCATGAGCCTGAGGGACGGATCCAAGAAGATGTCGAAATCCGATCCATCGGATATGAGCCGGATCAACCTGACGGATGACGCCGAAGCGATTGCCAAGAAAATCCGCAAAGCCAAGACCGACCCCGATGCTCTGCCGTCAGAAGCCGAAGGGCTGGAGGACCGCCCCGAGGCGCGTAACCTGGTCAATATCTACGCGGCCCTGAGCGATCAAAGCATCGAGCAGGTTCTGGCCGATGTTGGCGGCAAGCAGTTCGGTGACTTCAAACCGATGCTGGCCGATCTGGCAGTGGCGAAACTGGCCCCGATTTCGACCGAAATGTCACGTCTGATGGGGGATCAGGCCGAGATCGACCGGATTCTGGCCCGCGGTGCCGAGCGCGCACGTGAAATCGCGGCTCCGATCCTGCAAAAGACCTACGAAATCGTGGGCATGGTCGGCGCTGGATCACGCTGATTGCGCTGGACCTTCGCCTGACGCCCTCCTAGGGTTTGCCTGAATCAAAGGAGGGCGTCATGGCAACCGGCACGAACATCCGGACCTATTTTCAAGGCCAATGGCATGAGGGGGACGCCCCCATCATGCGCGCGGCGGATCATGGCGCCTGGCTGGGATCTTCGGTCTTTGACGGCGCGCGGTATTTTGACGGGGTGGCCCCGGATCTGGAGGCCCATTGCGCGCGGGTGAACCGCTCAGCCGAAGCCTTGATGCTGACGCCGACCATGACGACCGAACAGATGGTCGAGTTGGTACGCGAAGGGTTGCAGGCCTACAGCCCGGACACAGCCGTTTACATCCGCCCGATGTATTGGGGTATCGATGGTGACAGCACGGCCATAGTTCCGCAGGAAAACAGCACAGGTTTTGCAATCTGCCTGGAAGAAATCCCAATGGCCCCCGAAACCGCGTCGGTCACTCTGTCGACCACGCGCTTCCGCCGCCCGGTTCTGGAAAGCGCGGTCGTAAACGCCAAGGCCGGGTGCCTTTACCCCAACAACGCCCGCATGCTGCAAGAGGCGCGCTCGAAAGGCTTTTCCAACGCCCTGGTGGCCGATGCGATGGGGCATGTGGCGGAAACGGCGACGGCCAACATCTTCATGGTGAAGGACGGCGAAGTCTTTACACCGATCCCGAACGGAACTTTCCTGGCCGGCATTACCCGAGCACGGCATATCAAAAACCTGCGCGCGGATGGTGTAAAGGTCCACGAAACGGTTCTGAGCTTCGAGGATTTCCACGAGGCCGACGAGGTCTTCATGTCCGGCAACATGAGCAAGGTCACACCGGTAACTGCGCTGGAGGACACGCAATTTCAGGTGGGTCCTGTTGCTCGCCGTGCCCGCGCGCTCTATTGGGATTGGGCTGCAAGTGAACGCTAGCGCAATGCCCCAGGCTTGCCCGAGTTGCCAGCGCGCGATCGGTCGGGCATGATCCCGGAAACCTAAAGAGGATACCCATGCGTAAGTTCCTAGTCGTTCTGGATGACAGCCGCGAATGCCTGAACGCGATGCGGTTTGCCGCGATGCGGGCCGCCCATACCGGAGGTGGTGTGACGGTCCTTTCTGTCATCCCGCCTGACGAATTCAATCACTGGATCGGGGTGGCCGAAACCATGCGTGAAGAGGCCCGCGAACGTATCCACGCGCATTTCGAAGTGTTTGCCAAATGGATGCGGGACAAACAGAACGTGGAACCTGAACTGGCCATTCGCGAAGGTGATCCCGTGCCAGAGATCATCGAACATGTTCAGTCCGATCCCGAGATTGGCGTTCTTGTTCTTGGGGCGGGGACCGACAAGAAAGGTCCCGGTCCGTTGGTGACTCAACTGACAAAGAACTCGGGGAGCCTGCCGATTCCGATCACGATCGTTCCAGGCAATCTGAGCAAAGAGAAACTGGAAGAAATTACCTGAGGAGCGGCGATGGCGAAGACGATACAGTTCTGGTTCGAATTCGCCTCGACCTATTCCTACCTCAGCGCGATGCGGATCGAAGCAGCCGCGCAAGACAAGGGCGTCGCCATTGAATGGCACCCGTTCCTATTGGGTCCGGTTTTCGCGGATCAAGGATGGCGCACCTCACCTTTCAACCTGTATCCGGCCAAAGGGCGGTACATGTGGCGCGATATGGAACGCCTGTGCAAGGCGCGCGGGCTTCCTTTCGCAAAGCCTGATCCGTTTCCGCAGAATTCGCTCAGGACAGCGCGTCTGGTTCTGGCCATCGAGGATCATCGGGAACGGGCGGCGTTTGTTCGGGCTGTCTACAGCGCCGAATTCGGCGCCGGGCAGAATATCTCAGAGGACAGCGTACTGACCTCCTGCCTCGACGAGGCAGGGTTGCGCGGCAGCGTGATGAACCGCGCAGGGGACAAGGACATAAAAGAGGCCCTGTTCGAACAATCTGCCCGCGCCAAGGCGCTTGGCCTGTTTGGTGCACCAAGTTTTCTGGCCGGGGAAGAGTTGTTCTGGGGCGATGACCGTCTGGATGACGCGCTCGAATACGCCTCGACAATTTAGAATCGTTCCAAATCTTGACTTCCCGTGCGCCTGCGCGCATATCAGAAGCACATCAGACGGAGCGCCCTCATGTTCATCCAGACCGAATCCACCCCCAATCCGGCCACGTTGAAATTCCTGCCCGGCCAAACGGTGCTGGAAGCTGGAACAGCGGATTTCCCAACTGCGGAAGCGGGCGAAAAATCCCCGCTGGCCAAGCGCATATTTGCAGTCAACGGTGTGGCTGGCGTGTTCTTCGGCAATGATTTTGTCACCGTCACCAAAACGGAAGACGTACAGTGGGACCACATCAAACCGGCCATTCTTGGCGCGGTGATGGAACATTATCAATCCGGCCAGCCCGTTATGGGAGCAGATTCCGCCGGGGCCTCGGGCCATGCCGAGCACTCTGGTGAGGACGCTGATATCGTCAACCAGATCAAGGATTTGCTGGACAGCCGTGTGCGCCCTGCTGTGGCTCAGGACGGGGGTGACATCACGTTCCACGGATTTGATCGCGGCGTGGTCTATCTGCACATGCAGGGGGCCTGCGCAGGTTGCCCGTCTTCGACATTGACCCTGAAGATGGGTATCGAAAACCTTCTGCGCCATTACATTCCGGAAGTGACCGAGGTTCGCCCTGTTGCCGTCTAACCCTACGATTCTGGCGTTTGACACATCGGCCGCGCATTGCGCGGCCGCTTTATTGCGCGATGGCAAGATCGTGACGTCCCATGCCGAAGCGATGTCACGCGGACAGGCCGAACGATTGATTCCGCTGTTGGAAGACGTTCTGGCTGAAGCCGGATGTGACTGGGCTGGTCTGGACGCAATCGGCGTTGGGATAGGGCCCGGCAACTTCACCGGCATTCGCATTTCGGTCTCAGCCGCGCGGGGTCTTGCACTTGGGCTCGAAATCCCTGCGGTCGGGGTATCCGGCTTCGATTCCCTGCATGAATTGGCGAAAGAAGGGCAGATACCGGCGATCCCCGCCCCGCGCGACCAGGTTTATGTGAAAATGCCCGGTGCCGATCCGTGTCTCTTGCCCCGGGCCCAAGCGGAACTTGGCGGGCCGTTGTATTCCTGCTCTGACCCTGCCTTGCTGGCACAATCCATCGCCCTTGTGGCCGCGCGGCGCTGGGATCGTACCAGTTTGCCGCCGGCACCTTTGTACGTCAGGCCTGCCGACGCGGCTCCGTCCCGTGATACACCCCCTGTGCTGCTGAACGAATGACACCGCACGAGATGGCATCGACTCATGCCGCTGCGTTTTCGCAATCGCGCGGCTGGACAGAAGATGAATTCGCCGACCTTCTCGAAAACCGCTTTACTCATGCGGCCGGAGATTCCCGGTGTTTTGCCTTGTTTCAGGTGATAGCGGGCGAAGCCGAGTTGCTGACAATTGCGACCCACCCTTCGTTTCAACGGCAGGGCCTGGCACTTCGACTCATGCAGGAATGGCATGATCAGGCAATCGTTTTGCAGGCAACGCGTGCCTTTCTGGATGTCGCGGCCGACAACATTGCGGCCATTTCCCTGTACAATCGATGCGGATATCGGCAGTGCGGGCTGCGCAAGGCGTACTATGCGCGCGAAACGGGCCAAAAAACTGATGCACTTGTAATGGAATGCTGCCTGCCCCAACGGCAATCGCCCGTTTCTTAGACCATTTGGTCAGAATTCAGTTGACCATGGTGGTTGCAAACCCCCTTAATACCCGCCATCACAACAGTTATGCTCGCTAAAAGTGGGTGAACGGGGCTAATCTGACCCTGTGCCAACAAAATAATATTGGGAGACTGAAATGACCCTGATGAAATCCTTGATGGGTGCTGCCGCTGCGGTCGCAATGTCAGCCGGAGCGGTTCTGGCCGAGCCGGCGGTGATCTTTGACCTGGGCGGCAAGTTCGACAAGTCCTTCAACGAGGCCGCCTATAACGGCGCGCAGCGCTGGGCGAATGAAACCGGCGGCAAGTATCTGGAAATCGAAATTCAGGCAGAACCGCAGCGCGAACAGGCCCTGCGCCGTTTCGCGGAATCCGGTGCAAATCCGATCATCACCATGGGGTTCGGAATCGCTGACGCCCTGGCCGCTGTTGCAAGTGATTACCCCGACACCAAATTCGTCGCGGTTGACGTGACTTGGCTGGACGCTCCAAACATCCGCCAGATCGGCTTTGCCGAGCACGAAGGTTCTTACCTGGTCGGCATGATGGCCGCCATGGCGTCGAAAACCGGCACCGTTGGTTTCATCGGAGGCATGGACATCCCGTTGATTCGCCACTTCGGCTGCGGCTATGCCCAGGGCGCGAAGGCCGTGAACCCGGACATCAATGTTGTCGCCAACATGACTGGTACGACTCCTGCCGCCTGGAACGATCCTGTAAAAGGTTCGGAGTTGACGAAAGCACAGATCAGCCAGGGTGCTGATGTGATTTACGCCGCGGCCGGCGGAACCGGCGTTGGCGTTCTGCAAACTGCGGCTGACGAAGGCATCCTGTCGATTGGTGTGGACAGCAACCAGAACCACCTGCACCCAGGCAAGGTGCTGACTTCGATGCTGAAGCGTGTGGACGTTGCTGTTTATGAAGCGATGAAAGCAGGCGAAAACGTCGAAACCGGCGTTTTCATCATGGGTCTGGCCGAAGATGGGGTCGGCGTTGCCATGGATGAAAACAACAAAGAGCTTGTTTCGGTTCGCATGAGCGACGCTGTCGACGAAGCCCGCAAGGCGATCATCAACGGCGACATCGAAGTTGTAAGCTATTACGAGAACGACAGCTGCCCGGCACTGCAGTTCTGATAACGTGCGGGGCGGGAGAGTGCCTTCCGCCTCGCCACCCACTTCGCCATCCGAGCGGACAGCCGGATGGCTTTCTCGGCAGTTGAGGGCAAGACATGACCGTCCCAGCCATTGAGCTCAAAGGGATATCCAAGGCCTTTGGGCCAGTTCAGGCCAACAAAGACATCTCGATCAGCGTTGCACCCGGTACGATCCATGGGATCATCGGTGAAAACGGCGCAGGCAAATCCACGTTGATGAGCATTCTCTTCGGCTTTTACAAAGCCGACAAAGGTGAGATCTGGATCAATGGGACCAAGACCGACATCCCGGACAGCCAGGCGGCCATCGCCTCGGGCATCGGGATGGTGTTCCAGCATTTCAAGCTGGTGGAAAATTTCACCGTTCTGGAAAACATTGTACTGGGCGCCGAGGATGGCGGGCTGCTGGCGCCATCACTGGCAAAAGCCCGCAAAGAGCTGAAAGAGCTCGAGGAAGAGTACGAGCTGTTCGTCGATCCCGACAAGCGTATCGACGAGATCGGCGTGGGGATGCAGCAGCGGGTCGAGATCCTGAAGGCGCTGTACCGCAAGGCCGAAATTCTGATTCTGGACGAACCGACCGGCGTGTTGACCCCTGCCGAGGCCGATCAGCTGTTCCGCATCCTCGACCGGCTGCGGTCCGAGGGCAAGACGGTCATCGTGATCACCCACAAACTGCGCGAAATCATGGAAAACACCGACACGGTATCGGTTATGCGGCGCGGGCAAATGACGGCGACTGTCAAAACATCCGAGACCAGTCCCGAGGAGCTGGCCGAACTGATGGTCGGCCGCAAGGTTCTGCTACAGGTCGACAAGGTGCCCGCGACGCCCGGCAAACCCATCCTCGAGATCGAAAATCTCAGCGTTTTTGATTCGGCTGGCGTTGAACGGGTCAAAAATATCGACCTGACCGTGCGCGCAGGTGAGATCGTCGGCATCGCCGGCGTGGCCGGCAATGGTCAATCCGAACTGCTGGAAGCTCTTGGCGGAATGCGTCCCGGACAGGGCACGATCAAGCTGAACGGCGAACCGCTGGCACTGAGTGGGGCCGGATCAGATGGTCAGGCCCGCCGCGCGCAACATATCGCCCACGTGCCCGAAGACCGGCAGCGCGAAGGCCTGATCATGGACTTCCACGCCTGGGAAAACGTGGCCTTCGGATATCACCGCGACCCGGCCTACAAACGCGGTATCTTCATGGACAACGCGGCGTTGCGCGCCGATACCGAAGCCAAGATCCAGAAATTCGACGTCCGCCCGCCCAATCCCTGGTTGGCAGCCAAGAGTTTCTCGGGCGGCAACCAGCAGAAAATCGTTGTCGCGCGCGAGATTGAACGCAACCCTGACCTGCTGCTGGTCGGGCAACCCACGCGGGGCGTGGACATCGGCGCCATCGAGTTCATTCACAAACAGATTGTTGCGCTGCGTGATCAGGGCAAGGCAATCCTGCTGGTATCGGTCGAGCTGGAAGAAATCTTCTCGCTCTCGGACCGGATCGCGGTGATGTTTGACGGACATATCATGGGAGAACGCCTGCCCCATGAGACAGATGAAAAAGAACTGGGCCTTCTGATGGCCGGTGTTGCGGGAGAGGCCGCGTAACATGGAAAAAATGCCTAAATGGGCCGATGTCATTCTGATCCCGCTGATCAGTCTGATACTGGCCGCAATCCTTTCGGCGCTGGTCATCCTCGCCATCGGCGAAAACCCTGTCGAAGCCGTAAAATTGATGGTCACCGGTGCGCTGGGATCGACCTATGGCTGGGGCTATACGCTCTATTACGCGACGAACTTCATGTTTACCGGTCTTGCGGTGGCCGTCGCCTTCCATGCCCGTATGTTCAACATCGGGGGCGAAGGCCAGGCGATGCTGGGCGGGCTGGGCGTGGCCATGGTCTGTCTGTATGTCGACTGGCCGCATTGGAGCATTGCCTTGCTTGCCGCCTGCGCGGCATCGATGCTGTTCGGCGCGCTCTGGGCGGCCATTCCGGCCTATCTGCAAGCAAAACGCGGCAGCCATATCGTGATCACCACGATCATGTTCAACTTCATCGCCGCTGCTTTCCTGAATTACATGCTGGTCAATGTCATGCGCCCCCAAGGGTCGCAGGACCCGGCCACCGCGCGGTTCTCTGAAAGCGTGCATCTGCCCTCTTTCCAGGAAATGTTCTCGACCGCAGAGAACGTTGTTTTCCGAGGCGCCCCAGCGAACATCACCTTCTTCATCGCGTTGCTTGCCTGCGTCGTAGTCTGGGCACTGATCTGGCGCACGCGTCTGGGTTATGAAATCCGGGCTTATGGCCATTCCGAGACCGGCGCTGTCTATGCCGGTATTTCACCTGTGCGCATCACGATTGTTGCGATGCTGATTTCCGGCGGGCTGGCGGGGCTGATGGCCATCAACAATGTCATGGGCGAAGCCGAGCGACTTGTTATGAACTCGACTGAGGGCGCGGGTTTCATTGGCATCGCCGTGGCTCTGATGGGGCGTTCACATCCGTTCGGTGTGTTTCTGGCCGCGCTCTTGTTCGGGTTTCTGTACCAGGGGGGCGCCGAGCTTGCGCTGTGGGCTTCGATCCCGCGGGAACTGATCGTGGTCATTCAGGCCCTGGTCATCCTGTTCACCGGCGCATTGGACAACATGGTCCGAATGCCGCTTGAAAAACTGTTCCTGGGTATGCGGAAGAGGGCTGAGTGATGGAAATCTTCGTAACCCTCATTCAGGTTCTGGATTCGACCATTCGCCTGTCTACGCCGCTGCTGCTTGCCTGTCTGGCCGGTCTGTTTTCAGAACGGGCCGGGATCTTTGACATCGGCCTCGAAGGCAAGATGTTGATGGCAGCGTTCTTTTCGGCTGCCATCGCTGCTGTTACTGGGTCGGTTTGGCTGGGCTTGCTGGCTGGTATTGCGTCCTCGTTGTTGCTGTCGGGTCTGCATGGGCTGGCATCCATCACCTTCCGGGGCAACCAACTGATATCGGGTGTGGCCATCAACTTTCTGGCCTCGGGTCTGACTGTTCTGGTCGCCCAAAGCTGGTTTCAGCAGGGTGGGCGGACACCATCGCTGTTTGGCGGCGGCCGGTTCGAACCGATCAACTTCCCATTCGCCGAGTCCCTCAGCGGTGTGCCGATTATCGGCCCCATCTATTCCGAACTGCTCTCGGGCCACTCGATCCTGGTTTATGTCGCGTTCCTGATGGTTCCGGCCACCTGGTGGATTCTGTATCGCACCCGGTTCGGTCTGCGCCTGCGGGCGGTGGGTGAGAACCCTGCCGCAGTGGACACTGCCGGTGTTTCAGTGATTGGCCTGCGGTTCGCCGCTGTCGCCATCTGCGGTGTGCTGTGCGGTATTGCAGGCGCCTATCTGGCCACGGCCTTGCAGGCAGGGTTTGTCAAGGAAATGACCGCCGGTCGTGGCTTTATCGCCTTGGCCGCGCTGATCTTTGCCAAGTGGCGCCCGTGGCATGCCATGTGGGCCTGCTTGCTGTTCGGTCTGCTGCAAGCGATCGCGCTGCGGTTCCAAAATATCGACCTGGGTGGCGTCGTGATTCCCGTGCAGGTGATGGACGCCCTGCCCTATATCCTGACGGTGGTGATTCTTGCCGGGTTCGTCGGCAAAGCCATTCCACCGCGGGCGGGCGGAGAACCCTACGTCAAAGAGCGCTGATAAGGCCAGTTCCGAACTGAGTTTCAGTCCTGTTCGCTGCGGAGCGGCATGCAGAGTTGATTTTGCATGCCGCAACCGTTCTAAGAGGGTATGCACGTATACCTTCCCATAGCAGAAGTTTCCGTCAGCCCATTCCTGCTATTGGGGATCGGCGGGGCCGTCGGCATTTTGTCCGGTATGTTCGGGGTCGGAGGCGGGTTTTTGATCACCCCGTTGCTGTTCATTATCGGAATACCCCCTGCGGTTGCTGTGGCAACATCCGCCAATCAGGTTGTTGCCTCGTCCATTTCGGGTTTGTTGGCTCATCTCAGACGCAAGACCGTGGACCTGAAAATGGGAAGCGTTCTGCTGGCCGGAGGGTTGTTCGGTGCGGCCCTTGGGATGGTGGTTTTCAATTTCCTCAAGCATCTCGGGCAGGTCGATCTGGCGGTACAGCTTTGCTATGTGGCGTTTTTGGGCGCCATCGGAACCCTGATGTTCATCGAAAGCCTGGCAGCCATCCGAAAGGCCAGACAGTCAGGCAATGAACCTGCCCCCAAGCGACGCCAGCGAACCTGGATTCATGCCCTGCCGTTCAAGAAACGGTTCCCGGCATCTGGACTTTACATCTCGGTCATACCTCCGGCGCTGGTCGGATTCGGCGTTGGTGTTCTGTCGGCAATCATGGGAGTCGGCGGCGGGTTCATCATGGTGCCCGCAATGATCTATGTTCTTGGTATCCCGACAAAGGTGGTCATCGGGACATCCCTGTTCCAGATCATCTTCGTCGCCGGGTTCACAACGATGATACATGCCTCGACCAACTACAGTGTCGACATTGTCCTCGCCCTGTTCTTGTTGCTGGGCGGTGTTTTGGGTGCGCAATTGGGAACGCAGATTGGTGCACGTCTGAAAGCCGAACAGTTGCGTATCCTTTTGGCGCTTCTAGTCATGGGTGTCGCCGGAAAGATCGGGTTTGACCTTTTTTTACCGCAAGAAGAGATCTTTTCTTTGGCGGAACCCGGGGGGATTTGATGTTGTTTGACCCACGGCACATGACAATTACCACACTTGAATTCTCAACCTATAACAGGCAAGCCACGACCATACGCAAAGTAACAGTACCATGCACATTTACCTTCCCATCGCAGAAGTCTCAGTAAACGCCTTCCTCTTGTTGGGGTTGGGCGGCATGGTCGGCATCCTGTCCGGCATGTTCGGTGTCGGTGGCGGCTTTTTGATGACCCCGCTGCTGTTTTTCATCGGTATTCCGCCGGCGGTGGCAGTTGCAACCGAAGCCAATCAGATCGTCGCATCATCCTTTTCCGGAGTTCTGGCACATTTCCGACGAAAGACCGTCGACCTCAAGATGGGAACGGTATTGCTGGTTGGCGGGCTTGTCGGGGCTGCTTTGGGCGTGGTTGTCTTCAACTATCTCAAAAGCCTGGGTCAGGTCGATCTGCTGGTGACACTCTGTTACGTTGTTTTTCTTGGCGTCATCGGCAGCCTGATGTTTGTCGAAAGCCTGAGGGCCCTGCGTAAAGCCAAGAAGGGCGGCGCGGCCCCTGCCAAGCGTCGGCAGCGGGGCTGGGTCCATGCCATGCCCTTCAAAATGCGTTTCCGCACCTCGGGCCTGTATATCTCGGTCATTCCACCGGCCTTGGTCGGTCTGTGCGTTGGGGTTCTGTCCGCGATCATGGGTGTCGGCGGCGGCTTCATCATGGTTCCTGCCATGATCTATCTGCTGGGTATGCCGACCAAGGTCGTTGTCGGCACGTCGCTGTTCCAGATCATCTTTGTGACAGCCTTCACCACGATGCTGCACGCCACCACCAACTATACGGTTGATGTTGTTCTGGCGGTCTTGTTGCTGGTCGGCGGCGTCATTGGCGCCCAGATCGGAACCGTGATCGGAGCCCGGATGCCGGCGGAACAATTGCGCGTGCTGCTTGCCGCTTTGGTACTGGCCGTATGTGGCAAGCTGGCACTTGATCTGCTTCTTGAACCCGCCGAGCTCTACTCGCTTGGCAATGGCGGAGGGCACTGAGGATGCTGCGTTCGCTTATTGCCGCCCTGTGCTTGTTCTGCATGCCCGCTTTGGCGGCGGAAGAGCAGGTTGTCCTTGGTCTCAGCCAGGACCGGGTTGCCATCACCGCTACATTCGACGGATCGGAGCTTCTGATTTTTGGGGCCATCAAGCGGGAAACCCCAATCCCTTCCGGCCCACCGGTTGAAGTCATCGTCGCGGTTGCGGGTCCGTCCGAACCTGTCACCGTGCGACGCAAGGAACGCAAGCTTGGGATCTGGGTGAACACCGACAGTGTTCTTGTCGACCTTGCACCCAGCTTTTATGCCGTTGCGACCAGCGGGCCCTTCGACGACATCCTGTCCGACACCGAAGACCTGCGTTACCGGATTTCGATCGAACGCGCGATCCGCTCGGTCGGTGCCGCGATGCACATCCGGGGCGCACAGGATTTTGCAGATGCCGTGATAAGGATTCGAGAAAACGAACACCTGTATTCCATCCGCGAAAATACCGTGGCAGTGGATGAACAGACCTTGTTCCGCACCTCGATCGATATGCCCGCCGACCTGACCGAAGGCGATTATGCCGCCCGGATTTTCCTGACCCGTGGCGGAGAGGTCGTCTCGCAATATGAAGCGATCATTGATGTCCGGAAAGTCGGCCTGGAGCGTTTTTTGTACAATATGTCCCGCCAGCAACCCGTCTGGTACGGCCTGATGTCGCTGGTCATAGCGATTGCGGCAGGCTGGGGCGCCTCGACAGCCTTCCGGCTGTTGCGTGAAAAATAACGGTCAACCTCGGCCGATATAGGGCATGGTCGTGGCCATGACGGTCATGAACTGCACGTTGGCCTCGGGCGGCAGGCTTGCCATATGCAGGACCGAACGCGCGGCGTCTTCCACGGCCATCGTCGGGTCCGGTGTCTCGCCGGCGGCATGCGCCGCGTCCACAAGGCCTTGCACCATCTGCGTGCGCGCATTTCCGATATCGATCTGCCCGCATGCGATTCCAAAGCGACGCCCATCCAGCGAAAGGCTGCGCGTCAGCCCAGTAATGGCGTGCTTCGTGGCCGAATAGTGCACCGAATTCGGGCGCGGAACATGCGCCGCTATCGAGCCGTTGTCTATGATCCGGCCGCCCTGCGGGTTTTGGTGGCGCATGATCCTGAAGGCTTCTCGCGCACAGAGGAACATGCCGTTCAGGTTCACGTTGACGCTTTGGTACCAATCGTCCAGAGCGATCTCGTCGATCGTACCGCCCGGCGCAAAGATACCGGCGTTGTTGAACAGAACATCCAGCCGCCCCGTGTGGTCTGTAAAAGACCGGAAAGCCCGTTCAACCGCATCCGGGTCGGTCACATCCGTAGGCAGGACAATGGCCGCCTGATGTTCTTTTGCCAGGGCTTCCAGCTTTTCCTTGCTGCGCGCCAACAGCCCGACCGTCCACCCTTCGGACAAGAACAGCTGGGCTGTCGCCCGACCAATACCTGAACTGGCACCCGTCACGATGATGGATTTCATGTCTCTTCCGCCTCCAATGTCAGCGAAGCCGCCGGAATCGCCCTCAAGTCATCCACACGCAGGGGGTGCGTGGGCTTTGACAGGCGATTGCGCACCACCCAGATCAAACGCTCTTGCGCCCGCGTGATCGCGACATATGCCAAACGTTTCCACAATGGCTGTCCGGCCTCGGTCCGGCCCATGCGAGCGGCGGCATAGAGATCCGGAGCGAACACCTGAACCGTATCCCATTGTGACCCTTGCGCCTTGTGGATCGTAACGGCCGCCCCGTGCAAAAAGGTCGCCCCCATGCGGGCAGCGTAGGGAATAAAAGGCTCTTCCTCGTCCGGTTTTTCGATCTGAACAATGGACGCGGCACTGACCTGAGGGTCTTCGGCCCCCATCACGTGAAGACGCGAGAACCCCGGCTTTCGTCCCGGCCCCAGATATACCACCTGAGCTCCTTTGATCAGCCCGCGCGCCTCTAGATCCAGCCGCTTCTTGCGATGTTTCAGGGGCAACTCGATCCCATCACAAATGAGCGGTTCACCTTCCAGCAATTCCGTATCCGGCGCACCGTGAACTTGCCTGAAAGCCTGTATCAAACGAATGCGCGTGGCGTTGCGCCAGACAAGAACCGGGCTTCGGGCCATAAGATCGACCTCAACCCGCTGGCCCCAGACAACCCGGTCATCCCGACGAGCGGATTCTTCGATCAGTCGCTCGAAATCCTCGAAGCCCATTGCCGGATCGGCCAGCGCATGCGCAAGATCCAGAATTGGATTGTCCGCATCCTGGCGGTGCACCCGCTGGAGAGTCAGCTTCCTGGGCCCGGGCAATGCCTCGAAAACCATGCTGCCGGACTGATTTACCGGTGCCAGCTGAGCCGGGTCGCCGAACAACAGTAGGGTCGGGAAAATCTCTTTGAGATCATCGAACTGACGGTCATCCAGCATCGACGCCTCATCGACAAACCCGATATCCAGTGGTTCGTCACGGCGCTTCCACCCTGTGATGAAATCCGACCCTCGCAAACCGGCGGCGGCCAGCGCCCCGGGGATCGATTTGTTGTTTTGATAGAAAGCAGCCGCGCGATCCAAGGCTTCATCCGTCAAACCTTCGATATCGGGGCGTTCGTCATTGCCGGCCAGCCATTCCGCAATACGCTCGTATTCCGGATCATAAACCGGCGTGTACAATATTCGGTGAATCGTGGTCGCAGGCACGCCGCGCAATCGCAGAACGCTTGCAGCCTTGTTCGTCGGGGCCAGTATGGCAAGGCTGCGCTTGTCTTTCGATTTACGGCTTTCATAATCGCCGGACACAATCTGAACACCCGTCTCTGCCAGTGCCTTGTACAACT
Organism: Ruegeria sp. YTSA144; assembly: GCF_059610125.1. Lineage (NCBI taxonomy): Bacteria > Pseudomonadati > Pseudomonadota > Alphaproteobacteria > Rhodobacterales > Roseobacteraceae > Ruegeria > Ruegeria sp. YTSA144. Next base: position 1,348,791 of record NZ_JBXWNA010000001.1, read on the forward strand.
CGGCCAACAGCAGCGTTTTGCCCGAGCCGGCCTTGCCGATCACGGCCATCACACCGGATTTTCCTGCGCCCGGCAGTTTCAGAAGGGCATCATCTTCCAGATCAACACCTGCTGCCCGCAGCATCTCGGCGATGCTGTCATACGCGGCGGCCTGATCATCTGAGAACGTTACATTCGGCAAGGACATGGCGCGACCCTACAGGGCCGCGCCAGCCATCACCAGATGTGGATTTGCGTTTTCCGACACTTAGGCGGACAGGGCGAACCGGTGCTGTTTCTTCGGGCCGAATGCGGCCTTGAACCACATCCGAGACAGGTCGCGCGGGATGCCCGCACGCGCGGCCACCCGGTTGCAGTCGTCCGCGGAATAGGGCCACAAACCGACTGAAATCTGATCGCGTCCGCTGCCCTGGGTTCCCAGAACCTCGGGCGATGACCCGATCAGGCGATAGATTCTGATCATTCTGGCATCGAATACGCCGGCGATATGCGTCAGGCCGAAACCTTCCATCATTTCGCCTCCGCTCAGCATGATGGCGCCGGCAGTATGCGGGCTGGCTGTTCGCGACAGGCAGAACCGGGTCACCTCCCAGATCAGGGGGCTGCAAATCGGCTTACCGCCGTTGAGATGACCAAAAACCTCATTGATCATCACCCGGCCGGTCGTAGGCAATACACGCATCGACCCTCCGTGGCTGCCATCCGGCTCTTCCCAGATGACGTAAAGCGGATTGAGATCATCGTATTCGTCCCGCTCTTCCCCTTTCTCGTTGACGTGGACATCCCACCCCAACCGGGTCTTGAACTGATCCGCGCGATCCTTGAACATCCCCTCTGCCAGAGTCGGAAATCTGTGTAACTCATCGGCATATAGATAACGCAACATGACTTGTTCCCCTTGTCGTCCTGTGCAGGAACGAAGGGAGTACAGAGTCGTGGTTAATTTTGCGTGTGGAGGCCGTTCACGCCTTAAACCACTATTAATCCCCGGCTGAGTGCCGTGGCGATTGCGTGGGTTGTGTTATGTGCGCCCAGCTTTGAGCGCGCGCTTTCAATGTAAACGCGCAACGTATGCTCGGAAATCGTCAGAGAATGGGCCACTTGGGCGCGGCTGTATCCCAACGCCAAAAGTGTGATCGCGTCGATTTCCCTTGGCGACAAGCTGCGCGGGCAGTCCGGCTGCCTGTCTTTTTCAAACTCCAGCGCCTTGCGATTGATGTAATGCGCAACAAGAATCAAATCACGCCCGTAAGTCGAGATAAAGTTCTTCCAGGTTTGATCATCACAACTGTGGTTGACCGTGAACAGGGCGAACTGACCATTTGGACCCCGAATTGGGATGGAATACCCCTGATTGCCAACGCCATGGCTTTGCGCATCCAGAAGGAAGGCTTTCGCCACCTTGCCGGACCAATCCAGAGACTTCCAGTCAACCGGGTGAAACCGCTGGAAACACCCCAAGATCACAGGGTCGATACGGTGATAGTTTTTTTCCCTGTAGCGCTCATCCCAAGCGTCTGAATAGGTGGTGTAGCCGTATTGATCTCCGGCACCGTCAACCCAGTGATACGTCAGGTGCTCGACCTTCAACGCGTCCCGCAAACGCTCCGCTACGGCGCTGAGTTCTTCAAGCGTGTTGGTGTTTTCCAAATCCTGAAGGATTTGACCCAAATCGACCTTCGTTGCCATCCGCGGGCGCCCGTACCTCGTTCTTCAAGGACGCAATCTCGGCAGCCGCGATCAGTCTTGTGTCATCAAGCTGCTCTGCAAGCGCGCTCAAACCATTCGCAACGGCGAAAGCATTGAGGTCCGACAATACGTCCAATATCCACTCATTTTGCGCCATCAGGGTCTCTCTGAAACAGTTAACGAAGGGTTAACACAACCATAACATGTATGATCTTTTTCAGCCTATTCGCCGGTTTCTACTCCCCAAAAATAGCGATGGGCAAAAATGCAAACATTTGAAAGATCGTCAGAGGCCTGAAAAACACAAAACACCCGCGAACCAACAAGGTGATTCGCGGGTGTTTTTTTGTCTACAACCCTGGCGGGTTATCAACCTGCGTCCAGGACTTCCTCGAGGGTACGCAGACCAGTACGCGGCGCCTGAACAAGAACGGACATATTGCCCGGCTTGTGCTCGTTCCGCAGCATTTTCATGTGTGCTTCAGGCAGGTCATTCCAGGTGAACACTTCGGACATGCAGGGATCCAGACGACGCTCGACCATCAGTTTGTTCGCGGCTGCCGCCTGCTTCAGATGAGCAAAGTGCGAGCCCTGCAAACGCTTTTGGTGCATCCACATGTAGCGCACATCGAATGTACAGTTGAAACCCGATGTTCCAGCGCAAATCACGACCATACCGCCTTTTTTCACAACGAAGGTCGACACCGGGAAAGTGCTTTCACCCGGGTGTTCGAACACCATGTCAACATTGTTGCCTTTGCCGGTTATGTCCCAGATCGCCTTGCCGAATTTGCGGGCCTCTTTGAACCATTCGGCATATTCCGGTGTGTTGACCGTGGGCAATTGTCCCCAGCAGTTGAAATCACGACGGTTCAGAACACCTTTGGCGCCCAGACCCATAACGAAATCACGCTTGCTTTCGTCTGAAATCACACCGATCGCATTTGCGCCGGCGGTATTGATCAATTGGATCGCATAGGAACCCAGGCCCCCGGATGCACCCCAGACCAGGACGTTCTGACCCGGTTTCAGATCGTGTGGCTCGTGGCCAAACAGCATCCGGTATGCGGTTGCCAGCGTCAGGGTGTAGCACGCCGCTTCTTCCCATGTCAGATGCTTGGGGCGCGGCATAAGCTGCTGAGCCTGCACGCGCGTGAACTGGCTGAACGAGCCATCCGGCGTTTCATAACCCCAGATCCGCTGGCTGGGCGAATACATCGGATCACCGCCGTTGCATTCCTCGTCATCGCCGTCGTCCTGGTTGCAGTGGATCACAACCTCGTCGCCAACTTTCCAGCGCTTTACCTTGTCGCCAACGGCCCAAACGATGCCCGACGCATCCGAACCCGCGATGTGGTAGGGTGCTTTGTGGCCATCAAACGGGCTGATCGGCTGCCCCAGAGCGGCCCAGACGCCGTTGTAGTTGACCCCGGCAGCCATAACCAGAACCAGCACTTCGTTGCTGTCCAAGGTCGGAACATCCACAACTTCCTGCTGCATGGCCGTGTTCGGCTCGCCATGACGTTCTTTGCGGATGGCCCAGGCATACATCTGCTTTGGGACATATCCCATGGGTGGGATTTCACCCATTTCATACAGATCTTTTTCAGGTGCCTCGTACGACGCGATACCACTTTCGGTGTCCAAAGCCATGCCGGCCTCCTCTTTTCAGTACCTTTGCCGCGACGCAGAATCGCGCGCTTCACAGACTGGAATATTGGGCGTCGAGTAATATTGCAACCGTTTTTGGCATCATATTGTAATTTTATGACCCAGCGGTTGCAGAAAGTTATTTTGCGGATGCAGAAACTCCGATACCTGAATCCGCCGGGACGGATGCGGCGTAATAGTCCAGAAGATCGCCGCGCTGACCTGATACGGACAGCATATTCCCCTGTCGGTTCAGAATCCGGCGTTCAACCAGTTGATCCAAAGCATTTGATATGGCCTGCGAATTGTCCTTGGTCTGCGGGTCATCGCGCTCCATCATCTGTTGAATTCGTGACAGAGCGTCTTCTTCGGACATCGGGCCGTTGTCGCGTACCAGCAAACAGGCCGCTGGTGCCGGCACCAGCGGAATAGCATGCTGGATTCGCTGCATCAGCACCCGGGCCAAATCCGTCATCACGTCGTCGCTGCCCTCAGCCCGGAAGTCCTTCAGAGAGATCGGCCTGCCGTACCGGACGGACGCCAGACCGAACCGCTTGTATCGGCCGATCAAACGACGCCAAAGCTGTTTCAATATCCAACGCGTGATGACACCGATCCGCGCGCGAAACCGCCGCTCAGTGCCAAGTGCCGCGCGGGTCAGGATGGTGTCTTCCAACACACGGTCGTAATTCAGTGCCACCGGAACAAACACCACATCGCGCCCCTGTGGCGACGTTCCATCCATAATATATTTGAGCAGTCCAAGCTTGGGGCGCGCAATGGCCCCGGTCAGGCTCAGCCCGCCTTCTGGAAACATGGCTTGAGTTACGCCGGCTTCGGTTGCGTGACGCACATAGGTGGACAGAACCTGGCGATAGAGTTCGCTGCCGGACTTGCGCCGGATAAAGTAAGCCCCCATCGCCCGGATCAATCGGCTGAGCGGCCAGACCCGGGCCCACTCTCCGACAGCATAGGACAGCGCAGAATGTCGGGCTGCAAGATACGTGACCAATACGTAATCCATGTTGCTCCGGTGGTTCATGACAAAGACAACCGTTGCTTCAGGGTCGATATTCCTGACGGATTCTTCGTCTTGGTAGCTAAGCCGCACCTCGTAGAATGTGTTGCTAAGCAGCCGGGCCAGTCGAATCGCAAAGCTGAAATAGGCGAAGGCCGAAAAGGACGGCACGATCTCACGGGCATAGCGGCGCGCCTGCTCCGAGGCGACAGCCTCGGGCATGCCGGTTTCGCGGGCATGTTGCTGAACCGCCTGACCGACCTGCGGATCATAAATCAATCGCTGAATCATGTCGTGTCGACGCGCCAGCTTGAAAGGCTGGATCGGGCGCTGAAGGCGCTGGTTCAGGCGTGCCACCGCGCGTTCCAGCCTCCGGCGGAAAAACCAGCGGACAGATGGGAACAGGAAATGCGATGCGAAAGTGACCATGGCAAAGACCACGATCAGCACGAAAAGCCAAAGCGGAAGTTCCACGGTTTGCGTCATGGCCGCACATTGCCACCAATCACACTGACCCACAATCTGAACAATTGCGGCATGCCGCAACGCAGCGAATTGACATGTCCCGAAAATTGCGCTTTAGAACCTCAAGACGAAATTTTATTGCCCACTGAAATGCGAGGCCCCGCTATGACGCAGACGCAGAAAGATCGCCCCTGGCTCATCCGAACCTATGCCGGTCATTCCACGGCCAAAGCCTCGAACGCGCTCTATCGGGGGAATCTTGCGAAAGGCCAAACCGGTCTGTCCGTGGCCTTCGATCTGCCGACACAAACAGGCTATGACAGCGACCACACATTGGCGCGCGGTGAAGTCGGCAAGGTGGGTGTGCCGGTCTGTCATCTGGGTGACATGCGGGTTCTGTTCGACCAGATCCCCCTGGAACAGATGAACACCTCGATGACGATCAACGCCACTGCACCATGGCTTTTGGCGCTTTACATCGCCGTCGCCGAGGAGCAAGGCGCGGATGTATCCAAACTACAGGGCACCGTTCAAAACGACCTGATCAAGGAATACCTGAGCCGCGGCACTTATGTTTGCCCGCCCAAGCCGTCGCTCAAGATGATCGCGGACGTGGCCGAGTATTGCTATACCAATGTTCCGAAATGGAACCCGATGAACGTGTGCTCGTATCACCTGCAAGAGGCGGGTGCGACGCCAGAGCAGGAACTGGCCTATGCCTTGGCCACTGCCATCGCCGTGCTGGACGAATTGCGCCCACGTGTACCTGCCGAAGATTTCCCGGCGCTCTGCGGCCGGATTTCCTTTTTCGTGAATGCTGGCATCCGCTTTGTCACCGAAATGTGCAAGATGCGCGCCTTCGTGGATCTTTGGGATGAGATCCTGCAACAACGCTATGGCGTTGAAAATCCGAAATTCCGTCGATTCCGGTATGGCGTGCAGGTGAACTCTCTGGGTCTGACCGAGCAGCAGCCCGAAAACAACGTCTATCGCATCCTGATCGAGATGCTGGCCGTAACCCTGTCGAAGAATGCACGCGCCCGTGCAGTGCAGTTGCCTGCCTGGAACGAGGCGCTGGGTCTGCCGCGTCCGTGGGACCAGCAGTGGTCGATGCGGATGCAGCAGATCCTGGCCTACGAGACCGATCTGCTGGAATATGATGACCTGTTCGATGGCAACCCCGCTGTCGATGCCAAGGTCAAAGAGCTGAAAGAAGGCGCACGGGCCGAACTGGCCAACCTGGATTCGATGGGCGGCGCAGTCGCTTCGATCGAATACATGAAATCCCGACTTGTGGATTCCAACGCTGAACGCCTGAACCGGATCGAGCGCAATGAAACCGTCGTCGTCGGTGTGAACAAATGGATCGAAGGCGAGGCATCCCCCCTGCAAACCGAAGACGGTGGCATCATGGTTGTTGATCCTGCCGTGGAGCAAGAACAGATCGACCGCCTGAATACGTGGCGCGCAGAACGGGACGAAGCGGCCGTAACAGCCGCCCTGGCGGCGCTGCGCGAAGCGGCACAGACCGGGGCAAACATCATGGAACCGTCCATTGCCGCCGCAAAGGCCGGCGCGACGACGGGCGAATGGGCCGAAGAGATGCGAAAGGTCTACGGAACCTATCGCGGCCCAACCGGTGTTTCGGGGTCTGTTTCGAACAAGACCGAAGGGTTGGACGACCTGCGTGCCGCCGTTGATGCCGTCAGCGACAAGCTGGGCCGGCGTCTGAAGTTCCTTGTAGGCAAACCCGGGCTGGACGGCCATTCCAACGGCGCCGAACAGATTGCCTTCCGTGCCCGCGATTGCGGTATGGACATCAGCTATGAGGGCATTCGCCTGACACCCGAAGAAATCGTTGCAGCCGCCCGCGAAGATGACGCGCATGTCATTGGACTGTCGATCTTGTCCGGCAGCCACCTGCCACTGGTCAAAGACGTCATGGAACGTCTGCGGCAGGCGGGGTTGTCTCATATCCCAGTCGTGGTGGGCGGCATTATTCCGGACGAAGATGCCGAAAAACTGAAATCCATGGGTGTGGCCAAGGTCTACACCCCAAAAAACTTCGAACTCAATTCGATAATGGGCGATATTGTTACTCTGGCGGATCCTCGGAATCTCGCAGCAGAGTAATCAAGGTTTAAGGCACTTTTTCTCCTGTTTCCGTCCCTGAAATATTCGGGATGGAATAAGCTGGTATTTGGAATTACGGTGCGCGCTCATGTGCACCGTAATTATTATCTGATGGAGAAGACTGATGGGGATCAATCTTGAGCAAATGTCACGTAAAGACCTTTTGGCTTTGCGCAATGACGTCGAAAAAGCTTTGATCAGGGCAGAAAAACGCGAACGTCAGGAGGCTTTGAAAGCCGCAGAAAAGGCCGCGGCAGAATTCGGCTTTTCTTTGTCTGAACTGTCCGGAGAAACGTCGCGCAGCGTTAAGCCAACAAAAACAAAGGCTAAATACCGCAACCCGGAAAACCCCGATCAAACCTGGACCGGTCGCGGCCGCAAACCTCAATGGGTGCATGACGCGCTGACCGCAGGCGTGGATATTTCTGATCTGGAAATCTAATCTGAGCGATTCTGAAAATGACAATTCATATTGGCGCCAAAAAAGGCGAAATAGCTGAAACCGTTCTTTTGCCCGGTGATCCCTATCGGGCGAAATGGGCAGCCGAGACGTTTTTGGACGATGTCAAACAGGTCAATAACGTTCGCGGAATGCTTGGCTTTACCGGAAACTGGAAGGGAAATCCCGTAACAATTCAGGGAAGCGGTATGGGAATGCCGTCTCTTTCCATTTATGTAAATGAGTTGATCCGCGATTACGGTGCGAAAACCCTGATCCGCATCGGATCCTGCGGAGGGATGCAGGACAGCGTCAAAATTCGTGACGTTATTCTGGCCATGACATCAACCACGCTGAGCACACCGTCGCGCGGCATCATGAAAGAGCTCAACTTTGCGCCCTGCGCCGATTGGGGGCTGCTGCAAGCTGCCGCCACAGCGGCCGCGGCCAAGGGAACGCCGACCCATGTTGGTGGAATTTACTCGTCAGATGTCTTTTATGACGAGCGCCCTGATCTCAACGAACAGATGGTGCGTCACGGCATTCTGGGCGTCGAAATGGAAGCGGCCGAACTCTATATTCTGGCGGCGCGCCACAAATGCCGCGCCTTGGCCGTTCTGACTGTTTCCGATCACCTGTTGACCGGAGAGGCTCTGCCATCCTCAGAACGTGAAAGCAGCTTTGGCGATATGGTCGAGATCGCGCTTCAGGCCGCATTCCCGAACAGCTGACACAGCGCAGGTACCGAATATTGGTGCCTGCCGATCCTAACGCCCGTGCGAGCGATCATAACCATTGCTCGCGGGGCTGTCCCACCCCTCCAAATCGCCTCTAGCCGGAGCAAAAACCTCGACCAGCAAGGGGTAACACGCAGCTGTGTCCGAGGAATGCTCGGACGAACAATCCCCGCCCGGGCAGGCGCTGAGATTGCCCAGCAGATCAATCTCGGCAAAGAACTCCAGAAAATCTCCGGGACGTACGGGTGAGGCTTTCATGAAGTATTGACCCGTGTCGCGGGTGAAACCGGTACACATGAAAACGTTCAGCACGTCGTGTACCGCTGGTTCGGCTTCGGCCAGCGGAATATTGAGGTGATCCGCAAGCGCGCGGGTCAGGTTGGAATGGCAGCAATGGTGGTATTGCGTGCCGGAAAAAAGGTTGCCCGTATACGGATCGCATCGCGTGCCGATGACGTCATGAACCGACCCCCCATAGGGATCGATTCCGTACCACTCAAGCGCATCCGCAATAATCGTGGCCATCGGGCGCAGATGCGGGAAACTGGACCACATCCGCTCTCCGGTGGTCAGATGCGTGCCATGCAGCGCCCGGGTTTTTCCGGAATAGAAGCGTTCCGACAAGTCGTTTCGGTTCCACAGGTTCAGATCGCCAACCTGCGGCCCCTCGACGGAAGTGATGCGAAAGAAATGGCCGGCAGGCACTTCGAAACAACGCGCATCACGTGGCGGCACCAGCACTTCGCCCGTTTTGCTTGCGCGTTCGCGAAGGGACCTCATCCAGCGCACATCCGGTCGTGGCAATGCCTCGTTCGGGTAACAGATGACAGGGGCAACCGCGCGTCGGGCTTCGGCATCTTCGGGAGGGTGGACAGTGTTTTCTGAAACGGTCATGCCGGGCAGAGTGGCGCATTATTCAGCCCGCGAAAAGCACTATCTTTCAGGGATCACGCGCCCGCAAACACCGCAATGGTTGGTCCAGCGCAGTGATTTCGGCACCGCAGAAGCTGCACCGCCAGATGCCGTGGCTCTTGTCCTGCCGCCACCTGCAATCACGTGTCAGCCCGGAATGGCGCGAGCGCCAGAGGAAATAGGCAAACACGCCGGTCGCCAGAAGAAGCAGAAGAACAGGCATCCCTCTGCTTTGCCGATAAACCGTCGGTTTTCAAGTCTTGCCGCCCGTATCAGGCAGCGTTTGCGTATTCGAAAAGCTCTGGTTCCTTGTCAGCCTTCGCAGGTTCTGGCGTGTAATAGGCCCATGCCTGTTCAAGCAGGTCCAGCGCTTCTTGGGCGTCGGTTTTCCGTTTGGATGTTTCTTTGCTCATTGGAGTGATCCTGACTAAAACTCATCACTCCTCCCTGCCCAAAAAATAAGGCAATGCAGCCGGGGCTGCATCGCCTAATTTTGCAAGATGGACATGCGAAAACCGCAAATCGCGCCCGTGGTTAGACCGCGCGCTCGACCATCATCTTCTTGATCTCGGCAATCGCCTTGGCCGGGTTCAGACCTTTCGGACAGGTCTTGGCACAGTTCATGATTGTGTGACAGCGGTAGAGCTTGAACGGATCTTCCAGCTCATCCAGACGTTCACCCGTCGCCTCATCCCGGCTGTCGATGATCCAGCGATAGGCGTGCAGCAAGGCCGCGGGGCCAAGATAGCGGTCGCCGTTCCACCAGTAGCTGGGGCAAGAGGTCGAGCAGCTGGCGCACATCACGCATTCATAAAGACCGTCCAGTTTCTTGCGGTCTTCGATGGATTGCTTCCATTCCTTCGCAGGGCGATTGGTCTTGGTTTCCAGCCACGGCATGATCGAGGCGTGCTGGGCATAGAAGTGGGTCAGATCAGGGATCAGGTCCTTGACCACCGGCATATGCGGCAGCGGGTAGATTTTCACGTCACCCTTGATCTCATCCATACCATAAATACAGGCCAGTGTGTTGATCCCATCGATATTCATCGCGCAGGATCCACAGATGCCTTCGCGGCAAGACCGGCGGAACGTCAAGGTCGGATCAATCTCGTTCTTGATCTTGATCAGCGCGTCCAGAACCATCGGACCGCACGTATCCATATCAACGAAATACGTATCGACACGCGGGTTCTGCCCGTCATCGGGGTTCCAACGATAGATCTGGAACTTGCGCACGTTCGTGGCGCCGTCCGGCTTTGGCCAGGTCTTGCCGGTGGTAATCCGGGAATTCTTGGGCAGGGTCAGTTGAACCATGTCAATTCTCCATTCAGCACAAGGCCGCCTTTCAGCCTGTCCGGGCGCGTTCAGACGCCCCTCGGTTATAATGCCCCCAATGGGCGATGTTCACGTCGAAATCCGGAGAAAGCCAATCCGCAAGGTTTTGCGGGTCGTCCCGGTCGATATCAAAACGCAGAAAGCGCGGGTTGTCGTCAAAGAAAGCTTCGACCTCGGAATGGTGCACGTCATACATATGCGCCCAGCCCCGCTTCACCTGGTCGGCCGTCTGTCCATTGGCCTTGCAGCATCGCTCAAGGTACCTACCGCCGGAATGGTTGGCACGTGATGCGATCCAGTCATCGCGATTGCGCGTGTTCAGCAAGAAATAGGCGTCCGGGTAAGCCGCGTGCAGCTCTCGAAAGAACCGTGCGCCGTCCAGCATGAAGCGCGAATTGACAAAGGCGATATCAGTGAAGGCCCGGACTGTACCAAACCCATCCAGCGGTCTGCGCCCCATGGCAATATTGGTTACCATGCGATGTGCAAGGTTTAGACCCTGGTCATCTTCCCAATGCACCGAAGGAATCCCGCTGTTCTGAAACAGCATGTGAAACGAGGTCGTCGCACATCGGTTCAAGCCGATCAGGATGATCTTGGGATCACTTTGCCCGGATTGGAGTTTCTCGACCGTCATTGCAAGCACCAGCATAGCATACGCCGCGATGCGCCTGGGATTTCATCATGGCTTGCGCTTTTTTGAACGCCCCACCGGCATTTGACAGGATCAAAAGCGGCTTGTTTGGCTTCCCGGGTCGATATGGTGCTTGCGCCAGTCACTCGTTCATCTCCGCTCGAACACTTTGAACGCGGCGAAGCTGTTCTTTGAGGCATGGGCATGCCCTTTGACGGCAAACGGGTTCTCTTCTTCACAATAGAGCTGCCAGCCGGGCATGAAGTCTTCTATCCAGGCGGAATACGGGCGATGGCGCACATGCTGGTTGGAAGGGTTCAGGTCAAAATCCGACGAATAGATAACGACATAACGCTGTGCCAACCCGAAGAGCCGCCGCATGTAGTTGTCGAAAACGCTGTCCTCGGTCAGATGATAAATGACATCCAACGAAAGAGAAACGTCATGCGGCTCAACCTCGGAATCGGCGTTTTTGAACACCCAATTGGGGCGGGATCGAAAAACTTCGTTGCAGCGCCGAACGCAGAGGTCCGAGACATCCAAACCGGTATATTTCGGGATATCAAACAATTGCGCCTGATTTCCGTCGCCCGAACCCAATTCTACAACCGAGTCCACGCCTTCCATCTCGACCATCGTGTTGATGAAATTCGCTTTGTAGACAGCAAGACGCCCGTAAGACCCCGCACCCGAGGTCTTGCCGTGCTCATATCGGCGTTGCCAATAATCGGTCGAAGAAAACTCTGCCATCTCGCCCTGTTCCTGACCAGCCCTTAGAACGTCCGCGCTTTGGGCGCGATTTTCTGCAAGCTGATACCGCCTTGTTCTTCGGTCGTCAGTGGATCAACGATGACCGGACGGTAGCTGAGCTCAACCTTGTTGCCCTCAACCCGGCTGACCGTATGAACGCGCCAGTTTTTGTCATCGCGCTCGCTGAAATCCTCATGCGCGTGGGCCCCACGGGATTCCTTGCGGGCCTCGGCACCGACGATGGTGGCAAGTGCGTTTGGCATCAGGTTGGTCAGTTCAAGGGTTTCCATCAGATCGCTGTTCCAGACCAACGAACGGTCTGTGACCTTCAGGTCGTCCATCTTTGCGGCAATCGCTGTCATCTTCTCGACGCCTTCGGCCATGGTCTTGGCGGTTCGGAACACGGCCGCATCCGCCTGCATGGTCTTTTGCATCTCAAGCCGCAGTTCGGCGGTTGGGATTGAGCCGCTGGCGTTGCGCACCGTATCAAAACGGTCAAACGCCTTGTCGACCGACGCCTGGTTCAGAACCGGGTTGGCGGAATCGGCGTCGACAACCTTGCCGGCCCGGATCGCTGCCGCCCGGCCAAAGACCACGAGGTCAATCAGCGAGTTCGACCCCAGTCGGTTCGCACCGTGGACCGAGGCACAGCCGGCTTCGCCAACGGCCATCAAACCGGGAACGACCGCAGTCGGATCGTCGGCAGTTGGGTTCAGAACCTCACCCCAATAGTTCGTGGGGATACCGCCCATGTTGTAATGCACTGTCGGCAGTACCGGGATCGGTTCCTTGGTGACATCCACACCCGCGAAAATCTTTGCGCTTTCCGAGATGCCGGGCAGGCGTTCCGCCAGAGCCTCGGCAGGCAAGTGGCTGAGGTTCAGGTGAATGTGATCTCCTTCGGCCCCTACGCCACGTCCCTCGCGGATTTCCATGGTCATCGAGCGCGAAACGTAGTCGCGCGGCGCGAGGTCCTTGTACTGGGGCGCATAGCGCTCCATGAACCGTTCGCCTTCCGAGTTGGTCAGGTAACCGCCCTCGCCGCGCGCACCTTCGGTGATCAGGCAGCCTGACCCGTAGATGCCGGTGGGGTGGAACTGAACGAATTCCATATCCTGCAAGGCCAGCCCAGCACGGGCCACCATGCCGCCGCCATCGCCGGTGCAGGTATGGGCCGAGGTGGCGCTGAAATAGGCGCGGCCATAGCCGCCGGTCGCCAGAACCACCATCTTGGCGTTGAAGACATGCATGGTGCCGTCGTCCAGCTTCCAGCAGACGACCCCCTGACACTGGCCGTCCTCGGACATGATCAGGTCGATGGCGAAATATTCGATATAGAACTCGGCGTTGTTCTTGAGCGACTGCCCGTACAGCGTATGCAAAATCGCGTGGCCGGTCCGGTCGGCGGCTGCACAGGTGCGCTGTACCGCAGGACCTTCTCCGAATTCAGTGGTGTGCCCACCGAAGGGGCGCTGATAAATCTTGCCCTCTTCCGTCCGGCTGAACGGCACGCCATAATGCTCCAGCTCGTAGACTGCCTTGGGTGCCTCCCGCGCGAGATACTCCATCGCGTCGGTATCGCCCAACCAGTCCGAGCCCTTGACGGTGTCGTACATGTGCCACTGCCAATGGTCGGGGCCCATGTTTGACAGCGATGCGGCAATGCCACCCTGCGCGGCCACGGTGTGGGAACGGGTTGGGAAAACCTTGGTCACGCAGGCCGTACGCAGGCCTTGTTCCGCCATACCCAATGTCGCCCGCAGACCGGCCCCACCGGCGCCGACAACGACCACGTCATATTCATGCGTTTCGTATTCGTATGCAGCCATTTCTTTCAGCTCCGGGAATTAAAGGGCAATGCGCGCGATGGCGAAGATGCCGGCCGCAGCCGCACCGTAGGACAGGCAGGTCACCAAGATGATCAGGACCTTTTCAAGCGTGCCGTGAACATAGTCCTCAAGCATCACCTGCGCACCGTCTGCGAAGTGTTTGAAGCCAACCGCCAGCGTCAATGCTGCCACGATGGCTGGGAAAGGCCGCGAGTAATACTCGAGCACCACGTCAAACGGCTGACCCAGAACCGGGCCGAAGGTGAAGACAAACAAAGGCACAAGTATCAGCAGAGCCACCGAGCTGACTTTCATCGCCCAGAAATGGGCTGTGCCGGATTTCGCCGAGCCAAGGCCAGCGGCGCGTTTGCGGTCGGTCAGATAACGCATGTCAGGCCTCCAATCACGCGACGATGACAAGGGTCAGAAGGGTCAGAACGACCGATCCGATGACAACCGCCCAGCCCAGCTTTGTCGCTGTGGGAAGGTCCAGACCAACCGCATTGTCCCAGATCAGGTGTCGCACACCGGCCAGCGTGTGATACCAAAGACCCCAAACGGACAGAGCCATCACCAGGTCGCCAAGCACCGAAGTAATCACTCCGTTCGCAACGGCGAAGGCCTCGGGCGACGTTGCTGCGGCCAGAAACCACCAGACGATCAACAGCGCCGCCAGTAGAAGCGCGTTTCCGGTGATGCGTGTCAGGATGGATGTGACCGACGTCAGCTGTGGACGATAGATCGACAGGTGCGGCGAAAGTGGGCGATTGCCCCGATTTACATCGGCCATGGCGGCTCCTTTTCGGTTGGCTACCGAACGTTTTACTGGTTTTTGCGACACTGTCACGTGCTGCGGGTGCAAAAACCACTAAATTCAGTGCAAATTGGCGGATTATTCAGGTATGTGATCACACAAAATATTGTCGTGATCACATTTCACATCCCCCGTCATCAATGTTAGCGATTTCAAGATCAAAGGCATGTGATCACGAATCTCCTGACTGTCATTTCAGGCCCGCCGTTTGCTGCGTCACTTCGCGCAGCAGTTTTTTGCGAATTCGTTCCGGATAGTCCGCGAAGCCCGAGGCCGAAACCACAAAAGCGCCCTCGCCCACGATGACATTCTCGAAGAAATAGGCCGTCAGATCCGGTTCACTTTCTTCGATGGCCAACGCATTGACGACAATGCCGCGGTTGCGCAGAGCGGCATGAACCTGCGTTGGTTCGACCCCTTCATTGGATACGCCGTCCCCCGACAGATCGATCAGACGTCGCTTGCAATCGGAAACGGAATCAAAAGCGTCCAGCGTCGTGTGCAACGCCTCACCTATCGCCGTCGAGAAATTCCGCCAGATGCGTGGATCTGCGGCAACCTGACCGGCGAAACGATCCAACGCCGCGAAACTGTCGATACGGGTCCAGGGGATCGTGACCTGCTGGCGCGATGACCCGGTCCATTGCACCAGCATCAACTGCGCCTGACCCCGCACCAGCGCCTCGGACACGATCGGGTCGCGCAGACCGGCGGCCAGCCCGTCCATCTGGATGCGGTACTCGTTGCTGTCGACCGAGCCGGAAACGTCAACCGCCAGGGCCAATGCCAGATCGCAGGCCTGAGCCGACGGGGCCAGACAAATACTGGCTAGTATCGCGCGCAGAAGATGCATGGTGCAAGCCTAGCACGGCTTGCACGCAAATGGCTCACATTACCGTCAGTTCTCTTACTGCGGCATGAGTGCCCAATAATCGAGGTCCAGAAGCACATCGGGCAAATACCGGCCCTCGTCAGTCTTCAACACGAACGGATCGCCACCCTTTGTCGCCACCAGGCGCAGACGGATCGCACCCACGCCGGGAACACCGGTTTCCGCTTTATCCAGGACTTCGGACCAGGCCTTGATCGTGTCACCCGCGAAACAGGGGTTGGCATGCGCGCCGCCATTCAGGCCAACAATCATCTGCGCGTTCGCAAGTCCATTGAACGACAAGGTCCGCGCCATCGAGATCACGTGCCCGCCATAGATCAACCTGCCTTCCGGGCGGAACGTCAGATCGAAATGCACCTTGGCGGTGTTCTGCCAAAGCCGGGTGGCCAGCATATGCTCGGCCTCTTCCACGGTGACGCCGTCCACGTGGTCGATTTTCTCACCGATTTCATAATCGCCCCAACGATGCGCTTCGCCGGCCAACGCGAAATCGTAATTCGAGAAATCGAGACCTTCGGGCACGATCAGATCCTGGGGTGTCAATGCCTTCTTCAATTCGGGAACAACCGTTTCGGGCGCTGGCGCATTCACGTCTGCTTTGCGCACCATGACCCAACGGACATATTCGATGACCACTTCGTCCAATTGGTTCAATCCACGGGTGCGGACCCAAACGACACCCGTTTTTCCGTTGGAATTCTGTTTGAGACCAATCACCTCGGACACGGACCGCAGAGTATCACCGGCGTAGACAGGTTTCAGCCAGCGGCCTTCGCCGTAGCCAAGATTGGCAACCGCGTTCAGCGAAACATCCGGTACTGTCTTACCGAACACCAGATGAAACGCGGCCAGATCATCAAGCGGACTTTCCGGCAAACCACAATCCCGGGCAAATTCGTCCGAGGAATAAAGAGCGTGGCGTGCGGGATAAAGCGCGTGATACAAACCGCGTTCGCCCTCGGTCACTGTGCGTGGCACAGCGTGTTGCAGTACCTGCCCTACGGAATAATCCTCGAAAAATCGGCCCGGATTTGTTTTTACCATTACTGTTGTCCCAGTTTCATGTCGGGGGAATAGTCGGCTTCGACCTCTTTTGTCACGGCCTGCGCACACCGCATTACGTTGCTGGCTGAGTCAAAGGCATAGGACGGGTCGCCGTACAGCTCCCATCCCTTTGCCAACGCATCCGACACCTTGTGGCAGAAGGCTGACGTGTCTTCTTCGGTCAACAAACGATAGAGTTTCGCCATGGAGTCAGGTCCTCATGAGCCGAACGGAGACGGACCGACCAGGCCGTGGATATATCCGATAATCCCCAGCAGAACGATCGAGGCCACAAAGAACATCGCATCCTTGCCGTAAGTACCGGGCTCACCCGGCGTCCAGTCGGGTTCGGACTTGTTGATTACAATGACTTCCACCACGGCCCATGCCAGAAGACCGCCGAACAGGATGATCGAGGCCAGATCTCCGTTCACCAGCAAATGCGCAAAGGCCCACAGCTTGAACCCACCCAGCATCGGATGGCGAAACTTGTTCAGCACTCGGCCTTTTGTGCCCGCTGGGCTCATCATGTAGATCGCGACAAGGACCAACAGATTGTTGACGTGAATCAGGAAGGTCGGCGGCGCCCAGACATAGATGAAGTCGGTCATGCGATAGCCGAACACCATCAGCAGGATCGACGCGACCAGCGCCAGGGCGACTGCCCCCTTGCCCCCGTCGCCCATCGCGGCGCGGCGTTCAGGCGCCACACGTTTGAACAGATGCGCCGCCCACCACAGTGCCACGCCCAAGATCAGAAGAAAAAAGCCCATGCTGGCTTACCCCGCTTGCAAAGCTGAAATCGCCTCTGCTTTTGCCAGAATTTCGCGGGCCGTTGCAACGTGCAGATTTTCAACGATCTTGCCATCCACGACGGCAACACCCTGTCCTTGCGCTTCGGTCTCTTCGAATGCCGATATTTGGCGGCGGGCCAGATCGATCTCGTCATCCGATGGTGCGAAGGCCGTGTTGGCCACATCGACCTGGGCCGGATGGATCAGCGTTTTGCCATCAAAGCCCATGTCGCGGCCCTGCGCACACTCGGCGGCCAGACCCTCGGTATCCTTGAAAGCGTTGTACACGCCATCGATGATGATCAGCCCTTCGGCCTTGGCGGCCAACAGGCACAGACCCAGCGAAGTCATCATCGGCAAGCGATCAGGACGGAAGCGGGTTTGCAGTTCTTTGGCCAGATCGTTTGTGCCCATCACGAACCCGGCCATCAACGGATGCGCGGCGATTTCGGCGGCGTTCAGCATTCCGCGCGGTGTTTCCATCATGGCCCAGATCGGCATTTCTCCGGTGATCGCCGCCAGTGCATCCACGTCAGCCGCCGCATTCACCTTGGGCAACAGGACAACATCGGCATCCATGTCGCGCACCGCCTCGGCGTCGGCACGCCCCCATTCGGTATCCAGCCCATTGATCCGGACGATCTTGACCCGTGCCCCATACCCCCCGGCGGCCAAGGCCTCTTTCAGCGTTTCGCGAGCGTTTTCTTTTTCGTCCGCTGCAACTGCATCTTCCAGGTCGAAGATGATCGCATCCACAGGCAAAGAACGGGCCTTGTCCAGGGCCCGGTCCTTCGAACCGGGAATGTAGAGAACCGAACGATAGGGGCGCTGACGAGGATCCATGGACCACTCCCATTGAAATAAAGTTGCGCGGAATGGGGCATTTTTTGCAGGAAAGTTCAAGCATAAAATCGCCGCACTGCAGCAAACCCGACGCAACGTGCGTTCCCTTAACCGGATTTCGTCCCTTGCCACCCACCCTGATCGGCAGTTGGAATCAAAAAAGGGTACGGGATGCAAAAGACGGTGTTCAAGATGACGATGGGGCTTGGGATCATGGTCCTGGCCGCGCAACATGTGCATGCTCAGGGTCAAAACTGTGCGCCCAGAGAAGCTGTGCTGGAGCGCTTGCATGAGGCCTATGGTGAAACGCGCAGGGGTTTGGGACTGGCCCGGAAAGGCGTTGTTATGGAGCTTTTTGCCTCGGGCGAAACCGGCAGCTGGACGATCACGGTGACGTTGCCAAACGGGATCACCTGCCTTGTGGCTTCCGGTCAGGCTTTTGAAGAGGTGGCCGAGGCGCTGCCCCCCAATGCCTGATCAGGTAAACGCGTCCCAGATCAGCTTGCTGCCGGTGAGTGTCAGCAGCACATAGGCGAGCCCGAAGAACAGGCGTTCGGACAACATGAAATGCGCCCGAACGCCCAGCCATGCCCCCAGGATCGCAAAGGGTGTCAGCAACAAGTCCGCCCACAACGTCTGCCATGTGAACATGCCCAGATAAGCGTAGGGCACGAATTTCGCGATATTGATCACCCAGAAAACCAATACCGTGCTGGCCTGAAACTCGGTTTTGGTCAGCCGTTGCGACAAAAGATAGACAGCCGCCGGGGGGCCGCCGGCGTGGCTGACGAAGCTTGTGAAACCCGCGACCAGCCCGGCAAACAAACCAGAAGACGGCGGCAGTCGCCTGGCAAACCCCCGCACCCAGCCTTGCGATTGCGCCATGTGCCAAATCACGAACCCGACAGAGATTCCACCGATCAGCAGGCGCAGCAGATCATCATCCGTTGCACGATAAAGCCATGCTCCCATCGCCACGCCGGGCACCGCGCCCAGAATCAGCAGACGTGAATCCGGCCAGCTCCACCGTCTCCAATAAGGACCCAACGTGGCCACATCGATCACCATCAGAATCGGCAGCATCAAGGCCAAAGCCTGCCCGGGTGTCAGGATCAAGGCCAGAATCGACGACGACGCAAAAGCCACGCCGGAACCGAAACCGCCCTTTGAAATGCCGGCAAAGATCACGGCAGGGATCGCCACGGCAAAAAACATAAGGTTCAGCTCGAACATGTGACAGTCCCGGTTTTGGCTTGTGTCAAAGGCCGTTTAGCGCAATCAAAGCAGGGCCCGCAAACAGTATGCGGTTGTATGCCACGTCGCAGAACTCTTGCCTATTGACGTTTTAACGACTAGCACAACCGCGATTTCAATACCGACCGGATATGGAGAAACTCCAAATGGCCAGACCCAAGATTGCGCTGATCGGCGCGGGGAACATCGGCGGCACGCTTGCACATCTCGCAGCTGTCAAAGAACTGGGTGACGTTGTCCTGTTTGACATCGCAGACGGACTGCCGCAGGGCAAGGCGCTCGACATCGCGGAATCCGGCCCTTCGGAAGGGTTCGACGCCTCGATGAAAGGCACCAGCGACTATGCCGATATCGCCGGTGCGGATGTATGCATCGTGACCGCAGGTGTGGCCCGCAAGCCGGGCATGAGCCGCGATGATCTGCTGGGCATCAACCTGAAAGTCATGAAGTCGGTCGGTGAAGGCATCGCTGCCCACGCACCCGATGCGTTCGTGATCTGCATCACCAACCCGCTGGACGCCATGGTCTGGGCCCTGCGCGAATTCTCGGGCCTTCCGCACAACAAGGTCTGTGGCATGGCAGGGGTGCTGGACTCGGCCCGCTTTGCACATTTCCTGTCGGAAGAGTTCAACGTCTCGATGCGCGACGTCACCGCGTTCGTGCTGGGCGGCCACGGCGACACCATGGTGCCGTCGGTACGCTACTCGACCGTTGCCGGTATTCCGCTGCCTGATCTGGTCGAGATGGGCTGGACCACGCAAGAGAAACTGGACGCCATCGTGCAGCGCACCCGGGACGGCGGCGCGGAAATCGTTGGCCTGCTGAAAACCGGGTCGGCCTATTACGCGCCTGCCACGTCGGCGATCGAAATGGCCGAGGCCTATCTGAAAGACCAGAAACGCGTTCTGCCATGCGCGGCCTACTGCAACGGCGAGCTGGGCGTCGATGGCCTCTATGTCGGCGTTCCGACCGTCATCGGTGCTGGTGGTGTCGAGCGTATCGTCGACATCAAGCTGAACGAAGACGAGCAGGCAGGGTTCGACAACTCTGTGAACGCCGTGAAGGGCCTGATCGACGCGTGCAAGGGCATCGACAGCTCGCTGGCATAAGTCAGCCATACAGTCCGAGTTTGAGACCGGCCCGTTTCAGGGCCGGTTTTCGTTTGGCCCGCGCATGCCCCGGTCGCAAATGTTGGCGCAAACGCCGCAAATCCCTTTTTTCGAATATGATTTTCTTATGCTGCGCCGTTTTTTCGAATCGTTTTGCCACATCGTAAAGTTTGTGATCACACCCTAAAATACTGTGATCACAAATAACGAAAATCTTCGCTAAAAACCCATCGAGCATCAAAAAACCCTTTAAACTTGCCCGCTAGACACCCCTATAACGATTAAACGCAGTCAGACGGGACAGTTTCGATGAACATTCACGAATATCAGGCCAAAGCCCTCCTTCGCAGCTATGGCGCACCGGTGTCCGATGGTCGCGCCGTGTTGCGCGCCGAAGAAGCCAAAACCGCAGCAGGTGAGCTGGACGGCCCGCTTTGGGTTGTCAAAGCACAGATCCACGCAGGTG
Organism: Ruegeria sp. YTSA144; assembly: GCF_059610125.1. NCBI lineage: Bacteria > Pseudomonadati > Pseudomonadota > Alphaproteobacteria > Rhodobacterales > Roseobacteraceae > Ruegeria > Ruegeria sp. YTSA144. The sequence goes on from NZ_JBXWNA010000001.1 coordinate 1,369,598, forward strand.
GTCGCGGCAAGGGTTCGTTCAAAGAGGCCGATGCCGGTGAAAAAGGCGGCGTTCGTCTGACCAAATCGGTTGAAGAAGCGGCCGAAGAAGCCAAAAAGATGCTGGGCCGCACACTGGTCACGCATCAGACCGGCCCGGCCGGCAAGCAGGTCAACCGCATCTATATCGAAGCAGGCTCGGGCATCGAGCGTGAACTGTACCTGGCCCTGCTGGTGGATCGCCAGACCAGCCGCATTTCCTTCGTCTGTTCGACCGAGGGCGGCATGGACATCGAAGAAGTGGCCGCCGCGACGCCCGAGAAAATCCTGTCCTTCTCGGTCGATCCGGCCACCGGCTACATGCCCTATCACGGCCGCCGTATCGCCTTCTCGCTTGGTCTGGAAGGCGCGCAGGTCAAGCAATGCGTCAAACTGATGGGTCAGCTCTATCAAGCCTTCGTCGAAAAGGACATGGAGATGCTGGAGATCAACCCGCTGATCGTCTCGGACAGCGGCGACCTCAAGGTGCTGGACGCCAAGGTCGGCTTTGACGGCAACGCGGTCTACCGCCACCCGGATATCGCCGAACTGCGCGACACGACCGAGGAAGACCCCAAGGAACTGGAAGCCTCGAAATACGACCTGAACTATATCGCGCTGGATGGTGAGATCGGCTGTATGGTCAACGGTGCCGGTCTGGCGATGGCCACCATGGATATCATCAAGCTTTATGGGGCTGAGCCTGCCAACTTCCTCGACGTGGGCGGCGGTGCCACCAAAGAGAAAGTGACCGAGGCGTTCAAGATCATCACCTCGGACCCGCAGGTCAAAGGCATTCTGGTCAACATCTTCGGCGGCATCATGCGCTGTGATGTGATTGCCGAGGGCGTTGTCGCCGCGGTGAAAGAAGTTGGTCTGCAAGTTCCGCTGGTCGTGCGTCTGGAAGGCACGAATGTCGAGAAGGGCAAAGAGATCATCAACAATTCGGGTCTGGACGTGATTGCGGCGGACAACCTGAAAGACGGCGCCGAGAAGATCGTGAAGGCGGTTAAGGGTTGAAGCAAGTGACCGTCGGTTTTCGTCATTCCCTTGTAGCTGCTTGTCTGATTTTGATGTCAGCGTTCTTCGCTTCTTCGGCCTCAGCTCAAGACCTCGAACCAGGCACCAAAGGCTTGGGCTTGGAGGACACTGCAAACCTGTTTATCGGTGTCTGCGCTAAAACTTATCCGAACTTTCGTAAGGCTAAGAAAGTGCTTGCCCAAAACGGGTTTCAAGCTCACTCGAAAACGGGAACTTTTTACGATGGCAAGCGAGATGTGTCTTTTAAACTGACACGTAGCTCGTCTGGCAAAGTTTGCTCCATGGTTTTTTCGTCGAAAGCGAAACCAGAGGAACTCGGTCTGCTACTTGCAGTAGGAAGCACGCAAGGAACTGACGGGAATGCGAAAATCGACGTCGATCCGAACACGTTCGCGACTCGAACAAACTCGCGCGGAGATTCAGTTATGAACTTCACACCCACGATCGTGAACAACGGCAAACAGTACTTTCGTGCATCATTGAGCGCATCTAACTGACAAGGAGACTCCACAAAATGGCAGTCCTCATCGACGAAAATGTCAAAGTGATCTGTCAGGGCTTTACTGGCTCGCAAAACAGATTGCGCTGGATGCGGACTGCCTGATTTGACTGGAAACGTAACCCCATGACCATCCCTATCTTCCTCATAGGCCTAGAACGCGCCACCGGGCGGGCGCGTTTGATGGAGCAGGAGTTGCAAAAGGCAGGCCTGTCGGCGACGCGCGTCAATGCTGTTGATTGCGACGCCGCCACCCGTGAGGATTTCCTGCGCGAATGCCGGGCGGAAGGACCTTGGGGCTATTTCCACACCAAGGACATGGCCTGTACCCTTAGCCATGCCAAAGCGTGGGAGGCGCTGATCGCCTCGGGGGCGGAACAGGCCTTGATCCTTGAGGATGATGTGTTTCTGACACCGGAATTGGCAGACTGGTTGAATGATGCATCATGGTGGCCAGAGGATGCCGACATCGTGCGGTTCGAACGCTGGCGCAGCACGAAGCTTTACGTGGCCCTTGGGCGCAAGCGGCTGCCCCATCTGGGGCGGGAATTGCGCCTGATGCGCTCGCGCCATCCCGGTGGTGCAGCTTATGCGCTGACACGCGAAACGGCGCGGCACTTTCTGGCGCAGAAACCCTTTGACATCACGCTGGATGGTTTGTTGTTCAACCCGTCCGCCTCGCCGGCGGCGCGTCAGATCAACATCTATCAGGTGATCCCGGCCATGGTCGAACAGGGCAACGAAGCTCCCGGCGAATACAATATGGGTGCACCGCGCGCGCGGCCAACAGGCTGGCCCCTGATCCGGCAAAAAGTCAGGCGCGGCATCGCTGAAATCAGCAGCGGCCTGCGCACGACGGCCAATCTGGCGCTGGGACGCGCCACGCTCGAGAAAATTACCTATGCGCCGCAGGTTCTGCCGGCGACCGAACCCAATCAATCCAACACCGCCTAGAGAAAGGGACAAAATGGCAGTCCTCATCGACGAAAACACCAAAGTGATCTGTCAGGGCTTTACCGGCTCGCAGGGTACATTCCACAGCGAACAGGCCATTGCCTATGGCACCAAGATGGTCGGCGGCGTCACCCCCGGCAAAGGCGGGATGGAGCATCTGGGCCTGCCCGTGTTCAACTCGGTCCACGAGGCCAAGCACGTGACCGAAGCCAACGCCAGCGTGATCTACGTGCCGCCGCCTTTTGCGGCTGACTCGATCCTCGAAGCGATTGATGCCGAGATGGAAGTGATCGTCTGCATCACCGAAGGCATCCCGGTTCTGGACATGATGAAGGTGAAGCGCGCGCTGGAAGGCAGCAAGTCGCGTCTGATCGGCCCGAACTGCCCCGGTGTCATCACGCCCGACGCCTGCAAGATCGGGATCATGCCCGGCCACATCCACAAGCGCGGTTCGGTCGGCGTCGTGTCGCGTTCGGGCACACTGACCTATGAGGCCGTCAAGCAGACCACCGACGTGGGTCTGGGCCAGTCCACCTGCGTGGGCATCGGCGGCGACCCGATCAAAGGCACCGAGCATATCGACGTTCTGGAATGGTTCCTGGCCGATGACGAGACCGAGTCGATCATCATGATCGGTGAGATCGGCGGCTCGGCCGAAGAAGAAGCCGCGCAATTCCTGGCGGATGAAGCCAAGAAAGGCCGCAAGAAGCCGACCGCCGGTTTCATCGCTGGCCGCACAGCCCCTCCGGGCCGCCGTATGGGCCACGCGGGCGCGATTGTCGCTGGTGGCAAGGGCGGTGCCGAAGACAAGATCGAAGCCATGCGCGCGGCCGGTATCGTCGTGGCCGAAAGCCCGGCGCAGCTGGGTGAGGCCGTGCTGGAAGCGATTGGGTAATGGAAATCCGGCCCTCCAAAGGCGCTGAGGACAACGCCCGACCCTGGGTGGGTGCTGCAAGCGCCCTCCCGGGGGGAGGGTCGGGCGCTGCCTGGCGTTGCCGTCGGGCGGGACATCCGAAATGAGATTTCTCAAGATCATAGGTTTTTTCTGCTGCCTTCTGGGTGGGATTTTGGCCCTTTTCTTATGGGCAGCGTCATATCCAGAGCGCTTGGCTCAGGAAAAAGCACCAGATGGGATCAGAGTGGTCTTGGTCGATTTTCCAAGCGATCCGAACATCGTGTCCTATGACCCCAGTCTAATTTCCTCGGGCGCATTGTTTACATTTGGCAGGCAGCTTTGTGGAGACACGCCGGTTGTATCAGATTTGGAACCGACATTTGTTGACAGGCTGCGCGACTATCACCGCGCCAGCATAGTTTGCGGGTTATGAAGATGACCTTCTCCGACGCCATCCGCACCTGTTTCGCCAAGTTCTTCACCTTCTCAGGCCGTGCCTCGCGGACCGAATACTGGTTCTTCTTTCTCTTCATCGTGATCTGGAACATCATCGCCGGGATCATTGACTGGCAGTTCTTCACTCAGGTCACTGTGACTGAGACGGATACGTCCAAATCCATCACCGCCACTTCTTCGCAACCGGTGCAGAGCATCGTCGGCCTGATCGTTTTCTTCCCGCATCTGGCTGTCGCGTGGCGACGGATGCATGATACCGGGCGCAGCGGGCTTTATGCTTTGCTGCCGATCCTGCTGATCCTTGGGGCCTTTGCGGTTCTGATCTTCGGCATCGGCCTCGCCTCTCATTTCCAGCATGGTGGCACTCTGGACATTTTGTTCACCCGCGCAACATTGCTGATCGTCATACCGACACTTATCGTTCTGGTGGTGTCGCCCCTCCTGGTGCTGTGGTGGCTGACCCGCCCCAGCCAGCCAGGCACCAATCAATACGGTCCCAACCCACATGAGGTAGCCCAATGACCGAACACTCGCCCAATACTGCCTTTCATGCCTCCAGCTTCATGCAGGGGCACAACGCCGAATACCTGGAACAGCTTTATGCGCAGTACACCAAGAACCCCGGTGCGGTAGACGCTGCCTGGGTCGAGTTCTTCAAGGCCATGGGCGACGCCGCGCCTGATGTGCAGAAAGAGGCCGAAGGGCCTTCGTGGGCGCGCACGGACTGGCCTCCGATGCCGGCCGATGATCTGACCGGTGCGCTGACCGGTGAGTGGGCCGAGATTGACGCCAAGGCCGCAGGCAAGAAGATCAAGGAAAAGGCCGCCGACAAAGGTGTCGAAGTCAGCGATGACCAGATCAAGCGTGCGGTGTTGGACAGCCTGCGCGCCCTGATGCTGATCCGGGCCTACCGCATCCGGGGTCATCTGGCCGCCGATCTGGATCCGCTGGGCATGCGCGCGGCAACCAATCACCCAGAGCTCGACCCCAAGACCTACGGCTTCACCGACGCCGACATGGATCGCCCGATCTTCATCGACAACGTTCTGGGCCTTCAGGTTGCCTCGATGCGGCAGATCGTCGAGATCGTGAAGCGGACCTATTGCGGTACTTTTGCGCTGCAATACATGCATATCTCGAACCCGGAAGAGGCTGCATGGCTGAAAGAGCGGATTGAGGGCTATGGCAAGGAAATCCAGTTCACCAAGGAAGGCCGCAAAGCCATCCTGAACAAGATGGTCGAGGCCGAAGGCTTTGAGAAATTCCTGCACGTCAAGTACATGGGCACCAAGCGCTTTGGTCTCGATGGCGGTGAGGCGCTTATTCCGGCGATGGAGCAGATCATCAAGCGCGGCGGCGCGCTGGGCCTGAGCGACATCGTCATCGGCATGCCGCACCGGGGCCGTTTGAACATTCTGGCCAACGTGATGGGCAAACCGTACCGCGCCATTTTCAATGAATTCCAGGGCGGCAGTTTCAAACCCGAAGACGTGGATGGTTCGGGCGACGTGAAATACCATCTGGGTGCTTCCAGCGACCGCGAGTTTGATGGCAACAGCGTGCACCTGTCGCTGACTGCGAACCCGTCGCATCTTGAGGCGGTGAACCCTGTGGTTCTGGGCAAGGTCCGCGCCAAGCAGGATCAGTTGGGCGACACGGACCGCACCAAGGTCATGGCCATTCTGCTGCACGGGGATGCGGCCTTTGCCGGACAGGGCGTCGTGGCCGAAGGTTTTGGCCTGAGCGGTCTGCGCGGGCATCGCACCGGCGGGACAATGCATATCGTGGTGAACAACCAGATCGGCTTTACCACCGCGCCGCATTTCTCACGCTCCAGCCCGTATCCAACGGATATCGCGCTGATGGTCGAGGCCCCGATCTTCCACGTGAACGGGGATGACCCCGAGGCGGTTGTTCATGCAGCCAAGGTGGCGACCGAGTTCCGCCAGAAATTCCACAAGGACGTGGTTCTGGATATCTTCTGCTATCGCCGGTTTGGTCACAACGAGGGCGACGAGCCCATGTTCACCAACCCGATCATGTACAAGAAGATCAAGACGCATAAGACCACGCTGTCTCTGTACACGGAACGCCTGGTCAAGGATGGCCTGATCCCCGAAGGTGAGATCGAGGATATGAAAGCGGCCTTCCAGGCCCATCTGAACGACGAATTCGAGGCCGGTAAGGACTATAAACCCAACAAGGCCGATTGGCTGGATGGGCGCTGGTCGCATCTTGACAAGAACAAAGACGAATACATGCGCGGCGAGACGGCGATCACGCCCGAAACCATGGCAGAAATCGGTGGCGCCTTGACCCGCGCACCAAGCGGATTTGCCATGCACAAGACGGTTGGTCGTCTGCTTGAGCACAAGAAACAGATGTTTGAAACCGGTAAAGGCTTTGACTGGGCCACTGGTGAGGCGCTGGCTTTCGGATCCCTGCTGACCGAAGGGTACCCGGTACGCCTGGCAGGTCAGGACGCCACGCGCGGCACCTTCAGCCAGCGCCATTCGGGGTTCATTCATCAGGAAACCGAAGAACGGTACTACCCGCTGAACAACATTCGCGCAGGTCAGTCGCAGTACGAAGTGATTGACTCGATGTTGTCCGAATATGCTGTGCTCGGGTTCGAGTACGGATACTCGCTGGCCGAACCAAATGCGCTTGTTCTTTGGGAAGCCCAGTTCGGGGACTTCGCCAACGGCGCGCAGATCATGTTCGACCAATTCATCAGTTCGGGTGAATCGAAATGGCTGCGGATGTCCGGCTTGGTCTGTCTGCTGCCGCACGGGTTCGAGGGGCAAGGCCCCGAGCATTCGTCGGCAAGGCTGGAGCGGTTCCTGCAAATGTGCGGTCAGGACAACTGGATCGTGGCAAACTGCACCACGCCTGCGAACTATTTCCACATTCTGCGCCGCCAACTGCACCGGACGTTCCGCAAACCGCTGATCCTGGTGACGCCCAAATCACTGCTGCGCCACAAGCTGGCGGTCAGCACCGCCGAGGATTTCACCACCGGCTCCAGCTTCCACCGGGTACTGTGGGATGATGCCCAGAAGGGCAATTCCGACACCAAGCTGGTGGCGGATGACAAGATCAAACGCGTGGTGATGTGTTCCGGCAAAGTCTATTTCGACCTGCTGGAGGAACGCGATGCACGCGGCATCGACGACATTTACCTGATGCGGATCGAACAGTTCTATCCTTTCCCGGCGCATTCTCTGATCAACGAGCTTGAACGGTTCAAGAATGCCGAAATGGTCTGGTGTCAGGAAGAGCCCAAGAACCAAGGCGCATGGACCTTTATCGAGCCCAATATCGAATGGGTTCTTTCCCGGATCGGCGCGAAACATACCCGTCCGGCTTATGTCGGTCGCGCAACCTCGGCCTCGCCCGCAACGGGCCTGGCCAGCCAACACAAAGCCCAACAAGAAGCGCTGGTTAACGAAGCGCTGAGCCTCGAAGGAAAATAAGCGATGACGATTGAAGTTCGTGTTCCCACGCTTGGCGAGTCGGTCACCGAAGCCACTGTTGCAACATGGTTCAAAAAGCCCGGTGATGCGGTCGCCGTGGATGAGATGCTGTGTGAGCTGGAGACTGACAAGGTCACGGTCGAAGTGCCCTCTCCCTCGGCCGGCGTGATGGGTGAGATTGTGGCCGCCGAAGGCGAAACGGTTGGTGTCGATGCTCTGCTGGCGACGATTGCTGCCGGCGAAGGTGCAGCCGCGCCTGCCCCGGCAACAGCGGCAGCAACCCCCGAGGCCGCACCTACCGCATCGGGCGGGTCGGTTGACGTGATGGTGCCCACGCTAGGCGAATCCGTGACTGAGGCGACGGTTTCGACCTGGTTCAAGCAAGTCGGCGACAGCGTCGCGCAGGACGAGATGTTGTGTGAGCTGGAAACCGACAAAGTCTCGGTCGAAGTACCGGCCCCGGCTGCGGGTGTTCTGGCGGAAATCGTCGCACCGGAAGGTGCAACCGTGGATGCAACCGCAAAGCTGGCAGTCATCTCTGGCGCGGCCGCTGGCGCAGCTCCTGCGCCCGCTCCTGCGGCGGCGGCGGCGGCTCCTGCTGCGACAAGCACCGGCAAGGATGTTGCAAATGCGCCGTCTGCCGAAAAGGCGATGGCCGAAGCCGGGTTGTCGGCCGATCAGGTCACCGGCACCGGTCGCGATGGTCGCATCATGAAAGAAGATGTTGCCAAGGCGGTTGCGGCTGCTTCGGCTCCGGCACCTGCGGCGGCTGCGCCCGCACCTGCTGCACAGGCTCCGCGCGCACCGGTTGCTGCCGAAGATGCGGCCCGCGAAGAACGCGTACGGATGACCCGTCTGCGTCAGACCATCGCCAAGCGCCTGAAAGATGCGCAGAACACCGCCGCGATCCTGACCACCTATAACGAGGTGGACATGACCGAGGTCATGGCCCTGCGCAATCAGTACAAGGACCAGTTCGAGAAGAAGCACGGCGTGCGTCTGGGCTTCATGTCCTTCTTCACCAAGGCCTGCTGCCATGCCCTGAAAGAAGTGCCCGAGGTCAATGCCGAGATCGATGGCACCGACATCGTCTACAAGAACTTCGTTCACATGGGCGTTGCGGCCGGCACGCCGCAGGGTCTGGTCGTACCGGTCATTCGCGACGCGGACAGCATGTCCTTTGCAGCCATCGAAAAAGCCATCGCCGAAAAGGGCAAGCGCGCCCGCGATGGCAAGCTGTCCATGGCCGAAATGCAGGGTGGCACCTTCACAATCTCGAACGGTGGTGTTTACGGGTCGCTGATGTCGTCGCCGATCCTGAACCCCCCGCAGTCGGGCATTCTGGGCATGCACAAGATCCAGGAACGGCCGATGGTCATCAATGGCGAGATCAAGATCCGCCCGATGATGTATCTGGCGCTGTCCTATGACCACCGGATCGTTGACGGCAAAGGCGCGGTGACCTTCCTGGTACGTGTGAAAGAGGCGCTGGAAGATCCGCGCCGCCTGCTGATGGATCTGTAACCATGGCGACACATGTACTCTGGCAGGCCGATGTTGCCGATTTCGACGCCTGGCTGAAAGTGTTCCGCGAGGACAAGCCGATGCGCAAGGCCGCGGGCATCCGCGACCTCCATGTCTGGCGCGATCCCGATCAGAAGGACCATGCGATCGCGATGTTCGAGGTGATCAACCTGGACAAGGCCAAGGCATTTTTCGGTTCCGAAGAACTGGCGATGCACCATGAACGAGGCGGCATTGCCCATATCTCGATCAAACTGCTGGAACCCGTTTGACAATAGATATTCCCGACACGCCAGATCGGGTCGGGAAAGCGCCGGATCGTCCGGTCGGATTAGGAGAATGTAATGGCAAACTATGACGTCATCGTAATCGGCGCCGGACCCGGCGGCTATGTCTGCGCGATCCGCTGCGCTCAACTGGGTTTGAAAACCGCTGTGGTCGAAGGGCGCGAAACGCTGGGCGGCACTTGTCTGAACGTGGGCTGCATCCCCTCGAAAGCGTTGCTGCATGCCAGCCATCAGCTTCATGAAGCCGAACACAACTTTGCCAAGATGGGCCTGAAGGGCAAATCGCCTTCGGTCGATTGGAAACAGATGCAGGCTTACAAAGATGAGGTGATCGAGGGCAACACCAAGGGCATCGAGTTTCTGTTCAAGAAGAACAAGATCGACTGGCTGAAAGGCTGGGGCTCGATTCCTGCGGCCGGCAAGGTTCAGGTTGGCGATGAAATCCATGAAACCAAGAACATCATCATTGCGTCAGGCTCCGAACCGTCCTCGCTGCCCGGTGTCGAAGTCGATGAGAAAGTCGTTGTGACCTCAACCGGTGCGCTGTCTCTGGGCAAGATTCCTAAGAAAATGGTGGTGATCGGCGCGGGTGTGATCGGGCTGGAACTGGGATCGGTGTACAGCCGCCTGGGCGCCGAGGTGACGGTGATCGAGTTCCTCAAGGAAATCACGCCGGGCATGGACCCCGAAGTTCAGAAGACATTCCAGCGTATCCTCAAGAAACAGGGGCTGAGTTTCATCATGGGTGCGGCGGTGCAGAAAACCGAAGCAACCAAGACCAAGGCCAAGGTGACCTACAAGCTGCTCAAGGACGACAGCGAGCATGTGATCGACGCCGATACCGTGCTGGTGGCCACCGGGCGCAAACCTTATTCCGATGGTCTGGGGCTGGACGCTCTGGGCGTCGAGATGACCCCGCGCGGCCAGATCAAGGTGGGTGCGGACTGGCAGACCAACGTACCGGGCATCTACGCCATCGGCGACGTGATCGAAGGCCCGATGCTGGCGCACAAGGCCGAAGATGAAGGCATGGCCGCTGCGGAACAGGTTGCGGGCAAGCATGGCCATGTAAACTATGGTGTTATACCGGGTGTGATCTATACGTGGCCCGAGGTCGCCAATGTCGGTGAAACCGAGGCGACGCTCAAAGAACAAGGCCGTGCCTACAAGGTCGGCAAGTTCATGTTCATGGGCAACGGCCGCGCCAAAGCCAACTTTGCTTCTGACGGTTTCGTCAAGATCCTGGCCGACAAGGAAACCGACCGTATCCTGGGCGCCCATATCATCGGCCCCGCAGCAGGCGATCTGATCCACGAGGTCTGCGTGGCAATGGAATTCGGCGCATCCGCCGAGGATCTGGCCCTGACCTGCCACGCGCACCCGACCTATTCCGAGGCCGTGCGTGAAGCGGCACTGGCTTGCGGCGACGGCCCGATCCACAGCTAGGCAGGTCGGGCTCCGCCCGTTTGACGCGTGAAAGGTCCACCGGACCTTTCATCGGCTGCGCCGAACCACGTCAAACCCTGCCACGCGCACCCGACCTATTCCGAGGCCGTGCGTGAAGCGGCACTGGCTTGCGGCGACGGCCCGATCCACAGC